>NZ_JAUEUH010000001.1:0-1682551 GCF_032485115.1 Bradyrhizobium sp. SZCCHNRI2009
AGCGATTGATCTGCGCGACCCCAAAACTGTCAACTATGTCCCCGAACAGGTGTAAGCTATGTCTCCGGGCTGAACACCGGCGTGCTCATACATCACGACCGTCCGGAGGACGCCGATGCGCTGGCACGGCGGATCGGCGACGTGACAACGGTGCTCCAGTTCTTCTCGGCGCGCCCGCTGTCTGCCGGGGTGCTCGAGGCGTCGTCGGCCAAGCGGATCATTGTGGCGGGCCCGATCGGCGCGAGCGTCGATCTCGATGCGGCCGGACGCAGGAACATGGCGGTGTACGAGACCCCCGGGCTGGCGTCAGCCTCGGTTGCCGAGTACACGATCGCGCTGGCGCTCGCCATTGGCAGGCGGATGACGGATGGGTGCCTGGAGCTGAGATCCGGACGATGGCATGCGAGCTTCGGCCGAGGGCTGTTCGGCAAGACGGTCGGTATCGTCGGGCTGGGCCGCGTCGGCGGCCGTGTCGCTGAACTGTGTAAGGCGTTCTCCGCGCGGGTTGTCGCCTGGAGTCCGTCGCTGACGGATGGACGAGCCGCGGAACTAGGTGTCCGGCGAACAGAGCTGGACGAGCTCGCAGCCAGCAGTGACGTGATCAGTCTGCATATGAGATTGAGCCCGACGACCAAAGGCCTGTTCGATGCGCGATTGATCGATCTGATGCGACCCACGGCGTTTCTGATCAACACCGCCCGCGCCGGTCTCGTGGATGGGGAAGCATTGCGGCAGGCGTTGAACGCGCGTCGGATCGCCGGTGCGGCACTCGACGTTTTTGAGGATGAGCCGATCGGACCGGGATCGCCCTGGCTCCAGACCGACAACGTCCTGCTGTCGCCGCACATGGCATGGATGAGCGAGGAGGCGCTGGAGGCGTTTGTCGGTGCCGCGGTCGATTTTGCCATTCGTGGAGACGACTCGCGTGTCCGTCGTGTTGTCTGAGCCGGCGCAAGCCCGAGTAGCTGGCGCCACGGTGTTCGTCGGCAGCGACCGGGTTCTCGGCGACACCTTGGACCACGCGGCCGCAGCCTTGGGAGCGGCAGGTTGCAATGTTATCCGCGGCCACGCCGAACCGCCGCCACACCGCACGCGCTACGCGCTTTCGACCGCCCGACGATACTTCGAGGCGGCATCAGTGCTCCTGATCAGCTCGCGGACCATCATCGACGCGGCGATGCTCGAGGTCGCGCCTCGGCTACACGCTGTTGTCTTTGCCTCGATAGGCACGGATTCGATCGATCTGCCGGCGGCGACCGATCGCGGCATCATCGTCGCAAACGGCGCGACGGCCGAAAACGTCGAAAGCCTGGCGGAGGCAACCGTGATGCTCATTGCGGCTCTCCTGCTGGACCTGCCGCGCAAGCAGCGCCAGTTCGCGTTGCGGTTCGCCCGTGCGCGGGCGGATGAACTGTCGGCGCGTATGGTGTCCGGCAAGACCATCGGGCTGATCGGGTTCGGCCGCATCGCGCGCTCCGTCACGCGACGGTTGCAAGGCTGGGGCACCGAGATTCTGGCTTATGACAGACATCCGGATGAGACGCCGGTCGCCGGCGTGCGTTTCGTCGAGCTTGACGAACTGCTGGCGCGCAGCGACGTCGTCAGCGTTCACTTGCCGCTGACCGCCGAGACGCGCGGGCTGCTCGGAGCTGCGGAGTTCGCGCGCATGAAGCGCGAGGCCTGCGTCATCAACACCTCGCGCGGCGGCATCGTCGACGAGGCGGCGTTGGCGGAGGCGCTTTCCGCCGGACGGATCGCTGGCGCGGCCATCGACGTCTTTGAGACGGAGCCTCCCCCTGTGGATCATCCGCTTCGCGGGCTGGAGAATGTCATCCTCACCGAGCATACGGTCGGCTGTACGCGGGAGCTGTTCGCCTCGCTCGCGCCGACCGCGGTTGAGAACGTCATGCGCGTGATCCAGGGGCGGGATCCGCTGCACATCCGCAATCCGGCCGCGCTGCTCCGCTGGCGCGAACGATTTCGGCGCCAGTCGGCGCAGCAGGCCTGGCCTGGCGGCGACACGAATCTGCAGTACGGGACAGGGGAGTACCGATGACCGCGATGCCGTCGAAGATTGCGGGCCGCACCGACGCGCTCGCCGAGGACACGGAGGTCGTCCTCATTCGTCAAACCGGGGGACCGGAGGTGCTCTCCGTGGAGCAGTCGAGGCTCGATCCGCCAGGGCCGGGCCAGGTGAGATTGCGGCAGACCGCCATCGGCCTGAACTATGTCGATACTTACTACCGCACCGGGCTCTACAAGACGCCGCTGCCCAGCGGCATCGGCTTCGAAGCCGCGGGGATCGTCGAATGCCTCGGAGAAGGGGTGGCCGGTCTGCGGCCCGGAGATCGCGTCGTCTACGCGATTGCAAGCCTGGGCGCCTACGCCCGACTGCGCAACGTTCCCGCTGAGCGGCTGGTGAAGGTGCCCGATGACATCACCGATCATCAAGCCGCCGCCATCGCGCTTCAGGGCATGACCGCGCACTATCTGCTTCGGCGCGCCTATTCCGTGCAGCCCGGCGACACGATCCTGGTGCACGCTGCCGCCGGCGGTGTCGGTCTCATTCTCTGCCAGTGGGCGGCAAGTCTCGGTGCGACCGTCATTGGAACCGTAGGCACGGAAGAGAAGGCCGAGCTCGCGCGCGCCAACGGATGCACCCATACGATCCTGTATCGGAGCGAGAATCTGGTCGAGCGTGTCTGCGACCTCACCAAGGGTGCGAAGCTACGCGTCGTTTACGACTCGGTTGGCCGCGATACTTTCGTGAGCTCGATGGATTGCCTTCAGCCGTTCGGGCTGCTGGTCTCGTTCGGCCAATCCTCCGGGGCGATCGGGCCCTTCGAGACGCGAATTCTCGCCGAAAAGGGCTCGCTATACCTGACGCGGCCGACGCTTTGGACGTACATCGCACGTCGCGAGGATCTCGTGGCGTCTGCTTCGGAGCTGATGGCTGCCGTCTCGCGAGGAACCATCAAGCCGAGGATCAGCCAGACCCTTCCCTTGATGGAGGCGGCCCAGGCGCACCGTGATCTTCACAGCCGCAAGACGGTCGGAAAGACGCTTCTCATCCCCTGAGCAGCATCTGCCGCGGCCCTTGCCGGATGATCGGCTATTTCCTGTCCATGGCACGGGCCTGGGCGGCAACGATGAGCACGCCGATCACGACCAGCAGGCCGCCGGCCGACTGAATCGGCGACATCCTCTCGTCCAGCCCTAGATATCCTGAAACGACGGTGGCCACAGGGCCGAGGGCGCTGATCATCGCGACGCGGCTTGCGCCGATCCGGCGCAGCGCCTCGGCCATCATGAAGACCGGCATCACGGTACTGAACAGCGCCATGCAGAGGGCGAGCAGGTAGACCCGGGTGGGCAGCACGAGCGCGCTCAGCGGGCGGAGTGCCATGAACTGAACGATGCAATACACGCTGGCCGTGGTCGTGGCATAGGCCGTGAAGCGTATCGAACCGAGCCTCGGCACGACTTCGCCGCTTCCAACGAGATAGACCGAGAAACTCACCGCGCTCAGCATGACGAGCAGCGCACCGAGCCAGAAATTTTCACTGCTCTTGTCGAGCTGCCCCGAAAGAACCAGCGCGACACCGATATATGTAATCGCCAGCGCGATCAGCTCGCGCCGGGTAATCGGCTTCCTGAGGACGACCGAGGAGATCACCACCACGATGGTCGGATACACGAACAGGATCAGCCGGCCGACGCCGGCGGCGACATATTGCAGCCCGATCATGTCGAGGAAGCTTGACAGATAGTAGCCGACGAAGCCCAGGGCGGCGAGCGCCATCGCGTCGTGTGCGGTGATTGACGGAAGCGTCCGGCCGCCGGAAGGCCCCCGATACAGGACAACCGCAATGACGAAGAAGGGCAGTGAGAAGATCATTCTCAGGGCCAGCAGCGTCACAGGATCGCTCATGTCCTCATAGGCGAGCTTGACGAATATCGCGCGAAGGGAAAACGCCACCGCCCCGATCGCCGCCAGCGCTACGCCGACAATATTGTGTGTCCTGGACACGGTCGTCGTTGACGCGCCGGGGCCGAGCGCCTCCGGCGCAGGCCCGAGCGGCCGCGAGATTGCGAGGTCATGTCTTTCGGAGATTCCGGCCATAGTCCGTCTCACTGACTCCCAGGTGGCGGCAGGATGATGAGCCCTGCCGGAGAGCGCCAACGCTTTTTAGGCAAGGCACCCTTCGCGTTCGACGAAGGTCCGCCGGCCGCTACGGCGAGACATCGGACATCGAAGATCACTCACGCCCAGGAGGGATTTACGGTCTCTTTCGACCTTGACCGGGGTGTGGTGGGTCAGGCTTACTTACGGTAGTGCCGCGCACTGGCTGCGCGGGGGGCGGAGATCGTCGGGAGGATCGCTCATGGCCCACGGGAATTGAAGGACTGATGCGACAAATCAACAATCTCATCCGGCGTATCGATCTGACGTCGCTCCAGCTCTTCGTCGCGGTGTGCGAGGAGGGGACGCTGACGCGCGCGGCGTCGCGGGAAAACATTGCCATGAGCGCGGTGAGCAAGCGCCTTGCGGAGCTTGAAGAGGCGCTTGGAACCGACCTCTTTGTCCGGCACTCCAAGGGCATGATGCTGGCTCCCGCCGGGGAATCCCTGCTGCATCACGCGCGATCGATGCTGACGAGCGTCGAGAAGATGGGCGCGGAGCTCGACGAATACCGCATGGGCATCAGGGGCCACATCCGGATGCTCGCGAACGTATCGGCCATCGTCGAATTCCTTCCCGACGACCTGCCGGCCTTCTTCGCGACCCACAGTCTGGTCAAGATCCACCTTGAGGAAAGACTGAGTGCGGGTGTCGTCAAGGCCGTCGAGGAAGGGTATGCGGAAGTGGGCATCTGTGTGTCCACGACCAACAGCCGTGACCTGTTTGCGCGTCCCTATCGCAGCGACCGGCTTGCGCTGGCGGTGCCGCAAGATCATCCGCTGGCCGATCGGGCATCGATCGATTTCGTGGAAAGCCTGGATTTTGATCATATCGGCTTTCACGCCGATAGCGCGATCTACACCCGTTCGCGCGCGGCAGCCGCGGAGGCTGGAAAGGCGGTCAATCTGCGGATCAACGTACCGAGCTTTGATGCCATTTGTCGGATGGTGCAGTGTGGCCTGGGTGTCGGGTTGATCCCGGATCGGGCATTCGAAGTGCTGGCTTCGGGCATGGGCATCAAGGCGATTCCGCTCAGGGACGACTGGGCCTATCGGGAATTGAAGATCGTGACCCGCGATCCCGCCGGGCTCTCGACCGTGACCAAGATGCTCGTTGAGCATCTGGCGCAATCGGGCGGCAATCGCGCGCCTGCGTCAACGGCGGCAGCTTCGGTGTCGGCGCCGAGCCCCCGCCACGGTCGATGACGCGGCGGGGACATCATCGTTGGTCCAGCCTGACCGTCGGGGCGGTCCGGCGAAGCCAGATCGCCGCGACGAGCGGGCCGAGCAGGCCCATGAAGAGCGACAGCGCGACAATGACCGTGCCGGCGCCGTAACGGCCGGCGAATACGCTGACCAGGAGGCCGGCGAGAGGTTGGGACAGGTTGTTCAGCATGATGATCAGGCCCGTCGTCTTGCCGAGATCTTCCCGGGGAATGATCTTCATGCGCAGGCTGCGAATGAAGACACTGAACATCTTGTCGAAACCGACAACGAGAACGAAGCCGAGCGCGTAGACGTGGGCGTGGGAAGCCAGTCCGGAGACGGCGCCGCCGGCAAAGATCATCGCATAGCTGATGACGCCCAAGACCTGCAGGGACGCAGGCGCATGCGCGGTGGCGAACAAGATGACCACGGTCGCGATCGCGCCTGCGGCCTGAAGAACGGCATAGTAGGAGTCTGTTTCTCCGTGGACACCGGTCACCATTGCCGCTGACGTTGCGAGGGTCACGCCAATGATGAGGTTGACGGCGGCTGCGAGAAGGACGGTCTCGACCAGGCCCGGTCGTCCGATGACGTGCCGAAGTGCGGTTTTCAGCGGCAGTGTCCAGCCGCTTGGCGCCGGCGTCGGTTCGGCCAATGTCGGCCGGACGAATCGCTGCCAGATGATCATGGCGCCGTCAGCCGCCATGAACAGGGCGGTCGTCGAGATCACCACGTATTCCCAGGACCATAGCTTGAGAAGACCGGCGGCGACCAGCGGCCCGAGCACCATGCCGAGCTGATCGGCAATCTGGGTGTAGGAGGCGACCTTCTCGAACCTGTGCCGATGAAAGACTTGAGGCAGCAGAACCTCGCGCGCCATCAGCCCCTGCGTCGTCAGAACGCCGCAGGCCACAGATATCCCGATCAGCCAGCCGATTCCGCCGAAGCCCGCGTAGGCGATCATGCCTGCGAAGCAGGCCACGGCACGAAGCTGCTGACTAATGTGCAACAGCGCCAAAGGGGATTTTCGATCGCACAGCACCCCGCAGATCGGAAACGACAAATAGCGCGGCAATGTCTCGAGCAGGAATGCCGCTCCCGACCAGGCGACGCTGCCGGTCAACTGGAAGATGACGAGCGGGACCAGAAACAGAAGGATCTGGTCCGCGAGCCGTGAGAGGAAGAGAGAGTAGAAGAAGGCTTGATGCTTCAGTTCCAACGAGCAACCCCAACCAGCTGATGAACCGCCTTAGTAAGACGATCCGCTGTCGGCGTCGAGATTGTGCTGCTCGTGACCGGCAAGGGGCGGATTGAACACGCTCACCAGCACCAGATCCTGCGTCGGGCCGCCGCGCAGATAGTGTTCGTCATGTTCGTTGAGAACATAGATGCTGCCCGGGCGGAGCCGATACACATTGCCTTGCATGTCCTCGACTTCACCTTCCCCCGCGATGCAATAGCATGCTTCCAGGTGAGATCGGTATTGCAACCTTGATACTGTGCCGGCGCGAACCACGGTATGGCATACGGCGAAACCCATTCCATCGCTCGCCGTCAATAGCCGGTGGCTCGTGCCATTTCCCCACTCGACGAACCGGCCTGTTTTTTCGACTTCTTCGAGATCGCGTACAAACATGTTTCCTCAGTCATTTTGCACAACACGACGTGTAACGGAATTCTCCTACCATGAGCTGCGACTCTTTGTTATAAAAACTCATCCAGAGGTTGCGGGAGCTTCCGAGTGTGCCTTTTCCATCACTATATTGAACGCAGTGTTCGAGACTGCCCAGAGAAGATCGCGGTGAAGATCGATGGCGCGTGCGCGACCTATCGCGAGCTGGATGATATCGGCAATCAGGTCGCCGGTCGTCTCGTCGATGACGGCATCCGTGCTGGAGACAGGGTCGCGATCTATGGCGTGATTTCCATCCGTTTGCTCGGTGTTGTTCTCGGCATCTTCAAGGCCGGTGCAGTCCTCGTGGGAGTTCATCACACCTTCGGGCTCCGAAAGCTGATGTTCGAGCTTCGGGACTCCGGTGCTTGTGCGGTGATCACCGATCGGGCGGCCGAATTGCGGGAGCGCCAGTTAGATTATACAATCTATAGTTGTAACGATGATTTTTCTGCTGCCGTGCCAGAACGCGACTGCTCGTTTTTCCGGGAGGTGCGGGAAGAGGATATTTCAGTCATCTTCTATACGTCGGGCTCGACGTCGCGCCCGAAGGGCGTCGCCGTCAATCACAAGAATATGATTGCGGCGTTCGAATCGGTGACCGGCTATCTCAGGAACACGTCCGAGGATGTGGTTCTGAGCTATTCGACCTTGGGCTCCGACTACGGCTTCTATAATGTGATGATGCCGCTCATGTTCGGAGGGACCGCGCTCGTCGAGCGCGCGTTGCCGGACGATCCCGATGAGATCATCGATCTCATCGATGCCCACGGCGTGACTGGGCTGCAGGTGTTTCCTCCCTTCATCTTCCATCTGTTAAAGGCGAGCGCGCTGGGAAGGCGCGCGCCGAGATCGCTGCGTTATATCTCCACGAGCGGGCAGGCCCTGCCGGTGAAGCATATCCGCCGCTTGCGAGAGGCGTGGCCGGGCGTCCAGATCTTCTCGAATTATGGGCTCACGGAGTGCAAGCGCGTCTCGTTTCTGCCGCCCGACGAGATCGATCAACGGCCGCAGTCGGTCGGCCGGGCCATTCCCGGCGTGCGGACCTATCTGTTTGCCGAGGATCGCTCCCTCGTGACCGAGCCGGGGCAGGTCGGCGAGCTCGGTGTTGCCGGCGACCTGCTGATGCAGAAATATTGGAACATGCCGGACGAAACCTCCGCCCGAATGATTGAGGGGGCGGCCGGTGAAGCTCGGGTGTTCCTGACGGGCGACCTATTCCGCGTCGATGGCCAGGGGTATCTCTACTACGTCGCAAGGAAGGACGACGCTTTTGCGCGGAGCGGGTTCAAGGTCAATCCGCGAGAGATCGAGCAATTGCTGATGGCCCACCCCGCGGTTTCGGAAGCGGCTGTAGTCCCCGTCGCCGACGAATCCGTCGGACATCTCCCCAAGGCATTGATCGTTGCGGAGCAGGCGACGTCCATCACGAGCCACGAACTGGTCGAGTACTGCACGATGCATCTCGATTGGCACATGGTGCCCGCCTTCGTGGAGTTCGTACCGGCGCTGCCGCGGACCGCGTCGGGAAAGACCGCGACCCGCGCATTGTCCTGATCCCCATCCTCATCCTCATTCTCATCCTCGGCCCAGCATCAGTGGAGGTCTTCGGGCATGACCAATCGACCTGCGACCGACGTCGACGCCTATCTTCAGCAATCTTCGATGATCAGATTGGCGCAGCAATTCGAGCAGTTGGCGACCGGAGCGGCACAGGTGCCGCGGCAGCCAGTGCTGACGCGGATCCGCAACCGGATAGCGGATACCGACGTGCTGGAGTATCACGACCGGCTGGTACCGAAGGCGGGACCACTGTTCTCGCATTTCCTCGCCAGCATTCCAGGCATCCTCGAGGAAGTGTCGCGCGTGGGCGTGGCGCTGAGCCGTCTGTCGAGGCAGCGGGCCGAAAGCAGCGGTCGGCCCTGCCTGCTTTATGAGATCGATGCCTTCGACGGTTCCAACGGACGCACGCTTGCTGCGTTTTCCGGCGGCGCGGTCAAGACACTGACTTGTTCTCCGAACAGGGCGAACGAAGAGCATTTTGAGCGCTTTGCCGATCCGGCCCTGTCGAGATTCATTCCGACGTCGTTCCTCAAGCTCGACGGGGACGTACTTCGCACGCTGGTGGACGACGAGGATTTCCATGGCGGCTTTGACTATATCTACGAAACGGCCGCCTTTCAGTTTTACGGCAAGGACCGCGATTTCCAGATCGAGCAGGGCTGTCGCATGCTCAGGGACGACGGGCTGGTCTTCTTTCTCGAAAAGCTCGATCACACCGACCGCCTCGAGTACGAACGACGGGAGCGCGTCAAGGACGAGCAGCACAAGGCGCACTATTTTACGCCCGAAGAGATCGAGTGGAAACGGCAGCAGATGCTGCTGCGCATGTATGAGGGCGAGGTTCTCCTCGACGAGCTCGTGAGCTCGATTGGACGACACTTCTCGCACTGCTATCTGTTGTGGAATAGCACGAATTTCTACGAGTTCGTCGCCTCGAACGACGGGCAGCGCATCGAGGAGTTCGTCCGCCTTCTCGGCCCGCCCTTGATTGAAGATCAGTTCGTCTTCGAGCGGCCAATGTTGCGAAAGGTGCTGGAGCGTGCGCATGGATAGGCTGGACGGGACGGTCTATTGGGGAGCGGACCAGCCGTCGCTCGCGACGCTCTATGCGAGCGTCGAGGCGTTGTTGCCACGATGGCACAAACGTGCGGAGGAAGCCCGCAGGCTTGGGAAGCTGCCGCGCGAGTCCGTCGATGAGCTGTTCGACGCCGGATTGCTTCAGCTCGCGATGCCGAAGCGTTTCGGCGGCCTTGAATTGGATTGGCCTGTCCTTGCAGAAGTTGCAAGGCTCGCGGCGCGCGCGTGCCCTTCGACAGCATGGATCGTGGGCCTCGTTGGAGGACACATTCAGATCGTATCGCGATTTCCAGCGGAGGCGTTGAACGCGGTCTTCCGCGGCGGAGCTCGTCAACTTGTCACGACAGGATCGGCGACGGCGGCCGGCGGAATATCGCGGGACGGTGGCGCATATCGGGTCGATGGTCGCTGGCGGCTCGGCTCCGGCGTGGACTATGCGACATGGGTGATCGTGTCCGGCTCATGCCTGCATCCGTCTCGACGCGACGCCCGGACGGTTATGGCGCTGCTGCCAGCCATCGACATCGAGATCGGCGATGATTGGCAGGCCATCGGAATGGCAGGGACCGGGTCGCGCGACATCATTATCCGCGATCGTTCGCTTTCAGAAAGCTGGGCGCAGCCGCTGGACAATGTTCTCGGGCGTTCGGCGGAACGCGGCGGTCACTACTTGCAGTCGGTTTCTCTTATTCCCTATCTGACCAGCGTGATCGTCGGTCCTCTGCTCGGCTGTGCGGAGGGAGCGGTGGCGGCGGGACTTGCGATCATGCGAGAGCGGCATGGACGGCAGCCAAACGGGAACCAATGGGCGTTTGCCATGCGCGCCGGCGAGATCATCGCCGATATCGAATGCGCACGGCTTTTGTATCGCAGCATTTTATCGAGACTGCATGAGGCGGGCTGCAACGGCCGCGATCTCTCCGATAGAGACTACGCAGCGATCAAGCGCGACCGGGCCAGGCTGACCCGCTTATGCATGAACGCCGTGCAACAGCTGATGTCCCAGCTTGGAACTTCCGTCATCGCGCAGACGCACCCGGTGCAGCGCCACTGGTGCGATCTCCAGGTCATGGCTGCACACATGGATGTGAATTGGGATCGCGCGATGGCGGACTACGGCACGGCTCTTCTTGTGCAGCTCTGAAAACAAGTGATTGAATAGCGCCGTTGACCTAGGGATGGGATCGCCGGATGTATTTCTTGATCGCCTCCATCGTTTCGATACCTTCATTTACGATCCAGTCGCGAAAGCGTGCGATCTCGGGGCGCCGCGCGGCGGTGTCCTGACAGACCAGATAGTAGGACATTGGATTCGAGAGGCGCGCCGCAAATGGCGCCATCAGTCGTCCTGATGCGAGTGCAGAGATGACCAGCGGCGTTCGGCCGATGGCAAGTCCCAACCCATATTCGGCCATCTCGAGCGCGAGCGCAGAATTTTCGCAATGAAATCCTGAAGTGGTATCGAAATCCTCGAGTCCGGCCTCGACCTGCCAAGCTTGCCAGTCCGTCGGCCGAACGATGGTATGGACCAGTGAATGGCGACGAAGCAGGTCTGATCCAGCAGGAAGTGCGGCTTCGCGAAACAGGGTGGGCGAGCAAACGGGGAACAGCTCTTCGTTCATCACGAACGTCGAATGGAGCCCCGGCCAGGATCCGTAGCCTAGCCGCAAGGCGACATCGATATCCTCTCTCGTAAAATCGACCAGGCGGAACGACGTTGAGACGGCGACGGCGATATCCGGAAACTGTTGCCGAAAGCCGATCAACCTCGGCGCCAGCCATCTCTGTGCGACGGTCGCCAGAAAGCTGGTTCTAAGTTTCAACGCGCTATGCGACGTCAGCCCTGTGACTGCCGACGAAATATCTGAAAATGTTCGGCAAAGTACGGGAAAGAGTTGCTGGCCGTTTTCTGTCAACTCTACGCCGCGGCCAACGCGGCGGATCAGGCGACGACCAAGTGCGTCTTCCAGAATCTTGAGCTGCTGCGTCACCGCAGCTGGCGTTACGCAGAGCTCGTCGGCTGCTTTCGTGACACTGAGGTTGCGAGCTGCTGCTTCGAAGGCGCGAAGCGCGTTCAACGGGGGGAGGCGAGGGCGCATCTGCCAGACCATTCCGAGAAGGCTCGTCCAAAACTCAACGCAGATCGAAAGCCCGCTGCAGAAACGGGCTCTATTGCTTGGCTCTAGCGATGGGCGCCAGCGTTGACTCACGGTTCAGTTTCCGTTGGAGTCCATTGTACGGCGAGTGCCCTCACCTTTCAATTGTGTGGTAATAGAATACAATCTTAAGATGGAATCAAGAGTTTCAAGTGAGGTGGCTTCATAAGACGCCAGTTTTGTTTTCGCGAGCTGCGCTGCCGTGGCCGATGCGCCTGTCCATCTGATCAAGGCGTATTGTTTCCTTCCAACAAACATCTGTTTCGGATCGATGCCCTCCGCGGCAAGGGCCGCCGCGGCTTCGAACAAGTGATGGAAGCCGCGGTTGGGGTGCTGGTGGTGTCGACGATTGCGAAGATCCGTCGCGCCTATTTTGTTCATGGTCAACCGGTCAAGGCGATCTGCCGCGAGCTTGGCGTATCGTGCAAAGTAGTACGCGAGGTCATCGGTTCCGAGGCAACGAAGTCCGATACGAGCGAGAGACGCAGCCGCTTCCGAAGATGAGCCTCTGGAGTGACGAGCTTGACCGGTTTCTGGTGAACGGCTGTTCGCCCCGGTGCGGCGCGTCACGGTGAAGGCGCGGATCGCTAGGCACAAGGGCCGGGCGTCCAGGTCAGCGCCCCTGGCGGCGCATCTCACCTATCTCAAGAGGGACGGGGTCACTCGCGATGGCCAGCCGGCACGGATGTTCGACGCCGCGGGCGATCAGGCGAATGAGGCTGCGTTCGAGGCGCTGGGCAGGGGTGACCGGCATCATTTCCGGTTCATTGTCTCTCCCTAGGACGCAGCCGACATGGAGAACCTCAGAGCGTTTACCCGCGATTTGATGCGGCAGATGGAGGCCGATCTCGCGACCAGGCTTGAGAGTCGGGTCTCTGGGGAATTGGTCTCCTCGGCTGACAACGCTTGTCCAAATTATCCTGGGATCAAGCGAGCCGATGTTCGTAGCTTATAGGCCAGGGCGCTCGGTTCTCTACAAGGATCCGTACGCTGAGGTCTTGGCAAGCAAGCATCCGGCACTCGGACGGGTGACCTGCCAATCATGCGCGGTTTCCTCCCTTGGAGGCTTTCGGGCGCAAGCCGCCCGCATATTCCACACCGTCACCGCTGCGGCCGGCATCCGCAATCCTTCACAAGAGCTGACGTCCCGCGGGACATCGGGAGCACAAGGTCTGGCTATTCGCATGCGTTATTTTCGATGGCCGCGCTCATTCGTGCCGAATCCTGAGCTACGATCCGAAAAGCTCAGGCGGGGCCTTCTCCTTCAAGGCTCCGCCGATATGCTTGTCGAGAAGCTTGGCGGCGCCTTCGAGCGAGCCCTTCTCCAGCAGATCGATGATGGCTAGGTGCTCGCCTGGTTGCCGCCATACCCGATCGCGGTCGAGCGTCTGACGGTATTCGATCAGGCGCCGCAATTCGTTCTGACGGGCGACGGTCTGGGCCAAGAACCTGTTACCCGACATAAGGGCGAGCGCCTCGTGGAAGTCGCTGTTCGACTTGAACAGCTCAACTTGGCCAAGCGTCTTGAACCCCGCGCTATGGAGAAATTCCTGCCGCTTGCGCTGCTCCGAAAGGACGGGACGATCGAGCTTGAAGGTCGAGGATCGCAAGCCTTGAGGCTCTAGGAGATTGAGGCCGGGCTGATTAACCTCACACTCGACAACATCCAAGCCCTGGCCGTCGCGCTAGGCGTTGAGCCCTCTGATGCTTGTGGCATCTATGGCACGGCATTTGAGATGGTTCCGCGCCTTCCCCGTGAGCGTGGGTGTGATCCGAGGCCGTCACTCTGGCAGGCCTTCGAGGTCGTCCCAGCCGAGCCCCACCTTTGGAGGGTGCGGGCGCCGCCAAAAATTCTCATTTGAAATCAAGGCGCCTTAAAAGTAGGTAGGGGGCCATAAGTCATTGATCTTGCTCTTGGCTTTCTCCCCTGTCGTACCCACCATCGAGTGCTGCGTGTGATTTGCCGTAATAGTGATCGCAGTACTGAAGGGGGTGTCGCTCCGCTTGTTTCCCCGGTTGGCAGCTTGAGAGGAGGCGGGCGGTCCATCGGGTCGGAGCAGCTATTTGAACTTCTCCGGCCAAAGCCCTGGTGCGATCGACTAGCTCTGCCGGGAGCTGCCAATGCTGTTGACGGGCGCAGATGTCGTTGCAGCGAATTGCTCAGGTGCAAGCCGAAGCTGGCCACCGGTTGACCACCGAAACCCCGTGAACAAACGGCGATAAAGGACGTCAATCGCGAGCAAACTTCATTGTTTTTGTTGATCTTTTCGCATGCTACTTACGTTCGGGACGCAGGGGTCGCAGGTTCGAATCCTGCCGCTCCGACCATTTTTTCAGGCGCCTAGCTTTTCATCTCCCGAGAAGCGCAACGAAATCACACGGCGCCACCCTGCACCATCCGGCTATTCGTGAGCATTTCGCCGCGGCAGACGACAGCGCTTCATCAAGCGTCCAATTCCTTCAGCTTCCGGTAAAGCGTGCGCAGGCTGATGCCGAGGGATTCTGCAAGCGATTCTCGATTGCCGCGATGCGTCAACAGGGCGGTCCGAAGCGCTCGCGCCTCGCGCTCCTTCGATGACGGCGGGTTCTCACCGTCAGCAGGCGCCAGCTTTGTTGCGGTTCGCTGCACCCGGTCGCGTCCCTCAATGTCCGGCGATCGCAGCGTCAGAGCACGCTCGATCGTCGCGGCTGAGATGACATCGTCATCGCAGAGCAGGGCCGCGCGCTCCAACACGTTGCGCAACTCGCGAACATTGCCCGGCAAGGCGTCGCCCTCGAGCCGCTCGGGTGCCGGCTGGGACAAGGTGAGCCTTCGCTCCGGCGCCACGCGGGCAAGCAGCGCTGCGGCGAGAAGCGGTAGATCAGCGGCGCGCTCGCGCAATGCCGGCAGAAGGATCGGAAAGGTCGACAGTCGGTCGTAGAGATCGTTTCTCGACAATGCGCGACGCATGCGCGCGATCAATTCCGTGGACCAGCAGAGCGCGATCAGGAAGGCCGGTGCGCGACCATTCCGATCAGCGCAGAGCGGCCGTGATGGCCGCTGCCTTCGCTGAGCTCCGTCTCGTATTCGCGCAGTTCGATGATCTCCAACTCACGGAACGCCTCTCGGAGCATGGTTTCCGTATAGAGGTGCGAGAGGGCGGAAGGGCCGCCCGTCTTGTACTCCAACTGCTTGGGCGTATAGCCCTGCAGGATCAGCGTCCCGCCCGGCTTCAGGCTTGCGATCATGCGCGCGAACAGCCGTTTCCTCAAATCTGGGGCGGCGAACTGCACAAAAATCGCTGCGATGCCGTCATACGCCGCACTTGGCCACGCGAAGCCGTCGCAATCGGCAAGCTGGTAGTTCACGCTGACTCCGGCTGACGCGGCAAGTTTGCTCGCTTTCGCCAGACCCACCTCCGAGATGTCGAAGGCGTCGACCTGAAATCCCTGCCGGGCGAGCCAGACGCTGTTGCGGCCTTCTCCGTCGGCGACGCAGAGAATGCGACTGCGGTACGGGAACGTGCCGACATGGCCGCGCAGCCATTGATTGGGTTCGGTTCCGAAAACGAAATCATCGCCTTCGAACCGTCGGTTCCAGCGGCCGGCGCCGGTGTCTGGCGGTACCTTCGTGACCATCGGCAGTCCCACTTTGAAGATGACAAGCGTGTTTGTTGGCAGCCGCAAGGAGCTTGCGAACTCCTCGGTATCAGCTTGCGAACCCTTGATCGCAAGTTAGGTGAACTGGAAGCCGGATCGTAGTCCATCAGCCCGTCAGACGCGGCAGGCGCGTGAGCAGGGGACGATCGCGCCGGCGGCTCGATACCGTCTCGCACGAACCGCGCTGGGACAGGCTCGACCGCCTGTTTGTTATCGTCTCGCCAAAGTGATAGCAACACGGGACGGCCTTGCGGCATGACGCCGTGGCCGCCGATGTAACGGACCGAATTGGTCGATTGAGGAATATGCGGACGAATATGGCAACCAAGCGTGCACGCAGCAGGTCTTCGCTCGAGCCTGACGCGCTGCTCGAGAAGGCTCACAAGGCAAGCGAATTCCTCAAGGCGCTGTCGCACGAAGCGCGGCTTGCCATTCTGTGTCTGCTGCTTGACGGAGAGAAGTCCGTCAGCAGCATTGAGGATTCGCTGCAACTCCGCCAGCCGACGGTGTCGCAGCAACTTGCCCGGCTGCGCGCGGACGATCTCGTCAAGGTGCGCCGGGACGGCAGGAACGTGTATTATTCGGTCTCGCGGCCGGAAGTGATCGAGGTCATGTCCGCTCTCTATCGCGCTTTCTGCTAAGTGGTGCTGATGGAGTCTCGCTGCCCGCGGAGATCGTCCGTCAGGCGGAGCCGGGGACGGCGGCGACCGTGTTTCCTGCGGTCACTCGATCGATGAACCCGGCTGCCGCGGCTATCACCGCGGAGGTCGCCTGTTGGTGGGGCGCATGTCCACAGCCTTCCAGCACGCAGGTCTCGATCCGGGCTGGCACGAGGGCGCGGAGCGTCTCAAGCTGAATATGCGTGAAGAACTCGTCTTCGCTGCCCTGAACAGCCAGCACCGGGGCGCGAACCCGTCCAACGTAGGGCTTGATCCCCCAGTCGCGGGCTTCTTCCCCAGTCCAAGCATCGACCAGCCGGCCAAAAAGATGATCGGTTCTGCTGCCATGATACCGTGCGAGCCGCGCCCTCAGGTCGCCGTGCTCGAAGTCTCTGATCTGGGCTGCGATGCCGTCAACCGTCCGCTGTTCGCGGAAGAGGTGAGGGGCGATCGCGACGACCCCGCTGACCTCATCGGGAAACGCGCCGGCAAACGTCAACGCGATCGCAGCACCGTCGGAGTGTCCGACCAGGATCGGGCGCCGCGCTCCGGTCGTCCGTAGCACTTCGGGCAGGGCATCCAGAGCCTCGGCGAGCAGATATTGCCGCGAATGGGGCGGCTCGAGCGGCTCCGAGTCACCCGAGCCCCAGCGGTCGAACACCAGGACGGAGCAGCCGGTCGCGGCCGCAAGCCGCTCGGGAAAATCGCGCCAGAGCCGGGTGCAGCCCAAGGCGTCATGCAGCAGGACGAGCGGCGGACGTTCCGGTCGCGTCGCCGCGAGCCAATGGCCGCGAAGCCTCCGGCCGGCCGCAACGAAGCTGAGCTGCCGCGCCGCCGCGACGACCACGTCGCGAATGTCCGGCGGGCCGAGATTGACGAAGTCGGCCGACGTGCGCGAGAAGAAGTCCTCAACGAGGGATCCGGCATCAGCCAGTTCGGCGCCGCGCAGCGCTGCCTCGAGATCAAAGATGACGCGTGGCGGTGTAACGAAGAAATCGCCGGTGATCAGAGCTTCGCGAATTCGCCTGCGGTCTGGCCCCTCGAGGCGGATATCGGCGCGCAGGCTGCCGCCGCGCCGCGTCAGAGTGGCACTGACCAGCGAGCTGTCCACCTCGGGAGCGTCGACCATCTCGACGAAGTCGTCGCGGCCGATCTCGTCGCGATACAACTGGTCGGCGAGCTCTTCTTCGTGCATCGACGCCTGGCCCCATTGCGGAACAATGCCGAGGCCTTCCGCCAGGCCGTCGAGCAAGCCTCGCTGGATGGTGGCCAGATCAGGGAGCTTGTCGCCGAGGATCTCGCGCATGCTGACGACGCGCTGGTGGGCCGAGGCGAGGTCGCGCTTGGCGAGCTTTTCCACCGGCACTTTGAGCGCAGCGATCATCTGCTCGGGGTCGAAGTCGATCAGCAGTGTTCCCTGGTAGAACAGAGTATCGCCGTCAAAGAAGCCGCCGGTGCCGCTGATCTTGCGGCCGTCGACGTCGATGTCGTTGCGCGGGCGGTAGCGCGCGGGGACGCCGAGCTTGTTGAGCCCGAGTGCGACGCTTTCGCAGATCCGGCGTGTCGTTTCGGTGAGATTCATGGCGCCGAGGCTGGAGCGGCCGAACACGAGCTCCCATCCGATCTGACCCTCGTCGAGATAAAGACCTCCGCCTCCCGTGATCCGCCGGCCGATCTCGATTCCCTTGCTCCGGCAATAGTCGAGCCGGACCTCATGGCTCAGGATCTGATGGATTCCGACCAGCGCCGACGGACGAAACCGCAGGAAGCGGATGGTATCGGGAATCCGCCGTGCCTTGTGAGCGTCGATGAGCGCCTGGTCGAAGGCGATATTGGCGCGTCCGCCCCGAATCCCGGTGTCGATGACCCGAAATGACTTGGCGCTGCTGGCCATCGCATCTTCCTCCCGGTTATTTGGGTAGTCCGCGCCGGAGTTGGCTGCGCACGTGGCGAATGTCGCGGCGATCGGGCTTGAAAGGGTATGAAGCAATGTCGCGCGGCGGCGAGTCGCCATAGGGGCGGTCGCAGGCGGACACATCGGCGGCCTCCTTGCCCGGGCAGCCGGACGTGCGGAAGGCCACGCCCGCGTCGATGATCGCGTCGACTTCGTCCTGCGGCAGACCAAAATCGACGAGTTGACCGCGCTCGTCGAAACGCATGCGCTGCAGGGAGTGGCTTCGATAGTCGATGAGATAGCGGGCGAGCTGGATGCGTCGCCATTGCGGGCGCGGCGCCGGCGGGAGATGATCCATCAACGAGCCTTGTTCGGGAAAGAACGCGAACAGGTGGCTGTGGCCGCCGAGGTCGCGAATTCTCTGCACCTGCGAGAGAACGTCGTGGTCGCTCTCGCCCATCCCGACGATGAGATGGGCGCCGAAACGTTCCGGGCCAAATATCTCGGCGGCGGCCAGCAGGATCTCCCAATATTTGTCCCAGCTATGCGGCGATTGAACCCCGCGGCCGCGGGTGCGGTCAAAGATGACCGGGTTGGCTGCATCGAGCGCGACCGTAAATATCTCGGCGCCGAGATCCTTGAGCTCCTGCACATCCAGTTGCGTCATCGTCGTCGGGTTGGACAGGATGGACACGGGTACGTGCCTGATGCGTTCAACCCATTTCCGCAGGACAATGCGGGTGTCCTGGTCCGACCGCGGATGCGTGATCATGCTGATACACATGCGATGGAAGCGCCCGCCGTCGCCGCCCGATGCAACGATGTCAATCACCTGGTCGTAGGGCACCGCAGGCCAGTCGACCCGAATGAAGTTGCGGTCGGCATAGTTGCGCTCCGCTTCGCGATGGCGCGCAAGCCCGCAATAGGCGCAGTTGGCGCGGCAACCTTCCGGATAGGTCAGCAGCAGGTTCAGGCAACGGGTGCAACTGGTGCGATGCATGTAGCCGTTCATGATGCCGAGGGTGATCGCCGCCGCCGTCGACATTTGCACGTACTCGGGCGACCGCATGTTCGGCGTCAGAACATTGTCGTTCGGCAGGTACGTGCCGACCGGCCGCACATCCTGCGCTCTCACGCGCCCGCCGTTGCGTGCTTCCGCCGGCACGGCGCCGGGCGCGCGCGGCCGCATGGCTTCGGCCGCGTTGAAGGTGCGCGTCTCCCCGGTGAGGAAATTCGGCACCGGATGCGTCGGTCCTTCGAGACAGCTCATGACGTCCTCCCCTGATCCTGCATCTTCACGCCCAATAGTTCGGCGAACTGATCCACCCCTCGGCGAGCGCAGTCGCGTCGGGGCGACGGCCGTCGCCATAGTGCGCCAGCACTTGCCGTCGTCGCAGCAATGCCCGGCTCAAGGCTGCATCGAAAATGTCGCCGAGCTCTTCGTCATAGTCATCGAGGGCGCCGCTGCGGCCGGACAGCATGTCTGCCGCGGCGTGCCCGGCGAGTGCCCCCGATTGCACGGCGGAGGCGATGCCGGCGCCGGTCACGGGGTTGGTCAGGCCTGCCGCATCGCCGGCCAGCAACACCTGGGTTGCGCCGAGCCGGCCTGTCGAACCCACCCTGCCGCCCACGGGTATCGCCCCGCCCGTCAACGCGAACGGGCGCGTTCCGATGCGGCGCGATGCCGACAGCGAGGCGAAGAGCGCGGCGAGCATCGGTTTCAGTCGCCGCCGGTCCTCTATCATGATGCCGACGCCGATATTGGCCACGGCGCCCTTGGGAAACAGCCAGCCATAGCCGCCGCGGTAGTCGGCGCTCAGGAAGATATCCGTGGCATCGTGCGGCACGATCAGCGGCGCGGTCAGTTGCCTCGTATCGACAAGCGCGCGATTGGTCTGGCCGATGGCCGCGCCGACCCGCGAGCGAGGGCCGTCGCAGCCGATGAGGACGCGCGGTTTCAGGGCAAGACCATCGGACGTATGAACTGTGCCGTCGATATCGATGGCAACCACGGAGGTGCCGTATCGGCACGCGGTTCCCGCATTCGCCGCCTCATCAGCGAGCATTCGATCGAAGGCGGCGCGATCGATCATCCAGCCGCGGAAGTCCGGCGTTTCCTCGCAATCCGTCGCTTCGGTGAAGGTCAGCATGCGCGTGATCTTCTGTTCGGCGACGGCCGTGATGTTCGGAATGTCCCGCTCGATCATGGCGGGCACGAACTCGGCACATTGGACCGGGCGACCCGCCTCGAGCCGGCGATCGACGGCGACGACGCGGTAGCCGGCTTTCGCGGCAATCGCAGCCGCACGGCTCCCGGCCGGTCCTAGTCCGACGACGACGATATCCGCTGCCTCGGCGTTCATCGTGCACCTCAGGCTGCGCAAGCCCGCCGTCCGGCGAGGCCGTCAAGCGCGATCGAGCAGCAGGCATGCTCCTGCTCGACCGGCCGGCCGATGGCGCGGGCGAGAGCTACGATGCCGTCCGCGGGATAGGCGATACCGTCAAATCCCGCCATGACGGCGTATGCGTCGGTCATCAGCTTATGGCGGCCCGCGGGGCGGATACAGCCAAGTTGAACCGGCGCGTGATTGATCCGTTGCCGCGCGGCGACCAGCACCTTCGCCACGTCGTCGGTGGATATCGTGGCGAAGGGCCGATCCGGCGGCGCATAGATCGGGGTCACCACCACCAGGATCAAGGCGGCAACCGGGTGGCGCGAAACGATGTCCAGCGCGGTTGCTTCGCCGAGTAGCCGGCCATAGTGCAGACCGATGACGATGTGTGGCACGACCTGCATCTTGGTGCCTGAGAGCGCGGCGAGCGTCGCCTCGAAATCCGCGACAGGACGGTCGAGGTGATAGACTTCGCGGATCGTCTGCTCCGAGCCGATCACGTCGAGCATCGCGACGTCGACCCCGGCGGCCTCCATGGATCTGGCGCGCCGTTCGTCGAGCAACGCGGAATGGACGGCGATGCGCAGATGGGGAAAGTCGCGCTTGAGCCTTTCGATGGTCGGATAGAAGCGATCGTACGGAACCTCGTTGCGCCGGTTGGATCCGCCTGAGAGCAGGAACCCGCGCAGATCCTTGAGCAGAATGAGATCGCGCACCTTGCGGTCGAGTTCGTCCGGTGTCGTTGCCGCGATCATCGGTTCGAGGATCTTCGCCTGACAGTGATCGCAATTCAGCGCACAGGCGCCGCCGGTGATGGAAAAGGCGGGAAAACTCGCCTTGCCGCAGCCCTTGAGTTCCTCGCTGGCATAGGCGCGGAACGTCGGCGTGTAGAACCGCATCGGTCCGAGTGCGCGCTCACGGGCTGCCGCCTCGAGTGCATCGACGAGCCCATGATCAAAACGCAGGTCGTCGAGCGGTTCGATCTCCTGCAGCTTCTCATACCATGCCATTGCGTTCCTCGCTTTTCATATGCGAAAAAACATATATATTGTCGGTCCGCCGTCGGCTTCGGCCGTCATTGATGCCTCATCACTTGTCGCGGTTCGCCATGAAGACACTCTGCGTCTTGCAGCATTTTGAGGCGGACTATCTCGGCTTGATGGAAGACCAGTTCGAAGGGCGCAACGTCGGCTTTCGCTATTGCCGGCCGTTTACGGCCGGAGGATCGATACCTGCGACGGCCGGCGACTTTGACGGCCTCGTTGTTCTTGGCGCCGGACCGCTTGGAGTCGTCAGCGGCAACCTGCTTCCGAGCCTCGGGCCCGAGTTGCGTTTGGTACGGGATTTCCTGGCGCGCGACCTGCCTGTCATCGGCATCGGAGCCGGCAGCTGCATAGTTGCGACCGCGTGCGGCGGCGGCACTCAGGAAGCTCCGCTCCGCTTCGTTGTGGAGACGGCCCGACGGGTCGATCCCGCGGCGCTCGGCGGTCATCTGCCGCAATCCTTTCCCATCGCGATCTACATGCGCGATCGCCCGGTGCTGCCCGCCGATGCCCGTGTTCTCGCGATCGACTCTGCGGGGGAGCCGGCGGTGTTTCAGCTTCGTGATAACTGCTTCGGGTTCCTCGGCCATCCCGGAATCAAGTCGGCCATGATCGAGGATCTGATCATGGAATCCGAAGAATGTCCTGATCGCACGGCGGAAACGCTCGCCGACCTGCGCGTGGTGCAGCGCGAGATCGCTGCGGCGCTCGGACCGCTGATGATTGGTTTGATCGAGTCGACGCATTTGATGCGGCCGCTCCCGTAGGACCGTTCTCCCGAGCAACGAATTATTTTCTTCAGCCTATAGATGTCATTCAAAAAATGGAATATGTTTTGTGCGTTCGTCCGATGGATTGGATGAAATCGATGTCAGCTTGTTGTCCACCTGGGACTCTGGTTCCTGGGCTCGTTGATCTTCTTGATCTTCATCAACTCCAAGGCGATGCGCCTCAAGATAGACTTGCCATGCACGCTCGTGCGTCGATGTGTGCTGCGCACGCTCAATAGCAGACGATCGGGGAGGACATCGTAAGAATGGCGAAAAAGCTCATCATCATCATGGTCAATACCGATCCCCGCAACGGCGAGGAACTCGGCGCGCCGTTCTTCCAGGCCACCGTTGCCGCGGCGATGGACTACGAGGTCGATGTCGTCTGTACCGCGACGGCGGGGCAGCTCATGAAAAAGGGCGTCGCCGAGAAACTCGTGGTCAAGCCGGGATCTCCGAAGACCGTCTATGACTTCATCAAGGACGCGCACGGAGCTGGAGTGAAGTTCTATTGCTGCTCTCCGAACCTCGATCTGTTCGACATGACCGAGCAGGATCTGATCCCTGAATGCGAAGGCATCGTCGGGGGTGCAAAGGTCATCGAGGAGGTGATGGAAAACGATAATGCCAAGGTGCTGACCTACTGAGGAGAGCCGCCAGATGACGAGCGGAGCTTCAATGGAGCTGACCTCTATCGGCGATCCGGTCTCCGAAGCGCCGGTCGTTCCCTACGAGAAGCTGGAAGAGGTGTTCGACGACATTCGCTCGCACGTCCTCTACGATCATGAGCTGCATGGCTGTCTCAATTGCGGCATCTGCACCGCGACATGTCCCTCGGCGCACTACTACGATTATTCACCCCGCGAGATCGTCCAGCTGCTGTGGACCGAAAATCTCGAAGGCATCTACGACGCGATGCAGGAGAAGATCTGGTCCTGCGCGCAGTGCTACACCTGTGCGGCCCGCTGTCCGTTCGAAAATTCGCCGGGCGGGCTCGTCATGATCATGCGCGAGGTCGCGATCAAGCACGGCATGCAGTCGGCGAAGGATGTGCTGCGGCCGTTCTCGCGGGTGCTTCTGAAGGTCATTTCCACGGGAAACCAGCTCGCGCCGAACATGATCACGCGCGATGCGTTTCCCGACTGGGGCCCGAACGTCGCCAAGGTCGACGCCCCGCTCAATATCCTGCGCAAGGCCATTCCGGTCCCGACCATGCACACCATGGACACGGCCTGGGAGGTCAACCTGAAGACGTCCGTCGAACTCTACACTATTTGGGAGGCGACCGGCGTGCTCGATCAGCTCGAGACGATCGACGAGAATCTGTTCGATGTCGTCAGTGACGTGATGGATGAGAAGCGCGAGGAGTACAACGAGTGGCTTGAAGAGCAGCAGAAAGAATAGGCCGCTGAGATGACCACAACAGACGGCGAGATCAATCGCTGCGGTGGACGACGGAGGAAACGATGGACGAAAAGCGCAGTGACAGTCAGTCGGCCTACGCCGGCTTTGGCGCGGAGTGGCGCCCTTCCAATCTGACGCCGGGCGAGGCGCAGACAGCGACGGCCTGGGTGGAAACCCGGATCGACCGTCGCTCGATGCTGACCAACAAGGACCGTGTCCACGACATCCGCGACGCGATGTGGGAGCTGGAGAAGGACGGCGAAATCGTCGTCCATCGGATCGACGAGCGCCACGAGCCGGTGGTGGCGCGCACGCTGTACGGCTGGGACAAGCGCATTCCCACCACCAACCTCTGGCAGCACAAGTCCTGCGGACAGTGCGGCAATATCCCCGGCTATCCGTCGAGCGTGATGTGGCTGATGAACCAGCTCGGCGTGCGCTATCTCGACGAGACCGATCAAACCTCTTGCACCGCCTGGAATTATCACGGCTCCGGGGTCGGCAATGTCGTCAGTCTGGCCGCCGTCTTCCTGCGCAACTTCCACCAGGCATACATGTCGGCCAAGGCGCAGGGGCTGCCGGTCGGAACCTACTTCCCGCTGGTCCACTGCGGCACGTCGTTCGGCAATTACAAGGAGATGCGCATCTTCTTGATGCATTCGGCTGAACTGCGCGAGCAGGTGAAGAAGATTCTCGGCAAGCTGGGCCGCCTGGTCGACGGCAAGCTGCTGATCCCCGAAGAGATCGTGCACTATTCCGAGTGGCTGCACGTCATGCGTCACCGCATCCGGGAGCGGCAGGTCATAGACGTGAGCAGCCTTCGCGCCACCGTTCATCCGGCTTGTCACGTCTACAAGATGGTTCCGGAAGACGTGATCTATGACGACACCGTCATGGACGGCAATCGCGTCGCGGTATCGACCGGCCTGATGCAGGCGCTGGGTGCACAGGTGATCGACTACTCCACCTGGTACGACTGCTGCGGCTTCGGTTTTCGTCATATCATTGGCGAGCGTGAATTCACCCGCTCCTTCGCCATCGACCGCAAGATCAGGGTCGCGGTCGAGGAGGCGCGGGCGGACGTCATGATCGGCCACGACACGGGTTGCATCACCACGCTCGACAAGAACCAGTGGATCGGCAAAGCCGTCGACAAGGTCTACGCGCTGCCAGTCATGGCCGATTGCCAGTTCGCGGCGCTCGCCCTCGGTGCGCATCCATACAAGCTCGCGCAGCTTCATTGGCACGCCTCGCCGTTCGAGGGGCTGCTCGAGAAGCTCGGCATCGACTGGCAGAAAGCCAAAGCCGAATTCGAGGCCTACCTCGATGAAGTGAAGGCCGGCCGCATCGAGACGCTCTACGACCCCAAACGCGCGATTACGTCGGGCCCAGGCTATGTCAAGCCGACGGCGACCTTGTCAGGAGCCGCATCATGACCCGTCCCGTTCTCATCGTTGGCGGTGGGCCGTCGGGGCTTTCCGCCGCACATGCGCTGGCCGCGGCCGGCCAGCGCGTCGTTCTCGTCGAGAAGGCGGAGCAGCTCGGCGGCGCGCCGATCCAGTCGGGCTATGCCAAGCTGGTGCCGTCCGGCGAATGGGCCAAGGACGCCATCGGTGGCATGGTGCGCCGGGTCGAAACCGACAGCCGTATCGAGATCCGAAGGCGCGTCACGGTGAAGGCCTTCTCGGGCAGCCCAGGCGACTTTCGCGTGACGCTGTCGGATGGCACGGTGCTGGAGGCGGGGGCGGCGATCCTGTGCACCGGCTTCACGCATTTCGATTCCGTCAACAAGCCGGAATGGGGTTTCGGTACCTACCCTGATGTGGTCACGACGACCCAGGTCGAGCAGATGCTCTCCTCCGGCACGGGCGTGCGCTGTCCGTCCGACGGACGCGAGCCGGAACGGGTCGCGATCCTGCTATGCGTCGGCTCGCGCGACCGCCAGATCGGTCGCGAGTGGTGTTCGAAGATCTGCTGCACGGTCTCCGCCAACATTGCCATGGAGATCCGCGAGGCGGTGCCACGGTGCAACGTGTATATCTACTACATGGATATCCGCACCTTCGGCCTCTACGAAGATCTCTACTACTGGGAAAGCCAGGAGAAGCATCGGGTCAAATACATCAAGGCGCGGATCGCCGAAGTGACATCGGACGGCAGGCGGCTGATCGTGAAGGGCGAGGACACGCTGGTGAAGCGGCCGATCTCGATTCCGTTCGACATGGTGGTGCACGCCATCGGCATGGATCCCAATGTCGACAACATGACGTTGTCGGCGGTGTTCGACGTCAAACTGCAGAAGCACGGCCATATCCAGAAGGCATCGGTCTATTCCAACACATCGGCGACCTCGCGGCCCGGCGTCTTCGTCGCCGGCGCGGCGACCGGGCCCGAGACCATCGACGATTCCATCGCACAGGGCCAGTCGGCAGCGATGGCCGCGCTGACCCTGGTCCGCGGCGCCATGATGGAAGCGGCCGAGTGATGTGGCCGATCACCAGCCATAGAGGCAAGGCGGGGGCCGAGCCGATGCGGCCGGTGCTTGATCTGTCCGGCCCCAGGCTGCGGCGGGCGTTCGAGAACCTCGTGGAATCCGCCGACGACACCGGCGGCGTCGAGCGTTATGTCGGAGCGCTCGCGCTCAAGGCCTCGCTGTTCGAGGAGGTGCTGGGCAAGGGGCGGGTCAGCGAGCTGACGGAGGCCGAATTCTGCGACCTCGCCACGTTCATCACGCCGGTGCGCCGGCGTGTGGGTGCGTGGCTCGGCCGCAACGGATTTGTGGCGATGCGCAGCAGGCTCGAGGCCCTGCTGCGCGGATGGTCCGATCTCGGCACCACCGACCAGCGCGTCGCCGCGTTCGTCACGAGCTTTCCAGCCGATCGCGAGCACCGCTGGTCGCGCGATCTTGCCGCCGAGGTCCTTCATTTCACCGCGCCCGACCGCTATCCGCTGATGACGCGCTGGATGTGGGACGCCAGGGTCAATACCGGCGTGTTGCGCGAGATATGGTACGACGAGGATGCCGAGGCCGGTACGATCGCCGTCGGCGACGGCCTCGCCACTTTCACGATGCTACGCGAGGAGCTCGAAGGTTTCCTGCAGGCGAACGGTGTCTTCCGCGATCTGGCCTTCTACGTCGATCTGCTCTGTGCCCACACCTATGCAAATTATATCAACGACAAGGGCGGCCAGTTCCTGCACGCGGACTTCTGCGGCGGCTTCAAGGCAGACGCGATGGCACATACTCGGCGTCTCCTGGGACTCGATGCGGTCGATACCGAGTCGGGGCGCACCCGCCTGAAGCTGATCGATGGCAGGGCCTATGTGCTCGGGCAGCCCCGCCTGCTGAGCGAATGAGGGAACATCCATGCCGATTCACGAAAAATCGCTGATCCGGCCCGAGAACCTCGTCACGCATGAACACCTGGAAATCGATGGCGTCGATGTCTCCGGGCACTGGAGCACGTTCATCACCTCGCGCGCCATCACCGACTACAACGAGCAGATGCAGGAGGAGATCGCGGCGCTCCCGGGGGGCGAGTTCATCCACCGCTGCTGGCAATGCGGCTCATGCACCAATGCCTGCACGATCAACGCCGTGAATCCCGACTTCAACCCGCGCTATTGGATCTACCTGATCCGCATGGGCTTCGAAAGCGAGCTGCTGCGTGACAAGGACATCATCTGGCAGTGCGTCTCCTGCAACAAATGCACCTATGCCTGTCCGCGCGACGTCAGTCCGGAAGGCGTGATGAAGGCCACGGCACATTGGCTGGAGCTGAAGGGCTATACGGAGAAGAAGCCGTCCACCGCGTTCGATGAGGTCTTCTCCGAGCAGGTCTTCGCCACCGGCAAGATCGAGGAAGGCCGCGTGCTGCGCCGGTTCTTCGCGCGGACCGGGCAGTCCCTGTCGCAGGGCTGGCTTGTCGAACTGATACGCAGTCTCGCCAGCCGATTGCCGGTCGGCCTCCTGGTGAAGTTGGGACTTGCCAGCGTGATCCGTCCCCGCACGCGCGGATGGCGGGGCGCCAGCCTCGCGATCGACGAGTATGTCCGTGAGTGCGAAGCAGCTGCCCGCAAGGCGCTTCGGCTGGACGTTCAGGGAGCTGAGTGATGAGCGACAAACACAAGCAGGTCGCCTACTATCCGGGCTGCGCGCTCGAAGGCACCGGGCACGCCTACAACCGCTCGACCAAGGAGGTCGGCAAGGCACTCGGCCTCGACCTGGTCGAGCTCAAGAACTGGAACTGCTGCGGGGCCATGGAGGTCAAGAACATCGATCCCAAGCTGCAGACC
The DNA here is from genome assembly GCF_032485115.1 of Bradyrhizobium sp. SZCCHNRI2009. Classification (NCBI taxonomy): domain Bacteria; kingdom Pseudomonadati; phylum Pseudomonadota; class Alphaproteobacteria; order Hyphomicrobiales; family Nitrobacteraceae; genus Bradyrhizobium; species Bradyrhizobium sp. SZCCHNRI2009. The sequence continues at coordinate 27,955 of NZ_JAUEUH010000001.1, forward strand.
TATCTGTCGGCCCGCAACCTCTCGATCGCCGATGCGATGGGGTTCGATACCGTGATGGCGCCGTGCAATGGCTGCTATCACAATCTCAAGAAGGCCGAATACGACCTCGCCAAGGATCCCGCGTCGCGCGAGGTGACGGACCGACTGTCGCGCAAGGCCGGCCACGCGACCTACGAAGCGGGCAAGGTCACGACCATTCACGCGCTCGACTGGATCAAGGAATCGGTCGGCGAACAAGGCCTCAAGGCACGCGTGAAGAACTCGCTCAAGGGCCTGAAGGTCGCCAACTACTACGGCTGCATGTACACGCGGCCGCGTCACATCTTTCCGGAAAAGGACAAGGGGCCCGGCTCGGAATCGACCTCCAAGCCCCATTTCATGGACGACCTGCTGGCCGCGGCGGGGGCCGAAAATGTCGAGTACCCCCTCAAGACGGCGTGCTGTGGCGGCGCTCACACGCTGTCCGACAGTGACACCTCGACCAAGCTCGTTCTCAACCTGCTCACGACGGCCGAGGCCTGCGGCGCGGACGTGATCGCCACCGAATGCCCGACCTGCCACACCGGGCTCGAAATGCATCAGGTGCGCGCCGAAAAGGTCTTCGGCCGCAAGACGAGCGTCAAGATCCTGTACTTCACCCAGCTCCTCGGCATGGCGCTCGGGCTGTCGGCGCGCAAGGTCGGCGTGCAGGAGAATTTCTCGGATTCGACGGGTCTGTTGCGTGCGCGGGGGCTCGGCTGATGGCGGATATCGGTATCACGAGCCTCGACAACGTCGCGATGCGGCTCGACGGCATGTTGGCCGCGTCCGATGCTGCACTCGCGGCGGACGCCGCGCCGCTTGCCGAGGAGTTGCTGCAACTCGGCGAAACGATTCTCGAAACATGGCTCGCTGCGCACGGCGAGATTCCGACCGATCGCAAGGTCGAGACGTTTCGCCTGCTGGCGCTGCATCGGCAGGGTGCGCGCGGCGATGCAAGCTTCAACGCCTGCCGCGAGACATGCCGCGAGCTCGTCTATCATTATAATCTCGTGCGCCTCGAGCCAGGCCACGCGGAGGTCGCCCGGCGGCTGCGGCTGGGCGCCATGGTCGCGCGGCACCTCATGCTGTTCATCGGCGGCAAGCTGGAGGTGGCCGGGCTCGGCGAATTCTGCTGCGCGTCCCGGACGCTACGTCAACTCGATGCATCGATGCAGACCAACGAAACTGTTTGAGACAAGGAGAAGACGATGCCCATCGTCCGCGGCTGCAACCTTCCCGACGACCTCCTCTATGACGTCGACAACAACATCTGGTATCGCGAGAACGCCGACGGCACCGTGACGCTCGGGATGACCGCTGTGGCCGCGGCCATGGCCGGTCAGCTTGTCGCCTTCACACCAAAGAAGGCCGGCCGGTCGGTCGATGCGGGCAAGTCTTGCGCCACGATCGAATCCGGCAAGTGGGTCGGCCCGGCAAAGGTCGCCTTCAATGCAGAAATCGTCGAGGTCAACGATGCAATGAGCGCAGCGCCCAAGCTCGCCAACACCGACCCATATGGCGAGGGATGGATGGTCAAGGTGCGCCCGAAGGATTGGGCTGCTGCCAAGGCGGGCCTCGTGCCGGGCACGGCGGCCGCCGCCCCTTATGAAGCGAAGATGGCTGCCGAGAATTTCGCCGGCTGCGCGTAAGGAAGTGGATAGGCCGTGACTGAGACCGTCGCAATCAGGACATCGATGATAAGTCGCGGCCTCGCGGCCTTCATGTCGCTGCCGACCTATTTCCCGGGTGTCCTGGCCAGTCTGATCATCGCGATCGCGGCAACCTTCCTGTCCGAGCACTATGGCGGGCCGGTCATGCTGTTCGCCTTGCTGCTTGGGATGGCCTTCTATTTCCTGTCGCAGGAGGGGCGCTGCGTTGCCGGCATCGAGCTCGCCTCGAAGCGCATCCTGCGCGTCGCCGTCGGCCTGCTCGGGGCGCAGATCACGATTGCCGAGATCATGAAGCTCGGTCCGACGCCCGTGATCACGGTCGTCGGCGCGGTGATCCTGACCATCCTGTTCGGCGCGCTGGCCTCCCGTGCCATGGGTTTGAGCCGGCGGTTCGGAATCCTCACCTCCGGGGCTGTGGCGATTTGCGGAGCGTCGGCGGCGCTCGCGATCTCGTCGGTGTTGCCCAAGGGGGAGCAGCACGAACGCGACACGGTCTTTACCGTGATCGGCGTGACCGCGCTCAGCACGATCGCGATGATCGTCTATCCGCTGGTGATCGCAGGATTCCATCTCGATCACGCTGCAGTCGGCATGTTTCTTGGCGGCACCATTCACGACGTTGCGCAAGTGGTTGGCGCCGGCTTCAGCGTGTCGGAGGAGACCGGAAACGTCGCGACCTTCACCAAGCTGCTCCGGGTTGCCATGCTGCTGCCTGTCGTGGTGATGCTGTCCTACGTGTTCCGCGCCCATCACGTCGGTAAGGCCGGGCGACAATTGCCGGGGTTCCTGGTGGTGTTCGCCGTTCTGGTGATGCTCAACAGCGCCGGCGTCATTCCCGCATTCCTGCTTGCCCTCATCAAGGACGTTTCAAGGTGGTGCCTGGTGACGGCGATCGCAGCGCTCGGGATGAAGACGTCGCTCAAGGCGATGGCCGATGTCGGCGGCCGGGCGATCGCGCTGATCGTCGCCGAGACGTTGTTCCTCGCAGTCCTCGTGCTGATGGTCGTGCGTTGGAAAGCAGGAATCCAGTAATGCGCGCGGTTGCGCCTGCGAGAGACCGAACGGAGAGATGCAATGGCCGATGATAACAATACCAAGCGCATGTCGATGATTGTCACCAAGGGCACGCTGGATTGGGCCTATCCGCCCTTTATCCTGGCCACGACAGCGGCGGCCATGGGCCTCGAAGTGACCATGTTCTTCACCTTCTACGGCTTGACGCTGCTCAAGAAGAATCTCGACCTGAAGATTTCGACGCTCGGCAATCCGGCCATGGAGATGCCGATGTTTGGAATGCACATCGGCATGCCGAATCTCGTATCGGCCATCCCCGGCGTCGACGCGGCGGCGACGACAATGATGAAGAACCTGATCAAGAAAAAGGGGGTCGCATCGATAGAGGAGTTGCGCACGATGGCCATCGAAGCCGAAGTCAAGATGATCGCCTGCCAGATGACCATGGATCTATTCGAGTACACCAAGGACGACATGATCGAGGGGCCGGTGCTCGGCGGCGCTGCGACCTACATCGAGACGGCGACCAAGAGCGACATCAACCTGTTCATTTGAATGTATCACGAAGCCAGCACCAGAAATTACGGAGAGACAGGATGGCTGACCAGGTTCTCGATGCCAAGGGACTGAACTGCCCGCTGCCGATCTTGCGCGCGAAGAAGGCACTCAAGGACGTGCCGATCGGTGGCACGCTTCAAGTGCTCGCCACCGATCCCGGCGCTGTGAAGGACTTCGAGGCGTTTTGTCGCACGACCGGAAATGATCTCTTGGAATCCAAGTCGGAAGGCAAGCAGTTCGAGTTCCTGATCAGGCGAACGTCCTGACGCTACGCAATCTCTGCTACGCCGGAGTGCCTTTCGGTTTGACCGAGAGCGGAACCGCAACCAACGGAGGGGACCGGTGCAGTCTGCACGCTCCGCCGCCGGCGTTTCGCCGCCGTTTGCCCACGCTGCAAGGCGTACGACTGTGAAACGTCACCCTTGCGTCTTCGCTGGGGCGTCCTCGATCAGGTGGTCCGCAATGATCTCCACCAGGCTCGCGAGCCCGCCTTCCCATTTCCAGTGGGCCTTGCTCTCGTCCATGGTCAGCCGGCAGTTCGAGCATGCCGAGACCATCGTCTTTGCACCGGTCTTCTCGACCTGATCCATTTTGATCTTGAATACCTTGTGGCGAAGATCGGCAGCGCGCGCGATCGCCTGCACGCCGCCCCCGCCACCGCAGCACCAGTTGAGATTTCCGGTCGGGGTCATCTCGCGGAAGTCCTTCGCGAAATCCTGCAGGAGGAATCGCGCATCTTCGGTCGCGCCGCCACGACGGGAGATCTGACAGGGATCGTGATAGGTGATCGACTCCTCGATCGGCTTCAGCCTCAGCCTGCCGTCCCGCTTGAGTTGCGCCATGAATTCCGAAATGTGCACGACTGCGAAGGGCAGGGGGCGGCCGAGAATGTTGGCGCCCGACCAGCGCAGCGCACCGAACGCGTGGCCGCACTCCGGAATCACCACCGTCTTGGCTCCCACCGCCTCGGCGGCCTCGGTGATCCGCTGAACCATGATCCTGGCGACGTCCGCCTTGCCGGCCAGATAGCCAAAATTCGTGGCTTCATAGCCCTTCGTGCTCAGCGTCCAGTCAACGCCCGCGTGGTTGAGCAGCTTGGCCATGGCCACCACGGAATCGGGGTATTTCATCGTCTCGACGGACGAGAGCGTCAGCAGAATGTCGGCCTTGTCCTTGTCGAGCGCGATGGGCACGTCGTGCTCATCTTCGAGCCATTCGATACGATCGCGCAGCTTTTCGGCCGTCACGCCCAGCGGGCTTCCATGATCGCGCGAATTGTCGGCGGCCTGCAGAAGGTCTTTCGGTCCAAGTCCCGCCTTGACGAAGGCCTGCCGTGCGCCGCCCACGATGGAAGCGATGTCGATCCCCATCGGACAGATCGTGGTGCAGCGACCGCACATGGTGCAGGTATCGAACAGCAGTTCCTCCCATTCCCTGAGGTCCTCTTCCGTGACGCGGGGGGCGAAGAGCGAGAGCGGGAATTTCTGCCGGCGATAGGCCTTGGCAATCGGAAACAGCTTGTAGGCGGGCGTGTGCCGCGGATCTCCGGAGGCCTGATAGAAGTGGCAGGCTTCGGCACAGTTCCCGCAATGGACGCAGGCCTCGAGATAGCTGACCAGATGTCCCTCGGTTCGCGCCAGGAACGCTCTGCTGGCTGCTTCGACGTCGATTTCGCCGCCCATCGCCTTACCTCACCCGCAATTGTATCAGCTCTTCGCCTTCCGGATCGATCACATGCACCGCGCACGCAATGCACGGATCGAAGCTGTGTATCGTGCGCTGGATCTCGAGCGGCTGCCGAGGATCGTGGAGGGTGTGGCGATCCATCAATGCCGCTTCGTAAGGTCCGGGCTGGCCCTTGGAATCGCGCGGTCCCGCGTTCCAGGTCGAGGGCACCACGGCCTGATAATTATCGATACGCTTGTTCTTGATCACCACCCAATGCGCCAGCGCCCCACGCGGCGCTTCCATGAAGCCGACACCCTTGGCTTCGGCGGGCCAGGTTGAGGGATCCCACTTGTTCGAATTGTGGACGTTCAGATCACCCGCGCGGATGTTGGAAAGAAGACGGTCGTACCAGGTCGACATCTGGTCGACGACGATCTTGCTTTCCAGGGCGCGCGCCGCAGTGCGTCCCATGGTCGAGAACATCGCCGTCAGCGGCAGCTCGAGCTTGCCCAGCGCGTAACCGGCCAGTTCGCGCGTCGGCTCGTGACCTTTGGCATGGAGCATCAGCACGCGCGCGAGCGGGCCGACCTCCATGACATGGCTCTTCCAGCGAGGCGCCTTCAGCCAGGAATAGCTCGCACCGACATCGAGCTGCTCGAAGGGAGGCTTGGGACCGGTGTAATGCAGATTGGTCTCGCCCTCGTAGGGATGCAGGCCTTTGTCCTTGCCGGTTGCATAGTCGTACCAGGAATGGGAGACGAACTCCTGGATTTCCTCCGAATTGTTCATGTCGACGGGATGGATCGTGGTCAGGTCGCGATTGAGGATGGCGCCCGCCGGGATCAGCCAGCTGGCCGGGTCGTCCATGCCCTTTTCGGGAAAGTCGCCGTAGGTCAGAAAGTTGCCCACGCCTTCGCCGCGCGCGAACCAGTCCTTGTAGAAGGATGCGATGGCCAGCGTGTCCGGCAGATAGACCTGCTCGACAAAATCCTTCATTCGGCCGATCACGGTCTTCACCGTCTGCAGACCGTCGATGCCGATGGCGGTGCCGCCGGTGTTCAGGCTGATCGCCGACGGGGCGCCGCCGACCAGGAAATTCGGATGCGGATTCTTGCCGCCGAAGACGGTATGGAGCTGCACCACCTCGCGCTGCCAGGCGAGCGCTTCCAAATAGTGCGCGACCGCCATCAGGTTTGCTTCGGCCGGCAGCTTGAATCCGGGATGTCCCCAGAATCCGCCTGCAAAGATGCCGAGCTGGCCGCCTTCGACGAAGGCTTTCAGTCTCTTCTGCGTATCTGCGAAATAGCCCGGGCTCGACTTCGGAAAGCTCGAGATCGATTGCGCCAGTTGCGACGTCGCCGCCGGATCGGCCTTCAACGCCGACACCACGTCGACCCAGTCGAGCGCGTGCAGATGATAGAAGTGCATGACATGGTCGTGCACATATTGTGCGGCAATCATCAGGTTGCGGATGAGTTGCGCGTTCGGCGGAATGGCGTATCCCAGCGCATTCTCCACGGCACGGACGCTGGCGATGCCGTGGACCAGCGTGCACACGCCGCATATGCGCTGCGCGAAAGCCCAGGCCTCGCGCGGATCGCGTCCTTTGAGGATCAGCTCGATGCCGCGCACCATCGTGCCGGAACTGTACGCACCGGTGATGGCGCCCTGGGGATCTGTTTCCGCCTCGATCCGCAGGTGCCCTTCGATGCGCGTGATGGGATCGACCACGATGCGCTGGTTCATATCTCAACTCCCCGGCGGCTGTAGAAGATCCCGGTCTCGCTTCTGGTCAGGAAGACGAGGAAGGCATGCATGAGCTTGCCGAACGGGAACCAGATCAGGAACAGGCACACGGTCAGGATGTGCACGGACAGGAGCGTTTCATACGGCGCCCATAGGTGGCTCACCGCGATCAGCCCTGTCACGACCGGAAGGAACGTCACCAGCCAGCTGAAGTAGTCGTCAATCGTCGAAAGCAGTCTCAAGACCGGATTCGTCATCCGCCGCGCCAGCGCAGCCAGCAGCGACGCCAGCGTGAGCACCGACGCGGCCGAGATCACGCCGGTGGGCAAATTCGGCCATGAAAAGCCGAACAATCCGCGCAGGAATAGAATGTGCTGCGCCAGTCCGAACACGACGATGGCAAGGCCGACGTGAAAGACATAGCCGTTCACCGTGCTGAACAGCGACGCGCGCAGATAGGTGTTCGCGGGCCATAGGTGACGCACGAAGCCCCGGAACGCGCCAACCACGGCGTGCGGTGCACCGGCTCGCTTCGCCGATCTGTCGTTGGTCCAGGGCAGGAGCAACAGTGACGCGAGCCGCCACACCACGCCGCCCACGAATATCGCGATTGCAATCTCGATCGCGGGCCCGCGCACGAAATCCAGTAGGCTCATGGCAGGGTCTCCCTCTCCGCTCGTTGTTTGCGCCGGCGCGCCAGCCAGGCGCTGGCGATCCCGACCGCCGCGCCCGCAGCCGCGGCGCCGCCGATGATCTCCGGATCATTCAACGTGTTTGAGGAAAGCGGCTGGTAGAAGCTGCCGCGATCCCAGAAATTCGGTTCGGAACACCCCAGACAGCCGTGCCCGGACTGGATCGGGAAGGAGACGCCACCATTCCATTTCACGGTCGCGCACGCATTGTAAGTCACGGGCCCCTTGCAACCGACTTCATAGAGGCACCAGCCCTTGCGTGCTCCCTCGTCGTCGAACTGCTTGGCGAACTGCCCCTTGTCGTAGAACGGTCGGCGATAGCAGCGGTCATGAATCGTATCGCCGAAAAACGCTTTCGGCCTGCCCTTGTCGTCGAGCTCGGGAAGCTTGTTGAAAGTCACGAAATACGCAACCGTGCCAGCGATGGCTTCCGGAATGGGCGGGCAACCGGAGACATTGATCACCGGTTTGTCGGTGATGATGTCGCTGACGGCAACTGCGCCGGTGGGGTTGGGATTTGCGTGCGGGATGCCGCCAAAGGCCGCGCAGGTCCCGACTGAGATCACCGCGGCTGCATCTGCGGCCGTCTCCTTCAGCACCTCGAGGTTGGTCTTGCCGGCGTTGGTGGAGTAGACCCCGCCATCTCTCGTCGAGACTGAGCCGTCGACCACGACGACATATTTGCCCTTGTTCTCCTTCATGGCAGCGAGGCGGGCCGCTTCCGCGGCAGCACCCGACACCGCCATCAGCGTTTCGTGATAGTCGAGCGAGATGAGATTGAAGATCATGTCCTCGATGGTCGGACCGAAAGAACGCGTCAGCGATTCCGTACAGCCCGTGCATTCCTGAAATGAGAGCCAGATCACGGATTGGCGCCGCGTATTTGCCAACGCCTCCGCCATGCCCTTCGCGGCCATCGGGGGCAACGCCAGAAGGCTGGCAAGATAGGTCGTATATTTCAGCAGGGCGCGGCGGGAGACGCCCCGGCGCGTCAAGAGCTCGCCGATTGTCTCGGTTTCATGCATCTTCGGCATCCTCTGAAGAGACGCGGTCGATCAGATCTTCAGACAGTTTGTTGCTGGCCGCAGCGATGTCGGCCGCATGGCCTGTCAGGACCTCCGGGGACGCCGTGATTTCGATGCGTTCGGCGGCGAGCTTGTCCCCGGCGCCCAGGTGGCGAACCCACCACACGCCGGCATAGCGCGTCTCCCAGATTTCGCTGATGCCGGCTGCGGTCAAAACGGCCTCCAGGTCACCGTGGCCCAACCGCTCCTCCAATTCGCTGCGGTCCGCAACCGTGAGAGGCAGGCTGCACAGATCGATCGCCGCGCAAGCGCCGGTATTGGCAAGCACATCGAGGTGATGGGCGATCTCGCGGAGCAGGCTGTCGATCATCCCGGTGCGGAACCCCGCTGCGGCATCCGCTTCAACTGTCATGGTGCCACCTGCTGAGTAGCGCTTTGATCTGCTGACATGCGGTGGGAATGGCCGCGCCAACCGCGGGCGTCAGCGACAGGCCCCATTGCGTGGATTCGGGTTGAACCGCGACGAGCGCCCGACGCGCCGGCTCGCAGCCGGTCAGCCGCGCCGCCGACATCAGGTCGGCAAGCGCGACCTCATGAGCCGTCCGCTTCTTTCCCGTCAGCTGCCGGTCCATCTCCGGACCTTGAAAGATCCTTACGGTGCCGGGCTTCGCGCCCAGTTCCACGGCGTCCACGGCGATGAGCGAGCCGAAATCTTCGATCTCCGAAAACAGGGACAGCCCGAGCGTCCCGCCATCCCGCAGAGCAACACGATGCGGTATCTCGCCCGTGCATTCCAGTGCATCGAGGGCCCGAATGACGTGCACGCCAATGCCGTCATCGCTCAGCAGGATATTGCCGATTCCGAGCACCAGCGTGTGGGTCGCCGCGACATGCGTCCGCATAGGAGAACTCCTGCGAGATCAGGCGCCTCATATTCTATGCAGCGAATATGATGCTCTTATCTTGATCCACGTCAAATCGAGTTCATCGAGCGGGCTATGATTTAGCACCCAAGTAATTGCGTGGAACCGACATGTGCCTTGGCATCCCGATGCGGGTCGTGGAGTGTGACGGAGTCATGGCGCGATGCGAGGCCAAAGGCATCGAGCGCATGGTGAGTCTGTTTTTGCTTCAGCATGAAACGATCGATCCCGGCGATCACGTCGTGGTTCATGTCGGTTACGCCATCCGGAAGATGTCAGAAGCCGAAGCGTCGAGTGCATGGGATCTCTTCGACGAACTGCTTGCGGCGGAAGACGCACTGCGCGGCAATGCATGAACGCGCCATGCGGGCCGCCTGCGTCAGCCGGACTAACGTAAGGGGACGCCGTCGGCGATCGAAGCCGCGCTGCTCGATCGGGCGCTTCGCTCCGAAGCACGACGACGTGCATTTGCATGTCACGACGGCATGGACTCTGCGGACCGTTGGCCTCGATCGTCGCGGCGCGGTTCAGGGCATCCGCTTCGGGCTGGCCTTCTGCGAGGCCTCAGGCAGGCGGCTGGTGCGCTGATCAGGTAATGACGAAGCATCGATCGATTTCAGAAGCAGACAGCCAGGCCGGCCATCTTGAACGCCTTTGTTCTCAGGGTGGCTTCGCGAGCGTATGCCCTCAAGCCGAGATCATCGGAAAAGTTGGAGCTGCTCTTACCGAAACGCCGCAACGAATCGCCACGAATCGGGTGAAACGAGCGTGCGCTTGCTACCCTGGCCCAGCGTAGCCGGATTCGACGAGGTGTTTTCCACATGACAGCGCGATCTCCACGCGAGGCGCCGCTTGCGCGACGAACCGGAACAGCATGGCGGCACGCCAATGTCGGCCGGCTGCTCAACAATGCGGTGCGCCGGTTCGAATCCCGGGTCCTCCAATTGATGGCCGAGAGCGGTCATGGCGGGACGCGGATCGCCCATGTCAGCCTCACCCGCAATCTCGATGTCGAGGGCACCCGGCTGACCGAGCTCGCGCGGCGGGCCTCGATGAGCAAGCAGGCGATGGGCGAGCTGGTCGATCAATGCGTCGAGCTGGGTCTGGTGTCGCGCGAGGCCGATCCGAGCGACCGGCGCGCGCGCCTGGTCCGCTTCACGGCGGCCGGACTGAAATGGCTGGAGGCGTTCGGCGACGCCGTCGACGTGGCCGAAGCCGAGATGCGCAAGGAGCTCGGCAAGGCCGTGATGGACGCGATTCTGCGAGGGCTGTCGGCCTACGGCGCCCGCTTCGATACGCTCGACGACACCAGATAGTCAGGTTGCTTGACTATTTTGCCGGGCGCGGTAGCCTTCCTCCGTTGCGAGGAGAAGCGCCGTGATCGAACGTCTGAGCGCCTCGGTGCTGATCGTGGGCGGCGGTCCGTGCGGGCTGATGCTGGCCAACGAGCTTGGCCGCCGCGGCGTGTCCGCAATCCTGGTCGACGAGAAGCCGGGAACGGCCTTCAACCCGCAGGCCAACGCGACGCAGGCGCGGACGATGGAGCATTTCCGCCGGCTCGGCTTCGCCGACGAGGTCCGGCGCGCCGGCCTGCCCGCGGATTACCCGACCGACGTCGCCTATTTCACGCGCTACACGGCGCATGAGCTGACACGTTTTCAATTGCCGTCCGCAGCACGCGCGACGGAACTGGTGAAGGGTCTGTCCGGCTCGTGGAGCGCAGCAGAGCTGCCGCACCGGGTGTCGCAGAAATTCGTCGAGGCGATCCTGCGTAGGCACGCGGCGCAGCTTGCGGGCATTCAGTTGCGCTACGGACATCGGTTGATCGGCTACGTCGCGGATGACGGCGGCATTGCCGCCGACGTCGAGCGTGTCAGCGACGGCGCGCGCTGCGAGGTCGCGGCTGAATTCCTGATCGGCGCCGACGGTCCGCGCTCCCCGGTGCGACAATCGCTCGGGATCTCCTACGGCGGAACGACGGGAATACGGCGCGATTTCATGGGCGGCCGCATGCTCGCGGTCTATCTCCGCTCGCCGGAGTTCTACGCCAGTGTCCCGCATGCGCGGGCCTGGATGTATGTCTGCTTCAATCGAGACCGCCGCGCCTTCATGGCCGCAGTGAACGGACGCGACGAGTTTGCCTTCCACACCCAGCTGCGGCCCGGCGAGGACGAAAGCGCGATCACTGCCGATGATGCAAGGACAGCGTTCCAGCGCGCCTGCGGTGCGCCCATTCCCTGCGAGGTGCTTTCGCACCTCACCTGGACCGCGGGTCATGCGCTGGTCGCCGAGCGCCTGCAGCGCGGCCGGGTCTTCCTTGGCGGCGATGCGGCGCATCTGTTCACGCCGACCGGCGGACTCGGCTACAACACCGCGATCGAGGACGCGGTCAATCTGGGCTGGAAGCTCGCGAGCGTCGTCAAGGGAACGAGCCCCGTCTCGCTGCTCGACAGCTATGAGGCCGAGCGCCGTCCGGTGGCGCTGCGCAACACCGACTACGCGCGCGGCTTTGCGGATTCGCTCGGCCTGTTTGCCGCGGCGCCCGAGATCGAGGACGCGACCGCGGCCGGCGACGAGGCACGGCGCATCGCCAGCGCCTATCTCGATCAGCATGCGCGCGCCGAGTTCAACATCCCCGGCGTCACCTTCGGCGGCCGCTATGATGGCTCACCGATCATCGTCCCCGATGGCACCCGGCCGCCGCCGGATGCGGCCAACGCCTACGTGCCGAGCGCCTGTCCCGGCGGCCGCGCGCCGCACGCCTGGCTGGAGCAAGGTATCTCGCTGTACGACCGCTTCGGCTTCGAATGGACGCTGCTGCGGTGTGAGGGCAGCGGCCTCGATGAGGATCAACTCCGTGAGGCCATGGGGCCGCTGCGTGCCGATGTCGAGATCGTCACCTTGCCGCGGGCCCTGCGCGATCTCTACGAGGCCGACCTCGCGTTGATCCGTCCCGATCAGATCGTGGCGTGGCGCGGGAGCGCGGCGCAGGCCGGCCTGCTTCGACGCGTGCTGGCTCGGGCGCTCGGAGGAGATGCACGCACTCACTGAGCGCTGTCTGGCGCGGGTCCGATACCGAGAAGCCATCGATGTCGTGCTGCGGGGGCGTGCCGCAGCATTTGGAACCCGCCGCGTAGTTGCGCGCGGAAGCATTCTGCAGGGCAGCCACGCGGGGCTTAGGAACGATCGTCGGGCGAGGCTCTTGCCGTCGGGACGATCAAGAGCCAACCCCTCGGAGATCAACGATGAGCAGGATGATCCACAACCATCAGACGAAAGCGATCCGAATTGCCATGGCCGCCTCTGCCGTGACCGTGTTGGTGGCCGGCGGCGCGGTCGCCGCTCCGAAAGGTCAGCCGCCCGCCAAGGATCAGCATTTCATGACCGAGGCGATCGAGGGCGACATGTCCGAGGTGAACATGGGCAAGCTGGCGCAGCAGAAGGGGCAGAGCGATCAGGTCAAGCAGTTCGGGCAGGCCTTGCAGCAGGACCATAGCGAGCATCTGCAGAAGGCGCAGCAGCTTGCGAGCCAGAACGGGATGAAGGTGCCGTCCGAGCCGAGCAAGAAGCAGAAGGCCATCTACAGCCGGTTGGAAGGCATGTCCGGCGGTCGGTTCGACCAGGCGTTCGCGCAGGCGATGGTTCGCGATCACCAGGAGGATATCAAGAAGTATCAGAAGCAGGCCGCGGCAAACTCACCGCTGTCGGACTTCGCCCAGCAGACCGTGCCGGTGCTGCAGAAGCACCTCGACATGGCGAAATCATTGGCGAAATGACATGGGCCAGAGCGACCACGATGCCTCAGCCTCGTCCAGGCGTCGTGATCGCCAATGATCGCGCCATCTGAAGAACAAGTTTGCCGACCACGAGGCCAATGCAACGCTGGCTGAGACGCTGGCGAAGCAGCCTCGCAAGATGGCCGAGCCGGGACCGGCGGAAAATCGCACGTCGGCACTGCGTGTTCGGCATCGGAGTGTCGTCCGCCCCAGCATTGCCCGACCTTCGTCCGGCTGCTAGCGTTCTCCCATGAGGCACGGGCAAGCGATAAGACGATGACTGACGTGATGACCGAATCGGAAAAGGCGCAGCAGATCGTGGCTGCGCTGAGGGCGGCGGAGGCGAGCCCGCCGGAAGCGGCACTGCAGACGTTGAACGGCCTGATGGGCCTCGTCCGCAGCCCGAGCGCGGAGCAGCCGCTCGAGGTGGAGGAGGCGCGCTCCGCGGCCTTCATGTCGATCTGCGAGGTCGGCAAGGCACTGCATCGCGGGCAGCCGACGGAGGCGCTGTGGCCGACGGCGCTGTCGGCCAGCGAACGCTGGCTGGCGCTTGCCAAGTGAGCAAGGGCGAGTGAGGACGAGCCAGACCGGTGCGGACCGCATGAGTTGGCGTGCCATGGCGCCAAGCGATCTTGCTGACGTCGATGGAATCGCAGCCCGCGTGCACCCGAACTATCCCGAGGACAGGAGTGTTTTCGCGGAGCGTCTGCGTCTCCACCCTGATGGATGCCGCGTGCTGCGTGGGACCGGCGCCGGCATCGCCGGCTATGTGCTCAGCCATCCCTGGCATCTCGGCCGGCCGCCGGCCTTGAACCGGCTGATCGGAAGCATTCCGTCGGCTGCATCGACCTACTACATCCACGATCTCGCCTTGCTGCCCGCGGTTCGCGGCAGCGGCTCGGCGACCGTGATCGTCGAGGAACTGATCCGACACGCGCGTGCGCTCGGCCTGGAGTCGCTGTCGCTGATCGCCGTCAACGGCTCGACGCCATTCTGGGAGAGGCAAGGATTTGTGGTCGACAAGGCGGCCGCCGCGGATCCGACCGGCAGCTATGGCAGCGACGCGAACCTGATGATCCTGCGGCTCGCCTAAATTGCGCGAGCGTCTTTCGCGGCGGGGGTACAATGCGTAGCGGCCCGGCGATGGGTCGGGCCGCTCGCTGTTCTTGACGTGCTCTATTCCGGCATCGACATCGGCCGCCGCCACATGTCGCGCCGCCGGCTGAAGCGATTGGCGTGCAGCATCCATCCGGTGACAGGCTTGCCGTCGCGGTGACGGCCACCGCTCTCCGCAGCCGCCCAGGCGGCGACGGCGCCGAGCAGCAGCGCGGTGGCCACCGAGAACGCCAGGATGACGGTGCCGGCGCGCGTGCGCGAGATCGCGTTCTTGGCTTCTGCGATCACGCTGTCCACCCGCCGCTCGGCATCGGGAGCAGCGAGACCGGTCGTGCCGCTGACGAGCTGCACGAGATAGCTGCGATCCTCCGGGCTGACGCCATTGTGGCTCGACGCCGTGAGCAGGATGCGGCCGGCCTCGCCGCGTGCGGGGGCGAGATCCGGGCTGGGTGCTCGCCGCGGCGCGCGGAACAGATGGTCGAGCTCATAGCTCAGGATCGATGGTTCATTGGCCGTCGCCGGCGCAGTCAGTGGATTGGTCCGCGTCGCCGCGGACGCGCCGAGCACGGCCAGGATAGCGCCGAGCACGACTGCCAGCGCCCAGGCTGAGACGCCATGCAGGCCGTCGCGCTTTTCGATATCTTCGCTTTCGGCAAGCCCGTGCGTTGCGCGCAAGCGGCCCGCCATGTAGCCGCCGCAGCCGAAGCTGATCAGCGCCTGCAGCACCAGATAGAGGCCGGACAGGAGCCAGAGCGCCACCGAGGCGTCGCGCCATGTCGGCGCGGTGGAGCTGACACCGAGGCCGACCGACATGGCAAAGCTGATCAGGATCGAAGAGACCGCGGCGGCGGTCAGGGCTCCTGCAACGACCGGCGTCCATTGCAGGGTCCAGCTATCGGCCGTCGCGCTTGAAAGGGGTGATGTGACGACCGGCGAAGTTTCCATGGCCATGATGTCGTCTCAGCGCAGACCGAAGAACGACAGAACGGCCATGATGACCACGATCAACCCCACGAGATAAATCAGTCCGTCCATGATGATCCTCCTCCGGTTCGACATTGGTCGCCGTATAAGCAACAGCGAGGCGCAATGTTCCGTGCACGTATCAGCGGAGGAGGAGAGGACGCGTGACCGTCGGCCTCGGATGGGACTTGCCGCAACAGCTAACGGATCATGAGCCAAAGGATCATGGTGCCGTTGCGCGATGCAATAGAGCAGGGCCAGGGGGGCGTGGCGGCCAGAGATGTCGCCGCCAGCCATGTTTCAATTGTTGCCAGGTTTGGATGGATCGCGCGGCTCATTCCCCGCGCGAGGGCTGACGCAATGACCCGCGGTCAATAGCGTGGGTCGTAGCCGCGCTGCCGGGCATAGGCGTAAGCGGGGTTGATGCCGCAGCCCGCATCGGTCCCCGAGGCCGCCGCCTGGCACTGACGATAGGTGGAGAACTGACAGTTGCCCGGATAGCCCCACATCCTGCCCTGCAGGCAGAAGCGGTCTTGCGCGGCGGAAGCCGGTGAGATCGCGGCGAAGCTCGCGAGGACGGCGGTGGCAGACAGCGAGGCAAATAACAGGCGGCGCATGCGTTTATCCTTGCGTTGAAAAGTACTATTGCAACGCGAGGGGGCGCAGGCCCGTTCCTCGCGCGCAACATCAACTGTTTTGTGTCGGCGGCGCAGCGACGCGTTCACAGGCCGACGAAATTGTCTGGATGTTGGCGCTTGCCCGAGTTGGCCTTTTGAAGATCGGAGGAGCCCACCGTTGCGGAGCTTGGCAACGCGCGTCATGGCGTGATGCCGGAACATTCGTCCACCGCTCCGGTTGCTTTTGGCCGCTGGTGATGGACCGATCCCATGTTTCGCCGATCCAAGACGTCAGACGCCGCACATCGCGACTCTTCGAGCGTTTTCGCGAGCCGCCCGCGCGCACCTGGCACCGGCGGGATGCTGGCTCTGCTCGGGTTCGCGTTCCTGATCCACTATTTCGATCAGCGGCCCGAACAGACGGAAGGCTCGGGAGGCGCGCGCCGGTCCGGCGCTGGACACGGCCGGCTGGCGCGTTCGCCCGCGGAGCTTCCCGCGCGCGGCTGGAAGGACGTCCTGTTCCGGGTCTATGAAAACGTCACCGAGCACAGGATCGTCGCGCTCGCCGCAGGCATGACGTTCTACACTCTGCTGGCGATCTTTCCGGCGCTGGCCGCGTTGGTGGCGATCTACGGCCTGTTCTCCGATCCGGCCAAAATCACCGGACATCTGGAACAGTTGCAGGGCGTGATGCCCGGCGGCGCCATCGACATCGCGCGCGACCAGTTGACGCGCGTCTCTGCCAACGGCCGTCAGGCGCTGGGCATCACCTTCCTCGTCAGCCTGGCGATCTCGCTGTGGAGCGCCAATGCGGCGATGAAGTCGCTGTTCGACACACTCAACATCGTCTATCGCGAGCCCGAGAGGCGCGGCTTCATCAAGCTGAACGCGATTTCGCTGCTGTTCACCGGCGGTGCGATCCTGTTCGCGCTGCTTGCGATCGGCGCCGTCGTCGTGCTCCCGGTGCTGCTGAACTATCTCGGCATGTCCGGGGCCGGCGACCTGGTGCTGCGGATCGGCCGCTGGCCGGCGATCTTCATCTGCGTCGCGCTCGGACTGGCCCTGATCTATCGCTACGGGCCGGACCGCGAGGAGCCTAGATGGCGCTGGATCAGTTGGGGCAGCGCGCTGGCGGCGGCGCTGTGGCTCGCGGGCTCGGCGCTGTTTTCCTGGTATGCGGCGAATTTCGGCAGCTTCAACGCGACCTACGGCTCGCTCGGCGCCGCCATCGGCTTCATGACCTGGATCTGGATCTCCGCCATCGTGATCCTGATCGGTGCCGAGCTCGATGCCGAATTGGAGCATCAGACCCGGCGCGACACCACCACCGGCGCCGCACAGCCACTTGGCACCCGCGGCGCCACGATGGCTGACACGGTGGGCCGTGGGAGCTGATCTGCCGTCGGCTGAGAATGCAGGTGCGATCGGCTCGGCCGTGCGAGATGCCGCACGGGCATCGCAACGCACGGGGCCCGCGCCACGGCGATCTCGTGGAACCGCCCGCCTGAGACGGAACCGGGGAACCCGAGGCGGATCCGCCGTGTTCCTATCGGGTCGTCGCGAAGCCCCGAATTGTCGGGTTCGCTGCGGCGTCGTCTCGATTGTCACGACGGAGCTTATGCATGACGGAGCAGCCTGTTCGCGGAAGCGACGAGGGTGGGCCCAGGGATCTGCCGCGCATTTCCACCGGAAGTGAAGGCCTCGACGACATTCTCGGCGGCGGCTTCGATCCCAATCGCCTGTATCTGTATGAAGGCCGGCCCGGCACCGGGAAGACCACCATCGCGCTGCAGTTCCTGCTCAAGGGCGCAAGTTGTGGCGAGCGCGTGCTGTACATCACGCTGTCGGAAACCCGGCGCGAGCTGGAGGTCGTGGCGCGGCGCCATGGCTGGTCGCTCGCCGGCGTCGACATGTTCGAGCTGGTGCCTCCGGAAACGACGCTCGACCCTGAGCGCGAGCTCACCGTGTTCCATCCGGCGGAGGTGGAGCTCAGCGAGACCACCGGTCTGATGTTCAACGAGGTCGAGCGCATCAATCCCAGCCGTGTTGTGATCGACAGCCTGTCGGAGCTTCGGCTGCTGGCCCAGAGCCCGCTGCGCTATCGCCGCCAGGTGCTCGCGCTGAAGCACTTCTTCACCAAGCGCAACTGTACCGTCGTCCTGCTCGACGACCTGTCATCCTCGCAGGACGACCTGCAGCTCCACTCGGTTGCGCATGGTGTCGTGATGCTGGAGCAGCTCGCGATCGAATATGGCGCGGAGCGCCGCCGGCTGCGCGTGATCAAGATGCGCGGCATCTCGTTCCGGGGCGGCTTCCATGATTTCACGATCGCCTCGGGCGGGCTCAGGATCTTTCCGCGCCTGGTCGCCGCGGAGCATCACCGATCCTTCGCCGGCGATTTCACCTCGAGCGGCAACGCCGAGCTCGATCAGCTCCTGGGCGGCGGGCTGGAGCGCGGCACCAATGCGCTTCTCATCGGTGGGGCCGGTGTCGGCAAATCCTCGGTGGCGCTGATCTACGCGATCGCGGCGGCCCAGCGCGGCGAGCACGCCGTCTTCTTCGCGTTCGACGAGGGCCGCGGCACCGTGGAAGCCCGTGCCCGGACGCTCGGCCTGCCGCTCGAGCGCCATATGGAATCCGGGCGCATCCATTTCCAGCAGATCGACCCGGCCGAGCTGTCGCCGGGCGAATTCGGCGCCATCGTTCGGCAGAGCGTCGAGCAGGACGGCGCCCGCCTGATCGTCATCGACAGTCTCAACGGCTATCTCAACGCGATGCCCGACGAGCGCTTTCTCATCCTGCAGATGCATGAGCTGCTGACCTATCTCGGCCAGCAGGGTGTGCTGACCATCCTGGTGCTCGCGCAGCACGGCCTGGTCGGGCCGTTGGATACGCCGCTGGACATCAGCTATCTCAGCGATGCCGTGCTGATGCTGCGCTATTTCGAGGTGGGAGGGGCGGTGCGCCGCGCATTGTCGGTGGTCAAGAAGCGCAGCGGTCACCACGAGCACAGCATCCGCGAGTTTCGCCTGAGCAGCTCCGGCATCACCCTCGGCCCGCCGCTCAAGGAATTCAGCGGAATATTTTCCGGCAATCCGCGCTTCACCGGAACGGATATCCCCGACATGGACGTGCGGGATGGGCATTGAGCGAGATCACCGCGTCCTCGTCTTCGCGCCGATCGGGCGGGACGGGCCGGCATCGGCAGAGCTGCTCCGCAGTGCAAGAATCGAGACGACCGTCTGCTCTGACCTCACGCAGCTGCTCAGTGAGTTGAGCGCAGGCGTGGGCACGGTCTTCGTTGCCGAGGAAGGGTTGTTCGCAAAGGACACCGCCGCCCTCACGCAATGGGTCGAGCGGCAGCCGGCCTGGTCCGATTTGCCCTTCATCGTGCTCACGAGTCACCGCGAGCAGAGTGCCGTCGTCACGTGGCGGCGCAATCTGGTAAGCGCGCTGCGCAATGTCTCGCTGCTCGAACGGCCGGTCCAGCCGATCACGCTCACCAGCGCCGTTCAATCCGCGCTGCGGGCGCGACGTCGTCAATACGAGATTCGCGCCCTCATCGAGGCGCGCGAGCAGGCGGCGCAGCAGCTCGAGCAACTCGTCGTCGAGCGGACGCGGGCGCTCGCGGAGTCGAACGAGCATCTTCGCATCGAGATGGCCGAGCGCGCGCGGGTCGAGGAGACCCTGCGCCAGACGCAGAAGATCGAGGCCATCGGCCGGCTGACCGGCGGCGTCGCGCACGACTTCAACAATCTGCTGATGGTGATCTCCGGCGGGCTCGACATGCTCGACCGCCAGAGCGATCCGGCGCGGCGTCGCCGCCTGATGGACGGCATGATCCAGGCGGCGCAGCGGGGCGCCAGCCTGACCCGCCAGCTGCTCGCGTTCTCGCGCCGGCAGGAGCTGCGGCCCGAGCCGGTCGACATCGCCCGCCAGATCGGCGGCATGCGCGAGCTGCTCGACCGCAGCCTGCGCGGCGACGTGCATGTCGAGTTCGATTTCCCCGATGCGCTCTGGCCCGTCGAGGTCGACCCCGGCGAGCTCGAGCTCGTCGTGCTGAATCTCGCCGTCAACGCTCGCGACGCGATGCCGACCGGCGGCACGATCGTGGTGCGGGCCGAGAACCTCCGCAACGTGCAAGACGATCAGATCGCCGGGGACTACGTCCGCCTGTCGGTGATCGATACCGGCACCGGCATGACGGAGGAGGTTCGCGTCCGGGTGTTCGAGCCGTTCTTCACGACCAAGGATGTCGGCAAAGGGTCCGGCCTCGGGCTGGCCCAGGTCTATGGATTCGTCACCCAGTCACGCGGCACTGTCCGCATCGACTCCGAGCCGGGCAAGGGGACGACGATTGCCCTCTACCTTCCGAGGTCCGAGCACGCGGCGTCCAGGGAGCCGCACCATCTCCTCGATCTGCAGCGGCCCCAGGCCCGCCGGCGCAACGAAGGCCGCGTGCTGCTGGTCGAGGATGACGATGAGGTCGCTGCGCTCGTCGGCGAGATGCTCCGCCAGCTTGGCTATGAGGTGACCCGCGCCTCCAGCGCCGCCGCGGCGCTCGGTGCGCTGGCTGACGGACGAATCGTCGATCTCGTGTTCTCCGACGTCATGATGCCGGGGGGCATGAACGGTGTCGAGCTGGCGCGCGAGATTCAGAAACGGCGCGGCGACATGCCGATCCTGCTGACCAGCGGCTATTCGGGCGCTGCCGTTCACGCCGCCAAGGAGGCGGGCGTCCGCATCCTGTCGAAGCCATATCGCATCGACGAACTGGCGACAGCGCTCGATGCGGTGAAGATGGACCACGTCTGGTCGCAGGCGCGCATCTCGTGATACGGGGGGCTGATCGGGAGCTGCTGATAGCGAGCTGCGGTCTTGGACCTCTCCGGTTCGCGATCAACCGCGCTCGATCAGCACCGAAACCGTGACATGCCCGACCTCGCCGTCATCGGAGCTGACCTTGAGGCTGACGTTCGTGGAGGAGGGATCGAGCCGGTCGCGCGCGATTGCAAGCGCGGTGTCCGCCGTCTGCATCAGCACCGTCTCGACATCATCGAAATCGACGCCATCGCCGCGCATTTCGCCAGGACTTGTCACATAGAAGCGCATCTCGTTCGTCCTGATCTGCCGTCACCCGAAGGCGGGAGCCGTCGATCTGGTGGAGATATGCGGGATCGAACCCTCCAGCAGCCCCGACCTTCTCAAAATCGAACATGGTGACAAGGTTCCTGCGGATGTCCGCAACACCCTGACTGCCGACCTCCTGAGGCACCCGGTTCACAGCTGAGACCGAGGGCTTCGGCGAGCGCAGCATCTT
The DNA here is from genome assembly GCF_032485115.1 of Bradyrhizobium sp. SZCCHNRI2009. Classification (NCBI taxonomy): domain Bacteria; kingdom Pseudomonadati; phylum Pseudomonadota; class Alphaproteobacteria; order Hyphomicrobiales; family Nitrobacteraceae; genus Bradyrhizobium; species Bradyrhizobium sp. SZCCHNRI2009. The sequence goes on from NZ_JAUEUH010000001.1 coordinate 49,064, forward strand.
AATCGGGAACTGATACTCGTGGTCGGCGACGAGACCGAACCTCCGCCAGGCGTTGCCGCAGCTCAGCGACGAGTTGCGCCACGCGTGCCGCTGCCGAGCCAACGCCGAGGTGCCGATGGTGTTCAGCTCGTGCCCTTCCGCAACCGGCCGATCAGGATCGTCATGGGATGCCTGACCCGTTCGCGATGGCGAAGCTGACCATCGGCTTGAGGCCGGGTCTTCAGGACCGGAGGCGAACATCGAAAACGGCTGAATGCGAGGTTTGTTCCTCGCGGATCAGTTTTTTGCCGGCAGCCAGCCGCGACCGAACCGGTACTCACCGCCGGTCGTCCATCCAATTGACAGATCCGCAGGCGGTACAATTGAACAGACGCGCCGCTTCGCCGGTTCGTGGGTTCAGGATGCTCTGAACCGCGCGCGCCGGTTGTCCGCAGCCGCGGCAGCGCGCCGGCTCGGTCCGACCGCTGTGGGAGTCACTGCTCTGATCCGACACGTCTGCCATGGCTGCCCCGAAACGGACGAGAGCGGGCGGTGGATCAGGTCGACCGCGCACGCCGGTCTGAGATGGGAGTGGGGGCGCCCGACGCTGGCCTTTTCCGGTCGATCCGCGGTTCCCCGCACCCGGCCGCGCTGCGATGACCCGCCGAGAAAATAGATGGCGTCGGTGTCGGACCGCCGAACCTTGCATCGTCCTCTGCGAAGGACACGGAGGACTCCAGACATGACCCCCAGAATAGTCACTGCGGACGAATGGACCGAAGCGCATCGCGCCCACCTCGCCCAGGAGAAGGCCTTCATCAGGCAGCGCGATGCGCTGGCTGCCGCCCGCCGGGCGCTGCCGTGGGTCCGGGTCGAGAAGGACTATGTCTTCCAGGCGGCGGACGGACCCGTCAGCCTGGGCGATCTGTTTCAGGGACGGAGCCAGCTGATCGTCTATCATTTCATGATGGCGCCGGGCGATCCGCACCGCTGTCCCGGCTGCTCGTTTCTGTGCGACCACATCGACGGCGCCAACCAGCACCTCCGCCACCACGACGTCAGCCTGGTCGTCGTGTCGCGTGCGCCGCTCGCCGAGATCGCGCCGTTCAAGGCGCGCATGGGCTGGGCGTTCGACTGGGTGTCATCCGAGGGCAGTGATTTCAACTTCGACTTTCAGGTCTCGTTCTCGGACGAGCAGATCGCGACGGGCAAGGCCGCCTACAATTTCGCACCCTTGACGAGCAGGTCGCCCGAACTCCCGGGCCTGACCGTGTTCACCAAGGACGACGCCGGCAACATCTTCTGCACGTTCCAGGTCCGCTCCCGCGGCGGCGATCCCCTGATCGGCGCCTATCACTATCTCGATCTCACGCCCAAGGGCCGCAACGAGACCGGCCGCGGCAACCTCTCCGATTGGGTGCGCCTGCACGATGAATATGAGGAAAGCGGCGCGCGAGACTGTCATTGCGGCCGGTAGATCGAAACGAGTAGGGCGGATCAGCGCAGCGTGATCCGCGGCGCCGTCAGTGCCGCCATGCGGACACAGGAAATCGTGAAGGGTCCTCATAGGATCGATGCCCGGTCGGCGGACTTGTCGCGCGTGATGACGCATTCGAGGAGGCTTCCATGCGCCGAGCCATGTTGCGACTGACGATATCAGCCCTGGTTTTTGCCTGCGGCACCGCCGCCGCGCTGGCGCAAAGCCAGACCACGCCGGATCAGCAGAAGACGCAGCCGCCTGCGATGGCCCCGGGAACCGGCTCGCCGATGGGCGGCATGATGGGCGGCGGCATGATGGGGCATATGCCCGGCCCGATGGGACGCGGCGGGATGGGCGGCGGCGTCATGGGCCCGGCATTGATGCGCATGGTGTTCGCACTTGTCGACACCGACGGCGACGGCACGATCTCGCTGCAGGAATTCCAGGCGGCGCATGAGCGCATCTTCAAGGCCATGGACAGCAACAAGGACGGCAAGTTGACCCCGGAAGAGATGCAGGCGTTCATGCACGGGCCGCAATGACCGGCGTCAAACCGGCGTGATGGCCGGGCCTGCGCTGGCGCGAGTCCGGCAAGTGCGGCCATTTCGCTGATCTCGATCAAGTGCCCGCCGCACGGACGCGCAACAGTGCCGCCGTCAGATCCGATCGCCGCGTGCGACGAACTGCGTCGACGCGGCGGCAGACCAGCCGGAAAGAGGCGAGCATGACCTACTATTTTGCCAAAGCGGTAAATCTATCGTTCGACGCGGCGATCGAGCGGGTGACGGCCGAGCTGAAGGCACGCGGCTTCGGCGTTCTGACCCGCATCGATGTGCAGGCGACGCTGCGCGAGAAGATTGGCGCCGACTTTCGACCCTACACCATCCTGGGCGCCTGCAATCCGAAGCTGGCGCATGAGGCATTGCAGGCGGAGAGCCGGATCGGCACCATGCTTCCCTGCAACGTCATCGTCCAGGATGTCGGCGGGAGGGTCGAGGTCGCCGCCGTGAATCCCGTCGCCTCGATGCAGGCCATCGAGAACGCGGCGCTCGCGACGCTCGCCACAAAGGTCTCTGACGCTTTGAAGGCGGTGGTCGAGGCGGTCTAGCTCTGCCGTCCAACGGGACCACCGCTGATCGGAGGATCGCCGGCCCAGGTGCATGACGACACCAGGGCGGATGGACCGCGGTGATCGCCCGCGCGCATCAGGCGTTCTTGCAGTGGCGGTTGCTCCCGGCGCCGAGGTCCTGCGAGCTGGTGCGGCTGTTCGGAGAGGAGCTGCACGCCAACAAGGCGACGCCCCACGATCTCCGCGCCACGCGCCCGATTGTCGACGATCCTGGGGCCGCAGCGCAGCTTCCGCGTGACGTCATTGTATGTCGGACGTCATGTCACAGCGGTAGAACTACGGAAAAGCCGGAATTCTCAACGCGCTTTAACGAGAGTGGAACAAGTTGCATCAATTTTTGCGCAGACATGTCGCCGGGCGCGCGGGACGATCGTCACCGCCGCCGACCATCTGCAAACGAACTATTCATCTGGAGGTTACCTTGTTGTTTCGATCGAACAGCCGCTCGGACGCGGAAGCACAGCTTGCAGCAATCAGTCGCGCGATGGCCGTGATCGAATTCCAGCTCGACGGCACGATCATCACCGCGAACAAGAACTTCCTGAACGCACTCGGCTATCAGCTAGAGGAAATCCAGGGCAGGCATCACAGCATGTTCGTGGAGCCTTCCGAACGCGACGGTGCCGCCTACCGCGAGTTCTGGGCGGCGCTGAGCCGCGGCGAGCTCAAGGCCGCCGAGTTCAAGCGCATCGGCAAGGGCGGTCGCGAAATCTGGATCGAAGCGTCCTATAATCCCGTCCTCGACAGCGCCGGCAAGCCGGTGAAGGTCGTCAAGTTCGCGACCGACATCACCGAGAAGAAGCTGCGCAGCATGGCCGATGGCTCCAAGCTTGCCGCCATCGATCGCGCGCAGGCCATGATCGAATTCAAGCTCGACGGCACCATCGTCAGTGCCAACAAGAATTTCCTGGACGCGCTGGGCTATCGCCTCGACGAGATCCAGGGCAAGCATCACAGCATGTTCGTCGAACCGGCGCTGCGCGACAGCGCGGCCTACCGCGAGTTCTGGGCAGCTCTCAATCGCGGCGAATATCAGGGCGGCGAATACAAGCGCATCGGCAAGGGCGGCAAGGAAGTGTGGATCCTTGCCACCTACAATCCGGTGCTGGATGCGACGGGCAGGCCAATCGGGGTCGTCAAGTTCGCAACCGATGTCACCGCGCAGAAGCTGACGAACGCCGACCTCGCCGGCCAGATCGAGGCCATCGGCAAGTCCCAGGCCGTGATCGAGTTCAACATGGACGGTACGGTCATCACCGCGAACGACAATTTCCTGCATGCGCTCGGCTACACGCTGGCCGAGATCCGGGGCAAGCATCACAGCATGTTCGTCGAACCGTCCGAGCGGGAGAGCGCCGCCTACCGCGACTTCTGGGCCAGCCTGAACCGTGGTCAGTACCAGTCGGCCGAATACAAGCGCATCGGCAAGGGCGGCCGGGAGGTCTATATCCAGGCCTCCTACAATCCGATCCTCGACCTCAACGGCAAGCCGTTCAAGGTGGTCAAATACGCGACCGACGTCACCCGGCAGGTCTTCGTTCGCATGGGCAACGAGCGCGTGCGCGCCATGATGGAATCGGTGGCGGCGGGCGCGGAGGAGCTCAACGCGTCCGTGCGGGAGATTTCCGAAGCCATGACGAAGTCGCGCGAGACCGCCATGGGCGCGGTGGACCGTGTCACCTCAGCCGATGCGCAGGCGCAGCGGCTCTCTGATGCCGCTCAGTCGATGAGCGGCATCGTCGAGATGATCCACAACATCACCGGCCAGATCAATCTGCTGGCGCTGAATGCCACCATCGAGTCCGCCAGGGCCGGCGAAGCTGGCAGGGGCTTTGCCGTCGTTGCCTCCGAGGTCAAGAACCTCGCCACCCAGGCGAAGACCGCCACCGACAAGATCGCGACCGAGATCGACAGTCTCAACAATATATCCGGGGGCGTCGTCACGTCTCTCGGCTCGATCAAGCAGGCGATCCAGAACGTCAGCGAGTATGTGACGTCGACGGCTGCCGCCGTCGAGGAGCAGAGCACCGTTACGAGCGAGATGTCGTCCAGCATGGCGCGCGCCGCGGCCGAGGCTCAGGCGCTGGCCGAGCGCGCCGCGGCTTGAGGTCGGACCGGAAAGCACCGATCGCGCGGCGGCCTGTCAATCCAGGCCGCCGCGCCGTTGCAGGCAATGTCGCCGCTTCGCACGTCATGCGCCTGTCGTCTTTCGCCGAATTCCACCTTTCTCATCGGGGCGATCCGTGGCTGATATCCTCGCATTTCCCGCCCGGGCCCCGTTGCGGATCATCGGCGCGAAAGCAGAACGGCGGCGCGATGCGGTGGTCGCCAGCGAGATCGGACGGCTGCGGCGCGAATTGGAGGCCTGGCGAAGCGCGGTCGACAATCTGGACCGGTGCATCAGGTCGGATCCGGCGCTCGCGTCGCTTGCGGCCGAGTGCGACAAGATCCGCGACCTGATCTCCGTCACCGCGGGCAAGCTTGAAACATTGCTGTAGAACCGGCCGCCCCAGGGGTCGCGAGGAGTCGTGGTCAGGCTGGGACCGGCTGCTCCGGGCAGTTCGTCAGCCGCGCCGGCGCGCCCACGGCGGTGCAGCCCGACGGCACATCGGTGGTGACGACGGCACCGGCGCCGATCTTGGCAAAATCACCGATCGCGACGTCGCCCAGCACGGTCGCGCCCGAGGCGAGCAGCACGCCGCGGCCGATCCGCGGGGCGCGGCCGGGCAGCGCGTCGTGTCGTCCGATCGTAACGTTCTGCAGAATGGTGACGTCGTGGCCGATGCTGCTGTGGGCGCCAATGACGATGCCGGTGGCATGATCGAGAAACACCGCGGTCCCGAGCCGCGCCGAGGGATGGATGCTCACCTGCAGGGATGTTGACGAGTCCGCCTGCATCAGGAGCGCCAGGTCGGGTTGCCCGTTGCTCCAGAGCCAGTGCGCGACGCGATGCGCCTGCAGCGCGACGTAGCCTTTGTAGTTCAGCAGCGGCGGCAGCAGCGCCGTCGTCGCTGGATCCTGCGCCGCGATCGCCCCGAGGTCGCGACCCGCCGCCTCGACGAGCTCAGGCGCGGCGGCATACGCCTCGCGCGCGACCGCGGCAAATCGGGCGCGCGCGGCATCGCCGCTGCCGAGGCGGATGCCAATCTGCTGCGCGACGGCGCTGCCGAGATCAGAATGATCGAGGATTGCAGCCGACAGGGCGAGGCTGAACACGGGATCGGCCGCGGCGATGCGCCGGGCCTCGTGCTGGATCGACGACCAGAGCTCGGGACTGGATAGGTGTGTGTCGGCCATGGCAAAGCCTGCTCGATAACAGGTGACGGCGACAATATAGCCTGACCTGCGCGTTGCAGAAACCTGGACGACGCCGCGCGGGCGTCGTCATCCGATGTGGCCGGCGACAATCCACGCCGAAGGTCGCAGCCCGTTCAGTTCTGCGCCGTCCGCGCCGCCGCGGCGGCGACGCCCGCACCGATCAGAAGGGTGCCGCCCGCCTTGTTGAAGATGCTGATCACCTTCGCGCTCCGTACGAGCGCGCGGGCGCGCGAGGCGATCAGCGCATAGCCGACGGCATTGGCGAAGGCGAGCACGACGAAGGTCGATTCGAACACCACCATCTGCGTGAGGAAGCTGCCGTTCGGACTGAGGAACTGCGGCAAGAACGCGACGAAGAAGGTGATGCTCTTCGGGTTCAGCGCCGTGACGATCCAGGCGTGACCGAGCATTTTCGGCGCCGAGGTCCTGTCGGTCCGCGGCACGGCGTTCAGCGCGCCGCCGGCCTGCCACAGCTTGATCCCGAGCCAGACGAGATAGGCCGCGCCGATCCATTTCAGCACGGTGAACAGCAGCGCCGACGTGGCCAGCAACGCACCGACGCCCAGCATGGACAAGGTCATGGCGGTGAAGTCGCCCAGCGCGACGCCGAGGGCCGTCGGCAGCGCGGTTCGCCACCCCTGGCCCAGCGCATAGGAGACCACCAGCAGAACCGTCGGCCCCGGGATCACCAGGAGGATGATGGACGTTCCCGCAAACGCGAACAAAGTCTCGATCGTCATGCTGATCGTCTCTCGCGAGGACATATGCGACGTTGGTATATCGAGGCGGATAGGGCCTCAATGATCTTTGTTGCGAGGGCCGCTTTGCTGTTTTCCTCGACGATCACAATCCGTCTGCCAACGCAAGGCGTGTCATGAACGACCTTCGGTCGCTGCGGCGCTCCAAAAGAAAGCGCTTTCGCTTTTCCAGAAAATGTGCTCTACTGCATCCATCCTGCTTCGCCACGAGGGGCGTATCGCGATCGTCACGACACGTGAGGCGGGGAGGCGATGGCCGCTTATCTGCCGCAGCGTGCTTGCACGCGGACGAACGGCAGCTGGCGGACGTGAAGTCGTGTGGTCCTGGCGCCGCGACGCTGGCGCTAAGCTTTCGGGCGATGAGTCCGAGGGCGACGGTGGCTAAAGAGCCGTACACCGGGGAGATCACGGTATAAGCGTGAAGACCATCGCGCGGGGAATGCCGGGATGTCTCGGCTGAACCTGTGGTTCCTGCCGCCTGCATTTTTTTCGCAGGCGGGCCATGGGGGCGGCCAGCTCCCGGCATTCCCCGCGCCCTCGTGTTTCGCGAGGGATCGTCGATCCCATCAGCCCGGGCGCGTTGCGTCGCGGGATCTCGCCGATGCGCGCCAGAAGGCTGAGCCGGCGCGCGCGAAACAGAACGAGCGGGAGGACGCCTCCGTGCGCCGACGAGCGACCTGCCCAGTGGCCGTTTGCCCAGCGCGCGGGTGCTCGCGCCGCAGCCGGATTTGATCTACACGGGGGCGTTTACGATGGACCATTCATGACGTCTCGCGTGCACCGGTGCGTGGGACAATCCGGAGTTGCATATGTCGCCCAGCCAAGCATCGCCCCTGACACTCGTTGTCGAAACGGCCGAGATCCTGACCTCGCTCGGCGTCGCGCCGGAGCGGCTGCGCGGTGGGACGCGCGCCGCCCGTTCGCCGGTGACCGGCGAGGTGTTGGCCCATGTGCATGACGACAGCAGGGCGGATGCGACCGCGGTGATCGCGCGCGCGCATGCCGCGTTCCTGCAGTGGCGGCTCAAGCCGGCACCGAAGCGCGGCGAACTGGTGCGGCTGTTCGGCGAGGAGCTGCGCGCCCACAAGGCCGCGCTCGGCCGCCTGGTCTCGATCGAGGCCGGCAAGATCGTCTCCGAGGGGCTCGGCGAGGTCCAGGAGATGATCGACATCTGCGACTTCGCCGTCGGCCTGTCACGCCAGCTCTATGGCCTGACCATCGCCACCGAGCGCGCCGAGCACCGGATGATGGAGACCTGGCATCCCCTGGGGGTCACCGGCGTGATCTCCGCCTTCAACTTCCCCGTGGCGGTGTGGGCCTGGAATGCGGCGCTGGCGCTGGTGTGCGGCAACAGCGTCGTCTGGAAGCCGTCGGAGAAGACGCCGCTCACCGCGCTCGCGACCGACGCGCTGCTGGCGCGTGCGCTGCAGCGTTATCGCCGCGAGGGCGGCGAGGCGCCGGAGGGGCTCGCCGGCCTGCTGCTCGGCGGCCGCGCGGTCGGCGAGATGCTGGTCGACGATGCCAGGGTGCCGCTGGTGTCGGCGACCGGATCGACCGCCATGGGGCGCGTCGTCGGCGCCTGTCTTGCCGGCCGCTTTGCCCGCGCCATCCTCGAGCTCGGCGGCAACAATGCCGCGATCGTCACGCCCACGGCCGATCTCGATCTCACCCTGCGCGCCGTGGCGTTCGCGGCGATGGGCACCGCGGGCCAGCGCTGCACCAGCCTGCGCCGCCTGTTCGTGCATGCCGACGTCTACACCCAGCTCGTGCCGCGGCTGAAGCAGGCCTACGCCTCGGTGGCGATCGGCAATCCGCTGGAGCAGGGCACCTTGATCGGCCCGCTGATCGATCGCGGCGCCTACGACGCCATGCAGGACGCGCTGAGCGCCGCGCGGGATCACGGCGGCCGCGTGTTCGGCGGCGAGCGCGTCGCGGTCGGCGGCTTTGCGGAGGCGTACTACGTGCGGCCGGCCCTGGTCGAGATCGAATCGCAATCCGGTCCGGTCGAGCGCGAGACGTTCGCGCCGATTCTCTATGTGATGCCGTATCGCGATCTCGATGCCGCGATCGAGCTGCACAATGCGGTGCCGCAGGGGCTGTCGTCGTCGATCTTCACCAATGATCTGCGCGAGGCCGAACTGTTCGTGTCGTCGCGCGGCTCCGATTGCGGCATCGCCAACGTCAATATCGGCCCCTCGGGCGCCGAGATCGGCGGCGCGTTCGGCGGCGAGAAGGAGACCGGCGGCGGCCGCGAGTCCGGCTCGGATTCATGGAAGGCCTATATGCGCCGGGCCACCAACACCGTGAACTACGGCCGCAGCCTGCCGCTGGCGCAGGGCGTCAAGTTCGACCTCGGCTGATCGATGCGACGGGGCTCTCTCATCGGCGGAACCGCTTCGCTGCGTCGTGCGTTGCGCGCTGATAAGGAGATGCACCATGGCAACGAAGAAGAAAGCCTCGACCGCAAAGTCAGCGCGCGGACGCAACCAGGATCGCGCCCGCGTCGCGGGTGGACAGGACCACGAAGTCCGCTACGAAGCCAAGAAGAGCGGCCGCTCGGCGTCCGCGGTGAAGAAGGCGGTCAAGAAGGTCGGCAACAGCCGCAAGAAAGTCGAGCGCAAGCTGACGCGCCAGTGACGTCAATGTTGCTTCGGCCGCTCCGGCGGCCGAAGCGATCCCCTCGCCCAGCGGAGCGCCTTGGGCGAGTGCAGCGGATCGGGCCCATCGCAGGTCGGACAAGCAAGCTCGCGGCGCCCGCCCTTGCCCTCGCGAACCGCGAGCGCACGGCCGCAGGTCGGGCATGGCTTGCGCAGCAGCCACGGGACCGGATGATTCGGCATGATTGCGTCTCCCGGTGGAGGCCTCAGGCTAGGGCATCTCGGGGTAGTTACGGAATCACTTATTTGAATCACGGCGGATATTCCGGCTCTCCGTGCCGTGAACAATCAGGGCAGGTGTCGCCGGTCGCGGCCAGGACGGCCTCGATCGCCGCGAGCGCGTCCGAACTACACAAGCCGCGTGGCGGATCGTCGCGTGCGATGCGAAGCGCCCGTGCCAGCGCATGCGGGTCGCCGCGCTCGCGCATCCAGCCGTGCTGTTCGCATTCGACGATCGCGCCGGCCTCGCGCAGGGTGGCGACCGCCCAGCGCTCGAGACGCTGGCTCGCGGAATGGTGTGTGACGGCAGTCTGCATCGGCCACGCTCTCCCGCCGGGAGAATCCATGAATCGGCGGGCGTTTCCAGGCCCGTCCTGCAGGGCAGGGATTCCAAAATGGAGGGGCTGGCTTGCCGCGGATTATTCGGCGGCCCGGCTTGAGATCGCCGCGGGCTGGGGCCATCCTTGATGGAGTTTGAGTGAAACGGATGCAGACCGGAATGCAGATCAGGGCCAACGAGGATTTGCTGCTCATCATCGATGTGCAGAACGATTTTTGTCCCGGCGGCGCGCTCGCCGTGGCCGACGGCGATGCCGTGGTGCCGGCGATCAACCGGCTGAGCGGGATGTTCGATCACGTCGTCCTGACCCAGGACTGGCACCCGGCGGGACACAGCTCGTTCGCCTCGAGCCACCCCGGCAAGGCGCCGTTCGAGAGCGTCACGATGCCCTACGGGCCGCAGACCTTGTGGCCGGACCACTGCATCCAGGGCACGCCGGGCGCCGCCTTCCATGCCGAGCTTGCGACCGACAAGGCGCAGCTCATCATCCGCAAGGGCTTTCGTGGCGCGATCGATTCCTACTCGGCGTTCTTCGAGAACGACAAGACCACGCCCACGGGCCTCGCCGGCTATCTGCGCGAGCGCGGCCTGAAGCGGGTTTTCCTGGTCGGTCTCGCCACCGATTTCTGCGTGCACTATTCGGCGGTCGATGCGCGGCGGCTCGGCTTCGCGGCCATCGTCATCGACAACGCCTGCCGCGGCATCGACCTCGGCGGCTCGATGGCGGCGGCCAAGGCGCAGGGCGCGGAGGCCGGGGTCGAGCGGATCGCCGAGCTGGCGTAGCGACGATGGACTACGCCGCCGCGCCGATGGTCGGCTCGGCGATGGCGCCGGCGACGCGGACGCGGACGCGCAGCGCGTTGCCGGGGAGGTAGGCGATCGGCATGTCCTCGACATCGACCGTCTTGAGCGTGTCGCGGTCGGCGCCGGCCTGCACCGCGCGCTCCTCGGCGATGGCCCGCGCCGCCGCGATGGCCTCGTCGCGGGTCAGGTCGCGGAAGACCTGGTCGGCCTCGCCGGAGACCTGGGCGATGGCGGCGCCGACCGCGTTGGCGCAGTCGCCATGGTCGACGCGCACGATGGTGGAGATGCCGGCAAGGCGCTCCGGCACCAGGAAGGCGCCGCCGCCCACCGCGAGCAGCGGCACGTCGCCGGCCTCGGTCTTCATGCGGTCGATGTCGCCCTCGAGCTTGCGGTGGGCGTCGGCGAGCGCGGCGTCGATCAGGCTTTTCGGCAGATGCGCGACGCGCGATCTGTCGCCGATGTCGATCAGCCCCGCCGCGACCGCGACGTCGGTCGCGGTCAGACGGTCGCCGCCAAACACCAGCGCGTCGGATGTCAGCCGGTATCCGACGCTGAGTGGGCCGACGCGGACCGGATCCTGCTCGACATGGCTGCCGCCGCCGAGCCCGATCGAGAGCAAATCGGGCATGCGGAACAGCGTGCGGACGCCGCCGACCTCGACGACAGTGTTGGCCTCGCGCGGAAAGCCGTGGCGCAACTGGCCGATGTCGCTGGTGGTGCCGCCGACGTCGACGACCATGGCGTCGTCGAGGCCGGAGAGATACGCGGCGCCGCGCATCGAGTTGGTGGCGCCGGAGGCGAAGCTCATGACCGGGAAGGCGGTCGCGATCTCCGCCTGCATCACGGTGCCGTCGTTCTGCGTCAGGAACAGCGGCGCATCGATGCCGGACTCCGCGATCGCCTTGCGGAAGGCGGCGACCGTCGTGACCGCGAGGTCGTGGAGCGCGGCATTGAGCAGGGCGGCGTTCTCGCGCTCCAGCAGTCCGATGCGGCCGAGGTCGTGCGAGAGCGTGACGGCCACATCAGGGCAGATCTCGGCGAGGATTGCCCGCGCCGCGATCTCACAGCTCGGGTCGAGTGGCGAGAACGACGAGGCGACCGCGACCGCGCGCAGGCCCTTGGCCTTGATCGCGCGCGCGGCGGCTTTCAGGCCGCCGATGTCGAGCGGCATGAATGGGCGGCCATCATAATCGTGGCCGCCTTCGAGCATGAAAGTCTCGCCGCTGACCAGCGCGGCGAGATCGCCCGGCCAGTCGCAGAACGGCGGCAGCGAGGCGGAGGCGGGCATGCCGATGCGGATGGCGCCGATCTTCTGCAGGTGCCGCCGCTGCACCACCGCATTGATGAAATGCGTGGTGCCGATCACGACCGCGTCGACCGGCACGGCCGCCGCGGGATTTTCTCGCAGCGCCTTCAGCGCCGCGAGGATGCCGGAGGTGACGTCGGCGGTGGTCGCAGCCTTGACGGAGTGGACGACATGGTCGTCGGCAATCAGGACGGCGTCGGTGTTGGTGCCACCGACGTCAATGCCAATCCGCTTCATTCTCAGGGAGCTCCAGGGGTCGCAAACAGCGACCGGAAATCGAGGTCGTAACCGAAGGCGCGGGGGCCGACGAATTCGAGCCCGCGCGGGCTGGTCAATACGGCGGGCGCGGGCAGCGCGATCACGGTGACGCGCTGGCCGTAGCGCGCCGTCTCGGTGCCGATGCCGTGGCCGTTGACGCTGTCGAGCACGCAGATCAGGTCCGGCGACATCGCGATGGCTTCGCCATCGCGCCAAGCCACGATCCATTCGTTCTGGAACGACAGCTTGAGCCGGGTGCCGCGATCGTCGTCGCTGCCCTCCACGACGGCACTGCCGCGCAGAAAGCCCTCGGTGGTGCGGCGCTCGACGTCGACGATCTTGCCGCTGAACAGCCGCTGGCCGCCCTCACAATCGAGGATCGCCGCGATCGGATCCTGGTGGCGCCGGTTGGCTGCATCGACCGCACGGCCGATCGCAATCGCCTTGGTGGTGGTGAAATGGATGCCCCAGTCCTTGACCTCGCGGCCCGTGCGCGGCGCCTTGCTGGTCGAGGCGATCGAGCCCATCTCGACGCAGATCTTGCGGCTGGCGCGCTCCATCCACTTCCAGCTCGGCACCTTGGTCACGACGGCCTCGATGCCGCGGGGATCGTAGAGCGTGCAGGGATAGGGCTTGAGGTCGCCGATCGCGACCGATGTCATCTGCGCCTCGGGAAAGGCGCGGCCCATGCAGTCGGCGTCGACCACGGGGATGTTCAGATGCGCCGCCGCCATCAGCGCCTGCATGCCGTTGCCGCCGCCGATCTCGACCGACATCACGGCGCGAAATGTGATGCCGTTGATCTCCTCCTGCATGCGCACCGCACGCGCGATGCTGCGGCTGTCGGCCAGCCGTTCCTGCCCGACCAAGGGGGCGCCCATGTTGGAGACCACCGCGACCCAGTCGTCGTCGGCGAGGTCGAGCGGCGATATCATCTGCACGCGATGCCCCTCCGCATAGAGCCGGCGCAGGTTGAGCAGGCCGAGATAGGGACTGCCGCCGCCGCCGGTGCCGAGGATCCAGGCGCCGACCGCGAGCGCCTCGATGTCGTCGAGGCTGATCGTCTTCATGCCGGCTGCGCTCACGGCACAAGCTCTTCGACGTCGCTCTGTGACTGCGGCGCACGGTACTGCTGCGGGAATAGGAATATAACGCTCACAATATCAATCCTCGAGAATGACGAGATCGGCCGGACGCCAGTCGAGCGTGACCGTTTGACCCGGCGCGTGGAGAGGACCAGCTCCGGAATTCGGCTGTTGCGCCAGCACGTGCTGTCCGCACTCCAGGGCGATGCGGTACAGCACCGCGCCGCCGAGGAAATTGGTGCTCTCGACTGTGCCGCGCGCGGACATGCCTGTCCGCTTGGCATCGGCCACCTCGGCTGGCGATACCGAGATCTTCTCCGGCCGCAGCGCGACCGACAGAACCTCGGCCTCGGCTGCTGCAACTGTGTCCGCCAGGGCCAGCACCAGACCGTTGCCGACGGCTATCCCGACGCCCTTGTCCAAGGTCACGCGCTGACCACGAAAAATGTTGGTGTCGCCGATGAAATCGGCAACGAAACGCGTCCGCGGCTGATCGTAGATCTCGAGCGGGGTGCCGATCTGCTCGACGCGGCCGGCGTTCATGACCGCGATGCGGTCCGACATGGCCAGCGCCTCCTCCTGGTCGTGGGTGACGAACACGAGGGTGAGGCCAAGCGTCTTCTGCAGCCGCTTGAGTTCGAACTGCATCTGCTGGCGCAATTTCTTGTCGAGCGCGCCGAGCGGCTCGTCGCAGAGCAGCACGCGGGGCGAGATGACGATGGCGCGGGCGAGCGCGACGCGCTGCTGCTGGCCGCCGGACAGTTGCGCCGGCCTGCGGTTCTCCAGGCCTCCGAGTTCAACCATCGCCAGCGCTGCCTTCACCTTCGCGGCAATCGTCGCCTTGTCGATCTTGCGCATGCGCAGGCCGAAGGCGACGTTCTCGGCCACGGTCCGGTGCGGGAACAGGGCGTAGTTCTGGAACACCATCGCCATGTCGCGCTTGTGCGCCGGCACGTGGGTGATGTCGGCGCCGTCGAGGCGGATCTCGCCGGCGCTTGGGCTGTCGAAGCCGGCGATCATGCGCAGGGTGGTGGTCTTGCCGCAGCCGGACGGGCCGAGCAGCGAAAAGAACTCGCCAGGCCTGATGTTCACGGCAACCGCGTCGACTGCGCGTACGCCGCCGTCATAGATCTTGCTGACCGCGGCGATCTCGATGGCAGCGCTCATGCGCGGAAGATCCGGTTGACCCGGCTGTCGATCTCGTCCTTCCGTGCGTTGTACCACTTCCAGTCGACCTGGATCAGCTTGCCGACCTTCTCCGGCGTCGTCAGCAGCTTGGCGTCATACTTGGAGTCGAGCTTGACCTTCTTGTTGGCCGGCGAATACCAGACGGTCTCAGCGAGGCGCTTTTGAACCTCGGGGCGCAGCATGTAGTTGATATAGGCGTTGGCGAGATCCTTCACCTTGCTGCCAGGCGTGATGCTCAGCACTTGCTCGAGCGACAGCACGCCCTCGTTTGGCGTGACGAAGTCGACCGGCTGGTTCTGGCCGTCGTAACGATAGATGCCGGAATCATGCAGGATGCCGAGGCCGACCTCACCGGACAGGATCAGCTTCTCCATCGCGCCGGTGAAGTCGACCAGCTTGATCGGCTTCAGCTTCTCCAGCGCTGCATAGGCGGCGTCGAGGTCGGTCTGGCCCTTGCCATACAGGGCGCCGCACATCATCACGAACGCCTGTCCAAGGCTATTGGCAGGGATCACATAGCCGCCGCGCGCGCCGTTGAATTTCGCATCCCAGTAGTCTTTCCACGACGTGACGCTCCCATAGCCCTTGTCGGTGCGCATGCCGAGCCCGATGGCGCTGGTGAAGATGCAGACGCCGACGATCTTGTCGCTGACGGCGTAAGGGTAGACGTCGGCAATGTTCGGAACCAGCTTGGGGTCGACCTTGGGCTCGACGAGACCCATCTCCACGGCCGCCCACTGCTCGTTGGAGTTGGTGTGCAGCACGTCGTAGATGGGAGCCGAGCGCGAACTCGCCTGCAGCTTCGGCAGGAATGGCAGCGCGGTGTCGGTCTTGAGCTTGCACTTGAACTCGCTTTCGAAGGCCGGGCCGATCTCGGCCTTCATCACGTCACCCCATTTGCCGCCCCAGCCGGTGACGTTGAGAACGGGCTCGTCCGCACGCGCGACAAAGGGAGCAGCGACAACGCCGGCGCCGAGCGACGCAGCCGCGGTCAGCAGGCGGCGGCGGCTCAGGGGAAAACGACGCGATGAGGCGGTCATGTCCGGGATCTCCCTTAGAGTTTGACGTAGGAGCGAAGACCTACGGTGCGGTCGAGCGCGATGACGACGATGAAGGCGAGCAGGATCGAGACCACCGAGGCCGCGCCGATGGTGCCGTCGAGATCGAACTTCAGATAGTTGAACAGCGTGATCGGCAAGGTCTCGCTGCCCGGCGCGACCAGGAACAGCGACACCGGAAACTGGTCGAACGAGACGATGAAAGCAAAGATCGCGCCTGCCAGAACGCCGGGCTTCACCAGCGGCAGCGTGATCTCGAAGAAGGTCCGGGTGGGGCTGGCGCCGAGATTCTGCGCGGCTTCCTCCAACCTGACATCGAAATTGTGCAGCACGGCGAGCGTGGTCCGCACCACGTAGGGAATCGTCACCAGCGTGTGACCAGCCACCAGCCCCCACACCGGGCGTCCGACGTCGAGCAGTACGTAGGACTGGAACAGCGCAAGACCGGTCAGGATCGCCGGCAGCATGAGCGGCGACAGCATGGTCGCCACGATCAGCCGGGAGCCTGGCAGGTTGCCGCGGGCGATCGCCAGCGCGGCCGAGGCGCCCAGCACGGTGGCCGCGACCGTGGTCATGGCCGCGACTTCGATGCTGAACAGCAGCGCGTGCATGAAGTCGCCCGAGGCGAAGAATTTCTCGAACCAGCGAAAGGAGATGCCGACTGGTGGAAACTGGATGAAAGGCGTCGGGTTGAGCGCGAACACGATCACGATCGCAATCGGCGCCAGCAGGAAGACGAGGATGGCGGTGTTGGCGGCGAGATAGAGCCTGCGGCCCCACCGGAGCGGCCGCGCCTTGCTGCGAAGGGCAGGTGTGGCCGCCAGACCGATTGGCGCAGCGAGCGGCGGCCGCGATCCCGGAGCAAGGCTCGTCATCTGCGCCCTCATTGCAGCTCGCGCTGGCCCGAAACGAGGCCGAGCACGTGATTATACGCGATGACGAGCGAGAGCGAAATGATGAGCAGCACCATGCCGAGCGCAGCCGCGAAGCCGACGTTGAAGTTGGCGGAGATCTGCTGGTAGATCAGGATCGGCAAGGTCATGACCTGGAAGCCGCCGAGCAGGATCGGGGTGACATAGGCGCTGATCGCGAGCGCGAAGACGAGCAGCGAGCCGGCGAGGATGCCGGGCAGGCTGAGCGGCAGGGTGACCTCGAGAAATGCGCGCCATGGGCTGGCGCCGAGATTCTCCGCCGCCTGCTCCAGCCGCTCGTCGATGCGGCCGATCACGCCGGTGAGCGTCAGCACCATGAAAGGCACATAGATGTGGACCAGGCCGATGATGATGCCGGTCTCATTGTACATCAGCTGCAACGGCCTTGTGACCAGCCCGAGCGAGGCCAGGATCTGGTTGATGACACCCTTGTCGGACAGCAGCGTCATCCAGGCGAAGGTACGCACCACGATGCCGGTCAGCATCGGCGCCAGCACGGCCATCAGCAGCAGCGCATGGCCGGTGCGGCTCTTGATACGCGCCATCCAATGCGCGAGCGGGTAGCCGATCACGAGCGCGGCGAGCGTCGTCCAGAGGCCGATCCGGATCGTGGTCCAGATCACCTCGAGATAATAGCCGTCATCGCCCATGCGGGCATAGTGCCTGGCTGTGAGGGCGACGTTCGGCATGACCACGGGGTTGCCGGTCAGGACGCTCATCACCGCCATCAATCCGATCGGCAGAAAGAAGAACAACGCAAACAGCAGCGCGCTCGGCAGGATCAACAGCGCCAGGCTGTTGACGCGCGGCGCGCTGCTGCTCGTCATCAGGAGGCCAGTCCGGCCAATTGCTCGATGGTCTGGCCGAGCGGATCGCCGGTCATGCGCCGCAGCTTTGCGGCCATGCTGCCGAGCTCGCGGCGGACATTGGCACGCTCGATCTCGGTGGTGGCCTGGACCGAGTAGGAGACGGCGATGCCGATCAGCTCACCGCTCTCGCCGCCCGTCAGCGCAAAGCCCTGCGAGCCGACGCCCTCGATGGCCTCGTCGGCGGCGTCCGAGATGCCGGTCCGGCGGATCTCGTTCAGCCGCGCCATCAGCTCGGTGAAGTTCTGCGGCGAGTTGGCCGGGACCTTCGGGTAGTCGAGCGGCACGCGCGTCCGGATCTCCTGGTCTGTCAGACGCGCCAGCATGGCGCGGCCGTTCGAGGTGATGATGGCCGGCGTGCGCTGGCCCGGCGGGTTGACGACGCGCAGCGGGTTGGAGCCGGGCACGATGCGCAGCACCACCTGCTGATAGCCGTCGAGCACGGCGATGTAGCCGGTGTGGCCGGTGCGCGCGCAGACATCGCGCAGCTCGCGCTCGGCGGTGGCGATCAGGTCGTCATGGGCCCGGTGCAGCCGCCCGAGCTCGAAGGTGAGCAGGCCCGGCCGGTAGCGGCGGCTGTGCGGATCCTGCTCGAGCAGGCCGCAATCGCGCAGCGAGCGGAGCAGGCGGGAGGTCGAGCTTTTCGGTTTGCCGGTCAGGACCTGGACGTCGGCAAAGGAGAGGTCGGGCCGCGCGGTCGAGAAGCAGCGCAGGATGTCGATGGCGTTGGTCAGAGCGCTCATGATGATACCGTTTGTTCCATTTTTTGGAACGTAGTCCCAAATTCTAGAAGCGGCAGACCGTCTGCCGCAAGGCGAAATTACTGGCAACGAGGTGCCCGAATGCGCGTCAGGGTGGTGGTCGGGGCGCCGGGCGCAGACGGAGCATGCTCAGCCTCACTGCGCCACGGTGGACCTGATGCGACCGACGGCGGCGTCTACGCCCGTCCAGGCCGGCTTGTCCGGAGCAAACTGCTGACGAAGATAGGCGACGAGTTCGGCGATCTGGACGTCACTGAGATGGTCCTTGAACGCCGGCATGTAGCCGAGATCGGACGAGACCGGCTTCATGATCCCGTGCAGGATCACCTGGATCAGATTGTCGGGTGTGGCGCTGTGCAGGTTGCTGTTCAGCGCCAGCGAGGGCCGACTGCCGAACAGCGGCAGGCCGCCCACCTCGTGACAGACCGCGCAGGCGCCGAGATAGAGCCGTGCCGCCGGAGACGCCGTCGAGGTCGCCTTGGTGCGCGCTTCCAACTCCGCGGCCATCGCCTCCAGCTTCGCTGCCTCGGGCGAGGGCGTCTGGAACGAGGCGAGATAGATCGCCATGGCCCGAATGTCCGCGTCGGGCAGCGTCGCGAGATCCTTCACGATCGGCGCCATCGGACCGGCCGCGACACCATGGAAGCGCGATTGCCCCGAGCGCAGATAAGTGTAGAGCTCGTCCTCGGTCCACGGGATCGGGGCAGTCGAGAGCGCGGTCAGCGCAGGGGCTTCCCAGCCATCGGCGAAGCCGCCAGCCAGATGTGCGTTGCGCTGCTCGGCGCCGAGCGCGTTGCGCGGCGAGTGACAGGCGCTGCAATGGCCGAGGCTTTCGACGAGATAGAAGCCGCGATTCCACTGCTCCGATTGTGTCGGATCGGGCCGGAACGGCTGCGTGTCGTGAAACAGAGCGTTCCATCCGGCGACCAGCGGCCGCAGGTTGAATGGGAAGCGCAGCGCGTTGTCAGGCGCCTGCTGTCTCACTGGCGCCTGTGCCATCAGGTAGGCGTAGAGCGCCTGCAGGTCGGCATCATCGGTTCGCGCGAAATGCGTGTAGGGAAACGCCGGATAGAGCTGCCGGCCGTCGCGATGCACGCCCTCGCGCATCGCGCGCTCGAAGGCGGGATAGGACCAGGCGCCGATGCCAGTCTCGACGTCGGGCGTGATGTTGGTGCCGAACAGCGTGCCGAACGGCGTTTCCAGTGCGCGGCCGCCGGCATTGATCAGGCCGCCATCCGCGGTGTGGCAGACAGCGCAATTGCCGAGTGCCGCGAGCGCCTCGCCGCGCGCGATCGTCGCTGCGGAATAGACCGAGGGATCGGGGCGCGTGATCGGCGCGATGGCGCGCCAGGGCAACACGGCGGTGGCGATGCCGATCGCCGCGGCGCATGCCGCGACGGCGGTGGCGATCACGCCGCCCCGCTTGGCAAAGGGCTTGTGCCACGTGGTCGCCGGTCTTTCGGGGGCGGGCAGCGACTGCGGCGCCGGCGTCTCCACCCGTTCGCCGCGCAGGCCTTTCAGAATGCGCTCCGGCGTGAATGGCGGCTCGCGGAAGCGGACGCCGGTGGCGTCGTAGATCGCATTGGCGATCGCGGCGGCGCTGGGCACGGACGCGGACTCGCCGACGCCGAGCGGCGGCTGATCCGGCCGCGGCAGCATCAGCACGTCGATCTCAGGCACGTCGGGGAAGGTGATGATCGGATAGGCGCCCCATTCCCGTGCCGCGACCTTGCCGCGCGTGAAGGGAATCTCCTCCATCAGCGCCCGGCTGGTGGATTGGATGACGTTGCCTTCGATCTGGTGGCGTACCCCGTCTGGATTGATCATCAGGCCGGAGTCCTGGCCTGCAATGACCCGCGTGACGCTGACATCGCCGGTGGTCGTATTCACCGCGACATCGGCGATCCACGCCGACCATGCCGCGCCGTAGCCGGGAAACTTGCTGTGGACGTAGAGCGCGTAGGCGAAGCCGCGGCCGTGGACGACGCCGTTGTCGGGCGTCTTCTCTTCCCGCACGGGGCGCGGCGTCCAGCCGGCGCGTTCGGCCACGGCGTTCACGAGATCACGCGCGCGCTCGTCCTTCAGATAGCGCAGCCGGTATTCGATCGGGTCGACGCCGGCCTCGGCGGCGAGCTCGTCGATGTAGGATTCGTGCGCGAAGGTGTTAGGCAGCGCCGAGACGCCGCGGAACCAGGAGGCACGCACGATCGGCGGCATGTCATGCGCCGTGACGCGCATGTGCTCGTAATCGTAAGGCGGGATCGCGGTGCGGTCGCCCATCTCGAACACCGCAGGCTCCGGCGCGATGCGGCCGGTGAGCAGCAAGGCCAGCGTCGGTGCGCCGTTCGAGGGATAGCGCGTGGCGAACTCATAGGCCGCAACCGATCCATCGGCATTGAGGCCGCCATTGACGTCCATCAGCTGCGCAGTGCCCTTCGGCTCCCACAGGTGCTCCTGCTCGCGCGACAATTGCACGCGCACCGGGCGGCCGACCGCACGCGACAGCAGCAGCGCATCGGCTGTGACATCGTCGGCGCAGTTCCGGCCATAGCAGCCGGCGGCCTCCAGCCGGATCAACTCGATGTGATCCTCTGGACAGTCGATCAGCTTGGCGAGATCGCCGCGCAGGACGTGCGGATTCTGCGTGCCGGAATAAATGCGGGTCTGCCCGTCGCGATAGTCGGCGACGGCGCAGGACGGCCCGATCGAGCCGTGCATCTGATAGGGCCAGAGATAGGTCCTCCGCATCGGCTTGGCGGCGCCGCCGATGGCGGCATCGACATCGCCTTTGTCGAGCAGCCGGCGCGGAGCGGACGGATTGGCTCGCAGCGCGTTCTCGACATCGTCGAGATCGCGCAAAGTCGGCACCGGCCTCCAATTCACCTCGAGGCGCTCGGCGGCCAGGATCGCGTTTTCCTCGCGCTCGGCGACGACGCCGATGAAATCGCCGATGACGACGACGTCGACCAGACCCGGGACGTCGCGGACCGAGTCTCTGTCGACGCCGAGAAGGCTGGTGCCGATGAAGGGACCGGCATCGACACCGGCATAGGGCGGACGCACGACGCGGCCATGCAGCATGCCGGGGACGCGGACATCGTGCACATAAGTCAATTCGCCGGTCGCTTTCGCCGGCAGATCGACGCGCGGTACCGAGCGGCCGACGACCTGATAGTCGTTCACCGACTTGACGATGACATCGTCGGCGAGCTCGAGGCGGATCGTCTCATCGCCGATCAGCTCGCCATAGCTGAGGACGCGGTTGTTGGGCCCGCGGACCAGTCCGTCCTCGACTGTCAAGTCCTGAACGTCGAGGTCGAGCTGCGTGGCCGCCCGCGCCAAGAGGAAGGCGCGCGCCTGCGCCGCCGCCTTGCGCAGCGGCACGGCGGTGATCTGAATTGTCTCACTGGCTATGGTCGCGCCCTGGTTCGGTACGACCGCGGTGTCCCCGAGCACGACCACGACCCGGGCAAAGGAGACATCCAGCTCTTCCGCGACGATCTGTCCCAGTGCGGTGCGGATGCCGGTACCGAGATCGACATGGCCGTTGAAGGCCGAGACCTCGCCTGCGGCCGTGATCCGGATGAAGGTTTCGAACCGGCCGTCGTTGCCGGCCATGGGACGCCCGACGACCAGCCAGCCGCGAGACATGTCGGCGTCCTTGGTGAGGCGATCGTTCATCAGTCCAGCGCCTCGAGCGTGTGGCCGGCCGCGCGCATCACCGCGCGGAGGATTTCGACATGGGCACCGCAGCGGCAGAGATTGTAGCGCAGCGCCTGCTTGATCTCGTCGCGTGACGGATCGGGCTTGATCGCCAGCAGCGCCTTGGTCGTCATGATCATGCCGTTGAGGCAGTAGCCGCATTGCGCGGCCTGCTCGGCGATGAAGGCCTGCTGCACCGGATCGGGCGCCTCGCGCGAGCCCAGTCCTTCCAGCGTGGTGACGTCGCGGCCGATGCAGCCTTCCACCGGAATGATGCAGGAACGGGCGGCGCGGCCATCGATCAGCACGGTGCAGGCGCCGCATTCCCCCAGGCCGCAGCCGTATTTCGGACCGTTCAGAGCGAGGTCGTTGCGCAGCACATGGAGCAGGGGCGTGTCCGGCGCGGCCGCGACGTCATGCGTCCGTCCGTTCACGGTCAGCCGAATCGTTGCTGGCGTCATGCCCTTCTGTCGTCCGCTATGCTATCGTTAACGAGGATGCGATGGTGATCGCTCCGAGCGTATCGTTTGTGTACTAACATGCAAGTGGCACGTATTGCGCTGCAGCGTATGCACGATTTGTCGTCATTGTGCAGGGCAAACTGATCGTTTATCCGGCAATCGTGCTTTTCGTTCGCGGTGGCGCTTGACAGTCGGCGGAGGGGCGCGACATCATTCGTATACGAACGAATTGCCGCGGCGCGTGGATGGCTGCCGCCAACTCCGCTTCAAGATGGGCTTCTCTGCATGGTGACTGAGACGGCGAGCGACGGTGCAGGGGACAAGATCCGCTGCGATGCCTGCCCGGTGATGTGCTACATCAAGCCGGGCGCGGCAGGCGCCTGCGACCGCTATGCCAATCAGGACGGTGTGCTGGTGCGCGTCGATCCGCATATCCTGCTGGAGCGCACGGTGTCGCATGGCGGCAAGCTGGTGCCGTTCCAGGCGAGCGGCGACTGGGACGGCAAGATCGTGCATCAGCCGGAGCTGTTCGTCACCGCGATCGGCGCCGGCACCACTTATCCCGACTACAAGCCGGCGCCGTTCATCGTGTCATCGGTCGTCGATGGCGTCGACATGGTCACGGTCGTGACCGAGGGCATCTTCAGCTATTGCGGCGTCAAGGTGAAGATCGACACCGACCGCTATCTCGGCCCGGAAGCGGCGACGGTGCGCGTCGACGGCGAAGCGGTCGGTCACGTCACGACCAGCGAATACGGCTCGCAGATGTTGTCGCTCGGCGGCGTGCATCATCTCACGGGCGGCTCCAAGAAGGAGGGGCGTGTCACCTGTGACGCGCTGATGGACCTCAGCAACCGCAAGGCCGTGGAACTCGTGGTTGACGGCGGCTCCAGCGTGATCGTGCAGGCGGGGCAGCCCCCGATCGTCAACGGCGTCAAGGAAGAGCGCATGCGCGTCGGCTGCGGCTCGGCCACGATCGGCATGTTCGCCAAGCAATGGCAGGGCAAGGTCGACGAGGTCGTCGTGGTCGATGATCACATCACCGGCGTGCTGTCAGAGCACCAGGCCGGCAAGCTGCTCGACATTCCCGCGACAGGCATCAAGATGAAGGGGCGACGCTCGACGCCGGGCCGCTACTTCCAGGTGGCGCAGCCCGGAACCGGCTGGGGCGGCACCGACATCTCCGATCCGCTGTCGATCCTCGGGCCATTCGATCCCAAGACGGCGAAGCCGGGAACGACGCTGCTGATGGTGTCCACGACGGGCGAGCATGCCGGATACTACGTGCTCGACGAGACGCTCAGGCCGGTGCCGCGCGAGATGCCGCCGGAGCTGCAGTTCTCGGTCGAGCGCATCCAGGAGAACTGCGAGCCGGCGCTGTGCACCGTGCTGTTCATGGCCGGTGCCGGCGGCTCGCTGCGCGCCGGCGTCACCGACAATCCGGTGCGGCTGACGCGGTCGGTCAAGGATACGCTGACGCGGGTGACGAGCGGCGGTGCGCCGGTCTATGTCTGGCCGGGCGGCGGCATCACCTATATGGTCGACGTGACCCAGATGCCGGCCGGCGCCTTCGGCTATGTGCCGACGCCGGCGATCGTCGCGCCGATCGAGTTCACGCTGAGGCTATCGGATTATGCGGCGCTCGGCGGGCACATGGATTACGTCCAGCCGCTCGCTTCGCTCAAGGATGTCAGCAAGGACATTCGCCAACTGCCGTGGCCGAGGCCGGGTGCATGACCCGGCAGCCACAGATCGCCTTGTTGCCCGACCGGCGGCTGCATCTGCAGGACGGCCCGATCGATCTGATCATCGGCGTCGACGCGGTCGATGGTGATATCCGCGCGGCCTATCGTGCGGCGGCCGAGCGTTTCACGGGTCTCTTGGACGAGCTGTGTGCCGAACTGTCCGATCTGCGCAGGGGCGCCGATCACGATCGATGCCCATTGAAAGGTGTCGTCGCGCGGCGGATGCATGCGGCCGTGTCGCCGTTCGCCCGCGAAATGTTCATCACGCCGATGGCCGCGGTTGCCGGGAGCGTGGCCGAGGAGATCCTCGGCGCCATGTGCGGCGTGGCGAAGCTGACGCGGGCCTATGTCAACAATGGCGGTGACATCGCACTCCATCTGCGGGATGCCGCCACCTTCAGCGTCGGGCTGATGGACCGTCCCGACGGCGCCGGTGTGATGCGCAGGATGACGCTTCGTGCTGCCGATGCGATCGGCGGCGTCGCCACGTCGGGCCGCCACGGCCGCAGTTTCTCGCTGGGCATTGCCGACGCGGTGACGGTACTCGCGCGCAGCGCGGCGCAGGCGGATGCGGCGGCGACGGTGATCGGCAACGCGGTCGATCTTCCGGGTCATCCGGCCGTGCTTCGCCGACCCGCCTGCGAGTTGCAACCGGAGACCGATCTCGGTGATCGCCTCGTCACATGCGAGGTCGGAGAGCTCCGTGATGTCGAGGTTGCCGAAGCGCTGGCCGCGGGCGAGCATCGTGGGCAGTCGCTGCTGTCGGCCGGTCTGATCGAAGGCGCCGTTCTGCAGCTTCGCGGCAACATTCGCGTTGTCGGTCCGCGCGCGATCGAGATCGTTCGTCGGCCGCAGTTGCGAGCGGCGGCGGCGTGAGGTTTGATGCATGATGTGCAGGAACACGAAGGATCATCGATGAGCGCCGTCATCAGAAAGATCGTGACCGTGGTCGAGGAAGTCCATCAGGAGATGGGCCGGTCCGTCTCGCCGCCGACGCGGCGGGCTGCGGCAGTGGCGGTGATCGAGAATCCGTTTGCCGGCCGCTATGTCGAGGACCTGTCGCCTCTGATTGCGATCGGCGAGGAGCTGGGCGAGATGCTGGCCAAGCGCGCCGTGGCCGCGCTCGGCATCGAAGGGCCGGCCGCGCACAGCTACGGCAAGGCGGCCGCCGTCGGCAGCGACGGCGAGCTGGAGCATGCGGCCGCGATCCTGCATCCGAAAATGGGCGCGCCGGTGCGCAAGGTACTCGGCAAGGGCGCGGCGCTGATCCCGTCGTCGAAGAAGCGCGGCGGCGTCGGCTGCACGCTCGACATTCCGCTCGGCCATAAAGATGCGGCCTTCGTGCGCAGTCATTTCGATGGCATGGAGGTGCAGATCAACGACGCGCCGCGCGCCAATGAGATCATGGTCGCGCTCGCGGTCACCGACAGCGGCCGTCCGCTGCCGCGCGTCGGCGGGCTCACGGTCGCCGAGATCAAGGGCGAGGACGGTCTACGGTAATTCGACTCAACATGGAGGCTGAAGGGATGCGACGGAGAACGATGCTTGCGGCAGGCCTGGGCCTTGCCGTCGCGGGACTGACGGGCGCGGCGCGCGCCGAGGACGTCATCAAGATCGGCGAGATCAACAGCTATTCGCTACTGCCGGCCTTCACCGAGCCCTATCGCAAGGGCTGGCAGCTCGCGGTCGAGGAGATCAATGCGGCCGGCGGCATCAACGGCAAGAAGCTCGTCGTCGTCTCCAAGGACGACAGCGGCAAGCCGGCCGATGCGCAGACCGCGGCCAACGAGCTGGTGTCGAGCGAGAACGTGGCGATGCTCGCCGGTACGTTCCTGTCGAACATCGGCCTCGCCGTCAGCGACTTCGCCAACCAGAAGAAAGTGTTCTTCCTGGCGGCCGAGCCGCTGACCGACGCCATCACCTGGGCGAAGGGCAACAAATACACCTTCCGCCTGCGTCCGTCGAACTACATGCAGGCGGCGATGCTGGTGGAGGAGGCCGCCAAGCTTCCCGCCAAGCGCTGGGCCACCATTGCGCCGAACTATGAATATGGCCAGTCGGCCGTCGCGGTGTTCAAGAAGCTCTTGTCGGAGAAACGGCCCGACATCCAGTGGGTGGACGAGCAGTGGCCGCCGCAGGGCAAGATCGACGCCGGTCCGGTGGTGCAGGCCGTCGCCGCCGCCAATCCGGAGGCGATCCTCAACGTCACCTTCGGCGCCGATCTCGTGAAGCTGGTCCGCGAGGGCAACACCCGCGGCCTGTTCAAGGACCGCAAGGTCGTCAGCTTCCTGACCGGCGAGCCGGAATATCTCGATCCGCTCAAGGAGGAGACGCCCGAGGGCTGGATCGTCACCGGCTATCCCTGGTATTCGATCAAGACGCCCGAGCACGACGCGTTCCTGAAGGCGTATCAGGCCAAATATAACGACTATCCGCGGCTTGGTTCGATCGTCGGCTACCAGACCATCAAGTCGGCAGCCGCCATCCTCGCCAAGGCCGGCTCGACCGATACCGACAAGCTGATCGCCGCGGCCGAGGGACTGTCGGTGCCGTCGCCCTTCGGTGAAATCACGTTCCGCAAGATCGATCACCAGTCGACGCTCGGCGCTTACGTCGGCAAGACTGCGCTGAAGGACGGCAAGGGCATCATGGTCGACGCCGTCTATCGCAAGGGCTCGGACTATCTGCCTGGTGACGCGGAGGTCGGCAAGCTCCGGCCGAAGGACTGATCCACACGATCCTGCTTCTCCCTCTCCCGCAGGGGGAGAGCGGGCGGGGTGAGGGAATACGACGCCTGATCTGCAGGTTCGGGCCGAGATCCCTCACCCCACGCTTGCTCGCCAGCTCTCTGAGGGAGCGCCGAGCGCAAACGCGGCTCATCGATTCGACGATCTCCTCACGCGGACCGCCCATGGCCTTCTATTTCGTCCAGTTCCTGACCGGCCTTGCCAGTGCAGCCTCGCTGTTCCTGGTGGCGTCGGGACTGTCGATCATCTTCGGCGTCACCCGCATCGTGAATTTCGCCCATGGCGCGTTCTACATGCTCGGCGCCTATGTGGCCTTTTCGCTCACTGAGAGGCTGTCCGGTCCGCTCGGCTTCTGGGGCGGCATCGTCGTGGCAGCGCTCGCGGTCGCGGCCATCGGGGTGCTCGTCGAGATCGTGCTGCTGCGCCGGATCTATCACGCGCCGGAGCTGTTCCAGCTGCTCGCGACCTTCGGCTTGACGCTGATGGTCGAGGATCTCGTCGTGCTGATCTGGGGGCCGGACGATCTGGTCGGCCGCCGCGCGCCGGGATTGAAAGGTGCGGTCGACTTCTTCGGTCAGAACATCCCGAGCTACGACCTGTTCCTGATCGCGCTCGGTCCGATCGTGCTCGGGGTGCTATGGTTGCTGTTCCAGCGCACGCGCTGGGGCATCCTGGTGCGCGCGGCGACGCAGGACCGCGACATGGTCGCGGCGCTCGGGGTCAACCAGAAGTGGCTGTTCACCTCGGTGTTTGCGGTCGGCGTCTTCCTGGCCGCGCTCGGCGGCGCGCTGCAGATCCCGCGCGACGCGGTCCATCACGCGATGGATCTGCGCATCATCGTCGAGGTGTTCGTGGTCGTCGTGATCGGCGGCCTCGGCAGCATCCTCGGCGCCTTCGTTGCCGCCGTGCTGGTGTCCGAATTGAATGCGTTCGGCATTCTCATTTTTCCGACGATCTCGCTGATCCTGGTGTTCCTGGTGATGGCCGTGGTTCTAGTGGTCCGTCCCTGGGGCCTGTTCGGCAAGAAGGAGGCGCCGGCGCGCCGCACGCCGGGCCTCACCGTTATTCCGTGGCGCCCGCTGAGCTCGGTCGAGCGGCTGGCGTCTCTCGTCGCGCTGGCGCTGGCGGCGATGCTGCCCTTCATCGCCGGCAACTACGCGCTGACCGTGGGCGCCGAGATCGCGATCTTCGTGATCTTCGCGGCGTCGCTGCATTTCCTGATGGCGGTCGGCGGGCTCGCCTCGTTTGGTCACGCCGCCTATTTCGGCCTCGGCGCCTATGGCGTCGCCTTCCTCGCCAAGATGGCGGGGCTGCCGATGATCGTCTGCCTTTTGCTGGGCCCGCTGCTCGGCGCGCTCGGCGCAGCCGTGTTTGGTGCTTTCGCGGTCCAGCTCTCCGGCGTCTACTTCGCGATGCTGACGCTGGCGTTCGCCCAGATCGTTTGGTCGATCGCGTTCCAATGGGTGGCCGTGACCGGCGGCGACAATGGCATTCTCGGTCTCTGGCCGGAAAAGTGGGCGGCCTCGCCGTCGCACTTCTATTGGCTCGCACTCGGCGTGTCGGCGCTCGTGGTCAGCGTGCTCCGGCTGATTACTTTCTCACCCTTTGGCTACGCGCTGCGCGGCATGCGCGACTCGCCGCTGCGCAGCGAGTCGATCGGCATCAACGGCAAGCGTATCCAGTGGACCGCTTTCATCATCGCCGGCACGACGGCCGGCATCGGCGGCGCGCTGTTCGCCTATCTCAAGGGCAGCGTCTTCCCTGACAACATGGGCATCTCGCTCTCGGTCGATGCGCTGGTCATGGTGCTGCTCGGCGGCGTCGAGACGGTGCCCGGCGCGATCTTCGGCGCCATCGTCTACAAGGCGCTCAACATCTGGCTGGTCAGCCAGACCGACTGGTCGAAGTTCGTGCTCGGCATCTTCATCGTGCTGATCGTGGTGGTGTTCCCGAAAGGCATCGTGGGCGTGGTCGAGACCGTCATGCATCGGCGCCGCGCAGTGTCCCCCAAGGGGGCTTCGCTGTCGGCCAAGATGGAGGGCGCACAATGAGTCTCGGCGTGTCGCTGCTCTCGGTCGAAGGCCTGTCTAAATCCTATGGCGGCATTCACGCCGTCCGCAACGTGTCGTTCACGCTGCGGGCCGGCGAGATCCTGGCGCTGATCGGCCCGAACGGCGCGGGGAAAAGCACCTGCTTCGACATGCTCAACGGCCAGAACGTGCCGGACAGCGGCCGCATCACGGTGATGGGGCAGGAGACCACCGGGCGCAAGCCGCGCGAGGTCTGGCGGCTCGGGGTCGGCCGCACCTTCCAGATTACCGCGACCTATCCGACCATGACCGTGCGTGAGAACATCCAGGTCGCGCTGGTCTCGCATCATCGCCGCCTGTTCGATTTCTGGAGCCCGATGGTTGGCATCGAGCGGGACGAAGCCGATCGCCTGCTCGATCTCGTCGGCATGGCCGGCTATGCCGAACGGCCCTGCGGCGAGCTCGCGTATGGCGACCTCAAGCGGCTGGAGCTCGCGATCGCGCTTGCCAACCAGCCGAAGCTGCTGCTCATGGACGAGCCGACCGCCGGAATGGCGCCGCGCGAGCGTGTCGAGCTGATGCGGCTGACGGCTGGAATCGCGCGTGAGCAGTCGATCGGCGTCCTCTTTACGGAGCACGACATGGACGTGGTATTCGAGCATGCGGACCGCATTCTCGTGCTCAATCGCGGCAGCCTCATTGCCGAGGGATCGCCAGCCGAGGTGCGCGCCAACCGGGAGGTGCAGGCGATCTATCTCGGCGAAGGCCTGCTGTATGATGCCGATCATCGCGAGGGAGCTCCGACATGAAGCTGTCCGTCGCCAGTCTCAACAGCCACTACGGTCCGGCGCATATCCTGTTCGACATCGGCCTCGAGGTCGGCGAGGGCGAGGTGGTGGCACTGCTCGGGCGCAACGGCGCCGGCAAATCGACGACGTTCCGCTCGATCGTCGGCCTGGTCGAGCTGCGCGAGGGCCAGATCATGTTCGAGGGCAAGGACATCTCGTCCGCGCCGACCCATGAGATCGTCCGCGCCGGCCTCGGCTATGTTCCGGAAGAGCGCCGCATCTTCACCGAGCTGACGGTGGAGGAAAACCTCGAGGTCGGTCGGCAGAAGCCGCGGCCCAATGCGCCGCAATGGACGCGCGAGAAACTCTATCAGTTGTTTCCCAATCTCGGCGAGATGAAGAACCGCCCGGGCGGCCGCATGAGCGGCGGCGAGCAGCAGATGCTCACCATCGCCCGTACCCTGATGGGCAATCCGTCGCTGGTGCTGCTCGACGAGCCCTCGGAGGGTTTGTCGCCGAAGATCGTCGAGCAGATGGTCGATGCGATCCTGACCATGAAGAAAGAAGGCGTCTCGCTGGTCGTCTCCGAGCAGAACCTGCATTTTGCCAAGCTGATCTCGGACCGCGCCTATATCATCGAGCGCGGCCGCATCTGCTTCTCCGGCACCATGGCCGAGCTCGACGCGCGGCCCGACATCCGCGACGCGCATCTGTCGATCTGAGGCGAGGGAAGATATGGCCAAGAGCGCCACGCTGAAGCGATCGGCAAGGACCGCAACGAAGACCGCGCCGAAGCCGCAGGCAAAGGCCGCCGCGAAGGCCACGGCCAAAGCGGCGAAATCAAATTACGTGCTCGACGATCAGATCGGCTTCATCCTGCGTCAGGTCTGGCAGCGCCACACGATGATCTTCGCGCGCGACATCGGCAGCAACCTGACGCCAACGCAATGGGCGGCACTGTCGAAGCTGGTCGAGACCGGGCCGTGCTCGCAAAACCAGCTCGGACGGTTCACGGCGATGGACGTCGCGACGATCAAAGGTGTGATCGACCGGCTGACCGCGCGCGGTCTCACCGAAACCAGCCCGGACCCGCAGGATGGTCGCAGGCTGCTCGTCAGCCTGACCCGCGCCGGCCAGCAGCTCGCGGAGAAGACCGCACCGCTCGCGCTCGCCATCTCCAAGGAAACACTGGCGCCGCTCGATGCGAAGGAACGCGAGACGCTGCTGGGGTTGTTGAACCGGCTGCGGTAGCCCTTCCTCCACGTCATTCCGGGGCGTCGCGAAGCGACGAACCCGGAATCCCGAGCTGAGGGAAAGAACAGCGCAGGCCAATCTCAGGATTCCGGGTTCGCCCTTTGGGCGCCCCGGAATGACTGTGTATGCCGCTCTACGACGATATTACTTCGCCACGATCTCCGGGATCTTCGTGGCCGGCGGCGTGTTGCGGCTGCGCTGGGTGCGGACGATGCCGTCGATGATGGTCATGCCGATACCCGGGAGATCGCCGAGCTGGACGCTGTCGAGCAAGGTCGTGGCCGGCGAGTGCTGCGCCTTGTCCATGATGACGAAGTCGGCGGAGCGGCCGACCTCAATCAGGCCGCAGTCGAGCTCGCGCATCCGCGCTGTGTTGCCGGTAGCGAAGCAGAACGCGATCTCGGCGGGGACGTCGCCGAGCGAGGACAGCAGCGACACCATGCGCAGGATGCCGAGCGGCTGCACGCCGGAGCCGGCCGGCGCGTCGGTGCCGAGGATCACGCGGTTGAGTTCGTTCATCTCGCGCGCGGTGCGCAAGGTGAACAGCGCCGAGCGCTCATTGCCGTTGTGCACCAGCTCGAGCCCAGCCTTGCAGCCCTCGCAGATGCAGCGGATCTGGTCGTCGGGCAGGGCGGTGTGGCCGCCGTTGATGTGTCCGATGACGTCGGTGCCGGCCTCCAGCACGACGTCCTTGTCGATCAGGCCGGAGCCGGGAATCGACGGACCGCCGGTGTGAATGGTGCTCTGGATGCCGTATTTGCGCGCCCAGCCGACCATCTTGCGCGCGGTCGGGCCGTCCTTGACACCGCCGAGGCCGACCTCGCCGAGCAGCTTGACGCCGGCCGCCGCGAGCTCCTTGAAATCGTCCTCGACCATCTCGCATTCGATCACCGGCGCGCCGGCATGCACCTTCACACCGCCGGGGCGCAGCGTCCAGAATGCGCGCTGCGCGAAGATCGCCATCGCCTTCAGGCCGACGACGTCGCGCGGGCGACCGGGCATGTGCACCTCGCCGGCGGAGATCATCGTGGTGACGCCACCATGCAGATAGGAGTCGATCCAGTTGGTCTGGTTCTGCCGCGGCGTCCAGTCGCCGGCGACCGGATGAACATGGCTGTCGATCAGGCCTGGCGCCACCGTCGTGCCATGGGCATCGACGATGGTCGTCGCGCCTTCGGTGTCGACGTCCTTGAAGCGGCCGATGCCCGTGATCTTGCCGTTCTCGGCGACGATCGTGTCGGCGTCCAGGATGGGCCGTTCCAGTGCGCCGGACAGCATCAGGCCGATGTTGCGGATGACCAGCTTGCTGGGACCGGTTGCTTGCGGCGCGTCATGGGCCATCGGGATATCCTTCTTTCCTGGCAAGGCATTTGCGGCAGTTTGCGCCTGCACGCGGCGCAGCATCAAGCCGGTTTCGGTCATTCGTACACGAATGATAAGGTCCGGCAAGCTGCGGCCTGCACGAAGATTTGGCGCGGGCTGCCTACCCTTCAGACACCGCGCGGGCCCTATGAGCGCGGCGACATCCTCGGCTTCGGTCGCGAGTTCGACGTTCCCGTCCCCGTGCTTGTGGCGGTGGTCTACGCGCTGGTGACGAACCGCATCCCTGGACGTTGCCGCCGCAATCCGGCATCACCTCGTGCGATCTTTTTGCGACGTGGGTGACGGCAGATGAGCGACGACCTCCACATGATCGGCGCGGGCGGCATCACCGCCTCGGTCAAGGCTGATGGCGCCGAGCTGTGCTCGTTGAAGACGGCCGGGGGCCTGGAGTTGCTGTGGCAGGCCGGAGCCGTCTGGCCGCGCCATGCGCCGTGGTTGTTTCCGATCGTCGGCCGACTCAAGAATGACCAGCTCCACCACCGCGGCCAAACCTATCCGATGACGCAGCACGGCTTCGCCCGCGACCTCCCATTCACCTGGCTGGAGCGCGGGGCCGAGTCGTGCGCGTTGCAGCTGACCGACGACGAGACGACGCGGGCGCGCTATCCGTTCGCCTTCCGTCTCACGGTGAGCTACCGGATCACCGCTGATGCGCTGGACGTGGCGGTCGAGATCGCCAACCCCGGCGCGGAGGTTCTGCCAGCCTCGTTCGGATGCCATCCCGCCTTCAACTGGCCGCTGCTCCCCGGCCAGCCGAAGGAGAGCTATCGGCTGATCTTTGCAGAGCCGGAGCCGGCGCCGATCCGCCGTCTGACAGGAGGTTTGCTGCGCGAGCGGCCGGAGCCCTCACCGATCGAGGGGCGCGTTCTCCCGTTGAGCGAACGTCTGTTCGACGACGATGCCGTGATCCTCGATCAGCCGGCCAGCCGTTCGCTTCGCCTCGTCGGAACCACAGGACCGGCGCTTGAGTTAACTTGGGATCATTTTCGTCAGCTTGGAATCTGGTCGAAGCCCGGCGGCGTGCCGTTCCTGTGCATCGAGCCGTGGCGCGGTTTCGCCAGTCCGCTCGATTTCGACGGCGAGTTTGCGGCCAAGCCCGGCGTCATGCACATCGCTCCGGACTCTGCAGAGACGCTGCGATGCCGCATCCGGGTCGACGGATTGGTATGACTAATGCTCGCAGCGCCCATTTGCGTGCACAGCGGTAACTGTGACTCGCAGTTTTGGGCCTGGAAATGACGGCGCCGTGACCTACATCAGAGACGAGCGCGGAACTTTGGCTATGATGTGTCGAACGACCGGCGGTTGGTGGCGCTTTCTCCGAACTGATAACGGTCGATCATCGAACATGACGTGCGGCGTGATGTCAGGCGCTCTTAGCTGGCTCTTGCAGCCGGGCAGCGCTGCGAGTTCGCCATCAGCCGGCGTGCAGAGATCTCGCGGCGGGGGCGCGTAAGTGGCGTTACGCGGGGAACGGGAGGATGGGATGGTGTTGAGAGCTGTTATCGGCACGATTACATGCGCCGTGTTGCTCACGGCGAGCGATGCTGTGGCGGGGGCCTATCAGCCGGGTGACTTCCTCAAGCTTGATCTGTCGAAGGCCGTGTTGTCGCCGGAGCCGCTCGGCCCCGAGGCGCATTTCGAACCTGTGCCCATCGAAGCCAAATCAGATCGACCTGCGGTCGCCGTCCGTTCCGCGATCGACCCGGACGAGCGCTCCGCCATCCCGCGCGCCATCGCCAGCCGGCGCGCTCATGGCACCAGGACGGCCGAGCGGCCCCGCGGCGCCGCCCGCGCCAAGCTCGTCCATCGGCGCGGCAATCCGCTCGACGCGCAGGCGATGGATACGCGCATTCAGACCTGGCCGTGCCGGCCTGGCAGCGGCGGCATCTGTAACTGGCGCTGATCGGCGGGGCTACCCCGCGCGCCTGTTGCGTTCAGGAACCTCGCTCCCGACATCTTGATTGAGGCGGATGCCGGCTCGCTTGAACTCGCAAGCGGAGCAAAGGCAAGTTGAGCGCTTCCCGCCAAGGTCTTGATGTTCGAGGCTGCCGCCGGCGTTTGCTGGCGAATGGCTCGCGCGATTCCAGGAGCTTTCATGAACGCCATCGACACCCAGGGTATCCGTCTGCCCAAGCTCGGGCTCGGCACCTTTCGCATGCAGGGCACTGTCTGCCGCGAGGCCGTCGAGAGCGCGCTTGCGCTCGGCTACCGCCACATCGACACCGCCGAGATGTATGCCAACGAGGACGCGATCGGTGCTGCACTTGCGGCAACAAATCTGCCGCGCGCCGAATTGCACGTCACCACCAAGGTCTGGCCGGAGAACCTCGCGCCGGACGCGATCCGTCGCGCGTTCGACACGAGTCTGAGGAAGCTCAGACTGGATTTCGTCGATCTCTATCTCATCCACTGGCCGGCCAAGGGGATGAACCTGCCGGCCGCGCTGGAGACGCTGTTGAAGCTGAAGGAGGAGGGGCGTACGCGCGCGATCGGCGTCGCCAACTTCACCGTCGCGCTGCTGAAACAGGCGGTGGAGGACGTCGAGGCACCTGTTGCCTGCAATCAGGTCGAGTATCATGTGATGCTCGACCAGTCGAAGCTGATGGCCTACATGGCGAGCCGGTCGATTCCCCTGGTGGCCTATTGCCCGCTGGCGCAGGGACGCGCGGCCGCCGACGAGACGCTGGGGGCCATCGGCAGGAAGCATGGCGCGAGCGCCGCCCAGGTCGCACTGAAATGGCTGTTGGACCAGGATGGGGTGGCGGCGATCCCCAAGGCCGCGCGTCCGGAGAGTCAGCGTGCGAACTGGGATGCGATGAAGCTTCAACTCGATGATGAGGATCGTGCCACCATCGCGTCCCTCCCGAAGGACAAGCGCTTCGTCAATCCGGCCTTTGCGCCGGAATGGGACCGCTGACCACCACGCGGAGCTCCTGCGAGAACGGACGTCAGAACGAACGCCACAGAAAATGGCCCCTCTCGGGGCCATTGCTGTGTCGAAGTTGCAGATCAGTCGCGCCGGATGATCACGGTGCGATCGTGATGGCGGTGGAACGGCCGGACATAGCGGTGAGGCCGGTACTCACGATGCATGCGGTATTCGGCGTGGGACCGATCCCAGCCGTGGTGGTAGTGATGGCCGCCACGCTTGATGACCACCGTCTCGGCGTTGGCGATCGACGGTGCCGCGAGCGCGACGACCGCAAGGGAAGCGAGCGCGAGAGCGATTTTCTTCATGTTGTCCTCCAGAATGAAAGTGCGGGATCAACTTGAAGTGTGAAAGAACGTTCCGCAGGAACTTCCACGAAGTTGCTGAATACACGTTCAGATTTGGTCTTCACGCTCGCGCGCGAACCGTGCCGTCCCCTCGAGCCTGCCGCGTCAGTCGCACTTCCTGAGCGCTGGCGTCGGCTTGCCGTTGGCGACGAAGCGGCCGTCACGAATGGTGTAGCTGTCGTCCTCGCCGCGATTGAACGCGGAGCGGATGTTGCCGTCGGCGGTCCGGGTGATCCCGTTCTCTCGCGTCTGGCGTGCTTTGGGCAGCACGATCGAGAGCACCAGCGTCTGGTCCGCCTCGACGCGTGCGCTCGCCACCTGGTTGACGTCGGACGGATCGTGGTCACGACGATAGATCAGGTGACCATCGTCAGTGACTTCGTAGGAGATGATGGCGCCGCGGCCCTTGACCGCGGGTGCGCTGCAGTCGGCGGCCCAGGTTCCGATCAGGCCCCAGGTCCGAGCAACCTCGACGGTGTCGTCGGCCCGGGCGGCAGACGCTGATGATGCGCAGAGGACGATTGCGATGAGAGGGCGGGAGATCGAAATCATGCGGTCTCGCGGGGATGACTGCCGTGACATCTTAATGCACTGCGTCAATGGCGCAACGACAGACCTGCGCCGAGATCGTTGGCACAAAGTCTCATTCTTTCCGGGCCGGCCTTGCTGGCGAGGGGGACAAGGCGCATGCTCCCCGCAACTACAAACAAGCGTGGGGAGGCTGACCATGTCTGCGCTGTCGCGCCGCAAATTCCTGCTGTCGTCCGGAGCGGCCGCCATGGCCGCGCTATCGGGTCCTGCCGGCGCCGCGGTGGGGCCGGCCGACAAGTTCGATCTGGTGATCAAGGGCGGCGACGTGATCGATCCAAGCCAGTCGCTCCGAGCCAAGCGCGACATCGGGATCCGCTGGGGCGTCGTCGAAGCGGTCGAGCCCGAGATACCGGCCGAGCGGGCGCTGCGGTCGATCGACGCCAACGGCCGGTTGGTGACGCCGGGCCTCATCGACCTCCACAGTCATGTCTATCCCTATGGCTCGGCGATTGGGATCCCGCCCGACGAACTGGTGCAATTCCAGGGCACCACGACGGTCGTCTCGGCCGGCGACGCCGGCGTCAACAATCTTGCTGCGTTGCGCCGCTTCATCGCCGCCCAGTCGCGGGCCCGCATCTACGCCTTCGTCCACATCGCCAACAACGGCCTGTCGGCGTTTCCGGTGGCCGAGCTCTACAACATCGACAATGCGCAGGTAGACGCCTGCGCCATGGCGCTGGCGGAGAACCCGGACTTCCTGCTCGGGGTCAAGGTGCGGATGTCGGAGAACGTGATCTTCAAGCATGGGCTCGAGCCGCTGAAGCGCGGCATCAAGGCCTGCGAGCTGTGCGGCTGGCCGGCGCGGATGATGGTGCATATCGGTGGGGTCGAGACCGGCGAGTTGATGTCGCAGATCCTGGACCTGCTGCGCCCCGGCGACATCCTGACCCATGCCTATTCCGGCGCGCCGAATATGGGCGGCGCCTTCACCAACATCGTCCAGGACGGCAAGCTGCTGCCCGCGGCGCTCGCCGCCAAGCAGCGCGGCGTGCTGTTCGATGTCGGCCATGGCGGCGGCAGCTTCGATTTCACCGTGGCCGAGGTCGCGATCCCCGGCGGCTGCGGCCCGGACACCATCTCCTCCGACATCCATGTCTTCTCCGGCAACAGCCCCGGCATGCCGTTCCTGCCCAACGTGATGGCGAAATTCATCGCTATGGGATTTTCGTTGGAGCAGGTGGTGAGCATGGCCACCTCCGCGCCGGCCAAGATCATCAACCGTGCGCCGAAGATCGGCAGCTTGCAGGTTGGCGCGCCGGCCGACGTCGCAATCATGGACCTGGTCGAGGGGCCCGTCAGCTTCGTCGATACCCGCGGCAACAAGCGCGAGGGCAAGCTGCAGCTCAAGCCGGTGCAGACGGTGATCAATGGCGTGCCGTTCGGGCGGCCCTACCAGTCGCCCTTTTCGGTGCGGTGAGCAGCGCGCGATCACTCGATCGCGCGCGTCCGCTCCACATTGGATGAGCGCAATGGGACCCCGAACTCCTCCCGGCAGACGTCGGCGAGGACTGCGATGCCCTCGCGGATCTCCTGATGCGAGGGGCTGGCGAAGCACAGCCGCAGGCGGCTCCGCGCATGCGCGGCGTCGGTGGACCATTCCGGTCCCGGATTGATCGAGACGCCGCGTTTGAGCGCTGCCTGTGACAGCTTCATCGCGTCAACCTGGTCCGGTAGCTTGACCCAGAGGAAGATCCCGCCCCTGGGCGGCGCGAACTCGGCCGCGGTGCCGAACTCGGCGTTGAGCGCCTCGATCAGGGTGTCCAGCTTGGCGCGCAGTCCCCGCACCAACTGCGGCACGTGGGTCGCGAAATGCGGCCTGCAATATTCCGCGAGCACCATCTGCTCCAGTGCACCCGAGCCGGCATCGGTCTTGAGGGACAGCAGCACCGACATGATCTCCCAGGGGGCGACCAGGAAGCCGACCCGCAACGCCGGCGCGACCGACTTCGAGAACGATCCGAGGTGGATCACACCGCCATGGTCGGACATGCCGTGGATCGCGCGGGGCCGTTTGCCGTCCCAGATCAGGTCGGCGTAGCAGTCGTCCTCGAACACCGGCACGCCATAAGCGCGCGACAGCCACAGCAGCTCGGCCCGCCGGCTTTCCGGCATGATGGTGCCGGTCGGGTTCTGCACCGTGGGAATGGTATAGATGTATTTCGGCCGGATGCCGCGATCCCTGAGATCAGCCAGCACCGTCGCCAGCGCATCCGTTCGCATGCCGTCCTGGTCGAGCGGGATGCCGATGACCTTGACGCCCAGTCGTGCCAGCCGCGTCAGCGTGCCCTGGTAATTGTCCTGTTCGACCAGCACGGTGTCGCCGCGCGTGAGCAGCGCCTGGTTGACGAGGTCGAGGCCCTGCAGCGAGCCGGACAGGATCATGATGTCGTCGGCGCGCGCCGACATGCCCGCGTCCCGCGTCAGCTTGGCGGCAAGAAAGTCCCGCAGCGGCCGGTAGCCTTGAGGCCCATGCGCGAGGCCGTAGGTGGCGAGCGCGCGTCCCTCGCGGGCGAGCACGGCGTCGGCGGCCGCGCGCAAGCCCTCCACGGGCACGGCATCGGCGTCGTTGTTGCCGCCGACGAAGCTGTATTTTGCGAGTCCCGTCCAGCGCGCGGCGGGTGCGGGCAGGCCGGGGCTGAGGAGGGGTGCAAAATCGAATGCGGCCATGAGGCGCGGCTCCCTTGTTCTCGATTTGAGGCGACTTTAAACAGATACCAGGGCGCTTGTCCTGGCAGGGCCGGTCCTTTTCCCGGGGGAAGGCGACCTTCGAGCGGCGGTTCCGCCGCTCTGGCGCGCGCCTGCGATCCCGGCTAAAGCAGCCCGGAAAAGCAGCGAGACTTGCAATGGCCGACTCGATCCAGGAAGTTCTGTACGCCTTCGCCAAGGGCGAGATGGTCGTCGTGACCGATGACGACGACCGCGAGGGCGAGGGCGATCTCATCGTCGCCGCCTCGCTCTGCACGCCCGACAAGATGGCGTTCATCATTCGCCATACCTCCGGCATCGTCTGCGCGCCGATCACCGCCGACGACGCGCGGCGGCTGCGGCTCGACCCGATGGTCGCGCACAATGATTCCAACCACACCACGGCCTTCACCGTTTCGATCGACTACAAGCCGGACGGTGGCACCGGAATCTCGGCCGAAGAGCGCGCCTCCTGCTGTCGTGCGCTCGCCAACCCGAATGCCGGTGCCGCTGATTTCGCGCGCCCCGGCCATATCTTCCCGTTGATCGCGCGTGACGGCGGCGTGCTGCTGCGCTCCGGCCACACCGAGGCGGCGGTCGATCTCTGCAAGCTCGCCGGGCTCCCGCCGGTCGGCGTCATCTCCGAGTTGATGAACGACGACGGCACGGTCATGAAAGGCGAGCAGGTCGTTCGTTTCGCTGCGGCCCACAATCTCAAGCATGTCACCATCGCCGATCTGATCTCGTACCGGCAGGCGCGCGAGAAGCTGATCGAACGGGTGTCGACCTTCACGACCGACAGCCCGATCGGGCCACTGCAGGGCTTCGCCTACCGCTCGCCGTTCGATCCGATCACCCACGCCGCGTTCGTCTATAACGGCATCGGCGACGGCAAGAACGTGCTGACGCGGCTGCACAAGCCCAACATCGTGAAGGATCTGATCGCAGGTCCGCAGCGTATCCAGGCGGTGCTGCAGCACTTCAAGCGGGCCGGTCGCGGCGTGTTGATCTATCTGCGCGACGGCGCGGCCGGCGTTCCCGTCGAGCCGGTCGAAGAGCCGCATACCGCGGAGGCCGATCGCCATCGGCAGTGGCGCGAGGTCGGCGTGGGTGCGCAGATCCTGCGTGATCTCGGCGTGACCTCGATCCGGAACCTGACGTCGTCGGTGCATGACTACAAGGGCCTGTCGGGTTTCGGCATCGAGATCGTCGCCAACGAGCGGCTTGAAGGCTGAACTTCCAGGATTTAACCTCTCAACTGCTGCGACCCGTGCGCAGCGAGACGCGAAAGGACCATTCATGAGCGCGCGCCCTCAGGCAAAGGACAAGCCGGCCCAGTCGAGCTTCCAGTGGGACGATCCCTTCCTGCTGGACGATCAGCTGACCGAGGACGAGCGCATGGTGCGTGACACCGCGCGCGCCTACGCCCAGGACAAGCTGCTGCCGCGCGTGACCAAGGCCTATCTCGAGGAGAAGACCGACCGCGAGATCTTCAACGAGATGGGCGAGCTCGGCCTGATCGGCATCACCTTGCCGGAGGAATATGGCTGCGCCAATGCGAGCTACGTCGCCTATGGCCTCGTGGCACGCGAGATCGAGCGCGTCGATTCCGGCTACCGCTCGATGAACTCGGTGCAGTCCTCGCTGGTGATGTATCCGATCTATGCCTATGGCGACGAGAGCCAGCGCAAGAAATATCTGCCGAAGCTCGCCAGCGGCGAGTGGGTCGGCTGCTTCGGCCTGACCGAGCCGGATGCCGGCTCCGATCCGGCCGGCATGAAGACCCGCGCCGAGAAGGTGGCCGACGGCTATCGCCTGACCGGCAGCAAGATGTGGATCTCGAACGCGCCGATCGCCGACGTGTTCGTGGTGTGGGCCAAGTCGGCCGCGCATGACAACCAGATCCGTGGCTTCATCCTCGAGAAGGGCATGAAGGGCCTGTCGGCGCCGAAGATCGGCGGCAAGCTCTCCTTGCGCGCCTCGATCACCGGCGAGGTCGTGATGGACGGCGTGGTGGTGCCGGAGAGCGCGCTGCTGCCCAACGTGTCCGGCCTCAAGGGGCCGTTCGGCTGCCTCAACCGCGCCCGCTACGGCATCTCCTGGGGCGTGCTCGGCGCCGCCGAGGATTGCATGCATCGCGCTCGCCAGTACACGCTCGACCGCAAGCAGTTCGGCAAGCCGCTGGCTGCCACGCAGCTGGTCCAGAAGAAGCTTGCCGACATGGAGACCGAGATCGCGCTCGGCCTGCAGGCCTCGCTTCGCGTCGGCCGCCTGATGGACGAGGGCAAGATGGCCCCGGAGATGATCTCGATCGTCAAGCGCAACAATTGCGGCAAGGCGCTCGACATCGCTCGCGTCGCGCGCGACATGCACGGCGGCAACGGCATCTCGATCGAGTATCAGGT
Organism: Bradyrhizobium sp. SZCCHNRI2009; assembly: GCF_032485115.1. Taxonomy (NCBI): domain Bacteria; kingdom Pseudomonadati; phylum Pseudomonadota; class Alphaproteobacteria; order Hyphomicrobiales; family Nitrobacteraceae; genus Bradyrhizobium; species Bradyrhizobium sp. SZCCHNRI2009. The sequence continues at coordinate 90,272 of NZ_JAUEUH010000001.1, forward strand.
GATGCGCCATGCCGCCAACCTCGAGACGGTCAATACCTACGAGGGCACGCACGACGTCCACGCGCTGATCCTCGGCCGCGCCATCACCGGCATTCAGGCGTTCTTCTAACTGCTGTGCGCGACGCCCATTCGCTGCATAGGGCGGTATACGCGGGCGCCGTTGCGCCCTCGCTGTCATCGTCCGCGAAAGCGGACGATCCAGCAATCACCGGCCCATCGAGGCTCATCGCCGTCTCGAAGTACTGGATCCCCCGCTTTCGCGGGGGATGACGGCAGCGAGTGAGGCAGGCGATCTGCCCCATGCACAGGGAAGGCACGCCATGGCCGAGAATGACGACGTCCCGTTCAACCGCAACTTCCCGCTTCGGGCGGGCGTCGTCGAGCAGGTCCGCCCGGGCATTCGCCGCGTCCTCTGCAACAATCCGAGTCCGTTCACCTTCACCGGCACGGTCAGCTACATCGTGGGGACCGGCAACGTCGCGATCATCGATCCGGGTCCGGACAACGAGCCCCATGCGCAGGCGCTGCTCGATGCCATCAGAGGCGAGACCGTCACGCACATCCTGGTGACGCACACGCATCGCGATCACTCGCCGAACACCGGCCGGCTGAAGGCCGCGACCGGCGCCACCGTCTATGCCGAGGGCCCGCATCGCGCCTCGCGGCCGCGCTACGAGAGTGAGAAGCACAGTCCGGAATCCGGCGTCGACCGCGACTTTGCGCCGGATGTCACCGTTGCTGACGGCGATGTGATCGAAGGGCGGGGCTGGCGGGTCGAGGCCGTGGCGACGCCGGGCCATACGGCCAACCATCTCGCCTTCGCCTGGGCCGAGCGCAGCACCACCTTCGTCGGCGATCACGTCATGGGCTGGGCGACGTCGATCGTGGCGCCGCCCGATGGTTCGATGGTCGACTACATGGCTTCGCTGGAGCGGCTCGCCGCGCGGCCCGAGGAACTGTATTTCTCAGGTCACGGTCCGGAAATTCCGGAGGGACCGCGCTACACGCGCTTCCTGATGCGCCACCGCCAGGCCCGCGAGGCCTCGATCCTGCATCGCCTCGCCAAGGGCGAGGCCGACATCCCGACCATGGTGCGCGCGATCTATATCGGCATCGATCCACGGCTCACCACCGCGGCCGGCTATTCCGTGCTGGCCCATCTGGAAGACCTCGTCGCCCGCGGCGTGGTCGCGACGGAAGGTGATCCGGTGATCGGCGGGACGTATCGGCTGGTGTAGCGAATAGCGAGTAGGGGAAGAGTGCGAGCCGGGAAGACTTCGTTCCCTATTCGCTACTCCCTATTCGCCATTCGCCCCGCTCACTTCTTCACCGTCTTCGCATTGCCCTTCGCCGCCACCGGCGGCGGCGTGACCTTCTTCACCGGCTTCTGCGCCTCGGCCTCGCCGGCGTTGGACAGGTCCTCGATCAGCTTGGTCACGCGCGCGGCATTGCTGCCGATATCTGACTCGAAATAGCGCGAGGCGGAGCGGACGTCGACGCGGGAATCCTCGCCGTCGGGCTGGATGCGGATCGAGATGTCCTCGCGGAAGCCCATGATCGGCGTACGTGCGACCGCCTCGATGCGGCCGACGCGGCGCGGCGGCTGCGGCGCGCGTTCGTCGACCACGAACCATTTGCGCCGGTTGACCAGCTTCAGGGCGATCGCGTAGGCGCGATCGGGCGGCAGCTCGATCTGCACCGGCTCGATGTCCGGATAGAATTTCTGCTGCTGCTCGGCTGAATACAGCCCGGCATAGACGGCCGTGTTGGTGCCGTCGCCGTTGCGGAGCGGCGCCAAAGCCTCGAAGCGCGGCGGATCGATCGGGTCGGTGGTGATGTCGTAGATCTTCGGCAGCTTGCGGTACTGGAGCGCGAGGTAGGCCGGATAGGCCAGCACCACGGCATCGATCATGAAGGCGAGCAGGATCCGGCTCATGCCGCGGCTGCCGTTGCGCCAGATCGCGACGAAGGCGGCAAGCCCGAGCAGGATCGACAGCACGGCGAGCCCCAGCGCGCCGAAGAACGTCGCCAGCGCCGGCTTCATCTCCAGAAAATCGAAGCGCAGGATCAGGATCGAGACCAGCACGGCGACGACCGAGAACACCGCCAGATTGCGGGTCCAGGTCGCGAGGCTGGAGATCGGCTCCGACAGATAGGGGGCGTGAAACCTGCGTGCCATCGTGTCAGGAACTGCCGGGGTTGGGCCGCTGCCTGCGTTGCCGGGCGGCCGGATCACCCCGTGTGAGACCACGCGGATGGCGCAAATTCAAGAGGCGTTTGGCCCGGAGAGGGTGGTTGATGCGGAGACCGCGTCAGGCGGCTCGGTCTGTGCGGCTGCGCAACGCCGTCAGCATCAACAGAACGGTTGCGATCGAGAAGGCTGCGCCGGTCGTGAACGTCGCCTGCGACCCATAGGCGTGCCACAGCCATCCCGCCAGCAGGCTCGCGACCAGCAGCGCAGCGCCGGTCACAAGGTTGAACAGGCCGAACGCGGTGCCGCGCAGATCCGGCGGGGCGGTATCGGCGACCATTGCCGACAGCAGCCCCTGCGACAGCCCGAGGTAGAGGCCCCACAGCGCGACGCCGATCGCGGTGCCGATCAGGCCGGGCACGAAGGCCAGCGTCAGGTCGGCGGCTGTCAGCACCACGAGGCCGCAGGTCAGCACGTTGTTGCGGCCGATGCGGTCGGAGAGGATGCCGGCGGGCATGGCGACGCCGGCATAGATCAGGTTCATCAGCACGTAGACCAACGGGATCAGGGCGAGAGCGAGGCCGTCGGCCTGCGCCTTCAGCACCAGGAACGCCTCGCTGAAGCGGGCCAAGGCGAACACCGCGCCGGTGGCGACCACGATCCAATAGGCCGATGGCAGCTGGCGCAGCTCGCGCGCATGGACCGGCCAGTCCCGGCGCGCCGCAGGCGCGGTCTGCGCCGGCTCGCGCAGGCCGAACAGGATCAGCAGCACGGCAAGCGTGGCCGGCAGCGCCGACCACCAGAACACCGCCCGGAAGTCGTCGGCGTAGAGCGCCATCAGCGCCACGGCGAGGAGGGGACCGGCAAAGGCTCCGATCGTGTCGAGCGCCTGGCGCAGGCCGTAGCTCGCGCCGCGGATGCCTTCCGGCGTGACGTCGGCGATCAGCGCGTCGCGCGGCGCCTCGCGGATGCCCTTGCCGATGCGGTCGACGAAGCGCGCCGCGAGGATCTGCCATGATGTGCTGGCGAGCGGAAACACCGGCTTGGTCAAAGCCGCCAGCCCATAGCCGATTGCGACCAGCAGCTTGCGCTTGCCAATGCGGTCGGACAGTGCGCCGGAGAACACCTTGGTGATTGCGGCGGTCGCCTCGGACACGCCTTCGATCAGGCCGATGGTCACCGTGGAGGCGCCGACCACGGTCGCGAGGAAGACCGGCAGCAGCGCATGGATCAGCTCCGAGGAGATATCCATCAGGAGCGATACCAGCCCGAGCGTCAGCACCGTCGACGGTATGTCGCGCCATGTCGTGGACGCTGGGAGGCGCGCTCTTGAACTCATGCCCACCTTCTAGATGCGGCCCGGCATGCCCGCCTTGCGCCACGTCAACGCCACGGCGGCACGCAACGCCACGGCCCCGCCGAAGGGGAGGGGCCGTGGCTGCCTTGGTCAGGCTTGCGCCGGATGCTCAGTGCGAATGCACCAGCGGGCAGGCGGACTCCGAAAGCTTGCCGAACGCCTCCTCGCCGGACATCGTCTGGATCAGCTTGTAGTAGTCCCAGGGGTACTTCGACTCCTCCGGCTTCTTGACCTGCATGATGTACATCTCATGCTCCATCAGGCCGTCGGCGCGGATCTTGCCGTTCGACGTGAACATGTCGTCGATCTTCATATTGCGCAGCTGGTCCATGACCTTGTCGGACTCGGTGGTGCCGGCCGCCTTCACGGCATTGAGATAGGTGATCGTCGCCGAGTAGTAGGCGGCCTGGTTCATGGTCGGCTCGCGCTTGGTCTTTTCGTAGTAGCGCTTCGCGAAGGCGCGGGTCTTGTCGTTGAGGTCCCAATACCAGCCGGTGGTGAGATAGAGACCCTGCGCGGTCTTCAGGCCGAGACTGTGGATGTCGCTGATGAAGGCGAGCAGCGCCGCCGGCTTCATCGTCTTGGCGATGCCGAATTCATCCGCGGCCTTGATCGAGTTCGTGAAGTCGTTGCCGGCATTGGCGAGGCCCAGAACCTGCGCGCCCGAGCCCTGCGCCTGCAGCAGATAGCTGGAGAAGTCCGACGTGGAGAGCGGCACGCGGACCGCTCCGACCACCTTGCCGCCATTGGCCTCGACCACCTTGGACGCGGCTTCCTGCAACTGGGTGCCGAAGGCGTAGTCGGCGGTCAGGAAGAACCAGCTCTTGCCGCCCTGGCTGACCATGGTCTTGGCGGTGCCGTTGGCGAGCGAGGTCGTATCGTAGGCGTAGTGGACGGTGTAGGGCGTGCAGTCCTTGCCGGTCAGCGAGGCGCCGGCGGCACCGATCGCGATGAACGGTATTTTCTTCTCCTTGGCGGCGTTGGCCATCGCGAGGCTGACCCCCGTGTTGGAGCCGCCGAGGATCATGGTGACCCCGTCGCGATCGGCCCACTCGCGCAACTTCTGGGCGCCGACGTCCGGCTTGTTCTGATGATCGCTCTCCATGAACTCGATCTTGTTGCCGAGCACGCTGCCGCCGAAATCCTCGATCGCCATCTTTGCAGCCTCGACCCCGCCCGGCCCGATCACGTCGGCATAGAGCCCGGACATGTCGTCGATGTCGCCGATCACGACCTTGTTGCCAGCGGCGTGAGCGGCCGTGGCGGCCAGTGATGCTCCCAGCAGCCAGGGCAGCAGGCGGGTTGATCTTAGCATGGTGGCGTTCCCTCGTTTTTTATGGTGCCGGACCTTAGGAACGCTCCCATGGGCTTCCTATTCGCCTTTGGTCGAGGCGAGGGCGATGGAACTTTTTGCGCGGAACGCAAACGGCCCCCGCGGGGCGCAGGGGCCGTGAGTCTCGCGCGGAGCGGGAGTGCTTGCTAGGCAGCGGCGTTGGGGAAGCGATAGCTCTTGAACTGGTCGCGCAGCGCAGTCTTCAGGATCTTGCCCGTTGCCGTGTGCGGGATGCCGTCGACGAAGGCGACGTCATCGGGCATCCACCATTTGGCGATCTTGCCTTCCATGTATTTCAGGATGTCCTCGCGCGTCGTGGTCTGGCCGGGCTTCAACTGCACGATCAGCAGCGGGCGCTCGTCCCATTTCGGATGATAGACGCCGATGACGGCAGCCTCGGCGACGGCGGGATGGCCGACGGCGAGATTCTCGAGGTCGATCGAGGAGATCCATTCGCCGCCGGACTTGATGACGTCCTTGGAGCGGTCGGTGATGCGCATGTAGCCATGTTCATCGACGGTGGCGACGTCGCCGGTGTCGAAGAAGCCTTCATCGTCGAGGATGTTGCTGTCGACCTTGTAGTAGGCCTTCGACACCGCGGGACCGGACACCTTGAGCCGGCCGAAGGTCTTGCCGTCCCACGGCAACTCGGTGCCGGCATCGTCGGTGATCTTCATCTCGACCCCGAACGGCGGGAAGCCCTGGGTCTGCAGCACATCGAGCTTGGCGTCGCCGTCGGCGGCGAGGAACGGCGGCTTCAGGGTGGCGAGCGTGCCGATCGGGCTCATCTCGGTCATGCCCCAGGCATGGCGCACGCCGATGCCCATGTCGAGGAAGGCCTGGATCATCGAGCGCGGCATCGCCGAGCCGCCGCACACGACCATCTTCAGATGCGGCAGTTTGAGGTTATGCGCCTGCATGTGCTGCAGCAGCATCAGCCACACCGTCGGCACGCCGGCGGTGTAGGTCACCTTCTCGGTGTCGAGCAGCTCGTAGACGGACGCGCCGTCGAGCTTGGGGCCGGGCATCACCAGCTTGGTGCCCATCGAGGGAGCGGAGAAGGCAATGCCCCAGCTGTTGGCATGGAACAGCGGAACCACCGGAAGCATTGTGTCTGCTGCGGACGTACCGAGTGAATCCCGGCTATTGGCCATCAACGCATGCAGCACGTTGGACCGATGCGAATACAACACACCTTTCGGATCACCGGTGGTCCCGGACGTGTAGCACATCGCGGCTGCGGTGTTCTCGTCGAAGGTCCCCCAGGCGAAATCGCCGTCGGCCTCGCCGATCCACGATTCGTAGGCGACGGCATTCTTGAGCGTCGTCTGCGGCATGTGCGCGGCGTCGGTCAGCACGATGTAGCGCTCGACGCTCGGCAGCTTGTCGGCGAGCTTCTCGAGGATCGGCACGAACGTCAGATCGGTGATGACGATGCGGTCCTGGGCATGGTTGATGATCCAGCCGATCTGCTCGGGAAACAGGCGCGGATTGACCGTGTGACAGATCGCGCCGATTCCCATGATGCCGTACCAGACCTCGAGATGACGGCCGGTATTCCAGGCGATGGTGGCGACGCGGTCGCCCAGCTTGATGCCGTCGCGCGTCAGCTTCTGCGAGACCTTGAGAGCGCGGTCGTGGATTTGCCGATAGGTGGTGCGAACGATGGGGCCTTCGACCGAGCGGGTCACGACCTCCTGGGAGCCGTGGATTGTCGCCGCATGCTCGATGATCCGGTGACAAAGCAGGGGCCAGTCTTGCATCAAACCAAGCATCAGGTCGTTCCTCCGGTATTCGCTTGCAGCGAGGGTCTTTTGGTCTCTTTGGTCAATTTTAGCGCGCGCCGCACCCGACGCAAATGGGCTTGTGATGGCCACGACGTCGCGCCGGGCGTGATGGTTAGCGCTGTGGCCGTGGCGATCGCATTGAGCTGGCTCATGGCGGTGCCGGCGGCGGCCGCGAAATCGGCGCACCGCAGCCCGCCCGCGGCCTCTGAGCCCGCAGCGAAGCCGGCCGACGACGTTGCCAAGGTGCCGCTTCCGCAGCCGCGGCCAGCCGACGCGCCGGCGCGGCAGGCGGCCAAGGGTGAGGATGCCGCTCCGCGCGACGCGGCCAGCGGCGGTCCGAAGGCGGATGCCCAAGCCCCGCCGCCGCCCTCGGCCTGCCGGCTGGCCCTGACCGAAGAGGTCGCGATCGCGCCATCGATTCCGCCGATCAAGGGGCCTGGCGGCTGCGGCGGCGAGGACCTGGTGCGGCTGGAGGCGGTGGTGCTGCCTGACAAGCGCAGGGTGGCGCTGACGCCCGCGGCGACCATGCGTTGTCCGATGGCGACCGCGGTCGTCAACTGGGTGCGCAACGACGTGGCGCCGCTGGCCGAGCGGCTCGGCAGCGCGGTCACCGCGCTCGACAATTTCGATTCATATCAGTGTCGCGGCCGCAACAATGTCAGCGGCGCGCAGTTATCGGAGCACGGCCGTGCCAATGCGCTGGACGTCCAAGGGTTCAAGCTGGCCGACGGCCGCCTGGTCGATCTCACCGACCGCACCCAGCCGCGCGATTTGCGCGAGGCGGTGCTGCACGCGGTGTGCACCCATTTCTCCACGGTGCTCGGCCCCGACTCCGACTGGTACCACGAGGATCACATCCATCTCGACCTGATGGAGCGGCGGAACAATTACCGGATCTGCCAATGGGACGTGTTGGATCCGCTGCCGAAGGTCGCGCCCCTGATGCCGGCGATGCGTCCCGACGATGCGCCGCCGCGCGAGACGGCTGAGGACGGGGACGTCAAGGGCGGCAAGGCCGCGGCCAAAGCGGGGTCGGCTGCCACACCCGGTGTCAGTGCGGAGAAGGCGGCTGCCCCGTCCGAGTCAGCTGCTGATGACGGCGCTGCAGCGGAAGCTGAAGAGACGGAGCCGGCAGCGTCTCCGCCCGCGGCTCAACATGTGCCAGCCAAGAGTGGTGGCAAGAGGAAGCACAAGAACAAGTCATGAGTGGCGTTGCGCCGATCGCAATGACCAGCTAGGCGCTTTGGTATCAAAGTAGAGGGGGGCGCCGACGTGATGAAGTTGTCTTGTCAAAGGAAGTCTGGCTGTCGGTTCCTCGGAGGCGTGGTCCTGCTGCTGATCGGGACCTGTCCGCTAAGGGCCAACGATTCCTCCGCGGCAATGGCAGCGGGCGGGCTGACCCTGGTCAAGAATCAGCAAGTGCGGATGGTGTCGGAGGTGCTGCGCATTGCGCCCCGGCTGGTCGAGGTCACCTACGTGTTTCAGAACACAGAGTCAGACGACGTTACCACCCTGGTCGCCTTTCCACTGCCGGACCTCGACCAGCAGACCTTGAACGTGCATCCCGTAAATCTCGCCTTCGAAGGCAAGGCCAATTTCGTCGGTTTCGAGGTCTGGAGTGATGGGCGGGAGATCGCGCCGGATGTGGATGTGAGAGCCTTTGATGACCGCGGCCGCGATGTCACTGCGGAGCTCAGGCGTCTAGGCGTCGATCCGGTCAATCCGAGCCTCGACGAGGTCCGCCACGGGGCTGCATTGCGGAGCCAGCATCTGGCCGAGTTCGAAGACAAGGATATTCTTCCGATCTGGAAAACGCGTGTCAGCTTTCACTGGCAGCAGAGATTCCCGGCCGGCAAGCAGATCACGATCAGGCACCGCTATCGGCCTGTCTATGGCTCATGGTACACGCCGACCGATTCCCGGGTGTCTCGAGTCAAAACTTCGAGCGAACTCGGTGGGCCCTGGTGCTTCGATCGCGGGTTTGTTGCTGCCGAGCAGCGCCTGCTCGATCGAGAAAGCGCGGCTAACAAGAATGGCTCAGGCGGCTCTGACATTCTGTATGACAATGTCCAATATGTGCTGAAAACCGGCGCCAATTGGCATGGCCCAATTGGCCGTTTCGAACTGCAGATCGATAAGGGCGGAGCGGACTTGGTCTCGACCTGCCCGGTTCAGGGACTGACGCTGCAGCGGGTCCCTTACGGCTTCAGCGGCGTTGCAATCGACTACACCCCGACTAGCGATCTCGACATCCTGTTCGTGTCCAGCCGGTTTCTCGGCAAGGCCGATGGATCCGACGCCAGGACCAAGTAAAGGCACTAGCTAGCCTGCGGATATGCTGGGGTCAGGCAGGAGCCGCGCGAAGATGATCTCGCTCATGCCAGTATCCGAGGCAGCACCAGTCCAAAACAAAAGAGCGCCGGTTGCCCGACGCTCTCGAAAAGGGTGCTAAACGAGTTTCTCGGCTTTGAAATTTTGTCCGCCGTTCCAGGAGGTGCTCACTGCATCGCAGCGTAGGTGCCCCCGCCCTGCAGCGCCATCTGCGGCTTGTAGGGCGAATCACCCTTCTTCGGATCGAGGACCACGACGATGGTGCCGACCTTCACCCGGTTATAGAGGTCGATCGCGTCCTCGTTCGTCAGGCGGATGCATCCCGAGGAGATCGAGGCGCCGATATATTCCGGCTGGTTGGTGCCGTGGATGCGGAACAGCGTGTCCTTGCCGTTGGCATAGAGGTACATCGCGCGCGAGCCCATCGGATTGTCGGGGCCCGGGGCGACGAAGGTCGGAACGCCCAGCCGCTCGATCTCGCCCTTGGTCGGATGCCAAGCCGGCCACTCGGTCATGGCGCCGACCTTGGCGATGCCCGACCAGGCCATGGCCTCTTCGCCGACGGTGATGCCGTAGCGGATCGCCTTGCCGCCATCCAGCACGTAATAGAGGTAGTGGCTGTCGGAATCGACGACGATCGAGCCCGGAGCTTCCTTGCGGTGATAGTCGACGATCGCGCGCCGATAGGGCTCGGCCACCGGCGTGTTGGTGTAGCGGATCTTCGCGAGAAGTTCCTTGTCCTTCGGCTTGAAGGCCTGGGTGTTGGTCGCCTCGTACGTCGTGGCCTGCATGCAGCCCGACAGCATCAGGCCGGCGGCCAGGAGTCCGAGTTTCACCTTCAGCGACATGTCACCAATTCCAATCGACAGCTGACGTTGCAATGACACGGCCGCGCCACTGCAGCGCGATTCCACATGTCCCATTATCGTCAAAATCGTTCTCAATTCCAGCCGATACACGCACAGGTCACGCTGCAGCGCCGCGATTGTTGCTTTTTTGCCGCAAAGTTGCGGGCAGTCATCCACAGCTGTGCTTCGAATGGCACGGTCAGCTCCCCCTCGGCGCCGCGCGAGAGGCCGCGGAGCATTGGCGCGAAAAGCCGATGGACCGGACTCGCAAGCTGCGTCACAAGGCGGCAGCATCCCACCGCTAAGTCCCCGAAATTCAGGTTTCGCGATTCGGAGTTTGTCCATGTTCTCGGTGTTCGTCCCGTCCGAAACCGCGCTGAAGAAGATGGCGATCACCGATCCCGCGGCTCTGCCCGACAATGCGGTCTGGGTCGACCTGGTGAACCCCAGCAATGCCGAGGATCGGGCGGTCGAAAAGCTGGCCGGGATCGCGGTGCCGACGCGCGAGGACATGCAGGAGATCGAGATCTCCAGCCGCCTCTATATCGAGAACGGCGCCCGCTACATGACGGCTACGCTGATGTGTCACTCGGACTCCGATATGCCCAGGACCACCGCCGTCACCTTCATCCTGGCGGGCCACCGTCTGGTGACGGTCCGCTACGACCAGCCGCGACCGTTCGCCGTGGTGGAGGCAAAGCTCGCTCGCAACTGTGCGCCCGGGATCACCGGCGAGATGGTGCTGATGGAGTTGCTCGATGCGGTAATCGACCGCTGCGCCGACATTCTCGAGAAGGTCGGGGCCGATATCGACCAGGTCAGCCACGAGATCTTCGAGCCGAACAATGAGCGTCACGGGCACGCCAAGCAGTATTCGCAGATCCTGATCGCGATCGGGCGCAAGGGCGACCTGACCTCGAAGGTGCGTGAGAGCCTGGTGTCGATCGGTCGTCTCGTCACGTTTCTCTCTGCGGTCGTCGAAGGCGTGAAGTGGTCGAAGGATATGCGCGAGCAGCTCAAGACCATGCAGCGCGACGTCGCCTCGCTGACCGACCACGCGTCCTATCTCGCGGGCAAGATCACCTTCGTGCTGGATGCGATGCTCGGTGTCGTCAACCTCGAGCAGAACAACATCATCAAGCTGTTCTCGGTGATGGCGGTGGTGCTGATGCCGCCGACCTTGATCGCATCGATCTACGGCATGAACTTCAAGATGATGCCGGAGCTCGAATGGGTGCACGGCTATCCGATGGCGCTGGTGCTGATGCTGATCTGCGCGATCGTGCCGTACTACATCTTCAAATTGAAGAAGTGGCTGTAGTGCCGCGGGCCTGAAAACCCTGGCTCTGGCGACAGATCTGGGCGAGGCCTGCGGCATTGTGCCGTCATTCCAGGTGATGCCTCATTCGCGCCCCGTTGTTAGCTGCGGGGCAGAGTCCGTCGCTATGCACCTCAGGTGACACAAGCGGTGAGATGCAACACATAATAGGAAATACTTGTTAGGCCGGCTGCAAAGCCGCTGCAAAGCCGCCCCAATTCCTCAGGTAAAATTTGATGGGAACGCTGAACGTTTGATCGAAACTTCTCTGCGATAAATCTGCACCAGCATGACAAACAACGAGCGCCTCGGCGCGTGGCATGCAAGGCAGAGCTCGAGGGCGCGTTCATCGCGCCTTATCCAAGAGGCGGCGGCAATGGTTGAGAAACGCATAATGGCATCGAACAACGTGATCGATCTTGCCAGCTATCAGCGCAGCCGCGCCGACATCGTCGTGGCCCATGCGCTGTCGCCGCGCACCTGCCGCTACTGCGGCGCCGATCTCGAGGAGGACGAGCGCGACGATGATTGCTCCAGCGCCCTCAACGTCGAGTCCGACCGCCTGCGCTGGCGCGCCGCGCAGATTCTGCGCGGTTTGGTGTGCGAAGGCTGAACGACCGTTCTCGACGTGACGGTATTCAGGCAATGCCGTCTGCGCGGCCAGTGATTGGAAATTCAGTACGCCGATCCCATCCCATGAACAGCGTTCCCTCCGGGAGCGCTGTCTTGTTTGTGGTGGTCGGTAGGTCCGTATCGATCTTCGGAGATGGCGTTAATCACGCCTTCGCGCGGTCATCCGGAACTTGCCGAACGTGGCAAGCCGCCATGAACCAAATCGAACACGGGCAAGCGTCTCCGCGTCGATTGCCTCAGACGTGCTGGCCGCCGTTGATGTGGATCTCGGCGCCGTTCACGTAGGAGCTGGTCTCCGTGCACAGCACGTAGATGATCTTGGCGACCTCGTCGGGCGTGCCGAGGCGCTGCATCGGGATCTGCTCCTGCACGATCTTCTCGGTGCCCGGCGACAGGATCGAGGTGTCGATCTCGCCCGGCGCGATCGAGTTGACGCGGACGCCGACCCGGCCGAAATCCGACGCCATCTCGCGGGTCAGGGCGGCCAGCGCCGCCTTGGAGGTCGCGTAGGCCGCGCCGGCGAAGGGATGCACGCGCGAGCCGGCGATCGAGGTGACGTTGACGACGGAGCCCCTGGCCGCCTTCAGCTCCTTGATCAGGCCGCGCGCCATCATGATCGGCGCGAAGAAGTTGACGCGGAAGACGTGATTCCAGGTGTCGAGGTCGGTGTCGACGGTGCCGAGCCGGGCACCGCCCGCGCCCTTCGGCGAGATCGCGGCGTTGTTCACCAGCGCGTGCAGCTCGCCGCCGTCGATCCGCTGTTTGATCTCGGCGATCGCGCGCACGGTGTCCTGGGGATCGGACAGGTCGACCTGGACGTGGTCCTCGGGGCCGGCGCCCCACGGGCATTCTTCGGGAAAGGGGTGCCGCGAGCAGGTGAGGACGCGCCAGCCGGCTGAGGAGAAGCGGATCACGGTGGCATGGCCGATGCCGCGGCTGGCACCGGTCAGCAGCATTGTGCGCCGTGGCTGATTGGAAGAGGTCGGCATGAACTGCGTCTTTCACGATCCCGGACGGGATCAACTTACCACAATGGTTGTGCGTTCGGCGCCTGATTCACGCGCGCGATGGCGATTCGTTGGCGTATCGGACGCCTGGAGGCCGGGCGCAAGCCCGCGCGGCGATCCCCTACGGATACATCCGCACCTTGGTCCACGGCCGGCCCGAAGCCTCGCGCCGGAATTCGATGCGGTCGTGCAGGCGGAATGGCCGGTCGTGCCAGAACTCCATGCTGACGGGCGTGATGCGCCAGCCGCTCCATCCTGGCGGGCGCGGCACCTCGCCGATGATGTATTGCGCGGCGACCTTGGCGATCGCCTGCTCGAACGCGAAGCGGCTCTCCAGCGGCTGCGACTGCTTGCTGGCCCAGGCGCCGAGCTGCGCCTGCTTCGGCCGGGTCGCGAAATAGGCGTCGGCCTCTTCGTCGGTCACCGGCGCCACGAGGCCGCGGATGCGGACTTGGCGGCGCAGCGACTTCCAGTGAAACAGCAGCGCGGCCTTCGGATTGGCGGCGAGCTCGCGGCCCTTCTGGCTGGCCTTGTGGCTGTAGAAGACGAAGCCGTCCTCGTCATAGCCCTTCATCAGCACCATGCGCACGTCAGGCAGCCCGCTGTCGTCGACCGTTGCCAGCGCCATCGCATTCGGATCGTTGGGCTCGCTCTTGCCGGCTTCGGCAAACCACGCCGCAAACAGCGCAAACGGCTCGCCGGCCTGGGTAAAATCGGCCGATGTACCGGATGTTAAGGTTGTCTGGTGTTTGATGCTCGTGGGGTCGGTCATGTGTATGGGGAGTCCGAGTTTTGCGTTCACCCGCGGCCAGGCGCGTGCAAGTCCATTCTGGTCCGGCCCTATATAGGGCATCGGTCCGGCTTGGCCTATCCGCGATCGGTCATGCCGGCACGGCTTTGACACTCATTCTAATCGGCCTGTCCGGCGGCGGCTGCAGCCTGTCGCGCCCTGAAACGGCCTTTGCCAAGATGGACGATGCGGAGATCACCGGCGCGGTCAGCCCGCCGCCCGAGCGCGAGCCGACCGAAGCCGATCTCGCTTTTGCCCGCAACGCCGCGTCGGACGTGCTGACCAAGGGGAGCAAGGATTCCAGCCAGCCGTGGCAGAATCCGCAGACCGGCGCCCGCGGCTCGGTGACGCCGATCGCCAAGTCCTACACGGCCGACAACGGCCGCACGTGCCGCGATTTCCTGGCGAGCTACGTCAACGGCAAGACGGAACGCTGGCTGCAGGGCTCGGCGTGCCGTATCGAGCGTGGGCGCTGGGACATCCAGACGCTCAAACCCTGGCAGCAAAGCTAGCCGGGGTCGTCTGGAACCCGTTGCAAAAATACAACGGACTCCCCAGATGAAATGCGAAGCGGGCGGGGAGCCCATAGGTTAGTATCTGACTTTCTGTAAGGAGACGTGACGGATGCGCGACCCCTATGAGGTCTTGGGGGTGCCGCGAAGCGCCAGCGCTGCGGCCATCAAGAGCGCCTATCGCAAGCTCGCCAAGAAGCATCATCCCGACAGCAACAAGGATGACCCGAAGGCATCGGCGCGGTTTGCCGAGATCAATTCGGCCAACGAGATCCTGGGCGACGAGGAAAAGCGCAAGCAGTTCGATCGCGGGGAGATCGACGCTGACGGCAAGCCGCGCTTCCAGGGCTTTCCGGGTGGCGGCGCCGGCCGCGGCGGGCCGGGTGGCGGCTTCGAGAGCTATACCTTCCGCAGCGGCGGCGGGCCGGGCGGCGGCTTCGGCGGTGGCGGATTCGAGGACATTCTGAACAGCATGTTCGGCGGCGCCGGCGCGCGCGGTGCACGCGGCGGCGGCGGCTCGTTCGAGTTCGACACCGGCGGTGTCGGCCTCGACCTCGATCTGAAGGTTGCAATGTCGGTCTCGCTCGAGGAGTCCGTCAATGGCGGCGAGAAGCGGGTGCGGCTGCCGTCGGGCAAGGAGCTCAACGTCAAGGTCCCCGCCGGCGTCACCGCCGGCCAGCAGATTAGGCTGAAGGGGCAGGGCGAGAGCGCGCCCGGACACCGGCCGGGTGATCTCCTGATCACGATCCAGATCGCGCCGCATCCGTTCTTCAAGGTCGAGGGCAGCGACCTCAGGCTCGATCTGCCGATCACGCTTTACGAGGCGGTCCTGGGCGCCAAGGTGAGGGCGCCGACGCTCGGCAGCGCGGTCGAGCTGTCGATCCCGAAGAACACCTCCAGCGGCCGGACCTTCCGGCTCAAGGGTAAGGGCCTGCCCAAGAGCGACGGCTCGGCCGGCGATCTGTTCGTCACCACCCGGATCGTGCTGCCCGACGGCAACGACGCAGAGCTCGAAGCCCTGATGACCAGATGGCGCGACCGTCATCCCTACAATCCGCGCAGCAACCTCTCCTGAGGTTGCGCGTTGCGGACGACTCGGCTGAAAACGAGCTGGAAAGCTGAGAAAAAAGTGCGGCCTCGAAAGGGGGACCAGCGCGGTACAAAACCCCGATCGAGGCCGCTTCCGTGTCGATCGGCGGATCGAACACTCCTCATTTTTTCGTGAACATTTGGCGCTATATTGAGACGTGCCGGTGACCTGATTCCAGATTTCCGGTGACCGAATTGCGGCGCCGACCCTGGCGTGTCTCCCGCCTGAGCCATGCGGGGATCAGGATCCTCTCGGGCAGCGCTCGCGGCCATCCTGCAAACGCTTCTGATCACGGCCGTAATCGCGCCGAGGCCGGCACCTCGCGAAATCGGGCAATGGTCCGCCGCTAGCCGCCCGCCCGTTCGGTCTGGTCATAAACAAGGCGCGCGACCTGAGTGAGACGCGTCCGGTCACTGCCGCCGCTGACGACGTAGCTGACGCCGCGCTCCGCCCACGAGAGTGCAGCGGTGTTGCCCTGCGCCGTATAGCGCATCTCGGCCGCCTCGATCCCGACCTTGGTCGCATACACCGTGAAGCGCTCGCCGGAGGTGCTCTCGTACATCAGGAAGGACGCCGGGCCGGTCGGCCCGGGCAGCAGCCGGCCGCCGACGAGCTTCAGTCCGGTGGTTTCCAGCTCCGGCGCCTGCACGGTGCGACCGCAGCGCCGCGTCAGCCATTGCTGCAGATGGGCCTTCTCGTCGCCAGGAACCTCCACCGGATGGCGCACCTCCACGACATAGAGCCGGTGCGCATCGAGCGCCTCGCCGGCAAGGGCCTGCAGCGGCGACGGCGAGGACGCGGCGCCACGCGCGACCCAGCCGACCGCGCCGCCGACCGCGAAGGCCGCCACGCTTGCCGCCATGGCCGCGACGACCCAGCGCCGCGGCCGGCGCTCCAGGCCGTCGAGGTCGAGCCGCGGCGGCACCGGCTCGTTGACGATCGAATCGTAGCGGGCATGGAGCGCCTCAGCCATGCTGCGCCAGGATTGCACCCGCTCGGCGTCCGCCGGATGCGCGGCCAGCCAGCGCTCGACGTCGCTGCGGCGCTCGGCCGGCAGCTCGTTGTCGACATAGGCGTGCAGCTCGTCTTCGGTGACGGGAATGGTCGGCTCGGTCATCATCGGGATCTCGTTGCAATCGGGCGGCTGCGGCGATGCGCGGTCGCTGCAGGCTTGGGCAGCCGAACATGGCAGGGCGGCTTTTGTGCAGTGGTCATTTCACCCTCCGCAGCGCCGGCCGCTCGCCCTCGAGCACGGCACGGACATGGGCGCGGGCGCGGGCGAGGCGGGACATCACGGTGCCGATTGGGACACCCTGGATATCGGCGACCTCGCGGTAGCTCATGCCTTCGAGCACGACGAGGAGAAGCGCCGCGCGCTGCTCCTCCACCAGGGTCGCCAGCGCGCGCTCGATGTCCCGGCCCTCGGCCTCGGTGCCGCTGGCGTCGGCATTGTCGTCCTGGAGCGGCATGAAGTGCGGCCGCCGCGCCAAGGAGCGCCGGCGGTTCTTGTTCAGATTGGTCAGGATCGTGTACAACCAGCTCCTGATGTCGCCGCCCAGGAACAGCCGCTCCGAGCGCAGCGCCCGCACCAGCGTGTCCTGGACCAGTTCGTCGGCCGCGTCCATGTCGCGCGCCAGCGCCCGGGCATAACGGCGCAGTGCCGGAATCATGGTCTCGACGCTCTGGCGGAACGCGTTCATGGAATGCCCTGCGGCTGTTCGCTGCGATGACAAGGGCGCAGGCCGCAGCCGGCGTCTTGCAAAGATCATAACCCCGCGATGATCAGCGTATTCCGGACCGCAAGCCCTGCGGGGGAGTTTGCCACAGAGCGGGCGGAATGGGGCTGTACCGGGCCAGACCGGTGGTGTACGTCCAGTCCTTAATAATCAGTTCGATGGGAAGCCGCATGGCGCAGATTTCAGGTTTGATGCAGGGCAAGCGCGGGGTCGTCCTTGGCGTGGCCAACAACCGCTCGATCGCCTGGGGCATCGCCAAGGCCGCGCGCGCGGCCGGCGCGGAGATCGCGTTGACCTACCAGGGCGACGCGCTGAAGAAGCGGGTCGAGCCGCTGGCGGCCGAGCTCGGCGGGCTCGTGCTCGGCCATTGCGATGTCACCGATCCCACGACCATCGACGCGGTGTTCGACGTGCTCAAGGAGAAGTGGGGCCAGATCGATTTCGTGGTCCACGCCATCGCCTTCTCCGACAAGGACCAGCTCGACGGCCGCTACATCGAAACCACGCAGGACAATTTCTCCAAGAGCATGCTGATCAGCTGCTACTCGCTGACGGCGATCGTGCAGCGCGCCGAGAAGCTGATGACCGACGGCGGCTCGATCATCACCTTGACCTATTACGGCGCCGAGAAGTGGATGCCGCACTACAACGTGATGGGCGTCGCCAAGGCCGCGCTGGAAGCCAGCGTGCGCTATCTCGCCGCCGATCTCGGCGAGAAGAACATCCGCGTCAATGCGATCTCGGCAGGACCTATCAAGACGCTGGCCGCCTCGGGCATCGGCGACTTCCGCTACATCCTGAAGTGGAACGAATACAACGCGCCGCTGCGCCGGACCGTGACCATCGACGAGGTCGGCGACAGCGCGCTGTATCTCTTGTCCGACCTGTCGCGCGGCGTCACCGGCGAGGTGCATCACGTCGATTCCGGCTATCATGTCGTCGGCATGAAGCGGCCCGAGGCGCCCGACATCTCGCTGAACAATTCCGTCGGCGCCAAGGAATAACGTCAACGCGCAATGCCACGGCCCACGATCTACTACATCCGCCACGGCGAGACGGAATGGAATGCGCTCGGCCGGCTGCAAGGCACGCAGGACATTCCGCTGAACGCGCTCGGGCGGGTGCAGGCGGTGCAGGCCGGCAACATCCTGGCCGAGCTCGCTGCGCGCAACGGCCATGATGCGGCGCGCCTGCCCTACGTCGCTAGCCCCCTCAGCCGCGCCCGCGCGACCATGGAGTTGGTGCGTGAGACCCTGAGCCTGCCAGCCGAGGGCTATGCGCTCGATGCCCGGCTGCGCGAGATCGGCTACGGCAAATGGGAAGGGGCGACGCTGCCGGAAATGCAGGCGGCCGATCCCGCCTTCTATGCCAGGCGGCTGACCGACAAATGGTCGCTGGCGCCCGAGGGCGGCGAGACCTATGCCGACGTCGAGCGCCGCGTGCGCGACTGGTACGATGGGCTGTCTGGCGATATCGTGGCGGTCGCCCATGGCGGCACGGCGCGGGCGCTGATGGTCGCGCTGGGCTTCGAGACGCCGCACGGCGCCGTCGACCTGCCGATCCAGCAGGGCGCGGTCTATGTGTTCGGCGAGAACGGGTTCGAGAAGTACAGTTAGTTTGTCTCCGTCGTTCCGGTGCGCCTTGCAGAGGCGAACCCGGAATCTCGAGAGTCCGGTCTGGTCCTTCGGACCATCCCGGAATGATGGTTTTTCCGGTTGGGTGATCAGCTCATGTCCTTCAACACCTTCGGCCACATGTTCCGCGTCACCACCTTCGGTGAGAGCCATGGCGTGGCCATCGGCTGCGTGGTCGACGGCTGTCCGCCGCGGATCCCGCTCGCCGCCGACGAGATCCAGCGTGATCTCGACCGCCGCCGTCCCGGCCAGTCGCGCTTCACCACCCAGCGCCAGGAGCCGGACCAGGTGAAGATCCTGTCAGGCGTGATGGCTGATCCCGACACGGGCGTGCAGGTCACCACGGGCACGCCGATCGCGCTCCTGATCGAGAACACCGACCAGCGCTCCAAGGACTATTCCGAGATCAAGGACAAGTTTCGTCCCGGTCACGCCGACTTCACCTACGAGGCCAAATACGGCCTGCGCGACTATCGCGGCGGCGGTCGTTCCTCGGCGCGCGAGACCGCGACGCGCGTCGCCGCCGGCGCGATCGCGCGCAAGGTCCTGCCCGACGTGAAGGTGCGCGGTGCGCTGGTGCAGATGGGTCCGCACAAGATCGATCGCGGCAACTGGGACTGGGACGAGGTCGCGCGCAATCCCTTCTTCTGCCCCGACAAGGACAAGGCGGCGTTCTTCGAGGACTATCTCGACGGCATCAGGAAGTCCGGCTCGTCGATCGGCGCCGTGCTCGAGATCGTCGCCGAGGGCGTGCCGGCGGGACTTGGCGCGCCGCTCTACGGCAAGCTCGATGCCGATCTCGCCGCGGCGATGATGAGCATCAACGCCGTGAAGGGCGTCGAGATCGGCGCCGGCTTCGGCGCGGCCGAGCTGACCGGCGAGGAGAACGCCGACGAGATGCGCTCGGCCAATGACGGCACGCGCTTCCTCTCCAACAATGCCGGCGGCATTCTCGGCGGCATCGCCACGGGACAGCCGATCGTGCTGCGCTTCGCGGTCAAGCCGACCTCGTCGATCCTCACCCCGCGCCAGACCGTCGACCGCTCAGGCCAGGAGACCGAGATCCTGACCAAGGGCCGTCACGACCCCTGCGTCGGCATCCGCGCGGTTCCCGTCGGCGAGGCGATGATGGCCTGTGTGTTGGCCGATCACCTGCTGCGCCATCGCGGCCAGGTGGGGTAGCCGCACGCTGCCGCCGCGGCTGTTTGCTGTTGCCACGCTGCTCGCCTAGTGTCGTCCCATGGACACTTCCAAGCTGCGGGACATCAAGGACTGGCTGGTCGACGGCGCGCGCTCAGCGGCGACGCCGAGCCAGATGATGTCCGAATGCTGCGATCGTCTGGTCGGGCTCGGCGTGCCGCTGTGGCGCGTGGGCGTGTTCGTCCGCACCCTTCATCCTGATATCGCCGGCCGCAGCTTCATCTGGCGCCAGGGGGCGGAGGTCGAGATGGGCTCGGTCGATTTCGGCTTCGAGAGCACGCCGGCCTACAGGGACAGCCCGCTTGCGCGCGTGTTCGAGCAGGGGACCGAGTTCAGGGCCGATCCTCGCGATCGGGAAGCCGAGCTCTTTCCGATCCTGATGGATCTGCGGGCCGAAGGCGTGACCGACTATTTCACTCTTCCTTTGACCTTCATCGACCGTGCGGTCCACGCGTCGAGTTGGACCACCAAATCTCCAACAGGCTTCACCGACGCGCATCTGAATGCAATCCGCTCGCTGATGCCGGCTTTGGCGCGCTACACCGAGATCGTCACGCTTCGACGTACGGCCTCGATGCTGCTCGACACCTATGTCGGCAATCGCGCCGGCGAGCGCATCCTGGGCGGCCAGATCCGCCGCGGCCATACCGATACGCTGGATGCGGCGATCTGGCTGTCGGATCTGCGCGGCTTCACGCCCTTGTCCGATCGCCTGCCGGCTGAGGACGTGGTGGCGATCCTCAACCACTATTTCGACTGCCAGGTCGATCCGATCCGCGAGCAGGGCGGCGAGGTGCTGAAGTTCATGGGCGACGGCCTGCTCGCGGTGTTTCCGTTTCGCGAGCAGGGCGGCGATCCGACCGAGGTCTGCGCCCGCGTCCTTGCGGCGGCGCGCGCCTCGCGGGCCCGCGTCGATGCGCTCGAATACGCGGCCAGCGGCACCGGGGAACGCTTCCGCTTCGGCGTCGCGCTGCATGTCGGACGGCTGCTCTATGGCAATATCGGCGGCGGCAACCGGCTCGATTTCACCTGCATCGGTCCGGCCGTCAATCTTGCGGCCCGGCTGGAGAAGATCGCCGCGCGGCTGAGGCGCACCGTGGTCGCCTCGGAGACTTTCGCCGGAGCCTGTGCCGAACCATGGACCGATCTCGGCGCGTTCCCGATCGCGGGCCTTGCGACGGAGCAGCGCGTGTTCGGGCTTCGCGAAGAGGATTAGTTCTCCGGCCTGAAGCACGATCCGGAAAGGTGGAAACCGGTTTTCCGAAAGATCATGCTCTAGGTCTCCGGCTCGGTGGTGAACAGCAGCGGATAGCCCTTGGCGCGGCCGGCATCGGTCGCGCGCGTCGCCTTGGTCTCGGCGACGTCCTTGGTGAACACGGCCACCACGCAGACGCCGAGCTTATGCGCCGTGATCATGACCTTGTAGGCCTGGTCCTCGGTCATGCTGAATTCCGCCTTCAGGATCATCACCACGAAATCGCGCGGCGTGAAGTCGTCGTTGACGAGGATCACCTTGTAGAGCCGCGGACGCTCGGTCTTGGTGCGTACCTTCGTCTTGGGCTTGGTGACGGCATCGTTCATTCTAAGGGCGCGCCTGTGTTCCGGATGCGGCAGTCACGCCACGATACAGGCTTCGGCCGCTCCGGGAAACCACGGGCTGCATGCCTTGCGCGATGGGCGCACGCGGCTGCCTGACATCCGGGCAAACCCCAGGGGACTAACCGGAATGTGAATGGATGTGTGCGTTCCCGCTTTGCGCTCTGCGGATTGCATGTCACCATCATCAGACGCGATTGGAGGGCAGCTCATGCGCTGGTGGATCTCGATCGGGGTGGCGTGTCTGGCGGGCGCCTTGGCTGGCGGCGACGTCGCCACCGTCGTGGCAGCGCCGAGGGCCCAGCCGGCGCAGCAGCTGAGCGAGAAGGAAGCGTCCGTCGACGTCGAACTGATCCTCGCCGTCGACGTGTCCTACTCGATGGACCTGGACGAGCTGGCGATCCAGCGCGAAGGCTACGCCCAGGCGCTCAGCTCGCGCGAGTTCCTGCAGGCGCTGAAGAGCGGCGTGCACGGCAGGATCGCCGTGACCTATTTCGAATGGGCGGCCTCGAGCGACCAGAAGATCATCATTCCATGGCGCCTGATCGACGGACCGGAAAGTGCCGACGCCGTCGCCGCCGAGATCATGAAGACGCCGATCCGCCGGGCGTCGCGCACCTCGATCTCCGGCGCGATCTACTTCGCCATGCCGCTGTTCGATGAGAATCCCTACCGCGGACTGCGCCGCGTCATCGACATCTCCGGCGATGGGCCCAACAACAATGGTCCCTCACCGGTGACGATCGCGCGCGACGAGGCCGTCGACAAGGGCATCACCATCAACGGCCTGCCGATCATGGTCAAGGAGCCGTCCTACTCGACCATGGATATCGAGAACCTCGATCTCTATTACAAAGATTGCGTGACCGGCGGCCACGGTTCGTTCGTGGTCACGATCAAGAGCCGCGACGAATTCAAGGAAGCCATCCGCACCAAGCTGCTGATGGAGGTTGCCGGACGCGCACCGCCGCCGCGCATCGTGCCGGTCGCCGACGATGCCGACAAGGAGCCGCGCGTGTCCTGCACGATCGGCGAGAAGATCTGGCAGGACCGCTGGGGGCGGTGACCCGCAGGCCCGGGCTGCCGAGCAGACGCGCGCGCGGGGAGACTTGATTGGTAAGGCGCCGATCTCAGCCGGCCGTCGCAGCATGGACCAACGCCTGTTTCAATTCGGCCTCGACCTCCCGCAGGCTGCGGAGCGCCGCACCGAATTCGCCATTGCCGATCGATTGCCAGATGAGCTCCACGCGCGCCGCGAGATCGGCGAGTGCCAGTCCAAACGTCGCGGCCTCCATGAGCGCGCCCTTCTCGTTGATCAGGTAGCGCCCGTTGACCGCAAACAGCACCTGCGCAAGGCAGGCGAGGGCGCGATAGGCGCAGCCCGCGACGTGGGTATGATCGCCACGCCCGACAGCCAACTCGGCATTATCGATGCTGAATGCGATCTCCCAGTGGAAGCGCGCAATAATCGCGTCGCGCAGGCGGCGCGGATAGGGCGTGCAGCGCGACTTCAGCCCCGCCAGCAGTTGCGCGGGATCGTGCAGCGGGCGGCAGAGCGCGACCTCGCCCATCCAGATCGCCGAGACGAAGCCATGCGGATGGCCTGGCTGGTAGTGCATCTCGATCCGCCCTTTCCGGCAGTCGTCGATCACGCCGCCGACCGCATCGATCTCGCGATAGAGCAGGTCGACCTTGTGCCCGTCGATTCTGAGCCAGCCGCCGCCGACGATCCACTGTCCCCAGCCGCCGACCGCCGTCAGTTCGAGCGTTTGCGGGTCGTCGACGAGCCGCCGCACTGCTTCGCGCAGCACGTCGGTGTCGAGGCCGTGCCTGGATGCGATGTAGAGCCCGACGTCGTAGTCCGAGCCCGCCTGCGCGGTGCCGCGCGCACGTGATCCACCGAGCGCGATGGCGCGCAGTCCCGGGACATCGGCAAGTTCGCCGACGATGCGGGTCAGCAGCGGGTCAGGCATTCACGTGTTCTCCCAGGATGACAGTATGAAGTTCTTGCGTGGAAAAACTCCACAAGGCCGCTGTTCAGGCTGATCTGTTGCCATTGAGCCACAATCTCCCAAAAACCAGGGGTTGCATCTCCCGCAAGTTTCCCTTTGCCACCGTGCCGCCGCGATTGGGCCGCGACCATGAGCGGATTGAGGCGGAGGCGCACAGAACATGCGTATCATCGACCGGACAGCACGTCCCGCGCAGCGCGTCAGGCGCTCGTCAGTCATCCAAGGTCCGCGTGCAGGGCTCGCTTGCCAACTTCTCAGGGCAGCGCTGGTGTGTGCGGCGGCGGCTTCGCTCGCAGCCTGCGCGCAATCATCGGCGGTCCGGCAGGCGCGCTGGGCGGCGCCGACGAAGCAAGCCGGAGCCGAATTTCGGCCGCAGGTGCAGCGCGCGGAGAAGGCGCCGGAGTCAGTGGTGCGCGTCCGGCGGGCCGAGCCCAGCCCGCCGCCGGCGCACTCCGGAGCGTCCGGTCTCGCCAGCTACTATTCGGAAGGCCAGAAGACCGCGAGCGGCGAGCGCTTCAATCCCTCCGAGCTGACGGCCGCGCATCGCAGCCTGCCGTTCGGCACCCGCCTGCAGGTCACCAACGTCAAGACCGGCCGCTCCGTGGTGGTGCGCGTCAACGATCGCGGACCGTTCGTGCAGGGGCGGGTGGTCGACGTGTCCTACTCAGCCGCGCAGGCGCTCGGCATGGTCAACTCCGGCGTCGCGCCGGTGAAGGTCAGCGTGGTGAGGTAGCGCATCGGATAGGCGACATCGCTGGTCGATCGCCTACGAGTTCGTGCTCATAGTCAGCGGCGTTCTCAGTCGACCTCGCCCCGCAAGCGGGGCGAGGGGGCGCACCGAGCGTGATGCGCGAGCTCCGTGCGTCATTGCAGGGGCAACGCTTGGCGCTCCCCGAAAAAGCCGATCTCGCTCATAAATCCGTTGACGGTGCTCACCGCACCAGCCTCGCCACCAGCTCGACATGCGGGGTGTGGCGGAACTGGTCGACCGGCACCACGGTCTCGAGCTTGTAGCCGCCGTCGATCAGCATGCGCATATCCCGCGCGAACGTCGTGACGTTGCAGGACACCGCGACGATCACCGGCACCTTGCTGGCCGCGAGTTGCCTGGCCTGCGCCTGAGCGCCCTGGCGCGGCGGATCGAACACGACGGCGTCGATGTCGCGCAATTCCGGCGGCATCAGCGGGCGGCGGAACAGGTCGCGCGCCTCGGCCTTGATCGGCTTGAGGCCGGGCGTGCCAGACGCCCTTTGCAGCGCCGCGATCGCGCCGGCATCATTGTCCATGGCGGTGACGCGCGCCCGCGTGGCGAGCCGCAGCGCGAACGGGCCGACGCCGCAGAACAGGTCGGCGACGTGCTTGGCTTTGCCGATCCGCTCCATCACCAATTGCGCCAGCGTCTCCTCGCCTTGCACGGTGGCCTGCAGGAACGAGCCGGGCGGCAGCGTCACCTGTGCCGTCCCCATCGTAACCACGGGCGCATTGCGCATCAGCACCAGCTCGCCATGGCGCGTCAGCCGCGCCAGCCGGTGCTGTTCGGCGAGGCGGGACAGGGCCGCGATGCGCGGCGGCGGCAGCGGGCCGGAGCCGCGGATGTCGATGTCGAGGCCGTTGCTGGTCGCGGTCGCCTGGATGTCGAGCGGCTTGCCGGTCGGCTTCAGCGCCTCCGCCAGCGCCCATGCGGCTTCCAGCGCACCATCCAGAGCAGGATCGAGGATCGGACAGCGGTCGATCGGCACGATGTCGTGGCTGTTGGCTGCCGAGAATCCGACGCGGAGAACCTCGTGCGTGCCCATCCGGGCGTGGAAGGTGGCGCGGCGCCGGCCGGCGCCGTGGGCATCGATCAGATCGGCCACTTCGCAATCGACCTTGGCGGCCCGTAGCGTCTCGACGACGATGTTGCGCTTCCAATGCTGATAGGGCCCGGGCGCCCAGTGCTGGATGGCGCAGCCGCCGCACACGCCGAAATGCGCACAGAACGGCGCGATCCGCTCGGAGCTCGCCGCCTCCATGGCGAGCAGCTTGCGGCGATCGGGATGCCCGGGCACGACGGCCGCCTGGACGGTCTCGCCGGCCAGCGTGTAGGGCACGTACAGCGCCTCGCCCGATGACAGCGACACGCCATCGCCGCGATGGCCGACATGGTCGATGACGAGACGCTCAACCATGGCGGCGCGCTCCCAGGAAGAATTCGGCGTTGCCGTCGCCGCCCTTGATCGATGATGGGAAGATCTCGATGTCGCTGCAGCCCAGCGAGGCGGCGAAGGCCGCAATGTCGTCGCAGACGGCGGCATGCACGCTTGCATCCTTGATGATGCCGCCCTTGCCGTGCTTTCCCTGCGCCTCGAATTGCGGCTTGATCAGCGCCAGCAGGCTCATCGGCGAGGCCGCGAGCGACAATGCGACCGGCAGCACCGCCTTGAGCGAGATGAAGCTGCAGTCGATCACGACGACGTCGGGGCGCTGCGGCAGGCGCTTGCCGTCGTAGCTGCGGATGTCGGTCTGCTCCATCGAGATGATCTTCGGGTGATTGCGCAATGATGGGTGCAATTGGTCGCGGCCGACATCGACCGCGAACACGAGCGCCGCGCCATTCGCCAGCAGGACCTCGGTGAAGCCGCCGGTGGAGGCACCGACATCGAGGCAGACATGGTCTTCGACCTCGATGCCATAATGCTCCAGCGCCGCCGCCAGCTTGACGCCGCCACGCGACACCCAGGGATGCGCCGGCTCGGCCTGCAGGACGGCGTCGGCGGGAATGTTCTCCGAGGCTTTGCCCACCTGCTTGTCGTTGGCGAACACGAGCCCCGCCTCGATCGCCGCCTGCGCCCGCGCGCGGCTCTCGAACAGGCCGCGTTCGACGAGGAGGATGTCAGCACGTTTGCGGGCAGGGGTCATGGGCCGGATCGCGAGATAGGTGAGATGAGGGCGACGCAATGAATTTTGAACTCCGTCATTGCGAGGAGCGACGCGACGAAGCAATCCAGACCTCCTTTGTAGCCCTGGATTGCTTCGCTTCGCTCGCAATGACGGGTGTTGCAAGCTGTTCGCGCGTATTCGCGGCTTCGGAGGGGCCCGGGATCAAACCGTCCTCGTCGCCAGCCGCTCCGCCGCCAATCTCACGCAGGTCTCGAACGCTGCCAGATGATGCCAGACGTCGGCAGGGCGTTCGCGTGGAGCGACGAGCGGGGCGCCGCGTAGCTCGAGCGCGTGGATCATCATGAGATTGTCGGGCAGGCCGAAATCCTCGACAGTCAGGCCTTCGCCATCGACCAGGCGGCCGTCCTGCTCCGTCACCGCCGTGAAGCGTCGGGCACGATCGGCGTAGACGGCCGGGTCGTTGCAGTAGCCGAGACACAGCTTGCCGGAGCCGGCCATGTAGCCGAACTCATAGACCGTGCCGGCATCGGCGCCGGGCCCGCGGAACGGTGTGAGATTGGCGATGATGGCATCGGCGTCGTCCATCATCGCCTCGTTGCCATGGAAGATCTGGCGCGAGGCGTCGGAGGAGGCGAGGTCGATGCTGTTGTCGAGGGGGTAGAGGCCGATCAGGCCGTGGCGGTCGCAGATCGCGACCTTCCGCCGGCCGATTTCAATGGCATCCGGCAGGAACACGTCGGGACCTGCCAGATAGATCTTCATGGCTCACCACTGCGGGACCCAAGCTCGCCTCAGGCGAGCTTGACCGACTCGGTCGTGTAATCCTTGCCGAGCGCCTCGAACACCTTGCGGACGATGCCTTTGGCGTCAAGCCCGGCGCGGGCGTACATCGCTGCCGGCGTGTCGTGGTCCTGGAACTCGTCGGGCAGCACCATCGAACGCATCTTCAGGCCGCCGTCCAGCATGCCCTGGTCGGACAGGTACTGCATGACGTGCGAGCCGAAGCCGCCGACCGAGCCTTCCTCGATCGTGATCAGGATGTCGTGCTCGCGGGCCAGCTTCAGCACCAGCTCCTCGTCGAGCGGCTTCATGAAGCGCGCATCGGCGATCGAGGCGGACAGGCCATGGGCGGCGAGCTCGTCGGCGGCCTTCTCGCACTCGGCAAGCCGGGTGCCGAACGAGAGCAGGGCGACCTGCTTGCCCTGGCGGATCATGCGGCCCTTGCCGATCGGCAGCGGAACGCCAACCTCGGGCATTTCCACGCCGCGGCCTTCGCCGCGCGGATAGCGCACCGAGCTCGGCCGGTCGTTGATCGCGACCTGGGTCGCCACCATGTGCACCAGCTCGGCCTCGTCGGAGGCCGCCATGATCACCATGTTCGGCAGGCAGCCGAGATAGGCGTTGTCGAAGGAGCCGGCATGGGTCGCGCCGTCGGCGCCGACCAAGCCGGCGCGGTCGATGGCGAAGCGCACCGGCAGGCTCTGGATGCAGACGTCGTGGACGATCTGGTCGTAGCCGCGCTGCAGGAAGGTCGAGTAGATCGCGCAGAACGGCTTGAAGCCTTCTGCTGCGAGGCCGGCGGCGAAGGTCACGGCGTGCTGCTCGGCGATGCCGACGTCGAAGGTGCGCTTCGGGAACGCCTTGGCGAAGATGTCGATGCCGGTGCCCGAGGGCATCGCGGCAGTGATGCCGACGATCTTGTCGTCCTTCTCGGCTTCCTTGACCAGGCTCTGGCCGAA
The DNA here is from genome assembly GCF_032485115.1 of Bradyrhizobium sp. SZCCHNRI2009. Lineage (NCBI taxonomy): Bacteria > Pseudomonadati > Pseudomonadota > Alphaproteobacteria > Hyphomicrobiales > Nitrobacteraceae > Bradyrhizobium > Bradyrhizobium sp. SZCCHNRI2009. The sequence goes on from NZ_JAUEUH010000001.1 coordinate 118,266, forward strand.
CACGTTCTGATAGGCCGGCGCGTTCGGCTTGGCCTTCGCCTGGGTGCCGGTGGCGATGTCGAACTTGGCCACCGCATGATATTTGTCGGCCGCCGCTTCCGCGGGCGAGTAGCCCTTGCCCTTCTGGGTCACGACGTGGACCAGGATCGGGCCGGTCTCCATGTCGCGGACGTTCTTCAGGACGGGGAGCAGATGGTCGAGGTTGTGGCCGTCGATCGGGCCGACGTAGTAGAAGCCGAGCTCCTCGAACAGCGTGCCGCCGTCCATCATGAAGCCGCGGGAATATTCCTCGACGCGGCTGGCGCGGTTGGCGATCACCTTGGGCAGATGCTGGCCGAGCTGCTTGGCGGCATCTCGCAGCGTCCGGTAGGTCTTGCCCGAGTACAGGCGCGACAGATAGGCCGACATGGCGCCGACCGGCGGCGCGATCGACATGTCGTTGTCGTTGAGGATCACGATCAGGCGGGAGTTCATCGCGCCGGCATTGTTCATGGCCTCATAGGCCATGCCGGCGGACATCGCACCGTCGCCGATCACGGCGATCACGTTGTTCTTGCCGCCCGACAGGTCGCGCGCAACGGCCATGCCGAGACCGGCGGAAATCGAGGTCGACGAGTGCGCAGCGCCAAACGGATCGTAGTCGCTCTCGGCGCGCTTGGTGAACCCGGAGAGGCCGCCGCCGGTGCGCAAGGTGCGGATGCGGTCGCGGCGTCCGGTCAGGATCTTGTGCGGGTAGGCCTGGTGGCCGACGTCCCAGATCAGGCGGTCACGCGGGGTGTCGAACACGTAATGGATGGCCGTGGTCAGCTCGACCACGCCGAGACCAGCGCCGAAATGGCCGCCGGTCACCGAGACCGCGTCGATGGTCTCCTGGCGCAATTCGTCGGCGACCTGCCGGACCTGCTCGACCTTCAGCCGGCGCAGATCTTCCGGGGTCTTGATGGTGTCGAGAAGCGGCGTCTTACTAAATGTGGTCACGGTGACATTCCAATTTTGCAGGTCGGGTTCAAGGGCCGACATCTGAGAGGTTCATCGTAACGGGCGGCGAAACCTGAGGTCTTGAAGGTCACATCCGCGCGGATCGAAGCCGCAGTCCGAAGACTAGCCGGGTTTGGGATCGATCTATGTGATGTAAGTCACTCTTGGTGGCCTTGCCGTCCTCGTTAGTCGCCCAAGATCGCCAAGTCGTTCAGCCAAGTCAGTTTTGCTAGCTCTTGCAAGCGCTTAGATTCCTCTCTCCGGAGAGGATGGACACTTCCAAAAACCCGCAGTTGCGAGAAGCTTTACACCAAAGTGCGTCTTAAAGCCAACCCGGCGGGAGTTGGCAAGCCCGCAAACGGTACCTTTGCGCCACGTCTCAACCGCGGCGGCATGCCGGAGGTTCCATTGCTCTGCTCAAATCGACGGCAGCCGTCGCTCCGGAATAGACCGGGGACGCGAACTCGGTCCAGGCTTTTTCCCGCGCCGCAGAATCGGCCGATGCGGCGATTGCGCGCGCCGCGGTACGGTGAGCCATGCGTCCGCGTCAGGGGATCGGTCCGCAGACGATCATGAAGAAGTCGCAGGCGTGCGGCCTTTCGTGGATCGTCACGAAGCGGACGCGGAAGACCTGCGAGCCAAGCACATTGTCATGATCGGGCCGGACGATCGCAGACGCGGAACGGCACGATCGTAGGATCGGGGGGCGCCACGGCGAACTGCCCGGATCCAATCGTGTCGCATGGTAAACGAAGGACGTCGCGCTGACTCTCGAGCGGTGAACGCGGTGGCAGAGACTTCGCCGGGGGACACTTGGCGGCCAAGCCCATTGACGATGCAGTTGCACCGATGCGCGGCTGAATTGCACGAATGGGAGGCGCTTTGCCCGCGTGTCGCGTCGGGCCACAACCAGCGAAATAAATCCGGACTGTCGCTCGGAGACGGCCGGTCGGCCGCAAGCCGCTATTGCACGTCGAGCGGCACGGTTCCCACCGCATGGCCGCTGGCGTCGGTCGTGATCTTCTCGACCCGGGCCTCCGCCTGGCGCAGCAGCTCCTCGCAGCGCCGCTTCAGCGCCTCGCCGCGCTCATAGATCGCCACCGACTCCTCGAGCGGCACCTTGCCGTCCTCGAGGCGCTTCACGATCGATTCCAGCTCCTCGATCGCGCGCTCGAACGACAGCTTCTTGACGTCGGTTACGGTGTTGTCCGCCATGCGGGTTCCCTGCAGCTCACTCAACTCCGGGGCCGTGCTTTTACACCCCGCTCGCGGCCCTGTCAGGCCCTGCCGGGGTGGATCGGCTGGAACCTGGGGATTACGCCCCGGTCAGCGCCGCAACGTGGGCCGCGACGGATTCCTTAAGTCCCTGAAGGTCATAGCCGCCCTCCAGGACAGAGACGACGCGGCCGCCGGCGGTCTTGTCGGCGAGCTCCATCAGCTTGCGGGTGACCCAGCCGAAATCCTCCGCCCGCAGGTTGAGCGACGCCAGCGGGTCGCGATAGTGGGCGTCGAAGCCGGCCGAGATGATCACGAGCTCGGGGCTGAACTTGGTGAGCTGCGGCAGGATCAGGTTCTCGAAGGCGGAGCGGAACTCGAGGCTGCCGTCCTCGGAGGCCAGCGGTGCGTTGACGATGGTGTCGTGCTCGCCGCGCTCGCCGCGGGCACCCGTGCCCGGGAACAGCGGCATCTGATGGGTCGAGCAGTACATCACGCTCTTGTCGGCCCAGAAGATGTCCTGGGTGCCGTTGCCATGGTGGACGTCGAAGTCGACGATGGCGGCACGCTCGATGCCGAAGGTGCGCTGGGCGTAGCGGGCGGCGATCGCGACATTGTCGAAGAAGCAGAAGCCCATCGGCTTGGCGATCTCGGCATGATGTCCGGGCGGGCGCACCGCCACGAAGGCGTTGCGGTGGCGGCCGGACATCACCGACTCCGTCGCCGCGACGGCGCCGCCGACGCCGCGCATCACGGCCTCCCAGGTGCCCGGCGACATCGAGGTATCGCCGTCGAGATAGATGATGCCCGAGGTCGGGGCCATGTGGCGCAGCTCGGTGACGTAGTGCTCGTTGTGGCAGAGCAGGGCCAGCTCGATGTCGGCCTCCGGGGCCTCGTCGCGATCGAGCAGGGCGAAGCGCTCCTCGGTCAGGGCCTCCTCGACGGCGCGCAGGCGGTCGGCGCGCTCGGGGTGGCCGGACGGCGTGGCGTGATCGAGGCAGGCTTCATGAGAGAGATACAGCGTCGACATCAGGGCTCTGCCACTCGCGCGTTGCGGGAGGGCCCAATCTATGCGCTGAACGCAGCCTCGGAAAGAGCCCCGCGGGCGATATGACCGGCTTTCCGCCCGGCGCGGCAGGCGTCACGAAGCCTTGTTGACGATACGACCGCGCGGCGGCGGGGCCAGCGGGCTGTTGGCCTTGAGATAGGCGAACAGCGCCTCGTCGTCATAGGGTCCCGTGATCGGATCGCGGCCGCTCTTGAACGCGGTGAAGCCGTCGCCGCCGAGCGCGAGGTAGTTGTTGATGGTGACCCGGTAGGATGCGGCGGGATCGATGGCCTTGCCCTCGAGCATCATGCTGGCGGCATCGATCCGCGCGCCCGCGGACTGTTTCGCATCGAAGGCATAGGAGAAACCGCTGGAGACCTGCAGGATGCGCGGCCGCGCCGGGTCGAGCCATTGCTGCTCCAGCGCGGCCTTGATCTCGGCACCGGTCAGGGTGACCGTCATCAGCTGGTTGCGAAACGGCTGGCTCGCGAACACGTCGGCATAGGTCACCGCGCCGTCGTCTCGACGAACGAGATCTGTCCGGATACCGCCGGGATTGGTCATCGCGACGACCGCGCTTCCCTTGTCCGCCGCGGCTGTCGCTGCGAGCTGGGCATCGGCGATGACGTCGCCGAGCACGCTCTCGCCGGAGGCGTTCGGCAGCCGCGACAGCGTCGCGGTGAGCACGCCGGCGGGGCGATTGGCGTAGGGCGCCGCGAGCTTCTCATAGGCGTCGATCAGCGCGGTCTGCGCCGGATCCTTCGGCAGGCTGGTGTCGACGACGATGTTCGTCGCGGTGGCGCTGATCACGTCGCGCGTGGTGCGGTCGAGCTTGACGTCGATCGCCGTCACCAGCGTGCCGAACTTGTCGCCCGAGGTGACGAGCCGCTTGTCGATGGTGCAGACATAGGCCTGATGGGTGTGGCCGGAGATGACGATGTCGACCGCGCTGTCGAGCTCCTTGACGATGTCGACGATCGGCCCCGACAGCCCGGGACATTCGTTCATGCCACCGGACGGCCAGCCGCCCTCGTGGATCAGCACGACGATCGCCTGCACGCCCTTGGCCTTCAATTCCGGGATCAGCGCGTTGACGCTCTCGGCCTCGTTGCGGAAGTCGAGGCCGGCCGCGCTCGCCGGCGAGATGATGCCCGGGGTCCCTTTCAGCGTCAGCCCGATGAAGGCGACCGGAACGTCCTCGAAGGTGCGGATCTCATAGGGCGGAAACACCGTCTTGTCGGTGCCGGCGAGGAACGTCGACGCCGCGAGATAGTGGAATTTGGCACCGGTGAACGGCTGCGGCCCGCGGCAGCCGTCGGTCGGATGACAGCCGCCGTTCTGCATCCGCAGCAGCTCGGCCTTGCCCTCGTCAAACTCGTGATTGCCGACCGCCGACAGGGCGAGCCCCATCTGCGACATCGATTCGATGGTCGGCTCGTCGTGGAACATCGCCGACAGGAACGGGCTCGCACCGATCAGGTCGCCGGCTGCGACGAAGATCGTGTTGGGCTGGCCGTCGGCGAGCAGCTTGACGAGGCTCGCCATGTGCTCGGCGCCGCCGGCTGGAACAACGGTGGTCTTGGTTGGATCGGCGGGATCGGCGACGCGGATGCCGGAAGAGGGCGGCTCCAGATTGCCGTGGAAGTCGTTGATGGCGAGGATGCGCAACGCTATCGGCTCGTCCTCGGCCGATGCTGGCGGGCCGACGATGCTTGCAACGGCGGCGCCGGTCAGCAGGCAGGCAAGGGCGAAGCGGGAGAGACGGCTCATGGCAGGGTCACGTGTGATGCAGGGGCCGCGGGACGAAGCGCGATTGCCCCGCCGCGGTCGCAATGACATAAAACGATTTCATAACACCAATACATCGGGAGGCCGGAATGAAAAGAATGATGCTGCTCGCGGCGACATTGTCGCTGGCCGCCGGCTCCGCTGCAGCGCAATCGCTGCCGGACCTGATGAAGCAGATGGTCGCGGCGTGGAATAAGCCGACCGAGCCGTTCAAGGTGATCGACAACGTCTACTACGTCGGCACCAACGGGCTCGCTTCCTACCTGATCACCACGCCGCAGGGCCATATCCTGATCGATACCGTGATGCCGGAATCGACCGCGCAGATCGAGGCCAGCATCGGCAAGCTCGGCTTCAAGGTCGCCGACATCAAATACATCCTCAACACCCACGCCCATATCGACCACACCGGGGGGCTGGCGCAGATCAAGCAGGAAACCGGGGCGCAGATGGTGGCGGGCGCCAAGGACGTGCCGCTGCTGGAAGGCGGCTTCTATCCGGGCCGCGAGGAGGAGCGCTATCTCGGCTTCCCGCCGGTCAAGGTCGACCGCGCCGTGCGCGAGGGCGACACCGTCACGCTCGGCGGCGTCACGTTGACGGCGCATGAGACGCCGGGCCATTCGCCGGGCTGCACCAGCTGGACGACCGACGTGAAGGATGGCGACGCCACCCGCAGCCTGATCTTCTTCTGTAGCGCCACCGTGGCGCTGAACCGGCTGGTCGGCCGTCCCACCTATCCGGGCATCGTCGACGACTACAAGAAGACCTTCGCCTGGGCCAAGACCGCGCATCCCGACATCCTGCTGGCGCCGCATCCGGAGATGTACGACATGGCCGGAAAGCGAGCGAAGATTGCCGACGGCGCGCCCAACCCGTTCGTCAAGCCGGGTGAGTTCAACGCCTATCTCGACAAGCTCGAGACGCAGTTCGACGACGGGCTGGCCAAGCAGACGGCGGCGCTGCAGTCCGGCAAGTAGTTGCGCCGTCCGCTATGCTGGATCGGCGACGGCCAGCCGGTCCAGCGTGAAGCCGGAGAGGTCGACGCGCGGCGTCTCGCCCCGGGCCATCGCCGCGAGCGCCTCGCCCACGGCCGGCGAATGCTTGAAGCCGTGGCCCGAGCAGGCCGAGGCGTAGATCACCTCGGCGTCACCTGGATCGTGGTCGATGACGAAGCGGCCGCCCGCCGCGTTGGTATAGAGGCAGACCTCGCTGCGTAGGCAGCGCGGGCCGAGATCCGGCACGAAGGGGCGGACATAGGTCTCGTAAACCTCGGCGATCTCGTCCGCCGTCACCGCCCGCGACACGTGGTCGGGATCGGTCTCGCCGGTCAGCACCTCGTTGGCGATCTTCACGCCGTTGTCCGGCGAGCCGAGCCAGGGGAAGCCGTAGATATCGGACGCCGCCCGCCCGCGTCCGCTGACGTCCCATATGAAGACCGGCGTGTCCGGCCCGAAGCGCTCGGGATGGGACAGGACCTCGAACCAGTACAGCACCTGCCGCGTGACATTCACACGCCGGCGCAGAGGCGCGATCAGCTCGGTGATCCACGGCCCGGTGGTGACGATCAATCTGTTGGCCGACGCCGTCGTGCCGTCGTCCATGGTCACGATGTGGGCGCCGGCGGCACGGCGAAACGCCGTCACGCGCCGGCCGGTCATGAGCTCCGCGCCATGCCGCGTGGCGACCGCGAGCTCTGCCCGGACGCAGTCCTCGACCATGAGATAGCCGCCCTCGCGATCGAGGAAGGCGCGATCGCCCGCCGCGATGGCGAAGGCCGGATAGTCGGCGCGCAGCCGCTCCGGCAAGATCGTCTCGCCGTCGACGCCGTGCAGCCTCGCGGCGGTTTCGATGTTGCTGAAGAACTGCGCGCTAGAGACGCCGTGGACCTCGCCGCCGTCCTGGCTCGGGATGAACAGGCAGCCGCATTGTTCGAACAGATGCGCGCCGGTCTCGCGCTCCAGCTCACGCCACAGCACGTGCGAGCGCTGCGCCAGCGGCGTGTAGTCGACGCCTTCGCCGATCGCCGCGCGGGTGATGCGGGTCTCGCCATGGGTCGAGCCGAAGCGGTGCGGCGGCTGGAAGCGGTCGATGCCGAGCACGCGCGTCCCGGCCTTGGCGAGATGCAGCACGGCGGCGCTGCCGACCGCGCCGCAGCCGATCACGATGACATCAAACTGCGCCATGCGCGCCCGCCGCGGCCCCGCTCATTTCTTCTTCTTGCGCGACAGGAACGCCTTGAACGCGCCGACCGCCTCCTCGGAGGTCATGCGCTCGGCGAACAGATAGGCCTCCTGGTCGATCCGGCGCGTGAGCTCGTCAGGCGCGGTGCGGATCAGCCTGCGCCCGATCGCCACCGCCTCGGCCGGCAGCCGGCAAATGTCGCGCGCCACCTTGTGCGCCTCGACCTCGGTATGGCCCGGCGCTACCACCGTGTTGACAAAGCCCGCGATCTGCGCGTCGGCCGCGGTCATGGTGCGCCCCATGACCAGCATCGCGAACGCCCGCTGATAGCCCATGGTCCGCGGCATCAGCAGGCTCGAGGCGCCCTCCGGCACCAGGCCGAGATGGATGAAGGGCGTCGAGAACGTCGCCGTGGTCGAGGCCAGCACGTAGTCGCAGTGGAACAGCATCGTCGTGCCGATGCCGATCGCGACGCCGTCGACCGCGGCGATGATCGGCTTGACGTTATGCGCCAGCGAATACAGGAACTTGGTCGCCGCCGAGGTGCGCGCGGCGTCATTGCCGGCCGCCCCCGCATGCAGGAAGTCCTCGAGATCGTTGCCGGCCGTGAACACGCCGGAGCCGCCGGTGATGATGATGCATCGCACCAGCGGATTGTTCTGCGCGGTGTCGATGGCATCGCTCATGCCGAGATACATGGCCTGGGTGATCGCGTTCTTCTTCTCCGGGCGCCTGAGCTTGATCGTCCGCGTCTCGCCCTCGTCGGTCACGATCAGATGGTCGGTCATGGGCCCCTCATGCGCGTGCGCCGGCGGCTGCGATGCTACCGGTCGTTTCGAGTCGTTGTTCTCGCCTCAGCCTACATCATCTGCTGAGCGCGCCAAGGGCTGAGCATGCGACGAAAACACGGGAAGGTTGCATCCCGTCGCGCGGGCAAGGCGTCATGCATTCATGGTTGATGACCGGTTTGCGGTCGCATCGGAGCAGGATGAGGTCGGGAGCCAGGCTGTGATCGTCACAGCTTGAACCCCAGGGTTGATTACATGACGAAGTTCTTTTCGGTGCTGATGGCGTTGCTGCTGTGCGCCGTGTTCACGGAGCGTGCGGGCGCGGCCCCCAATGATCGCGCGCTGTTGTCGCTGTTGTGCGCGCCGGGCGCGATCGCGGGCGCCAAGTGCAAGCGTGCGAAATCCTATCCCGAGGCCGACGAGCGTGGCTGCGATGTCACGCTGAAGCCGCAACGCCATCTCGGTCGCTTCCTCGTATCCGGCAATCCGCTGCTGGTCGTCACCTATGAAAGCGAATGCGAGTCGCGCGCGAACGATTTCGGCGGTTCGGTGCTGTTCGAGCAGACCGGCGCGACCTTCGTGTTTCGTGGCTTCCAGCCCGGTATGCGGGTGGACCAATGTGTGATGGCCGGCAAGAGCGACGGAGTGGATACGCTGGTCTGCCTGGTCGGCCACATGGGGCAGGGCGTTCTCGAAAGCGCCGTGGCCCGGATCGGCTTCACCGGGGGCGGCCGCGAGCCCATCACGATGTCCAACGACTTTCTGCTGAAGGCCGAGGATACGACGGAGGCTGACATGGCCAATGTCGTGACCTGCGCGGAGCCGATCAAATATTTCGACCTGTCGAAGCTGGCGCCCGGTCCGCGCCCGGGCACCGTGGTCGCCGACGTGACCTATGCCGACCGCGAGACGATCGGCACCGCGTGCGGCAAGGGCTTTCCGAAGCCGAAGGATGCGCAGGACATGCGCAAGCTCGCGCCCGGCGAAGCCTATGTTCCGGAGGACAATGCCAAGCGCGGCAGCGTCATCGTCGACGTTGCGGGCCGCACGGCGAAACTGCGCTGACCCGGCTTGCGGTCGCGCGCGGCATCCCGCGCCTCACCGCGCCCCGTCCAGGCGCGGCAGCGTGCCGGGTGCGCGCGGTGTGGCAGGTTGCGCCTGCTGCCGCACGGCTTCGCGCCGCAAGGCCTGCTCGAGCACCGCCAGCCGCGTCGCCATCCGCGTCAACTCGTCATGCATCGAGGTCTGAACGCCTTGCACGGCGTGCTGCACCTCGCGCAGCGCGTCGCGCTGCGTCTCCGCTTTCAGCACCCTGAACTCGGCCTCGATCGAGGTCAGGCGGCTGTTCACGGCGCGGATCGCCTCGGCGATCTCCTTCTGGCCGTCCTGCAGCGCGCGCACGTGATCGACCAGCCGCAGATGGTCGGTCAGTTCCTCGACCGTCCTGCCGATATTGCTGCGGCCCCACATTACTTCACCGACCTGAGCAGCGTCCTGATCGTTGCCAGATGATCCTCGGGCGAGCCGAGCCGGGCCGAGATTACGCTCATGAATTCCTTGCGCAGCTCCGACAGCTCCTCCTCCGGTGTGATCCGCTCGACGGGGTCTTCGGTGGGCAGCCGCCGGGGCTCGACCTCGACGGGGCGCGGCGCAATGTCACGCGGCGTGACGCCGAAATAGGGGGGCCGCTCATAGACCGGGATGTGCGGCGCCTGGCGAGACGCAGTGACGCGCGCCAGAGATGGGAACTTCGGCGGCGACGTCATCGCCGGCCGCTCGATCTGGTCGATCAGCGCCGCGAGCGCGACGTCCATGTTGCTGTCGTCGGGCTCCTCGGCGAAGTGATAGGAGTAGGGTCGCGGTGCGGCCGTCATCGTGAGCGACGAGGACGCGAGCGAGGATGCGTGCGCGCGAAGCCGTCCGATGACGCGGCGAAGTCGCTCGCCGAGACCGGGTTTCTCCCTGGCTGGTGTCCGCATCAACATCTCACTCTCCAGCACCACAGCTTAGGCGAGCAGGGAAAAGCTTAGCAAGGGCCGCGGCCCAACTGCCAACAGGATGTCGTCGCAAAGTCACCGCATTTTAAGCCGGCCGCATGGATCGCAACGGGGGGCCGTAGCGGGTTCGCGCGGATTGCTCAGTGTGGCTCAGCGTGCATATGGCGCCAATCTAGCTCCCACTGACGGGCAGGTTCCGGCACGGAGGTAAGGAACAACCATGTACCCGCGCCGTTCGGACAATGCGTCCCCCGCCCAAACGTCCGAGGCCTTCCATGTATCACCACGTCAAGAAGCTGATGTTCACCGTCCGTGTCGACGAGCCGGATCCGCGCTTCGGCAACATGCTGCTCGAGCAGTTCGGCGGCGCCAACGGCGAACTCGCCGCGGCCATGCAGTACTCGATCCAGGGCCTGAATTGCGAGGATCCCGACCGCAAGGATCTGTTGATGGATATCGGCACCGAGGAGCTGAGCCATCTCGAGGTGGTCGGCACGCTCGCCCGCATGCACCTGAAGCCCGCCAAGTTCGACCGCGAGGCCGCCGAGGCCGATCCGCTCATTGCGATCGCCGGCGGCGGTGGCGTCAACCTGTTCAACTCGCAGGGAAATCCGTGGACCGCCGATTATCTCAAGATCACCGGCGAGCTCGACGTCGACCTGCGCAGCAACATCGCCGCGGAAGCGCGCGCCAAGATCGTCTATGAGCGGCTGATCAATTTCACCGACGATGCCGGAACCAAGGACGCGCTGCAATTCCTGATGACGCGCGAGATCACCCACATGAAGGCGTTCGCGCTGGCGCTGGAGAGCATGGGCAAGCCCGCCCTCAGCATCGGCCGCCTCGCGCCGACGCCGGGCCTGGTCGATCAGTTCTTCAACGATTCCACCGGCGCCGGGGACCACGGCGAGATCGACACCCGGGGCCCTTGGAACGAGGGCGGCGACTGGGTGTTCACGGAATCGCCGGCGATCCAGGCCGGCGAGCCCGGAGCAGCCTCTGCGATTGTCACCGAAAGCTCGCCGCCGGCCGACGAATCCGGCCTCAGCGATCTCCTCATGGACGAGCTGCGCGACATCCTGCATGCTGAGAAGCAGCTCACAAAGGCGCTTCCGAAGATGGCGGAGGCCGCGCGCTTCGACCAGTTGAGCGAATTGTTCGAGCAGCATCTGGCCGAGACGGAAGCGCAGATCGAGCGCATCAACGAGTGCTTCGAGCTTCTTGGGAAGACGCCGCGCGCAAAACCCTGCAAGGGCATGATGGGCCTCATCGAGGAAGGCCAGGAGATCATGACCCAGAGCGAGGACAAGGAGGATGCCGCCGCCGACCTCGCACTGATCGGCGCCGCGCAGCGGGTCGAGCATTACGAGATCTCCGGCTACACCACCGCGCGCAACCTCGCCCAGCAGCTCCGCCACAGCGCCGTCGTTGCGCTGCTGTCGAAGTCGCTGGCCGAGGAGGAGAACGCCGACCAGCTCCTCAACCAGGTCGCGCGCTCGCTGATGTCGGTGGCGAAGATGCCGGCCGCGATCGAGCAGGCGTGAGGAGGGCGTAGTCGTAGACGGATGAGCGCAGCGTCATCCGCCGCCTTCCAAATCAAGACGGCGGGTTACGCCTGCGGCTAACCTGCCCTAAGAGTCTCAACTCTCTCCCAGTCGTCATTCCGGGGCATTCGCGCGCAAACGGCGCAGCCGTTTGAAGCAGCGTGAATGAGCCCGGAATCCATAACCACAGGCCTCAGTTTGAGGCGAGCACGCGCCACATGCCGCTCGCACCTCACCACCATCGTGAGTATGGATTCCGGGCTCGCCCTGCGGGCGCCCCGGAATGACGGTGGAGGGAGCGATGACAACAACGAGCAAGCCAACATGGGCTGCCGTCTCACTCCGTATAGCTGTGCGACCGCTCCGCCCGGCGGAAGTGAACCGGCGATAGGCAGCGCCGGGCCCGGCTGATCTGGGCGTCGGTGGCGCCCCGGCTGCGCGCATACATCTCGGCCACCTCGGCGGTATATTTCTCGACGTAGTAGCGAACCTCGGAGCACGACATCCGCGTCTCCGGACCTGCTTCGTTGGCCGCCTGCAACTCGGACCCCATCGCCAGCACCAGCACTCCCGCGCCGATCACGCTTCGCAACATCGTCGTCTCCCCATTGTCGTAGCCGCCTGCCAGCAGGCGTGACTCGGCGCGCCGGGGCAAATTAACAATGGGCCGCGCATGACATCGCGCGCGGACTGTTGCTTCACGGCGTCACCGCGACGCGTGCGTCGCAGCGCGTTTTGCTGTTGTAATGCTCGTCCAGTTCCTCATTCGGAACCGGCGCGTTCGGATGCGACGCTCGCGATCGGCGCCACGCCATCGCTCGGCGCGACCCACAGCTCGTAGGACGGCGCGGGGATTCCGAACGAGCCTCAGGCCGTCACGCCTTGGCTCGACGCAGCCGTGCTGCTGGCTGCGCCATTGGTCGCGCCCTGCGCATTGTAGGTCTGCGCGTTGTTGCCGCTTCCGTTCGAGGCAGCGGCAGTCTTGGTCACCTCGGTCGAGCCGTCGGAATAGGTGATCGTCGTTGTGGTGATCCCGTCGAGGGTGATCGAGACCTCGCTGACCACGGTCTTACCCGACGATGAGCCGCCGCTGCCGGAAGAACTTTCAGACGTGGCGCTGGCGGAGCTGGTGGCCGAGGACGACGACGTCTGAGACGTGGACGAGGTGGATTGCGTGGCGGTGCTTGCCTGGGACGCGGTGGCCGCGACGGGCGTTGTGACAGAGCTGATCGACATGGGACTCTCGCGTGAAGAAGGAAGCCGGGCCGCGCGGTGGGCGTTCGGCCCGCTTCTTCAACGCAACTGCCGCCCGAAACTGGCGGCGCCAGTTGCGTCTGATTATGTCCGGACGCCGCCGTCCTGATGCCGGACCAAGACCGAAGCTTGACGCCGGTGGCCCCATCGCGCTCGCATCTCATGTCCATCGTGGGCATGGATTGCGAACTCGGCGGCGGGAAAGAAGAGCGATTGCCAAGCTCCCGCGGCGCACTCTAGTCTCCTGCGCGCATGACCTTCGCGCTCTCTTCCCAGCAGAAATCGCAGTTCACCGACGCCGGCGCGCTGCACGTCACGACGGCACTCGATGCGTCCGCTTTGCACGCTCTCGCCGCCGCGCTGTCCCGCCACGCACCGGCGCAGGCCGGCACCCGGCTGCACGGTGTTGCCGCGCTGACGCCGTTGCTCGCCAATGACGGTCCGGTCGGCCGCGCCGCCGCCGCCGTTCTCGGCGATGCCGCGCGCCCGGTGCGCGCCGTCTATTTCGACAAGACGCCGCAGATGAATTGGGCGGTCCCGTGGCATCAGGACCGGACCATCGTAGTGCGCGAGCGCATCGAGCTCTCGGGTTTCGGTCCCTGGACCACCAAGGGCGGCCTGCAGCACGTCGCGCCGCCTTACGAGGTGCTGGCGCGGATGGTCACCTTGCGTGTCCACCTCGACGCCGTGCCCGACGGCAACGCCCCGCTCCTGATTGCGCCAGGCTCACACTGCCTCGGCCGCATCCCGGAAGCCGATGTGCCGATCGTCGTCGCGCGGTGCGGCACCGTCGCGTGCCACGCCGAGCCGGGCGACATCTGGCTGTATGCAACACCGATCCTGCACGCCTCGGAACTATCCGTGCAGCCCGGCCATCGCCGCGTGCTGCAAGTCGATTTTGCCGCGGATGAGCTGCCGGGCGGACTGGAATGGCTCGGCATTTGAGACAACGGAGGAGGGCGGATGAGCGGAGCGTCATCCGCCCTTGGCGGCGCGGTGGAAAGGCGGGTCACACTAACACCAACCCGCCCTACGCGACACGGATGGTGCGCGTCGCCGGTTACTTGCCGAGGATCTTCTCGGCCGCCGTCACGATGCTGACCGTCGGATGCTCGGCGCAGTACGCGCCGAACTTCTTGGCGTTCGCGATGAACTCCTCGGTGTCGAACAGCGCTTCGTCCTGATCGCCCTTGTACCAGCCGTCCAGCCAGATCAGCACCATCTTGATGGTGTCGTCGCCGCTTTCGACGAACTGCTTGCAGCTCATGGTCGACAGATCGAGGACGACCGCCGACGCCGGCGCAGATGACAGCAGGAGGGCGACGGCAAATAGTGGGGCAACGAGCGATTTCATATGGTTCTCCGAATGGGCATGATCAAAAACGATGAACTATGCAGAGGCTCACCAATCCCTTCGCGAAGCGGCGCGAATTCCGTGATCACGATCGCGACGGGAGCGGTGGCCGGAACTGTCCGTACCGCGCGGAGAAAGTCAAGCATGAGCGGGAGAGCCGCAGGGTGCATCGAGCCTTTCCGGCTCCGAGGTCTGAATTGGGAGCCTCGGCGGGCGCGCGCGCCTGTCGGGCAAATCACGTTGACCCGAAATGATCGTGTCAAGGTTTGCTGAAAAACATAAATCGCTTTGTCGTTTCCCAAAATCAGCATTATGGTACGCCCATCCCGTTGCACGGTAGGGGACGCTTCGCGGTCGTCACGGACGTTGGCAGCGGGATGCGGTGGACGCGGGCGGGCGCAGTGCTGTTGGCACGGACGAACGGCTGCTCGCGGACGGTGAAGGCGTGTGGTTCTGATACTCCGACGCTAGTATCAAGCGTAATGCGCGAGAGCGCATTGCGCGACATGGTGGCCAGAAAGCCCGGTGCACCAGGAAGAGCGCGCTATAGACCGTTAAAACCATCGCGCGGGGAAGGCCGGGTCTGTCCGGCTGTACCTGTGGTGACTGCCGCCTGCTTTTTTTCTGCAGGCGGGCCACGGGCCTCAGCCGAGGTCCGGCCTTCCTCGCGCCCTCCACTCGGTGAGGGCGGGAATTTAGCTCATAGCTCGGGCGCGGAGCGCGTCGCGAGAGCGCGGATGCTCATGCCGAGCTACGCTCCGAGCTGATCGTGACATGCTGTTTGAGATTGTGGATCACACGATGCTACATGGCCGGTGCTCACCCTCCCCTGGAGGGGGAGGGTCGATCGCGCGCGAAGCGGGCGAGCGGGGTGGGGTGATGTCTCCACCGGCACGGGTGCGTGTGGAGACATCACCCCACCCCGCCTCACGTTTCGCTGCGCTCCTCGTGAGGCGACCCTCTCCCTCCAGGGGAGGGTGGGAGCCCGGTGATCAGCCATGATGTAAGGACGTCAAAGCTGCGCTGTCACGACCGAGTCGAACTCACGCCACCAGCACGGCCTCGGCGCCGAGCACCGCATCGGCGCCGTCGGTGACGGTCTTTTCCAGGGACGGCGCCTGCACGGCAAACGTCTCGGCGAAGAACCGTGCCAGCGCCACGTGACGGGCGCCGACGGTCTCGCTCTCGCTGCGCGCGGCGAGCGCCTCGTTGGCCAGCATGCAGCCGCCGAGCGCCGAACCGAACAGGCGCAAGTACGGCGTGGCGCCGGCAAGCGCGTCGTTCGGGGCTGTCGCCAGCTTCTCCAACAGCCAGCGGCTGGAGCGGTCGAGCGCGCCGAGCGCGTCGCGCAGCTTGGCGCCTGTCGTGCCGAACGCCGGATCGTTGGAGGCCTCGACGCGGCGGACGATGTCGGTGAGCTCGTCGAGCAGCTTGAACACCGAGGCGCCGCCGTTCGCACCCAGTTTGCGGGTGACGAGGTCGATCGCCTGGATGCCGTTGGTGCCCTCGTAGATCGCGGTGATGCGCGCGTCGCGATAGTGCTGCGCGGCGCCGGTCTCCTCGATGAAGCCCATGCCGCCATGGATCTGCACGCCGAGATAGGCGACCTCGTTGCCGATGTCGGTGGAGAACGCCTTGGCGATCGGCGTCAGCAGCGCGCCGCGCGCGGCCGCCTCGGCGCGCACGGCGGGATCCTTGGCGCGCACGGCGACGTCGAGCGCCACGGCGGTCGCGTAGCAGATCGAGCGCGACGCGGCGGTCAGGACGCGCATCTGCATCAGCATGCGCTTGACGTCGGGATGGGCGATGATCGCGTCCGAGCCGGTGCCTTTGCTGCCGACGGCGCGGCCTTGGCGGCGGTCCTGCGCGTAGGCGAGCGCCTGCTGATAGGCGCGATCGGCGACGCCGACGCCTTCGAGGCCGACTCCGAGCCGCGCCTGGTTCATCATCGTGAACATGCAGCGCATGCCGGCGTTTTCTTCGCCGATGAGATAGCCGATGGCGCCGCCATTGTCGCCCATCGTCATGGTGCAGGTCGGCGAGGCGTGCATGCCGAGCTTGTGCTCGACGCCGGTGGCGTAGATGTCGTTGCGGGCGCCGAGCGAGCCGTCGGCATTGACGAGGAATTTCGGGATCAGGAACAGAGAGATGCCCTTGGTGCCGGCCGGCGCGTCCGGCAGCCGCGCGAGCACGAAATGCACGATGTTGTCGGTCATGTCGTGGTCGCCATAGGTGATGAAGATCTTGGCTCCGGTGATGCGGTAGCTGCCGTCCGCGGCCCGCTCGGCGCGGGTACGCAAGGCGCCGACGTCGGAGCCGGCCTGCGGCTCGGTCAGTTGCATCGTGCCGGTCCATTCGCCGGAGATCAGCTTGCCGAGATAGATGTCCTTCAGCTCCTTGCTGCCATGGGCGTCGAGCGCCTCGATGGCCGACAAGGTCAGCAGCGGGCACAGGCCGAAGGCGACGTTGGCCGCGCTCCAGATCTCGGTGCAGGCGGCGTTGATGGCCAGCGGCAGGCCCTGGCCGCCATGCGCCTCGGGGCCGGACACCGCGTTCCAGCCGGCCTCGGTCCAGCGCTTGTAGGCATCCGGCCAGCCCGGCGCGGTGGTGACCTTCTTGTCGGCGAGCTTGACGCCGTTCCTGTCGCCGATCTGGTTGAGCGGGGCGAGCACGTCGGTGGCGAACTTGCCGGCTTCCTCGAGCACGGCGGCGGTGATGTCGGGGTCGAAATCGCCGTAATGGCCGGCCTCGACCGCCGCCTTCAGCCCGGCGCCATGGTTGAGGGCGAGCAGCATGTCGTTGAGCGGGGCGCGATAGGTCATGGCGTGTCCTCAGGGGTCGAAATTGGCCGGTTTGGCCGCCGTCATCCCATGAAACCGGCCGGGTCTCAACTTTTTCGCGTGGCGCTGCGGCGGGCGGCCGCGGCGGCCCCGGCGGGACAGGGTAAAGGCTTGTTCAGATTGACGAATCGGCGAGCGCGGCGGATCACCCGGAGCCCGCGCAAATTTCCTGCGGCGCAGCGGTTGAAATGGGCCGGCGCGCTCTGTAGACCACGGGCGCCGATCCGGAATCGCATGGCGCCCGCGCGCCATGCCGATCCGCCGGGCCTGATGGGGCGTAGCCAAGCGGTAAGGCAGCGGATTTTGATTCCGCCATTCGGAGGTTCGATCCCTCCCGCCCCAGCCAGATTTCCGGAGCCCAGTCGGTATCTTATATCTTTACGATTTTGTTGTTCTGAACCTCGCCAGGCGCCGCATTCCGAAACTCTGTTTGCGTTGTGTTCGCCAAAACGTGCGCTCGTCGTTTGCGTGCTGCCGCAAGGATGCGCGGAGCCGTGCGCTTGGCGTAGCCGGCGTTACTCCGGGCCAAGGATTCGGGATATCCCTGGCGAATTCGGCCGGGTACAGTCGACGAACCACGCGCCATGCCTTGCGGCACAGGCCAACGAATTTCTCGCCGCGCCGAAAGAGTGTGCTCTCGCCCGCGTCATCCCTGATGAACATTTCGTAGAGCTTATCAGCGGCACGCGGGGCGATACTCTTGATCGGCAAGCACCCGATGCGCTCGCCTCCTCTGTTGCGCACGTCGCAGATGGCTTGCATGCTGTGCTCGTAGCCGGGTCGCGAGCGCTTCGAGACCTTTTCGAGACATGCCTTTGTCTGCGCATATTCGCGGAAAAGCCAATCAACCGAGCCGACGCGCGCTACAGAAGCCTTTGGATCGGGGATGCCCTTTCGATTTTGGCATCGGCATCACTCCACGTCTCGTCGTTGTCAGAATCACTGTCATCCGAAGGCAGCCGATCATTGGCACAATCAAGCTCTCCGATGTTCCATGCTCCTCGGCGAGCGCCAATGAGTGCGGGCTTCGGCATACTTCCTGCCTGCACGATCTGATCGAAGACGTTGAGGGGAGCGCAGATGAAAGCGGCTATGGCCTCACGGGTGATGAGCCGGGGCTTGAGCGATGACGAGAGAGTCGTCTGCCTTGGCTTGGCGAGATCTTGGTAACAGATCCTAGATTCTTCGTGCCCGTTCTATCTTTTTCGGCGTAGTTCGCTATCCTTGTTACGACATGAAAGATATCATCGTCATACATCGATGTGCGTGCAATGGAGTTGCTGGAGATGAACAAGCAGGGTGGAGGCGTCGAGATCGCGAAGGGAAATCCCTTTCACGCAGATGTCGTCCGTATGCTCAGAGACGCAGACGAATATTATGCGTCGCTTTACCCGCAAGAAAGCAACCACTTGATCGATGTGAATGAGTTGGCGAAGGACGATACTCTTTTCTTCGTCGCTCAGATCAACGACAGGGCGATTGGCTGCACGGCCCTCGTCTTGTCACCTGACTATGGTGAGTTGAAACGCATGTATGTAGATCCTGCCTATAGGGGCCTGGGGGTCGCGCAAGATCTGCTGGATACGATCGTGCAGGCCTCGCGAGGGGCAGGGCTATCTTGTATTCGTTTGGAAACCGGATATTTGCAGCATTCCGCGATAGCATTGTATCGAAAGAACGGCTTCTTCGAAATTCCGCCGTTTGGCGGTTACGGCATTGACCCGCTGAGCATATTCATGCAGCGCGACCTCTAGCAACCTGCTGAATGTCCCACAGGCATCTGCCTGCACTTTGGTGCCGATGTTGGACTCTGTCGTTGTCTTGGTCGTTGCGCGGTATTCGCTCTTCTGCGCAGCGGCCGCAGGTGGCCTATGAGGTCAAGCTCGAACAGGAATTGAATCGGAGAGAAGGGCATTAGAACCCTGTCTTTCCATTTGAGGAGCATCAAGTGAACGCCAGTTCCCTAAGGGCTATGCGCTTCAACAGCAGCGCGGCACGCTCGATATTGCGATCGTCGAAATCATATGAGGGGCTGTGCAGGCTGGCAGCGCTGTCCGCCCCCTGACCAATCAAGCAATATGCTCCCGGGACCTTTTGTAGAAAGAACGAGAAGTCCTCTCCGGCCATGCTTGGACGAACGTTGCTCAGGATGTCGTCTTGATCGAGCAAGCTGTCTGCAACGCTGGTCACGAGAGCAGCGCGGTCCGCATGATTGATCGTGGCTGGATAGAGCTTCTTGTAGGTCACCAATCCCGTCAAATCATGGGCATCGCAGACGTGGTCCACGATATCTCGGAT
Organism: Bradyrhizobium sp. SZCCHNRI2009; assembly: GCF_032485115.1. Lineage (NCBI taxonomy): Bacteria > Pseudomonadati > Pseudomonadota > Alphaproteobacteria > Hyphomicrobiales > Nitrobacteraceae > Bradyrhizobium > Bradyrhizobium sp. SZCCHNRI2009. The sequence goes on from NZ_JAUEUH010000001.1 coordinate 137,551, forward strand.
CTTCTTCTCAATAGTCGATTGAACGTCCGTACAATATGTACGAACCGTGCCGACACAGTCGACCCGATCGGGAATCATGCTGCCCTTGAGAGGGCTACCGCCGTGAATGCCTCCGATAGATATGACGGCAGCCTCCGCGGGATCCACATAGCGCGATACGACGTTTTGCAGCATCGAAATGATGTTTGCGGTGGCAACGATCGGATCCCTCGTCTGGTGGGGAATTCCGCCATGGCCACCCGCTCCAAGGACGGAGATTTCGATTCGGTCCGCCGCGGCCATCACCGCCCCGCTATTGATGGCGATCTTTCCGATTGGAAGCCATGGCGCATTATGAATTGCATAGATCGAGCTGAGCGGGAATCTCTCAAGCAATCCATCTTCGATCATCGCTTTTGCACCCGCTCCCCCCTCCTCAGCGGGCTGGAAGATGCAACATACGGTTCCGGAAAACTCACGGTTCGCTGAAAGCTCTCGTGCGGTGGCGAGCAGAATGGCCATGTGGCCGTCGTGACCACACGCATGCATGCAGCCGCTGTTCTGCGACTGCCAAGCAAGACCCGTCTGCTCCGTCAATTCCAGGCCGTCCAACTCTGCCCTCAACCCCACATACTTTCTGGTGCCGGTCCCTTTGATGCCGCGAATGATGCCGACCACACCGGTTCCGCCGATCCCGGTCTGTATCTCGTCGGCACCGAGCGCTTGCAGACACTCCACAACCATCGCCGACGTCTTGAGCTCCTTGTACCCTAACTCCGGAATCGAATGCAGCGCCCTGCGGATGCGTATCGCTTGATCGAGAGTGCCTGGCTGCAGTGCGTCACGCAATGACATATCATCTCCTTCGTCTCGAAGCGGGCGTCCTCGTCGCTGCGACCCGCTACGCCAGCCTCTGGATGTTCTCGGACAAGGCCATTGCCTCCGACCTTCCACGAACAGGAGCGAGTTGGTGAAACGACAGCATGTCCTCCAGGGCGGCCGCACAGGAAATGACGTCGTGGTCGCCATTTGTCGGCCCGATCACCTGCAGTCCTACTGGCAGACCCGACCGCGTCACACCGCAAGGCAGCGACAACGCAGGAAGACCGGCCACGGCCGCAACGTAGGTCAACGCTGTCCAGTCGAAATAGCCATCGAATACATGGCCTGCACATTCAACCACGGTCGGCTGATCGATCGGATGAGCCGGCACGATTGTCGACGGACATATCAAGAGATCATATGTTTCGAAGAAATCAGCCACATGCTGCACGATGCGAACCCGCGCCTGTTCGGCTTCAAGCATCTGGTCGATCGTCAGCTGCAGCCCCTCGGTCACGTTCTCCCTGATATCGGTTGATCTCACCAGCGTACCCTGCTTCCTCAGGACGCTACCAAGGCTGCACGCCAATACGTAAGCACGCATCACTCGAAAACATCGCTGGACACCATCTAGATTCGGAGACGCCTGATCCACGACGACGCCATTGGCCTGAAGTCGCGCCGCGGCATTTTGCACGATGCAAGCGACTTCGGGGTCCACAGGGCCGATGTTCAGATCAGCAGAGAAGGCGACTCGCTTCGGCAACTTCTGGACTTCAGCCGCGCTGGCAAACGACCGCAATGGACGTGGTTTGGAAAGCAGATCCCTGTGGGTCTCGCCCGACATGGCGTCAAGGAACATTGCAAGATCGACGACGTTTCGCGCCATGGGGCCTTGGACGGCTAGCGTCTGATCAACGGCTGCGCGGTTAGCCATCGCGACCCGCCCCGGCGACGGCCTCATCCCAACAATGCCACAAAAGCTCGCGGGAATGCGCAAGGATCCCGCCATGTCGGAGCCATGAGCAAGCCACGTCATATTCAGCGCCAGAGCAGCAGCCGAACCGGAAGATGATCCCCCCGGCGAATATTTGACGTTCCACGGGTTCAAACACGGGTCAAAGACCGGATTCAGAGAATTGAAGCCAACGCCGAGTTCAGGGACGTTGGACTTTCCAAATACAAGTCCCCCTTCATCCTCGATGTGCTGGACGACCGCATCAGTGAAGGCTGGAACATGATCGCTATATATGAGAGATCCGGCTGTCGATCGAACCCCGGACACTCTCTGAAGGTCCTTGATGACCAGCGGCAGGCCAGACAGTTGGCCGCGCTCGTCGCGAGGCTTCTGCATCAATTTTGATGCACGATCATGCGCCCTATCGAAGCAGAGCGTCGGCAGGGCGTTGACGGTCGAGTTGACCTCGCCGACGCGCTGTTCCACCGCATCAAGGCAATCATGCGGAGTCACGTCACCGCGTCTAAGCAGGGACACGACCTCAACAGCCGAATAGTCGAGCAAGGCGTTCATCGCTGGTGTGCCCCTTCGAAGATGAGTAAAGCGGTGCCCGCCACTGTCGTGATTGCGCCCAGGAGCGAACTTGCATTCGGTCTCTCACCCCGCGTAAGCCAGAGCAGAAGCAGGAGCACCAGCGGCGTCGAGGACGCGTATGTCATCGATATTGCGATTTTTCCGCTCGTGATCGCCAGCATAAGAAGCGTCAGGCCGCCGCACATTCCAACGAGCGCACTCACAACGATCTTGGCGTAAACGGTGGCTGAGCTGGCGTCTGTCCTGATGTCGTCGCTGCGGGTCCGGCCCATGATGACAAACAATAGGGACGCTGCGCAAAACCGTATTGTCGTCGCCATGATGGGCGACGTTCCCGCCGTTACGACGGGAGTCGAAATCAGCGTGCCGATCGCCTGGCATCCGGCTGCAAGAACCGCCAATGCGACGCCCGTGTTCTGACGTTCGGCGTTGAGATGTCCATTCAGGGGAGCGCCGGCGCCTCCTCTGAAGGCAATGACGATCAACGCCCCAGTCAGTACAAGAAGAATACCAACTCCTGCCTCTATCGTGGTCCTCTTGTGATAGATGGCAGCCTCCAGCACGGCGCCGATAACGACGTTGGATGAGAATATGATGCTGGTCTTCTTCGGCCCAATTTTGCTGATTGCGGCAATGAGAGACAGGTCGCCGATCACAATTCCGATGAGGCTCGATGCCGCGAGCGTCAGCGCGTCCGCGACACTCACGCGAAGCGGAACATCGGCGATGAACAGCACCGGTAGCATGAAAAAAGACGCGAAGATCATTCGCGTCTTCGTGAACTCGAAAACACCTGTGGTGCGACTGACGTCAGCGGCAATGAGGCTACTGATCGCCAGGCACGCAGCGGTTCCAAGCCCGGCAACTTCGACGCCGACCGTCATTCGACGTTAGCCGTCTCGACTGTTGCGTCATCAGACCTGGTATCGTCTGGATAGATGTCTTCCATCGAGTTGTGCGTTATGGAATCCGACACCATGTCTTCCGGCGACGCAAACGTCAGGACCACAACGGTTCTCTTGGTAGATCCCGTCAGGGGCGCCACACGATGCAGTGTCGTATTCGCCTTCATAAAATAGCAATGTCCGCTGTTGACGTAGAGAGACCGAACGACGTTGTCTTGCAGGACCCGCCGGAGGTATGGCTCAGTCGAGCCTTTCTGCCATTCGACGTTCGAGAGGTACTCGACGCGTCCCCCGAGGAGCGGATCTGGAGCCTCAATTACAAAAATGAGGGCATAGGCATAATCGTCCCAATGCCATCCATGGGTGTCGCCAGGCTCGCACTGGCTGTTGATGATATACTCCTCGGGTCGGTAAGGAACCCGTTCAATGTTCTCACCGGCGAGCTTCCGGAGGAAGGAGAGAACCGCGTCGCTATTGAAGATGGCCGGAATAATCCCGTCATGTTGACAAATAGCGTCACGCCCGACGCTGCTGTAGGCTCTTGGTGTGTTGCCGCTTTCCTTGATGGTCAGCTTTCGCCGCTTCGACTCCCGGTCGAGCAGGATATTGGCTTCGCTGGTGAGCGCTTCGACCATATCCTTCGGAAGAAGCTGATCGATGACAGCGACGTGATTGCTCCTGAACGTTTGTGACAGCTGATCGATGGCGGCTTGCGACAGGCCGCCAATGTGACTGGCTAGGCGCAGCTCGGTGTCTGTGGGCGTGCAGTTTGCTGACAGATTCATTGCAACCTCAAGTTCGCTGCTGAAAGAGCCAGGGCGGATCCCCCCGCCCGAGGACGTGCGGCTATGCATCGCGCGCGTCGCGACTGCCTCCGTCGTTCTGTACGGTGCCTGTGGGCCATGGAAGTATCGATACCGTATTTTTCGGATATGGCCGCCCGCGGTGGTCGTCGGTAGCTATGGACGACAGGGCATTGGGCTCGCTCTGCTTCGCGTTGAAGGCGACAAATCACAAAGGATGGCGTCGGTGAGCGAGAGCCAAGCAGGATGCGGCGCGATATTGCGAATGTTCGACGCGGCTCCCTGACGTTCAGTATCGTGTCACAAAGTTAAGGAGTGCGTCTTCGACGGACATCCTCCCTACGTCACGCCGCCTGTTCGGCGTTCATCGTCGGTGCCGTTCGCCGCGGCGCTGCTTGCCTGCTAATCGCCGTGTCATCCACCGCCGCTCGGAGCTCTATCTCAAGCCACCTCGACTTCACCGACGATGTGTTCGCTCAATAGAGTGGAATCAGCGATGATGAATTATGAAGGCATATTTGTCCGGGCGATCGACGCTCTTCGTGAGGAAAGGCGATATCGGACATTTGCCACTCTGGTGCGCAATCCCGAGACTGCGCCGACTGCGCCGACTGCGCTCTGGCGACCGCCGGGCGAGACACGAGCACCACAGCCCGTTACCGTCTGGTGCTCCAATGACTATCTCTGCATGGGCCTGCATCCGGATGTGATCGAAGCGTCCACGGAAGCGTCCCGGAGCTTTGGCACGGGCGCGGGAGGAACAAGGAACATCTCCGGCACGCACCAAAAAATCGTAGAGTTGGAGCAGGAGCTGGCCAGTCTGCATGGAAAGGAGGCGGCGCTCGTCTTCACGTCAGGCTGGGTATCGAACTTCGCAGCAATCTCCACCATCGGGACTCTGTTGCCGGACTGCGTGATATTTTCAGACGCGGACAACCATAACTCGATCATTGAGGGTATCAGCCGCTCGAGATGCGAGAAGAAGATCTGGCGTCATAACGACGTGAGGCATCTTGAGCAGCTGCTTGCCGCGGAGCCCCGCAATCGCGCAAAACTCATCGTATTTGAAAGTCTCTATTCGATGAGCGGCAGTATTGCGCCCATCGGCGGGATCGCTGCTCTCGCTGAACGGTACGGTGCCATGACCTACATCGACGAAGTTCATGCCGTGGGGCTGTATGGACCTCAAGGTGGGGGCATTTGCGATCGAGACGGCCTCGCAGATCGGATCGACGTCATTCAAGGTACGCTCGCCAAAGGGTTCGGATCGCTTGGCGGCTATGTCGCCGCAAATGCATCGATCGTCGATTCAATCCGAAGCTATGCGCCGTCGTTCATCTTCACGTCGACGATACCGCCACACGTCGCCGCGAGCGCAACGGCGGCGGTACGGCATCTGCGCCGGTCCAAGGCCGAACGCGACCAACAGCAAGCGGTGACGCGCAGGGTCCGGCGTGCGCTTCAGGCCGCGCGCCTGCCGGTCATGGCCAATGAATCGCATATCATCCCGGTCGTGGTAGGCGACGCGCAGAAATGTACCGCCGCGAGCCAGATGCTGTTGGAACGACACGGGATATATGTTCAGCCTATAAATTATCCGACTGTGAGCAAGGGCACGGAGCGGCTTCGTCTGACTCCGACACCGGCCCATCGAGACGTGCACATCGACCTGCTGGTCGCCGCTCTCTCTGATGTCTGGGCGTCTCTCGAGCTTCCGTACGATGAACGGGCCGCGCGATCTCCGATCGTTGGCATGACGGACGACGCGGTCAATCCGAAAGACATGACGAATCAGCGGTCGGTTCCGGCGGAGTAAAGGCGGACGCACCGCGCGTCGTGACGATGCGGCATCAGGCATGGCGAGGGCGGATACATGACGCATTCCAAGTACAAGATCCTGTTCGTAACGCAGCACTATCATCCAATTCATCTGGCAGACGACCGGATCTATATTGTTGAACCCATCCAGTACGAAGTGCTGGCGTCCATGCTGGACAAGGATGAGGTGGACATTTCTCTGCTGGATCAGCGCCTTGATCGCCGCCCGTTGGCCCTGCTCGAGACGATAAGGCGCCTGCGTCCAAACTTCGTCGGATTCACGTCTTGGACGATGCATGTCGACCTCGTGCGGATGCAGGCGGCGCTGGTCAAGCAGATCGACCCTTCGATCATCGTTGCGGTAGGGGGGCATCATGCTAGCCTAAGTCCGTCCGACTTTGCGGACCCCAACATTGACTACGTCATGATGGGAGAGGCTTATCTCTCTTTCCGGGATCTGATCCTGCGCTGCCGGGAAAGCGAGCGTAACGTAGCTGATCTGGCAGGCGTTGCCTGGCAGGACAACGGCAAATTCTTCTCGAACGGCAAGGCGGTCGTTCCGAAGTCCTTCGATCTCGACAGCCTCCCCCTCCCGGACCGAAGCATCCTCGGTAAGTATAAGGGCAGATACTATCACCTCTGGTGGAAGCCGGTTGCTGCCCTGAGGACGTCCATGGGATGTCCCGCAAGATGCTCGTTCTGCAACTTGTGGCGGCCGAACCTCGGAAAGTATCTAACGTGGAGCCCGGAATACATCGTCGAGTACCTCAAGACGATCGAGGAGCCGTATGTCATATTTACAGACGACCACTTCTTCGGGGACGGGCGCCGGGCGCACGCCATTGGTGAAGCGATCCTTCGGGCGGGCATCAAGAAGGAGTACTTGTTCTACAGTCGGGCGGACGCGATTGTCAGAGACCCGAGCTTGGTCGCGCTGTGGTCGCGGGTTGGGCTCAAGCGCCTTCGGATGGGTCTGGAGAGCTATTCCGACTCCGAGCTCGGTGCCATGGAAAAGGGCAGCTCCGTGGCGCACAACGACAGGGCCATCGAGATTCTCAAGAAGCATGAAGTCTTGATCGAAGGCCTGTTTATCGTCGGTGTCGACTACAAAAGAGAACAGTTCGAAAACTTGACGAGCTACATCCGCAGCCGAAAAGTCGATATCCCGAACATCACTGTAGCGACGCCGATGCCGGGGACGACAGACTACGCCAGGAACGAAGACGCGCTCATTTACAAGAACCTGACGTACTACGATTTTCAGCACGCCGTGCTCCCCACAAGGCTCGATATCAAGGAGTTCTGCCATCTCTATGGGAAGATGCTGCTCAAGGTCCAGAGACCTCCACTCGAGCAGATCCGGCGCATAGGTCTGTTCAAATTCATTTGTAACGTTCCGTCATTCTGGATCTACTTTCTTCGCGTCTACACGTCTTACAAGCACTACGGCTACGTAGAGCGAAGCGGGGGCGAACTTCCAACACTTCCATGGGTTGATATGCGGCGCGGAAGCTGCGGCGGTGACGCGGTAGCGGACAAGAAATATGGCTCCGTCGACATCGACAAGGTGTTTCCGACAGGGGTTCCGTCATGACGGACGAGGCCGACGTCACGAATGATATCAAGCTGCGCTTCGGACGCCCCGACGATTTTGCCGCGCTTAGGTCTCTGCGGGGCGAGGTGTTCTGTGATGAGCTTGGGATTCAGGAGCGATCCTATCACGACGTCATTTTCGGTTGGTATTCGAAGAATGTCGTTTTGCTTGCGGGCAACCGTTTGATAGGTGCTGTTCGTCTTGCCTACATCCGAGATTGGCAGGAGTACTATGTCAGCTACCTATGCCTCGCGGCGCAATACCGCCGGAAAGCGCATCTGCGGCTGTTGTTCGGAGCCATTATTCTGCTCATGAAGCGAAATGGGATCAGGTCAATCAGGGCGGATTCGTCCGACGCAAATCTGATGATGTATCAGGCGATGGGGTGCGTTCCCATCGGAGGAAAGTTCAAGAAGCCAGGATTTGTCTGCGACTGGACACCGATGCGCTACGACATTGGTGTCAATGCAGCGGCGGAGGAGAGTCTTTCAGAACGCGCGGCGGCTCATTTTGAACCGTGGACCGAGAGCGATCTGACATGGGTGTTCGACACCGTGTTTCATCGGTGTGACACCGCGTCGGCATTCGGGGCGACTTTCGAGACCCTTCTCGAAAAGGATCTGATCCCTGGGCATCTGCCGTATCTGGCTCGTCCCGACCGGGTGATCGACCTGCCGCACGATGAGGCGTTTACGCGTCATCTGAGGACAGTCGAGGTGCGGTCAGATGACGATGAATTCTTTTCGGCAACTTCAACAGCATCTCCCACTCGCCCTGCCTGCCCGGATCGCACGACCATCACCGCGGGCAGTCGGTTCGCGCATCTGAATGCTCGGTTTTCGTCCAAGACCCTGGTGGCGGTTCTTGTCGACTCGGAGGCGTTGGTCTTGGCGCGATTATACGCTGTCCTGACCTGCAAGCGTCTGGTCGAGTTGAACGATTGGGGGGAACTGCCCTCTCTCTGCCCACCGTCCGTATCGAGCGTGACTGCCATTATCGGACCGGCTGATCGGGCACTGTCGAAGGCGGTTTTATCGGCAGCGGAACGCCGATGCGCTATCGGGCTCCTGACCGCCGCGGACCTGCCGGCTCTCTCGTCGACGTTGCTCGGCTCGTATCTGAACTTCATTGGACCAACACAAGTGGCGATCGCGGTCCATCCGGTGGGTCTTGTGTCGTACGAGGCGCCGACAGGCGCGTGCGGTCGTGGGCTCGGCCCAGGTTTGTGGAGCCTCGCCGGTGGACCAGAAATGACCGTCGTCGCGATTGGCCCGTATCATTTGCTCATCGTGCCCGCCAGGATATGCCGAGCTGCCGTAGCGGCCATTTCAGAATTTCTCAAGGTTGGCTATGCGATCGGACAATCAGTCCGATTGGTCCGCGAGGAGTGCCTGGGCGATGAGCCGATCCTGCTGATGGGAGATCCGAGCCTTCGCCTCGATATCGCCCCGTCAGAGAAGAACGCGGAGGCGACGCGGCGCTTGGCGGCCGTCTCGGACTGATGTTCGTGCTGAACAACTCATTTTCGATGCCTGCTTTCACGGCCGCGGTGGTGACAGGGACGCTATGCGTTGTTGGGCCGTGTTTTCTTTTCGGGCTGGCGCTGGTTGCGACGATCTTCGTGCGCGCGATGCCAAGGCGATCGGGTGAACGCAGGCTTGCCGGGTTGAAGAACGAGGTCAGGATCTATCACGACAAGCATGGCGTTCCCCATATCTTCTCGGAGAATTTTCAGGATGCCGCGCGGTGCCTGGGTTACCTGCACGCAAGCGAGCGCCTGTTTCAGATGGAAATTCACCGACGTGCTGGACAGGGGCGACTTTCCGAAATCTTCGGGGCGGATTTCGTCGACACAGACAAAATCATTCGTGTTCTAGGTCTCTACCAACTGGCCAAGACCAGCTTTGCCGCGCTTGCGCCGGAAACTCAATCCACGCTTTCGGCCTATGCGGACGGCGTCAATGCATTCTTGTCGACCCACCGAAGCAAACTGCCGTTTGAGATGGTCTGGTTGAGAATCCGGCCGGAGCCATGGTCTCCCATTGATTCAGTCGTGTGGGGCAAGCTCATGGCTTGGCAAATGAGCCGGAACTATCTCGCCGAGCTGAATCGAGCCGAGTTGACCAGCAGAATCGGAACGGTCGATGCCGGCCCGTTTTATCCGGATCCCATGCGGGGCAAGACCGGACCATTGGTATCGGGTGGGTCTGGTGGCTCGCGCGGACAATCCGACTTTTCAGACAAGATGGGAGCGTTGCTCGGATTGGCCAATGGCGCTTCAAATGCTTGGGTCGTCGCCGGCGAGCGTACCACGAGCGGCCATCCGCTCCTCGCGAACGATCCGCATCTTGACGTGTCGTCGCCGGTGCTCTGGTTTTTATGCCGGATCGTCACCCCCGGAGGATGGGTGAAGGGAGCCGGAGTACCAGGCGTACCGATGATCCTGCTTGGACAGAACGAGAGCATCGCCTGGGGAACCACGGCGGCGATGTCCGACGTTCAGGATCTGTTCGTGGAAACTCTGGATCCGTCGGATCCGACCAAATATCTTGCGCAGGCTGGCTCTCACGCATTTGACAGGCATGAAGAGACGATTCGAGTCCGAGGTCGGCCCGACGTCAAATTCGCCATCCGCAAGTCGCGGCATGGCCCGGTGCTATCCGATGCTGTCCCGCGTCTTGCCGCGCTGGCGGGCAGCGATGGCGTCATCGCGCTATCCTTCAGCGGGCTCGGAGATTGTGACCGCACTGCCGAGGCGTTTCTGAAGCTCAATCGGGCGCGGAATTGGGAGGAATTCAAGGATAGTCTGCGGCTGTACGAAACGCCTGCGCAGAATATGTTCTACGCCGACGTCGCCGGCAATATCGGAGTCATGAGTCTCGGGCGGGTCCCAGTGCGCAAGTCGGAATATGGCCTTCATCCCGCGGCGGGATCAACAGGTGATGCAGACTGGTCAGGCTACGTTCCGTTCGAGCAGATGCCGCACTCGTTCAATCCGGCCTGTGGCTATATCCATAATGCGAATGGTCGACCGGCCTGGTGTGGGCACGATGTCTTTATGGGATGCGATTGGGAAGAGCCGTATCGGACGCAAAGAGTCCAACAGTTTTTCGACAACATCAGATTGCACTCGCTGGAAACATCTGCCGAAATGCAGGCCGACATTCTATCTCTCGCCGCTCAGGATCTTCTGCCGATTTTGCTTCGAGCAACCCCGTCCAGTCCACTGGGACGGCAAGCCCTCGCGCTGCTCTCGAAGTGGGACGGCACGATGCACAAGGACTGGGCAGAACCGCTCATTTTCAACGGGTGGATGCAGGCGCTCCGACGAATGCTGATCGATGACAAGGCGAAGGTGAAGCTTGAGTATGTCGGGCCATGTGCGGCTTCGCTCCTCAGGAAGCTTATCCTGGAGCATCCCAAATGGTGCGCTTCGGGCGAAGAGACGGATCTGGAATGTCGTGCATGTCTGACGCGGGCTCTCGAAGAAGCTATGGCGCTGCTCTCGAGGCGCCGCGGATCTGACCTGACGAAATGGCGGTGGGGAGACGAGCACATCTCGACGCTTTCGCACGTCTTCTACTCGCGGATACCGATCTTCAGGTCATTGAGCGAGCTTGGCGTCGGAAGTGGCGGGGACCTGTATACGCTCAACAGCGGAGGTGCTCTGCAGCCGCACCATGATCGCCCGTTCGAGCGGAAACACGTTCCGACATTTAGAGCCCTATATGATCTCGGCGATCCGGATCGGTCCCGCTTCATGACTGCGACCGGCCAATCTGGCCATATCTTCTCGCGCTTTTACGGAAACCTGACGCCGCTTTGGAACGAAGGCGAGTCGATCACGCTGGCTGGCGATGAGTTGGCCTTGCAGCGTGAAGGCGCGACTCTCATGAGATTTATTCCGTAGGGCTGACAGGCAGTCACATGGCGGTCGAGGAAGCATCTTTGGTCAAATCGGGTGATACGGAAGCCGATTCCTCGGGCGCGCCGTTGCCGCCGGTTGAGTCAGGATCCAGTCGATCCGGTCCCTATGTTTCGGGGCTGATCGCAGTCATGTTTTGGGGAACGACTCCGGCCGCGACGGTACTGGTCGCCCATGACATGCCCTCATCGTTGATCGGGCCGTCCAGACTTCTCCTGGCCGCGATGTTCCTCCTACCAATGGTTCTCCTGCTTCGGCCGCCGCTTCCGACCGATAGGGGAGGTTGGATCGCCGTTGCGATCAACGGTGTGATCGGGTTCGGTGGCTCGTTCTTTCTGCAGGGTCTGGGCTTCTCGCGAACGTCGACTTCGCACGCGGCTCTCATCTTGGCTTGCGCTCCGGTGTTTACATCCATCATCCAGCATGTGCTGTCCCGGACATTTCCCCGCACTCTTTGGCTGATCGGAAGTGCGATGGCATTGTGTGGTGAGACGTTTCTGATCGGCGCTCGTTCGAACGGCGATGTCTTCGGCAGTGGAACAATGGTGGGCGACGTCATCGTTCTCATCGGCACCATTACGGTCAGCATTGGATATGTGGCAGGCGCTCGCGCATCTGCGCGAATTGGCCTGTTCGGAGCGACGGCATGGTCGATCATCTTCGGTGCTGCTCTTGTGACGCCGCTGTTGCCCTCTGTCTTGGAGGCGATCTCCGGGGTGACGGTCGTAGGAGGAGGGGCCCTGTTCTTTCTTGCGGTCTTTTGCACCTTGATCGGATTCGCCGCATGGTTTTGGGCTTTGGACAAGGGAGGCGTCTCGGCGATTGCGCCTCTGCAGTTCGGACAGCCGATCGTATCACTCTTGATAGCCGTGATCTTTCTGGGAGAGCAGCTTTCGATGAGCATTTTTGCTGCAGTTGGATTGGTTCTCACGGGGGTATACTTCTGTCGAAAGTCGGCGTGAGAGGTCGTATCCCGCGAGGTGGGTCGCCGGTTGGCAATGCGGCTCTTGATGTGCGTTCCGCAATAGCGGCTGGGCGAATTGCTGTGCTGGATGAATGCGGTTGCAGGTTGTTGTTGTCAGCGAGCCGAACCGCAAGGTCGAAGAACAGCGTTTCGTTCAAGAACTCGTCGCGGATCTCTGCATCCGGTTCATCATGACGCTGCGGGTGAGCTCGGTACTTTGTCCGAGACGATCGCGCCCGGCTTGCCGTCCGGTGCGACAATCGCAGTCAGCCCGCGCGCTTCCTGCCGCCCGAGAGCGAAGTATCGGCAAATGCACCCAGTCATTCCGCGGTGACGATCGTCGATCGCACAGCTCTCAGCGAACGCTGGCTCGGCACGGTCCTGGCTCGGCACGCTCTTGGCGCGGCGGACCGCAAACTGCTGATCGGCACTCGAACTGCCGAGCTCTCGTCCTTGGACGGGGCTTACCGCCTGCAGGTGCTTGCGGGCGGCTCGCTGTAGCCAACAGCCAGAAGGCAACTTGGGCCCGGAATGACAGGTCTGGTTAGGTCACCGGCATTGCCGCGCTGTAGGTGCGGTTGGCGCCGTCCACCTGCAAGGAGCATAGATCTAACGGCTCGGGTACAATCTCTCGTTGCGCTTGAAGTACCCCGGTCCTGCGCAGCGCTCCTGCGCAGATGTGACGTTTTGCTTTGGAAGCGGCGAGGTCTCGGAGGGATGGTTGGTCTAAGATGTCAGTGTCGATTCCCAAGCATTTGCGCGATGTAGATACCGTACGGTCAGAGACTCTCGCCTCCAACGCAAGGGTCGGTCGCCCATCAAAGACCACGGGATCGGCGAGTGGTTGCGCATTCCATCCAAGCCGGTTCAGCCGCCGTACCCAACCCGGCTTGGATTGCGCGATAAGACCCGTGATGCCGAGGTACTGACAGATCTCTGCTATGGCGACCATCAGTCGACGCGAGGCTAGAACGTCACCGTCTCCGATCTCGGACCTGGCGCAAAGACGGGTCCATTCGAAGATGTCCGGCGCCTTCGGATATGATCGCCCCCGCACCAGCTCCGGATACACGTGCGACAGGAGATGCGGCCTGGTCGTCGGAAGAAGCCGCGAGTACGCCATCACCCGTCCGTCGTGGATATCAACTACATGCAGCGCATCATCACCATCAAACTGGTCCCGATCGCGCCGGTCCGGCTTGACAAGGCTTGACCACGCAAGCGCTTCCACGAAGATCCTATATCTAAGATCGTAGATTTCATCCATAAGGCCGGGGGTCGCCAGTTTTGAATCCTCGTAGAACGCAAATATCATCATGGTCTCCTCGGGTAGGGAGACCAACCGATCATTTTGCAGAAGTATTGGCGATGCCGTTCTAGTACAGTATTTACTTCATACCGGCTTTAGCGAACCGTTCAATATCGCGATGCGGACGGCCTCTGTTCGGCTGCCGGCGCGAAGCTTCGACATCGCGTTGCGAAGATATTGATCGACGGTTCGCTTGGAAAGACGAGCCTCAAAGGCGATTTCCTTGGATTTCAGGCCGTGCATCGCCCAATGTAGGCATTCCAGTTCGCGCGGCGCGAGCACGCACGCTCGCTCCTCTTTCGCCGTTGCAGGTCTTTTCGCGTGTATCATTTGGTCGACACGCTGATGACTGAGTAACGCCATGAAATGAAGATTGTGCCGATCGCTTCGCTGCAGCGGCTTGGCGCCCGTCGCAAACGATACGCAGGTTGTGCGCATTTGCGGACCGTGGATGGGGACCGTGAAGCCGTCAATCAGTCCTGCGTCCCTTGCTTCGTCCATGAGCTTTCGTTGTTTTGCGGTGAGCGGCTGAACCGCACACTCCTCGCTCCAGACGTACGGCGTCGCTCTTTCCCGAAGCAGTTGGGCAATCGGGTCTATATGGACATAATTTCTCTCATTATAATATCTGATCCAGGCATCATTCCAGCCACGTAGCTGGATATGAGGCTCGAGGATTTCCATTCGGCTCGGCAGGTCAGCGATAAAGACGCCGGTCACTCCGAAGCGCTCAGTGGAGGCTAGAAGCAGCTCGAGTAGGCTGTCGATGCTAGTAGCATCAGCGATAGCTTCGCCATAGGCCTGAGGGATCTCAAACATTGCCTTCTGTCTCGAACGCAAAGTAGTCAGGATACTGCCGATAGCTGACGGATATCTCTCGTCCGGACAGTCACCTTAGAAGTTCGCGAGTCGCCACACATTCAACCAGCGCACCTCCTCCCGACGTTCCGTTCAGAAATTCCTCGTCTCGCCCGCGCGGTCGTGCACAAAAAAATTGGAGAGTCGCTTCTTCGACATGCCCTACAACCTCTGCGGATGATTAGCAGTGACGGTATAGGAATGCAACCGTTCTGGTTTCCTTGGAATGGTTTTTTGCAGATTGAATGGCAATCTGGTCGGAGCGGTGCGTCGAATGTCTGCCGTACGACTCTGGTAATCGGCCGCAGACATCAAGAAAGCTGTGGCGAAACCCATTCACCGATTCCTCTGCTGGGCGGCTCTCGCTGCCATCAAACGCGACCGAACGATAATGAACGGCCAGAAGCCGGCGGCCCCGACGTCCTGGGTAGGAGACGAGAGTGTCAGCGAATACACGTATTGATTGACGATGAGAAGACTGATCCAGCCAGCACTTGAAAAGCGGTCTGCAAGCGCAGCGTTTTTTCGCCATCAACGCGAACAGCCGGCCTGCTGAACCGATCGCGCCGCGCGTCGGGATACGACGCGTTCATTGAGAAGGCAAACAACCGATTGATATTGCGGCAGTTCGTCTCGACGATTTGCCAAAATGGCTTTGATATCGTTGCATCATCAAACTGATTTTGAATCCGCCATGCGGCCTCTCATCCAGCAGCGTGGCCCGACGTCATGGAATCGTCATTGGTGGAATGACCATGGAAGTTACTGGCAAGTCATATGCCTCTTAATCAGCGGGTCCTAGGTTCGAGCCCTATGCGCCTGCCGCCAACAATCTGTGGTTGTGTTTGATCCAAGGCCTGAACTGCAGGCCTCGTACGGGCAATCTTCAACACGGTGGGTGAGATCGATTATGTCGTCGGTGACGTGCCCGTGGTTGCTCACTCTGCTCGAACCAAGGAGCGCGACATCAATCGACGCCCGTGAGGCCGGCACATCGAGACTGTGAATAGCTCGGATCAAAACGATCAATTTTACGAATGATCTGGGATCGCTCATCAATGACGCGATCGGTCGGGCGCGGGCGCGTCGCCGTGAGGTCGGTCGGGGGCAAGCTCGTTTCGTAGAAAACGCGCCACCAAGGGGGGATTCATGACAAGAGGACTGCAGCGGTCCGCTTCCGCAGCGTTGATGTTGGCCGGGATGATCCAGGGTGCGTGGGCCGCCGAGAACGCGGCCACCAACTATCCGGCGGGCTCGCCCGGCGTGTTCATTGCGTCGTTTCCGCCGATCCCGGGCCTGTTTGCGATCAGCCAGACCAGCTACACCAGCGCCAACGGCCTGTATGACGGGCAGGGCAAAAAGCTGCCGATCGACTTCAAGCTCTCCGCCGTGTCGGAGACGATGCGGTTTCTCGCCAGTTATCCCGGCGACTTTTTCGGCGCCCATGTCTATTCGCAGCTCGTGGTGCCCTTCGTCCATCTCGAAAGCACCAATCCCGGCGGATCGTTCCAGGCCAACGGCCTTGCCAATCTGACCTTCTCGCCGATCATTCTGAGCTGGGCGCTGTCGCCCGTGCAGACCTTCACGGTCGGCCTGGACATCATGCCCAACACCGGCACCTATTCGGCGCGGCAGCCCCTCAACGTCGGCACGAACTACACCACCATCTCGCCCGTCCTCGCCTATCGCTATGCCGATCCGAAGGGCTTCGAATTCGCCGTCTCGCCACGTCTGCTGCTCAACGGCACCAATACCGATTCGGTCAACGCCTTCACGCAGCTGACCCAGCAGTACCGCAGCGGTGATGCGCTGGTGGTCGACTTCAACGCGGGCTATAATATCGGCGCCTGGAAGCTCGGCGTCGTCGGTGGCTATACGCATCAGTATCAGGACGACAAGATCAACGGCGTCAAGGCATTCAATTTCGCCGGGGTGCAGGACGGCAACCGGTTGCGCTCGATCAATGCAGGCCCGTCGCTGACCTATAATGCGGGCCCCTTCCAGATCAACGTAAACTACCAGCATACATTCTACGTCGAGAACGGCAGCCGCGGCGATACGGTCTGGGCCAATCTGGCATTCCCGATCTGGGTGCCCGCGCCGCCGCCCGGAGCCGGACCGATCAAGCGCTGACTCGCGCAAGCTGGATTGATCGCTCCTCAACGAAGGCGGCCGGCGTCTCGCGCCGGCCGTTCGCCATCGCCAGTGCCGGTCGACGGTGGTCTGGGCAGCTCGGCGACGACCTCGCGGATCAGAGTGCGCAGCCACAGCAGGCCGGCATCGTTGGAGCGGTAGCGATGCCATTGCACGCGCTGCCGCAGCGCCGGCAGCGCGATCGGCAGTTCGATGATGCGGATGGGAAGGCTGCGCTGGGCGGCGATGGCGAGCCGCCGGTGCACGGTGGCAAGGCGGTTCGTCCCGGCAACGAGATGCGGAATGGCGGTGAACGCGTAGACCGAAACGTCCTCGCTGCGGCTCGTGTTGCGCTGCTCCAGATAATAGGTTTCGAGCGATTGTGCCGCGATCGCCGGCCGCATCACGACGTGGGACGACTTGGCGAAATCCTGCCGTGACAGCTTGCCCTTGCCATACTTTCCCTTGCTCCACGCGATGACGCAGAAGTCGTCCTCGAAGATCACCTCGGACGGGTGCAGCTTGGAGCTGAATTCCTCCGGGATGATCAGCAGGTCGACGTCGCCGCGCTCGAGCGCGCGCTCTGGCCGCTGCACCTGCTGCAGGAAGTCGAAGCGGATACCGGGCGCAAGGGCCTCGCTGCGCGCCAGCAGCCGCGGGATCAGCGTCACCAGCGTGTAGTCCGACGCCAGGATCTTGAAGCAGCGGTCGGACTGCGCGGGATCGAACTCGGCAGACGAGGCGATGGCCCAGTCGACCCGCACCAGAAGGTCCCTGATCGAGTCCTTCAGCGTCTCCGCTCGCGGCGTCAGCTCCATTTTGCGGCCGATCTTCACCAGCAGTTCGTCATCGAAATAGGTTCGCAGACGCAGCAAGGCATTGCTCATCGCGGACTGCGTCATGTTCATGCGCGCGGCGGCGCCGCTGACGCTGCGCAGGTGCAGCAGATGGTCGAGCGCGACCAGGAGATTGAGGTCGAACTTGTTGTTGAAGCGCATCGGCGGCCTCGCTCGAGGTATTCAAGAGATCAATGCGATCAATCTTGTTAATCAATTTTTCGAAATGGTCAAACGGGGCTATGCCAGACCTCGGGAAGAACGTCGAGGAAGACGCGTGGCCGGGCCGCGCGTCGCGAGTGCATTCATGTTCAAGTATTTTCCGACCAACTATGTCTGGAATCTCTCGGTCGATCTCGCGATCGAGATGGGCGCGCGGATCGGCGAGATCGAAGAGATGTGCGCGCCGCTGCAGGAGGCGGCCCGGCAGCCCGATGCCAACGGTACCCAGGCCTTCCGCGAGACCTGGGCGCGGATGGCAGACAAGCTCTGTGCGCTCGCGTCCGAGGACGAGGCGAAAGGGCGGCTGCTGTCGGCCGGCGAGAAATATGGCCGCGCAGCGAGCTATTTGATCACCTGCGAGCGTCTGCAGGCGCACGAGGCGCCGGGGCGGCTGGCGCTGTACCGCAGATGTCTCGACGTCTTCGCCAAGGGCATTGCACTGGCGCGGGAGAACTGCGAGCGCGTCGAGATTCCCTATGAAGGCTCCCACATTGCCGGTCTCATGGTCCGCGCGGAAGGGCGCGACGGGCCGGCGCCGCTGCTGGTGCAGGTCAACGGCCTGGATTCGACCAAGGAGATGAAATACCGCGTCGGCTTGCCCGCCTGGCTCGCCCGACGGGGCGTGTCGTCGCTCGTGATCGACCAGCCCGGATCGGGCGAGGCGCTCCGGCTGCAGGGTCTCACCGCGCGCCATGACAGCGAGCATTGGGCGTCCCGGGTCGTCGACTGGCTGGAGACCCGCAGCGACGTCGACCCGAAGCGGATCGGTCTCGAGGGCGTCTCGCTCGGTGGCTACTACTGTCCGCGCGCGGTGGCTTTCGAGCCGCGCTTTGCCTGCGGCGTCGCCTGGGGTGCCAATCACGATTGGCGCGACGTGCAGAAGAGGCGCCTGCAGAAGGAAGGTGATTTCCCGGTCCCGCATTACTGGGCGCATGTGCGCTGGGTGTGGGGTGCGAGAGATCAGGACGACTTCATGCGGATTGCCGAGCAGGTTCACCTCGACGGCATTCTCGACCGCATCAAGGTGCCGTTCCTGGTGACGCATGGCGAAAAGGACTCGCAGATTCCGCTGCATTGGGCCGAGCGGACCTATGAGCAACTGGTGAATTCGCCCAAGCGCGAGCTGAAGGTCTTCACCGCGCGTGAAGGCGGCGCCCAGCATGCGAGCTTCGACAACAGCATCAATGCCGGCCACTACATCGCGGACTGGGTCGCAGAGACATTGAACGGACACATCGCCTGAAGCAGCAGGTGGAGAGGAAAGTTATGAAAATTGTCGGTCTGGAGAGCCTGATATTCGGTGTCGACGACGTGAGGGGCGCGGCGCGCTTCCTGGTCGATTACGGGCTGACGCCCGTCGACGTCTCCGATCGCGGCGGCCGCTTCGAGGCGATCGACGGCACCGCCGTGGTGATCGCACGGCAGGATGATCCGGCTCTGCCGCCGGCGCCCGTGCCGGGCTGCCGTCTGCGCAAGACGGTGATGGGCGTCGCCGACGAGGCGACGCTGGGGGCGATCACCGCCGAGCTGCGGCGCGACCGCGAGGTCCGGCGGCTGCCCGATGGCTCGATCGAGTCGACCGACGATTCCGACTTCGTGATCGGCTTTCAACTGACGGCACGGCGGCCGTTCATGCTGGCCAGCGAGATTTCGAATGCGCCGGGCGGCGTGGTGTTCCGGCCGATCAACAGCCTCGGCGTGCCGCCGCCGGGCAGCGTGATCCGTCCGCGCTCGCTGTCGCATGTGGTCTATTTCGTGCCCGACGTGGTGAAGGCCGAGGCGTTCTACGTCAACCGGCTCGGCTTCCGCTGCACCGATCGCTTCACCGGCACCGGGCCGTTCCTGCAGCCGGGCGGCTCGCTCGACCATCACACCCATTTCCTGATCGGCGCGCCGCCGCACATGCACGGCGTGGAGCACTTCACGTTCCATTTCGGTGGTCCTTCGGAAATGATCACCAACGGCTATCGCTTCGTCGAGAAGGGCTATCAGGCGTTCTGGGGCCCCGGCCGTCACATCCTGGGCTCGAACTGGTTCTGGTACTTCAATAGCCCGTTCGGCTGCCACATCGAGATGGATGCCGACATGGACCAGCACGATGCGAGCTGGCAGCCGCGCGAGGCGACGGCATCCGCCGACAATTCGCAGACCTTCCTGATGAAGATGCGCAAGAAATGGTACCCCGGCCCCGGAATCCCCGAGAATGGCGACTACGCGTGAGGCCGAGGCGCGATGGATCCGGCTGTGCCGCGCCGATGAGATCGGCGAGGCGCAGTCGCGCGGCTTCGATCCCGATGATGAGGGGCAGGACAGCCTGTTCGTCGTGCGCCGGCACGGACAGCTGCATGGCTGGCGCAACGCCTGTCCGCATATCGGCGGTGCGCCGATGGCCTGGCGCAGGGATGCGTATCTCAACGCCGACGGCACGCGTATCGTCTGTCACGCGCACGGCGCCGAGTTCATGCCCGACACCGGGCTGTGCGTGCAGGGGCCGTGCCGCGGCGAGCGGTTGAGCCGTCTCGAGCTCGTCGTCATCGACGGCGAGTTGTTCGTAAAGTCATAACATGCCCGCAAGGGCGGACTGCAGAGGGGGAAGCACCATGGCAGTGGTGAGCAGGGTGCTGACGATCGGAGGCGGCTTTTCCGGTATGGCCGCGTCGATCCAGATGCGCAAGGCGGGCATCAACATCGATCTCGTCGAGGTCGATCCGAACTGGCGGCCGGAGGGCGCCGGCATCACGGTCAGCGGACCGACCTTGCGCGCGCTCGAGACGATCGGCGTGTTCGCGGAATTCGCGCGGCGCGGCTACACGGCTGACGGTGTCGACCTGTTCGCGCCATCGGGGCATCGGATCGGCGAGATCCCGACACCGAAGGCCGTAGGATCGGATGTGCCCGGCGGCGGCGGAATCATGCGGCCCGAACTCGGGCGCATCCTCGCCGATGCGACGCGCGCCGCTGGCGTTCACGTGCGTGTCGGCTGCACCTACACGCGGATCACGCAGCACGACGGCGATGTCGAGGTCGCCTTCACCGATGGCACGACGGGCCGTTATGATCTCGTGGTGGCTGCCGATGGCGTGCATTCGAAGACGCGGGCGCTGCTGTTTCCCGAGGTCAAGCCGCCGCAATACATCGGCCAGGTGGTCTGGCGCGCCGTGCTGCCGCGGCCGGCCGACATCGTGCGTCCGCGGATGTGGCTGGGTGGTGCGGTCAAGGCGGGCGTCAACCCGGTGTCGCCGAGCCACATGTATATGTTCGTGACGGAGGCGCGGCCGGAAAAGCTCCAGGCCGAGCGCGCGTCCTGGCCGCAACTGGTCGCGGACCTGCTGGCGCCGTTCAGCGATCCCGTGCTGGTGGCACTGCGGGCGCATCTGTTCGCTCCCGACGCCGCCATCGACTATCGGCCGCTCGCCAACCTGCTGGTGCCGGCGCCGTGGAATCGCGGCCGCGTCATCCTGATCGGCGACACCGTGGCCGCGACCACGCCTCACCTCGCCTCCGGCGCGGGCATCGGCATCGAGAGCGGCATCGTGCTGGCCGAGGAGCTGGCTCGCGCGACGACCCTGCAGGAGGCGTTCGACCGCTTCCATGCGCGCCGCTGGGAGCGCTGCCGCATGGTGATCGAGAACTCCGCGCAGCTCTGCCGCATCGAAATGGAGAACGGCGACAAGGCGGAGCACGCCAGGATCATGCGCGAGTCGATCGTCGGGCTGACGCAGCCGATCTGAGCCAACAACATCAACGAACAACATCATCAACGGGGAGGAAGCCATGACGGTGACGACGGAGACGTGGCGCGGACGCATCGCGCTGATGGTCGCGCATTGCGCCGGGATGGTCGATCTCGTCGCGCTGCCGGTCTGGGTGGGCGCGCTGATCGAGCGCTACAGGTTCAGCCCGCAGCAGGCGGGACTGCTGGCCACGCTGTTCCTGCTGGGCGCCGTGCTCAGCAGCCTGTTCTTCGCACCTCGCTTCAACCGGATGAACGCCCGCCTGGCGGCGGTTGCGGGATACGCCGTGGCCGCGCTGGTGTTCCTGGCCGCGAGCCGAACGTCGGAGTTTGCGCTGCTCGCGATGCTGCACGCGCTGGGCGGCGCAACAGCGGCCTGCGGGCTGAGCTTCACTCACGGCACCATCGCACGCAGCGCCAACCCGCACCGCCTGTTCGCCATCGTCGGAATGGCGCTCGGTGTGTTTGCCATTCTGTTTCTCGGCATGACGCCCAATCTCGTGGCGAGCTTCGGCGGCCAGGCCTTGTTCGTCGTGTTTGCCGGCGTGATGGCGGTCGCGGCGCTGGCGGCGGCGCTGTCATTTCCGAAGGGCGTGGTGCGCAGTGACGAGGATCTGATCGCGGAGGTCAGCCATCTGCCGCGCGCCGTCTGGTTCGGCATTGCCGGCATCAGCTGCATGGCGCTGACCCAGGCGATGCTGTTCAGCTTCATCGAGCGGATCGGCGCTGACCGCGGCTTCGAAGCTGACGCGGTGACGGGCGTGCTGATCGCGCTCGGCTTCGTCAACCTGCTGCCGGCGCCGCTCGCCGCCATAATGGAGCGGCGGCTACCGGCGAGACACGTGCTGCTGGCGGGCCCGGTCTGCCAGGCGCTGATCGCCGTGACGATCACCTTCGGCTCCGGCTTCGTCGCCTATGCGGTCCCGACCGCGATCTTTGCCGCGGTAATGATCTTCACCCACACCTTTGCGTTCGGGCTGCTGTCGCGTCTCGACCCGACCGCGCGGGCGTTGGCCGGCACGCCGGCGATGCTGATGATCGGCGCTGCGATCGGCCCCATTCTCGGCGGCACCTTGGTGCAGCTGTTCGGCTATCCTGCGCTCGGGCTCGGCGCCGTCATCATCTCATCCGTCGCCGTCGTGATGTTCTCGCGCGTGTTCGCTGCGCGCGGCGCGGCGTCCGCCGCCTCTCTCGAAATCGCCTGACCAGGAGGCCTCCAGCATGACCCTTCCGCAGATCCGCCGCGTCGTCACCGGCCATGACGCGCAGGGCGCCGCCGTGATCTCGTCCGACGGCGCCTTGCCAACCGTCACCGAGCTGGCGGCGATCCCCGGCACCTTCTTCCACGAGGTCTGGAGCACGCAGGCAACGCCGGCGCTGATCGACAACGGTCCCGATCCGACGATCGGGCCGCTGCGGCTGCCGCCGCCAACGCATGGCAGCCGCATCCGCTTCGTCGACATTCCGCCGGATACCGAGGACTTTCTCCGCAACGGCGCGGCGCGCATGAATGCCGCGTTCAGCCAGATCGGCGACCCCCACGCCTCGACCGTGACGACGGAATCGCCGCATCCGCTGATGCACCGCACCGAGACGATCGACTATGGCATCGTCATCTCCGGTGAGATCACGCTGGTGCTCGACAAGGGCAACGCTGACCTCAAGGTCGGCGACGTGGTGATCCAGCGCGGCACCAACCACGCCTGGGCCAACCGCAGCGACAAGCCGTGCCGGATGCTGTTCATCCTGGTCGACGGCAAGTTCGGTCCCGAAGCCAACCCGACCAAGGCCAGCTGATGAGACTCGCGACCTATCGGAACGGCAGCCCCGACGGCGGCCTGGTCATCGTCTCCGGGGATCATGCGCGCGTGCTCGATGCGAGCGCCATCGCGCCGGATCTGCTGACGGCGCTGGGGAACTGGCAGCTGGTCGAGCCGGCGTTGCGCCGGCTCGCTGAAAGTCTCGAGGATGGATCGGCTGCCGATGTGACGGCGTTCGATCCCGCGCGATGCCTCGCACCGCTGCCGCGCGCGCCGCAATGGCTGGATGGCTCGGCCTTCCTGAATCACGGACGGCTGATGGACATCGCCTTCAACAAGCCGCCGATCCCCGACTTCGACACCGTCCCGGTGATGTACCAGGGCGCCAGCGACGACTTCCTCGGGCCGCAGGACGATGTTCCCTTCGTGACAGAAGCTGATGGCATCGACTTCGAGGGCGAGTTCGGCGTCATCGTCGACGACGTGCCGATGGCTGCTTCTGCCGAAGAGGCTGCGCAACGAATCCGGCTGCTGGTGCAGATCAACGACTGGAGCCTGCGCGCGGTCGGCGCGCGCGAGGTTCGCACCGGCTTCGGCTTCCTGCAGGCGAAGCCCTCGACCAGCTTCGCGCCGTTTGCGGTGACGCCGGACGAGGTCGGCGATGCCTGGCGCGATGGCCGGCTCGACATGGCCCTGCATGTCCGGCGCAATGGCGAGCGGATCGGCGCAGCCTCGGGCCGCGAGATGGCGTTCTCGTTCCCGCAGCTGATCGCCCATGCGGCGCGGACGCGGCGGTTGACGGCCGGCACGATCATCGGCTCGGGCACGGTCTCGAACGCCGATCGCGCCGCCGGATCGAGCTGCCTTGCCGAGGTCCGGGCGATCGAGATGATCGAACACGGCGCGGCGCGGACCTCGTTCCTGCGCTTCGGTGAGGGGGTGACCATGCAGGCCTGCTTCGCCGATGGCCGGCCGGGTCCGTTCGGGCGTGTCGCGCAGCGCGTGGTTCGTGCGGCGGGCGCCGATCGGCCGGATTGAACCATGCGTATTCTTGTCACGGGGGCCGCGGGCTTCATCGGCCGTGCGCTGCTGCATCGGTTGCTGATCGACATGGACGGTGCTGAAATCACCGCACTCGATCTCGCCGAGGCGCCAGCGGGATTGTCCGGTGCGCGTCTGTCCTGGATCCGAGGCGGCCTCGACGATCCCGCCGTGCTCGAGCAACTCGGCGCCGCGCCGTTCCACCTCGTGTTCCACCTCGCCAGCATTCCCGGCGGCCGCGCCGAGGCCGCGCCCGCGCTCGGCCGCCGCGTCAATCTCGATGCGTCGCTGGATCTCTTCCAGCTGCTGGCGGAGAGCCGACATCGGCCGCGCGTGGTCTATGCCAGCAGCATCGCCGTCTACGGCGCGCTTGCGGAGGCGCGGGTCGGCGCACGCACGGAGGCGCGGCCGGCGATCACCTATGGCGCGCACAAGCGGATGGTGGAGATCGCGCTCGCCGATCACACGCGACGCGGAGATCTGTCGGGTATCGCACTGCGGCTGCCCGGCATCGTGGCGCGGCCCAGGCCCGTGAGCGGCTTCGGATCGGCGTTCATGAGCGAGCTGCTGCATGCGCTGTCCGCGGGCGAGCGCTATGTCTGTCCGGTGTCGCCGGGCGCGACGGCCTGGTGGTTGTCCGCGAAGGCCGCCGTCGACAATCTCCTCCTCGCCGGGAAGCTCGATGTCTGCGGAACCCTGCAGCTTCCGGCGCTTCGTCTCTCGATCGCCGAGGTGGTGGACGGCCTGGCGCAGCTGCTCGGCGCGGAGCGCGCCGCGCGCGTGACGTTCGATCCCGATCAAGGCATAGAGGACGTCTTCGGCCGCTATCCCGAGTTGGATGCCAACGCCGAGCTGGCCCTCGGCTTCGCCCACGATGGATCGGTGGCGGAGATGATCGCGAATGCGGTGCGCGCGATCGCATGACGGGGAATGAGCCCAACTCGCCGGACCAGCATCTGTCGGGCGAGGCCACGGGCACCGCAGCCATGGCGTCCCGAAAGGAGTGCTGATTCTTTGAGTTTGTTGGTTTTCCCTGCTTCCTTAGGGAGCGCCAGTTTCCAAGCTGAACTATTGATTTCTGGGAGTTTGAGCCGGACTACATGTTCGGCAGGATGGGCGTTGACGCCAAGGTCGGTGGTGCCGCAATCCCAGGCTGGACCGTCACGGCTCTGGTGTTCATTCCATTCGCGGCTGGTTATTTCCTGTCGTACCTGTTCCCGACGATCAATGGCGTGGTCTCCCAGCGCCTCGCCTCCGAGCTTGGACCGATGCTGATGATCGCTCTTGGCGCTCGCCGAGGCGAAGCAAGCCACGCGTCTGGAGGTCGTATCAATAGAGCCGAGCCGGACAAATGCAGTGCTGCGGTTGGAGGCTCCGGCACGTCGCGATGAACTGATGTGCCGGCCGAACCGGCTCCATCGGGGAGCGGGCGGAGGCTCATTTCGCACCTGACAGGAAGCTCTTGATGAAATCGACGGCTCCCGCCGATTTTGCCGGATCGGACGGCGGCGCTTCGGTGGCCGACGGTTGCGCCGCCTGACGCGCGGTGTGCGCGTGCAGATGCCGCGTCCGCCGGTGGGCGTGAGTGGCGCTCTGCCCGTGCCTCTGCGAAGCACTGCTCACGGTGATCGTGATCTTCTTCGATACCAGCGGTGGATCGAAGTTGAAGTGCATGCCGTCGCCCAGGACGAGCTGCAGGTTATGCTTGCCGGGGGGCAGCTCGATCAGGGCCTCGGTCTCGCCCGCGCCGTAGTGCAGGTGCTTTCTGTCCTGCGGAATCGGCTCGCCCGGGCTGATCGGCTCATCGGCGTCGATCAGGAGGTGATGATGGCCGGTGTTGGCAAAGGCGTCACCGGCATGGGTCACGCCCATGTTGCGAAGTCCGAACCGGCACCAGAACGCGGTCTTCACGGTGTCGCCGTCGGTTGGCGTGATGAAATACAGGTAGGCGTCCTTCGGCGCCGTTTTCGCCTGCGCCCATGCGAGAGTCGGCAACAGCACCAGCGTGCAGGCCAACACGGTGGACCCGAGCGTCGCGACTGCGGCGAGACGACGTCGTCGCCAGGGCGTCCGATCCAGTAGCGGCGCGCGACGCGTAGATTTCTCACTCCACATATCCCCAACTCATAAACAACGACGATCATCGATCGCAAATATCGAACGGTGTAGCCGGTCCATGAATGGGGCGTAGCGCGGCAAATTTGAGGTTTCGATCGGTCTCGTCCTACGATTCCCGATAAGAATTTGAATAAAGAGGCTCGGCAGACCAGGCGTCCTGCGGATCTGCGACGCTGGTGTTCGCTGTGGCGCGAGACATTTGCGGGCGCAGGCCCGGCATCGGCGTCGACGGCACGCTGGCCTGGCTCAGCATACCGCGGCCGCATCAGAGCGAAAGAGCGAGGCGAAAGCCATGGGTCGGATACCTGACGCGCCCATCATAGCGGTCGCGGCTCCCACTGCGGGCATAGCTCGCATCCTTCTTCCATGAACCCGAGCGAATGACATGGACGAAGCTCTGCTCGTCGATCCATGCCGAGCCATCGGACGGCGCGCCCTGATAGCTCTTGTGCCAGCTGTCGGCCACCCATTGGTCGACGCTCCCGCCCATGTCGAACAGGCCAAACGGATTGGCCGCAAAGCTTCCGACCTTCATGAGCTGCGCGGGCGCGCCGGGCTCGTTGCATCCGTTGCAATTGGCCATGCCGGAGCGCATCCGGTCGCCCCACCAGAACGCCGTCGTTGCGCCGCCGCGCGCTGCATATTCCCATTCGGCCTCGGTCGGGAGCCGGAACGGCTTGCCGACGGCCCGCGAGAGCCAAGCCAGATAGCCCCTGACGTCGTCGTAGCCGACATTCGTCACGGGGTTGTCGTCCGGGCCGCTCATCACGTCGGCGCATGCCCCGTCAGCCACGCACGCCTTCCACTCGCCAATCGTGACGGGGTATTTGCCGAGCGCGAACGGCTTGATCGTGACGCGGTGGACCGGAAGCTCGGAGCTCTCGACGCCGCCCATCGCGAATGCCCCTCCTGGAATCGTCACCATGTCAGGCAGGCGAATCGCGGCTGCCTCCGCCGGCCCTGGGGTCGCGGTCGACTCTGCTGCCGGCGCAGTCTCGGGAGCGGTCGCAGCGCTTGCCGACGCGAGCAGGGCGGGCGCCTCGAGCGGCGCGGTTTCCGTGGAACGCGAGAGCGTTGCAGTGTCCGAGGGCGCGTTCGGCAGCGGCGCCGGGGCGGGGGCGGTCGCGGCTGACATGGCCTCTGCCGTGACGACGCGCACCGAACTCTCGACGCTTGCGCGGCTCGACGCGGCCACGGAGGCCTCGGCGGCTTGCGGCTGTGTTGGCGGGGGAGCGGCCGGCTCCCGCGCCAGCATGAACCAGCTAGCGGCGGCAGCGAGCAACAATGCGCCGAGGCCGGCCGCCGCAGTGCGGGTCCAGACCAGCGGCCTGCGCTCCGCCCTCGCCACGGCCGCGCGAAGCCTCGTGGCCAGCCTGTCGTAGCCGTGCGCCTGCCAGATCTCCGCGCGGCTGCGCGCCTCGTTCGGGGCGTATTGAGCGATCGAGACGCCGGGAATGCTGCAGACGACCCGTCCCGCCTGTCCGCCACCGGGAGCGGTGGCCTCGACCTCGGCCGCATCGCATCGTGCGGCGAGCGATTGCTTCAAGGGGCCGCACATCATCAACAACAGTCCGCCGTCGCCCCTGCTGCGGCGCTCCTGGATCTCGGGGCAGGCGACCTGCTCGTCGAGGCGGTGGAAGCCGGGTGGGCGCAGCGCGTTCATCGCCACCCGCACGATCCGGCCGCACTGCTCGCAAGGCACCGGATAGGTCACGGCGGTCAGCGGTCGCTCGTCCCGATCGGTGGCCGGCGCCTGCGCTGGCGCGACGACGTCGATGCCGATCATCGGACACCTTTCGTGCGCCGGCCTTGCCGCCGGGTCATTGGCCCCAGGCGGCAAACGCATCCTTGAACGCGCGCTCACCGTCCGCTCCCTTCTCGATCGCCAGCACCGCCCGGCTGCCGCCATTGTAGACGATCGGGATGTCGATCCAGTCCTTGCCCTTGAGCAGCAACACGTTCCGCTTCATGTCGACATCCCCTGCCGACAGCGCGATCATGAAGAACTCCGGCGTCACCTTGGCGGTCATGGTGGTCAACGGGGTCCCGCGACCCGCTTCCTTGGGCTTCATGCTGACGCCCTTCAAGGTCTCCACCCCGGCGTGAGACGGGTCGTCCGGCCAGTTGAACTTGATCTCCATGATGTGGCTCGCCGGCATTTCGGCTTCCTTGTTTGGACGCAGCGACAACGTCGCCGTCATCCTCTTGTCGATCTCGACATCGCCTTTGATCGAGGCTGGCACCGCTCCTGCCGCAGGCTCGACATGCCAGGTGACTTTCCCGAGATAGCGCTTGCCGTGCGGATCCTGCGGATCCTCCTGGTACAGCACGGCGTGTGACACCATCGTCTCGGTCGCGCTCCCCGTGGTGATCGCATCGCCGCCAGCACCGCCCCTGGCGTCAGGCGTTATCCGATCCGCGATGACCTTGCGCGGCTCGGCGGCGGCCGGCGAGGCGGCATTCCAGGACACCGGGAGTCGGTTCAAAACGGTTTGCAAGGACGTCGTGATCCGGCTCGCCGCCGGCTGCCAGTAGATCGATGCGCCAACCACCGCGACCGCCAAGCCGGCGGCAGCGGCCATCATGTGCCGGCGGAGCGAGCGGTGTGGACGCCTCGCTCCATGATCAGGCCGCGGACGCCGACCCGGCGACAGCGCGCGATGATCGATATGCACGGCGTCGCGCTCCGACTCGGCTTGGCCGCGCGTCGTCGTCTCGGACAGTTCCGCCGGGCGGGCGAGCACGGCCACCCGCGCGATGGTGGCATCGTCGGCCGGCGACCTCGCAGCCTCCGCGAGCCGATCGGCCGCGGACGGCTGATTCTCCTCGATCTCGACCGGCGCTGCGGGCGCGACGGACGCGGGCGGCGCAGAGGCGGGCGTATCAGACGACGAGGCGGCACGCGCTTCATCGGTCGCGACCTCATGCCCGCGGCGCCGCGTTGGACGCGCCCCGATGCCGGCGCCGGCGCGGTTGCCCAGCCAATCCGGCACCGGACTCTCGATCGAGATGGCCGGCTCAGCGCGTTGCTCCGAGAGCCGCGCCAGCGACAGGCTTTCGGCCACCGTGGCGATCTCGTCTTCCAGCGAATAGGCGCGGCGCGTTACGGATCGCACGGATGCCGGGTGATCCTCCGCCGCGCCAGTGAGCCGCGCGGCAGCCGGATGCGGGCTGGTCGCCGGCTGTGCCGATGGCTGCTGTGAGCCGACGGCTGCAAGCGCGACCGGATCGACCCGGCGAGCGTGCTCCCGAAGTCTGATCATCCGGTCGGGAAACAGCATCTTGACGAAATCGCAGAGCGCTGCGCCCGGCAGCAGGAACTGGCGCATGGCAGCCGGACCGCTGCGCAGGATGCTGCGTGCGATGGTTTCGATGTCGTGCTCACCTTGCGCGACGCGCTCGCCGGTCTGCCGATCGTCCTCGATGACGACGACCTTGCGGGCTCGGAGCATCGCAGTGAGTTCGCGGAGATCGGATTGCGAGGCATCGTCGATGACGACGAGATCAAATGCGCCGAGCCGGGCCGGTAGCTGCTCGGCCACGCGCCATGCTGGCACGAGCTGGCATGGGATGCCTTCGCAGCAGCTCTCGAGTGCCTCGCGTGCAGCCTGACGCAACCGGCATGCGGTGGGGCCGGAACAGGTCGCTGCCATCTTTCTCAGCGTGGTCATGAACACGGTGAGCGCCTGCCTCATGGCGCTGCCGGTGTTCTGTGCCAGGCCGAGATGCATCCGTGCCACGACGACCTGGCCGAACAGCTCGCGCAACTGCATCTCCAGCGCCGCGCGCTGGTCGGACAGGTCCTGCAAACGCTGATGCTGACCGATGCCTTCGGTCTGCCGCATCAGCACCGCCCAATTCCAGGCCATCATCCAATCTGCAACGAGCACCGGATCCCCGGTCTGCGGATGTGCCGGCTCGGTCCTGATCCGCCGGGCGAAGGCGTCCGCTCCGGCCTCGGTGATCGCTCGGCAGACCTCGTCGAGCAGCTCGAGATCCTGGCGCCGGTCGTGCAGCGACTGCAGCCGGGTGCGAAGGGTGCTCCAGCGCGCCTCGATGTCGCGCGGGTCGACACCATCGCAGCCGATCTGCGAGAGCACGTCGGCATGAGCCTGCGTTGCGAGCTTGCCGCTGCCGCCAAACAGCCCGTTCAGCCGGGTGAGCTCCAGCCGCTGCTTGCCGATGCGGAGAGCCATGCTCCTCACCGCAGCTGCCAGCGCAGAAAGTCGTCGGCCGTCACCGAGCAATCCGGCGATCGCGTCGTCCGGCATCGACAGCTTCGGTGCGGCGGTGAGAACATTGCGCTTCGCCAGCGCCGCCAGCACGATCGCGGCCTCGACGCTTTTGACGACGCGCTCGTGACCGTGGAACGTGTGAGAGGAGTCCGGCTCGGGCGCAGGCGCACCGATTTCGGCCGCCAGCGATCGCCATCTGGCGTCGAGCGAATGCAGGTGACGACGCCAGGTCAGATAGTCGCGAACATGGCCCCAGTCGGCCGCGCCTTTCGGCGCGAAGCCAGCCACCCTGATCGCCTCCACGGTCTGCTTCAACGCACGGCCGGACAGGGAGAATGTCGCGAACGGCCTTGCTCCGGCCGACAGCCGTTCGACAATCGTGAGCAGTTCCTGGCTGGCGAAGGCGTCCGCCGGCGTTTCCACCGGCCGAACCAGGAAGCCGGCACGTTGCGACAGCAGGGACGACGCATCGCGGGCAAAATCGACGAGGATGCTGCCGTCAACCGACATTGCATCGGCCTTGCGGCCGACCGGCGACAGCGCTGCGAGCCAGGGCTCGTCGGCAATGACCCGGTGGGCCGCCGCGAGCGCGTCGAGGTCGCCGGCGAGCAAGTCCGCTCCGTCCGGCCCGAGCTCCGCGATGATCTGGCAGGCAAGCCGGCTGTCATGGCTTTCGCCGTCGATCCGTGCCGGCTGCAGGTCTTCGTGCAAACGTCTCACGGTCACGGCGTCCGGCAGGGCCGCGATTTCCGGGAGCGCGTCGTCGACATATTCGAGATCGGTACCCAGCCGAAAACGCGCCTCACGGGCCTGCTCGACTGCCGCAACCAGAAGGTCGCTCTCACTCACGAATCGTGACGGCTGATCGGTGAACCAGGCATAGGCGTCGCGGTCGGCGATCAGCGTGGTCAACGCGTCGAACGGCAGGTCGGGGACACCGGATGACCGCAGCATGCTGCGGCTGGCGATGTCTGCGAACGCGTCATCGAGACGCGATATCTCGACGCTGGTCGCGATGATGTCGCGCTCCAGCCGATTGACCTGTTCCGCCTGCGCGCGCGGGTTCGTGGTCCTGAGGATCGACAGCAGCCGGCTGACGACTGTCTCCGCATGCTTCAAGACGTCCTTGTCGGAGCCGGTCAGATCGACGGTCAGATCACGGACGGCGCGCGGCAGATTCTCGGACAACAGTCCGAGTGCAGCCTCGTTGCGTGAGACGACGAGAACGCGCAGGCCCATTGCGAGGTGATGGCAAACCAGGTTGACGAGGGTGGACGTGCGCTCGGACCCGCGCGCGCCTTGCACGACAAGTCCGTCCGATCGCCGGAGCTGTCGCACGACCTCCATCTGGTCGGAGTCCGTCGGCAGCGGAAAGAACAGGTCGCCGTGATCCGCCGCGATCTGCGCATCCGGCCCGACGTCGATCGGGTCACCGATCACGCCGGATAGACGACGGCGCGCGCCGTCATGGGCTTCGTGGTCCGGCGCGCCAAGCAGAAGGCGAAACGTTGCGGCCAGGCAGCAAGCGTCGCCGGGCGCGTATTCGATCGCTCGCTTCAGCCGCTCGATGTCGCGCAACAGCAGTGCGTCCGAGCGCGGCCGCGCAAAGATCACCCAGCGATCGGAGACGACCAGTTGCTCGTCCTCCTCGGGAAGCAGCAACGCGGAGTCGGGCATGGTGGGACAGTAGATCCCATGCGGGTCGAGCTGTGAGCCGATGGCGCTGAGAACCGGCTCGAAGCTGGCGGGCTGGAATGGCGAAAGCTCGTTGCCGCGCTCGATCGTCTCGAGCAACTGCTCGGCCGTTTGCCCCGCCAATCCGGCCGCTGATGTCAGCGGTTCGAACGCCTTGAGATTGACCGTCGCGCCGACCATGCGGGGCCGGATTCTGATTTCGGTGTCGGAGCCATCGAGGACCTCGATCTCGACCAGGCGTTCGAGCAGCGGAAGATCCAGCTCGCGGCCTTGTTGCCGCCAGCGTGACACGCCAATGCCCCACACGATTTCGCAGCTGCCATCGTTGCCTCCGGCTCCCGCCACGCGAGCCATCTCGCGCAATCGCTGGTGAACCGCGATGGTCTTGCGGCGTAGCCGCTCGGCCGCGGCCCAATTTGTCCACGAGCCGGCGAGATAGCGGTCCAGACGCTCGACGATGTCCGGGCGTTGCTCAAGATGCAATCGCACGTTCCAGAGCCCGGCGGCCACCCCCGGGCCGTTCGCCGGCGAGCAGTGCTCGCCGCGTGCGTGACCGGCCGCGATCAGCCGGTCTTTTTCCGCCGCGTGCACCGTGATCGTCACGCGTTGCCGAACCAGCGGGCGACGGTCCGGATCAGCGGACACGTCAATCCACATTGCCAAGTCGTACTCGACGGCGGGAGGATCGGTGGCGACCAGGCGTTCGATGGAGAGCCACACGGGCCCATCAGCGTCGAACGTGTTGTAGGTAATGCCGGGCAGCTTCTCCAGCTCATGCTGATGAAACACGAAGCATTGTCCGCCCGCAAGCCGATGGTCAGACAGGCGCGCGACCGCACGTGCATTGCGCAGGATCATCTCGGTGAGATACCCAAGAACATTCTGCAACGGTCCAGCCGCCGGCTCCAACCGATGGACAGCGTTCATAGTGCCTCTCCGATGATAGCGGCGACCAAGCGAAGCAATCGGTTCACCCTCAACTCCCGTCCTGACGTCCGTCCCGCTTTGCAGAAAATTCCGTCACGCGCGTCGAAGAAGATGGACGTATCTGACTATTCACGATCCTGATGTGGTCAGGCGCCGTCTTCGTCGATGGCATTCGAGGGAATACTGAAGCCAACGTCAGATAGACCACACTAACTGGCGAATAATAGCGTCACGCAATGCGGCGTAATGATGGGAGCGAGTCCGGGCGTGTCGTCGACCCTGAAAACTGCGCCAACTGATTTGTTATCATTTCGAGAACCACCGCTGTCGGTTCGCGTAACCGGTTTAGAATCTCTTTAAAGAAGCCGAGCGCCTTTCCGGTTTGACTGCCTTGATCGGAAGGGACTGGTATTCGCGTGCGTAGATGCGACATCTCTACGAGAGAAGCGTGCGGCGTCTTGCCGCAATCTCAGTCGCGTCCGCTTGCGGCTTTTCGTTGGATTCCATTGCTTCGTCCGAGCTGCGCCATCGCACGAACGCAATTTCTTTCGGAGTAGGGCCGTCGTTGGCGAAGTGTGACGTCGCTTATTACTTCGCGATGCAAAGGCATGAATGCAGCTCTACGCTGCGCCGCTCGACGCTCCGCACGCCGGACATGAACCCAGCAGCAATTATCAATGACTGAAAACACTTAGCCAGATCTCGGCTGGCGTCCAAGCGATTGGTCGGCCAGCCGCGCCTCTGCCGCGCAACGAGCGCCGCCCAAGTGCTGACACGCGAGCATCTCCGACGAGCCCAAGTATCGACATCGCGGGCTTCTAGCGCGAATGGCTCGCAGTCGCGCACGAATTCTGTGCTCACGGCGGCGCGGGCGAAGGGGATGCACGTCCGCGCATCATCATGGGGAGGTTTGACTGATGGTCTTGATTAGCTGCAGCGGAAGGCGCGCAGATTGCTCCGCGTCTTCACACGACGGCGCTTTGAGTATTGGCAAAGGCGGCGGCCCGCTTCGCGGCCGCGACCGACTCCTGCCATCTCTGCTTGCCGCCGTATCGACATTGGCGTTGAACGCCGCAGCAGCCCAGGCGGCCGACGCCGGCTCGGCGCGGTCCACGGACGGGGCAGCCGTCAAAGCGCTGATGGCGAAGCTCGAGTCCATGGAGCAGCGCATCAACAGTCTTCAAGTCGAGCTCAAGGACGCCAAGGCAAAGAAGACGACCAGCGTCGGACAGTCCGCATCACTCGCATCTCGCCGCCCGGCCGACCCGATGCCTCTGATCGGCGCCAAGGACGCGCGTGCCGGAGGTGCGAAAGCCTCCGACAACGCGCAGACTGCGTCCAGCCAGCCGGTCGGCAACGCCATGGCGCTCGCCGACTCGAAGGACGTCAGGGACAGTGGGTCGAAGGGGGCTGATGCCGGACCATCGCCATCCCCGGCATCACGGCTGGCGGCTGCGTTCGCCGATTCGGATTCCAAGCCGCGATTCCTGCCGGCAGCAGATCTAAAAGCACCTGCGCCGCAGCCCAGCAGAGACCTGTTCGGCGCCGCGCCGTCGCCGGTCCCCGGCATGAAGATCGGCATGTACGGCGAGATCAAGCTCGGTTCGGTGCAAAATCCCGCAGCGAACGGTCAGTGGCAGAACGGCTTCGACATGGCCCGCCTTGTCTTGCTGCCAACCTATCAGGTCAATGACTCCATCACCTTCAACGCGGAGCTGGAATGGGAACATGGCGGCACCGCATTCGATAACGACGACAAGCTGCATGGTGCGGTCGAGGTCGAGCAGGCCTTCTTCGACGTCAAGTTCAACGACCACTTCACCCTGCGTTCGCCGGGTATCGATCTTATCCCGATCTCCTTCACCAACCTGTATCACGAGCCGACGCTGTTCTACAGCGTGCAGCGGCCGGAGCTTGCCAACGGCCTGATCCCGACGACATGGTACGCGCCATCGGCAGGGTTTCACGGCAAGATCATCGACGGCTTGAACTATCAGTTCCAGATCAGCCAGAGCGCGGAGGATTTCGGCGACGGATTCGATCATCGCGGCGACAATGGTCATATCAATCCGGGCGGCTATGAAGGCGGCATCAACGGCTCGGAAGCGCTCGCGCTCTCGCGAGCGCCGATCGGCGATTTCCGGCAGCTGAGCAACCAGCTCGCCTATACACTGCGGCTGAGCTACACGCCGTCGTTCCTTCCCGGCTTTGCCGGAAGCTCGGCGATCTATTATTCGCCGAACGTCACGCCGCGGGGCGCCTATGCGACGCTGCCGGACGGCAGCGAGGTGCCCCTCGGCAAGAACGCGATGACGATCTTCAATACCGAGGCCCGCTATCGCGTTCCGAACACCGGGCTGGAGCTGCGGGCTGAATATGCCCACGTAAACTTCTCCAATCCGGAGAACCTCCGCGCCAACAATGATCTCGTCGACGACAACAACGTCGGCAAGAACATGTGGGGCTACTCCGGCGAGATCGCCTACCACTTCAGGGCGCCCAACGACTACGACATCGTGCCGTTCTATCGCTATACCCGACAGAACTTCCAGACGTCGGGCATGCTCGGCTCCGATCTCACCAACGGCCTGAACAACATCACGGGCAGCGGTGACATGACGTTCCACGACGTCGGCCTTGCCGTGTTTCCGAATCCCAGCCTGGTTTACAAGCTGAACTACACCAAGGTGATCGATCACAGCGCGGCGGGGGCGATGTCCGACCGGGTTCTCGCGGGCGTCGGCTGGCTCTGGTAGCCGACCGACGCGAGCAGGGGCCGCGGCCTGCCGGCAGCGGCGTCTCCTCGCAAGACACAGGTTGGAGCACCCGGGCGGAGCGCGACCGCTCTCCGCCCGGGTGTGCCTCGAAACGTAGAACGGACTCGGCAGATCGGGTGGGCGGGCGAGTGGTTGAGATTGCTGATTTGAGCGCAGCTTGGCTGCGATGCCGCACGCTCGCAACGTTGCTCACGATGTCGATCGCGTTGGCGGGCTGCAACCCGGCGACGCTCGGCAGCGATAGCCGCGGCGATGACGTGCTTGACAAGGTCGGCCGGATCGACCTTTCGCCGCGCTATCCCAGGCAGGCCATGCCGGAGCAGTCGCCGGCGGCGCGGCGCGCCCGTGCCGAGATCTATGGCGGCAACGACGATGCACGAGATGCCAGGGACGCGCGAGCGGAAGCGCCGGCCGCGGGCTCGCTTCCGATCCAGCAGGTGGCCGCGCATTCGCAGCCGGTTGGCAACGGGTTCGAGCTGAACTTCGAGAATACGCCGATCGCGACGGTGGCCAAGGTGGTGCTCGGCGACGTTCTCGGCGTCGGCTACACCATCGATCCAAGGATCCAGGGAACGGTCAGCCTGTCCTCGGTGCGCCCGGTCCCGAAATCGGACGTTGCCTACGTGCTCGAGAACGCGCTCCGGCTCTCGGGGACGGCGCTGGTTCGCGACAACTCCGGATACCGGCTGATTCCACTCGGCGACGCAGTGGGTGCCGGCAACGTCGATCCCGCCGGAGGCTCGGCAGAGCCCGGTTACGGCATCTCCGTGCTGCCGCTGCAATATGTCTCCGCCCCGACACTGCTAAAGCTGCTCGACAGCTTTGCACTCAAGCCCGGCACGGTGCGCGCCGATCCCGGCCGCAACCTGCTGCTGATCCAGGGGACGGGCGCCGAGCGACGCACAGCGATCGATGCCGCGCTGAGCTTCGATGCGGACTGGATGCGCGGACAGTCGGTCGGGATCTTTCCCATCGTCAATGGCAATCCCGAGCCGATCGTCGCCGAGCTCGAGAAGATCATGGACACCGGCGACAGCGGGCTCGGCCAGAACATGGTCAAGTTCCAGACCGTCAGCCGGATGAACGCCGTCATGGTCATCAGCCGCAAGCCGGCGCTGCTGCATACGGCGGAGACCTGGATCAAGCGGCTCGATGCCGGCAACACGCTGCGCAACAGCGTCCATGTCTACCGTGTCAAGTATGGCGAGGCGCGCCAGATGGCGCGGGTGCTGAACGACATGTTCACCGGAAACGCGGGCAGCGCGGCCGAGGGATCGTCGACTGATCTCGCTCCCGGGTCCGGAGCATCGTCGAGCTCGAGCAGCGAACGGCTCTCGGCCGCCGGCACGACGGCCCAGTCGGGCGGCTTCGCGAGCCAGCAGCAGGGCAACGCCGGCCTGGTCGCCAACCGCGGCTTCGGCGGGGCGCCGCCGCCGACCCAGGCCGGCCTTGATACGGGATCGGAATCGCGCGCATCGGGTTCGGGCGGCAAGCCGCTCATGGAGGGCGTGCGGATCACGCCCGACGTCGTCAACAACACGCTTCTCATCTATGCCGACAGGGAAAACTACCGGCTGATCGAAGCTACCCTGCGTCAGTGCGATCGTCCGCAGCTGCAGGTCGCGATCGACGCGACGATCGCCGAAGTCACGCTCAACGATTCGCTGAACTACGGCGTGCAGGCCTATCTCACCAGCAAAAACCTCGGCCTGAGACCCGACCAGGGGTCAGTGCTCAACACCACCTCGACATCGGCGCCGGCAACGGTCGCCTCGGCCGCGGGAACGATCACCAACGCCTTTCTCAGCCGCGCTTTTCCCGGGTTCAATTTCCTGGTCGGGTCGGAATCCCAGCCGAGCGCGATCCTCAGCGCGCTGCATACGGTCACCGACGTCAAGGTGCTGTCCAACCCATCGCTGGTGGTGATCGACAACCAGGCGGCGACATTGCAGGTCGGCGACCAGGTGCCGGTCTCGACCGGCAGCGCCACGGTGCTGACGACCAACAACACGGTCGTCAACACGATCGACTACCGCAACACCGGAATCATCCTGCGCGTCGCACCGCGGGTCAACGAGAACGGCAACGTCCGGCTGGAGATCGAGCAGGAGATCAGCAACGTCTCGCCGCAGACCGTCAACAGCCTCACGCCGACGGTCGCCCAGCGCAAGGTGAAGAGCTCGGTGGCAGTTGCCAGCGGCCAGACCGTGCTGCTGGCCGGTCTCATCAGCGAAACCCATCAGGGCACCCGCAGCGGCGTGCCGGGGATCGACCAGATCCCGGGCCTCGGCGACCTCTTCAGCAACAACGACCGCAGCCGCGGGCGGACCGAGCTGATCATCTTCATTCGCCCCCAGATCATCCGCGACGGGACCGACGCCCATTACGTCGCCGAGGAGCTGCGCTCCAAGCTGCGCGGCACGATCAGGCCTGTCTCGACAAGTGCGCTTCAGACACCGCGGGTCAATCGATGATGCGGCATGCGACAACGGCCTTCGCTGTTCTGGCGCTCGCCTTCGGCATCGTCGCGGCCGACGCGCGGCCGCGCGGCGACGCATGGGCCGCGCTGGCGCGCGGCGAGTATGTCAGGGCGGCCGCAGCGTTGGCGCCGATGGCGCAGAGTGGACATCCGCCCGCCATGACCGCGCTCGGCTACATGTATGAAAACGGGTTCGGCGTCCCGCAGTCCTACGAGGCGGCGGTCGAGCTCTATATCGGAGCCGCCGAGCGCGGCGACCCGACGGCGCAGCACCTCTTGGGTCTGAGCTACGACAAGGGGCATGGCGTCTGCCAGGACCTCGTGCTGGCCTACAAATGGCTCAATCTTGCAGCGGCCGCAGCGCCCAATCGTCTGCGCGAACCTTATTTGCGAATCCGGGACGCCATCGCGTTCAAGATGTCGCCCGATCAGATCGCCGACGGCCAACGGCTCGCGCTCGAATGGCGGCCGATGCAGCCCGGCGGAGTTCGCGCGACCGCATCGATTGCGGATTTGTAGTTGTTCTAATCAGCTGACCGCAGAAGGGTCATCTTTGGTATCGAGAACGAACTGTTCGACAGTCCGGACCTCGGCAATGAGGTGATCGACAACGATCCGTCACGGGACGCGCCATGAGCTCGACTCCTCCTCTACGATTGGCCGACGATCTGCGGGATGGCCGGGGGCCGGTCCGGCTCGCCGCTGGACGGGTCGGCGCTGCGGCGCAGGACAGCGCGGGGATGGGGTCATCGACGGCGAACAATCCCGCAGGTCCCGAGTCCGCCGACGACATCGCGCGGCAACTCGGATTGACTCGGATCGCGCTGTCCGATTTGCTGGCGTCCAAACCGCTCACAGAACATTTTTCACGGCGCTTCCTGCGGGAGACGATGGTCTTCCCGTTCCAATCCGCCGGGCACGGACCATGTCTTGCGGTGGCGGATCCCCGCGACACCGCAGCGGCACGCGCCGCGGAGCTGGTGTTCGGCACGGCAGTCGAACTGGTGGTCGCCTCCGCCGAGGATGTTGCCACCGCGCTGAACCGGCTCGCCGGCGAGGACGAAGTACCGGCGCGCAACGAAACGGCTGAGCCGCAGCTGCGCGACGACGACATCGAGGGCTTGCGCGACCTCGCCACCGGAGCGCCGGTGGTACGCGCGGTCAACGATCTGTTCGAGCGGGCGGTGGAGCTGCGCGCCAGCGACATCCATGTCGAGGCGATGCGGAGCGGGCTATCGGTCCGGATGCGTGTCGACGGCCTGCTGAAGCCGCTCCCTGAGCCGTCCGGCGTGCTGCCCCAAGCCGTCATCTCGCGCATCAAGATCGTCGCCGGGTTGAACATCGCGGAACGGCGCCTGCCTCAGGATGGCGCTGCGCGGCTTCGCATCGGCCGCATCGAGTTGGACGTGCGCGTCGCCGTGATGCCGACGCAATATGGCGAGTCGGCGGTGATCCGGCTGCTTCCCAAGGATCGGGGTCTGCTCGCGATCGAGAAGCTCGGCTTTTCTCCCCACGACGATCGATCGCTGCGCCGCCTGCTGGCGCTGCCGCACGGCATGATCGTGATCTGCGGGCCGACCGGCAGCGGCAAGACCACCACGCTCGCGACCGCGCTGTCGATCCTCAACGAGCC
Source organism: Bradyrhizobium sp. SZCCHNRI2009 (assembly GCF_032485115.1). Taxonomy (NCBI): domain Bacteria; kingdom Pseudomonadati; phylum Pseudomonadota; class Alphaproteobacteria; order Hyphomicrobiales; family Nitrobacteraceae; genus Bradyrhizobium; species Bradyrhizobium sp. SZCCHNRI2009. Next base: position 177,669 of record NZ_JAUEUH010000001.1, read on the forward strand.
CACGCGCAAGATCCTCACCATCGAGGACCCGGTCGAGTATGAGATACCGGGGATCAACCAATCGCAGGTCAAGTCGTCGATCGGGCTGACCTTCGCCTCGGCCCTGCGCTCCTTCGTGCGGCAAGATCCCGATGTGATCATGGTCGGAGAGGTCCGTGACGGCGAGACCGCCCACGTCGCGGTCCATGCCGCGCTGACCGGCCATCTCGTGCTGACCACGCTGCATACCGAGAACGCCGCGGCTGCTGTGCCGCGTTTGCTCGATCTCGGCGTCGAAGATTTTCTGTTGCGCTCGACGCTCCGCGCGGTGATCGCCCAGCGGCTGGTGCGCCGGCTGTGCGAGCGCTGCAGGTCGAAGCGGATGCTGAGCGCCGACGATCTCTGCGCGGACCCGCGCTACGCCGCGGTGGGCTTCGACGTCGGCGAGACGGTCTACGAGCCGGCGGGTTGCGAGCGCTGCGGCGGCACCGGCTATCGCGGCCGGCTCGGCATCTTCGAGGTTCTGGAGCTGAATCCGGAGATCCGGTCACTGATCCAGGGCACGACCGATGCGGCCGTGATCGACCGCGGCGCCATTCTGAACGGCATGACCACGATGCTCGACGATGGCATCGCGAAGTGCCGGGCCGGCGCCACGTCGGTCGCGGAAATCCTGCGCGTCACAACGTTACGGTGAGCCGGTGAGCAAATTCCGCTATCGTGCACTGACCGAGAACGGCGACGTCGTGCACGGCACGATCTCGGCTGCCACCGCCAAGGAGGTGATCGACCGGATCGAGTATCTGCGGCTGCTGCCGATCGAGACGGTCGAGGAAAGGGCCGCGAGCGTCCTCGCCCGCGACGCGTTGGCGCTGTTCGGCGGTCCGACGCCTGGCGATGTCACGACCTTCACGCGCGATCTGGCGCTGTTGCTGAAGGCCGGAGCCCGCCTCGAGGACTCGCTCGAGCTTCTCGCTGGCGATGCCGATATCGGTCGGCTGCGTCCGATCGTCAGCCGGTTGCGATCCAGCGTCCTGGCTGGAGAAAGTTTCGCCGAAGCGCTGACGCATCATGCCTTGCAGTTTCCCGCGATGTACGTTGCGCTGGTGCGGGTCGGGGAGGTCTCGGGCACCCTCGATCATGTGCTCGATGTGCTCGGCGCCGAGCGGGCGCGCGCGGAGGCGATGCGTCGCAAGCTCAGCGACGCGATGCAGTACCCGCTGTTCGTCCTGATCGCCGCGCTTCTGGTGATGCTGTTCTTCTTCATCGTCGTGCTGCCGCAGTTCTCGGCGGTGCTGCGCGATTTCGGCGCCAGGTCCGACGCCGCCATCAACACGTTTCTCGACATCTCCGATTTCGTCCGTGGCAACGGCGCGGTGATCGCGCTGTCGGCGAGCGCGCTGATTGCTGCGGCTCTCCTCCTCCTTGGCCGCGCAAGCGTGCGCGCTGCCGTGATCGCGCGGGTCTGCCGGCTTCCGGGCCTCGCAACCGTGTTCAGGTCGTATCGCACGAGCGTATTCTGCCGCAATCTCGCGATCCTGCTCGGCAGCGGGCTGACCTTGACGGCGACGCTGCGCATCCTGGTCGACATCATGGCGGCCACCGGCAGCGCCGCGGCGTGGAACGCCGCGGCCGACCGCGTTCGTCACGGCGGCAAGCTGTCGGAAGCGCTGGCGGCGACGAACATTCTGCCGGCCATGGCCACGCGGATGATCCGGATCGGCGAGGAGACCGGACAGCTGCCGGTTCTCGCCGGCCGCATCGCCGAGTTCTACGAGGCGAAGCTGCAGCGCGGTCTCGATCGCATCGTGGGCATCGTCGGTCCGGCCGCGATCATTCTCATCAGCACCGTCGTGGGCGGTCTCATCGTCTCGGTGATGACCGCGCTGCTGTCGGTGACGCAACTCGTCGGGTAGAACAAGATGGACCATCGCATGAAACAGTCAGGGATCAGCTGTACCGCGCGGCGGACCAACATTGCGCGCGACGACCCTCAGAGCGGCTTCACGCTCGTCGAGATGCTGGTCGTCATCGCCATCATCGGAATGATCATGGGTCTGATCGGACCGCGTGTGCTGACATCCCTGAACGAATCCCGCGTCAAGACCGCCCGGATTCAAATTCAGAGTTTTTCGAGCGCGCTCGATCTGTTCTATCTCGACACGGGGCGCTATCCGACCTCGTCGGAAGGTCTGACCGCGCTGGTCCGGCCTGCCTCGACCATCGCAGGCTGGGCGGGTCCGTATCTCAAGGGAGGAAATGTCCCGAGCGATCCCTGGAATCACGCCTACGTCTACCGGTCGCCCGGACAGCATGTGCCCTATGAAATCGTGTCGTACGGATCGGACGGGCAGGAGGGCGGCGTGGATATTGCCGCCGACATCTCTTCGTCGATCACGATGGGCGCCAAATAGCGATGGTCGGCCGTGACGGCTGCGAGGCCGGCTTCACTCTGATCGAGATGGTCTGTGTGCTTGCGATCGTCGCGCTGCTGGCGTCCGTCGCGGTTCCCGCCGTCTCGCGGCAGACCTCGCGGCCGCAACTCGAGGCCTATGCGATCGAGGCTGCTGCGCTGCTGAAGGCCGATCGCAACGCCGCGATCAGGCGAGGCTTGGAGGTCGTGACTCGCATCGACGCGCAGGCGCGCTCGCTCAGCTCGGGCGCGAATGGGCAGGTCGTTCGCTTGCCGACCGACGTGCGGGTCGAGACGGTGCTGCCGCGTCGTTGCGACGACCGGCCCGCATTCCAGACCATCAGCTTCTTCGGATCGGGCATGTCGTGCGGCGGCGTCATCACGCTCACCCATCTCGATGCGGGCTACCAAATTCGCGTCAACTGGCTGACAGGAGGGATCGAGATTGTCCCGAGCACTGGTCTGTCGAGCCGATAGGCCGACGGCAGGATTTACCCTGATCGAGACGTTGGTCGCGCTCGCGATCATGGCGGTGTCGCTCGTCGCGATCGGCGCGCTCATGGGGTCCTCGGCGCGCGGCAGCAGGAAGCTGGAGCAGCATGTCGCTCTGGTACAGGCGGCCTATAACGCACTGTGGCTGGCCTTTCCGTCCCGCCTGCCGCCGGCATCGCCGACGCAGTCCGGGGAGTCGACGGCACATCTCTGGCGCGCGCAGGCAGAGCCTTTCGCAATCGATGGCGGCGCGCCGGACAGCGCGTCGGCGTGGATCCCAAAGAAGATCGTGCTCCAGGTGCGATCGCCATCGGGCGCGACCATGGAGCTGGAAACCATCCGGCTGTTTCGAAGGCGGGCCGAGTGATGGCGACGCGGACCAACGATACTCAAGCTGGCTTCACCCTCGTGGAAGTCCTCGTCGCCATGGTCTTGATGGGGCTGCTGATCTCCGCGCTGCTCGCGATCACATCGCAGTGGCTGCCGAACTGGGATCGCGGCCTGTATCGCATCCAGCGCAGCGAATCCATCAGCATGGCGCTCGATCGCATCGGCGCCGATATCGCGGCCTCCGAATTCATCAAGCCGGATGGGCAGGCCAAGTCGGTTCTGTTCGACGGATCGGAGACGTCGATCACGCTCGTCCGAACGGCGCTCGGACCGCATCGGGGCCGGGGACTGGACGTGGTCCGCATCACCGAAGGCGGCGGTGATCGCGCGGCGTTGACCCGCACCCGCGCGGCATTCGTGCCCGGCAGTGCGTCCGCCCGGGATTTCGGTGATCTGGTGGTGCTGCTGACGGCGCCGTATCGGGTGTCGTTTGCCTATGCGGGGACAGACCGGATCTGGAGTCCATCGTGGCAAGATGCAGAAAGGCTGCCTGCGGCCGTGCGGGTGACGGTGCACGACGGAAGCCGCGCAAGCGCACCGTCGCTGTCACGGATCGCCGTCATTCGTGTTTCGGCGCCGCCCGACAGCGTCTGCCGGCCTGCGGACCCCAGCTGCGACAGACATGCGCTCTCGGCCGATGCAACGGTCGGGCGCGCCTCCACGGCATCGAAGCAATGATGATGTGGCGACAGAAGCACCCGCGAGATCCGGATCCCGATGATCGGGAAGGTGGGTTCGTGCTCATTGCGGTGCTGTGGCTCCTGGTTTCGCTGGCTGGACTGGCAGGCGCCTTGTCCGTCTATCTCGTCAGCACCTCTCAACGCCTGTCGCTCGATGATGCTCGCCTGCGATCGGCGGCGCTGGCCTCGGCAGGCCTTGAGGTTGCGGCCTACAGATTGTCCGCATCGCCGAAGCCGCAGCGTCCCGCGGCCGGGGCATTTTCGTTCCGGCTCGATCATGCGCAGGTCTCGGTCGCGTTCCGGTCGGAAGCCGCCCGAATCGATCTCAATCAGGCGTCCAGGCAGATGCTGGCGAACCTGTTCGAGGTTCTCGGCGCGCGCGCGGACAAGGCCGGCGAGTATGCCGAGCGGATCGTCGGCTGGCGAACGCCGCCGGCCGACAACGTTGCGGATGCGGAGCGCGATCTCTACCGCACGGCCGGCGCGGATTACATGCCTCGCTCCGCGCCGTTCGCAAACGTCGAGGAGCTTCGGCTGGTGCTCAACCTGCCGCCGCCGCTGGTCGACAAAGCCATGTCCTTCGTCACCGTCTTCAGCGGCCGGCGCGAGATCGACGCGCTGGAGGCCGCCCCCGAGGTGGTGGCCGCGCTTCCCGGGATGACCCAGGAGCAGTTGAAGAGCTTCCTCGATCAGCGGGCCGGCCTGCGCCGCGACGTCAGGTCGCTCAACGCGGCGCTGGGGCCGGCGCGCGCCGGAGCGACCTTGGAGGTCGCCGATGCCGTCCGCGTGTGGGTCACGATCGGCTTTGACGGCGGTCGCAGGGCCGCAACGGAAGCGGTCATCCTGCTGGGCGATGGTGAGGATCCTTACCGCGTCCTGGCGTGGCGCGATGATGTCAACACTCCGGGGATGCTTCGGCCAACAGGAAAGGCGCCGAGATGACGATGTCGACGCGCGTGCGCCGCGAACTGGCGGCCTGGATCGGCTCCGTCGCCGAAGCCGTGGTGGCCGCGATAGGCCGGCTCACCATCAAGCCGTCTGTCCGGCTGATCGAGATTGAACGGAACGTCTTCATCATGCGGATGCTCGCGCGACCCGGGCGATCCGTCCCGCCCGATTGTCGCATTCTCCTGCCGGACGGCGACGCGAGCCTGCCCGCGCCTCCGGAGAGCTGGAAGGCGGCCGTTCACGGCAGCCGGATCGAAGTCGTGCTGAGGCCGGACCGTTTTCTCTGGCGGCCGCTGGATCTGCCCAAGCGCGCCGTCGAGTTTCTCGATGCCATGGTCCGCTCGCAGCTCGACCGGTTGACGCCGTGGTCGGCGCATGAGGCCGTGTTCGGCAGGACTGCGCCGGTCGAGATATCGAGTGAGCGCATCCAAACAACCGTGATCGCCGCGCCAAGGCCGAAGCTGGAATCTCTCATTCGCCTCGCCGAGTCCTGGCGGGCTGGATCGATCATCCTGTTTGCTGCGCCTGAGACGGCGCCGATGCCGGTCGACGACCGGCTCACCGCAACCAATGCAACGAGGTTGACCGAGCAGCGCCTGGGGGGATCGCTCGATGTCGGCCGTGTCAGTCGGGTCCTGGCCGCTCTGTTGATCGTCGCCGCAATCTCAGCGGCGCTGTCTTTCGCGGCGGGGAGCCTGCTGGGCGAGAGGCTGGACGAGCAGCAAGGCCAGCTCACGCGGAGGATATCCGAGCGGCGCGCAGCGCTGCGCCTCGATCTGCAGGGCACCGACAACGCCGCGCTGCGAGGCCTGATGCGACGCAAGCAGGAAAGCCCCGCGGCGGTCGTGCTGATGGAGGCGCTGTCCCGGATACTGCCCGACAACACGTATGTGACCGAGCTGCGGATCGAGAAAGACAGACTGCAAATCGTCGGAATGACCCAGGATGCGCCGGCACTGGTCAAATTGATCGAGCAGTCGGCGCACTTCACGCGCGCGACCTTCTTCGCGCCGACCACGCGTTCGGCTGAGGATCCCGGACAACGGTTCCATATCGAAGCGGGCATCAAGCCCCATTTTGGACTTGGCACATGAGCGTCGCAAAGCTCGTCACGGACAATTCCGCATCGCCCTCGATCGCCGCCGCCGCCTATGCGGGACTGCTGATCGTGCTGATCTCGGTCACGGTGCTGTCGATCAAGAGCATGATCGATCAGCGCAGCGAAGTGACCTCGCTCGCCGATACACTCCACCTGCTGGACGCCCACAGCATGGCGGCCGCGCGTCAGGCCGGCAACGGCGATGCCGGCATGACGGGATCGGCCTTTCTCGAAGGACCGACCGTGACCGTGGCAGGAGCAGCGCTGCTGCAGCGCCTTGGCGACGTGGTGACGCGTCATGGCGGCAGCGTGTCGTCGTCGCAGCTCGATGTGCAGGGCCCCCGCGCCAAGGACGGTCATATCAGCGGGAGCGCGAGCTTCGAGGCCGGTCAGTCCGATCTGCAGTCGATCCTCTACGATCTGGAGGCCGGCATGCCCTGTCTGTTCGTCGACGAGCTGGTCGTCGAGGGGAACGGCCCCGCGGCGTCCTCCAGCGGCAAGCTGCGCGTGCTGATGACGGTCTCCGGACAGTGGCAGGGCCTGCAATGAGCAGTCGCGCCAAGCTTTGCATGATCGGCTGTTGCAGCGTTCTGGCGGTGGCGTCGGCGTTCGGCATCGCCCATTCGGCCGGTCTGGACGTCTCGGGAGCGGTCTCCGCCGAACAGCCGAGCGGATCGGCGCAAGGCCCGTCCATCGCGCAGCGAACGCCATCGCGAACCGGCAACCCATTATGGGGCATTCCGCTCGAGCAATTGTCGGCGACGCGCGAGCGCCCGCTATTTTCGCCGTCTCGCCGCCCTCCGCCGACGGAGGCTCCGCTGCCGGCCGTCGTGGAGGCTCCGGTGGTGCAGGAGCCGCCCGCACCGGAACGGCCGCAACTCGCGCTCGTCGGCACCGTCGTGAACGGGGACCGCGGCCTTGCGGTGTTCGTCGATACGAGCAGCAAGACGCCGTTGCGGATCAGAACCGGCGCGGACTATCAGGGGTGGACGCTGCGTCTCGTCGAGGCGAGATCGGTCACGCTGCAACGGGGCGAGGACGTCACCGTTCTCACGCTGCTGCCGGCGCAGGCGCCGGCCCAGCCGACGAATTCAGCTAGCGAAAGCTTTGCCCAGATGCCGTCAACCCCCACGGCGCCTCCGCTGGCTCAAGCAGGGCCGCCCTTTCTGTCGCCCGAGTCGAGGCTGCTCCGGATGCATCAACGCCAACGCTCGGGACGCCGTCAATTGTAAGGATGGATCCGATCTGGATCGAAGCGTGACGATAGGCGCCGGCAGGCCGCACCGACAAAAGCGATGCGGCTCTCGGTCGATGGCGCTCAGCGCTTGCACAATCCGCTCGTCAGCACCCATCCCTTGTCCGTGAGAGCCGCGGAGACGATGTCGAAATACAGGCGCTTGTCGGGGTCGTCCTCCGATACGAAAGAGACCTGGCACAGGAAACGCCCGCCCACGTCGCCCTTGTCGCAGGTCGCCTCGACGATCTTGAGGCCCTTGTCGTGGCGGACGCCGGATGACGGCGCCTCCTGCTCATAGGCCTTCTGGATGATCTCGGTGGTCGGTGCTCCACAGGCCATGCCGGTTACGTTGCAGGCCCATGCGAGAACAACAGCAAGCAGCATCGTTCGGTCTCCTCGGAGCGGGGCACTCACAAACATGTCCGGCAGCGTTCGCGTCCGACACGATCTCATGAGCTTCATGGCGAGCTACGAGAGCTGGTTGTCGTTTTTGTGTCGCTGCTGTCCGCCACGCGCACAACGCAGGCGTCTGGACGTGTAGTTAGATCGATTCTTAAACGCCGGTCGGCAATTCTCACAAAGCGAAAGAAAACGTCACAAAGGAGCCACCCGACATGGCGACGAAGGCCGAGGGGACGATGCGGCAGATCGGCTGATGAGTTCGGACTGCTCATTCGAATTCCGCATCCCGGGGACGGCGATCGTTCCTACCGGTGTATCTCGAGCCAGATGGGGATCAGGCATGTTAGTTGGGCGTGTGCGCAAGCCAACTCTGCGATTACTGACGTCGGCGGCCGCGATGTTGGCCGGTTTGACCGTTGCGGGTCCTGCGGCGCAGGCCCACGATCTGGCCGAGCCGACGGTGTTCAGGAGTTGGCATGGCGTGCTCGATCTGCTGATGATCGCGCGCCCCAAGCCGATCTCGACGATCACCTATGAGCCCCCTGGGGGCTCGCCGATGAACCCGACCGGCTGGGTCTACGAGATCTGTCGGCGGCCGGCCTCAGGCGACAAATGTCCTGCCGGCGCCGCGGTGGCGGATTATGGTGGCGTGCGACTGGCGCTGCAGAAGGGGGATACGCTGAAGATCAGGCTGGTGAACCAGCTGCCGCAGCTCGACCCAGCCAAGGTGAATCACAACACCGATCCCGGCCAGGCCAATTTGTTTCGCAATCCGACCAACCTGCATACCCATGGGCTGATCGTCGAGCCGCGCGCGCCGACGCTGACCGACCAGACGTTCGGGGACTACGTCTTCGTTCAGATCTTCAACTCGGCCAACGGCATGCCGGTGCCGCAGACCACCCATCAGCACGGCTCCAACAAGATGGACTCCGCGGATTACCGCATCGAGATTCCGCGCAACCACCCGTCGGGCCAGTTCTGGTTTCACCCGCACATTCATGGCATTTCGCTCAACCAGGTCTCGCAAGGCCTGGCGGGCATCATCTCGGTCGGCGAGGTCTCGGACTATGCGCATGGCGATGCCAGGCATTCGCCGTTTCCGGACGCGAGCGTGCGCCATCTGATCCTGAAGGATCTTCAGGTCGCGCCCGGCGGCCCGGTGCAGTTCGACAGCGGTCCGGTGGACGTCCAGCCCGGCGAGGTGATCAACCAGCAGGATCCGGGCTTCTGCGCCCAGTTTCCGGCAGACAGCTCCGAAGTGCGTGAGGGGGCGTGCCCGGGCGTCGATCTGTCGGCCGATGGCGGCTCCAACTTCTCCGGCGGCAAATGGTTCTTCACGGTCAACGGCCAGACGTTCCCGAAGATCAAGGTCACCGATCCCGATGGCGAGGTCTGGCGGCTCACCAATGCGTCCGGCAGCCTGTCCTACAATCTTCAGCTGACCGATGACGAGACGCAGAAGCCGATGGTCATGCAGCTGATCTCGGTCGACGGCGTGAGCGTGAACCTGCCGCAGGATACGACGATGGACACCATGGTTCGTCTCGGCGGCGCCCGCTTCAGGGTCGTTCCCTGTCCGCCGTCGCCAACGTCGGGCTTTCATTCGAAGCCGGTCTGCGTCACCCAGATGGTCATGATGCCGAGCTCGCGCACCGAGGTGTTCGTCACCTATCGCGATCCCGCGACAGGTGCCATCGCCAGCCTTGGGCGGTCCGCCTCCGCGACCTTCAAGATGGCCGGATTGACGATGGGTAGCGGCGATCAGTGGCCGGCGGTCGATCTCGCCAAGGTGCACTTCCACCAGCGCGGTTGGCGCAATCACATCGCCTACGCCATGGACATCAGGGGAGACGCCTTGGCGACCATGCAGCCGTCGGGCATCCTCGATGCCAAGGTGCCGTACGCGAACGCCGCGCCGCTGCGTGCCGGCTGCCGTCCGCTGCCGGCGGGGCATCGCCGCCGGATCTTCTTCGGCATCGCCGACCTGACCGACGACGGCACCTTCGGTCTCGGCTATGAGGAGGTCGATCAGAACGGCAACCCGGTGCCCGGCACCCAGCTCCCGGTGAGCCAGTTCGACCCGTCGCAGAACATCGTCTGTCTGCCGCTCGCGCCGGGACAGCGCCCCGTCCACGAGACCTGGGAGCTGGTGCAGCTGTCGACGGAAAATCACAACTTCCACATTCACCAGACGCGCTTCCGGACCGTCAACAGCAAGGCGGGAGAGAACACGCCGCTGTCGGTATCGCTGAACAGGAGCATCGGCGGGGGCATGCTGCAGGACAACGTCCCGCTCGGCGTCGCGACTCCGAACGTCCCGGAAGTAATGGAATCCCAGAGCGGGGTCTGCAGCATCGAGCAGTGGCGGAACGGGCAGTGCACGTCGAAGCCCGTGGTGGTTGATATCCCGTTCTCACAGGTCGGCGAGTTCGTCTATCACTGCCATATTCTCGAACATGAGGACGGGGGCATGATGGCGAAGATCAAGGTCGTGCCCTCGCCCTATGGCGGCAATCCGTGGGAGGCAATGAACCAGATGCCGTGGTAGTTGCGGCAGCGGTCTTCTGCCATGCCGTTCACAGGGTCGGCGCCACATCTGCGGCGCCGACCTTCGTTTGTGCGCAGCGATGCTCTTGCGCGGCCGCCTTACCGCCGCGAAGGACGATCGCCTGCCAAACGCGACGCGCTTTCCAGCTCCTGTTCGAAGATGGGATTACGCATTTTGAATCGATCTAAACGGCTGCAAACGTCTTTGCATGACTTTGAAATGTCAGGCTCGCGTGCCGCAAGCTGCGCGAGCGCGGTCCCCGCGATGTGGCGATCTGCAGCAACATTGTTATTCCCCAGCCGCTCCGGCAAATCGCCAACATCGACGCGGCAATTCGCCGCAATCGAAACACTACTCTCTCGACTGACATTCGGAGCCATTTGCAGCGCGCGTGGTTGCGAACGTCGCAAGGACGGAGGCAGACCCGCGAACGGGTAGGGCTGTTGCCGAGGCAAAGTGTGATCGATCGCTCGGGTTCATCGTCGCACTGAACTGGATGGTTCGGAGCGTCGCTGCTGCGGCTTAGACGGCTTCGCAGGAGAGGTTGACAGCGATCGATGCCCTGAGAAGACGAAAATGCGTTCGGCGAGGGAGGGCGTACCATGGAAACAAAGTTGAGGTGGACGAGATGAGCGATTGGTTGAAATGGACGGCGCCCGCAGTGGCCGTCATGTCGATCGCCGCACCGGCCCATGCCATTCAGTACATGAGCGTCGAAGAGGCGCAGAAGGCCGCTTTTCCGGGAGCCAGCTTTTCCGAAGTCCAGCCGGGCAGGGTATGGAAGGCGAGCAATGGCGGCTACTTCTATTACGATCACGTCGTCGGCAAGCACCTCCTGATCGACTACACGGTTGCCGTCGGACCCGACGGGCGGGTGCGTCGCGTCGACATTCTGAACTATCGCGAATCCTATGGCGGCGAGGTGCACGATGCCAGCTGGCTCGGTCAGTTCGTCGGCAAGAGCAGTCAGAACGAGCTTCGCATCAACTCCGACATTCGCAACATCTCGGGCGCTACGCTGTCCTCGACCCATTTGACCGAGGGCGTTAAGAAGGTGCTGTCGTATCATGCCAGCCACTTCCGCTAGCCTTCGACGAGCACGGGCTCTGCTCGGGACATTCGTCGAGATCGACGTCACGGATGCACGCCGCTGCGATGCGGAGAACGCCGTTGAAGCGGCGTTTTCCGCGGTGACCGACGTGCATCGGCTGATGAGTTTCCACGATCCCGACAGCGACGTGTCGCGGCTGAACCGCGCGGCATCGAGCGGCGTCGTGAAGGTGCATTCCTGGACCTACGCCGTGCTGAAGATGGCGCTCGATGTGACCCATCACTCCGACGGCGCCTTCGACGTTGCCGTCGCCGGCGCGGCAAGGCCGTCTGTGGGCTCGACGGCGCAAGCGGATGTCCCGCAGTCGACTGCGATCGAGTTGCTCGCCGACGACCGCGTCCGTTTCCGCGATTCCGCCGTCAAGATCGATCTCGGCGGCATCGCCAAGGGGTTCGCCGTGGACCGCGCGATCGCGGCGTTGCAGAGCCGCGGCGTGCGCTCCGCAATGGTCAATGCAGGTGGGGACCTCGCCGCCTTCGGGCCCGATGCCCGCATCGTCCACATTCGCGACCCGCGTTTCCCGGACAGGCTTTTGTGCCAGGTCGAAGTAAGCAATGGGGCGCTCGCGTCGTCGGCGCGCCGCTTCGACCCGTTTCGATCGACGGAAACAATGGATACAGCGGTCGTCACGCCTTCGACCCGGCTGCCCACAGGGGCGGCCCACGGCGCCACCGTGAGCGCGCCAACCTGCATGGTTGCCGACGCGCTGACCAAGGTCGTCATGGTCGCCGGCGAGCAGTCCGCGGCGTCATTGGCGCGCTTCCAGGCGAGCGCCATGCTGATTGCGGCGAACGGCGACATTCATACGACACCGGACTGGCAAGGAGTTCACCAGCATGCGGCTTAAAGGCTTGTTTCGGTTCGCCCTCTACGGAATTCTCGGGCTCTTGTTCGCCAGCGGCGCGCTGTGGATCTATGCCGACCAGATGAAGACCCGCACGGAGCTGGACAGCGAGATGTGGCAGCAGGCCGCCGCGTTCCTGCTGAGCATGCATGGCGGATCCGCGATGGTGACGCTGTTGCTGCTTGGAGCGCTCGGTCCCCTGCACGTCCAGCGCGCGTGGCGTGCCGGGAAGAATCGAGCGACCGGTATCGTCAGCCTCGCGATGTATGGTCTGCTCATCGCGACGGCGTTCGGGCTCTACTACGTCGGATCCGAAGCGCTTCGGCCCTGGATCAGCACGGTCCACATTGCGTTCGGGCTCGGCGTTCCGGCTGTCATCACCGCCCACATCATCGTCGGCCGCTCGAGCGTTGTCGCCACGGCTCAGTCCGTGCGGCCACAACGTGCGACCTCTCCGACCCTGGTTCCTGCCGACGCGCCTGCCGATGCCGATCTGGTCAACGTCATGAGCAAGGTAGGTTGACCGCATCCGGCGTTGGGCTGGCCGAGCAGGTCTCCATCCCGGCAACGACTTCCTTGCTCGCAGTTGGCCAACCGCCGCATGGAGGAATTTTCCGAGCCGGCGATCGATGCGTCCCATGAAATGGCTGTTTGATGACTCCCGATCGATCTCGGGCAGCTCGTGGTCTGCTCGACTGGTCTCAGGCTGAATTGGCTGCTCGGTCCAATTTGAGTGACAGTACCATTCGCGATTTCGAAAAAGGCGGCCGGATCCCGTCAATCAACAATTTGGCGGCCGTCAGGCGCGCCCTGGAGGCGGGAGGCGTGCAATTCATCGACGGCGACCAGCCCGGTGTTCGATTGGCGCGCTGATAGTTAACTCCGATCGCTCAGATTCCAAAGCCGCCCTGGGCTCGCTAGCCGCCCATGGAATTGGCCATCATCTACTCTGCAGCCGCGGCAACTTCTGGCGAAGCCAATAGCCGAGTTCAACACTCGGATGCGACGGGCGCCGCGGGCGCCTCGCGTTTGCGATCAAGGCGCGAGAATAGCCAATGATGGCTCATTGGTCATTCGCCCTGTTCTTGACGCTTGCCCTGACGCGCCCGCAACCCGGGAAGTGGTTCGAGACCGATTTGGCAGTCCGTAGGCCGGCTCGCGTTCCGAATAGCGATGTAACCTATTGGAATTCCCAGGGTCGGTTTCTCTCTGTGTTTCAGAATGCGCGTTGATTTGTATAGCGGACCGCGCAACTTTTGATTCCGCCATTCGGAGGTTCGATCCCTCCGCCCCAGCCAGGTCGAGCGCGACGGGCAGGGATGGATATTGCCGGTGGGAACCATGTCGCCGGCGCGTCCGATGTTTCGGACGCCTGCGACGGCAAATTTCCGGAAGTCCAGACAAGTCGCGGGCTGTGGCTTGGTCGCGCGCCGCGTGATGGTTCACAAATCGTAGCAAACTGAAGGACATGCAGGCGCCTCATGTGGCACCGCTCCGCTGGCACGATTGCTGCTTACTGAGCCGCCAAACGAGCGCCAGCTCCAGAACAACAGATGCGAGGGGACGTCCGGATGCCAGCCCACAGCTCATTCCTGACCTGAGACCCGGCGACAGGCGATCCCGCCTGTGCGAGCTTCTCGGGTCCGCCCCCGGCGAGGCCCGCGTCCAGACGCACGACGTTGCCCCGGCACGCAATGGAGCCGGCGCGGAAGCGGGTCATAGGCAGACCAGAGAGATAGACCGAGTGAGATCAGGGAGAGAAGATTCGATGTCTGCAACCACCACAGCGGCCGCGGCGCCGCAGAAACCGTTCTACCGGGTCCTCTATGTGCAGGTCCTGTTCGCGATCGTGCTCGGTGTCATCGTCGGCTGGCTCTGGCCCGAGCTCGGCAGGAACGAATGGATCAAGGCGCTGGGCGACGGCTTCGTCAAGCTGATCAAGATGGTGATCGCGCCGGTCATCTTCTGCACCGTCGTGTCGGGCATCGCGCATGTCTCCGAGGTGAAGAAGGTCGGCCGCGTCGCCGTCAAGGCGCTGATCTATTTCGAGATCGTCTCGACCTTCGCGCTCGCGCTCGGGCTCATCGTCGGCAATTTCATTCAGCCCGGGGCAGGCTTCCAGGGCCAGAGCAGCAACGCCGCCGCCGTCGCCAACTACGCCAAGCAGGCGAGCGAGATGAAGTCGGTCGACTTCGTGCTCCACATCATCCCGGACACGGTGGTGGGAGCGTTCGCGCAGGGCGAGATCCTGCAGGTGCTGCTGTTCTCGATTTTGTTCGGCATTTCGCTGATGACGCTCGGTGAGCGCGGCCATACGATGCGCGCGTTCATCGACGACGCCGCGCACGCGATCTTCGGCGTCATCGCCCTCGTGGTGAAGGCCGCTCCGATCGGCGCCTTCGGCGCCATGGCCTTCACCATCGGCCGCTACGGGCCGCAGGCGCTCGGCAACCTCGCCGGCCTGATCGCGACCTTCTATCTCACCGCGCTCACTTTCGTCGTGGTCGTGCTCGGCATCATCGCCCGCATTGCCGGGTTCTCGATCTTCAAGTTCCTCAAATACATCAAGGACGAGCTGCTGATCGTGCTCGGCACCTCGTCGTCCGAGAGCGCGCTGCCGCAGATGATGGAGAAGCTTGAACGCCTCGGCTGCTCCAAGCCGGTCGTCGGCCTGGTGGTTCCGACCGGCTACTCGTTCAATCTCGACGGCACCAACATCTACATGACGCTGGCGACGCTGTTCATTGCGCAGGCGATGAACGTTCACCTGTCCTTCGGTGAGCAGATCACGATCCTGCTGGTCGCGATGCTGACCTCGAAGGGCGCCTCGGGCATCACCGGCGCCGGCTTCATCACCCTGGCCGGAACGCTGGCGGCCGTGCGGCCGGAGCTCGTTCCCGGCATGGCGATCGTGCTCGGCATCGACAAGTTCATGAGCGAGTGCCGCGCACTGACCAATCTGTGCGGCAACGGCGTCGCCTGCGTGATCGTGGCGTGGTGGGAAGGCGAGCTCGATCGCGACAAGCTGCGCATCGCGCTCGATCGCGATATCGACCCGGCCGACGTCGAAGTCGCGGTCACGACGGGATAGGCCTGCGGTCGTGGGGGCGCTGCCGTCGCATTCCAGCGCCGGTGGCGCCGGCCGCGGCCATGCCCAATCGCGATGCCGCCAACATCTCGGATAATCTGCTAAGGTAGCGGCGGGCAGGGGCTCGCCGTGGAGGCATCCCGCCTGGTGCCGCAAGGTCGGCATGGTCTGACCATTGCGACGATACGGCGTATCGTGAACATGGTCGCGCTGGCTGGGGCGGCGGTGCCGGAGGGACGACGTCACCGGCGTGACATCGGAGTCATGCCGTCGCGCCGCGGTCACCCTTGGAGAGGTTCGATGATGGCCGTTGCGCAGCCTGGTGTCCCTCGCATCGTGATCGTCGGCGGCGGCGCCGGCGGCTTGGAGCTCGCGACCCGGCTCGGAGACAGATACGGCCGCAGGGGCAAGCTCGACGTCACCCTGGTCGAGCGCAACCGCACCCATGTCTGGAAGCCGAAGCTGCACGAGATCGCCGCGGGCAGCATGGACCTCTCGGCCCATGAGGTCGACTATCTCGCCCAGGCCTATTGGCACGGCTTCCACTACCGCATCGGCGACATGATCGGCCTCGACCGCGACAAGCGCGAGGTGCTGGTGGCGCCCTATCTCGATGCGGAGGGGCGCGAGGTCACGCCGCGGCGGACCATCCCCTATGACGTGCTCGTCATCGCCATCGGCAGCCAGAACAATGATTTCGGCACGCCCGGCGTGGTCGATCATGCGATCAAGCTGGAATCGCAGCACGACGCCCGGCGCTTCCACGAGCGCATGGTCAACGCCTGCATCCGCGTCCATTCGCAGTCCTCGCCGATCGCGCCGCACCAGCTGAAGGTCGCGATCATCGGCGCCGGCGCGACCGGCGTCGAGCTGGCCGCGGAACTGCATCGCACGACCCGCGAGGTGGTGGCCTATGGTCTCGACCAGGTCGACGCCGAGAAGGACATCAGGATCACGCTGATCGAAGCCGCGGGCCGGGTGTTGCCGGCGTTGCCTGAGCGGGTTTCGCGCGAGACCGAAAAGCTGCTCGCAAAGCTCGGCGTCGAGGTGCTCGTCGGCGCCAAGGTCGCCGAGGTCGGGCCTGACAAGGTGAGCCTCGCCGACGGCCGCGTCATCCCGGCCGAGCTGATCGTCTGGGCCGCGGGCGTCAAGGCGCCCGACTTCCTGAAGGACATCGCGGGGCTGGAAACCAACCGCATCAACCAGCTCGTGGTCAGGCAGACCCTGCAGACCACGCGCGACGAGCGCGTCTTCGCCATTGGCGACTGCTCGGCCTGCTCCTGGGGCGAGCGCGGCAACGTGCCCCCGCGGGCGCAGGCCGCGCATCAGCAGGCCTCGCACCTCTACAAGCAGATTCCGCGCTTCGTCAGGGGCGAGCCGCTGGCGGACTACCGCTATCACGATTTCGGCTCCCTGGTGTCGCTTGGCGAGTTCAGCACGGTCGGCTCGATGATGGGCGCGCTGGTCGGCGGCAATCTGGTGTTCGAAGGCCTGTTCGCGCGGATGATGTATCTGTCGCTCTACAAGATGCACGAATACGCGCTGCACGGGCTCGCCAAGGTCACGCTGGACACGCTGGCGCGCCTGATCACCCGCCGCACCGAGCCGCACGTCAAGCTGCACTGACGGGCGCGCCGAGGGCGTCGGCCCGGCCGATTTTGTTGTCGCCTATTGCCCGGCAAGACCTTAGACTTGCAGCACAATTACGGATACGGCAGGCCCGGCCCGGTACATGGGTCCGGGGCGTGATGGGCCTGGACATGATGGGCCTGGAAAAGGGAATGACGGACCTTCCATTCCGGATCGGCCTCGAGCGACATCCCGACGTCACCGCGGTGGTCCGCAGGCGCGCGGGCTTGGTCGTTCGCGGAGTGATGGCGGCTGCGCTGGTCGGCGTCGCGGCATGGCTCGGCTATGCCATTGCCTTTTCCCGCGGGCTCGATCAGCGGCACGCCGCGGCCCAGCAGCGGCTGGCGGTCGAGGCCGCGCAGCTCGACGGCTACCTCTCGCGCTTCGAATATCTGCCCTCGCTGCTGGAGACCTCGCCCGATGTCTTCCGGCTGCTCGGCACGCCGGACGATCGCGCGCTGCAGCAGAGCGTCAGCCTGCATCTGAAGTCGATCAATCTGCTGGCCGGCGCCGACAACCTCTATGTCCTCACCGTCGCCGGTGATGCGATCGCCGCCGCCGACTTCGATCAGCCGGGAACGCCGGTCGGCAGCAACCTGTCCTACCGGCCCTATATGCGCCAGGCGCTGGCGACCGGCCGCGGCGCGTTCTTCGGCATCGGCATCACCAGCGCGCGCGCCGGCTATTACCTGTCCTATGCGGTCAAGCAACAGGGACGGACGATCGGCGTCGCCGTCGTCAAGGTCAATCTCGATGCCTTCGAGCGCGAATGGCGCAACCGCGGTGCCGACATGCTTCTGGTCGACGCCCGCGGCGTCACCATTCTCGCCTCGCGCGAGGAATGGCGCTTCCGCCCGTTGACGCCGCTCTCGGTGGATGCGCTCGAGGAAATCGCGACGTCGAAGCCCTATGGCAGCTCCAGCCTCGCGCCGCTCGACTGGACCTTCATGGAGAGGACCGATCGCGGCGGCCAGGTCGCGACCGAGCGCGGCGCAGTCTACAGCGTCGACGAGCGTCCGCTCAACGGGCGGCAATGGCAGCTGCTGCTGCTCGACGACGAGACGCCGATCCGGCGGACGGCCTTGATCATCGGCACGCTCTCGGGTCTCGCCAGCATCGTGGCGCTGCTGGCGCTCGGCCTGCTGGCGCAGCGACGCCGCGAGATCCGGCAGCGGCTGGCGAGCCAGGCCGCGCTGCAGGCCGCCAATGATCGGCTGGAAATGCGGGTGCAGGAGCGCACCGCCGAACTGCGCGCCGCGCAGGACGAGCTCGTCCATGCCGGCAAGCTTGCCGTGCTCGGCCAGATGTCGGCCGGCATGGTGCACGAGATCAACCAGCCCTTGGCGGCGCTGCAGACCGCTTCCGACAATGCCGTGCAATTCGTCGATCGCGGCATGATCGGCGAGGCCCGCGGCAATCTCATCCGCATCGGCGAGATGGTCCGCCGTCTCGCGCGCCTGACCGGCCAGTTGCGCGTTTTCGCCTACAAATCGAACGCGCCGCTCGATGCCGTCGCGGTCGAGCAGGCCCTGTCCGAGACGTTCAAGATCCTCGGCGCGCGGGTGAAGGACGGCCATGTCGACGTGACCATCGATCTCGCGCCCGAGCTTCGTGTCAGGGCCGATCAGATCCGGCTCGAGCAACTGCTCTGCAACATCATCGCCAACGCGCTCGATGCCGTCGAGGGCGCCGCGCGGAAGTCCATCCACATCTGCGCCGTGCGTGAGGAGGGGCAGTGCCGCATCGCCATCGCCAACAGCGGCCCGGCGATCGCCGCCGATGTCCTGCCGCGCCTGTTCGAGCCCTTCGTCACGACCAAGCCGGCCGGCAAGGGTCTCGGACTTGGGCTCGTCATCGCCAATCACATCGCGCGGTCGTTCGGCGGCGAGCTGCGGGCGCGCAATCTTGAGCCGTCCGGCGCCGAGTTCATCGTGCTGCTGCCGCTTGCCGATTGAAGAGGTTCCCACATGACTCCTGAGCAACCGGTCGGCGTGATCTATGTCGAGGACGACGAGGATGTCCGCATCGGCGCCGTCCAGGCGCTGCAGCTCGCCGGGCTCCCGGTCACGCCGTTCGCCTCCGCCGAAGCCGCGGGCGCGATCGTTCGCGCCGACATGCCGTTCGTGGTGGTCTCCGACGTGCGGCTGCGCGGCAAGAGCGGCACCGAGTGGCTGTCCGAGCTGCACCGGCTCGATCCGGACCTGCCGGTCATCCTGGTCACCGGTCATGGCGACATCTCGATGGCCGTGGAAGCGATGCGCAACGGCGCCTATGACTTCATCGAGAAGCCGTGCTCGTCGGAGCAGCTCGTCTCCGTCGTGCGCCGCGCCCTCGACAAGCGTCGCCTGACGCTCGAAGTCCGCACCTTGCGCTCGGCGCTCGCCGACCGCCAGGGCATCGAGGCGAGCCTGCTCGGGCGCTCGCCGCAGATCCAGGAGGTGCGCCGCCTCGTCGCCAATCTGGCCTCGACCAATGTCGACGTGACGATCTATGGCGAGACCGGCACCGGCAAGGACGTCGTCGCCCGTTGCCTGCACGGCCACAGCACCCGGCGCGGCGGCAACTATGTCGCGGTGAATTGCGGCGGCCTGCCGGAATCACTGGTTGAGAGCGAATTGTTCGGCCACGAGGCCGGCGCCTTCACCGGCGCGACCAAGCAGCGGATCGGCAAGATCGAATATGCCCATGGCGGCACGCTGTTCCTCGACGAAATCGAGAGCATGCCGCTCAGCGTGCAGGTGAAGCTGCTGCGGGCGTTGCAGGACCGCTCGGTCGAGCGCGTCGGCTCCAACAAGCCTGTGGCGGTGGACTGCCGCGTGGTGGCGGCCAGCAAGGCCAATCTGCTCGAGCTCAGCGAGCAGAAGCTGTTCCGCGCCGATCTGTATTATCGTCTCGGCGTCGCCTTCATCGAGCTGCCTCCGTTGCGCGAACGCCGCGAGGATATCCCGATCCTGTTCGAGCACTTCACCCTCGAGGCCGCCAAGCGGTTCGAGCGCGACGCGCCGATCGTGAACGAGCAGACCATGTCGCTGCTGCTCGGCTACTCATGGCCGGGCAACGTGCGCGAGTTGCGCAACGTCGCCGACCGCTTCGTGCTCGGTGTGCTCGACCGCAAGGTCCTCGACCGCTCGGGCGCCGCGGCCTCGGAGCTGTCGCTGCCGCGCCAGCTGGAGAACATCGAGCGCTCGATCATCGAGGATGCGTTGCGCCGCAAGCTCGGCGACGTGCCGGCGACTGCGGCCCTGCTGAGCATTCCGAAGCAGACGCTTTACGACAAGATCAAGCGGCTCGCCGTGAAGGTCGATGGCATCCGCGAGGGCGCGCCGCTGCGGCCGCAGTCCTGACCGTGGCTGCATCGCCAGCGCCCGTCCGCATCATCATCGCGTCGACGCCGACCACCACTGCGCTCATCTGATGTTGCGACGTGCGACTTATGCTCCTCGCGGACAGGGGCGTCCTGCGGCGGCAGGAAGGCATCTGTTCCATGCCGGCGATCAGGAACGAATGCTGGAGAGAGCTTGTTGAAGGATCATGACAGGCAGAGACACCCGCGACCTGCGCTCCGGCGCCTACGACCCCGTCAGCAAGGACGGTCTGCCGCAGCCGCAACAGGTCAAGGACAAAACGACGCCCCGCCAGCAGGAGCAGTGGGGCGCCGACGTGCGGGCCGAGCCGTTGCCCGGCACCGAGCCGGTGCTTCCGGAAGGGCTCAGGCGCGAGCGGCGTGATCCGCTCAATCGCAACACTGGTCGCCGCGACACCGACTAGTGCGCGGCGACCCAGCGCCTACTTCGCCGCGATCACCATGATCTCGACGGTGTATTGCGGCGCGGCAAGCCCGGCCTCTACGGTGGCGCGAGCCGGGGTGTTGCCGGCCGAGACCCAGCCATCCCACACGGCGTTCATTTCGCCGAATGTCTTGATGTCGGTGAGGTAGATCGTCGCCGACAACAGCTTCGACTTGTCGGTGCCGGCCTTGGCGAGGTGGCCGTCGATGATCGAGAGAATCTCCTCGGTCTGCTTGGTGACGCTTTCACCGGCCGTCTTCTGCGCGACGACGCCGGCGAGATAGACGGTATTGCCGTGAACGACGACCTGGCTCATGCGCGGGCCAATTTCGAAACGCTGGATCGACATCGAAGAACTCCTCAAAAGGTCAATTCGGGGCCTCTCCCTAGCGCGTGCGACGCGGCAACGCCAGTCGGTCGAACGGCCACTCTCGCCACCTTGGGGCGTGCGACCTTGCGTTGTCGACAGCGCCGCGGCACACGGAACGCGGCACTTCACGATGATCCGCCCTTGTCGCGCTGCAAGGCGGGCTTGCCCATGGGGCAGGCAAAGGCGGGCGTTTTCCGCGCTTGCACAGATATTTGAGACATGAAACATTCTCCGCGAGGTTGCTTTTTGAATGGCGGAGGGGCGTGATGCGGAAACGATCGATGCTGGCGGCACTCGCGGCGATGGCTTTGGTGACGAGCGCGGGGCCGACATTCGCACAGCAGACGATCCGCGTCGGCTGGACCATCCCGGCGGAAGAATCCAAGTACTGGATGATGAAGCGGCCCACCGAATTTCCGGATCTCGGCAAGACCTACAACATCGAGTGGACCCAGTTCCAGGGAACGGCACCGATGACGCAGGCGCTCGCCGCCGGCGCGCTCGACTGCGCCACGCAGGCGCCGCTGTCGCTGGCGAACGGCGTCGTCGGCGGCGGCCTCAAGGCCTACATCGTCGCCCAGCACGTCTATGAGAAGCCGGGCGGTTTCTCGGTCTACTGGGCGGTCAAGGACGATTCGTCGATCAAGACGATCGCCGACCTGAAGGGCAAGACGGTCGGCATTTCCGTGATCGGTGGCGGCACGCAAGGGCCGTTCAACATGCTGCTGAAGCAGGCCGGGCTCGATCCCGCCAAGGACATCAAGCTGGTCGAGGTCGGCTTCGCGGTGTCGGAGGATGCGCTGCGCCAGGGCCGCGTCGACGCCGTCAACATGAATCAACCCTTTGCAGCGCGCGCCGAGGCCAAGGGCGGCACCCGCAAGCTGTTCTCGCTGTCCGAGGCGATGCCGAACATCGTGCACATCCTCGAGGCCTGCCGCGCCGACTTCGTCGACAAGAACCCGGAGCTGGTGAAGGCCTATGTCCGCGACATCACGACGGGCATGAAGAAGGCGCTCGCCAACCGCGACGAGACCTTGAAGGTGGTGTCGGAGGTCATGAAGGCGCCGGTTGCCGTCATCGACACCTATCTGCTGAAGGACAATGATTTCGGCCGCGACCCGGTCGCCGCGCCGAACTTCCCGGCGATCCAGAAGATGCTCGACATCTACGCCGAGACCGGCATGCTGCCGAAGCTCGACGTCGCCCAGTTCAAGCATCCGACGATCGTCGCGCCGATCCAGTAGGCGGCCGGCGCGGAGCCTTGTCGATGAGGAAGCTGCGATCGCGCGTGACGGTGGAGGGGCTCGATCGCGCCCCGCACCGCGCCTTCATGCGCGCGATGGGGCTGGATGATGCCGACATCGCCAAGCCGATGATCGGCGTCGTCAGCCAGAAGGGCGAGCAGACGCCCTGCAACATGACGCACGACTTCCAGGTCGATGCGGCCAAAACGGGCATCTCGGAGGCCGGCGGCACCCCGCGCGAGTTCGCCACCGTCTCGGTCTCCGACGGCATCAGCATGAACCACGAGGGAATGAAGTTCTCTCTGTTCTCGCGCGAGCTGATTGCCGACTCCATCGAGGCCGTCGTCCATGGCCTCGCCTATGACGCGCTGATCGGCTTCGGCGGCTGCGACAAGACCTTGCCCGGCGTCATGATGGGCATGGTCCGCTGCAACGTGCCGTCGATCTTCATCTATGGCGGCAGCGCGCTGCCCGGCAACTACCAGGGCCGGACGCTCACGGTGCTCGATTCTTACGAGGCCGTCGGCAGCTACATGACCGGCGAGATCGATGCACGGACGCTCGAAGGCATCGAGCGGACCTGCCTCCCGACGATCGGCGCCTGCGCCGGGCAGTTCACCGCCAACACCATGGGCATGCTGTCGGAGGCGATGGGCCTGTCGATGCCCAACGTCTCGATGATTCCCGGCGTCTATGCCGAGCGAGCGCACGTCGCGCGTCAGGCCGGACGCCTGATCATGCAGATGCTCGCGCGCGGCGGGCCGCTGCCGCGCGACATCGTCACCCGCAAGGCGCTGGAGAACGGGGCGGCCATTGTCGCGGCCACCGGCGGCTCCACCAACGCCGCGCTGCATCTGCCGGCGATCGCCAATGAGGCCGGCATCCGTTTCACGCTCGACGATGTCGGCGAGGTCTTCGCGAGCACGCCGCTGATCGGCAATCTCAGGCCGGGCGGCAAGTACACGGCGAAGGACGTCTACGACATCGGCGGCGCCGCCGTTGTGATCCGCGCGCTGATCGAGAGCGGCCACATCGACGGCTCCTGCATCACGGTCACCGGCCGCACGCTGGCTGAGGAATATGGCGCGGCCAATGCGCCGGACGGCGAGATCGTGTTCAGCCCGGCCAGGCCGATCATGGCGGATGGCGGCGTCGCTGTCCTCAAGGGCAACCTCGCGCCCGACGGCGCCGTCATCAAGGTTGCCGGCCTCAAGAACCTGGTGTTCGAGGGCCGCGCGCGGGTGTTCGAGGACGAGGAGGCCTGCGTCGCCGCGGTGCGCGCACGCAACTATCAGGCCGGCGAGGTGCTGATCATCCGCAACGAGGGTCCGGTCGGCGGTCCTGGGATGCGCGAGATGCTCGGCGTCACGGCGCTGATCTATGGCCAGGGCATGGGCGAGAAGGTCGCGCTGATCACCGACGGCCGCTTCTCCGGCGCCACCCGCGGCATGTGCATCGGCTATGTCTCGCCGGAAGCCTTCGTCGGCGGTCCGCTGGCGCTGGTGCAAGACGGCGATCCGATCCGCATCGATGCGAAGGCGCGCACGCTCGACGTGCTGCTCGATGAGTCCGAGCTCGCGGTGCGTCGCAGCGCGTGGTCGCAGCGGCCGCCGCGGCACAGGGCAGGGGCACTGGCGAAATACGCGAAACTCGTTGGGCAGGCACCGCTCGGCGCCGTGACTCACGAAGGGCCGGCCGAATGGCCCTGGTTCGATCAGGACCGGGAATGATCCGCGCGTGGCGACGATTGGCAGGTTTCTTGCTAATCTGCGGCAGTCTGTCTTGCCTGATTTCACGGAGCGTTTGAGCGTGCTGCATCGGAAAGAGAAGCCGACATGGACGTGACCCCGATCCGCCCCGGCCAGCTCGCGGGCACTCCGCTCGGCCGTCGCGCGGCCACGCCGATCATCGAGATCGATCACGTGTCGCAGGTGTTCAAGACCTCGTCGCGCCGCGACCACACCGCGCTGTCGGACATTTCGCTGACGGTCGGCGAGGGCGCCTTCGTCTCGATCCTCGGTCCCTCCGGCTGCGGCAAGTCGACCTTGCTCTACATCGTCGGTGGCTTCGTCAGCCCGACCAGCGGCACCGCGAAAATGAAGGGCAAGCCGATCACCGGTCCCGGCACCGATCGCGGCCCGGTGTTCCAGGAGTTCGCGCTGTTTCCCTGGAAGAGCGTGCTCGGCAACGTCATGTATGGTCCGCTGCAGCAGGGCAAGAAGCCGGCGAAGGCCGAGGCGCTCGCGCGGACTTTGCTCGCCATGGTCGGACTTACCGGCTTCGAGAAATTCTATCCCAAGGAGCTCTCCGGCGGCATGAAGCAGCGCGTCGCGCTGGCCCGCACGCTGGCCTACGGGCCGGAGGTGCTGCTGATGGACGAGCCGTTCGGCGCGCTCGACGCGCATACGCGCACGCGGCTGCAGAACGACCTGCTCGACATCTGGGAGCGCGACCGTAAGACGGTCCTGTTCGTGACCCACTCGGTCGAGGAAGCCGTGTTCCTGTCCGACAAGGTCGTCATGATGTCGCGCTCGCCCGGCCGAATCCGCGAGGTGATCGACATCGATCTGCCCCGGCCGCGCCGCCGCGAGGAACTGCTGCTGGACCCGCGCTATCAGAAATACATCGTCGACATCGAGCGCATGTTCGACGATTCCGGTGACAACGAGCTGCCGTCATGAATGGTCTGTCGAAGCCGCTCGCGCCGATTCTGGCCTGCTGCGGCCTGCTGCTGGCTTGGCAGCTCGCCTCGCTCGGGCTCAAGAACGACAGCTTCCCGACCGCGCTGGAATCGCTGCGCGCGATCCCGCCGATCCTCACCGACAAGGAATCCCTGATCAACATCATGGCCTCGCTGCGGCGGATGGCGATCGGCTTCGCGCTCGCGCTTGCGTTCTCGATTCCGCTCGGGTTGCTGATGGGGCGCAGCCGGTCGACCGCCGCCTTCTTCAATCCGCTGCTGATGCTGATCTACCCGGTGCCGAAGGCGGCGCTGATGCCGATCATCATGCTGTGGCTCGGCGTCGGCGACATCTCCAAGACGCTGGTGATCTTCCTCGGCGTCAGCCTTCCGGTGATCTACCACAGCTTCGAGGGCGCCAAGGCGGTCGAGGAGAAGATGCTGTGGTCGGGCGCGGCGATGGGGCTCTCGGCCGGCGAGCGCCTGCTGCGCATCGTCCTGCCCGCAGCCTTGCCGGAGATCCTGACCGGCTGCCGTACCGGCCTGGTGCTGGCGCTGATCACGATGGTCACCAGCGAGATGATCGCGCGGCAGTCCGGCGCCGGCAACATCCTGTTCAACGCGCTCGACATGGGCCAGTACGACACGGTGTTCGCGATGATCATCATCATCGGCGCCATGGGCATCTGCCTCGATGCGGCGTTCGAGGTCGTCAGGCGCTGGCTGGTGCGCTGGTCCGAGCCGCAGTTCGACATGCCGCTGAGCTTCTCATGACGCGCACCTCCAACGACATCCTGCTGGGCGCCGCGCCGATCGTGCTGGTCCTGCTGCTGTGGCAGGGGCTGGTGTCGTTCGGCTACGCGCCGCCGACCCTGCTGCCGCCGCCGGGACAGGTGTTCCAGCGCATGGGCCAGCAACTCACCAGCGTCACCTTCCAGCAGGACATCGTGGCGACGCTGTTCCGGCTGTTCGCGGGCTTTGCGATCGCCGTGGTGCTCGGTGTTTCCCTGGGAATTGCCGCCGCGGTGAGCCCGCCTGTCAACGCCGCCGTCAAGCCGATCGTGCGCGTGCTGGCGCCGCTGCCGAAGGTCGCGCTCTATCCGGCCTTCCTGCTGCTGCTCGGCTTCGGCCACGAATCCAAGATCATGCTGGTGGCGGCGGATGCGCTGTTTCCGATCCTGCTGTCGAGCTATTACGGCGCCGCCACGGTCGAGCAGAAGCTGATCTGGTCGGCGCTCGCCGCCGGGACGCCGCCGCGCGACGTCCTGTGGAAGGTGGTGCTGCCGGCCGCGATGCCCTCGATCCTGACCGGTTGCCGCATCGGCCTCGTGATCTCCTGCATCGTCGTGTTCCTGGCCGAGATGATCACCTCGACCGACGGGCTCGGTCACGTGCTGGTGACCGCCGCGCGCACCTTCCAGGCCGTCGACATGTTCGTGCCGCTGATCACGATCTCGCTGCTGGGCCTCATTCTCAACGCCCTGCTGCAAGGCCTGCGCGCTTATCTGCTGCGCGGCTTCCCCTCGGTCTGATAACAACACAACGACAATCGGGAGAACGACCATGCTGGCGGATCGCATCGAGGCGAAATGGATCGACGCATTCTGTGAGATCTTCGAGCGCTGCGCCGTGAAGGCGGGCGACACCGCTGCGATCCTGTCGGAGACGCAGTCCCGGGCGCTGAACGTCCACATCGCCGAGCTGGCGTTGCTGCGGATGGGCGCGCGGCCGTTCCATGTCGTGGTGCCGACCCCGCGCAACAAGCATCCCGTTCCCGTCCGTTCGACCGGCGCGTCGGAGGCGATCGGCAAGCTCGGGCCGGTGGTCTCAGCGCTTCAGCAGGCCGGCTTCGTCGTCGACTGTACCATCGAAGGCCTGATGCATGCGGTGGAGACGCCGGAGATCCTGAAGGCCGGCGCGCGCATCCTGGTGATCTCCAACGAGCATCCCGAGGCGCTCGAGCGCATGGTGCCGGACTCGGCGCTCGAAAAGCGGGTGCGCGCCGCAGCCAAGATGCTGCGCGGAACCAAGCGGATGCGCGTGACGTCGAAGGCCGGCACCGACCTCGACGTGATCATGGAGGGCGCCTCCACCGTCGGCGTCTGGGGCTGGACCGATCGTCCGGGCACCCTGGCGCACTGGCCGGGTGGCATCGTCGTCAGCTTCCCCAAGAGCAAATCGGTCAACGGCACCATCGTGATGGCGCCCGGAGACATCAACCTCACCTTCAAGCGTTATCTGAGTTCGCCTGTCACGATGACCCTGCGCGACGACTACGTGACCGATCTGGCAGGCGAGGGCGCCGACGCAGCGATGATGCGATCTTATCTCGCGTCCTGGGGCGACCGCGAGGCATACGCCGTGTCGCATGTCGGCTGGGGCATGAAC
Source organism: Bradyrhizobium sp. SZCCHNRI2009 (assembly GCF_032485115.1). Taxonomy (NCBI): domain Bacteria; kingdom Pseudomonadati; phylum Pseudomonadota; class Alphaproteobacteria; order Hyphomicrobiales; family Nitrobacteraceae; genus Bradyrhizobium; species Bradyrhizobium sp. SZCCHNRI2009. Next base: position 205,002 of record NZ_JAUEUH010000001.1, read on the forward strand.
CCCGGCGCGCGCTACGAGGCGCTGGCCATGTACGACCAGCGCGACACCAACGGCACCGAGCTGCGCGCCGTCCCCGGCAACTTCCTGTTCTCCACCGGCGCCAACGAGTTTGCCGGCCGCTACACGGCGGGTCATTTCGACCTGCCGATGATGGGCACCACGATCGAGCTGGATGGGGTCGCCGTGATCAAGCACGGCGTGCTGCAGGATGTGTTCGGGTAGAGTCCTGCGCATTCTACTGGCGAGCTGCCGCCGCGGCGGTAGTGCGCTCCCCTCCCCCTTGCGGGGAGGGGGCGGGGGTGGGGGTCCCCATACGCTGAACTTCGTTGTGGGCACAACTGCTCGTACCCAAACCTCCACTGTGAGACGCGTGGGGCCGCAACGCGCCGTCGGTTGATCGATGCAGGGCTCTTGTGCTCGTCGCTCCAAGCACAACTCGTGGACCCCCACCCCCAACCCCTCCCCGCAAGGGGGAGGGGAGCGCACCGTCCTCACGGGGCGGGCCGGCCCAAATGACAAGCGCCGAGACAGAATCATCCCGCTATTCTGTTAAAAATAATCTTCTTGCGATTTTTCGGAAATCATGGTTCTCTCTCTGCATCCCGCCTCACTGCAGGGGGGGCGTTGCGCGCGATCGTCACGACACGCGAGGTGGGGATGCGATGGCCGCGAGAGATCGCAGCGTCTTCTTACGAGGGCGCGGACGAACGATCGCTCGCGGACGTGAAGTCGCAGCGTCCTGATACCCCGATGCTGGTATCAAGTCGCGTCGGCCTGAGTGCCGCGCGGTGATGGTGGCCAACAAGCCCGGCGCACCAGGGAGACTGCGTATAAGCGTTAGACCCATCGCGCAGGGAATGCCGGCGTGTTCGGCTTTGCCTGTGGTACCTGCCGCCTGCATTTTTTTCGCAGGCGGGCCATGGGTGAGGCCTTCACCCGGCATTCCCTGCGCCCTCTGCATGATTCGCGAGGGACCCATTCGATGCATGACTCGGGCGAGATGCGCCGCGAGAACGACCAGTTATGTCGTAGCTGTTTATTTGGCCCGCTGTTTGAGCCGTGAACCCACCCCACCCACCGCCGTCGGCGTTCGCCGGGACGACGTCGGAGTTCGTTGATGTCGTTGCGGTCAACATTCGCGAGAGGCGAAGATCACCGCAGCCGTAGGGCGGGCAAAGCGGCCACCCGCAGGGCGGTTGCGTGCCCACCGTAGATCCACGCAATCGGCGCGACTGGTGGGCACGGCGCGCGAGAGATCGTCACGATCCGGCGACGGCGTGGCGCGCCTTTGCCCACCTCACGGCTCCGTTGCTGCCGCGTGCTCCGCCTCAATCCACCACCGGCGGCCGGGCGAGCTTGAAATGCCGCAGCATCTCGACCAGCGCGCCGAGCCGCTGCTCGCGATAGGCCGCAACGTCCATGCAGGAATAATCGAGGAAGCCGGCGCCGGTGCGCAGGCCGATGCGGCCCTCGGCCATGTTGCGCTCGATCACTTCGGGTGCGCGGTAGCGGTCGCTGCCCAGCGCGCCTTCGAGGTAGCGGCTGGCGTAGTAGAGAATGTCACCGCCACCCCAGTCGATGAATTCGAGCAGGCCGAGCACCGCGTAGCGGAAGCCGAAGCCGTAGCGGATCGCCTTGTCGATCTCCTCGGCGCTGGCGACGCCTTCGTCGACCATGCGCGCCGCCTCGTTCATGGCGAGCGCCTGGATGCGCGGCACGATGAAGCCCGGCGTCGCCGCGCAGACCACCGGCACCTTGCCGATGTCTTCCAGTAGCGCCTTCAGCCGCGCGGTGACATCGGGATCGGTCGCCTTGCCCGGCGAGATCTCGACCAGCGGAATCAGATAGGCTGGATTGAGCCAGTGCGCATTCAGGAAGCGCTCAGGACGCTCCACCGCACCAGAGAGATCGTCGACCAGGATCGTCGATGTCGTCGAGGCGATGATGACGTCGGGCGCGACCGCGCGCGACGCCGCAGCCAGCACTTCGCGCTTGAGGTCGACGATCTCCGGCACGCCTTCGAACACCAGCGTGGTCTGTGCGAGGACATCGCCGCTCGAGCCGGCCGGCGCGACGGCGATCTTGTCCATCAGCTTGTTGGCGTCAGCGGCCTGCAGCATCCCGAGCCGCGCCAAGGTCGCGAATGTCGCGCCGACCTCGCCGAGCGCATCGCGCTGCAGGCTGGCGAACTCTTCCGCCGTGCGCGGCTTGATGTCGATCATCGTCACGGGATGGCCGGCATAGGCGAAGGCAACGGCAATGCCGCGGCCCATGCGGCCGGCACCGAGGCAGGCAATATGACCGCGCGCGCTCATACCGCAAATCCCTCGCTTAACAGCGCCTGTAGCGCGGCTCGGTCGAGGCCGCCCAAGCCGAGGCTTTCGAGCGTACGTCCCGTCGCCATGAAGTCCTCGCCGCAGATCGCGCCGCCGATGGCCAGGAAGGCGCGGGCGAGCGGCGTCGGCGTGCCGGTCAGCTCGGCGGCCGAGATCAGGAACGACAGGCCGAGCCTGAGATCCTCGCGCATGTAGCGGTGCTCAGTCAGCACGAGCTGCTCGCGCCAATCGCCGGAATCGGTCAACCGGTCGTGCGAGCCGCGACCATACATCCAGATCTCGCCCTCCTTGGCGTAGTGATGCGCCAGCGGAAAATGCGGCGCGCCGTAGCCGAGCGCCTCGCGCACCGCGATCCGCTCCGCATCGAGCGCGTCGGTGACGCGGCGGATAGAGGGCTGCGTGCCTTCCTTGTGAATGTCCCAGCGCTCGAAATGCTCGATGGGGCCGGCATTCATCACGATCAGCGGCGGATGGATGATGCAGCCGGCATTCATCAGCGCACCCGACAGCGCATCGCCGCATGGCTCGGTCACGCCGGGGAAGGCGCGGCCGATCACCGCGAGCGCGTGCTCCGCCGTCTTGAGAGGAAACACGCCGACCGGGAGCCGCTTGGCCCGGATGGTGATGGCAACCTCGAACGGGCCGTGCTTGCGCGTCAGCCAGGGCAGGGTGCCGGTCTCGGCGTAGCTGACGCTGGCTTCATTGCCGGCCTCGCGCGCCGCCGCTGCGAAGATCATGGTGCCGAAGGTCGCCGGGGGCAGGAACACGACCTGCCCATCGGCGAGATGCGGCGCCAGCAGGCGGGCGATGTCGGCTTGCGCGAAGGCCGGCGCCGGGCAGAGGATCAGCTCGGCACCGCTGATAGCCTCGCCGATGTCGGTCGTGACCAGCGCGAGCCGCGCCTCATGCCGGCCATTGACGTCCTTGACGACGATCGTCGAGCCCGCCGCGCGATGCTGCGCGACAGCGTCCGCATCGCGGCGCCACAGCCGGACCTCGTGACCTCCCAGCGCGAAATCGCCTGCCGCTGCAAAGGAGCCGTTGCCGCCGCCGAGCACTGCAATTTTCAAGAGTGCGTCTCCGTCTCGCTTATTTGGGGCCGTCGATCTGGCGCAGCAGATGGTGCTGCACCTTGCCGAGCGCAGTGCGCGGCAGGTCGTCGACGAACACGATGTCGCGCGGCACCTTGAAGCGCGCGAGCTGCGCCTGCAGATGCGCGCGCAAGGTGTCCACATCGAGCGCGCAGCCCTGGCGCCTGACGACGAACGCCACCGGCACCTCGTCCCAGCGCGGATCGGGCCGGCCGATCACGCCGCATTCGACGACGTCGGGATGCTCGCGGAGCACGCGCTCGATCTCGGCCGGATAGACGTTCTCTCCGCCGGAGATGATCATGTTGTTCTTGCGCTCGAGCACGAAGAAGTACCCCTCGGCATCGCGCTGGGCGATGTCGCCGGTGCGGTACCAGCCGTCATGGATCGCCTGTTGCGTGGCTTTGGCGTTGCCCCAATATTCGAAGAACAAATTGGGCCCGCGCACGGCGATCTCGCCCGCTTTGCCCGCCGGAAGCTCGTCGCCGTCTTTGTCGATGATCTTGGCCTCGCAGCACAGCCCGGGCAGGCCGGTCGAGCCTGCGCGCGAGAGGTCGCCGCCGAGCCGTGTGTAGACCGCGATCGGACAGGTCTCGGTCGAGCCATAGACCTGCAGCACCGGCACGCCGCGCGCCGTGATACGCTCGATCAGCGCTGGCGGCACGATGCTCGATCCGGTCGCAACAGCTCTCAGCGAGGACAGGTCCGTCGCGTTCCAATCCGGATGCTCGGTGACGGCCTGGATGGTTGCCGGCACCAGCACGGTCAATGTCGGCCGGTCGTTGACGATCGCTGCCAGCGTCGAATCCGGCGTGAAGCGGGCGTGCAGCGTGACGGTGGCGCCGTGATGCAGGGCCGGCGTGGTCTGGATGTTGAGGCCGCCGACATGGAACAGCGGCAGCACCGTCAGTACGTGATCATCGGAGGTCAGGCCATGCATGTGCTGGCTCATCACCCCGTTCCACAGCAGCGCCTCCTGCCGCAGCACCGCGCCCTTCGGCCGGCCCGTGGTGCCCGAGGTGTATACGATCAGCAGCGGGCAGGAGAGATCGATGTGCGGGTTGCGGTCGTCGCCATGACCGCGCGCCAGCAGTTCATCGAGCGTCAGTCCGTCGGCCGGGGCAAAGTCGATGCCGACCGGCGCTGTCTCCGGGTGGCTCTCGGCCAGCGCCGGCAGCACCGGCGCGAACGCCTGCTCCAGCACCAGCACCTTGGCGGCAGCATCCGAGAGAATGAAGACCTGCTCGGCCACTGCAAGCCGCCAGTTCAACGGCACCAGGATCGCGCCGAGCCGCGCACAGGCATAGAGCAGGACCAGATAGTCCGGCCGGTTGAGGCTCAGAATCGCGACGCGGTCGCCACGTCCGACGCTGAACTCCGACTTGAGCGCGCGGGCCATCAGCGCGATGCGCTCGCTGAAATCGGCATAACTCTGCGTTACGCCTTCGAAATGGATCGCCGGCTTGTCCGGCGTGAACGCCGCATTGCGCTCGATCAGGCTGCAGAGGTCCACGCTCAGTCGTCCGTCTCGCCGGGCTCGTACAGTGCCTCGCGGCCGATGCGGTCGAGGCACAATTCCGCGGTCCAGGGCAACATCAGGGAGCCGCAACGGCTGTCGCGATAGATGCGCTCCAGCGGCAGCGTCTTCAGCATCGATTGTCCGCCGCAGGTGCGGATGGCGAGCGCCGCCAGATCATTGGCCCCCTCCATCACCGAGTACTGCGCCGCATAGGCGCGCAGCACCTGCTCCTTCGTCGGATTGGCGCGTGCCTCGGTGACGGCCTGGAACCAGATGCCTTTGACTTGTTCCAGCTTGATCTGCATCTGCGCGACCGCGATCTGCTTGGTCGGGTACATCCGCCGCTTGACCGGCGGCATGCCCGGCACCTCGCCGCGCAGATATTTGACGGTGAAGTCATACGCGGCCTGCGCCAGCCCCATATAGGTCGGCGACAGCGTCATGAACATGTGCGGCCAGCGCATCGCTGCCTGGAAGTAGACGCCGCGCGGCATCAAGGCGGCGTCCTCCGCAACGAAGACATCCTTGAACAGCAGTGTGCGTGACACCGTGCCGCGCATGCCCAGCGGATCCCAGTCACCGACGACAGAGACGCCCTCCGTTTTCGCCGGCACCGCGAGATAGAGCGTGTTGCGGCGGGACGCCTTCTCACCCTCGCTGACTTCGGTGCATAGCACTCCATAATAATCTGCGTGTCCGGCAAGCGAGGCGAAGATCTTCTTGCCGTTGATCAGCCAGCCGCCCTTGACCGGCTTGGCCTCGGTGCCGAACGCGACGCCGCCCGCTGCCGCCGCGCCGCCCTCCGAGAACGGCTGCGAATAGATCGCGCCGTCGTCGACGATGCGCTTGTAGTGGATCGCGCGCCGCCGCTCGTGCTCCGCGCGGACGTCCTCGTCCATGTCGAGATCGTCGGCGAGCGGTCCGGACCATAGGGTCGAGCAGACGTGCATGTTCCAGGTCAGCGCCGTGGCGCCGCAATAGCGGCCGATCTCGGCGGCGGTGAGTGCATAGGTCTGGTAGCCCGCGCCGAGGCCCCCGAGAGCCTTGGGAACGGAGATGCCGAGCAGGCCCGCGCGATGCAGGTCCTTGTAGTTCTCAGTCGGAAAGCTCGCCTCGCGATCCCAGGTCGCGGCGCGGCCCGCCAGCACGCTCTGCCCGAGTTCCCGGGCCCGTGTGACGATGTCGGCCTGCTCGGCCGTGAGCCGATATGCGGCCGGATCGAATATCGGCGCATCGAGGACTTCGCCGGAGGCCATCGCCGTCTTCTGGACCGGGATCGTCATCATCTCTCCGCTGTCGCTGGTGTTGCACGTGCCGTCAGGAACGTATCGAGTGCGGCGTTGAACTCGCCGGGCCGTTCGAGATTGACGAGATGACCGGCGCCCTGAAGTTCCACGTAGTCGGACGAGGGAATGAAGCTCGCCATCTTCTCCATCATCGGCGCCGGCGCGTTGCGATCCTTCGAGCCCGAGAGCACCAGCGCCGGCACCTTGATGTCCTTCAAGGCTTGTCGCCGGTCGAAACCGAGCAGGGCCAGCATGCTGGCGCGATAGCTTGCCTCGGGTACGCCGGCCATGCAGGAGGTTGCAATTTCAAGGCCGCGCGGATCGGGATCGTCGCCGACCAACTCCTTGACCAGGTCCGGCGCCAGCGACGCCATCGTCGCGCCCCGATCGAGCGGTCCGAGACGCGCCTCGATGAACGACTTCTGCCAGTCGCCGTCGGCCTTGCCGAACGCCGGGCTGGTCTGAGCCAACACCACGGCCGACGCGGCCTGCGGATGCGTCGTCAGCCATTCCTGTACGATCATTCCGCCGATGGAATGACCAACGAGGATCGGCTGCTTGGCGCCGATCTGGATCAGGAAGTCTCGAAGCGCAGCGGCGAGCGTGGTGATGCTGACCATGTCGAGCCGTGCGGATCGGCCATAGCCCGGCATGTCCCAGGCCACCGCATGGCAGCGCTCGCCGAAATAATCGAGCTGACCACGCCATGCGCGCGCGGCACCACCGATGCCGTGCAGGAACACAACGCTCTGCTGCGCAGGCGTCCCCGATGCCTCGTAGCCGAAGCGGCCGTCCTTCGTGGTAAAGATTTGCGACGCAGGCACGCAGACCTCCGAGATATGCCCGAGGCCGCTACGTTGCTCGCTCCGGGCCCTTGAACGCTAGTCGCGGTAACCGAGGTGTCAAGCCGCTTCCGGCGTGTTGTTGCAAAAATTTGAAGTTTAAAATAACTTCCCCGTCGAGACCTGCCAACGAAATCAGAGGAGGCGCACGCATGTCCGGACTTCCGCAAGCCGCGCATGCGATGGTGACGGGGGGCGGGCGCGGCATCGGTCGCGAAATCGCGCGCGCCTTGAAGCTTGCGGGCGCAACCGTGACGATCGTCGGTCGCAACGGCGCAACGCTCGATGAGGCGGTCGCGGCCGGATGCGCGGATCACGCCGCAATCGCCGATGTTGCCGATCCGGCGGCGCTCAATGCCGCAGCCGCAAGCGCCGCCGCGCGTCGGCCGATCGACATCCTGATTGCCAATGCGGGAAGCGCAGAATCGGCGCCGTTCCTGAAATCCGACACCGCGCTGTTCCATCGCATGATGGACATCAACTTCATGGGCGTCGTACACGCCGTGCAGGCGGTGCTGCCGGCGATGAAGGGCAGGCCCTATGGCAGGATTGTCGCCGTGGCGTCGACCGCGGGCCTCAAGGGCTATCCCTATGTCAGCGCGTACACCGCGGCCAAGCATGCGGTCGTCGGCCTCACGCGATCGCTGGCGCTGGAGCTGGCCGCGACGCGCGTCACGGTCAATGCCGTGTGTCCCGGCTTTACCGATACCGATCTTGTCGCGGAAAGCGTCGACAACATCATGAAAAAGACCGGCCGCAGCCGGGAGCAAGCGATCGCCGAACTTGCCAAGCACAATCCGCAGGGGCGTCTCATCACGCCGCAGGAGGTTGCCGACACCGTGCTGTGGCTGTGCGGCAGCGGTGCCGGTGCGATCACAGGGCAGGCGATCGCGGTTGCCGGCGGCGAAGTGTGAGCCGCAGCGCCCTGGCCTAACGAAGACAGTTGAACAGAGGGAGCTTACATGTCGAGACCGGCCAATCCCGTCACCGTGCCGCTGGCGGACTACAAGCCCAGCCATTTCCTGCTTGCGGTCAAGGATCGCGTCGCGACCGTGACGTTGAACCGGCCCGAGCGCAAGAACCCGCTGACCTTCGAGAGTTATCGCGAGCTGACCGACTTCTTCCGGGCCTGCGCGTTCGACGATGACGTCAAGGCGATCGTCGTGGCCGGTGCAGGCGGCAATTTCTCGTCCGGCGGCGACGTTTTCGAGATCATCGGTCCGCTGGTGAAGATGGACACTAAGGGCCTGACCGCGTTCACCCGGATGACCGGCGATCTCGTCAAGGCGATGCGCGCCTGTCCTCAGCCGGTCGTGGCTGCCGTGGAGGGCATCTGCGCCGGCGCGGGCGCGATCGTCGCGATGGCCTCGGATATCCGGCTCGCCACGACCGGTGCCAAGGTCGCCTTCCTGTTCAACAAGGTCGGCCTTGCCGGCTGCGACATGGGCGCCTGTGCGATCCTGCCGCGCATCATCGGCCAGTCGCGCGCCTCCGAGCTGCTCTACACCGGCCGCTTCATGAGCGCGGACGAAGGCGAGCGCTGGGGCTTTTTCAGCCGTATCGTTGCGCCGGCCGAAGTGCTGACCCAGGCGGTGACGCTGGCGACCGAGATCGCGAACGGTCCAACCTTCGCCAACACCATGACCAAGCGCATGCTGGCCATGGAATGGGCGATGTCGGTGGAGGAGGCGATCGAGGCGGAGGCAGTTGCCCAGGCCTTGTGCATGACAACAGAGGATTTCAATCGCGCTTTCGAAGCCTTCGCCGCCAAGTCCAAACCGGTCTTCCAGGGGAATTGAGCTGCTGCGGAACCGAAGGGACTTGCCAGGAGATATTTTAGGTCTAAAATAAATTTCATTGGCTCGGCTCTCCAGTGGAGGCGCTCATGAAGATCGCGATCATCGGCGGCGGACCTGCCGGTCTCTATGCGGCGATATTGCTCAAGAAGCAGCGGCCCAGCGCCGACATCGCGGTCTACGAGCGCAACCGCGCCGACGATACGTTCGGCTTCGGCGTGGTGTTCTCCGACGCCACGCTCGACAATTTCGAGAAGCACGATCTGCCGAGCTACCAGCGGATCACCCAGGAGTTCGCCTACTGGGATGATATTGCCGTGCATTTCCGCGGCACGGTCCACCGGGTCGGCGGCAATGGTTTCTGCGGCTGCTCGCGCCGCACGCTGCTGCGAATCCTGCAGGAGCGAGCGCGCGAGCTGGGTGTGACCCTGCAGTTCGAGGTCGACCTCGAGGACGAGTCGCAATTCGCTGATGCGGATCTCCTGATCCTGTCTGACGGCATCAACAGTCGTTTCCGTCAGAAGTACGTCGATCACTTCCAGCCGGAGGTGGATCTGCGCGCCAACAAGTTCGCGTGGATGGGCTCGACCAAGCCGCTCGATGCCTTCACCTTCATCTTCCAGGAGACCGAGTGGGGTCCGTTCATCGCGCACGCCTACCAATACGAGGCGGGGCACTCGACTTGGATCTTCGAGACCGATCCAGAGACCTTCGAGCGGGCCGGCCTGACCGGGCTCGATGAGCGGCAATCCGCCGACCGCATGAAGGAGATCTTCGGCTGGTTCCTCGGCGACCATCCGCTGCTGATCAACCGCTCGATGTGGCGCAGTTTCCCGATGATCCGCAACAAGCGCTGGGTCAAGGACAACATGGTGCTGCTCGGTGACGCCAAGTCGACTGCGCATTTCTCGATCGGCTCGGGCACCAAGCTTGCGATGGAGGACGCGATCGCGCTGGCTGACGCCATGCAGCGCGCGCCCAACATTCCGGCGGCGCTCGATCTTTACGAGCATGGCCGGCGCGAGGAGGTCGAGAAGACCCAGCACGCCGCCGACGTGTCGCTGGTCTGGTTCGAGCACGTCGACCGCTTCTGGGATTTCGATCCGGTTCAGTTCGCGTTCGGCGTGATGACGCGCTCGAAAGCGATCACCTACGACAATCTCACTCTGCGCGCGCCGGACTTCGTGGCCGAGGTTGACAAGGCCTTCGCGCGGCAGGTCCGCGCCAAGGGCTTCGACGTCGACGTCGAGAAGCCGGTCGCACCGATGTTCCAGCCGTTCAAGCTGCGGGAGATGACGGTCACGAACCGCGCGGTGCTGTCGCCGATGTGCATGTACTCGGCCGAGGAGGGCGTGCCCGGCGATTTCCACCTCGTGCATTATGGCTCGCGGGCGATCGGCGGCGCTGGCCTGCTGTTCACCGAGATGACCTGCGTCAGCCGCGATGCGCGTATCACGCCTGGCTGCGCCGGCCTTTGGAACGATGCGCAGCAAGCGGCGTGGAAGCGCATCGTCGATTTCGTTCATGCGAACTCGCGGGCGAAGTTCGCGCTGCAGCTCGGCCACGCCGGCCGCAAGGGCGCGACCAAGCCGATGTGGGACGGTATCGACCAGCCGTTGGAGCAGGGCGGCTGGGACGTCGTGTCGGCGTCGCCATTGCCGTATTTCCCGGAGAGCCGGGTGCCGCGCGAGCTCGACCGCGCGGCGATGGATGCGATCAAGGCCGACTTCGTCGCTGCGGCCGAGCGTGGCAACCGCTGCGGATTCGACATGCTCGAACTGCACTGCGCCCACGGCTATTTGCTCGCGAGCTTCATCTCGCCGTTGACCAACAAGCGGACCGACGACTATGGCGGCGCGCTGGAGAACAGGCTGCGCTTCCCGCTGGAAGTGTTCGCGGCGATGCGCGCGGCGTGGCCGGCGCACAAGCCGATGTCGGTGCGCATCTCCGCCACCGACTGGGCCGACGGCGGCGTCACCGGTGACGACGCGGTGCTGATCGCCCGCGCGTTCGGCGAGGCCGGCGTCGATCTCGTCGATGTCTCGACCGGCCAGACCGTTTGCGAGGCCAAGCCGATCTACGGCCGCATGTTCCAGACGCCGTTCTCCGATCAGGTCCGCAATGAGGCTGATGTCGCGACCATGTGCGTCGGTAACATCACCTCGGCCGACCAGGTCAACACCATCCTGGCCGCCGGCCGCGCCGATCTCGTCGCGCTCGGCCGTCCGCATCTGGTCGACCCCTCCTTCACGATGAAGGCCGCGGCCTGGTACGGCGCCGACATGTTCTGTCCGCCGCAATATCTGCCGGGCAAGGAGCAGATCTTCCGCAACAGCGTCCGCGACCGGCAGGATTTCGAGGAGCTGAAGATTAAGGCTAAGCCGAAAACGCGGGCCGAGCTGACGGCAGAGGCTGCGAAGCCGCTTGCGGCGGAGTAAGGCTCCGTGCCACGCTGCTGCCCGGTACGAGAAGTACGAGTGGAGTAGAGGCGATGAAGGCGATCATCGTTGGCGGCGGTATCGGCGGATTGACCACGGCCCTGATGCTGCGGGCGCGCGGCATCGACTGTGAGCTGTTCGAGCAGGCGGATGCAATCCGCGAGCTCGGTGTCGGCATCAACACCCTGCCGCACGCGATCCGGGAGCTCGCCCAGCTCGGGCTGCTCGACCGGCTCGACGAAGTCGCCATCCGGACCTATGAGCTGTTCTACTTGACTCGGCGCGGCCAGGAGGTCTGGCACGAGACCCGCGGGCTCGACGCCGGCCACGACGTGCCGCAATTCTCGATTCACCGCGGCCGTCTGCAGAGCGTGATCCATCAGGCGGTGATGCAGCGGCTCGGGCCTGAGAAGGTCCACACCGGCTGCCGGCTCGGCTCGTTCACCCAGGACGAGGGCGGTGTGACCGCCTATTTCTTCGACCGCACCGGCGCTCATGTTCACACCGTCCGCGGGGACGTCCTGATCGGCGCCGACGGCATTCATTCCAAGGTCCGGCAGACGCTGTTCCCCAATGAGGGCGCGCCGTGCTGGAACGGCCTGATGCTGTGGCGCGGCGCCACCGACTGGCCGGCGTTCCTGACCGGGCGGTCGATGATCATCGCCGGCGGCCTGAACGCCAAGGCGGTGATCTATCCGATCGCCGAGGGCTCGAGCCCCGCGACCCGCCTCACCAACTGGGCCGTGCTGGTGCGCATCGGCGATGCCAACACCGCGCCGCCGCGGCGTGAGGACTGGTCGCGGCTCGGCAAGACGGACGAGCTGATGCCGCATGTCAACGGCTTCTCCATTCCCCAGGTCGACTTCGCCGCGATGGTGCGGGCGACGCCGGAGTTCTGGGAATATCCCTGCTGCGACCGCGATCCGCTGCCGTACTGGTCGAGCGGCCGCGTCACCTTGTTGGGCGATGCCGCGCATCCGATGTACCCGGTCGGCTCCAATGGCGCCTCGCAGGCCATTCTCGATGCCCGCGCGCTCGCCGATGCCTTGGCCCGCTCCGAGCATCCGCGCCAGGCGCTGATGGCCTATGAGCAGAAGCGGCTGCCGATGACCGCCGAGATCGTCGCGTCGAACCGCCGCGGCGGCCCCGAGGGCGTCATCGATGCCGTCGAGCAGCTCGCGCCGCAAGGCTTCACGGACATCAACACCATCCTCAACTACGAGGCCCGAGAGGGTATCGTGCGCGGTTATGCGAGCCGGGCCGGCTTTGCCGCGCGGATGGTAACGCGGCAGGCGTCGTAGCAACGATCTGAGACTGCCCGAACGGCTGCCCCTCGCCCCATCCCTCTCCCCGTGAGGACGGGGAGAGGGAGCGCGCTACGTTCTGCGCAACAGTTCGAAACAAGCGCCAGATCAGACTCACGCCCCCGGAGGCGGGGGCAGAAAGTGGATGTTGTGCTCGGCGGCGAGCTTCACCACGTCGTCCGGGTTCTGCTCGCGCATGTTGTGGATCGCCCAGAACAGCTCGTAGAGCCGCCGCGTCGGCGACACCCAGAACAGCGTCTTTGCCGTCTGCTGCGACTTGTTGAAGATGCCGTGCGGCTTGCCCATCGGCAGCCGCACCGTGTCGCCGGCGGTGGCGTATTCCTCGGCGCCGTCCAGGAAGAAGTCGAGCCGTCCTTCGAGGATGTAGAGATACTCGTCCTGGTCGGGGTGGATGTGCGGCGGCACGAAGGTGCCTACCGGGAACGTCGCGTGCCAGGAGAAGCTGTGCTCGGTGCGGTTCTTCGGCACATAGACCTGGCCGAGAATGTTCCAGGAGATGCCCTGGATGCCCTCATTGGCCCGGGTGATGCCGGCGATTTCCGGATGGTTCATGTCGTTTTCGCTCCCTGCTGTTACTTGGCCGCGCAATCCTTGGCGTAGCGGTCGGCGTAGTTTTCAAACACCTTCTGCACGATCTCGGTCTGGAACTTGCCGTCCGGCCGCTTGGCGACCTTGGTCAGATAGAAGTCCTGGATCGGATAGCCGTTGGTGTTGAACTTGAAGTTACCGCGCAGCGAGGCAAAATCGGCCTTCTTCAGCGCCGCGGCCACTGCATCCTTGTTGCTGAGGTTGCCGCCGACCGCCTTCACGGCGCTGTCGATCAGCAGCGCAGCGTCATAGGCCTGCATCGCGTAGGTGCCGGGCACGCTGTTGTAGGCGGCCTCGTAGCCGGCGACGAACTTCTTGCTCTGCGGATTGTCGAAATTGGGCGCCCAGTTGGCGCCGCCGAACATTCCGACCGCGGCATCCTGCTGCGCAGGGAGCGTGGATTCGTCGACCGTGAAGGCCGAGAGCACCGGAATGGTGTCGGCAAGGCCGGCCTGCTTGAACTGCTTGACGAGGTTCACGCCCATGCCACCCGGCATGAAGGTGAACACGGCGTCCGGCTTCTGCGAGGAGATCTTGGACAGTTCAGGCTGGAAGTCGAGCGTGTTGAGCGGAACGTAGGACTCTTCGACGATCTCGCCCTTGTAGTCGAGCTTGAAGCCGGCGACGGAATCGCGCCCGGCCTGATAGTTCGGAACCAGCAGATACATCTTCTTGTAGCCGCGGTCCTGCGCGACCTTGCCGAGAACGGCATGCACCTGGTCGTTCTGATACGAGGTCACGTAGAAGTAGGGGCTGCACTCCTTGCCGGCGTAGCTGGACGGACCGGCATTCGGGCTGATCAGGAACGTCTTGTTCTCGGTGACCGGCCGGTGGATCGCCTGCAGCATGTTGGAGAAGATCGGACCGACGACGAAGTCGACCTTGTCACGCTCGAGCAGGCCCTTGACCTTGGTGATCGCGGCGTCCGGCTTCAGCTCGTCGTCGGCGACGACCACCTCGACGTCCTTGCCGCCCATCTTGCCGCCGAGGTCCTTGATGGCAAGGTTGAAGCCGTCGCGGACCTGGCCGCCGAGCGCGGCGGCGGGGCCGGAGAGGGTGACGATGACGCCGATCTTGATCTTGTCGTCGGCCAGCGCCGGCTGGGCGAGCAGGCTCGCGGCAATGCCAAGACCGACGCCGAGACCGGCCAGCTTCGAACTCATTTTCATGACAACTCCCCCGGGATGCGGAAATTCAGGTTTATGTTTTTTGCACATGACCAAACGATGGGCCAGACCGCAGCTTGGTCACAAGCCTAGTCTGATGACGCCCTCAGCTGCAAGCGAGCTGCTTGCGGAAGGGGCAGTTTCGGCACGCATGCAAGCGCCGCGCCAATTGCTTGAAGGTTAAAGGAATTGCCGCCTCATCGTCCTGCGCAAAATGACGGTACATTTTTCCTTGCTCCCAGGAGGTCCTGAAGGTCAAACTCACGAGCCTCGCCAGACGAGGCTGAACGTGCCCAAGTGATTCCGTCATGACGCTTGATTCCGAGACCAAGGCCGTCGAGCTGCCCGAGGACCATGCCGAGGAGCTGCGGCTGTGGCTGCGCCTGCTCACCTGTACGACCCTGATCGAAGGCGAGATCCGCAGCCGGCTGCGCGAGCGTTTCGACGTGACCCTGCCGCGTTTCGACCTGATGGCGCAGCTCGACAAGGCGCCTGATGGCATGACCCTGTCCGACGTCTCCAAGCGCATGATGGTCTCGAACGGCAACGTCACCGGACTGGTCGAGCGCCTCGTCGAATCCGGCCATCTGGATCGCCGCACCTCCGACACCGACCGCCGCGTCCAGGTGATCCGGCTGACCAAGCTCGGCCGCGCCGAATTCCGCAAGATGGCGGCCGAGCACGAGACCTGGATCGCGGACATCTTCGGCGATCTCACGGAGAAGGACGTGCGCGAGTTGATGCGGCTGCTCGCCAAGACCAAGGGATCGGCGCAGAAGGCCGTGCAGCGCCGGCAGGATTGAAGCGGGCCTGACAGGACGTCGCAGGCCACGCTGCCACGCGCGGCAGGCGCTCAAACAATTTGCGGGCAGTGCACAATCTTCGGCTCTTGCGCCTAGATGTTTTAAGTCTAAAATGTTTAGGACTGAAACGTGCCGGGCGTCCTTCCCTTCAGACAGGAGCGTGTGATGGCCACTGCCGCCAAGGTTCAGCAGCCGGAGAGCGCCAGCGCGCATGCGCATAGCGCCCACGTCGACACCTTCGCCCAGGACAATCTGCCGCCGCGTGAGCTGTGGCCAGACTTCGTCTTCAGCCGGCCCGAATTCCAGTATCCGCCGCGGCTGAACTGCGTGACGCATTTCGTCGATCGCTGGGTCAAGGAGGGGCGGGGCGATGCGCCATGCATCATCAGCGCTGACATCAGCTACACGTATCGCGAGCTGCAGGCACTGGTGAACAGGATCGCCAACGTCCTGGTCGGCAAGCTCGGTCTCGTGCCCGGCGGCCGCGTGCTGCTCCGCTCCGCAAACAATCCGATGATGGTTGCCACCTATCTGGCCGTCATCAAGGCCGGCGGCATCGTGGTCGCCACCATGCCGCTGCTGCGCGCCAAGGAGCTGTCCTATCCGATCCAGAAGGCGCAGATCGCGCTGGCCTTGTGCGACGGCAAGCTGGCCGACGAGATGGAAAAGACCCGCCCGATCGCGCCGGCGCTGAAGCAGGTGGTCTATTGGGGCAACCGCCAGCCCAACGCGCTGGAGGCGCTGATCGCCGATGCCAGCCCGGAGTTCACCGCGGTCGATACCGCCTCCGACGATCTCTGCCTGATCGCCTTCACCTCCGGCACGACCGGCGATCCCAAGGGCACGATGCATTTCCACCGCGACATGCTCGCGGTGTGCGACGGCTACGCCCGCAACGTGCTGCGCGCCAGCCAGAGCGACCGCTTCATCGGCACCGCACCGCTCGCCTTCACCTTCGGTTTCGGCGGCGTGCTGTTTCCGATGCACATCGGGGCATCCTACGTCGTGCTGGAAAAGACCTCGCCGGACGATCTGCTCGCGGCCATCGAGCGCTACAAGGCCACCATCTGCTTCACGGCGCCGACCGCCTATCGGGCGATGCTGAGCAAGCTCGAGGGGCGCGACATCTCCTCGCTGCGCAAATGCGTCTCCGCCGGTGAGACCCTGCCGAAGCCGACCTTCGACGCCTGGCTGAAGGCGACCGGGCTGAAGCTGATGGACGGCATCGGCTCGACCGAGATGCTGCATATCTTCATCAGTGCCGTCGAGGACGAGATCCGTCCCGGCGCCACCGGCAAGCCGGTGCCGGGCTACGAGGCCAAGATCGTCGACGACGAGGGCCACGACGTGCCGCCGGGCACGATGGGGCGGCTCGCGGTGCGGGGTCCCACCGGCTGCCGCTATCTCGCCGACGAGCGTCAGCGCAAATACGTCCAGAACGGCTGGAATGTCACCGGCGACACCTATGTGATGGATGAGGACGGCTACTTCTGGTATCAGTCGCGCTCTGACGACATGATCGTCTCGTCCGGCTACAACATCGCCGGCACCGACGTCGAGGCGGCGCTGTTGACGCATGCGGCGGTCGCCGAATGCGGCGTCGTCGGTGCTCCCGACGACGCGCGCGGAATGGTCGTGAAGGCGTATGTCGTGCTGGCGCCGGGGGTGGAAGGCACGCCGGCGCTGGTGGCCGAGCTGCAGGAGCATGTCAAACGCGAGATCGCGCCGTACAAATATCCGCGCGCGATCGAGTTCGTGACGCAACTGCCCAAGACCGAGACCGGCAAGCTGAAGCGGTTCGCCCTGCGGCAGATCGCGCAGGCTGCCGCTACGCCGTCGCCCGGCGCGGCCTCGTAGGAGAGACAAGGAGAGACGTTCGTGAGCACGACCAAGGCGCCCACGCTGGCCGTGGTGAAGCAGGATGAGGCCGAGGGCATGCGCGTTCTGCAGCCGAGCGGCTGGCCGATGCCAAAGGGCTACGCCAACGGCATCAGTGCCGAGGGGCGCATCGTCGTCACCGGCGGCGTGATCGGTTGGGACGCGAGCGAGACGCTCGCCGATGGCTTTGTGACGCAGGTCCGGCAGGCGCTGGAAAACATCGCCGCGATCCTGGCTGAAGGCAATGCGCGTCCGGAGCACCTGGTGCGGCTGACCTGGTACGTCGTCGACATGGATGAGTATCTCGGCAATTTGAGGGAGCTTGGGAAGATCTATCGCGAGATCTTTGGCAGTCATTATCCCGCGATGGCCCTGGTGCAGGTCGTCAGGCTGGTCGAGAAGGCCGCACGGGTGGAGATCGAGGCGACTGCGGTGGTGCCGCGCTGAGGGCGCGTGCTGCCGGCAGGGGCTGGTCTTTGATCGGTCGAACTTGGAACGTGACATCGCGTTCTCGCGGCTGGTCGGCCCGAGCTTTGCTGGTCGATCACCCCCGGCGAAAATCGAGGGCGCAGGGAAGGCCGGGTGTCCACCACACCCGCGGCCCCCGTGCGACAGAAAATGCACGGGGCAGGAACCACAGGTGGGCCGAACATGCCGGCCTTCCCTGCGCGATGTTTGACGGCTTATACGTGGTCTCCCTGGTGCGCCGGGCTTGTTGGCCACCATGATCCGCGCGATGCACTGAGCATCGTCGCGAACGTGATACCAGCGTCGGGGTATCAGGACATCACGACTTCACCGTACGCCACGACATCACTCGTCCGCGCAACAAGCGCATGATGCAACGGCGTCCACCGCGGCCTGCCCCACGTATCGTGACGACGCGTACGCCCCTCTTCGCCTGGGCAGGTTGGGCGCAAGCATCGTCGTGATTTGCCCGACGGCACAAGGCCAGCGCGCTGCGACATGGTAACGCGACGGGCAGTCACACAAGACATCACAGTTCGCAGGCATGTCGCTTCGTTAGTGGAACAATTGTGGTCGTCTGATGATCCTGCCGCCGAATGAACGACTTGGGATCGCCATGTCGCAGACATCAACCTGTTCGAGCGTGACGGCGCAGTGGCGGGTGAGAGCAGGGGGCGGACTTGGACTGGAAACTCTTCGTGACGACGGCGCTGGCCGCCGGCATCGGCGCTGCGGCCGGCGCGCTGGCATTGGCGACGGCCGGGGGCGGCGGCATCGAGCATCAGGCCGACGCCAAGATGCTGGAGATCGGCGTCGCCATCCTGCGCGAGCCGGCGCGGGTGGATGACGATCCGATGCGGTCATGGGCCGTGCGGGTGGTCGAGAAGAAGTCGGGTGTGACTTTTACAGATCAGCAGCGTGCGGCGTTGCTGAAGCGCGCCGCGGGGGGACGGTAGCTCCGCTCCCGGTGCGTAGGGTGGGCAAAGGCGCGCCGTGATCGCGATTGTTTTTTGGCACTGTCTGATCGCGCCGTGCCCGCCGTTGTTCGCGGATGGTCCGCCGGTGGGCACGCGATCGTGCGGCTTACTCCGCACGACGGCTTTGTCCACCCTACGAACTTATGGCGTCATTGCGAGGAGCGCAGCGACGAAGCAATCCAGAGTCGCGCACTCGGCCCTGGATTGCTTCCGCCTTCGCCCGAGAGGGCTTCGGCGGACACGTCGCTGCGCTCGCAATGACGCGTGGGGAGATCGGAGTGCTACTGATACGCCGAGACGATGTCGCTCACAGCGCGTTCCAATTGCTGAGCTGTCGCGCAGGGGCGCACGACGTTGCAGAAGGTCTGGTAGCGCGGCATCTCTGAATCGCCCCAGCCCCAGGTCATGCGGCCCTCTGGATTGAGCCAGACCACGCGCTTGGCGCGTTCGGAGATGGCTTTGAGGATATCGGCGCGCGGGTCGAGCTTGTTGCTGCGGGCGTCGCCGAGCACGATCACGGTCGTCTGCGGCGTCACCGCGGCCATGAACTGCTTCTCGAAATCCACCAGCGACGAGCCGTAGTCGGACGAGCCGAAGCCGACCTTGTGCATGATCTCGGCCATGGCCTCCTCGGCCGGCTTCTGCTCAAGGATCTCGCTGACCTCGATCAGGTGGCCGGAGAACGCGAACGAGCGAACATCGCTGACGACGTCGTGCAGGCTGTGGATCAGCAGCAGGAAGAAATCCGAGACGCGGGCGACGGAGCCCGAGACATCGCACAGCGCGACGATCTTCGGGCGGTCGCGGTGCCGGCGCTTCCACGCGGTGAGGAAGGGCACGCTGCCCCAGGCCGCGTTGCGGCGGAGCGTGCGGCGGACGTCGAGATGGCCGCGGCGCTGGCGCTTGCGCGGCTTCGCATAGCGCTCGCGCAGGCGGCGCGCGATCTGCCGGATCAGCGCCCGCATCTCCGCGACCTGGCGCGGCTCGATCCGCGACAGCTGCGCGTTGCGCAGGATCTCGTGGCGCAGGTTCTCGGTCTCCTCGCGGCCGTACAGCGCGAGCGCCTGCGCGACCGCATCGCGCACGGTGTCGCGCAGGCCGTCGAGCCCGGCCTGCAGCCGCTCCGCCAACGCCGGATTGGTCTCGGTGAGCCTATCGAGATCGTCGCGCAGCCGCTGGATCCCCATCGTCTCCAGCATGCGGCTGGAGAACAGGCCGCGCTGGGTGAAGTAGCGGATCTCCGACAGCCCGACGGCGCTGGACGCGTTGGCGATCGCGGCCGAGATGTCAGCCGTGTTCTGCGCCAGCAGCATCTGGGCAAGAGTGCCGAGCTCCGCGTCCGCCTCACCGCCGATCGGCTCTCCGGATGGCGGGGCCGACTGAGCCTCATTCGACGCCGCGTCCTGCTGCGTCTCGTCATTCGCCTCGGCCTGCGCCGGATCGACATGGGCGAAGAACAGGTCGAAGCAGGCGCCGAGCGCCTTCTTCTCGTCCTCGCTCTTGGCGAGCGTCAGCAGCAGGCTGTCGCGCAGCACCGTGCGATCGGCGAGACCGACGCTCGCCACAGCGCGCATCGCGTCGATGCTCTCGGCCGGCGACACGTGCACGCCGGCGCCGCGCGCCGCCCGAAAGAACCGATGCAGGTTCTCCTGCATGAGAGCCTCACCCGAAGATGTTCTGGCGCTGCGCCTTGGCGACGAAGGTCGTCACCTGCGGCAGCGCCACCTCGATGTCGGACTCGTATTTCAAGAGAACGTTGAGCGTATCCTTCACCACGTCATGGCCGAGCTCGGCCGCCTGCAGCAGCACCAGCACGCGCGCCCAGTCGATGGTCTCGCTGACCGACGGCTGCTTCTTCAGGTCGAGCGTTCTGACGTCGTGGATGAAGGCCACGAGCTGCCGGCGCAGATTCTGCGAGATGCCGGGCACGCGGCTCTCGACGATGCGCTCTTCCAGCCGCTGCTCGGGGAAGCCGATGTGCAGATGCAGGCAGCGCCGCTTCAGGGCGTCGCCGAGATTGCGCTCGGAGTTGGAGGTCAGGATCACGGTCGGCGGCTTGGCGGCGGCGATGCTGCCGAGCTCGGGGATCGTGACCTGGAAGTCCGACAGGATCTCCAGCAGCAGCGACTCGAACTCGGCGTCGGACTTGTCGATCTCGTCGATCAGCAGCACGCAGCCGTTGGGCTCGAGCAGCGCCTGCAGCAGCGGCCGCGGCTCGACGAACTCCTTGGAGAAGAACACGTCGCCGAAATCGTGCAGCTGGCCGAGCGCCGCATGCAAGGTCTGAGCGCCGCCGAGCACCTCGCCGAGCTTGTCCTTCAGGATCTGGGTGTAGAGCAGCTGCTTGGCGTATTTCCACTCGTAGAGCGCCTTGGCCTCGTCGAGCCCCTCATAACATTGCAGCCGGATCATCTTGAGGCCGCGCCAGGCGGCGATCGCCTTGGCAAGCTCGGTCTTGCCGACGCCGGCTGGGCCCTCGACCAGGATCGGCTTGTCGATCGCCTGCGACAGGTAGACGGCGGTGGCGATCTGGCGGCTGGCGATATAGCCCTGGGCGGCGAGGCCGGCCTCGACGGCCGCGATCGAGGCGATGGCTGAAGAGGGGGCCGGGGAATCAGCCACTGACGAAACTCCGTTTCCTGGTATCAGGACCCGGCGCAGATGTGATCGGCGTTCCGGCCCCTGGACGTTGGTGGTCAGGCGAAAACCCTGACTTTTCCTCGCATTGTGTTATGTCCTGGCTACGCGTCCCGGGCAGCCCTGTCCAGTGCGCGCGTGGGTGCCTCGGCCGCATGGCTGCCGGTCGCCAGCGGACCGGACCGAGAACCTCCTCCTGCAAATCACGCCGAGCGGAATATGAACCGATCCATCCTACATCTCCTCGTCCTGCTGGTTCTCGTGGTCGGAGGCGGCTGGATCATCGGAGCCTCCAACACGCCCGGCGCCTGGTACGGCTCGCTCAACAAGCCCTGGTTCACCCCGCCCGGCTGGCTGTTTCCGATCGCCTGGACGGTGCTCTACGTCATGATCGCGGTCGCCGGCTGGCGCAC
Source organism: Bradyrhizobium sp. SZCCHNRI2009 (assembly GCF_032485115.1). Classification (NCBI taxonomy): domain Bacteria; kingdom Pseudomonadati; phylum Pseudomonadota; class Alphaproteobacteria; order Hyphomicrobiales; family Nitrobacteraceae; genus Bradyrhizobium; species Bradyrhizobium sp. SZCCHNRI2009. The sequence continues at coordinate 226,565 of NZ_JAUEUH010000001.1, forward strand.
CTATGAGCGGGTCGAAAGCGGTGCGGTGATGCAGGTGTGGTGGGGACAGCTGGTGCTGAACTTCGCCTGGTCGCCGGTGTTCTTCACCGCGCATCTGATGTGGGTCGCGTTCGCGATCATCGCCAGCATGTTCGTGCTGATCGTGACCTTCATCGTGATGCAATGGCGCGAGGACCGGATCGCGGCGCTGCTGTTCGTGCCCTATGCCTGTTGGGTCGCGTTCGCGTCGGCGCTGAATTTCTCGGTGAACGTGCTGAATTGAGATGAGGCGGCTGATGGGGCGACGCTGTCAACAATCGGGTGTGCTGCCGCCGTGTCCTCCGCTGTCGTCCCTGCGAACGCAGGGACCCATACCGCGGACGGCCGATTGTCGGAAAAGACTCCGAGTTGCCTTTCGTGCTCAACAATCAGGACCGGTGGTTATGGGTCCCTGCGTTCGCAGGGACGACAGTCGGGGGTGGGGCGGGCAGCGCGGCAGACTGACGCTTGATGGTCGAGGCGTTCACCCATGAACCTCAAGCAGCTCGAATATTTCGTGCAGGTCGCCGAGCACGGCTCGTTCAGCAAGGCCGCGTCCGTGCTCGACGTCGCGCAGCCGGCGCTGTCGCGGCAGGTGCGGGCGCTGGAATCGGAGTTGAAGCAGCAGCTGTTCGCGCGCAACGGGCGGGGCGTGGCGCTGACCGAGGCCGGCAAGCGGCTGCTCGACCACAGCGTCGGCGTGCTGCAGCTGGTGGCGCATGCGCGCGAAGATCTCGGCGCCAGCCGCGATGCGCCGGTCGGCCGCGTCACCATCGGTCTGCCACCGAGCATCGCGCGGCAATTGACGCTGCCGCTGATCGATCGCTTCCGCAAGGAGTATCCGGCGGCGCGACTGGCCGTCGTCGAGGGGCTGTCGACGCATGTGGTGGAGTGGGTCACCACCGGACGCATCGACGTCGGCATGGTCTACAATCCGGAAGCCCAGCCCGGCATCGAGATCACGCCGGTGCTGCAGGAGCCGTTGGCGCTGGTGAGCCACGCGCCCAAGGGCAAGCGCCGCGTCACCGCGCCGCTGCCGATGGCCGAGCTGTCCCGCTACCAGCTGATCATGCCGGAGCGGGTGCACGCGATGCGGCGCCTGCTGGAGACGCAGGCGGCGCTCGCCGGCATCAAGCTCGACATCGCCTGGGAGGTGTCGAGCGTGCCCTCGATCATCGATCTCGTCTGCGCCGGCTACGGCCACGCCGTGCTGACCCCGAGTGGCGTCGCCGCCTCGGGCCGCGCCAGCGAGCTCGCCATCCGCCCACTGACCGAGCCCGCCCCGACCAGCGTGCTGTGCTTCGTCACCTCGGCGCACAAGCGCCCGACGCCGCTGGCGCAGCAGACCATCAAGCTGGCGACCGCGCTGATCCGGAAGCTGCCGCGGTGAATCGCGGGTGATCTCGGCTCGGGCAGTGCCACCCTCCCCTGGAGGGGGAGGGTCGCTCGCACGCGAAGCGGGCGAGCGGGGTGGGGTGAAGCCATGGGCACCGGTGCATCTGGAGAGATCACCCCACCCCGCCTCACGGCTCGCTTCGCTCCCCGTGAGCCGACCCTCCCCCTCCAGGGGAGGGTGGAGCCCGCGGTGTCTGAGTCGTGCGAAAGCCAACAGCGGAGTTGTTCAGACCCATTCTAAAATCAGCATGGCTCATCTGATATCTTATGCCGTTTCAGAATAGCTGATAGAAGCCCCCGGGCGCTGGCGCGGGCCGGCGCGCTCGGTCACATACCCGGTCAAGCCGCCGAAGCAGCAGGGCCGATCCCGTCAGGGATGGCGCGCCCTGCGGACCTCGGCCAACGCGCCAGAACAGCACCCAAGGAAGCAGAAGCGATGCCAACGACCGCCCGCGTCGACGTCCAGGCCTTTCTCGACGACCACAAGTTCTCCGCCTTCCAATGGCTGATCTTCGCGCTCGGCTTCGTCATCGTGCTGCTCGACGGCTTCGACACCGCGGCGATCGGCTTCATCGCGCCGTCGCTCCTGAAGGAGTGGGGCATCGAGAAATCGGCGCTTGGACCGGTGCTGAGCGCGGCGCTGTTCGGTCTTGCCGGCGGGGCGCTGTTCGCGGGGCCGATCGCCGATCGTCTCGGCCGCAAGCTGGTGCTGGTCGGCTCCGTGCTGATCTTCGGCATCGCCTGTCTGGCCTCGGCGTTCGCGACCAACCTGACCGAGCTCACCGTGCTCCGCTGCGTCACCGGCATCGGCCTCGGTGCCGCCATGCCGAATGCCGTGACCCTGCTCAGCGAGTACTGTCCGGGCCGGCTGCGTGCGACCATGACCAACCTGATGTTCTGCGGCTTTCCGCTCGGCGCGGCCTGCGGCGGCTTCCTCGCGGCGTGGATGATCCCGCAATGGGGCTGGCGCAGCGTGCTGGTGCTCGGCGGCGTCACGCCGCTGGTGCTGACCGTGCTGCTGATCGCGATCCTGCCCGAGTCGGTGCACTACCTGCTGTCGCGCGGCGCGAGCGTCGAGCGCGTCCGCAAGGTGATGCGCCGGATATCGGCTGCAGCCTCCGATGTCGGCCAGTTCGTGATGCTGGAGCCGGAGCACGCCGAGACCACCCGGCGCGTCAACGCGACCGGCATCGGCATGGTGCTGTCGCCGGTGCTGCGCGTCGGCTCGGTGATGCTGTGGGTCACCTATTTCATGGGGCTCGTGATCTTCTACTCGCTGATCAACTGGATGCCGGTCCTGTTCAAGGATGTCGGGCTCAATCCGCAGACCGCGACCCTGATCTCGGCGCTGTTCCCGCTCGGCGGCGTCGGCGCGGTGTTCTTTGGCCTGCTGATGGACCGCTTCAATGCCAACCGCATCGTGGCGGTCGGCTACGCCCTGACCGCGGTGGCGATCTTCCTGATCGGCCAGGCCGTCGGCAACATCGGCTTCCTGGTGGTGATCGTGTTCGTCGCCGGCGTCGTGATGAACACGGCCCAGTCGTCGCTGCCGGCGCTGGCCGCCGCGTTCTATCCGACCCAGGGCCGCGCCACCGGCGTTGCCTGGATGATGGGCATCGGCCGCTTCGGCGGTATTGCCGGCTCGTTCCTGGTCGCCGAGCTGACCGCGCGCCACCTGACCTTCAGCGAGATTTTCACCGTGATCGCGGTTCCCGGCTTGATCGCGGCGCTCGCCCTTGTGGTAAAGCAGGTCGTGGGACCGGGAGGCCGCGGCAGCGGCAAGGATGTCTGCAGCCCCGTGGTGGCGCATTGAACGGTTCGCAGCGGCCGGAACGAGAGCAATTTTCGAGGGAGAGACTGACGTGATCATCGACGTGCACGGCCATTACACGACGGCCCCGAAGGCGCTGGAAGAGTGGCGCAACCGGCAGATCGCGGGCATCAAGGACGCTTCCGTGATGCCGAAGGCCTCCGAGCTCAAGATCAGCGACGACGAGCTGCGCGAGAGCATCGAGAGCAACCAGCTCAAGAAGATGAAGGAGCGCGGCAGCGACCTCACGGTGTTCTCGCCGCGCGCGAGCTTCATGGCTCACCACATCGGCGACTTCCAGGTGTCCTCGACCTGGGCCGCGATCTGCAACGAGCTGTGCTACCGCGTCAGCAAGCTGTTCCCGGACAATTTCATCGGCGTCGCGATGCTGCCGCAGTCGCCGGGCGTCGACCCCAAGACCTGCATTCCCGAACTGGAGAAGTGCATCAAGGAGTACGGCTTCGTCGGCATCAACCTCAACCCGGATCCCTCGGGCGGCCACTGGACCTCGCCGCCGCTGTCGGACCGGCACTGGTATCCGATCTACGAGAAGATGGTCGAGCTCGACATCCCCGCGATGATCCACGTCTCCACCAGCTGCAACGCCTGCTTCCACACCACGGGCGCGCACTACCTCAACGCCGACACCACGGCGTTCATGCAGTGCCTGACGTCGGACCTGTTCAAGGACTTCCCGACGTTGAAGTTCCTAATCCCGCATGGCGGCGGCGCGGTGCCGTATCACTGGGGCCGGTTCCGCGGCCTCGCCCAGGAGCTGAAGAAGCCGCTGTTGAAGGATCACCTGCTCAACAACATCTTCTTCGATACCTGTGTCTATCACCAGCCGGGCATCGACCTGCTCACCGGCGTGATCCCGATCGACAACATCCTGTTCGCGTCGGAAATGATCGGCGCCGTCCGTGGCATCGACCCGGAGACCGGCTTCTACTACGACGACACCAAGCGCTATATCGAGGCCGCCAAGCTGACCCCCGAGCAGCGCCACCAGATCTATGAAGGCAATGCACGGCGCGTGTTCCCGCGGCTCGACGCCGCGTTGAAGGCCAAGGGCAAGTAATCTAAAGGGCAGGCGATATGAGCACCCCCATGAACAATCTCGGCATCGTCAAGACGAAGATCACCCGCGCCGACAAGGCGGCGGTGGAGAAGCTGTCCAAGTTCGGCGTCGCCACCATCCACGAGGCGATGGGCCGCGTCGGCCTGATGCAGTGCTACATGCGCCCGATCTATCCGACGGCGAAAATGTGCGGCACGGCCGTCACCGTGCTGCTGCAGCCCGGCGACAACTGGATGCTGCATGTTGCGGCCGAGCAGATCCAGCCCGGCGACGTCGTCGTCGCCGCCTGCACGGTGGAGAACACCGACGGCTTCTTCGGCGATTTGCTGGCGACCAGCTTCCGCGCCCGCGGCGCCCAGGGCCTCGTGATCGACGGCGGCGTGCGCGACGTTGCTGATCTGACTGAGATGCAGTTCCCGGTGTTCTCGCGCGCCATCTCGGCTCGCGGCACCGTCAAGGCCACGCTCGGCTCGGTCAACATCCCGATCGTCTGCGCCGGAGCTGCCGTCAATCCGGGTGACGTGATCGTCGCCGATGTCGACGGCATCGTCGTGGTGCCGGCCGCGGTCGCCCACCAGGCAGCCGACGCCGCTGCTGCGCGCGAGGCCAACGAGGCCGACAAGCGCGAGAAGCTCGCGTCCGGCGTGCTCGGCCTCGACATGTACAAGATGCGCGAGCCGCTGGCGAAGGCCGGGCTCAAATACATCGATTGAGCATGACCGCGGCGTCCAACCCAAATCCTTCGAACCGATGGCATGTCGGGCTGATCGGCTACGGCGAGGTCGGCAAGATCCTCGCCGAGGATCTGCGCAAGGACGGCGTGCGCGTCTCGGCCTATGACGTCAAGCTGGCCGACTCGCGCGGCGACGCGATGCGTGACCACGCCGACAGCATCGGCGTGACGCTGGCCGCATCGCATGCGGAGCTGGCGGCGGAGGCCGACTTCATCGTCTCCGCGGTGACCGCCAGCCAGGACGTGGCCGTCGCCGAGGCCTGCGCTGCAGCCATCAAGCCTGGCGCGTGGTTCCTCGACTTCAACTCGGCCTCGCCCGGCGCCAAGCAGCGCGCCGCCGCGCTGATCGACGGCGCCGGCGGCCGCTATGTCGAGGGCGCGGTCATGACCTCGGTGCCGCCGTATCGCATCAAGGTGCCGCTGCTGCTCGGCGGCGCCGGCGCGCGCGAGTTGGCGCCGCTGCTCAACGATCTTGGCTTCGCCGCCAAGCCCGCCAGCGACAAGCTCGGCGTCGCCTCGGCGACCAAGATGTGCCGCAGCATCATGATCAAGGGCCTCGAGGCGATGGTGATCGAGAGCTTCACCACCGCGCGCGCCTATGGCGTCGAGGACGCGGTGCTGGCTTCGCTGCAGGAGACGTTCCCCGGCATCGACTGGGAGAAGCAGGGCGCCTATTTCTTTCAGCGCGTGATCGAGCATGGCCGCCGCCGCGCCGAGGAGGTGAGGGAGGTTGCCGAGACCGTGCGCGACATCGGGCTGACGCCGTGGTCGGCGGAAGGCACCGCCGAGCGCCAGGCCTGGGTCGCCGATCTCGCCGATGGCGGCCTGTTCGGCACCCGCGGCACCAAGGAATTCGCGCGCAGCCCGGACTGGCGCACCGAGGCCGATCGCATTCTCAACAAGATCAAGTCCAAGGAGTAGGGAACCTCATGGAGTTCCAGAAGACCCCGGGATGGCTCGACTGGTATGACGGCCCGTCGAAGCCGCGCTTCAAGGTGCCGGCCGGCAGTGTCGACGCGCATTGTCACGTGTTCGGCCCCGGCGCCGAATTCCCCTATGCGCCCGAGCGCAAGTACACCCCCTGCGACGCCTCCAAGCAGCAGCTCTATGCGCTGCGCGACCATCTCGGCTTCGCGCGCAACGTCGTGGTGCAGGCAACCTGCCACGGCGCCGACAACCGCGCCATGGTCAATGCGCTGGTGCATTCCAACGGCAGGGCTCGCGGCGTCGCCACCGTCAAGCGCAGCGTCACCGACGAGGAACTGAAGGCGATGCACGACGCCGGCGTGCGCGGCGTCCGCTTCAATTTCGTCAAGCGCCTGGTTGACTTCACGCCCAAGGACGAGCTGATCGAGATCGCCAACCGCATCAGCAAGCTCGGCTGGCATGTCGTGATCTATTTCGAAGCCGTCGACCTGCCGGAGCTATGGGACTTCTTCACCTCGCTGCCGACCACGGTCGTCGTCGACCACATGGGCCGTCCTGATGTGACCAAGCCGGTCGATGGTCCGGAGTTCGAGCTGTTCGTGAAGTTCATGCGCGAGCACGGCAACGTCTGGTCCAAGGTGAGCTGCCCGGAGCGTCTCTCGGTCAAAGGACCGCCGGCGCTGAACGGCGAGCAGAGCGCCTATCGCGACGTGGTGCCGTTCGCCCGACGCATCGTCGAGACCTTCCCGGATCGCGTGCTGTGGGGCACCGACTGGCCGCATCCGAACCTGAAGGACCACATGCCGGACGACGGCCTGCTGGTCGACTTCATTCCGCATATCGCCGTCACCGCGGAGCTGCAGCACAAGCTCCTGGTCGACAATCCGATGCGGCTGTACTGGCCCGAAGAATCCTGAAGGAGGGAAGCGATGTCGCTCGACAAACCCTATACCGACGTTCCCGGCACGACCATCTTCGACGCGGACATGTCGCGGATGGGCTATCACCTCAACCAGTTCTGCATGTCCCTGATGAAGGCGGAGAACCGCGCCCGCTTCAAGGCCAATGAGCGCGCCTATCTCGACGAATGGCCGATGAGCGAGGAGCAGAAGCAGGCCGTGCTCGACCGCGACCTCAACCGCTGCATTGCGCTCGGCGGCAACATCTACTTCCTCGCCAAGATCGGCGCGACCGACGGCAAGAGCTTTCAGCAGATGGCGGGCAGCATGACCGGCATGACCGAGGACCAGTACCGCGAGATGATGATCAAGGGCGGCCGCTCGGTCGAGGGCAACCGCTACACCGGGGAGAAGAAGTAAATGGCCCATATCTCCGCAAGCGTCTTCACCTCGCACGTCCCGGCGATCGGCGCAGCCCTCGACCTCGGCAAGACCGGCGAGGATTATTGGAAGCCGGTCTTCGCCGGCTACGACTTCGCCAAGCAGTGGGAGAAGGAGCAGAAGCCGGACGTCGTATTCCTGGTCTTCAACGACCATGCGACCGCCTTCAGCCTGGACATGATTCCCACGTTCGCGATCGGCACCGCGGCTGAATATCAGCCGGCCGACGAGGGCTGGGGCCCGCGCCCGGTCCCCAAGGTGATCGGGCATCCGAAGCTCGCCGCGCACATCGCGCAGTCGGTGATCCAGGACGATTTCGACCTCACCATCGTCAACAAGATGGACGTCGATCACGGCCTCACCGTGCCGCTCAGCCTGATCTTCGGCCAGGTCGATGCCTGGCCGTGCCCGGTGATCCCGTTCGCCGTCAACGTCGTGCAATATCCGGTGCCGTCCGGCCGCCGCTGCTTCATGCTCGGCAAGGCGATCCGCAAGGCGATCGAGAGCTATGACGAGCCGCTCAACGTGCAGATCTGGGGCACCGGCGGCATGAGCCACCAGCTGCAGGGGCCGCGCGCCGGCCTGATCAATCGCGAATGGGACAACATGTTCCTGGACAAGCTGATCAACGATCCGGAAGGCCTGTCCAAGGTGCCGCATATCGAGTACGTCCGCGAGGCCGGCAGCGAGGGCATCGAGCTCGTGATGTGGCTGATCGCGCGCGGCGCCATGAGCGACGTCAACGAGACCAAGAAGGGCAACGCGCCGACCGTGCGTCACCGCTTCTATCATGTGCCGGCGAGCAACACGGCCGTCGGCCATCTGATCCTGGAGAACAACTGATATGGCCAAGACCATCAAGGTCGCGCTCGCCGGCGCCGGCGCCTTCGGCATCAAGCATCTCGACGGCATCAAGAACATCGACGGGGTCGAGGTGGTGTCGCTGGTCGGCCGCCGCTTCGACCAGACCAAGGAAGTCGCCGACAAATACGGCATCAAGCACGTCTCGACCGAGCTCGCCAACAGCCTCAAGCTGCCGGAGGTCGATGCCGTCATCCTCTGCACGCCGACCCAGATGCATGCGGCGCAGGCGATCGACTGCCTCAAGGCCGGCAAGCATGTCCAGGTCGAGATTCCGCTCGCCGACTCGCTGAAGGACGCGCAGCAGGTGGTGGAGCTGCAGAAGGAGACCAAGCTGGTCGCTATGTGCGGCCACACCCGCCGCTTCAATCCCAGCCACCAGTTCGTGCACAAGAAGATCAAGGCCGGCGAATTCCACATCCAGCAGATGGACGTGCAGACCTACTTCTTCCGCCGCACCAACATGAACGCGCTGGGCCAGCCGCGCAGCTGGACCGACCATCTGCTGTGGCACCACGCCGCCCACACCGTCGACCTGTTCGCCTATCAGGCGGGCTCGCCGATCGTGAAGGCCAATGCGATCCAGGGTCCGATCCACCCGACCCTGGGCATCGCCATGGACATGTCGATCCAGCTCAAGGCCGCCAATGGCGCGATCTGCACGCTGTCGCTGTCGTTCAACAATGACGGCCCGCTCGGCACCTTCTTCCGCTACATCGGCGACACCGGCACCTATATCGCCCGCTACGACGATCTGGTGAACGGCAAGGAAGAGAAGATCGACGTCTCCAAGGTCGACGTCTCCATGAACGGCATCGAGCTGCAGGACCGCGAGTTCTTCGCCGCGATCCGCGAGGGCCGCGAGCCCAACGCCTCCGTTGCCCAGGTGCTGCCCTGCTACCAGGTGCTGCACGATCTCGACGTGCAGCTCGCCAAGGGCTGATACTTCTTCCCTCCTCGCGCGCGTTGCGCGTGAGGAGGTTTCTACGATGGCGCAGATCTACGGCGCCTTGGACGGCTTCAGCTTCGGCAGCGTCGCGACGATCTTCTGCTTGCCGTCGACGATCTCGGCCAGGAAGCTCTCACGGTCGATGTCGCCGTTCTGGTCCCAGCTTGCCTCCATCAGCATGCCCGGCGCCTTGTCCGGCGTCAGCGTCAATCCCTTCATGGTGGCGCCGAAAGCGTGGCCGTCGAACTTGCCGATCATCTCGGTCACGTATTTGACGAGATAGACCGCGGTATAGCCCTTGATGCCGTTATGGTCGGGCCAATAGCGGTAGCGCTCGTTGAACTTCTTCGCAAAGGCCTGGATGGCTGGGACCGGCGCATCCGCGCTCAGGCCGACATGGCCGCGCACGCCGTTGGCGGCGGGGCCTGCGAGCTCCACGACCTTCTGGCTGAGCAGCGTCGTCTCTCCGAACAGCGGCACCGACAATCCCTGACGTTTGGCCTCGATCAGGAAACGCGCGCTTTCTTCCTCGTTGGTGTAGACGAAGATCGCGTCGGCCTTGACGTTCTTCAGCTTGATGACGTCGGAGCCGAAATCGACCTGGCCCTGCTCGGTCGACAGGTCGGACACGACGTCGATGCCGCGGGCCTTCACCTCCTTGACGAAGCTGTCGCGGCCGCCTTTGCCGAAATCGTTGTTCACCCAGACCACCGCGACGGACTTCACGTTCAGCTGGTCATGCAGATAGTTGGCGATCTTCGGCATGCTGAACTGCTGGCCGAAGGCGGTGCGGAAGATCCAGGGATTGCCCTGCGTCGTGATATCGGCGGCCTCGGCGCCGACGATCTGCGGCACCTCGGCCTGCTGCGTCAGCGCCATGTTGACCTTGACCGAGCCCGAATAGATCGGCCCCAACACCACATAGGGCTCGCGGTCGAGCACCTTCTGCACCTGGGCCCGGGAGACGCCGGGATTGCTCTGGGTGTCGAGGTGCTCGGTCGCAATCTTGCGGCCGAGAATGCCTCCGGCATTGTTGATCTCGTCGACCGCCAGGGCGACGCCATCGCGCCAGTTCGTGCCCGACACGGCTCCGGGGCCGGACAGCTCGACGACATCGGGAATGTAGACGGTGTTCTCTGCCCAGGCCAAACCCGTCCACAATGACATGGCGGCCGCCAAGCCGCTCAATCTTCCCAGATGCCTCATGACGTCCTCCCGATTGTTTTTTGCTTATGATGATGAACTTGCGGGTGCCTCTGCAAAACCCAGTAGTCGCGACGGCGTTCGCCATAGCAGCCGGTGCTGATCGTCCGGGTCCGGAAAGATCTCGGTAATGCCGGCCAGCAGCGGCCCGTAGTCGAGGCGTTCGGGCGCGCGCAGGAACGGCCAATCGGAGCCCCACACGCAGCGGTCGAGCGTGAAGGCCTCGACCAGCGCGGCGATGAACGGCCATGTGTCGGCGTACGGATAGGGCTGGCGCGCGAATTTGTAGTAGCCGGACAGCTTCACATGCGCGTCGCGGTCGCGGCCGAGCGCGAGCAGGGCCTGGAAGGATGGGCGTTGCAGCCCATGCTCCACGGCAGGCCGGCCGCAGTGATCGAACACGAGGCGGACCGTCGACCGCTCGATGAGGGGCAGCAGGTCGAGCAACTGATCCTGCTCGACCTGGACCTGCAGAAACAGATCGAGGTCGGTCAGCTTGTCCAGCAGCGGCGCGGCGTCACGGTAATAGTCGGTGCCATGAAACGGCACGTTGAAGGCGACGCCGATGACGCCTGCGGCCTTCAACCGCTCCAGTTCTCCGATGTCGACGTCCTTCTCGACGACCGCGACGCCCTTGAACCTGCCATCTCCGAGCCTGAGTGTGTCGAGCAGGATGCGGCTGTCGGAGCCATAGCCGGAATTGGTTGCGACGATCAGCGCGTGCCGGACGTCGAAGACGTCGAGCACGCGAATGAGATGCGCGGCGGGCGCGATTTCCTGGCCGGTCGGACGATAGGGCGTATCCGGCGCGTAGGGGAAGCGCGCGGGATCGATGGCGTGGATGTGGCAATCGATCCTGGGGCCTGCCGGAAGTGCCATGGTCGAGCCCTCTCTGACCGACGTTCAGAACGTCGCCTGAATCGCCTTGATCAGTTCGGGCGTGACGTCGGGCAGAACCCCGAACCAGGCCTCGAAGGCGAGGCGGGCCTGGTTGAGCAGCAGGCCGAGCCCGTTCACCGTCGTGCAGCCGCGCCCGCGCGCGTCCACCAGGAAGGGCGTTTCGAGCGGTGTGTAGATCAGGTCCGCGACGAGCGTCTTCGCGGACAGTCGTCCCAGATCGATCTCCAGTGCGGGCCTTCCGATCATGCCGCGATCGGTGCTGTTGATGAGCAGCGCGACATCGGCGACTGCCGCCGAACGATCATCCCACGCCACCGTGCTGATGGCCGTCCCGAATTCGGCTGCGATGGACTGCGCCTTCTCGGTGGTGCGGTTGCTGATGCGGATGTCGCGGGCGCCATTCTCCAGCAGCGCCACAACGACCGCGCGCGCTGCACCGCCGGCCCCGAGCAAGAGAACAGGGCCTTCGTCGGCGCGCCAGTTCGGCCTGGCATCGCGCAGGCTCTGGACAAAGCCGTTGCCGTCATTGTTGAAGCCGCTCAGCGTGCCATCCGCTTCGACCACGATCGTGTTCACGGCGCCGATGCGTCGTGCGGTGTCGTTGACCCGGTGCAGCAGCGGCATCGCCGTCTGCTTGTGCGGCATGGTCACGTTGCAGCCGCGGAATCCGAGCGCCACCAGCCCAGCCAGCGCATCCTTCAGCCGCTCCGGCTGAACCGCGAGCGGGACGTAGGCGCCGCGCAGGCCGTGCGCGTTGAGCCAGAAATTGTGGATCGTGGGCGAGCGGGAATGAGCGACGGGCATGCCGATGACGCCAGCCAATCCGAATCCATTCGCTTGCGACATGCTGCGCGATGACCTCCCTTTTCAGATATCGACCTGTTCCGGCCAATGTGAAACCGTCTTATGAGCAATGACGCGCACAGGCAATTGAAACATTCGGCCACAAATCCTTGTCGCAATGCAGCGCATCATGGCTCAACGTCCAGTTCATGGGCGTCGTCGCGTGACCCGCCCCCCTGGGCAAAGCCAGGGGTGATTTCTATGATTGCGCAAGTCTGCCTCGACGACCGTCCGCCGGATACAAAGGATCGCCATTGACTGTCCAATCTCCGCCCCCCGTGGCAACAGAAACCTTCACCGACGCGGCCGCCGCGGTGGCCCGGCTCGAGGAGATCTACGAGCGCAATACCGCTTTCCTGCGCGGTCATTTCGAGGCCTATGCCAACGGCGTCGTGCCGGCGACACGGATCCGCGCGACCTATCCCTTCGTGCGGCTGACCACCGCAAGTCACGCCCGGCTCGACTCGCGTCTCGCCTATGGCTTCGTCGCGGGGCCCGGCGTGCACGAGACCAGCGTCACGCGGCCGGACCTGTTCCGCTCGTACCTGACCGAGCAGATCCGTCTGTTGATCGAGAATCATGGCGTGCCGGTCGAGATCGGCGAGTCGGCCGAGCCGATCCCGGTGCATTTCGCCTACCGCCGCGACATCAACATCGAGACGGCGCTTCCGCACCACGAGAGCCCGCTGGTGACGCGCTCGCTGCGCGACGTGTTCGACGCTCCGGATCTTGCGACCATGGACGATGCGATCGCCGACGGCACGCTCGGACTGAAGCCCGGCATGCCCGAGCCGCTGTCGCTGTTTCGCGCCGCGCGCGTCGACTACTCGCTGCGCCGGCTCTATCACTACACCGGGACCGATCCCGACCATTTCCAGAACTTCGTGATCTTCACGAACTACCAGTTCTATGTCGACGCCTTCGCGGATTGGGGCCGCCAGCAACTGGCGGCCGGGCAGGGCGCAGCCGAGGCCTTCGTCGAGCCGGGCAACGTCATCACCCGCAATGCCCGTCTCGGCGGCGGCACCACCGGCTCCGCGCCGGCGCGCACGCCGCAGATGCCGGCGCTTCATCTCGTCGAGCCGGGGCACCAGGGCATCACGCTGATCAACATCGGTACTGGTCCGTCGAACGCGCGTAACGTCACCGACCACATCGCGGTGCTGCGGCCGCATGCCTGGCTGATGGTCGGCCACTGCGCGGGCCTGCGCAATACGCAGCGGCTCGGCGATTACGTGCTGGCGCACGGCTATGTCCGCGAGGACCATGTGCTCGACCAGGAGCTGCCACCCTGGGTGCCGATCCCGGCGCTCGCCGAGGTGCAGGTCGCGCTCGAGGAGGCCGTGGAGACGGTCACCGGCTATTCCGGGTTCGAGCTGAAGCGGGTGATGCGCACGGGCACCGTGGCCAGCGTCGACAACCGCAATTGGGAGATCTCCGGCCCGGCCGTCATCCATCGCCTCTCGCAGTCGCGCGCCATCGCGCTCGACATGGAGTCGGCCACAATCGCCGCCAACGGCTATCGTTTCCGCGTGCCCTACGGCACCTTGCTCTGCGTCTCCGACAAGCCGCTGCATGGCGAGATCAAGCTCGCCGGCATGGCGAGCGACTTCTATCGCCAGCGTGTCGGCCAGCATCTCCAGATCGGGCTGAAGGCGCTGGAGCTCTTGAAGCATCAGGAGTCGGAGCGGCTGCATTCGCGCAAGCTGCGCAGCTTCGCGGAGGTGGCCTTCCAGTAGCGGCCTTTGGCCGCCTGGGATCAGCGACTCCGGCGCTCGTCGAAGGCCTGCCGGGCCTGCTCGACCTCCGGCATCTTGGCGATGGTCCAGGCATAGAGCGCGCGGAACGGGGGCTGCAGGGTACGGCCGAGCGGCGTGATCTCGTACTGAACCGCGACCGGCGAGTCCGCGATCACCTCGCGGGCGACGAGGCCGTTGCGCTCGAGCCGGCGCAGGCATTGCGTCAGCGCCTTCTGGGTGACGCCCTCGAGCTGCTTCTTGATCGCGTTGAAGCGCAGTGGACCGGAGTCCAGCACGGCCAGCACCATCATCGACCATTTGTCGGCGATCTGGTCGATCAGCACCCGGCTCGGACATTCCGACGAGAAGTGCTGCGGCTTGCAGCGGAGCGGGGCGGTCTGTGATGTCGATGCGGCGGTCACGACAGCAGTTTCCTCCGATATACCTGAGCGACTTCGGGTGCCTGATTGACTTCAGGTTTACGAAGTATACTGGAGCGGTTCCGAACGCAATGGAGCCCCCTGAATGTCCGACCTCGATACCAGCGTGCTGTTTCGTCCGTTTCGCCTGAAGTCGCTGGAGCTGAAGAACCGCATCGTCATGGCGCCGATGACCCGCAACGCCGCGCCGAACGGCGTTCCCGGCGAGGCCAACGCCGCCTATTACCGCCGCCGCGCCGAAGGTGGCGTGGGGCTGATCCTCACCGAGGGCACGGTCGTCAACCGCCCGGCCTCGCGCAACGAGCCCAATATTCCCTTCTTCCACGGCGATGCCGCGCTGGCGGGCTGGCAGAACGTGGCAAGCGCCGTGCACACCGCCGGCGGCCGCATCGCGCCACAGATCTGGCACACCGGCTCGACCAAGGGCATGAGCCGCTGGGAGCCCGATGCGCCGGTCGAGAGCCCATCCGGGCTGGTTGCGCCCGGCAAGCCGCGCGGCAACGCGATGACCGAGAACGACATCGCCGACACCGTTGCCGCATTCGCGCAAGCCGCGGCCGACGCCAAGCGCACGGGCTTCGACGCCGTCGAGATCCATGGTGCGCACGGCTATCTGGTCGACGAGTTCTTCTGGTCCGGCACCAACCAGCGCGAGGACCGCTATGGCGGCGCCACCATCAAGGAGCGCTCCCGCTTTGCCGGCGAGGTCGTCGCCGCGATCCGCAAGGCGGTGGGTCCCGATTTCCCGATCATCCTGCGCGTCAGCCAGTGGAAGCAGCAGGACTATGCGGCGCGCCTCGCCGAGACGCCGGCGCTGATGGCCGACTGGCTGCAGCCGCTGGTCGCGGCCGGCGTCGACATCCTGCACTGCTCGCAGCGCCGTTTCTGGGAGCCGGAATTCCCGGACGTGGACGGCGAGAAGGGCCTGAACTTCGCCGGCTGGGCCAAGAAGATCACGGGCGCTGCGACCATCAGCGTCGGCTCGGTCGGCTTGTCCGATGAATTCTTCTCGGCCTTCGCCGGCAAGCCGTCGACGACGGCCGATCTCGATGCGCTGCTGGAGCGCATGGCCAAGGAGGAGTTCGACCTCATTGCGGTCGGCCGCGCGCTGATCAGCGATGCCGAATGGGTCGCCAAGATCAAGGCCGGCGACAAGGCGGGCCTGAAGGGCTTCAGCGCAGCGGATCTCGGCGCGCTGGTTTGAGCTCTTGTAGACCCGTTGGTGCCCCTCGTCCGGCGTAAGCGGGGCGAGGGGGCGTACCGTCAGCGAGGCGCGAGCTCGAGCCTGCCATTAGTCCTCGCGATGACTAATGCACCGTCAGCTCGAGATACATCGGGCTGCGGAAGGTCGAAGACGGCATCCAGGGCAGTTGCTCCTGGGTGCGGCGATAGTCCGGCACGACCTTGTGCAGCTCGTCGAACGCGATCTTGATCGCCATGCGCGCGATCGCCGATCCCAGACAGGCGTGCACGCCGCCGCCGAAGCCGAGATGGCCGCGTGGCTTGCGCCTGATGTCATAGACATCCGGATTGGGAAACTGCCGCTCGTCGCGGTTGGCGGAGCCGTAGGCGAGGCAGACGAAATCGCCCTCGCGCATGGTCTGGCCGTGCAGGGTGACGTCCTTCTGCAGGCAGCGGCGGAAGCGCTGCGCCGAGGTGTTGAAGCGCAGCGACTCTTCCACGGCGTCCGCCATCAGGTCGGGATTGGCGACGACGGCCCGGCGCGCCTCCGCGTGATCGGCGAGATTGTAAGCCAACATCGTCATGAAACCGCCGAGCGACTCGATGCCGGCCATGATCAGCGTGGTCGTCGTCAGCAGCACCTCGCGCTCGTCGAGCTTGTCGCCGTCGATCTCGGCCATGCTGAAATGCGAGATCAGGTCGTTCTGCGGCCGCGCGCGGCGCTCCGCGATGATGCCGGCCGCATAGTCCTGCATCCAGTTGTAGGCTGCGATGTGCTGCGGTCCCTTGGCGCGGCTCACCGGATCGCTCTGCACCATCAGCACCGCCTTGTCGCGCACCGTCTGCTCGTCGCCGAGCGGCAGGCCGAGGGCGGCGAACAGCACGCGCACGGTGAATTTCGAGGAGAACGCCTCGATGAAGTCGAACCGGTCCTGGCCGCGCAGCGCCTCGGCGCAGTCGCGCGCGATGTCGCGGATCGGGCCTGACAGGCTCTCCAGATTGCGCTTCATGAAGGCATGCTGGACGAGGCCGCGCAGCCGGTCGTGGCGCGGCGGGTCGGTGGTGCCGAGCGTCGCGCCGGCACGGTTCGGCAGCTCGGTCATCAGGTTGCCCTTGGCCGACGAATAGGTCTGCCAGTTCGTTCCGGCCGCCGCCACATCGGCATAGCGCGACAGGATCCACACCTGGGCCTGCGGGCTCCAGAAGCAGGGGTGCTCGTCGCGCAGCGTCTTGTAGAATGGGAACGGGTCGGCATCGACCGCAGGCGAATATGGGTCGAACGCGAACATGTTGGGCCTCCTCTCCATTGAGTGTGGTCGTTGTTGTTCTTTTCACTGATCTAGCCGAGCCGTGGCCGCGGCGTGAGACACGATAGCCGGCCAAGACTTGTACTTTTCCGACATTCGGGGTTAGCTCTCGCTCATGCCCCGCTTTCGCACCAAGCCGTCGATCCCCGCGTTCGCGCTGTACGGCGAAGCGTCGGCCGCGCAGCCGGACATGCTGCATGTCGAGCCGATCCAGGTGCGCAGCAAGCTGTATCGCTGGGAGATCGAGGCGCACACCCATCAGGGCCTGCACCAGATCCTCTGGGTCGCTGCCGGTCCGGCCGAGATCGCCCTGGACGAAAGCCGCGAGCGCTGTACCGGCCCGGTCGCCGTGATCATTCCCCCCGGCGTCGTCCATGCCTTCCGCTTCTCGCGCGACACTGACGGCTATGTGCTGACGTTCAATCCGCGGGCGGTGGTGGAGGGCGACGTGCCGGCGACCGGCGAGGCGTTGCGCGACTTGTTCGCAACCGCGCAGATCCTGCATCTCGACGCACAGGCGGTCGCGACGCGGCGCATCGCCGCGCTGTTCGTCGACCTCGCCGACGAGTTCGCCGCCGCCGATTCCGCGGCCTCGCCGGTTCCGCACTGGCTCGGTCGCTCGATCGTGTGGCGGCTGGCGCAGCAGAGCGCGCGGCAGTCGCAAGGCGCGCGGCGCGGCAGCGGGCATGCCGCGCTGTTCACCCGCTTCATCGTGCTGGTCGAGGCGCATCACCGCGATCACTGGTCGGTGGCGCGCTACGCCGACGAACTCGGCATGACGCCGGAGCGGCTCAATCGGTTGACGCGGGCCGAGACCGGTCAGTCCGCGCTCGACATCGTGCATGCGCGGCTCGCGCGCGAGGCGTGCCGGCGGCTCACCTATATTGCGGCGCCGGTGTCGAAGCTGGCGTTCGAGCTCGGTTTCAAGGACCCGGCCTATTTCTGCCGCTTCTTCAAGCGGCACACCGGGGCGAGCCCGCGCGACTATCGCCGTGCGATGGGCGTCGGAGACGACGCGGCGCCGCCGGCAGGCTGATCGGCGCCGCCGATACCATGCGGCGGTCGTTGTGCATCGCGGCATGGTGTCGGAAAAGTGCAAGAGAATGCCGCGTCCATCCAAGTGATCCCTGCGCATTCCTTGCTAAAATCCGCGACTGAAAAGCATACCCAACAAGCCTGCGTCTGCGAATCCGGGAGAACACGCCCATGAAAGTCCAAGTCTGCATCATCGGCGGAGGCCCGTCGGGCCTGATGCTGTCGCAGCTCCTGCATCTGCAGGGCATCGATACGATCATCCTGGAGAAATCCAGCCGCGACTACGTGCTGTCGCGCATCCGTGCCGGCGTGCTCGAGCACGGCTTTGCCGAGCTGATGCGCGAGGCGCAGTGCGGCGAGCGCATGGACCGCGAGGGCGAGATCCATCACGGTTTCTACATCGCCCATGACGGCAAGCTCGATCGCGTCGACCTGCACAAATATTCCGGCGGCAACTCGGTGATGGTCTATGGCCAGACCGAGTTGACGCGCGATCTCTACGAGGCCCGCGACAAGCTCGGCGGCAAGGTCGTGCACAACGCGGCCGACGTGACGCCGCACGACATCGCTTCCGACAAGCCCTTCGTCACCTACCGTCAGGACGAGGAGGTCGTCCGCATCGACTGCGACTACATCATCGGCGCCGACGGCTTTCATGGCGTCAGCCGCAAGTCGATCCCGCACGACAAGCTGACGGAATACGAGCGGGTGTACCCATTCGGCTGGCTCGGCGTGCTGTCGCGCACCAAGCCGGTGTCGCCGGAGCTGATCTATGCCAAGCACGAGCGCGGCTTCGCGCTGTGCTCGCTGCGCTCGCAGGTGCTGAGCCGGTACTATGTCCAGGTGCCGCTCACCGACAAGGTAGAGGACTGGAGCGACGACGCGTTCTGGGAGGAGCTGAAGCGCCGGCTGCCGGCGGAGATCGCTGGCCGTCTGATCACCGGGCCCTCGATCGAGAAGAGCATCGCGCCGCTGCGCAGCTTCGTCGCCGAGCCGATGCGCTACGGCAGGCTGTTCCTGGCCGGCGACGCCGCCCATATCGTGCCGCCGACCGGCGCGCGCGGGCTGAACTCGGCTGCGTCCGACATCTACTATCTCTATCATGCGCTGCTCGACCACTACAAGAAAGGCGACGATCGCGGCATCGACGGCTACTCGCAGCGGGCGCTGGCGCGGATCTGGAAGGCGCAGCGCTTCTCCTGGTGGATGACGACGCTCTTGCATCGTTTCCCCGACCGGCTGTCCTACGACGACAGACTGCAGGACACCGAGCTCGCCTATCTGTTCTCGTCCGAAGCCGCGCAGCGGTCGCTGGCGGAGAACTATGTCGGGCTGCCGTTCTGAGCGGGGTTATCGCGACGCGTTTCGCCTGCGCTGCCTGATCTCATCACGCATCAGCAGCCTCGCTGTCGTCCCGGCGAACGCCGGGACCCATACCCAGGGAGCGGTTTGAGGCAGGCTGGCGATTGGCTTTGTGCCCATCCGCCTGCGGCTGCTTCGGCTGGTGCAACTTCGCTCAGCTCGAGATGGAGGGGGCAGACGATCGGGGACGCGCTGTCGGGATTGGCGCCGGCTGCCTCAGTCTGTCGGCTTCCCCGCCCGCCCTCAAAAATGAGTTGCGTACCTCAAAAACCGCGCTATGGTCCTCAACCCAAAGGGGAGGAGCATGAACGCGCCGCTGACATTGCGGGATATTGCGCGGCAGGCGGGCGTGAGCCTCGCCACTGTGGATCGCGTGCTGCACAACCGGCCCGGCGTGCGCCCGGATACGGTGCGACGCGTCAAGGACGCGATGGAGCGCAGCGCGTTCCAGCCGCATGCGGCGGCCTCCGAACTCGCCCGTGCCCGCGCGCGGCGCTTTGCCTTCGTGATGCCGTCCGGCGCCAATCCCTTCATGCAGCAGATTCAGGCGCATCTCGGCGATCTGACGAGCTGGATGGCCGCGCGCCGGCTCACGGTCGATGTGGTCACGACGGACGTGTTCGATGCGGCCGTGCTGGCCGCGAAGCTCGAGCAGCTCGTCGGTCAGGTCGACGGCGTCGCGGTGGTGGCGCTCGATCATCCGAGCGTGCGCGCGGCGATCAACGATCTCGTCGAGTCCGGCGCCAAGGTGGTGACGCTGGTGTCGGACGTGCCGTCGTCGCGACGGCATCATTATGTCGGCATCGACAACATCGCCGCCGGCCGCACCGCGGGCGCGCTGGTCGGACGCTTCGCCGGCGGCAAGGCGGGGCGGGTCGCGATCATGGCCGGCTCGCAAAGCCTGCGCGATCATGCCGAGCGCATCTTCGGCTTCGGCCAGGTCCTCGCGGCGGAGTTTCGGCAACTTGAGGTTTTGCCGGTCGCTGAGGGGCATGACGTGGACGATCGCTCAGAGCACCTCATGCGCAAGCTGCTGACCGAGCATCGTGACATCGTCGGGCTCTACAATGTCGGCGCTGGCACGGCCGGCGTCGCCAAGGCGCTGACCGAGTCGGGGCGCGCCGACGACATCGTGTTCGTCGGCCACGACGTGACGGCACTGACGCGCAAGCTGCTGTTGAACGGCGTGATGGACGCGGCGATTTCGCAGAACCCGGGACACGAGGCGCGCTCCGCGGTGCGCGTGCTCCTGGCGCTGGCGCGCGGCGAGCCGATCCTGAGCGAACAGGAGACGATCCGCATCGACATCGTGATGCGGGACAATCTGCCGTGAGCGGATGGCCGCGATGACGCGGTCGGCCTGAGCACGGAATGAGAAGAGACCGAGGTGCTGGTTTCGAGGCGACAGCAGATCGCCGAAGCGCCTTGCGGTCGGTGGGAGGAGTGGAGACGTGTTTCTCGGACTGGATGTCGGCACATCCGGCGTGAAGGCCGTGCTGGAGGACGAGACGGGCGCGCTGATCGCGAGCGCCGCGCGGCCGCTGGCGCTGTCGCATCCGCAGCCGCTGTGGTCCGAGCAGAATCCGGATCACTGGGTCGAGGCCGTTATCGGCGCGGTCGATGATCTCGCGCGGGAGCGTCCGCGCGAGACCGCTGCCGTCAGCGGCATCGGCCTGTCCGGCCAGATGCACGGCGCGACCTTGCTGAACCGCACCGGTCGGCCGCTGCGGCCGGCGATCCTGTGGAATGACGGCCGCTCGCAAGCCGAATGCGCCGAGCTCGAACGCCGCTGTCCCGAACTGCATGCCATCGCCGGCAACCTCGCGATGCCCGGCTTCACCGCGCCGAAGCTCGTCTGGGTGGCGAAGCACGAGCCGAAGATATTTGCCGAGGTCGCGAAGGTGCTGCTGCCGAAGGCCTATGTGCGCTATCGGCTGTCCGGCGAGATGGTCGAGGACATGTCGGATGCGGCCGGCACCCTGTGGCTCGATGTCGGCGCGCGGCGCTGGTCGGAGAAACTGCTGGCGGCGACCGGGCTCGGTCTCGATCACATGCCGCGCCTCGTCGAGGGCAATGAGCGCAGTGCCGCGTTGTCGCCCGAGCTGGCGCGGCGCTGGGGCATGGGCGCTGACGTCGTGATCGCGGGCGGCGCCGGCGACAACGCGGCGAGCGCAATCGGGCTCGGCGCCATCACGCCCGGCGATGCCTTCCTGTCGCTCGGCACATCAGGCGTGCTGTTCCGGGTGACCGACCGCTTCGCGCCGGCGCCGGAAGCGGCCGTGCATGCGTTCTGCCATGCGCTCGGCGGTCTCTGGCATCAGATGGGCGTGATGCTGTCGGCCGCGGCCTCGCTGGCGTGGCTGGCGCGCCTTCTCGAGACGCCGGAAGCCGCACTGCTGGCGCCGCTCGGTATCAGCGTCGAACGTCCGAGCCCGGTGCAGTTCCTGCCTTATCTCGACGGCGAGCGCACGCCGCACAACGATGCCCATGCCGCCGGCGCCTTGGTCGGCCTGCGCAGCGCCGCCGGCCGCGGTGATCTCGTGCAGGCGGTGCTGGAGGGCGTGGCGTTTGCCTCACGCGACATGTTCGCCGCGCTCGCGCGCAGCGCGCAGCCGATCACAGAGCTCGATCTCGTCGGCGGCGGCTCGCGCTCTTTGTTGTGGGCGCAGATCATGGCCGACGTGCTTGGCGTCACCGTGCACCGGGTCGAGGAGGGCGAGGTCGGCGCCGCCATCGGCGCCGCGCGGCTCGGCCGTCTTGCCGCGACCGGCGCAGCACCGGCCGATGTCTGCCGCAAGCCGCAGCGGCTGCAGAGTTTCGAACCCCGCGCGCCGCAGCGCGCGGCATATGACGCCGCCTACGCGCAATGGCGCAAGCTCTATCCTGCTCTCAAGGAGTAACGTCGTGAACGTCCAGGCCCCCTTCTTCCAGACCGGCGCGACCGTCAGCTATGGCGGGCCCGAGTCACGCAGCCCGCTGTCGTTCCGTTGGTACGACAAGGATCGCGTCATCCGGGGCAAGCGGATGGAGGATCATCTGCGCTTCGCGGTCTG
This sequence comes from Bradyrhizobium sp. SZCCHNRI2009, assembly GCF_032485115.1. Classification (NCBI taxonomy): domain Bacteria; kingdom Pseudomonadati; phylum Pseudomonadota; class Alphaproteobacteria; order Hyphomicrobiales; family Nitrobacteraceae; genus Bradyrhizobium; species Bradyrhizobium sp. SZCCHNRI2009. The sequence continues at coordinate 248,740 of NZ_JAUEUH010000001.1, forward strand.
CTACTGGCATTCGTTCTGCTGGCCGGGCAGCGATCCGTTCGGCGGCGAGACCTTCCTGCGGCCGTGGCAGCATGGCGACGACGCGATGGCGATGGCGCGGGCCAAGGCCGACGTGGCGTTCGAATTGTTCCGGCTGCTCGACGTGCCGTTCTTCACCTTCCACGACGTCGATGCGGCGCCGGAAGGCGCGACGCTGAAGGAGTCGGTTGCCAATCTCAATGCGATCGGCGATCTGTTCGAGCACAAGATGGCGTCTGCCAAGGTGCGGCTGCTGTGGGGCACCGCCAATCTGTTCTCGCATCGCCGCTACATGGCGGGCGCCGCGACCAATCCGGATCCGGACGTGTTCACCTACGCGGCGGGACAGGTGCGTGCCGCACTCGAGGTGACGCATCGTCTCGGCGGCGCCAACTACGTGCTGTGGGGCGGCCGCGAGGGCTACGAGACGCTGCTCAACACCGACATGAAGCGCGAGCTCGACCAGCTCGGCCGCTTCGTCGCGCTGGTCGTCGAGCACAAGCACAAGATCGGCTTCAAGGGCCCGCTGCTGATCGAGCCGAAGCCGAAGGAGCCGACCAAGCATCAGTATGATTTCGACGTCGCCACCTGCTACGGCTTCCTGCAGCGCTATGACCTTTTGAACGACGTCAAGCTCAACATCGAGCAGAACCACGCCATCCTCGCCGGTCATTCGTTCCAGCACGAGATCGCGCTGGCGCAGGCGCTCGGCGTGTTCGGCTCCCTCGATATCAACCGCGGCGACGATCTGCTCGGCTGGGACACCGACCAGTTCGCGATGAACGTGCCGGAGCTGGCGCTGGTGTTCCACGACATGCTCAAGGGCGGCGGCTTCACCACGGGCGGGCTGAATTTCGACGCCAAGATCCGCCGGCAGTCGATCGATCCGGATGACCTGCTGCACGCCCATGTCGGCTCGATGGATGCCTGCGCGCGGGCGCTGATCGCCGCCGACGAGATGCTGACCGACAGTGCGCTGACCGCGCCGCTGGCGCGGCGCTACGCCGGCTGGGACGGCGACGAGGGGCAGGCGATCCTCGCCGGCCGCCGCTCGCTCGCCGAGCTCGCCGACCGCGCCGTCAACACCGGCCTCGATCCGCAGCCGCGGTCCGGCCGGCAGGAATATCTCGAAAGCGTGGTGAACCGCTATGTCTGACGACAGCAGCCTGCGCACGATGACGAATGACGCTGAGCGCGCCGTGATGAGCACCGCCGCGCAGCCGGTCCTTGAGCTGAAGGGCATCGGCAAGCAGTTCGGCGCGATCCGCGCGCTGCAGGGCGTGGATCTTTCGATCGGCTCCGGCGAGGTCGTCGGCCTGATGGGCGATAACGGCGCCGGCAAGTCCACGCTGGTGCGGATCATCGCCGGCAATTTTCCGCCGAGCCAGGGCACGATCCATTTCGGCGGCCGCGAGGTGCATTTCCATCGCCCGATGGATTCGCGCAGCGTCGGCATCGAGGTCGTGTACCAGGACCTGGCGCTCGCCAACAACCTCACGGCAGCGGCCAACGTGTTTCTCGGCCGCGAGCTGAAGCGCAATTTCGGCCCGCTGGCGCTGCTCGACCACAAGGGCATGGAGGCGCGCGCGCTGGAGCTGTTTCGCGAGCTGCGCTCCGAGACGCGGCCGCACGATCTCGTCAAGGACATGTCGGGCGGCCAGCGCCAGGCGGTGGCGATCGCGCGGACGCGGCTGTCCAACGCCAGACTGGTGATGATGGACGAGCCGACCGCGGCGATCTCGGTGCGCCAGGTCGAGCAGGTGCTGAGCCTGATCCATCGCCTGAAGGAACAGGGTATAGCCGTCATCCTGATCTCGCACCGCATGCCTGACATCTTCGCGGTGTGCGATCGCGTCGTGGTGATGCGCCGCGGCGAAAAGAAGGCCGACAAGCCGGTCGGCGAGACCAGCCCCGAGGAAGTGACCGCGCTGATCACTGGCGCCAAGGAGGCGGCGTGATGTCCGTTCCATCCGAGACCAGCTCCGCCGGCACCGACGTCACCTTCACCAATGTCGGCGTCATCAGATGGTGGCACCGCGGCGTGTTCGCCTCGCAGACGGCCTACGTCACGCTGGCGCTCATCGCCCTCATCATCGTGATGAGCTTCGCCAGTCCCTATTTTCTGACCGAAGGCAATCTGCAGAACGTCGCCAAGAACTTCTCCTTCATCGCCATCGCGACGCTCGGCATCACCTTCGTCATCATTACCGGCGGCATCGACCTGTCGGTCGGCTCGATGATGTGTTTCGCGGCGATGATCACCTCGATGGTGATGACGACGCTATCGACGCCGGGGATGCCGCAGTCGTCGCTGTTCGTGCATCTCGCCGCGGACGGCAAGACCGTGGTCGCGAACGTGCCCGGCCTGATCCTGATCGTCTCGGTGCTGGCAGGCCTGGCGGTTTCGCTGGTCGTCGGCCTGATCAACGGCGTCTGCATCGCCTTGCTCGGGCTGTCGCCGTTCGTGACCACGCTCGGCATGCTGTCGATCGTGCGCGGTCTCAGCTACGTGATCTCGAACGGCAAGGGCAGCTTCCCCGGCGGCCCCGACGCCGATTATTTCTATGCGCTGACGCAGGGCGATGTGTACGGCGTGCCGGCGCCCTTCATCTATCTCATCGTGCTGGCGCTGGTGATGGCGCTGGTGCTGCACCACACCGCGTTCGGCCGCCACGTGTTCGCGATCGGCGGCAACGAGAAGGCCGCGGAGCTCACCGGCGTCTCCGTGCCCCGGGTGAAGATCGAGGTCTATGTGATCGGCGCGCTTGCCGCCGGCCTGCAGGGCATCATCATCTCGGGCTGGCTCGGATCGGCGCCCGCGAACATGGCGACGTCCTACGAGCTCAACGTGATCGCCGCGGCCGTGATCGGCGGCGCCAACCTCGCCGGTGGTCTCGGTGGTCCGCTCGGCGCCATCGTCGGCTGCGTCCTGCTTGAGGTGATCCGTAACGGGCTGGTGCTGGCGCAGGTCAACTCCTACTGGCAGCAGACCCTGGTCGGCGTGATCATCATCGCCGCCGTGCTTGTGGATCGTATCCGCGCGCGCCTGCTGTGACGAATACTGGCCGGGGTGACAATCGCGTCTATCCTCACCCGGAACAGACAATGATCAGGGATAGACATGGAGGAGGGAAACCCATGAAGAAGCTGCTCTATGCGGTCGCATCGCTCGCGATTTTGATGGCCCCGGCGCAGGCCGAGACCAAATACCGCTTCGCCATCGTGCCGAAGGCGATGAACAATCCGTTCTTCGACGTCGCGCGCGACGGCTGTCTGAAGCGCGCCAAGGAGCTCGGCAATGTCGAGTGCATCTACAAGGGCCCGGTCGAGCACGAGCCGGCCACGCAGGCGCAGATCATCCAGGACTTCATCACCCAGAAGGTCGACGGCCTCGCCATCTCGGTCGCCGACGTTCCATCGATGACGAAATCGATCGAGGCGGCGACGGCGGCCGGCATTCCCGTCATCACCTTCGACGCCGATGCGCCGGGCTCGAAGCGCATTGCCTATATCGGTACCAACAACAAGGACTTCGGCCTCGCGCTCGGCAAGCAGCTCCGCGAGCTCCGGCCTGAGGGCGGCAAGTACGCCGTCGTCTCCGGCGGTCCCGGCGCCAAGAACCTTGCCGAGCGCGTCGACGGCGTGCGCGAGGCGCTGAAGGGCTCGAAGTGGACGGAAGTGGCGGGCTCGCCGACCTTCTGCAACGACGATCCCGCGCTCGCCGTGCAGCAGATGGCCGATCTGCGCACCGCGACGCCGGATCTCGGCGCCATCGTGCCGATCGGCGGCTGGCCGATGTTCGCGCCCGAGGGCTACAAGGCCTTCGTCAACAAGAACCGCAAGGACATCGACGCTGGCAAGCTGACGCTGGTCGTTGCCGATACGCTGAAGATGCAGCTCGAGCTGCTGCGCGACGGCTATTCCAACGCGCTGACCGGCCAGCGTCCGTTCGAGATGGGCGAGAAGGCGATGGACACGCTGCTCGCGATCAAGAAGGGCGAGAAGGTGCCGGAGGTGATCTACACCGGCCTCGACCTCGTCACCAAGGACAACGTCGCCAAGCTTTTGAACTGAGTTCCTCCCGGGGAAAACCTGGCGGTCCGGCAACCGGCTTCGGCCGGCGGCTGGGCCGCCCTTTTTTGCTTGGGGATGCTTTTGGTACCCGCGGACCGGACATGACGGTTGTGATCAATCGAAACGCTGCGGCGTACTGGATGCCCTGCTTGCGCAGGCAATGACGACAGAGGCTGGAGCGGCCGCCTGCACTCGACTACGGGCACAATTGACAGACGGAAATATCTGACTTAAGTCAGATATTATGCTCGACCCCATCTCCCGCGTCCGCCGCTTCAACCGCGCCGTCACCTCGGAGGTCGGCGCGCTCGACACCTCGTTCCTCGGGCGCGGTCGGCCGCTCGGGGCGGCCCGCGTGCTCAATGCAATCGGCCATGGCCGCAGCGACGTGGCCGAGCTGCGCGACTATCTCGCACTCGATTCCGGGCTGATGAGCCGGCTGCTGCGCAGCCTGGAGGAGGAGGGGCTGGTGATGACCAGGCCGCATCCCGACGACGCGCGCCGCCGCATCGCCAGGCTCACAGCCGCCGGGCGGCGCGAATTCGAGGCCTATGAGACGCTCTCCAACGCTCAGGCCGAATCGATGCTGGCGCGTCACGGGCAGCCCGAAGCGCTCTTGGCGGCGATGGACCTGGTCGCGGCCGCGCTGGGACGCAGCCGCATCGCCATCGACGAGGTTGATCCGCGCGGCGAGCAGTCGCGCTACTGCCTCGGCGAGTACTACGCCGAGCTGTCGCGGCGCTTCGAACGCGGCTTCGATGTGTCGCTGTCGCGCGATCCCGATGCCTTGGACATGATGGCGCCGCGCGGGGCTTTCTTCGTGGCGTTGTCCGACGGCCTGCCGCTCGGCTGTGTCGGGCTGAAGGGCAGCGGCGGCGATGTCGCCGAGATCAAGCGGCTCTGGGTCGCGCCCGCCGCGCGCGGCCTCGGCCTCGGCCGCCGCCTGATGGACGCGGCCGAAGAGGCTGCCCGCACGCTCTCGATCAGCATTCTTCGCCTCGACACCAACAGCGCGCTCGCCGAGGCCGTCCAGCTCTATCGCCGCGCCGGCTGGACGGAGATCGACCGCTTCAACGACGATCCCTATCCGGACCTGTTCTTCGAGAAGCAGCTCTAAGATTGATCTCGCGCGGCGCCTGCGCCCCGCCGTTCTCCAGTCCAGCCACGGACCAGATCGCCCTGTTCGGCGTTAAGCGATGAGCAACTGGTAGGGTGGTGGAATGCGGGCCTTCGGGGGAGCTTGCGACGGAAGGGCGCGCCTTGAGTCCGATTCGTTGCCCGATCCTGCCCCAATTGCGGCGAGGGGGGCCCGATGACATGAGGACGCGCCTTCGCCTCACTTCACCCCAAGACATGATCGAGCGTATAGATCGTCCTGCGCCGATCGCGCCGGCGGAACAGCAATAACGAATTGGGATAGGGCATGGTGACACGATCCACGGCGGCTCAGAACCTTGCAGCGATGCGGCGTCGGGGAGCGGTCCTGATGACTGTCGCGGCCGCCACCGTGCTGGCTCTGCAAGGTTCCGAGGCCCGCGCGCGACAGGCACGTCCGGCGCCGGTGATCGAGGCGACGGCGCCGCGTGCGCATGGCGATCCGATCATGGCGATCGTGTCGATCAAGACCCAGAAGGTGACGTTCTACGACGCCGATGGCTGGATATGGCGCGCACCGGTGTCGACCGGCGTCTCCGGCCGCGAGACGCCGGCCGGCGTGTTCGCCATCATCGAGAAGGACAAGGACCACCACTCGACTCTTTACGACGATGCCTGGATGCCGAACATGCAGCGCATCACCTGGAACGGGGTGGCGCTGCATGGCGGGCCGCTGCCCGGCTATGCCGCCTCGCATGGCTGCGTCCGCATGCCCTACGGCTTTGCCGAGAAGCTGTTCGACCGGACCTGGATCGGCATGCGGGTGATCATCGCGCCGGGTGACCCGGCGCCCGTCGAGTTCTCCCATCCCGCCCTGTTCGCGCCGAATGCGCAGGCGCTCGCCGCGGTGCCCTCGCGGGCCGCGACGCTCGGCCGCGAGGCCGAGGACGCCGCCAGGAGCGCCGACGAGGCCAAGGCGGCGGCTGCCGCGGCCGATCGCGAGGCCAAGGCTCTGAAGGCGTCCTTGCGCAAGCTGGAGCAGGCCAAGGCGCGCGCCGAGGCCGAGCTCAAATTCACCGACAGGAAGCTGGCCGCCGCCAAGACCGATCAGGCCAGGACGCTGGCCGAGGATGCGAAGCAGAAGGCCGCCGCCAAGGCGACCGACGCGGCAGCGCAGCTCGAGGCCGCGAAGTCGGACGCGACCGCGAAGCTCGCTGCGGCGACCTCGACCAAGGATGCCGCCAAGGCGGCGGCGGCCAGGAAGGCCGATGCGAGCAAGGCTGCGACGGACGCCAGGCTCGCGACCGAGCCGGTCTCGGTCTATATCAGCCGTTCGACGCAGATGCTCTATGTCAGGCGCAACACGCACAAGCCGGCCCCCGATGGCGGCGGCGAGGTGTTCGACACCTCGATCGAGGCGCCGGTGACCATCCGCGATCCCGACCGGCCGATCGGAACGCATGTGTTCACCGCGGTGGCGCAGAACGGCGCGGAGCTGCGCTGGACGGCGGTGACCATCGACGACGGCGACACCGCCAAGGACGCGCTCGACCGCATCACCATTCCGAAGGACGTGCTCGACCGGATCGCGCCGACGGCCGTGCCGCGCTCCTCGATCATCGTCTCGGACGAGCCGCTGTCGAGCGAGACCAATTATCGGACTGAGTTCGTCGCGGTGCTGAGCAACCAGCCGCAGGGCGGCTTCATCACGCGCCGGCCGACGACCAATGTCGACGTCGTCGCCAGCGGGGACGAATATGACGACGGCTTCGGCAGCTTCTTCCAGCGCAGCTGGGATGGCCAGCCCGTCGCGGCGCCGCGCCGCCGCGGTCCGCCTCCGACCTACTACCGGCCGGTGCAGCCGGGCTGGTGGTGACCAGCCGGGCTGATGCCTGACCGCGATTCGCGGGTCAGGCCGGATGGCCCTTCAAATCAGTTGCGACCTGCGGGGATGATGCCGGGCCACTGCATCAAGAAAGGCTGCGGCTCGTGCTGCGCCTCGGTCGCGCGCGCCACGCGCCTGACACGGTGAGGCCTGCGGGAGATCGAGCTGGTCGCCTCGCGAGCGGTCTCGATGCGCGTCAACTGCTGACGCATCTCGCCGGTGGAGGTCCGGAGCTGCTCGATGGTCATGTCGCTGTTCGCGGCCGCGGTGCGCAGCCCGCTCAGCTCGGTTGCCGCATCTTCCTGGGCGCCGCGGAGGCGGATCGTCTGGCGCTTCAGCAGCGCGAGATCGGATTCGATCTTGTCGGCCGTATCGCGGCGGCGCGCCTCGGTCTCGTCGGCGGCGGTGCGCAAGACGGCCAGGCCCGTTTCGGCCGTGGTGAGGCTGGCGCGCAATTGCAGAAGCTCGCCGGAGGTGTCGCTCTGGCGGTCGCGCAGCTGGGCGGTCTCGGCCTTGAGCTGCGCCAGCTCCGAGGTCAGCGTGGCGACGCGGCTCTCGAGCGAAGGCGCTCCGGTGCCGAAGGAGAAGCTGTTGGCGCCGCCGCTGCTCCACCACATCGCACCGGCGCTGGCTACGAGCGCCAGGCTCAGGACAATTCGTAGAGAGGCCGTGCCGCTGCTCGGCGGGGCGTCCGGCGTCTTGGTGGATCTGCGCATCGACGGGTCTCCGGGATTTGATGGAGACAATTATGATCATATTAAGGTTGCCAATGTTCTAAGCGCGCGGCTCCGGCGGAACATTTCATCCACGTAGTTTTGCGGGAATGGGCTCTCGCAGCCTCGAGTTGTGAGCATGACCGGCGGCGCTCAGGAGTGCCGATGCAGGGACGGCGATGATCCGGCCCGGATCGCTGGCATGCAAATCGGATCCGTCGGAAAAGGCTTCGTGCGTCTTCGGGATCGTGATCTAAATCGCGCATGTCCGACATTCCGCCCACCGCCGCACCGCCGGCATTTGACGTGCTCGCCGAGGCCATCGGGCAGCGCCGCTCGGTCTATGGCCATATCAGCGGGCTCAGGATGGATCGCTTCGCGCCCGGCGAAGCCTGGTCGACCCTGCCTTATCGTCCCGTGTTCGTCGGCGACAGCGAGACCGGGGTGATCCATGGCGGCGTCGTCACCGCGATGCTCGACGAGAGCTGCGGCATGGCGGTGCAGCTTGCGCTCGACGGCAGCCGGGCGATCGCCACGCTCGATCTGCGCATCGACTATCAGAAGCCGGCGACCCCCGGTCTCGACATCAAGGCCCATGCGGTCTGCTTCCGCGTCACGCGCTCGATCGCGTTCGTGCGCGCCACCGCCTATCAGGAGGAGGAGACCGCACCGGTCGCCACCGCGACCGCCTGCTTCATGATTGGCGCCAACCGCACCAACATGCTGACCGACCGGGCGGCCTTCGACGGCGTGCCACCGCCGCTCGACGCCCCGGACGATCCGGCGGGGCCGTTTCCCACCAGTCCGTTCGCGCGCTGCCTCGGCATCCGCTTTGCCGAGAACGACACGCTGGTGATGCCGTTCTCGCGCCGGATCATCGGCAATCCCGTGCTGCCTGCGATCCATGGCGGCATGACCGGTGCGTTTCTCGAGACCGCAGCGATCGTCACCGTGATGCGCGAACTCGGCGCCACGGCGCCGCCGAAGCCGGTCGGCCTCACCATCAACTATCTGAGGTCGGGCCGCGCGCTCGACACCGTCGCATCGGCGTCGATCGTCAAGCAGGGACGCCGCGTCGTCGCCTTCGAGGCCCGCGCCTGGCAGGACGATGCGACGAAGCCGATCGCCACCGCCTTCGGCCATTTCATGCTACGACCCGCGCCAGGGCAGGAGCAGGATTGAGGGAGACCGGGTCGCGAGACACGATCAGGCCTTGCGCAGGATCTTGTCCATTGCCTTTCCCCGCGCCAGCTCATCGACCAGCTTGTCCAGGTAGCGGATCTCCCGCATCGTCGGTTCCTCGACATCCTCCACGCGGACGCTGCAGACCATGCCCTTGATCAGGGTCCGCGCCGGATTCATCGCTGGCGCCTGTGCGAAGAAGGTCTCGAAGTCCGTCTGACGCTCCAACCGGATCTCAAGCTCGCTTTGGCCATAGCCCGTCAGCCAGCAGATCACCTGATCGACCTCTGCCTTGGTGCGTCCCTTCTTCTCGGCCTTCGCGACGTACAATCGGTACACGCTCGCGAAGCTCGTCGTGTAGATGCGGTGTTTGGCCATGCTGACTCCATCGGATCGGCGGCGAGGCATGTCGGGTCTGCGAGGGGCGACGGCGCGGCAAAAGCGCGTGCTTCATGTCCGTGTTTCGGATCGTCGGACAGCACGTTCGTTCGCACATGCCGGAAACGGACGCTAGCCCGGCAGGAACATCGGAAACGACACCCCGAGCGACCACGCCAGGATCAGGCCGAGACCGAGGCCTTCGGCCATCGGCGAGCAGGTCCTGCGGCCGACACAGCCGCCGATCAGTCCGAACACGATGAAGAACAGCACGATCACGGGGATGATGATGAGCAGGAAGAACAGCCGCTTGAGGTCGAGCGCGACTGCCCCGCCCAACGAGGCCAGGAAGGCGGTGCGGATCCACACGGTGCGCCACAGCGCGGCGTGGCCGCCCCTGTTGGCGATGCAGTCCGCCAGCATGTAGGGCACCGCGCCCATTGCGATCGCTGCGATGATCGGCAGGCGCGCCGCGATCGGCATGAACGAGGCGACGTAGCGGTCGAGCGCGCCACCGAAGCCGCAGATGCCGTAGGCGGCCAGCGCCAGCGCCGCGAGCCAGGCCACGCGGCCGAAGTGAACGCCCTGCGCGCGTAGCAGTATGAGCGACAGCGTGCCGTACACGAAGAGATGTACGGCGAGGTAGTCGGCGATCAGAACGGGCAGGAAGCGAGTCTCGACGAACCTCAGGACGATCGGTGTCGTCACCGCCGGCACCAGCGTGGCGATCGCAAGACTGCGCAGCGGAATTGTCGGCGGCGGCGCATCACCCTTCGGCAGCAGCTCGGCCAAGGGCCACGCCAGCAGCACGATGCCGGCGAGCAGCAGCGCGATCGCACCGCCAGTCGAAGCGACCGGGCCGCTGCTGGCGCGGCCGAACGCCCGATCGAGCCAGTCGCGCGCCTCGCGCAGTGCGGTCGTCGAATACAGCACGCTGACGTGTTCAACTCCGGGCGCGACGACGGCGCGGCGTCCGCCATTTGCGGCGGGATCGCCCACGGTGTCGCCCTCGCGCGCGGCGGGATCGGCGAGCCGGAGGTTGCGCAGCGCATCCCGGCGCAGGGCCGCCTCCCATTCGCCTGTGATGATCAGCAGATTGCGCGGCGCGCTCGCCGTGACGGCCTCGGAAAACATCGAGATCGCCACCGTCGCCCTGATACGCGGATCGGCCAGCGCCTGGCGGACGATGATGTCGGAAGCCATCGAGTGTCCGAGCAGGGCGACCTGGCCGTCGTTCCCCGGCAGGGACAGCGCGGCGTCGGTGACGCGGCCGATCTGGCTCATCAGCTTCTTCGTCGTGCCGTCGACGCGCGTGACGTCGCCCGACATCGGCGTCGGATTGCGGCCATGCCCCTCGAAGTCGAACGAGACCGCGACATAGCCCGCGCGCGCCAATGTCAGCGCATAGGCCTCCATGAACTGGCGTGAGCCCGCAAAGCCGTGGGCAATGACGACCACGGGCGACGCAGCCGCGTCGTCGCGCCGATAGACGGTGATGGGGGTGGTGCCTGCCTGCAGCGGGGCGATCGTGATGCCCGCGCGCTCGGCTTCGAGGCGCCAGATCCCGGCGACGCAGAGCGCGAGGCCGGCAAGCGCTGCAGCCAGCAGGGCTGCCCCGCGCAAACCGATGGCGTCTCGTCTGCGCGGCGCAGCGTCCATGATCGGCTCCGTTTGCAGCCGAAACTAGCGCAGGAATTGGTGCGGTAACAGCGACGGCGCAGGCGAGCGGCACCGGCGCAATCGAACGAAACGCACGCCGCTTCGTTGACAACGCCGCCGGAGCGATATTCGGTGACCCCCGTTCAGCGGCGACAAGGAGGATGCATGAAACCGGAAGTCATCTGCCTGATGGCGTCGAGCGTCGACGGCCGGACCCTGCCGAGCCGCTGGCGTCCGAAGGGATCGGGCGATTTGTTCGAGCAGGTGCATGACCGGCTCGGCGGCGACGCCTGGCTGATCGGCCGCGTCACCGGCCAGGAATTCGCCAAGGGCTCGGCCTATCCGGCCGAGACGACGGAGAAATTCCCGCGCACCCATTGGATCGCGCGCCGCGATGCCAAGGCCTACGGCATCGTGCTCGATCCCCATGGCAAGATCTGCTGGGGTCGCTCCGACATCGGCGGCGATCCGATCGTCGTCGTGCTGACCGAGGCCGTGTCGGATGCGCATCTTTCGGGACTGCGCGGCGAGGGCGTCTCCTACGTCTTCGCCGGCCAGGCGAAGCTCGATCTTTCGCGCGTGCTCGAGATCGTCGCGCAGGAGCTCGGCGTGAAGCGCCTGCTGCTCGAAGGCGGCGGCGGCGCCAACGGCGCGTTCCTTCGCGCGGGCCTGGTCGACGAGTTCAACCTCGTTCTGTGTCCGGCGGTGGATGGCGCCAAGGGGGCGCCGAGCGTGTTCGATTCGACGGAAGCCGAGTCCGGCGAGCGTGCCCCGATCACGGCCATGACGCTCGAAAGCAGCACGGCGCTGGAGGGCGGCGCGCTGTGGCTGCGCTACAAGATCACCAACGGCTCGGCCTTGCCGGCCCAGGCAAGTCATGGCTGAGCGGCGAATGCACATCATCATCGTCGGGGCCGGTGCCGCGGGCCTGATGGCGGCGCGCGAACTGGCCCGCGCAGGCCAGCAGGTGACACTGCTGGAGGCGCGCGACCGCTGCGGCGGGCGCATCCATCCGCTGCCTGCGAGCAGGTTCGGATATCGCGCGGATGCCGGTGCGGAATTCATCCATGGCGAGGCGCCCGTCACCCACGCGCTGATGGCCGAGGCGGGGCTCACCTCGACGCCGGTCGATGGCGCGCGCTGGTACGTGACGGATGGCGCGTTCTCGCGCGAGGATCCCGCTGAACGGCAGATGCGCCAGTTGCACCGCGTGGCGCGGCAGCTCGACGAGGATATGACCGTGACGGCGCTGCTCGATCGGCATTTCGCCGGCGCGGAGTTTGCCGCCCTGCGCAAGTCGGTCTTGGGGATGGTGCAGGGCTATGACGCGGCCGATCCCGGTCGTGCCAGCGTGTTCGCGCTGCGCGACGAATGGATGGGCGGCGACCGCGGCGCTCAGGCGCGCATCGTCGGCGGCTACGCGGCGCTGCTCGATCATCTCCTGGCGGACTGCCGGGCGCATGGCGTGGCGATGCTGCTCGAGGCGGTGGCCCGTGCGGTGGAGAGCTCCGATGATGGTGTCGTCGTGCGCTTGGCTGACGGCCGTGCGCAGCGCGGTGATCTCGTCATCCTGACCGTGCCGCTGCCGCTGCTGCGAACCATCGCGCTGCCGCCGGCCATGCGCCCGCAATTGGCCGCAGCCGAAACCATCGGCTTCGGCAACGTCATCAAGCTGCTGCTTCGCTTCGAGCGTCGCTGGTGGCGAGAGGCCCGGACCGAGGACCTTTCCGACATGCTGTTCGTGCTGTCCGATGCCGACGTGCCGGTGTGGTGGACGCAGCATCCGAACGATGACGCGGTGCTGACCGGCTGGCTCGCCGGGCCGCCGGCCGGCGCCTTCGCCGCGTGCGACGAGGCCGCGCTGATCGAAAACGGGCTTTCGGCGCTCGCAGACGTCTTCGTACAGCCGGCGGGCTTGCTGAAGCAGCAGCTCGTCGCGTCGCATGTCACGGATTGGGCGAAGGATCCGTTCGCGCGCGGAGCCTATTCCTATGCGACGCTGACATCCCACGAGGCGCAGGATACGCTTTCGCGTCGGGATGGCGGACGGGTGCTGATCTCCGGCGAAGCGCTGTATCGCGGACGCGACATGGGAACGGTCGAGGCGGCGCTGGCGAGTGGGCAACAAACGGCGCGGCGCATCCTTGCGATGTGATCGAGCCGTGTTCGACACGTTGCGCCCGTGCGCCCACGGCGCTAGCATTCGCCGGTCACCATGGAGAGGATCACCATGCTCGACCACGTCGGCTTCCCTGTCTCCGACTTCGCCCGCGCCAAGGCGTTCTATGCGGCCGCCCTGGCGCCGCTCGGCTATGTCCTGATGATGGAGATCACCGACGCGCAGACCGGCGGCCATGGTGATCACGCCGGCTTCGGCGACGGCCGTCCGGATTTCTGGATCGGCACCGGCGGGACGGCCGCGACCTCGACGCATGTCGCGTTCCACGCCAAGGATCGCGCCACGGTCGATGCGTTCTATCAAGCGGCGATCGCCGCAGGCGGAATGGACAACGGCGCGCCTGGACTGCGGCCGCATTATCACGAGAACTATTACGGCGCGTTCGTGCGCGACGCCGACGGCAACAACATCGAGGCGGTGTGCCACGCGCCGGCGTGAGGGCCGCTCACCCCTCGGGATGAGTCAGGCCATCACCGGCATGTGCTCGGCGGCCGCGGCCAAGCTCGGCGCGACCACGATCTCAAGCTGCTGGCGCAGCCAGCGGTGCATCGGATCTTCGTGGTGGCGCAGGTGCCAGACCATGTACATCGGCATCGCCGGGCAGGGGACCGGCACCGGCGCCACCGCCAGGCCGCGCAGCATGTAGGCGCGCAGCAGGCTCGGCAGGGTCGCGATCATGCGGCTGCCGCGCAGGAACGGGCCGATGCCGCCGAAGCCCGGCACCTGCGCCGCGAACCGCCTGACGAGGCCGCGCTCGGCCAGGACCTCGTCGATGTCGAGCCGGCGCCGCGGCTCGTACAGTACCGTGACATGGTCGCTGGCGAGATAGTCCTCCAGGCTCTGCGGCGGCTCGCGCTGGCTCGCATCGTAGAACACGCGATAGCTGTCCTCGAACAGCCGCTTCTGCAGGATGTCGCTGCCCTCGGGCGGTCGCGGCGTGATGATGAGCTGACAGTGCTCCTCGCGCAGCATTTCCGGCGTCGGTGCGCCGGAAGGGATCACGCGCAGGCTGAGGCCCGGCGCCTGCGCGCGGGCATAGCGCAGCAGCGACGGCAGCAGCAGGTCGCGCTGCAGATCATTGGCCGCGATCGTCACCTGCGCGGAGATTTTCGCCGGCTCGAACGCAGCGGTGTGCGAGAAGCTCCGGAGATCGTCGAGCAGCGCGCGGGCGCGCAGCGCCAGGAGCTGCGCATGCGCAGTCGGCACGATGCCGCGGCCGGACTTCACGAACAGCGGATCTCCGGTGATCGCGCGCAGCTTGTCGAGCAGATGGCTGACGGCCGACTGCGTGACTCCGAGCCGCTGCGCCGCGCGGGTGACCGAGCCTTCCTCGATGACGGCGAGCAGGAGCTGCAGCAGGTGGCCGTCGAGGTCCAAATGATCGAATTGGCTCATGGATCAGATCGGTCGCGCGGCCTTTATTGACGGTGTCTGTCGGCGATATTGGCGGGCACGAACGGCGCCGCGTTTGATCCAGATCAAGCGCGGCCGTCCGAAACACGCCCAGGGGAGGCTCAGATGTCCACCACGTCAGCCCGGCAGCCCGTGCCCGGCACCACCATCTTCGACGGCGAGCAGGCCCGCAAAGGCTACGCCCTCAACAAGATGTGCTACTCGTTCAACGATGCCGCCAACCGCAAGGCGTTCGTCGCCGACGAGGACGGCTATTGCGCCAAATATGGCCTCAATGCACAGCAGCGCGCGGCGATCAGGAACCGCAACGTGCTGGAGCTGATCGAGGCCGGCGGCAACGCCTACTACCTCGCCAAGTTCGCCGGCATCTTCGGGCTCGACATGCAGGACATCGGCGCGCAGCAGACCGGGCTGACGAAAGAGCAGTTCAAGGCCAAGCTTCTGGCGGCGAGGGGGTAATCGTCATGGCAAAGATCGTCGGTTGCATCACCACCTCGCACGTTCCGGCCATTGGCGGCGCGATCGCCAAGGGCCTGCAGCAGGATCCGTATTGGAAACCGTTCTTCGACGGCTTCCCGCATGTCCGCGAGTGGCTCGCCAAGGTCAAACCGGATGTGGTCGTGCTCGTCTATAACGACCATGGCCTCAACTTCTTCCTCGACAAGATGCCGACCTTCGCGGTCGGCGCGGCCGACAGCTACAGCAATGCCGACGAGGGCTGGGGCATTCCGCAGACCGCGCCGTTCAAGGGTGACAGCGAATTGTCCTGGCATTTGATCGAGCATCTGGTGAAGGAGGATTTCGACCTCACCACCTGCCAGGAGATGGTGGTCGATCACGCCTTCACGCTGCCGATGGCGCTGTGCTGGCCCGATCAGAAATGGCCGGTGCGGGTGGTGCCCGTGGTCGTCAACACGGTGCAGGCGCCGCTGCCGTCGGCCGCGCGATGCTACAAGCTCGGCCAGGCGCTGGCGCGGGCGATTCAATCCTGGCCGAAGGACGAGCGCGTCGTCGTGATGGGCACCGGCGGCCTGTCGCATCAGCTCGACGGCGAGCGCGCCGGCTTCATCAACAAGGATTTCGACGAGAAGTTCATGGCCAGCATGGTCGACGATCCCGCCTGGGCGACGAAGTATTCGACCACCGAGCTGGTCGAGCTGTCGGGCACCCAGGGCGTCGAATTGCTGAACTGGATGGTGGCGCGCGGCACGCTGCCGGAGAAGGTCCGCAAGGAGCACGCCAACTATCATATCCCGATCTCCAACACGGCGACGGGACTGATGGTGCTGGAGCCGGTGTAGGGCCCCTGCGAGAGTCTTTTTCGGAAGGCGACGACTGAGAGTCGTCTGCCAACGACGATCACGCGGTATGGGTCTCGGCTCAAGGCCGGGACGACACGGGTGGGCTTGGATAGGCCGCGCCCCACCACTGCTGTCGTCCCGGCGAACGCCGGACCCATACCGCGGATGCTATCGAGGGATGTGGCTGTCAGTGGCTCCCTTCGACCGACTTCCGTGCGGTTGCCCTTACCCCGACCCTCTCGCCGTGAAGAACGGTTGAGAGGGAACGCAGCGTCTGGGCGGCGCGAACACGGATATCAATTCCGGCTGCCACGGCTCCGCTCCTGGCTGATGTTGATGTCAGCTCGCGGTGCCCTCGTCGCCCTGGATATCGGCGATGGCGCGGGTGAGGATGTCGCTGACACGCTTCGCTTCCGCGTCGCTCCAGCCCTGCCGGTGCATCTTGAGCGCCATCTTTAGCGTCTGCACGCTCTGCAGCACCGGCTCCGGCGGGCGCATGCCGCCCATGGTGCGGGCCATGATGCGCAGCCGGCTCAGCAGGCCATCGATGGCGGCTTCATCCTCTTTCAGTGCCTGACGGCCGGCGTCGGTGATCGCGAACAGCTTCTTGCCGCCCTCGGCCGATGCCGCTTCGATCTGGCCCATGTCCTCGAGCAGATTGAGGATCGGATAGACCGAGCCCGGGCTCGGCGAGTACGCCCCGCCGACCAACTGTTCGACCGCCTTGATCAGCTCATAGCCATGGCGCGGCTTCTCACCGATCAGCCACAGCAGCAGGCTGCGCAGATCGCCGGGACCGAAGAAGCGGCCGCCGCCGCCACGCCCGAACTCCTCGCGACCGCCGCGGCGGCCACGCTCGAACAGGCCGGCCGCCCGCGGGCCGAACCCGCCGCCGCGCCCGCCCATGCGCATCTCCTCGCAGGCTTCGTCGAAGCCACGCCGTCCATGACGTCCGCGATGTCCCCAGCCGCGCTCTTGGTTGTCGTCGTCTCTGCGGGAGGGGCCAAACGTCCAATGATGATGTCTCATACGATATGATCTCCGTTTCGTGCGAACGATATATCGTTTATAGGTTTCGTTTGTCAACCGTGACCGATGCAGGTTTCCGAATCTGCAAATAACGCGTTGATTTCACGCGATTTATGGGATTGCCTCGGTCACGCGACCCGCGACCTCGTGCGCCGTGCCGCGATGCGCAATCAGCGCATAGGCGACGGGGACCACGAACAGCGTGAACAGGGTGCCGATCGCGAGTCCGGTCGCGATCACGAGCCCCATGTTGAAGCGGGACACCGCGCCGGCGCCGCTCGCGGTGATCAGCGGGATCACGCCGAGCACCATCGCCGCCGTGGTCATCAGGATCGGCCGCAGGCGGACGGTGGCCGCCGCGATGATCGCCTCGGTGCGGTCCTTGCCCTGTTCGCGCAGCTCGTTCGCGACCTCGACCATCAGGATGCCGTGCTTGCTGACGAGGCCCATCAGGGTGACCAAGCCGACCTGGGTGTAGATGTTGATGCTGGCGCCGCCGACGCCGAGGCTGATGAAGATCAGCGCGCCCGCCAGCGACATCGGCACCGACACGAGGATGATGATCGGATCGACGAAGCTGTTGAACAAGGCGGCGAGCGCCAGGAAGATGATGATCAGCGCGAACACGAAGGTGGTGACGAAGCCGCCGGATTCCTGCTCGAGCTGTCGCGACGCGCCGCCATAGTCGATCGAGTAACCCGATGGCAGCGACTTCGCGATCTCCTTCAAGGTGGCGAGCGCGTCGCCCATCGCGATACCCGGCATCGCCACGCCGGAGATGGTCGCCGCGTTGATCTGCTGGAAGTGATTGAGCGACTCAGGGATTGTCTTGTGCTCGAGCCGGGCCACGGTCGACAGCGGCACCATGGCATTGCCGCTGGTGCGGATCGAATAGTCGAGCAACTGACTGTCGGTGAGGCGGTCGTTCTGCCGGACCTGGGGGATCACCTTGTAGGAGCGGCCCTCCAGGCTGAAATAGTCGAGATAATTGCCGCCCAGCATGGTCGCGAGCGCGCCGCCGAGATCGCTCATCTTGAGGCCGAGATCGGCAGCCTTGTCGCGGTCGAACACCACGGTGGTCTGCGGCTTGTCGATCTTCAGGTCGCTGTCGAGGAAGATGAAGCGGCCGCTCGCCAGCGCCTTGGCCATGAAATCGCGCGACACGTCGTTGAGCTCGCCGAATGCGCCGGTGGTGCCGATCACGAACTGGACCGGCAGGCCGTTGCTGCCCGGCAGGGGCGAGGGCTGGAACGCGACGGAACGCGCGCCGGCGATGCCGTTCAGGAGCTGTTGGAATTCCGGCTGCAAGGTGCTGGTCGTCGCCTTGCGCTGATCCCAGGGCTTGAGCACCCAGCCGCCGATCACCTGCGTCGAGGTGTCGATCTGGAACACGGTGCGCGTCTCCCGCCGCTGGGCAATCAGGCCGTACAGTTGCTGGCCGTAGAACTGGCGCTGCTCGAGCGTGGCCGAGGGCGCGGAATTCGTCAGCGACAGCACGATGCCCTGGTCCTCGTCCGGCGCGAGCTCGCTGGTGGAGCTGACATAGAGCCAGGGGATCATCGCCAGCAGCAGCAGCGCGAACACCACGACCACCGGCTTGGTCGCGAACACGCTTTCGAGCCCGCGGCGATAGCCCTGTGCGAGCCGTTCGAGCACGTGGTCGATCGCACGCACCAGCCGCGCCTCGACCGTGGTGGCGTCGCGCTCGGTCCGGCGCAGCAGCCAGGCGCAGTTCATCGGCGAAAGCGTCAGCGCGATCACCGCCGAGACGGTGACGGCGCCGGCGAGCGTGAAGGCGAATTCGGTGAACAGGGCGCCGGTGAGGCCGCCCTGGAAGCCGACGGGCACGTAGACCGCGATCAGCACCACGGTCATCGCGATGATCGGGCTCGCCAGCGCGCGCGCCGACTGGATGGCAGCCTCGACCGGCGGCACACCCTCGTCGATCAGGCGGTGCACGCTCTCGACGACGATGATGGCGTCGTCGACGACCAGGCCGATCGCGAGCACCAGCGCCAGCAAGGTCAGCAGGTTGATGGAGAAGCCCATCAGCAGCATCAGGCCGAAGGTGCCGATCAGCGACAGCGGAATGGCGATCACCGGGATCAGCACCGAGCGCCACGATCCCAGGAACATGAAGACGACGACAATTACGATCCCGATCGCCTCCACCAGCGTATGGATCACCTCGTCGATGGACGAGTTCACGAAATCGGTGGAGTCGTACAGGATCTCGCTGGTGATGCCGTTCGGCAGCTGTCGCTGCAGCTCCGGATAAACGACCTTCACGCCGTTGATGACGTCGAGCAGGTTCGCCGTTGGCGCCACCTGGATGCCGATGTAGACCGCGGTCTTGCCGTTGAAGCGCGTCGCGCTGTCGTAGTCGTCATTGCCGAGCGTGACATTGGCGACATCGCGCAGGCGGATGATGGCGCCATTGACCTGCTTGACGACGAGATTGCGGTATTGCTCCAGCGAATGCAGGTTGGTCGCGGCGGCGAGATCGACCTGCACGAGGCGGCCCTTGGTGGTACCGAGCCCGGAGATGTAGTCGTTGCCCGACAGTGCCGTCGACACGTCGGTTGCCGTCAGGCCATAGGCCGCAAGCTTGTCGGGGTCGAGCCAGGCGCGCAGCGCGAATTTCTTGGCGCCGAGCAGTTCGGCGGTCTGCACCCCGGAGACCGCCTGCAGCTTCGGCTGTACCACGCGGGTGAGGTAGTCGGTGATCTGGTTCGGCGCCAGCACGTCGCTGGCGAAGCCGATATACATCGAGTCGATGGTCTGCCCGACCTTCAAGGTCAGGGTCGGCTGCTGCGTGCCTGTCGGCAGCTGGTTCAGCACCGAGTTCACCTTGGCGTTGATCTCGGTCATCGCCTTGCCGGAATCGTAGTTGAGCCGCAGGTTCACGGTGATGGTGCTGCTGCCGGTGACGCTGGTCGACGTCATGTAGTCGATGCCGTTGGCCTGGGCGATCGCATTTTCCAGCGGCGTGGTGATGAAGCCGGCGATGATGTCGCTATCGGCGCCGGCATAGGCCGTGCTCACCGTGACGATGGCGTTCTGCGTGCGCGGATATTGCAGGATGGCGAGCGTCGTCATCGAACGCAGGCCGAGCACGAGAATAAGGGCGCTGACCACGAGCGCCAGCACCGGCCGGCGGATGAAGATGTCTGTGAAACGCATGGTGATGACTCTGATGGGTACGGGCTGGCCGGATTATTGGTCGACGACATCCGGCGCGGCTTCCGCGACCGGCACGTGCGAATTGTCGATTCTCACCGGGCTGCCGTTGCGCAGCTTGATCTGTCCCGCGATCACCACCGTCTCGCCCGGCTTGATGCCGTCGGTGATCGCGATCCGGTCGCCCTTGGCCGGCTTGCTCTTCACGAACGTCTGCCGCGCCTTGCCCTCGCCGTCCTTCAGATCGTCGACCACGTAGACAAGATCGCCATAGGGATTGCTGACGATCGCTGTCAGCGGCAGCGTGACGAGCTGTTCGGGCTTGCCGGTCGCGATCTCGACCTTGGCGAACATGCCCGGCAGCAACCGCGTCGCATCGTTGTGCAGGGTGGCGCGAATCTGGACGTTGCGGCTCGTCGAATCGACCTTGGCGTTGATCGCGGAGATCTGACCGGTGAAGCGTTCGCCGGGATAGGCGTCGACGGCGATTCCGACGTCCTGGCCGATCCGAATGTCGGCGAGCGACTGCTGCGGCAGATAGAAATCGACGAAGATCGGATCGAGGCTCTGCAGGGTGACAATGGTGGTGCCGGCGCCGAGATACTGCCCGAGATCGACGGCGCGGATGCCGAGCCGGCCGGCGAACGGCGCCTTCAGGGTCTTCTGCTCGACGATCGCCTTCTGCTGCGTCACCAGGGCCTGCGCGTTCTTCAGGTTGGCGCGATCGCTGTCGAGCGTGGCCTGGCTGACCGCGTTGAACTTGATCTGCTCCTCGTCACGCTTGACGACGATGGCATAGTTCTCGGCAGTCGCCTGCAGCGACTGCAGCTTGGCGACGTCATCGGTCGCGACCAGCTGCAGCAATTGCTGGCCGGCTTCGACGGTGTCGCCCGAATTGAACTGGATGCCCTGCACGATGCCTGCGGCCTGCAGCGCCAGATCGGCGCCGTTGACGGCGCGCAGCGAGCCGACCGCGGTGAGGTTGGAGCGCCATGGTGCGGTCGCCGCAACGACCGTCGAGATCGTCTGCGGCGGGTTGGCCATGGCGCCGATCGCCTTGGCGATCATGATGCCCTTGAATGTCTGAAAGCCGTAGAGGCCGCCGAACAGCACCGCCATGGCGGCCAGCATGATCGTCATGCGTTTCTTCATTACATTGCTTCCTGGGTCGTACGATTGGGACCGGCGAAGTAGCCGGGATTGGCGCGGGGCAGCGCCGCCGGGGTCTCGTCCTGGCGATTCCACCAGCCGCCGCCGAGCGCCTGGAACAGCGCCGCGGTGTCGCTGAAGCGCGTGGCCTGCGACTTGATGCGGGAGACGCGTGCGTTGAGATAGGATTGCTGCGCGTTGATGACGTTGGCGTAGGGCACCGCGCCGCTCCTGAACTGCTCGACCGCCATGGCGAGACTGTCGGCGGTGGCCTTCTCGGCGGCGGCCTGGGCCTTCAGCGCCTCGGCGTCGTACTGGATGGCGCGCAGCGAATCCGCGACATTCTGGAACGCCGTGATGACGGTGCTCTTGTAGAGCGACAGATCCTGCTCGAAGGTGGCGACGTCCGCCTCCTTGGTGTGATACAGCGTGCCGCCGTCGAGCAGCTTCTGGCTGACGCTCGAGGCCGCATCCCACACGATGGTCGTCGGCGAGAACAGCCGGCCCGGTCCGCTTGCGCCGTAGCTGCCCGACAGCGTCACCTGCGGCAGCAGATTGGCGACGCCGACGCCGACCGTCGCTGTGGCCTGGTGCAGCGTGGCCTCGGCCTGCCGGATGTCGGGACGCTGCCGGACGAGCGAGGAGGGCAGTGACATCGGCAGTTTGCGCGGCAGCCGCAGCTCCGCGAGGGTCACATGCTCGCCGCGATCCTGGCTCGGCAGCCGGCCGAGATAGGCCATCAGTTGATTGCGCTGCTGTGCGAGTTGCTTCTGCAGCGGCGCCAAGGTCGCCTTGGCCTGCGCCAGCGTTGCTTCCTGCGCCAGCACGTCGGATTTGGAGATGGCGCCGACGTCAAACTGGTGTTGGATCCGGCCAAGCTGGTCGGTCTCCGCCTTGATGATCTCCTCGGTCGCGGCAATCTGATCGCGCAACGAGGCGTCGCTGATCGCGGCGGTGACGACATTGGCGGTCAGCGACAGATACGTCGCTTCCATCTTGAAGGCCTGGTAGTCGGCCTGCGCCTGCAGCGCCTCCACCTGGCGACGCGTGCCGCCCCATAGGTCGAGCGCGTAGCTGACGCTCACCGACGTGCCATAGAGCGTGTACAGCGAGGTCTGACCAGGCCATTGTCCCTGCTGCGTGCTGGAGGCCTGCGTACGCTCGGCCGAGCCGCTCGCGCTCAGCTGCGGAAACAGCGCGCCCTGCTGCGATAGCGCGTTCTCGCGCGCAGCACGCAGCGCCAATTGTGCGGCTTCGATGTCCGGGTGGTTGCGAATCGCCTCCTCGACGAAGGCGTTGATCTGCCGGGAATGAAACAGCGCCCACCAAGTGCCGGGCAGATCGCCTCCGGGCGCGAAGCTCTGCACATTGCCGCCCGGTGTCGAGGCGCTGGCGGTCGCGGCGAGCCGACGTTCGGCCACATAACCGGTTGCGGCCGGCGCGTCGGGAGACATGAAGTCCGGACCGACGGCGCAGGACGCGAGCAGCATGCTGCAGCCGAGGAGGCCGAGCCGCAAGGGCAGCGCGCTGCATCTCGGGACCAGCCCCAAACAGGCATGAAACATTTTGACATCATCGGACATAAAACTAAACCGTTTCGTTTTCTGTCGCCGACGATGCGTGGCGGTTCCGGCCTAGTCAAGTCACGTTGATGACAAAGCGAGCTTGCTCACAGCTTCACGTCTCGCGCACCGCTGCGTGGCGCCGGCGCTCGTCTGCATCGGGACGCGGGCATGACAGCTCCGAGACGAACGCCGAGAACGCGCCGCTGCCCTTCCCGCGGTGGCGGGCAGCTACGTCGTTTCTCACAATGATCGAAAAAGCGCCGTCGCGCCCACATTGTCCAGGGCAGGCCCGAGCGAAGCAGCGCGTGCAGATCGCGCTGGAAGCCGGCCCGCGGTGCGAGCCGGCGTCTGCAACGTAGCGCTGGTCAGGATGGCATCGAGGATGCGACCACCGGCTTCGCCGGCACGTCGCGCACGCGGCTCGGGCGCCGCAGCCGGCGTTGCGTCCAGATCAGCAGGCCAGTGACCAGCAGCGCGAACAGCGCGACCGAGATCAGAACGTTGGCCGCGCTGCCGATCAGAGACCAGTTGCCTTCATGCAGCAGGCGCGGCCAGTTGCGCGGCAACGCGGAGAGCCCGTCGGACGTGACGGCATAGGCCCTGAGCTCATCGCCCTCGATGATGCGCGCCATCATCCGTCCGCCGCGATTGCCGATCGAGTTCACCGACGACAGGTCGTGGTCCTTGGCGACGATGCTGACGGCGTCAGGCAGCGAGACGCGCTTGGCTGCGGCAGGAGGAGTCCCGCCTGCGAAGGTCAGGCCGAGCTCGAGGCAGAGTCCAGTGAGCGGGCTGAGCAAAATCAGCGGCAGCGTGAACCAGGCCGTGCCCTTGTGCCAGCCGGACAGCGTGTTGCGCAGCCGCGGCAGTCCCATCAGAATGCCGATGATCATGATGCTGATCATGGCGATGGTCGAGATCAGGGTGAGGCCGGGGATTCCGATCAGATGCTCGTGGGTCCTGCGCGCCCACGAGAAGACGCTGGGCATCGCCAGCTTTTCGACGGCGGCACCGGTTGTCATGTCGACCTCGGCGCCCGGCGCCCCCTGCAAGGTCAGATGCTGCGTGGAGGCGTCGATCGACAGACCGCGTGCCTTGCCGTCGGGATCGTATTGCTTGATCAGCGCGACCACGCGCGCCGGATCGACGCTTTGCGGCTTGACGGCGGCGACCTGCGCCATCGGCTCGAAGGAGAGGATCAGCCCGGTCACGATGATGGCAAGCAATGGCAGCGCAAAGACGAGGCTGATCCAACGGTGAAGTTTGAGCAGAAGCTGCTTGTTCATGATCGTCTCCGATTGATCGTCTCGCACGCGGTATCATGCGGGACCGTTGTCCGCAGGCGTCTGCTCCGTGAACGTTTCTGATCGTTCTCGCTGGACGACGCCGGGATATCAACCTGTCGTCCGCCGCGCTTCATTAGCTGAGCGCAGCAGCGAGACGAAGGAGATAACTATTAATTTTAGGTCATGCGCCGTTTGATCGGCATCAATGCGGCAGAGGTCGTTTCAGGACTGCTGGGATGATGTCAATTTGTATCAGATGCCGTCTTGCGGCCATCGAGCACCTCGCGCAGGCATGTCGCGTCCAAGCCGTTCTCCCACTTCGCGATGACGATGGTGGCGACTGCATTGCCTATCAGGTTGGTCGGCGTCAGCCCCTGCGACATCAGGCGATGGATGCCGAGCACCAGCGCGACGCTGGCGACCGGAATCGTACCGGTCGCGGCGAGCGTGGCGGCCAGCACGACGAAGGCGGCGCCCGCGATGCCGGCCGCGCCCTTCGACGTCACCAGCAGGATCAGCAGCAGCCCGATCTGGTGGCTGATGTCGAGATGCGTGTTGGTCGCCTGCGCCAGAAACACCGCGGCGGTCGCGAGGTAGAGGCAGGTGCCGTCGAGATTGAACGAATAGCCGGTGGGGATGACGAGACCGACGATGCTGCGTTCGCAGCCAGCGGCTTCGAGTTTCGCCAGCATGCGCGGCAGCACGGTCTCCGATGACGTGGTGGCGATGCAGACCAGCACCTCGTCCCTGATGTAGCGGATCAGCTTCCACAGGCTGAAGCCGGTGAAGGCGGCAATCGGACCGAGCACGGCGGCGATGAAGATCAGGCAGGTGAGATAGAAGCTGCCGAGCAGCAGGCCGAGCTTCGCCAGCGAGCCCAGGCCGAACTTGCCGACGGTGAAGGCGATGGCGCCGAATGCGCCCAGCGGCGCTGCCCACATCACGATCCGAACGACACCGAAGATCATCCGGCCGGCGACATCGATCACGTCCGTCACCGGCTTGGCGCGGTCGCCGAGCCAGATCAGTGCAAAGCCGCACATGACCGAGATGAACAGCACCTGCAGGATATTGCCCTCGGCAAAGGCGCCAACGAAGGTCTGCGGAATGATGTTGAGCAGGAACGGCACGAAGCCGACCGCAGCGGTCTGCTTGACATAGGGCTCGATCGTCGCGGAGTTGATCGTCGCCGGGTCGACGTTCATGCCGACGCCGGGCTGAAACAGGTTCACCGCGGTCAAGCCGATGATCAGCGCCAGCGTCGTGATCGCCTCGAAATAGATCAGCGCCTTGATCGCGACGCGGCCGACCTTGGCCATGTCGGCCATGTGGGCGATGCCGTTGACCACGGTGCAGAAGATGATCGGCGCGATCAGCATCCGGATCGCCTTGATGAAGGCATCGCCGAGCGGCTGCATCTGGGCGCCCAGATCCGGCTTGACGGCGCCGAGCAGGATGCCCGCTGCCATCGCGATCATGACCTGGACCCAAAGCTCCTTCCACCAGCCGCGGCGGGCGCCTGCCTTGCTGTCGGCGGTGAGGGTCGTGGCGGTCATGATCGGTCCTGTCGCTGAACGGGCGAATTCGCAGCTGGCGGTGACTCAGCTCTTGGGCTCGAACTTGAACAGCCGTTCGGGATTGCTGACAAGCAGCTTTCGCTGCATGGCCGGATCCGGGGCGTAGAGTGGGATCAGATCGACCAGATCGCCGTCATTGGGCATGATCTTGACGTTCGGATGCGGCCAGTCGGTGCCCCAGATGACGCGATCCGGCGCGTTGTCGATCAGCTTGCGGGCGAACGGGACCGCGTCGTGGAACGGGGGGCCGGAGGCCGAAGCGCGCTCGGGACCGGTGATCTTGATCCAGCACTTGTCGTCGCTCGCCTGCAGGTCGAGCAGCGCCTTGAACCCGGCATCGTCGATCCCCTTGGCAGCGCTGATCGTGCCCATGTGGTCGATCACATAGGTGACCGGCAGCGCCTTCAGGATCGGCACGAATTCCTGGATCGTCCCGGCCTCGAGATAAACGTCGACGTGCCAGCCGATCGCCGCGACGCGGTCCACCAGGGTGCGGAAGACGTTCATGTCGCCGACGCCGCCGAGGCGGCGGAGGAAGGCGAACCGGCAGGCGCAAATGCCGGCCTTGCCGAGCGCCGCGAGGTCGGCATCGGACATCGCCGCGTTGATGTTGGCGACGCCCTTGTAGTTGCCGTTGCTCTGCGCGATCGCATCGGTCACGACCCGATTGTCGGTGCCGTGGACGGTGGCGTTGACGATGACGGCGCGCTCGACGCCGATCTTGGCGTGCAGCGCCCGGAACATCTCCAGCGATGCGTCCGGCGGCGTGTAGGGGCGGGTGGGCGAGAATGGATAGGTCGCGGCCGGCCCGAAGATGTGGGTGTGGGTATCGACGCTGCCCGGTGGCGCCCTGAAGCTCGGGGTCTTCGGTGCCGGATCCGGGCCGGCGATGCTGGGGATCTTGGCCTCGTCGGCGGAGAGGGCAGGGCCTCCGAGCACGCTCGCCGCTCCCAGTCCGGCCATGGTGGCCAGCAGGTCTCGTCTCAACATCAGAGCGTCCTCCTCGGGATGGCCGCGGTCACAGGCAGGCGCTGCCCGCCAGGCTCCGGCATCGTTCGTGTTTGCTATCGTCACACCACGATGGAGAGGTCGGGCGACCTCTCAACGTGGCGTCGTGATCATGGGGGCTCCGGCTCCGGAGCCGGCGGATCGCTGTGATCCCAGTTGTTCCTGATCGAGGATCTTGCAGCCTCTGCAGCATGACAAGAAGCATTGGGTGAACGGTCAGTTCGCTTGGTTGGACAATGCTCTGCAGTCCAACTGCCAACGTTGCCGAGACCCTCCGTTCGAGCTGCGTTGCAGCGCGCCTGGGCGAGATGGGCTGCTCTTCAACCAGTCTGCGAGAAGGCAGCCCGAGCGCGCCGATCCGCGGAATTGTTCGTGCGACGGAAAGGTGAGTTGTGTCAAAGCCATGGCGTGCGTTCTGGTCATGCGCCGGCAGCTTCAAGCGCCGTTGTGACGACCGCATGCGCAATGCTATGCGACAGCAAAGAGAGGCGTGCGGCCGCCGAGACGCCGCGCGCGGTCAGCGCACAACAACATCGGGCAAAGGAAACACCATGGTCGACGCGCTCATCATCGATGCCTGCAGAACGCCGCGCGGTATTGGCAAGGCCGGCAAGGGCGCGCTCGCCGGGCTGCACCCGCAGCATCTCGGCGCCACCGTGCTGCGTGCGCTGGCCGACCGCACCGGCATCAATACCGGCGATGTCGATGACATCATCTGGGGCTGCTCGTCGCAGCGCGGGCCGCAGAGCGGAGACCTCGGCCGCATGTCGGCGCTCGATGCCGGCTACGACATCCGTGCCTCCGGCGTCACACTCGATCGCTTCTGCGGTTCCGGCATCACCAGCGTCAACATCGCCGCGGCCTCGATCATGGCCGGGCAGGAGGACCTCGTCATCGCCGGCGGCTGCGAGATGATGTCGATGGACGGTCGGCGCGGCGAGGGGCCGCTGATGATGGATGCCGGCAACCTGCATCTGCGCGCGCTGCATCCGCAGTCGCACCAGGGCGTCTGCGCCGACGCCATCGCCACCATGGAAGGCATCACCCGCGCCGACGTCGACGCGCTCGGGCTGGAGAGCCAGAAGCGCGCGGCGGCTGCGATCGCTGCCGGCCATTTCAAGAAGAGCCTGGTGCCGGTGCATCGCGAGGACGGCAGCCTCGCGCTCGACCACGAGGAATACCCCCGGCCGCAGACCACGGCCGAGGCGCTGGCCGGGCTGAAGCCGGCGTTTCCGGCGATCGCCGACTACGCGCTGGACGAGAAGGGCACGACGTATCGCAACCTGATCCTGCAGCGCTATCCCGGCCTCGAGATCGAATTCGTGCATCACGCCGGCAACTCCTCGGGCGTGGTCGACGGTGCGGCGGCGATCCTGCTGGCGTCGCCGTCCTATGCCAAGGCCCATGGCCTGAAGCCGCGGGCACGCGTCGTGGCGATGGCCAATATGGGCGACGACCCGACCCTGATGCTGAACGCCCCGGTGCCGGCGACGCGCAAGGTGCTGGCCAAGGCCGGGCTCAAGCTTGATGACATCGACCTGTTCGAGATCAACGAGGCGTTCGCCGTCGTCGCCGAGAAGTATATCCGCGACCTCGAGCTCGACCGCGCCAAGGTCAATGTGAACGGCGGCTCGATCGCGCTGGGACATCCGATCGGCGCCACCGGTTCCATCCTGATCGGGACGCTGCTCGACGAGCTCGAGCGGCGCGATCTCAAGCGCGGCCTGGTCACGATGTGCGCGGCCGGTGGCATGGCACCCGCGATCATCATCGAGCGGGTCTGAACGGGACATCTCCTCGATTTGAGTTGCGCGCGCCCGTTGCGGAGTCTCCCGTGATGGGCGCCGTCGTTTTGCACCTGGGCCGCTTGTGACCTCGGCGGTGCCGCGCAGTTGAGGCGCAGGATCGCGCGAGCCGCGGCGGTTCCACTTTCCGGACCAGTCAACCACGTTTCGATCGGACAGGAATTCGCGCTTGTTCCGCTAGTTGCGACAGGTTATTGCCACGGCGAGGCCTCATCGTAGAAGAAATGGCTCTCCGTGCTGTCGACGCTGTCGCATATCATCGATCGCAAGGCTTCGAACCGGGTGGTCACGCGGCTGCGGGCCCTGCTGCGCAGCAACGAGTTCTACCTGATACCGCTGGCGCTGGTGATCGGCGTTGCGACGGGTGCGATCGTGACGGTGATGAGCCTGATCGCGCAGGTCGCGCATGTGGTCATCTACGGCATTCCGATCGATGTCCGGCTCAGCGCTCATACCTCGGTCAACCCGGCCGTCGCCCTGATCGCGCCCGCCTGCGGCGGCCTTGCGCTCGGCATCATGGAATGGCTGCGGCGGCGCTGGAAGATTGCGGCCGCGGTCGACCCTGTCGAGGCCAATGCGCTGCGCGGCGGACGGCTGTCGATGCGCGACAGCATCGTGGTGAGCGGCCAGACCCTGGTCTCCAACGGCTCCGGCGCGTCGGTCGGGCTCGAGGCCGGCTACACCCAGATCGGTGCCGGCGTCGCCTCGCTGCTTGGGCAGTATCTCACGCTCCGCCGCAACGATATGCGCCTCATCCTCGGCTGCGGTGCGGCCGCCGCCATTGCGGCCGCTTTCGGCGCGCCGATCACGGGGGCGTTCTATGCCTATGAGCTGATCGTCGGCGTCTACTCCGTCGGCAGCGCGGCGCCGATCCTGGCGGCCTCGCTGGCGGGTGCGCTGACCTCGCAATATCTCGCCGGCGCGCCGTATTCGCTGGAGGTCGCCAAGGTCGGCGCGGTCGGCTTCGAGCAATACATCGCGCTGTTCGTGCTGGCGCTCCTCGTCGCCGGCATCGGCATCGTGGTGATGCGTGCCTCGCCGGCGGTCGAGCGGCTGTTCGTCCGCATTCCGGTGTGGCTGCGCCCGGTGATCGGCGGGGTCTGTGTCGGCGCCATGGCGATCGTGACGCCGCAGGTGCTGGCGGCAGGCCACGGCGCAATGCTGCTCGACCTGCATCGCGAGATGGCGGTCGGCATGATCGCCACCATCATCGTGCTCAAGCTCGCCGCCTGCCTGATCTCGCTGGCCTCGGGCTTCCGCGGCGGTCTGTTCTTCGCCTCGCTGTTCGTCGGCAGCCTGCTCGGCAAGCTGTTTGCGGGACTGCTCGCGCTGGCCGGCCTCGGGCTCGCGATCGACCCGCTGGTGGCGATGCTCACGGGCATGGCGACGCTCGGTGTCGCCATCGTCGGCGGGCCGCTGACGATGTCGTTCCTGGTGCTGGAGATGACCCGCAGCGTCGACGTCACGGCCGTCGTGCTGGGCGCTTGCATCGTGACGTCGGTGTGCGTCCGCGTCCTGTTCGGCCACTCGTTCTCGACCTGGCGCCTGCATCTGCGCGGCGAGACCATCCGCAGCGCCAATGACGTCGGCTGGCTGCGCAACCTCACGGTCGAGCGGCTGATGCGCTCCGACGTCGCCAAGGTGCCGACCACGACCAGCATCGCGGCCTGCCGGCGCGAGTTCGCGCTGGGCACGCGCCAGGCCGTGGTGGTGGTGAACAACAGCGACGATTATTGCGGGCTGGTCTCCTTGCCCGATCTGTTCTCGGGCGAATTGGACTCCATCGCCGACGAGATCCAGGTGGTCGAGCTCGCCAAATATTTCGACGTCGCGCTGTTGCCCGAAATGAACGTCAAGACGGCGATGAAGATCTTCGACGATTCCGGCGCCGAAGAGCTGGCGGTGCTGGAATCGGAGAACAGCCGCAAGGTGATCGGCTTCCTGACCGAGTCCTTCGCGCGCCGCCGCTATGTCGAGGAGATCGACCAGGCGACGCGCGGCGTGCTCGGGGCGCTGTCGTGATCGCGTCCCGTCGCCGCGACACGTGATCGCCGGTCCTCGACCGGGGTAGACTGCCGGCCGTTCGAGACGCGCGAGGACCGCATGACGAGACTGATCAGCACGGCTGTCGTGGCGACCTTGAGCGCGCTGGCGGCGACCGCCGCCGCAGCCGAACCTGTTGTGCTGAAAGGCAAGGACGCGTTCGGCAGTTGGCAGGGTGATGCACCTGGCACAATCAGGCTGATCCGTCCCGAAGACCTGCCCAAACCGGGGGCGACGGCGTCCGCAGCCAACGTCTCCCGCGTGATGCACCGACCGGCCTCCGCCGTGCCGAAGGTCATCGACGGTTTCAAGATCGCGCTGTTTGCCGAGGGGCTGAGCGGGCCGCGCATCCTCCGCACCGCGCCGAATGGCGACATCTTCGTTGCCGAGACCCGGGCAGGGCGCGTCCGCGTGCTGCGTCCGAGCGAGGACGGCAGCAAGGTCGCGTCGAGCGAGATCTTCGCCGACCGTCTCGGCCATCCCTTCGGCATCGCCTTCTACCCGAGCAGCGATCCGCAATGGATCTATGTCGCGAGCACCGAGCGCGTCATGCGCTTTCCCTATCGTGCCGGCGACATGAAGGCGCAGGGGCCGCTGCAGGTCGTCGTGCCCGATCTGCCGGCCGGCTACGGCCATTCGACGCGCGATATCGTCTTCACCAGGGACGACAAGCGCATGCTGGTGTCGGTCGGCTCCACCGGCAATGTCGGCGAAGCGCTGGGAGAGCCAACCGGCGGAGTCAGTGCCTGGATCAAGGCGCACCCGCTCGGCGCGGCCTGGGGCGGGGAGGCCGACCGTGCCAGCGTGCTGGCGTTCGATCCCGACGGCAAGAACCGCAGCCTGTTCGCCACCGGCATCCGCAACTGCGTCGGCCTCGCCATCCAGCCCGCGACCGGAACGCCGTGGTGCTCGACCAACGAACGCGACGGGCTCGGCGACGATCTGGTGCCGGATTATGTCACGCGGGTGAAGGAGGGCGGCTTCTATGGCTGGCCCTGGTACTACATCGGCGACAACCCCGACCCGCGCCATGCCGGCGAGCGCCCCGACCTGAAGGGCAGGATCACCGTGCCCGACGTGCTGCTGCAGCCGCATTCGGCCTCGCTCGGTCTGACATTCTACGACGGCAATCTGTTTCCGCCGGAGTATCGCGGCGATGCCTTCGCTGCCGAGCACGGCTCGTGGAACCGGTCCAAGCGCACCGGCTACAAGGTGATCCGGGTCAGGCTCAAGGACGGCGTGCCCACCGGCGAATACGAGGATTTCGTCACCGGATTCGTCGTCAACGATCGCGAGGTCTGGGGCCGGCCGGTCGGCGTCACCGTGGCGCGCGACGGCAGCCTGCTCATCTCCGAAGACGGCAACAGCACGATTTGGCGCGTGAGCCGCTGAGCGGATCTTTGCGGCGCAGGAACCTCTCGACCCGGTGTGGGTTGGGAGCGCGGATGAATGCCGGATGAGCGTATGAACATCTTCGATCCGCAAGGGCCGATCGCCGCCGCCGAGCAGACGATCCTGATCGATTCCGTCATCATCATGCTGGCGATCATCGTGCCGACATCGATCGCGGTGCTCGCTTTCGCGTTCTGGTTCCGGAGCTCCAACACCAGGGCGCGCTACCGGCCGGAGTTCGCCTATTCGGGCGCGGTCGAGCTCGTGGTGTGGTCGATCCCCGCGCTCACCGTCATCCTGCTCGGCGGCGTCGCCTGGATCGGCTCGCACCAGCTCGACCCGGGCAAGCCCGTCGACGGCACTGGGCTTCCGATCCGCATCCAGGCGGTGTCGCTCGACTGGAAGTGGCTGTTCATCTATCCCGACCAGCGCATCGCCACCGTCAACAGCCTGACCGTCCCGATCGGCGCGCCACTGCGCTTCGAGCTGACATCCGGCAGCGTCATGACGGCCTTCTTCATCCCGCAGCTCGGCGGCATGATCTACACCATGAACGGCATGGTCACGCGGCTGAACCTGCGCGGAGATCATGTCGGGACCTACAAGGGCTTGGCCTCGCATTTCAGCGGCGACGGTTTTCCCGACATGATGTTCGACACCAACGTCGTCTCGCAGCCCGACTTCGCCAACTGGGTGACGAATGCTGCCAGGAGCGGCCAGCTGCTCGACGAGGCGGGCTACAAGGAGCTCGCGGCGCAGTCCGTCGAGACCCGTCCGAAGACCTACCGGCTCGCGGATCCCGAGTTGTTCGGCAACATCGCCAGCCAGAAGATCCCTCCGGCGCCGGGACCGCAGCTCAGCGAGAACCAGTCGCGGCCGGAAGGCGGAACGGCGCATGCCCACTGAAGTCGTCGCAAAGGGAGTGGGCCGATGTCGGTGACCACCGTCGCTCAGGCGCCTGCCTATGCCGATCCGCATCAACTGCGTGCCGCCGAGCATCCCGGGCCGGCGCCGAAACGGATCGTGACCGGATTCGGCTTCTGGATATTCCTGCTCTCCGACATCGTGATGTTCTCGTGCTTCTTCGCGAGCTTCGCGGTGCTGTCGGGTGCGACCGCCGGCGGTCCGGGCGGCACCGAACTGTTCGACGTCCGCAACGTCGCGGTCGAGACCGCTTTGCTGCTGCTGTCGAGCTTCACCTGCGGCATGGCGAGCATTGCCGCCGAGCGCCACAACCAGCTCTGGTTCCAGGTCGCGATGGCCGTCACCGGCCTGCTCGGCGCCGGCTTCCTGCTGCTCGAGGTCCGAGAGTTCGTCGACCTCGTCGGCCGCGGCGACGGGCCGAGCCGCAGCGCCTTCCTGTCGGCGTTCTTCACTCTGGTCGGCTGCCATGGCCTGCACGTCGCGGCTGGCATCCTGTGGCTGCTGACCATGATGGCGCAGGTGGTCGCCAAGGGCTTCCGCGCCGACATCGAGCGTCGCATCCTGTGCTTCGCGCTGTTCTGGCACGCGCTCGACATCATCTGGGTCGCGGTGTTCTCCGTGGTCTATCTGCTCGGGAGTGCGACATGACCGATCAAGCCCCCGCGGAATTCGATCTCGCACCCGGCGAGCAGCAGCATGGCAGCCTGCGTTCCCGCGTCCTGTTCTATGTCGCCGGCCTCGGTCTCGCGATCCTGCTGACGGCGACATCGTTCTTCATCGCCGGCACCGACCTCGTCTGGCAGCCGTCGATCCCGGTCGCGATCATCGTCCTGGCGATCGCCCAGATGGGGGTGCACCTGGTGTTCTTCCTGCACATCACCACCGGGCCCGACAACACCAACAACGTGCTGGCGCTGGCCTTCGGGCTGCTGATCGTGTTTCTCGTCGTCGGCGGCTCGCTGTGGATCATGGCGAACCTCAACCACAACATGATGCCGATGGATCAGCTGCTGCAGATGCAGCACTGAGCATCGCTGCGGATATCACCGGGTCTTTGCCGAGCCCCTGGATCGCTTCGCTCGCGATGGGCCGCGCGACAGCTCTCGATTGCTTTGTCGTGCCGGCTCGTCGACCGTCCGATCTCACTTCTTCGGCGCGCGGCAGTTGAATGCACGCCGGAAGCCGGCGGCGCGTGCATCGTCCTCCGAGCAGAACCAGCGGTCGGGCTCGGTGGTCGCCGGATAGCTCGGGCAGCCCTGCAGATGGTAGATGCCGATGTTGCCGGTGACGCGGGCGCGCACCGCGAACTTCCCCTTGATGCTGCAGCCCGGCGGCGCGCTCGGCGCGTCCGGGAAGAGCACCGCACGGATCTCGCGGTCGCGGTCGGCGCGGCAGGCCGCGCCGAGCAGGGCGCCGTCCTTCTTGTCGGCGCGGAACTCGGCTGGGGCGACGAAACATCCCTTCCACAGCCCGCGCACCGCCTCCTTGGCCGCGGCGACATCGTCCTTGGCGCGATACTTGATCGCCGGATCCGCGCTCATGGCGTAGCCCGCGCGCGCGACCTGTTGGTTCAGGCTGACCCTGTCGCCGTCGATGATGCAGAGGCCGATCCTGCGCGTCTTGAGCGGCTTGTCGGGGCCGAGATCGTCGCAGCGCACCGAGCGGCCGCCGATCAGCTTGCCGAGCTGCTCGCGGGCCTCGACGCCGCAGCTCCAGGAATCGGCGTGATCGTCGATGCAGAGCTGGTCGACCTCCGGCGCATCGATGCCGTCGAGCCGGAACACCGTGTCGCCGAGCTGGATCGTGTCGCCGCTGCGTACCGTGGCGCTCGCCGCCAGCGATGCGCCGGTCATGTCGGCTCCCAGCACCATGGCCCCACACAACGACAACAGCCGGTCTCGCAGCCGCATGCTTCCTCCCGCAATCAGATTCATCAAATACCCAGCCGTAGTCCTATCACAGCGCGCGTGAGTCTCGCCAAGGACGGCGCGGAACGGCGCCGCCGGATCGCCACCTTGCGCGGGGGGCGGCTGCTACCCATCTGACCGGGCGAAGGAAATCTTGCCATGTTGGACTTTACCTCCGATCTCGCCGGCGATGCGCTGTCGCCGGCGCGCGCGTCTGATGCTGCGCCGGCCGACGACCGCGCGCTGCTGGACGCCTATTCCAATGCCGTCATCGACGTCACCGAGCGGGTCGGCCCTGCGGTCGTGCGCGTCGAAACCGGCCCCAGGGCTGGGTCGACCGCCGGCTCCCGCGCCGAGCGCGGCGGGCTCGGCTCGGGCATCGTGATCTCGCCCGACGGTCTCGTGCTGACCAACAGCCATGTCGTCGGCTCCTCCAAGAGCATCCGGCTGCGCGACGTCGAGGGCGTCGTCGCCGACGCTCAGGTGCTCGGCGTCGATCCCGACACCGATCTCGCCTTGCTGCGCGCCAATCACGCGCGCGACCTGCGCTACGCCGCGCTCGGCAACTCCAAGAGCCTGCGCCGCGGCCAGCTCGTGGTCGCGATCGGCAATCCGCTCGGCTTCGAATCCACGGTGACGGCTGGCGTGGTCTCGGCGCTCGGCCGCTCGATCCGCTCGGTCTCGGGCCGCATGATCGAGGACGTCATCCAGACCGATGCGGCGCTCAACCCGGGCAATTCCGGCGGGGCGCTGGTGTCGTCGGCCGCCGAGGTGATCGGCATCAACACCGCCATCATCCAGGGCGCGCAGGGCATCTGCTTTGCCGTCGCCAGCAACACCGCGCAGTTCGTGCTGTCGGAGATCATCCGCCACGGCTACGTCCGCCGCGCCTATATCGGCGTGTCCGGGCAGACCGCGCCGGTGCCGCGGCGACATGCGTTGCTGGCCGGCGTCGAGAACAAGATGGGCGCGCTGTTGATGCAGATCGAGCCGGACGGGCCCGCGGCCCGCGCCGGCCTGTTTCCTGGCGACGTCGTGATCAAGCTCGACGGTGTCGACATCAACGGCGTCGACGACCTGATCCGCGTGCTCGACCGCGACCGCATCGGCCGTACCGTCGCGATGGACGTGCTGCGGCTGGGACGGCTGCGCGGCATCGACATCCACCCGGTCGAGCGCAAGCCGGCGGCGCGGCAGGCGTCGTGATCGTCGTGGGACGCTGAGCTCACGCCACAACCACCGCCGTCGTCCCGGCGAACGCCCATGGGGTCAAGCCCGGGACGACACCGTGCGGTTTGGCGCGATCGGTGGGCAAGCTCGCGCAGTTGAGACTCTCCTCAATTCACTGGCTTCCCTTGGCGCACGGGGATGCAGCAGGGTGATCGTTGCATGCAATGGCCGCTCATGAAATGAGCTGCGATCGCTGCAAACAAACCTGCTCAGCGACCGGGCATTGCCCGCGCGCTTCTCAACCCCTTGAATTAGTTCGTCCTTCGCCAGGGCCGTCGCGCTCCGCTGGATTGTACACAATGGCATAGCGCTTGCTTCGTCTGTTGCGAGGCATTCTCGTGGAGAGGCAAGCGGCTGGTATGGCGAACTCATCTGCATCGGCAACCGCTACGATCACGGCCGAGCCGGAGCCGATCACGCTCGATCTCTTCAAGACCGCGCTGGTCATCATCGACATGCAGCGCGACTTCATGGAGCCGGGCGGGTTCGGCGAGACGCTGGGCAACGACGTCTCGCAGCTTGCACGCGCCGTCGCGCCGATCGCCAACGTGCTGGCGGCGGCGCGCAAGAGCGGCATGCTGGTGATCCATACGCGCGAGGGGCACGCGCCTGATCTCTCCGACGCGCCGCCGGCCAAGGTCGAGCGCGGCGCGCCGTCGCTTCGCATCGGCGATCCCGGTCCGATGGGGCGCATCCTCATCCGCGGCGAGGCCGGCCACGACATCATTCCCGCGCTCTATCCTGTCGACGGCGAGGTCGTGATCGACAAGCCGGGGAAGGGCGCCTTCTACGCCACCGAACTCGGTGACGTGCTGAAGCATCACGGCGTCGAAAACCTGCTGGTGTGCGGCGTCACCACCGAGGTCTGCGTCAACACCACCGTGCGCGAGGCCAATGACCGGGGCTATCGCTGCGTCGTCATCTCCGACGGCTGCGCGTCCTACTTCCCGGAATTCCACGAGATGGGCCTGAAGATGATCAAGGCCCAGGGCGGCATCTTCGGCTGGGTCGCTGACTCCGCCGCGGTTCTGAAGGCCATGAACTGAGAGATGAACCGAGAGACGAGTCGAGACGAATGAGTTCGGTCATGTAGTCGCTGCAAGCAACAGGGGAGCAAGGCGATGAGCGGAAGCGGGACGGCAAGCTCGGTAAGAGCGGATTTCAAGCCGGTGCTCTGGACACCCGGAGACTGGAACGCGTTCTTCGGTTTCGGCACCAACATCCTCGTCAACATGCTCGTCCTCACCGGACTGTTGCGCTTCGTGCTGAAGATGCCGGACAGCCTGGTGTTCGGCCGCATCCTGCCGGCGCTCGGCCTCATGATGTGCCTGTCGACCCTGTACTACGCCTTCCTTGCCTATCGCCTGGCGCAGAAGACCGGACGCAGCGACGTCTGCGCGCTGCCCTCGGGCGTCAGTGTCCCGCACATGTTCATCGTGACCTTCGTGATCATGCTGCCGATCACGCTCAAGACCGGCGATCCGCTGAAGGGCTGGTCGGCCGGCCTCGTCTGGGTGTTCTTCCAGAGCTTCATCCTGATGATCGGCGGCTTCGTCGCGCCCTATATCCGCAAGATCACGCCGCGCGCGGCGCTGCTCGGCACGCTGGCCGGCGTCTCGGTCACCTTCATCTCGATGCGGCCGGCGCTCGAGATGTACATGACGCCGCAGATCGGCCTGGTGTGCTTCGCGATCATTCTGGTGAGCTGGTTCGGCGGGGTGAAATATCCGAAGGGGCTGCCGGCCGGCCTCGTGGCGATCGCGGTCGGCATGATCATCGCCTGGGGCTCGAACCTGTTGGGCCTCGGTCTCGGCGGGCTCAGCGTCAAGGGCGTCGGGGACGCCTTTGCGAGCTTCGGCTTCTCGGTGCCGCTGCCGGCGTTCGGCACGGTGTTCTCCGGCTTCGAATATCTCGGCGTGATCCTGGTAACCGCGATCCCGTTCGGCATCTACGACCTCGTCGAGGCGATGGACAATGTCGAGAGCGCGGAAGCCGCGGGCGACGAATATCCGACCACGCGGGTGCTGACAGCCGACGGCGTCGTCAGCCTGATCGGCTGCATGATGGGCAACCCCTTCATCAACGCCGTCTATATCGGCCATCCCGGCTGGAAGGCGATGGGCGGCCGCATCGGCTACTCCGCGGCGACCGGGCTAATGGTGATCGTGCTGTCCTGGCTCGGCATCATCTCGGTGCTGCTGGCGCTGGTGCCGGTGGTCGCGATCTCGCCGATCCTGCTGTACATCGGCATGCTGATCGGCGCGCAGGCGTTCCAGACCACGCCGGTCAAGCACGCGCCGGCGATCGTGCTCGCCTTCACGCCGCATCTCGCCGCCTGGGCCAAGCTGCAGATCGACACCATGCTGGCCTCGACGGTGGCCGCGGCGCAGAGCGTCGGCGGCCTCGCAGCCGACAAGGTCGATGCGGTCAAGACCGCTGCGATCGCGGCGCTGCCGCAGCAAGGCGTGCTGTATCACGGGCTCGAAGTGATGGGCGGGGGCTCGATCCTCGCCGGCCTCGTGCTCGGCGCGATCGGCGTGTTCGTGATCGAGCGCGACTTCACCAAGGCGGCGGCCTTCGCGCTTGCCGGTGCCGTCATGACCTATTTCGGCTTCATGCATGGCGAGGCCGTCGGCATCGGTGGCGGCTTCGGCGTCACGCCGGCGGTGGCGCTGGCCTATTTCGTGGTCGCAGGCGGATTGTTTGCACTGGGGCGGCTCGGCATGTCCGAGAGCTACCTGGCGCATGCCGACATGCATGCGGCGCCGGCAGAATAGGTATCTTTTCAACGAGAACGACAACCGGCGGCATGGCCGCCGGTGATGATTTTCACGCGCCCGGCTGATCGAGATAATAGCGCAGCAGCGCCTGGCCCGGCTCGGACAGCCATTCGGCCGCCCCGGTGACATAGCCTTCGATCAATCCCGTCGTGCCGATCAGATAGGTGATCGGCATCGCCGGCGTCGCGAAGATCGAGGCATCGGCATTGGCCGGATTGGTCGCTTGCGCATGCGGATCGGCGTAGGAGGCGCGGGGCATCGCGATCGCCTCGGCATAGCGGCGGATGCTTTTGATGTCGCGCCGGTCGGTGCAGATGGTCCAGACGTCGAGCGCCGGAATCCGCATCCGCTCCAGCCCGGCCAAAGTCGGCAGGTCGACCTTGCACGCCGCGCACCAGCTCGCCCAGAGATTGACCAGCGTGACATGGCCGGGCTTGGGCGCGAGCGTCACGTCCTTGCCGCCCATGTCCTGCAGCTTCAACGGCGGCAGCGCCCGGCGCGGCCGCTCGACGATGAACTGGGTGCGGCCGCTGCGGAACACCGGCGGGCTCGGGTCCTGTGCGCCGGCGCAAGCAGGCCTGCTTGTCAGCAGCAGCAGGCTGGCCGCCGCCAGCAGCAGATCGCGCCGTGCGGGCGCGCTCAAAACCTCAGCCATGGACGTAGGCCCAGCCTTTGCGCTGCAGCTCGACGACGCGGCCGATGCCGAACGGCACCAGCCTGGCGCCGTCGATCAGCTGGATCGTGAGGTTCTCCTTGCTCTCCGCGATCGACTTCGACGAGGCGCACATGCTGAAGCCGATATGCGGATACATCTGCCGCAGCGCCGCGAGCGGCTCCTTGAGCGGTGATTTGTCGGCGCGAAATACGTCGATGCCGGTGCCGTTGGCGACGACCTCGATCGCGGGGGTCTGTCCGAGACTGCCGAAATGCCGCGTCAGATTGCCGGAATAGCTGATGGCGTGACCCATCACATGGGGGTCGTTGCGGTCGATCAGCACGACAATGCCGGCGCGATGCTGGGCGACGGCCGGGACGGCGGGGGCTGGGGCGCCGAGGGCTGTCGCGCCAGCGAGAAAGCCGCGGCGCGACACGTCAGGGATCGGTTCGCTCATCATGGCTTCCTTCAAAGCACGCGATGCGCCGGCGCTGGATGGCCAGCGCCGGCGATGCTCGGATCAGCCGCGCGGCGCGATCGGCGCCTTGCCGTTGCGGCCCCACAGCACGAACAGCGACAGCGCCAGCAGCAGGATGTTCAGGGGCGTGACCGCCGCTTCGCCGCGGGAGATGTGGAAGGCGAACGCGAACACCTGCAGCGTGGCACAGCCGATTGCGGCCAGCACGGTCAGGCGCGGCATGATGCGGGTCAGCGACGGCAACAGGATGCCGAGCCCGCCAGCCAGATCGATCAGGCCGATGGTGCGGACGAAGGCCACCGAATATTCGCCGGTCCACGGCATCATCTGGGCGAGTTCCTTGATCGGGGTGAAGACCTTGGTGACGCCGGCGAAGCAGAACAGGGCGAAGAGCAGGGTCTGGGCGACCCACAGGCCGATGCGCAGCGCCAGCGGGGGCTGGAGTGGGCTGAGATCGGTGGTCGATGCGGTGCTGGACATGGTCGGAGCTCCAAATGAAAACGTGCCCGACATTGATAATTTCTTCTGGTTTGATCATTATGCTTTTCGTTAAGTCATCATTTTCTATTGGTTGATGATAAGTGGATACGTTGGTCAGTATTCGGGTGTTCTGCCAGGTCGCGGAGCTCAAGAGCTTCGCGGCCGCCGCCGATCGCCTGGGGCTTTCGCCGGCGATGGCCTCCAAGCATGTCATGCAGCTGGAGCAGCGGCTCTCGACCCGGCTGCTCAACCGCACCAGCCGGCGTGTCGGCCTGACCGAGGCCGGCCAAGTCTATTTCGACCAGGTGCGGCCGATGCTGGAGTCTCTCGACGAGGTCGAGGCCGTCGTCAGCAAGGCGACCGTGATCCCGCGCGGCACCCTAAAGGTCAGCGCGCCGGTATGGTTCGCCAATCCGCTGTTTGCCGGCACGCTCGCAGCGTACCGCGCGCGCTATCCGGACGTGGTGATCGATCTCAGCGGACGCCTGGTCAATCTCGTCGACGAGGGGTTTGATCTGGCGCTGCGCGTCTCGGCCACGCCCGGCGATGGGCTGATCGCGCGGCCGCTGTCGCCGGTGCTGATGCAGCTCGTCGCCGCGCCGAGCTATCTCGCCGCCGCCGGGCGGCCGAAGGCGGTGGCCGATCTCAATGGCCATGCAATGCTGAAATACGCGTTGTACCCGCTGCGGGCCATGATCCTGCCGACCGGAGAGGGCGAGGTGACGGTCAACTTCAACGAGGTGCTGATCAGCGGCAACGAGACGCTCCTGCATCACGCCGCTGTCGCCGGCATGGGCATGGCGGTGCTGCCGCGCTGGCTGATGGCCGACGACCTCGCCAGCGGCCGGCTCGAGACGGTGCTGCCGGAGATGCTGACGATCAAAGCGCCGCTGATGGCGGTCTATCCCAGCCGAAAATATCTCTCCGCCAAGGTCCGTACCTTCATCGACTTCATCGCCGCCGATCCCCTGATGAAGCAGGCCTCGGACGGACCTCTCGCCGCGATCGATCCGACGGCGGCAGGGGTGAGAAAGGGACGGAAGGCAGGATCTTGAGCATATTGGGTCGCCGGGGGTCTCCATGCCGTCATGGCCGGCCACGACGCGTAACCCATGGCACGGCTCGTTCGTAAGCGGCGTTCTGCAAGCTCGAACGACTTGCCTGATAGCTCGCGAGACCTTGCCCGCTCACGGCCGCACCGCCGGCGCCTCCACCGGCATCCCTTGCGCCCGGGACATCAGATACAGCTCCAGCGCGATCATGTCGGGGGCGTCGAAATCGTAGGCCTGGGCGCGCACCCCGGTCATGCAGCCGCGCAGGCGGCGCTGCAGCGAGCCCATGCCTTGCCATTCCAGCCGGTAGATCGGATAGCCCGTCGGCTGTCCCTGCGTGATCGCGGAGCCGGCGAGATGCTTGCTCCAATTGTCATCGTGACAATTGGTGCAGGCGAGATTGAGCTGGCCCTGCCGCTGAAAAAACAGCTCGCGACCGCGCGCGATGAAGGGCTTGAGCCGCGGATCGTCGCCAGCGGTGATCGGCATCCCGCGCGATTGCTTCGCGATCAGCGCCGTCAGTGCCAGCAGCTCGCGGCTCTCTGCTGCGAACGGCGCTGCCTCCTGATGCTGTTTGCGGCAGAGATTGACGCGCTGGCCGAGATCGACCGGCGCACCGCTGGTGGCATTGAAGGCGGGATAGCGCGCGGCGACGCCCTTCATGCTGACATCGACCGGGCCATGACAATCGCCGCACGCCTTGTTGGCCGTGCCTGCCTTCGTCGTCCACAGCGCCTCACCGTCGAGCACCGACAGCATCGCCGGATTGGCGGTGTCGTCGTCCTGCATCGCCCTGGTGTCCGACGACATGAAGTCATAGCCGGAGCGGCGCTCGGACTCTGCGATCTCGCCGGCAAGCACGGGCAAGGTCACGACGATTGCCGTGACGACAGTGAGAAACGCAGACCGCATCATTCGATCGTGATCGCGGCGGCGGTGGTGGCGACGAACCCGTTGTCGCCGATCCATTCGAACTCGAAGCGGCCGCTCTCGGTAGCCGTGGTGAAGAACGACAGGAACGGATTGGCGGCGATGGCCGGATAGAGGTCGGCGCGAAAGATCTCGGTGCCGTTGAAGCGGCAGGTGAAGCTGGTGATGATGTCGCGCGGGATGGCTTCGCCTGCGGCCGTATGGCGATAGCCCGGCTCCATGACGTGGCTCATCAGTGTCTTGATCTCGATGACGGCGCCGCGCTTGGCCTTGGCGGGAACGTTGACGAGGGCGGCAGGCATCACGGCATCTCCTCGGTGCAGGCGGCCAAGGTCACGATGACGTCGACGCTCGCCGACCAGAACGAGCCGTCGGAGAGCTTTGCGATCGCCACGACCTTCTGGGTGTCGGCGAGCCGGATGCGCGTCGTGACCTGGGCGCGGCCGGCGCTGGCTGTCAGGTGAAAGCTGGCGACGTTGGGCTGCGGGTTCTTCTCGTTGAAGACGTGGATGCTCTTGACGAAATCGTCAGGCGTCATCGGGTGATCGACGCTGACGGTCATCGGCACGGTGTTGCCGTTCTCGACCAGCGGCGGGATGTCGAGTCGGATCTTGCCGGCGTTCACCTTTGCCTCGCCGACGAGGTTGCGGATCGCGGACGCCAGCATCGCCGGGGTCGCCTGCGCAGGCCGGACCGTGATCAGCGGCAGTGCGCCCGCGGCGGTCAGCGTTCCCGCCAGTTGCAGCAGGTGGCGGCGGGACATGTGGGACGGTTCGAACATGCCGGTCATATGGGCTCACTCGCGCAAGGTCGCGAGATAGGCGACGATGTCTTCGATCTGCTCTGCCGACAGGATCGGCTTGCCGCGCCAGGCGGAACCGACGCGCGTCAGCCCGTCAATGCGATAATAGGACGGCATGATCGTTTCCGGATTGAGCCTGGAGGCATCGACCAGCCGCAAGCGGAGCTGCGGGATCGTCGAACGGCTGCCGGCCCCGGCAAGGCTGGGTGCGAGATCGCCCTGGAAGTGCGCTTCCGGAAACGGGCCGGAGTGACAGAGGATGCAGGTCGAGCTGCGCGCGACGACGAGTGCGCGGCCGCGGGTGGCGTCGCCGGGCCGTCCGGTGAGGGACGAGGCGATGCCGTCGCCGGTGATCGTAGCGGGCGCGAGTGTCTGCGCCGCGACAGCGGCGGGCAGGGCGGCCACGAGCGCGGCGATGACAAGGCTAGCCGAAGGCATCGTGGGTCAGCGCCTTGAACCAGGCCGTCGCCGCGGCGGCCTCACGCGCGCGCGTCTCGCGCGATGCGTCGACCGGGCTGGCCCGTCCGCCCTCGATCTCGGCGAAGATGTCTCCCTTGGGCTGGTAGATGCCGGCGAGCGAGAACGCGTCGTCCGGCGCGACGATGCTGTAACAGATGCCGGTCAGCGTCGGCGGCTCCGACCGCCGTCCCGTCAGATCGCGCACGATCACGGCCGCGCACGCCTTGCCCTGCGCCTGGGCGGCGCCGGCCGATTTCGGGATGCCGCCGCCGAGACAGGCGTCGCCGATGACATGGACGTCGGGGACGAGCTTCGAGGCGAAGGTCGCGGCATCGATCGGGCACCAGCCGGTGCGGTCGGCCGCGCCGGCGAGGGCGGCAATGCGGCCGGCCTTCTGCGGCGGGATGATGTTGGTCACATCGGGATTGTAATTGCCGAACTCGGTGACGACGGTACGCGTGGCGATCTCGACGCCGGTGACGCGGCCGCCCTGCGACAGCGGAATGCGCTCGATCATGCCGGGGTAGAGCTGCTGCCACGCCTGCTCGAACAGCTTCTGCTGCGAGAAGCTGTCCTTGGCATCGAGGATCAGCACCTTCGACTTCGGCTTGTGCGCCTTGAGATAATGCGCGATCAGGCTGGCGCGTTCGTAAGGCGCGGGCGGACAGCGCGACGGATTGGCCGGGACGGCGATCGCGACGGTGCCGCCATCCGGCATCGCCTCGATCTGCGTCCGCAGCAGCAGCGTCTGCTCGCCGGCCTTGTAGGCGTGCGGCATGACCGCGGAGGCGGCCTCGTCGTAGCCTTGCAGGGCCGTGAAATCGAGGTCGATGCCGGGCGCCAGCACGAGGCGGTCATAGGCCAGCGCGCTGCCGTCGGCGAACGTGACCTTGTGGGCGGGCGCATCGACCGCCGTGGCCGCCCGCAGCACAATGCTCACGCCTTCGGCTGCGATCTTGTCATAGCCGAACTGCTGGGCACTGATATCGCGCAGGCTAGCGATGACCTCGTTGCTG
This sequence comes from Bradyrhizobium sp. SZCCHNRI2009, assembly GCF_032485115.1. NCBI lineage: Bacteria > Pseudomonadati > Pseudomonadota > Alphaproteobacteria > Hyphomicrobiales > Nitrobacteraceae > Bradyrhizobium > Bradyrhizobium sp. SZCCHNRI2009. The sequence continues at coordinate 293,384 of NZ_JAUEUH010000001.1, forward strand.
AGCGGACACGCCGTGAAGGTCGTGTTGGCCTCGACCAGGGTGACGTCGAGCTTGCCATCGGCTTGGCGCAGCGCGCGGGCGCAACTGGCGCCGCCGAAGCCGCCGCCGATCACGACGACGCGCGCCATCGCTTGTGCGCGCAGCACGGCAGGGGCGGCGATCATGGCAACTGACGCCGCGATCAGGCCGCCGACCTCTCTGCGCGTGCGCTGCCGGGACATCGTCATCATCATTGCAATAGCACGGCGGCGGCCATTGGTCCCAACGGCCGCCGCCACGCGGGTCATGCGAAGGTGATGTTCTGGTCGCGCAGTGGCAACGAGCGGATGCGCTTCCCGGTGGCGGCAAAATACGCATTCAGCACGGCGGGTGCGGCGACGCCGATGGTCGGCTCGCCGACGCCGCCCCAGAAGCCGCCGCTCGGGATCATGATCGCTTCCACCTTCGGCATCTCGGCGATGCGCATCGAGTTGTAGCTGTCGAAGTTGGTCTCGACGATCCGTCCGTCCTTCACGGTGCAGCCGCCGTAGAACAGCGCCGAGAGGCCGTAGACGAACGAGCCGGCGATCTGCCGCTCCACCTGCGCCGGGTTGACGACGTAGCCGGGATCGGTCGAGGCGACGATGCGGTGGATCTTGATCTTTCTGCCGTCGATCACCGAGATCTCGGCAGCACCCGCGACGTAGCTGCCATAGCCGTGCAGTTGAGCGAGGCCACGGGACACGCCGTCCGGCGCCGGCGTGCCCCAGCCGATCTTCTCCGCGACAGCGTTGAGCACCGCGAGATGCTTGGGATGATCGGCCATCAGCTTGCGGCGGAAGTCCAGCGGATCCTGGCCGGCCGCATCGGCGAGCTCGTCCATGAAGCATTCGAGATAGATCGCGTTCTGGTTCACGTTGACGCCGCGCCAGAAGCCCGGATTGATGTGCGGGTTGCGCATCGCGTGTTCGATCAGCAAATTCGGCACGGAGTAGCCGATCGTGGCTTCGCCCGATGGTGCGAGCCCCTGGAAGGTCGCGGGGTCCTTGCCGTTGACCAGCGCGTCGGGCCGCAGGCTGAACAGGATCGACTGGCCGGAGATGCGCATGTGCAGTGCCGTCAGATTGTTGTCGGCGTCGAAGCCGCCGGTCAGCTTGCACTGCGTGATCGGGTGATAGCGGCCATGGGTCATGTCCTCCTCGCGCGACCACAACAGCTTGATCGGCGTGCCCGGCATCTCCTTGGCGATCTTCACCGCCTGGCGGACATAGTCGGTCTGGCCGCGCCGGCCGAAGCCGCCGCCGAGGATCAGCTTGTGCACCTCGCATTTGTCGGCGGGCAGCCCTGAGGCTTCCAGAACCGCGGCGAACGCCGCCTCGCCGTTCTGCGTGCCGCACCACACCTCGCATCGCTCGGGCGTGTAGAGCGCCGTGGCGTTCATCGGCTCCATCGTGGCGTGGTTCTGATAGGGATAGTTGTAGACGGCCTCGACCTTCCTGACGGCGCTCGCCAGCGCCGCCTTGGCGTCGCCGTTCTCGTTGCCGACAAAGGCGGGGCCGGACTCCAATCCTTCCGCGAGCCATTTGGCGATCGAGGCCGAGGAGACCTTGGCGTTCTCGCCTTCGTCCCACACGATCGGCAGCGCATCGAGCGCCGTCTTCGCGTGCCACCAGGTGTCGGCGACCACGGCCACGGCGGTGCCATCGATCGCGACCACCTTCTTGACGCCCTTCATGCCGGCGATCTTGGCCTCGTCATAGCTCTTCAGCTTGCCGCCGGTGACCGGACAGTCCTTGATCGCGGCGTTGAGCATGTTCGGCAGCTTCATGTCGGCGCCGTAGATCATCGCGCCGGTGACCTTGTCGGCGGTGTCGAGCCGTCTCACGCCCTTGCCGATCAGGGTCCAGTCCTTCGGATCCTTCAGCTTGACGTCGGCAGGCGGCGTCAGCTTCGCGGCGGCTTCCGCCACCTTGCCGTAGGTCGTCGTGCGGCCCGACGCCTTGTGGGTGATGACGCTGTTGGCGGCGGTGCATTCGGCCGCCGGAACCTTCCATTCGTCGGCGGCCGCCTGGATCAGCATCATGCGCGCGGCGGCACCGCCCTTGCGGACGTAGTCCTGCGACGAGCGGATGCCGCGGCTGCCGCCGGTGGAGAAATCGCCCCACACGCGCTTGCGGGCGACGTTCTGGCCGGGCGTCGGATATTCGGTCGTGACCTTGCTCCAGTCGCAGGCAAGCTCCTCCGCGACGAGCTGGGCGAGCCCGGTCAGCGAGCCCTGGCCCATTTCCGAGCGGGCGATGCGGATCACCACGGTGTCGTCGGGCCGGACGACGACCCATGCATTGACCTCGGGTGAGCCATCGGCTGCGCGCACCACCTGCGGGCCGCCGAAGGGGATATCGAGGCCGAGGGCGAGGCCGCCGCCGAGTGCGGCGGTGCCGATGACGAAGGACCGGCGGTCGAGGCGCGGCGTCACATGCTGGTTCATGCCGTCCTCCTCAGGCGTTGGCCGCGGCGTGGATCGCCTCGCGCACCTGCGCGAAGGTTCCACAGCGGCAGATGTTGGTGATGGCGTCGTTGATGTCCTGATCGCTCGGCTTCGGATTGTCCTTGAGCAGTGCCGCGACGGCCATGATCATGCCGCTCTGGCAGTAGCCGCATTGCGGAACGTCGTTCTCCACCCAGGCCTGCTGCACCTTGTGCAGCCCGTTGTCGCTCGCGAGCCCCTCGATGGTGGTGATCTGCTTGCCCTGGGCCTCGGAGACGGTGACGCCACAGGAGCGCACGGCCGCGCCGTCGAGATGCACGGTGCAGGCGCCGCATTGTGCAATGCCGCAGCCATATTTGGTGCCGGTCAGTCCGGCATTCTCGCGGATCGCCCACAGCAGCGGCGTGTCGGGCTCGACGTCCAGAGTATAGGATTGTCCGTTGATCGTGAGGTTTGCCATCGCAGATCCCTTTCGTTCAACTCGCCAGTTGAACAGAGGGCGGCAATGTGGCGCGAACGTTTGCATCCTTCAAATCAAGAATATGCGTTTGCCGCGCGGGAAGATTTGTGATGAGCCGGGGTTGTAGTTGCTTCGGCTCATGGGCCGCGCGGCGGAGCTACGGCAAGCCGCAGAAAGCTCATCACGCTGCCCAGCGCGGCGAAACCTGCGCCGAGGGCCAAGGCAAGGGTGGCTCCGTCGTGCCCCGCAAGGCTGAAGCACAAGGCGGCCAGCGCCGCGCCGGTGGTCTGACCGGTCAACCGGGCCGTGGCGACGATGCCGCTGGCGCCGCCGCTGCGATGGGGCGGGGCGCTTGACATGATGGCCTTCATGTTCGGCGCCTGGAAGAAGCCGAACCCGATGCCGCAGATCAGCATGCGCCAGACGATGTTGGCGATGCTCGGGTTCTCGGGCAGCATGGCGAGCAGCGCCATGCCGGATCCGAGCATCACCAGGCCGATGCCGCCGAGCAGGCCGGCGGGAAAACGGTCCGACAGCCGCCCGGCGATCGGGGCCATGATCGTGACCGCGAGCGGCCAGGGTGTCATGAAGAACCCGGTCTCGACCTGCGAACGCTGGAGAATGTCCTCGAAATAGAACGGCAGCGACACGAAGCCGAGGCCCTGCACCGAGAAGGAGCAAACCGCGGTCGCCGCCGACAGCGCGAAAACCCCGCGGCGGAACAGATCGATCGGCAGCATCGGCGCCGGGTGATCGGCCTGGCGGCGGGTCAGGATGACGCCGAGCACGAGCGCGCCGACAAGCTCTGCCACCACCATGGCCGGCGTCGCGCCATGCGCGGCGCTGCCGATGCCGGTGATGAACAGGCCGAGGCAGAGCGCAGCGAGCCCGGCGCCGAGAAAGTCGAAGCCATGCTCGGCGCGCGGCGTGCGCGGCAGCATCTTCATGCCGATCGCGATGGCGATCAGGCCGAAGGGGAGGTTGATCGCAAACAGCCAAGGCCAGGAGCCGAGCGAGAGAATGGCGGACGCAATGGTCGGGCCGAAGGTGAAGGAGATGCCGACCACGAGCGCATTGTGGCCGAGGCCGCAGCCGAGCATTTTTCCAGGATAGACGTAGCGCACCAGCGCGGTGTTGACGCTCATGATGCCGCTGGCGCCGAGGCCCTGCAACGCGCGGGCAACGACCAGGGTCGGCAGCGACCACGCCAGCGCGCAGCCGACCGAGGCCAGCGTGAACAGCAGGAGGCCGCCGAGATAGATGCGCTGATGGCCGACGATCTCGCCGAGCGCGCCGAGCGGCAGCAAGGTCGCCACCAGCGCGATCTGGTAGATGTTGACCACCCAGACCACCTCGGCCGGGGAGACGTGGAGATCGGCCGAGATCGACGGCAGCGCGATGTTGGCGATGGCGACGTCGAGCGAGGCCATCGACAGCGCGGTGAAGATCGCCGCGATCGCCCAGGGACGCTGGCCCGGCGGTAGGCCGTCGGCGGTGCCGTCGCCGGCGAGCCTCGAAGCGTGGTGGCGGTTGGACATGGAGACCTTTGGAGACCTTCGGTTCGCGGGGCGCGTCCGGATCAGCATGTACACGGGAGCAGGCGAGCGCCCCAGCCGTCGCGGGCGCATGGCGGTATGCGCCCGGTCGCAAGGAACGGGTTGAAGCCGGCTACACGCCCGGCCTTGCCAGCCGCTCGATCGTCTGGTTGTGCCGCGTCAGGAGCTCGCAGGCGTGGCCGATCTGGCGGGCGCGCAGGGCCTGCAGGATCAGCCGGTGATCCTGGTTGGTGCGCGGACGCCAGCCGGCATTGCGGGCCATCGCCAGCACGAGGCGCGAATTCGCGAGGCGTAGTCCGTCGAGGCTCGCCAGCAGCCGCGGCATCGCGCAGGGCGCGACCAGCGCGCGATGAAAGGCGCGGTTTGCGGTCTCGAACTCCTGGATGGTCTCGGCATTATCGGCCTCGATCAGCGCCAGCTCGATCGCGGCGAGATGCGCCGGCGTATATCGCGGCGCGGCATTGCGCAGCGCGATCACCTCGAGCGCTGTGCGCATCTCGACGATCTCCCTGGTCGACTTCGCATCCAGCGGCGCCACCCGCACGCCGCGTCGCGGCGCCGCGACCACCAGATAGAGCGCCTCGAGCTGCCGAAATGCCTCGCGCACCGGCACGTGGCTGGAGTTGAACTCGCGCGCGACGTGGTCCTGCCGCAACGGCGCGTCGGGCGGCAGCGCACCGCTGACGATGCGATCGGTGATCGCTTCGGCGATCCGCTGAGCGGTGGTGAGATTCTCGTCCGGCATAGTCATAGATTATCTATCGAAAAAACCGATGCAGCGGAAGCTCTCGTCCGATACGGTGCTCGAATACAGAGAAATCATAGATAATGTCTATGATAATCTATAATTTGGCGTGGAGCGAGCATGGCGGATCAAAGCGGCGCGGGCCCTGATCGAATGGCGGTTGGCAATGCCATCCGTCATGACTGGACCAGAGACGAGGCCGAGGCGCTCTATCGCCTGTCATTTCCGGACCTGATGTTCCTGGCGCAGTCGGCGCATCGCCGGCAGTTCGATCCCACCCGCGTCGAGACGGCGAGCCTGCTCAGCATCAAGACCGGCGGCTGCCCGGAGGATTGCGGCTACTGCTCGCAGAGCGCGCATTACGACACCGGGCTCAAGGCGACCAAGCTGATGGACCGCGACGAGGTGGTCGCCACCGCGCGGCGCGCGAAGGCCGCCGGGGCCGAGCGCTTCTGCATGGCCGCCGCCTGGCGCAGTCCGAAGGACCGCGACCTCGATCAGGTCTGCGACATGGTCAGCGCAGTGAAGGATCTGGGCATGGAGACCTGCGTCACGCTGGGCATGCTGACCCCGCCGCAGGCACAGCGGCTGAGGGAGGCCGGGCTCGACTTCTACAACCACAATGTCGACACCTCGCCCGAATTCTACGACCGCATCATCACCACGCGCACGCTGCAGGACCGCATCGACACGCTCGCGCATGTGCGGCAGGCCGGCATCAAGGTGTGCTGCGGCGGCATCATCGGCATGGGCGAGGAGGTCGATGATCGGCTCGGCATGCTGGTGCTGCTGGCCAATCTCGCTGAGCATCCCGACAGCGTGCCGATCAACATGTGGAACGAGGTCAAGGGCGTGCCGGTCAACGCTACGGCCGCGCGGCCCGATCCGATTGCGCTCGTGCGATTGATCGCGGTGTCCAGGATCATGATGCCGGCCAGCGTGGTGCGGCTGTCCGCGGGCCGGCAATATATGAGCGACGAGCTGCAGACCCTGTGCCTGCTCGCTGGCGCCAATTCCATCTTCATCGGCGACGTGCTGCTGACCACGGCCAATCCGCAACGCGACCGCGACGCCGATCTGCTCGCGCGGCTCGGCATGACATCGTCGCTGTCGGCGCGCCCGGGCGCGCCGATCGCCGCCGGCGAGGGCGCGGAGGCTTCGTCCCCGGCCTGATTCAACCCTCAGCGCGATCTCGGCGCGACGGCGCCCACGGAACTGCCTTGTCGTGCCGGTCCACGTCCGCGGCTGACCGAAAGAGAGCGGAGCCATGCCCATGCCGCCCGACAGATTGGCGATCTATTCCGACGGTCTGCAGAGACTCGCGGCCGATGACCGGTTGCGGCGCCTCAGTCCACGGGCCGGTCTCGATTTCTCCTCCAACGACTATCTCGGTCTCGCACAGGCTCCGCGGATGAAGCGCGCGGTCGCCGCGGCCATGGAGGCCGGCACGCCGGTCGGCGCCGGCGGCTCGCGCCTGCTGCGTGGCAATTGCGAGGAGCACGAACGGCTCGAGGCGGACGCGGCGCGCTTCTTCGGTGCCGAGAGCGCGCTGTTCTTCGGCTCCGGCTACATGGCGAACTTCGCCGTGCTCACCACGCTGCCGCAGCGCGACGACCTGCTGGTGCTCGATGCGCTGGTTCATGCCAGCACCCATGAAGGCGCGCGCGCCGGCCGTGCCGAGACGTGCCAGTTCATCCACAACAACGCCCAGTCGGCCGAGGACGCGATCCTGATCTGGCGCAGGGGCGGCGGGGTGGGCCGGCCCTGGATCGTCGTCGAAAGCCTCTACAGCATGGATGGCGATCTCGCGCCGCTGGCGGATTTGATCGCGATCGCCGAGCGCCACGATGCCTTTCTGCTGATCGACGAGGCCCATGCGACCGGGGTCCACGGCGCGCAGGGCCGCGGTCTGGCCGCAGCCTACGAGGGACGCGAGAGCGTCGTGACCGTTCACACCTGCGGCAAGGCATTGGGCGCAGCCGGTGCGCTGGTCACCGCAAGCCGCGTGCTGCGCGACACGCTGATCAATCGCTGCCGACCCTTCGTCTTCAGCACGGCGCCGTCGCCGCTGATGGCGGTGGCGGTGATGGAGGCGCTTGCGATCCTGCGGGAAGAGCCGGAGCGGCAGCGGAGGCTGGAGCAGCTCGTTGCCTTCGCCCATGGCGCGATCGCCGCGCGCTTCGGTGAAAGCTGGTCGCCGTCGCAGATCATTCCCTGCGTCGTCGGCGACAATGCGCGCGCGATGAACCTGGCTGCCGCGCTGCAGGCGCGGGGCTTCGACGTCCGCGGCATCCGCCCGCCGACGGTGCCGCCGGGCACGGCGCGGCTCAGGCTGTCGCTGACCTTGAACATCGACGAGCCGGCCATCGCGGCGCTGCTCGACGCGCTCGCCGATGAGATCGGAAGGCCGCGGCCATGACGCTGCGCATCGTGGTCACCGGGACCGACACCGGGATCGGCAAGACGGTGTTCGCCGCCGGCCTCACGGCGCTGCTCGGGGCCTGCTATTGGAAGCCGGTCCAGGCCGGCCTTGCCGAGGAGACGGACTCCTGCTGCGTCCAGCGGCTCGCCGAGCTCGCCGACGACCGCGTGCTGCCCGAAGCCTATCGGCTGGCCGAGCCGGCCTCGCCGGATCGCGCGGCGCGCCTCGCAGGCATCAGCATCGATCCGCTCCGCCTCCGTCCTCCGCAGGTCGTCGGCCGCCCTGTCGTGATCGAGGGAGCCGGCGGCGTCATGGTGCCGCTCGATTCCGGAACGCTCTATCTCGATGTCTTCGCGCGATGGCAGCTCCCGGTCGTGCTCTGCGCGCGCACCAGTCTCGGCACGATCAATCACTCGCTGCTGTCGCTGGCGGCGCTGCGCAGTCGCGGCATCGACGTGTTCGGCATCGCCTTCATCGGCGACGGCCACGACGACAACGAAGATACGATCTGCCGGCTCGGCGAGGTGAGGCGCCTTGGCCGGTTGCCCTGGGTCACGCCGCTGACGGCGCGATCGCTGCAGCACGTGTTCGCCACCCAATTCCAGCGCACGGATTTCGAACCATGATGCGCAAGGCAACCTCGCCGATCTGGCATCCCTTCACGCAGCATGCGCTCCAGCCCGAGATGACGGCGGTCGCGCGCGGCGAGGGCGCCTATCTCTTCACCGCCGACGGCAGGCGGATCATCGACGCGATCGCGTCGTGGTGGGTGGTCACGCACGGCCATTGCCATCCGCATATCGTGCGCGCGATCCAGGACCAGGCCGAGCGGCTGGATCAGGTCATCTTCGCCGGACATAGCCACGAGCCGGCCGAGCAGGTGGCCGCCGGGCTGCTCGCGCTGGTGCCGCCGAGCCTCACGCACGTGTTCTTCTCTGACAGCGGCGCCACCAGCGTGGAGGTCGCGCTGAAGATGGCGCTCGGCTACTTCAAGAACATCGGCGAGCCGCGCTCGCGCATCGCGGTGATGCAGCATTCCTATCACGGCGACACCATCGGCGCGATGTCGGTCGGCGCGCGCGGCGTGTTCAATGCGGCCTATGAGCCGCTGCTGTTCGACGTCGCCGTCGTCCCGTTTCCAGTGCAGGGCCGGGAACAGGCGACTCTGGATGCGCTCGCTACAATTTGCGAGAAGGACCGGCCGGCCGCCTTCATCGTCGAGCCCCTGGTGCTCGGCGCTGGCGGCATGCTGATGTATCCGGCCGAGGTGCTGCGCGAGATGCACCGGATCTGCAAGGCGTTCGGCGTGCTGTTCATCGCCGACGAGGTGATGACCGGCTGGGGCCGCACCGGCACGTTGTTCGCCTGCGAGCAGGCGGACATCGCCCCCGATATCGCCTGCTACGCCAAAGGACTGACTGGAGGCGCGATGCCGCTTGCGGTCACGCTGTGCAGTCCCGCTATCTACGAGGCGCACTATTCGACCGACCGCGCCTGCACGTTCTTTCACTCCAGTTCCTACACCGCCAATCCCATCGCCTGCGCGGCAGCGAGCGCCAATCTCGAGCTGTGGCGGCAGCCGCAGACGCGGGCCCGGGTCGCCGCCGTCGCGGCCGCGCAGGAGCGCTGCCTCGACCGCCTGCGTTACGACGAGCGATTTTCCGACCTGCGGCGCTGCGGTACCATCACCGCGCTCGATCTCCATGCCGACGAGCCGGGCTACCTCGCCGAGGTCGGCCCGAAGCTGCAGGCCTTCTTCCGCGACAGCGACGTCCTGCTGCGTCCGCTTGGCCACACCATCTACGTCATGCCGCCTTACTGCGTCACCGCCGGGGATGTCGAGACGGTCTATGCCGCCATCGACGAGGCCGTCGATCACGTGCTCTGAGGGGCTGTTCTGCGGCCCGCGATTTGCGCTCCGCGATCCCGCGCACTAGCATCGTGCCAACGTCGTTGCGGAGGAAACAGTCATGAGCGCGCCGGTCAGCGGAGATGGCACCAAGGATCCGAAGGAGGCCAGCGCGGCCGTGAGCGCAGCGCAGCAGGCCGTGCTGGAGGCGCTGCCGTTCGGCGACACCGCCGATTTCGATGATGCCGCCCGCGGCTTTCTCGGCACGATCGATCAGGCCAAGGTGACGACGGCGCAGGGGCGCACCGTCTGGAGCCTCGCGCCTTACCACTTCCTTGACGCGGAGCAGGCGCCGCCGACCGTCAATCCCAGCCTGTGGCGGCAGGCGAAGCTCAACATGCATCACGGCCTGTTCGAGGTCGTGCCCGGCGTCTACCAGGTGCGTGGGCTCGACATCGCCAACATGACGCTGATCGAGGGGGACACCGGCGTGATCGTGGTCGACACGCTGACCTCGATCGAGGGCGCGCAGGCCGCATTGGAGCTGTACTACCAGCACCGCGGCGTCAGGCCGGTCACGGCGGTGATGTTCACGCATACCCACACCGATCATTGGGGCGGCGCGCGCGGCGTGGTCGACGACGACGCGATGGCCAGCGGCCGCGTGCCGCTGATCGCGCCGAACCTGTTCATCGAGCATGCGGTCTCCGAGAACATCATCGCCGGCCCTGCGATGCTGCGCCGGGCGCAATATCAGTTCGGGCCGCTGCTCGCGAAGGGGCCGAAGGGCCATGTCGATTGTGGGCTCGGCAAGACCATGGCGGCGGGAGCCGTTGCGCTGCTGCGGCCGACCGACCTGATCATGGCGACCGGGGACACCCGGGTCATCGACGGTCTCACCTTCGAATTCCAGATGGCGCCGAACAGCGAGGCGCCGGCGGAGATGCATTTCTTCGTGCCGCGCTATCGCCTGTTGAACCTCGCCGAGAACTGCACGCACAACTTCCACAACCTGCTGCCGTTTCGCGGCGCCGACGTGCGCGACGCGCTGGCGTGGTCGAAATATCTCAGCGAGGCGCTGCAACTGTGGGGCGGCAAGGCGGAGGTGATGTGCGGCCAGCATCATTGGCCGATATGGGGCGCGAGCCGTGTCGACGGCATGATCCGCGAACAGCGCGATCTCTACAAATTTGCCCACGACCAGACCGTGCGGCTGATGAATCATGGCCTGACCGCAAGTGAGATCGCCGAGCAGATCAGGCTGCCCCGGAGCCTCGAAGGGGCATGGCATGCGCGCGGCTATTACGGCCACATCCGCCACAACGTGAAGGCGATCTACCAGAAATATCTCGGCTGGTATGATGCCAATCCCGTCAATCTCGATCCGCTGCCGCCGGTCGAGGCCGGCCGGAAATACGTCGCCTATATGGGCGGGACAGAGGCGCTGCTGGCGCGGGCGCGCGCGGACTTTGCCAACGGCGAATACCGCTTCGTCGCGCAGGTCGTGGGTCATCTCGTCTTCGCCGAGCCAGACAATGCCGAGGCGCGCGCGCTGCTGGCCGACACGCTGGAGCAGCTCGGCTATGCCGCCGAGAGCGCGACCTGGCGCAATGCCTATCTGTTCGGCGCGCAAGAGCTGCGCCAGGGTATGCCGGAGGTTCCGGCCCGGCCCGGCCTGCCGCGCGAGACGCTGGCGGCGCTGCGCACCGAGCAGCTATGGGACGTGCTCGGGGTCAGGCTGAACGGGCCCAAGGCGGAAGGCAAGCATATCGTGCTGAACTGGACGTTCACCGACACCGGCGAGCGCTTCGTGCTCACCTTGCAGAATTGTGCGCTGACCTATGCGGTCGGCGTGCAGGCGTCGACCGCCGATGCGGGGTTCACGCTGGCGCGTTCGACGCTCGATGCGGTCATTGCCAAGGCCACGAGCTTTCCGGAAGCGGTCGCGGCCGGGAAGATCAGCTTCGCGGGCAATCCGATGCGGCTGGCCGAGCTGATGTCGCTGATGGACGAGTTCCCGCGCATGTTCGAGATCGTCGAGCCGAAGCGGGCTGCCGTCACCTGAGATGAGGCGGAGGCCGGGCTCGCCGAACTTGCCCGGCCTCCTCATGCTACTCGGCGCTGCTGACCAGCCGGATGCGCGGCGCAGCGATGTCGATCAGGCGGCGATAGGCCGCGAGATAGTCGAGCGCCATCCGGCGCGCGGTGAAGCGTCGCTCGAACTGCGCGCGCACGCGGGCGCGGCTCAGCTCGGGCAGGCGACTGACGGCCGCTACCGCGCTGAGCTCGTCCTCGACGATGAAGCCGGTCACACCGTCGTCGATCACTTCGGGAACCGAGCCGCGGTTGTAGGCGATCACGGGCGTGCCGCAGGCCATCGATTCGATCATCACCAGGCCGAACGGCTCCGGCCAATCGATCGGCAACAGCAGGCCGAGCGCGCCGGACAGGAACTCCGGCTTCTCGTGATCGCTGATCTCGCCGATGAACTCGACGAGCGGATTGCCGTGAATCAAGGGACGGATCGTCTGCTCATAATAGTCTTGGTCGGCGCGATCGATCTTGGCCGCGATCTTCAGCGGAATCCCGCAGCGCATCGCGATCTTGATGGCACGGTCGACACCCTTTTCCGGGGCGATGCGTCCGAGCACGGCGAGATAGCTCGGCGTCACCGGCCTGGGCACCAGGAGCGTTGCGGGCAGTCCATGCAGCACGGTGCGCACCCAGTTCGCATTCGGAACCGGCCGGCGCTGCGAGTCCGAGATCGAAACGACGGGAACATCCTTGAAGACCGAGAACACCGGCTGGTGCTCCGGAAGATCGAGCCTGCCGTGCAAGGTGGTCAGGAACGGTGTGGGTTGCCGGTGGAACAGGGAGAACGGGTAGTAGTCGAGGTGGAAGTGCAGAATGTCGAACTGTTCGTCGTCGCATTGCTGCCGCACGTTTTCGAGCATCACCATGTGCAGCGCGTTCGGATCCCTCACCGAGCCGTCGAGGCGCAGAGCTTTTGGCCATGTCGGAGAGAGCTTCGCCGAGGTCTGAGAATCTCCGCTGGCGAACAGGGTGACGTCGTGTCCGAGGGCAACGAGTTCTTCGGTCAACCAATGGACGACCCGCTCAGTGCCGCCGTAGAGCTTCGGAGGCACGGCCTCCGTCAATGGAGCTATTTGCGCAATGCGCATCTCATCGTCTCCTGTTCGTGACCGATCATGGATGAATCCCCAATGGCACCGGCACTGCCACAGCGGGAACGTTGTCGCATGTGCGAAGTTCCATTCACGCGATCACTCTTTCTTCGACACAACGTGTTCCGTGCCGTCTCATTGATGCCATCCCCGCTCTCCAACGCTGCTGCCGCGGCATCGTCGGAGGGCAGGTTTGCGCCGCGAAGGCGCACGGAACCCGAGAAACCGTTCGTCGTTCATCTGGCCGCATCAGGTGTCGCCACGACCTCGCTCATCAACGGGAAGACCATGGATCAGCTTTCTGGCTACGCGCACCGCCCCTTTCCCTTCGTGATGCGCTATCTGCGCAAGCGCCCCACCGCCCACCTCGTGATTCTGATGGCCGTCATCGGTGCGGTTGCCTGTTCGGTAGGCACGCAATATGGCGTGAAATCCCTCGTCGACAGCCTCTCGGCAGGGCCTGCGGGCGGCGGCAACGTCTGGGCCGCGTTCGTGCTGCTGATGGCGCTGATCGCGACCGACAACATTCTTTGGCGTGTCGCCAGCTGGATCGCGAGCTTCACCTTCGTCCGTGTCACCGGAGATCTCCGGCGCGACATCTTCCGTCATCTCACCGGGCATTCGCCGAGCTATTTCGGCGACCGTTTGCCCGGCATGCTGTCGAGCCGCATCACGGCGACGTCGAACGCCGTGTTCACCGTGGAGAACATGTTCGTCTGGAACGTCTTGCCGCCATGCCTCGCCACCGTCGCGGCGATCTGCCTGATCGGAACCGTGAGCGGCCCGATGGCCATCGGCCTGCTGCTGATCGCGGCGATGATGGTGGCGGCGATGTTCCGTCTGGCGGCCGCCGGCAAGCCGCTGCATGACGATTTCGCCGACAAGGCGGCCATGGTCGACGGCGAGATGGTCGACGTGATCTCGAACATGCCGCTGGTGCGCGCGTTCTGCGGCCTGCGCCACGAGCACGACCGGTTCGACGCGACGGTCGACAGGGAGTTGGAGGCACGCGGGCGCAGTCTCCGCTACCTCGAAAAGCTGCGCATTCTGCACGCGACGGTGACGATCGTGCTGACGATCGCGCTCATGGCGTGGGCGATCTCGCTGTGGCAGCGGGGCGGGGCGACGACCGGCGACGTCGTGCTGGTCTGCACGCTCGGCCTCTGCATTCTCAACGCGACGCGGGATCTGGCGGTGGCGCTGGTCGATGTCACCCAGCACGTGGCGCGCATGAGCGAGGCGATCGCGACCCTGCTGCAGCCGCACGAGCTGCGCGATGACCCGCAGGCCGAGCCGCTGGTCAAGAGCGGTGCGGCCATCGCCTTCGACAACATCACCTTCCACTATCCTGGCGGTCACAAGCTGTTCGAGAATTTCACGCTGCGCCTGCAGCCAGGCCAGCGCGTGGGCCTGGTTGGGCAGTCCGGCGGCGGCAAGTCGAGCCTGTTCACGCTGCTGCAACGGTTCTATGATCCGCAAGCCGGGCACATCAGGATCGACGGCCAGGACATCGCCAAGGTCACCCAGCAGAGCCTGCGCGAGGCGATCTCGGTGGTTCCGCAGGACATCTCGCTGTTTCATCGCTCCATTCTGGAGAATATTCGCTACGGACGTCCGAGTGCGACCGACGACGAGGTGTTGCGGGCGGCGATCGCGGCGCGCTGCGACTTCGTCGAGACGCTGCCGGAAGGATTGCAGACGATGGTCGGGGATCGCGGCGTCAAGCTGTCGGGCGGGCAGCGCCAGCGCATCGCGATCGCGCGCGCCTTCCTCAAGGATGCGCCGATCCTTCTGCTCGACGAGGCCACCGCCGCGCTCGACAGCGAGTCCGAGGAGGCCATCCGTGAGGCGTTGAGTCGTCTGATGCGCGGCCGCACCGTCATCGCGATCGCGCATCGCCTTGCGACCTTGCGGAACTTTGACCGCGTGGTGGTGCTGAGATCGGGCAGGATCATCGAGGACGGCGCGCCTGACCGGCTGATGCAGGACGAGGGCCCGTATCGTGAGCTCGTCACCCAGGAGATGAACCGGCTCGCCAAGTTCGCCGCCTGATCGTAGCGTCGGGTCGCGTCGAGAATGTGCACTCTCGGTTGTCTGGGCACTTCAACATCGCATGAGGCCAACATGTCCGCCGAAGTCGCAAGCACACTGTCGTTGATCACCCAGACGGACGAGCCTGCCGAGCAGCCGTTCTATATTCCCATGACGGGGCCGGCGTCCCGGCCGCGGCGCTCGCTCAAGCACGACGATACGTTCATCGTCCTCGACGGCCATGGCGACATCGGCGCCTCGGCCGGCGGACCGGACGGTCTCTTCAACGCCGATACGCGCTATCTCGCGCGGCTCGAATTGACGCTGGACGACGTTCAGCCCCTGCTGCTCGGCTCGAGCCTGCGCGACGACAACTCCGCGCTGACCGTCGATCTCACCAATCCCGACATCTACAGCCAGGGCCGCCTGGTGCTGCCGAAGGATATGCTGCACATCGTGCGCACGATCTTTCTCTGGCATGGCACGGCCTATCAGCGCATCGGGCTGCAGAACCATGGCGATCGCCATGCCAGCTTCGATCTCAAGCTGACATTCGACAATGATTTTGCCGACCTTTTCGAGGTGCGAGGCACCGTGCGGCCGCGGCGCGGCATCGGCTCGAGCCGGCTGGTGGAACCGTCCGAGGTGGTCCTGCACTATCGCGGCCTGGACAATGTCCTGCGCACCACCGACGTGAGCTTCGATCCGCGTCCGACGCATCTCACCGTCAATGTCGCAACCTATCATTTCGACCTTGCCCCGCAGGAATCGGCCTCGCTGTTCGTGGCCGTGATGTGCAACGCCAAGGCCGGCGAGCGGCCCCGGCCCTTCTTCCGCAGCCTGCTCGCCCATCGCCGAGAGATGCGCCGATGCACCGTTGGCGCCGCCAGCATCGAGACCTCCAACGACATCCTCAACGAGGTGCTGTGCCAGGCAGCGGCCGATCTGAACATCCTGATGACGGATACGCCGGAGGGGCGTTATCCCTATGCCGGCATTCCCTGGTATTCGACCACATTCGGTCGCGACGGGCTGATCACCGCGATGCAGATGCTGTGGGTCGATCCGCGCATTGCCCGCGGCGTCCTGCGCCGGCTCGCCGTGCATCAGGCGCGCACGACCGATCCGCTGTCCGATGCCGAGCCCGGCAAGATCCTGCACGAGATGCGCGGCGGCGAGATGGCGGCGCTGCGTGAGGTGCCGTTCGGCTGCTATTATGGCAGCGTCGATTCCACGCCGCTGTTCGTGCTGCTCGCCGGGCTCTATATCGAGCGCACCGGCGACATCGACACCCTGAGGGAGCTATGGCCGGCGATCGAGCTGGCGTTGCGCTGGATCGACGGCCCCGGCGATCCCGATCGCGATGGCTTCGTGGAATATCAGCGCGCCTCCGAGCAGGGTCTCGCCAACCAGGGCTGGAAGGACTCCTACGACGCGGTGTTCCATGCCGATGGACGTCTCGCGGAAGGTTACATCGCGCTTGCGGAGGTGCAGGGCTATGTGTTTGCCGGCAAGCAGCTGGCGGCGCGTTGCGCCCGCCGGCTCGGCAAGGCCGAGATGGCGGACCGGCTCCAGGCCGAGGCCGCTGATCTCGCGGAACGGTTCGAGGACGCCTTCTGGTGCGAGGATCTGAACACCTATGCGCTCGCGCTCGACGGCCACAAGCAGCCCTGCCGCGTCCGGACGTCCAACGCCGGGCAGCTGCTGTTCAGCGGCATGGTACGCGAGGATCGCGCCCGCAAGCTTGCCGCCGAACTGCTGCGGCCGCATTTCTTCTCGGGCTGGGGCATCCGCACCGTCGCCTGCGGCGAAGCGCGCTACAATCCGATGTCCTATCACGACGGATCGATCTGGCCGCACGACAACGCGCTGATTGCGCTGGGCCTGTCGCGCTATGGCCTCAAGCATGCGGTCGAGCAGGTGTTCGGCGGCCTGTTCGAAGCCGCGTCCTACATGGATCTGCGCCGGCTGCCGGAGCTGTTCTGCGGCTTCCGGCGCGAAAAGCATCGCGGCCCGACGCTCTATCCGGTGGCCTGCGCGCCGCAGGCCTGGGCCAGCGCGACGCCGTTCACCTTGCTCGAGGCGGCGCTCGGGCTCGAGTTCGACGCCGCGCGCGGCGAGATCCGTCTGCGCAATCCGCGGCTGCCCGCCTTCCTGGACTGGGTGGTGCTGCGCGATCTCAGGCTCGGCAGCTCGACGATCGACCTGCGCATTCGCCGCCATGGCGAGGACATCTCCATGGAGGTGCTGCGGCGGCGCGGTCAGATCCAGGTCTCGCTGGTGCTGGCGCAATGATGGCGTTGAAACCCACTCTCCACCGAGCTGCTTGCGGCTGTCTCGTCACGCTGCCGTTGCTCATCGGTCCGTATGTCGGCGACGGGCATGCGCAGCAGCCGTCGCCGGCACCGCCTGCCAAGGATGCCGCGGCGCCCGCGAAGGAGCCGGCACCGCCGCCCTCGGTCACCATCCTCGGCGCGCGCGATGCGCATGGCGTGCTCGGTCGCGACGTGCGCAGCTCGACCGGCGAGGACATGGGCCACATCGTCGACGTCATCGTCGATTCCACCGGCACGGTGCGAGCCGCGGTGATCGATTTCGGCGGCTTCCTCGGTGTCGGCAGCCGCAAGATCGTGGTCGACTGGACCGCGCTCGACTTCAAGCACATCGCCGAGAAGAGCGACCAGGTCACGCTCGACCTCACCAAGGAGCAGGTGAAGGCCGCGCCCGAATACAAGGAGGACAAGGCCGTCGTCGTGCTCGGCGCGTCCGGCAAGCTGTCACCCTGGGATTTCGATCATTGAGTTGATGTGTGCGATTGCCGGTCCGGCCTGCGCGTGCAGCGGAACACGGTGGGGATGTTCTGTCCCGTCAGCCTCATGAGTTGAGATGTGAGAGCCATGCCGATTGCACGGCCGTCGAGATCGCCTGACCGGGAGCCCGAGCCTGACCGCGCGGCAGAGGCGGGCGCGCGTCCGGATGCCGGGCAGGATCATGGCCAGTCGACTGCGAGACCGGCGCCGTCGCGGCAGAGCCTGCGCGGGCTGGACTGGTTCATCTTCTTCCTGGCCGACGTGCAGACCGGCTTCGGTCCCTTCATCGCGGTCTATCTGACGACGCAGAAATGGACGCAGGCGCAGATCGGCCTCGTGCTGTCGATCGGCGGCATCGTCGGGCTGATCGGGCAGATGCCGGGCGGCGCGATCATCGATGCGGCCAGATCCGAGCGCCGCGTCGCCGGCCTTGCCATCGCGGCCATCGGCGGCTGCGCGCTGGCCTATGCGGCTTGGCCGATCTTTCCCGTGGTCGCGGCTGCCGCAACGTTGCATGCGGCGGCGAGCTGCGTGCTGGGACCCGCGATCGCGGCGATCAGCCTCGGCCTGGTCGGGCCGCGCGGCATGGCGGAGCGGCTCGGCCGCAATGCGCGGTTCGCGTCGCTCGGCAATGGTGTGGCCGCGGCCGTGATGGGCACCTGCGGCTATCTGCTGTCCAGCCGCGCCGTGTTCCTGGTCACCTTCATTCTCGCCTTTCCGACGCTGATCGCGTTGTCGCGAATCCGCGAGCGCGAGATCGACGTCGCGCGGGCGCACGGCCGGGCCGATCACGAGGACAAGGAGGTCGCGCGGCTGTCGAATCTGCTCGGCCTGCTGCGCCAGCGCGCGCTGCTCGTGTTCGCGCTCGGCGTGTTCCTGCTGCAACTCGCCAATGCGGCGATGCTGCCGCTGATGGCCGGCGTGGTGACGACGAAATCGAGCGAATGGGCGCCGATGTTGATCGCGTTCTGCATCGTGGTGCCGCAGGCGATCGTGGCGCTGACCTCGCCCTCGGTCGGCGCGGTCGCGCAGCAATGGGGCCGCAGGCCGCTGCTGATGCTCGGGTTTGCCGCGCTCGCGATGCGCGGCGCGCTGTTCGCGGTCGTGCACGATCCCTACGTGCTGGTGGCGGTGCAGATCTTCGACGGCGTCACGGCGGCCGTGTTCGCCGTCATGATTCCGCTGACGGTGGCCGACGTCGCCTTCGGCAGCGGGCATTTCAATCTGGCGCAGGGAATCGTCGGGACGGCGTCCGGAATCGGCGGATCGCTGTCCACCGTCGTCGCCGGCTTCGCCAGCGACCGCTACGGCAGCGCCACCGCCTTCATCGGTCTGTCGGGCGTGGCGCTGACAGGTCTTCTTCTGATCGCGCTGCTGATGCCCGAGACCGGGCACCGCCGGCGCAGGGCGTGAACGGGCAGGGCGCCTCAGGCGTCCATGCTGCGCAGGCGCTGGCGGTTGCGCAGCACGATCTGGCGGGCACCGGAGAAGCCGAGAACGCCCTGGCTGTGCAACTGCGACAGCGCGCGCGACACGGTCTCCAGGGTCAGGCCGAGATAGTCGCCGATATCGCGGCGGCACATCGGCAGCGCCATCATGCCGGCGACGGCGAGGCGGCGGTCCATCTCGAGCAGGAAGGTCGCGACGCGCTCCATCGCGGTCTTGCGGCCCAGCAGCAGCATGTGGTCCTCGGCATGGCGGAGATCGCCGGCCGTCATGGTCCAGAGCTTGCGGGCGACCGCGACGTCGACGCCTGCGGCCTGTTCGAGGCTGCGGCGTTTCACCAGGCGCACGGTGGTATCGATGATGGCCTCGGCGGCGAGGCGATGCATGGAGCCGAATTCGAGGCCGAAAACGTCACCGGGAAGATGGAAGGCGCCGATCTGGCGGCGGCCGTCGGAGAGCAGCTTGTAGCTGCGAACCGCGCCGGAGATCACCTGGTAGACGTACTCGGCCGGCTCGTCCTCGCCATAGATCTCCTCGTCCTTCTTGTAGGAGAACTCGCTGGCGATGAGCCCGGCATGGCCGGTGATCTCGGCAAAGGGATTGGCGGCAGGAGAGACGACAGGAGAGGGGACGGCGTGGGGGGCGTTGGTGCTGACGACCGAATTGGTAATCGACTGATTGAGCATGACCATCTCCTTGCGGCGGATGGCGATGTGGTACACGGCGGCTCCCGTTAAGGACATTTCGGCCGTTATCTTAAGGGGGGTTCCTTACGTAGATATACGTAGCCGGCCCGCTCAGGAGATGCGCTGGGCGGTACCCGAATGGTCGTTGGCGATCGCCTTGCGGATCCGCTTCACCAGATTGTCGTCGAGCAGCGGCTTGAGCAGGAAATCCTGGATCCCGACGGCCGCCGCGCGCGCCGCAAGCCGGTCATCGTAGTGCCCCGTGATCAGCACCACCGGCGCGGTCGCCCCCTGCTTGCGCAACCGTTCGGCGAGCTCGACGCCGTTGATCTCCGGCATCTTGTAGTCGACCACGAAGCAGTCGACGGGCGCGTGGTCCGAGGCCTTGAGCAGCGCGGTGCCGCTGCGAAACGTGCGCACGTCGAAGCCATCGGCCTCCAGCAGGAAGCGCAGCGAGCCGAGGACGTCAGCATCGTCGTCGGCTACGTAGACCGTAGGTTTTGTGTGAGCCGACATCGCACGTGCCGCGAGAATGTGATGTTGAACCGAGGCGCAAGATAACACTCGATTCTGTCAAGGTAGCTTGATCTAGCTCAATCCTTCAGCGCGCCTGCGCGCATCGCCAGACGCACCAGCTCGGAGAGGCTGTTCGCTCCCATCTTGGTCATCACGTTGGCCCTGTAGACCTCGATGGTGCGCGGACTGATGTCGTATTCGCGCGCGATCAGCTTGTTGGAGAGACCGGCCATCAGTCCATCCATTACCTGGCGCTCCCGGGGGCTCAGGCTGGCGACGCGGGCCAGGATGTCCTGCGTGACCGATTCGTTCTTCGCGGCCGGCTCGGCCTGCTGGATTGCCGTTTCGATCATGGCGACCAGTCGCTCGTCCTCGAACGGCTTCTCCAGAAAATCGACCGCGCCGAGCTTCATCGCCTCGACCGCGAGCGGCACGTCGCCATGGCCGGTCATCACCAGGATCGGAAAGCTGCTGCCGGCGGCCTTCATGCGCTTGAGCAGCTCGATGCCGTCGATGCCGGGCATCCGCACGTCCGAGACGACGCAGCCGAAAGGGAGCATCGGCAGTCGGCCGAGAAAGACCTCCGCGTTCTCGAACAGCGTGACGTCAAAGCCTGATGAATCGAGCAGGAAGTTGAGCGAATCCCGCATCGCCTCGTCGTCGTCGATCACATAGACCTTGGCCCGTTCAGCCATCGTGCTCAACCTTGGTGGAGGCCGCGGGCAGGGTGAAGCGGAACGTCGCGCCTCCCGCTTCGTTGTTCTCGGCCCACATGCGCCCGCCATGGGCCTCGATGATGGACCGGCTGATCGAGAGGCCGACTCCCATTCCGGTGTCCTTGGTGGTGAAGAAGGTCTTGAAGAGATTGGGCATGACGTCGTCGTGGAATCCCGTTCCGGTGTCGGATACCGAGACCTCGATCAAGTCGTCGCTGAGTCTGCAATTTGTCGCACTGAGCTCGCGGCGTTCGGAATGAGCCATCGCCTCGAGTCCATTGCGGAACAGATTGACCAGGACCTGCTGGATCTGGACCCGGTCGGCGAGCACGAGATCGGCCTCCGGATTGAGTTGAAAGCGCAACTGGACGTTCTGCTCGCGGGCGCCGGAAAGGCCGAGGGCGCCGGCTTCCTCGATCAGCTTCGACAGGCTCTCGACCCGCTTCTCCGATTCGCCGCGCGAGACGAAATCGCGCAGACGGCGGATGATCTGGCCGGCGCGAATTGCCTGCTCGGCGGCGCGGTCCATCGCGCTCTCGATCTTGGGCGTGTTCGGATCACTGCTGCCGGCCAGCAGCCGGCGCGAGCCTTTCATGTAATTGCTGATCGCGGCGAGCGGCTGGTTCAGCTCATGCGCCAGCGCCGAGGCCATCTCGCCCATGGCGCTGAGGCGCGACACGTGGACCAGTTCCGACTGCAGTTCCCGCAGCCGTGCCTGGGTCTGCTGATGCTCGGTGAGATCATGGGCGAAGCCGGTGAAATAGGGCTTGCCGCCGGACTGCATCTCGCCGATCGACAGATGCATCGGGAATGTCGTGCCGTCGCGGCGGCGGCCGGTCACGATGCGGCCGATGCCGATGATGCGGCGCTCGCGACTGGCATGGTAGCGGGTGAGGTAGCCGGCATGGCGCGAGCGGTCCGGCTCGGGCATCAATTCGCTGACGTCAAGGCCGACCGCTTCTGCCTCGGTGAGGCCGAACATCCGCTCCGCCGCGGAGCTGAAGAACTGGATCGTGCCGCTGCCGTCGATCACGATCATCGCGTCCGGCACGGTGTCCAGGATCGAGCGGAAATGCTGCTCGCGCAGCCGCAGCGTCTCCTCCAGCCGCTTCTCCTGGTCGATGTCGAGGGCGATGCCGCGCAGATGATGCGGCGCGCCGGCCTCGTCGGGGACCACGCCGGCAAGCACGCGAATCCAGTGGCCGCCGCCGGACACCTTGAACGACATGTCGAACCCGGTGCTCCGATGGCGCGAATCCTCGATCGCCGCCTCGACCGGCGCGCGATCCTCGGGCGCGAGCAGCGCCAGGAAGGACCCGTAGGTCACCGGCTGATCGGCCGCCACGCCGAACAGCTTCCGCGTCGTCACCGACCAGTAGAACTCGCCCGAGGCCAGATCGAGATCCCACGCGCCGAAGCCCAGCCTCCGAGCGTCCTCGGGAGCGTCGTCGAGCCTGGCGGATGCATCCGGGAAGGGGTGGGTGAAGTCGCGCAATTCGAGGCCTTTGATCGATTCGCCGTTGTCCGATTCGCCGTTGCCGCCGCGGCCGGGAGGCCGACCACCGCGGTATCCTATACCAGATTGCGCCCCTGCAACCCGGCCCGACTTAAACTTTGGTTCGACAATTCAAGGCTTTCTCCGATCCTGGGCCGGGTTCCAACGGTGTCCTGCCGCCCGTGCTTCACCGCCGCACCTTGATCTATCTCATCACGGCAGGTGATTTCACCTCTAAGAGCTGCATGGAAGCAATGTTTGGAGAGGCGGGATGACGTTCGCGACTGTCATGGTGAGCCTTGCGCTCAGTCAGCCGAATGAGGCCCGCCTTCAGGTCGCGGCCGACTTGGCGGCGCGCTTTGACGCAGGTGTCATCGGCGTGGCGGCCGCGGAATTCGCGCCGCCGCTGTATTTCACGACCGGCGAGCAGGCGCAGGATCTGATCGAGCAGGGTGAGGCCGCGCTGCGGAATCGACTGGCCGAGCTCGAGCAGCAGTTCCGCACCGCAGTGGGTGACCGGGCTGCGTCGTTGAGCTGGCGCAGCGCCGTGGATTTCCCCGCGCGCTACGTGCTGGCGCAGGCCCGTGCCGCCGACATTCTCGTCACCGGCGGCGTGCCGCCCGGGGTGTCCGATGCGTTCGCGGTGGCCAATCCCAAGGATCTCGTCATGCAGGCCGGGCGCCCGCTGCTCGTGGTGCCGGACAACGTCAGCAGCCTCGATCTCGGGACCGTGCTGGTGGCCTGGAAGGAGACACCGGAGGCGCGCCGCGCTTTGACCGATGCCCTGCCGCTGCTCGCCAAGGCGAGCGGCGTCGTGGTCGCCGAGATCCCGGAGACCGCCTCGGAATATGACGCCTGCGCGGCGCGTCTTGCGGACGTCGTCGCATGGCTCGGCCGTCACAAGATCGTCGCATCGGCGCGCGTCGCGGAGCCGGGGCAGGGGCGCAACGTTGCGGCTACGCTCGACGCCGTCGCCACCGATGTTTCGGCCGGTCTCGTCGTGGCGGGCGCCTATGGCCATTCCCGATTCCGCGAGCTCGTGCTCGGCGGGGTCACCGAGCATCTGATGACGCGCAGCGAGCGTTGTGTTCTGCTGTCGCACTGAAATTCGACCCGCTCCATTCGAGAACAGGATTGCCGCCTTGTACAGATTTCTCGAGGAAACCGCCGGCAACTACATGACGCGGAACGTCACGACCGTGACCCGGGAGACGACGATCCGCGAGCTCGGCGAGATGTTCGACCGCGACGATTTCAACACCTACCCCGTCGTCGAGAACGACGAGGTGATCGGCATCGTCACCAAGTTCGACGTGCTGAAATGCTTTGCCTTCACGCCGAATCAGATGCTGCCGCGCTACAGCGACCTGATGAACCGGACGGTCGCCGACGTGATGACGTCCGAGTTCATCTACGTCAGGCCGGATACGAAGCTGACGCGCGTGCTGCAACTGATGGTCGAGCATCGCATCCGCAGCCTTCCCGTGACCGATGCCGACAACCGCGTGGTCGGGATCGTGGCGCGCGAGGACATCGTGCGAGCGCTGGCGGCTGCCGCCAAGGATTGAGCGCGGCGCGCTGAGTCCGAAGCCTGCTACGAACGTCTAATGACGGCCGGCATGCATCGCTGCATGCCGGCCGTCGCCGTGTCTGCGAGCGAAACCGCGTCGTCGTGCAACACTCTGCCTGTTTACCGGCGAACTGGTCGCAAAGTTGATTTCGATCAATTCCACGTGTGAACGATTGTGGTTGCTGGGCTCGTGTTCTTTCAGCGAGATTCCGCATGAGCGCGTCCTCATCCACAAAATCCATGACCATCGGCGAAAGTGGCTTGTCGCTCACTTTTGCCGTCACCGCCTTCCTGTGCGTCTTCGCTGCGGCGAAGGCACTGGATACGGCCTTCGCGTTCCACGCCTCGCTCGCGGCTGCCGCCAGCGCGGCGTCCGTCTTCTTCATCCTCAACCGCTACTTCGAGCGCGGCGAGCTGCCGCCGCAGGAGATCAATGGTCGGCCGAACTACAATCTCGGTCCGATCAAGTTCGCCTCGTTCATGTCGATGTTCTGGGGCATCGCCGGCTTCACGGTCGGCCTCATCATCGCCTCGCAACTGGCCTGGCCCGCGCTGAACTTCGACCTGCCATGGACCAGCTTCGGCCGCCTGCGGCCGCTGCATACCTCGGCGGTGATCTTCGCCTTCGGCGGCAACGTGCTGCTGGCGACGTCGTTCTACGTCGTGCAGCGGACCTGCCGCGTGCGTCTCGCCGGTGATCTCGCGCCCTGGTTCGTGGTGATCGGCTACAACTTCTTCATCCTGATCGCGGGCACGGGCTATCTGCTCGGTGTCACCGAGGGCAAGGAGTACGCCGAGCCCGAATGGTACTCGGATCTTTGGCTGACGATCGTCTGGGTGGTCTACCTGCTGGTCTTCCTGACGACGATCATCAAGCGCAAGGAGCCGCACATCTTCGTGGCGAACTGGTTCTATCTTGCCTTCATCGTCACGATCGCGGTTCTGCACCTCGGCAACAATCCGGCGCTTCCGGTGTCGCTGTTCGGCTCCAAGTCCTACATCGCCTGGGGTGGCGTGCAGGATGCGATGTTCCAGTGGTGGTACGGCCACAACGCGGTCGGCTTCTTCCTGACCGCCGGCTTCCTGGCCATCATGTACTACTTCATCCCGAAGCGGGCTGAGCGTCCGATCTACTCGTATCGGCTGTCGATCATCCACTTCTGGGCGCTGATCTTCCTCTACATCTGGGCCGGCCCGCACCATCTGCACTATACGGCGCTGCCGGACTGGACGCAGACCCTGGGCATGACCTTCTCGATCATGCTGTGGATGCCATCCTGGGGCGGCATGATCAACGGCCTGATGACTCTGTCGGGAGCGTGGGACAAGCTGCGGACGGACCCCGTGCTGCGCATGCTGGTCGTCTCGGTCGCCTTCTACGGCATGTCGACCTTCGAAGGTCCGATGATGTCGATCAAGGTGGTCAACTCGCTCAGCCACTACACCGACTGGACCATCGGTCACGTGCACTCCGGTGCGCTCGGCTGGGTCGGCTTCGTCTCCTTCGGCGCGCTGTACTGCCTGGTGCCGTGGATCTGGAACCGCAAGGGTCTCTATAGCCTCAAGCTCGTGAACTGGCACTTCTGGACGGCCACGCTGGGCATCGTGCTCTACATCTCCGCGATGTGGGTCTCGGGCATCCTGCAGGGTCTGATGTGGCGGTCCTACACGGCGCTCGGCTTCCTCGAATACTCGTTCATCGAGACCGTCGAGGCGATGCACCCCTTCTACATCATCCGTGCCGCTGGTGGCGCACTGTTCCTGATCGGCTCACTCATCATGGCCTACAATCTCTGGATGACGGTCCGTGTCGGTGAGGAAGAAGTTCAGTCGCCCGTCGCCCTTCAGCCGGCGGAGTGAGGTATCAACCATGTCTTTCTGGCAACGACACCAAGTCTTCGAGAAGAACTCGATCATCCTGGTCATCGGCATCCTGCTGGTGATCGCGATCGGCGGCCTCGTCGAGATCACTCCGCTCTTCTACCTGAAGAGCACGATCGAGGCGGTCGACGGCGTGCGTCCCTATACGCCGCTCGAGCTGGCCGGCCGCAACATCTACGTCCGCGAGGGCTGCTATCTCTGCCATTCGCAGATGGTTCGTCCGCTGCGCGACGAAGTGGAACGCTACGGCCACTTCTCGCTCGCCGCGGAGAGCATGTACGACCATCCGTTCCAGTGGGGCTCCAAGCGTACGGGTCCTGACCTCGCCCGCGTCGGCAACAAGTACTCCGACGACTGGCATGTCACCCACCTGACCAACCCGCGCGCCATCGTCCCCCAGTCGATCATGCCCGGCTATCCCTTCCTGAAGGAGACCGAGCTGAACGCCGACAACGTCGCCGATCACCTGAAGACGCTGCGGGCGGTGGGTGTGCCCTACACCGACGACCAGATCGCCAACGCCGCCGCCGACCTCAAGGCGCAGGTCGATCCGGACGGTGCCGGTGCCGAGGCGCTCACCAAACGCTATCCGAAGGCGGTGGTGCGCAACTTCGACGGCAAGGCGGGTGCGCCGACCGAGATGGATGCGCTGGTAGCGTACCTGCAAATGCTCGGCACCTTGGTCGACTTCAAGATCTACAACGAAAAAGCCAATCTGCGCTGAGATCAGAGGCGAACATCATGAAGCCCATCATTGCAGTCGAAAACATCGCGTCGTCACTCGTGACGACGCTGTGGACCCCGATCTTCGTCGCGATCTTCATCGCGATCGTGACCTATGCCCTCTGGCCTCGCAACAAGGCCGCTTTCGACGAGGCGGCGAGCATGCCGTTGCGGGAGGATTAATTCATCATGGCTGACCATACCGAAGTCGACAGTGTCTCCGGCACCCCCACCACCGGCCACGCCTGGGACGGCATCAAGGAGCTCAACACCCCGCTGCCGCGGTGGTGGGTGATCACCTTCTACATCACCATCGTCTGGGCGATCGGCTACTGGATCGTGTATCCGGCCTGGCCGACCATCTCCAGCAACACTCAGGGCCTGTTCGGCTACTCGTCCCGTGCGGACGTGGGGGTCGAGCTTGCCAATCTCGAGAAGATCCGCGGCGCCAAGATGGCGGCGCTCGCGACCGCCTCGCTCGCCGACATCGAGAAGGATCCGGCGATGCTGGCCCTGGCGCGTGCCAAGGGCAAGACCGTGTTCGGCGACAACTGCGCCGCCTGCCACGGGACCGGCGCGGCCGGCGCCAAGGGCTTCCCGAACCTGAACGACGACGATTGGCTGTGGGGCGGCTCGCTGGAGCAGATCCAGCAGACCCTGCTGTACGGCGTGCGCTCGGGTCACCCGAAGACGCGCGAGGGCCAGATGCTCGCCTTCGGCAAGGACGGTGTCCTGAAGCCGGCGGAGATCGTCACGGTCGCCAACTACGTCCGCGAGCTGGCGGGCCTGCCGACCCGGCCGGGTTATGACGCCAAGGCCGGCGCCAAGGTCTTCGCCGAGAACTGCGTGGCCTGCCATGGCGACAACGCCAAGGGCAATCCGGAGCTCGGCGCGCCGAACCTCACGGACAAGATCTGGCTGTACGGCTCCGACGAGGCGACCTTGATCGAGACCATCACCAATGGTCGCGCCGGTGTCATGCCGGCCTGGGAGGGCCGTCTCGACCCGACCACGATCAAGGCGATGGCGGTCTATGTCCACTCGCTCGGTGGCGGAAAGTAACGGAAATCCAACGGAACTTTCCCTTCGATTGAGCTGGATCAACTGAGCGGCCGGAGGTGGACATACCTTCGGCCGCAACTGCGAGAAGACCCCCAGCCATGATCCGCCAGCCATGAACCAGACGGTAAGACCGGACGACCTGAAGCCTCAGGACCTGCAGCCCGTGGACGATTACGGTCCGCTCTATGCTGCGCACAAGAAGGTCTATCCGCAGAGCGTCTCGGGCACTTTCCGCCGGATCAAATGGGGCCTGATGGGCTTCTGCCTCGGCGTCTATTATTTCCTGCCGTTCGTGCGCTGGAATCGCGGCCTCGGCGCGCCCGACCAGGCGGTGCTGATCGACTTCTCGAACCACCGCTTCTATTTCTTCTTCATCGAGCTGTGGCCGCAGGAGGTGTACTACTTCACCGGCCTCCTGATCATCGCCGCCATCGGCCTGTTCCTGATGAACGCGATCGGCGGCCGTATCTGGTGCGGCTATCTGTGCCCTCAGACGGTGTGGACCGACCTGTTCTATGCCGTCGAGCGCCTGATCGAGGGTGACCGGCGGGAGCGCATGAAGAAGGATGCCTCCGGCGACCCGATGAAGCTGGAGCGGATTTCGGAGCTCGTGCTCAAGCATTCGATCTGGCTGATGATCGCGTGGTGGACCGGCGGCGCCTGGGTGCTGTATTTCAGCGATGCGCCGACGCTCGTGAAGGATCTCATCACCTTCCAGGGGCCGATGCTCGCCTATGTCTGGATCGCGATCCTGACCGCGACGACCTACACGCTCGCCGGCTTCATGCGCGAGCAGGTCTGCGTTTATATGTGCCCGTGGCCGCGCATCCAGGCGGCGCTGACCGACGAATGGGCGCTCAACGTCACCTACCGCTATGACCGCGGCGAGAGCCGCATGTCGGTCAAGAAGGCCGCCGAATTGCGCGCGCTCGGCCAGCCGGCCGGCGACTGCATCGATTGCAAGCAATGCGTGGCGGTATGCCCGACCGGCATCGACATCCGCGACGGCGCCCAGATGGATTGCATCCAGTGCGGCCTCTGCATCGACGCCTGCGATACCGTCATGACCAAGATCGGCCGCCCGACGCGGCTGATCGGCTATGACAACGACATCAACATCCATCGTCGACAGGAAGGCAAGCCGCCGATCTACAAGCTCGTGCGCCCGCGGACCATCGTCTATGCCGCGATCATCGCCGTGGTCGGCGGCGCCATGGTCTACAAGCTCGCGACTCGGTCGCTGCTCGAGGTCAACGTGCTGCACGATCGCAATCCGATCGCGATCAAGCTGTCCGACGGCTCGATCCGCAATGCCTATACGGTGCGCGTCCTCAACAAGCACGGCTTCGATCGCGTCATCGCCATCGACATCGAGGGGCCTGCCAATTCGACCGTCCACGTCGTCGGTGCGGATTCGGTGACGCCGGACCGGCCGATGATCGTGATCGGGCGCGACCAGACCGAGGAGCTGCGCCTCTTGGTGACCGCTCCCGAGGAGAACAATCCCGCGAAGTCCATCCCAGTGAAGTTCCATGTGACGGATATCGGTCTCGGCGTCGTCGCCTCCGCCACCGACAATTTCGTCAGCCCGTAGAGCTAAGGAGCCTGTCAATGGCCAGCCGTTCCAATCCTTCTTTCCAGCTGACCGGAGGCATGGTGCTCGCGATGCTCCTCGCCTTCTTCGGGACCGTGATCGGCGTCAACGTCTACATGATGAAGATGGCGATCTCGACCCTGCCGGGCACCGAGGTCGACAGCGCCTACAGCGCCAGCCTCGGCTACGAGAAGGAGATCGCGGCGGCGCGCGCCCAGGAGGCGCGGCGCTGGCAGGTCGAGGCGCATATCGAGCGTAGCGCCGGCGGCGCCGCCATCCTGCAGGTCAACGCGCGCGACGCAAGCGGCAATCCCGTCTCGGGCCTGACCTTCCAGGGCCGGCTCGAGCGTCCGGCCGACAAGCGCGCGGATCAGGACGTCGCCCTCGCCGAGGTCGGCATCGGCATCTATCGCGGCACGGCGGAGGCGATCGCGCCGGGCCAGTGGGACCTCGTGCTCGAAGGTGATTCCAGCGGCCGCCGCCTGTTCATGTCGAAGAACCGCGTGCTGCTGAACTGAAGGGACTTCCGATCATGCATGTGACGCGTGACTTCTCCCACTACGTCAAGGATCTCGGCGCCGGCCTGAAGCACATCGACCTCGCGGTCGAGGGTGTCAGCTGCGCCGGCTGCATGGCCAAGATCGAGCGCGGCCTCTCGGCACTGCCCGACGTGACGCTCGCGCGGGTCAACCTGACCGACCGCCGCGTCGCGCTGGAATGGAAGCAGGGCACGCTCGATCCGGCCAAGTTCATCGACCGCCTCGCCGAACTCGGCTACAAGGCCTATCCGTTCGAGAAGGCAAGCGCCGAGGCCACCGAGGCCGAGGAATCGCGCTTCCTGCTGCGCTGTCTCGGCGTCGCCGCGTTCGCGACCATGAACGTGATGATGCTGTCGATCCCGGTGTGGTCCGGCAATGTCAGCGACATGCTGCCGGAGCAGCGCGACTTCTTCCACTGGCTGTCGGCCGTCATCGCATTGCCGGCCGCGGCCTATGCCGGCCAGCCGTTCTTCCGTTCGGCATGGCGCGCGCTCAAGAGCGGCAACGTCAACATGGACGTGCCGATCTGCATCGGCGTGATCCTGGCGCTGGGCATGTCGGTCGTCGAGACCTTCCACCACGCCGAGCACGCCTATTTCGACGCCGCGATCATGCTGCTGACCTTCCTGCTGGTCGGCCGCTATCTCGACCAGAACATGCGGCGGCGGACTCGCGCGGTCGCCGGCAATCTCGCCGCGCTGAAGGCGGAGACCGCGACCAAGTTCATCGGCCCCGACGAGATTTCGGAGGTACCGGTCGCCGCCGTTCGCGCCGGCGATCTCGTGCTGCTGCGGCCCGGCGAGCGCTGCGCCGTCGACGGCGTCGTGGTTGAGGGCCGCTCCGAGATCGACCAGAGCCTGATCACCGGCGAGACGCTGTACGTGCCGGCCGAGCAGGGCACGGCGGTCTATGCGGGTTCGCTCAACATTTCCGGCACGCTGCGCGTCCGGGTGTCGGCCGCGGCCGAGGGCACCTTGCTCGCCGAGATCACGCGCCTGCTCGACAACGCGCTGCAGGCTCGCTCGCGCTACATGCGCCTCGCCGACCGCGCCTCGCGGCTCTATGCGCCGGTCGTGCACGCAACAGCGGCGCTCACCGTGCTCGGCTGGGTGCTGATGGGCGCGAGCTGGCATGACGCCATCGTCACCGGCATTGCCGTGCTGATCATCACCTGTCCCTGCGCCCTCGGGCTCGCGATTCCCACCGTGCAGACCGTGGCGTCGGGCGCGATGTTCAAGTCCGGCGTGCTGCTCAATGCGGGCGATGCGATCGAGCGCCTCGCCGAGGCCGATCACGTCATCTTCGACAAGACCGGCACCTTGACGCTGCCGGAGCTCGAGGTCGTCAACGCCGCCGACATCCCTGCAGATGTGTTCGCGCTGGCCGGCCAGCTAGCGCTGTCGAGCCATCATCCGGTGGCCGCGGCGGTGGCCCAGGCCGCCAATGCGCGGTCGCCGCTGATGGGCGCGGTCGAGGAGCCGGGCCAGGGTGTCCGCGCCGTCGTCGACGGCGTCGAGATCAGGCTGGGACGTCCAACCTTCTGCGGCGCCGAGGCGCTGGTTGCGCAGACCGGCAGCGTCGATCCCGAGGCCTCGGTGGTGGCCTTCAGCCGCGGCGACAGCAAGTACCTGTTCTCGGTGCGGCAGGGCTTGCGCCCCGACGCCGCCAAGATCGTCGCCGGCCTGCAGCGGCGCGGCATCAAGGTCGAGATCCTCTCGGGCGATCGCGAGGCGGCGGTGGCCGCGGCCGCCAAGGCGCTCGGCATCGGCGAGTGGCGCGCCGGCGTCACGCCGGCCGACAAGATCGCGCGCATCGAGGAGCTGAAGCGCGCGGGCGTCAAGGTCATGATGGTCGGCGACGGTATGAACGACGCGCCGTCGCTCGCCGCCGCGCACGTCTCGATGTCGCCGATCTCGGCCGCGCATCTGAGCCAAGCCACCGCGGATCTCGTCTTCCTCGGTCGTCCCCTGGCGCCGGTGCTGGCCGCGATCGACTACGCGCGCAAGGCGCTGCATCTGATGCGGCAGAATCTGTGGCTCGCAGTCGGCTATAACGCCCTGGCGGTGCCGCTGGCGATCAGCGGCGTCGTCACCCCGCTGATCGCGGCAGCCGCGATGTCCGGCTCGTCGATCATCGTCATGCTGAATGCGCTGCGTGCCCGCAAGGTGGCCGGGGAGGCCGCGTCATGGAAGTGATGATCATTCTCGTCCCGCTCGCTCTGGCGCTCGGCCTTGCCGGCCTGGTCGGCTTTCTCTGGTCGCTGAAGAGCGGCCAGTATGAGGATCTCGAAGGGGCGGCCTGGCGCGCCATCGCCGACGACGATGAGCAGGCCCCGCCGGCTCAGCCCGAGGCCGCGCCGAGCCGGTCCTGAACGCCTGGCAGCGTCATCCGACGCGCCAGGTATCCCGCGACCGCGAGCGCGGCGGCGATGCCTGCCACGCAAGCCGTCCAGCCGAACCGGTCGAACAACTGGCCGAGCACGGCCGTTCCGATGATGCCGCCGGCGAAATAGCTGGCGAGGTAAAGACCGCTTGCAACGCCCTGATCGTGGGCGGCGGTCTTTCCGACGAAACCTGTGGTCACGGCCTGGGCGAAGAACGTGCCCGCTCCGACCAGCACCATGCCGGCGAGCACCGCCCCGAGCTGTGACGACAGCATCAGGACGAGGCCGAGGCCTGCGGTTGCGAGTGCGCCCCAGATCGCGCCCTGTGTGCCAATCCTTGCGACCGTCCGGCCGGCGAGCAGCGTGGTGACGATCGAGGGCAGGAAGACGAAATACACCAGTCCGACCTCCATCATGCCGAGCGACAGCGGCGGTCGCACCAGCACGAAGTTCACGAAGGTGAAGGCGCCGATGAAGGCGAACAGGACGCAGAAGCCGACGCCGAAGGCCGCGCGCAGCCGGCGGTCGCGCAGGTGATCGGCGATGGCCCCGCCGCGCAGCCGCATCGTTCCCTGCGCACGCATGGCCGCGCCTCCGACCGCGAATGCGGCGAGAAGGGCGCCGCAGACATTGAGCGCGGCGAAGACGTAGAAGGTCGGCTTGAGGCCCAGGGCACCGGTGAGACCGGCCGAGAGCAGGCGCCCGACCAGATTGCTGGCGACGTTGCCGGTGATATAGGCCGCGAAGGCGCCGCCGGCCTCGCTGGCGGTGCACTGCTCGCCGAGATAGGCAAGGGTGAGGGCGAACGCCGAGGCCATGCACAGGCCCTGCAGGATGCGCAAGCCTGCGAACACCGTCAGGTCGGGCGCGCTGCCGAGCAAGGCGGTGAAGCCGGCGAGCAGGGCAAGGCTGGCGACGATGCCGATCCGGCGATCGATCAGCGGGCTGAGCAGGCCGATGACCAGGCTCGCGATCGCCATTCCCAGCGTGCAGGCGTTGACGGCAAGCCCCATCTCGGCCGCGCTGACCTGATAGTAGCGCGCGAGGACCGGCAGCATCGCCTGCGCCGCGAACAGATCGACGAGGCTGAAAAAGGCGAGCAGGCCGACCAGGACCGCGCGCCGCGCCGCCCTTCGTGCATTCACATCGGCGGCTCCAATCGGCAACCGTGCGGACAGATCCGTCATGGCAATCTCCTCGGCTCCACAGGCAACGCGGCCGTATCCGGATCGCCTGCCTGAAGGCGGCGATCCGAAGGCGGCTGGCGGAGGCCCGCGATCTACATGTTGTGATCGTGCGGATCCTTGCGAACGTCGCCGACATAGAGGATGACCGTCTCCTTGCCGTCGTTCTTCCACCAATGCGACGTGCCGAACACCTCGGCTCTCAGATCGCCGGCCTTGTGCAGGATCGGCTCGGCGCAGTTGCTGGCATATTCGATGATCTCGCCCTGCTGAACGAAGATCAGCGCCGGGCGATCGTCATGGCTGTGCCACGGCACGATGCCGCCGGGCGCGATGGTCAGCTTGCGGAAGCGCAACTCGCGGTCCTTGATATTGGCGGGCTGCTTGGCGAGATCGATCGCGCCAAGCGTGACGTCGGTAACGCCGACCGCCTTGACGTCGGCTTTCTCACGTACGCCGGCCTTGATCTTGTCGGCCGGACACTCGCCGGCGCGGGCGCCGGACGCCGCGATCACCGTCGTAGCAACGGCCAGGACGAAAGCAGCGCTCAGGCGGCGCGCGCGTGTAGGTGCGATCTGCATCAACATGTCATTGTCTCCTCTGATGGAACAGCGGCCCGCGCCGAGCGGGCATCGCGAGGCGCACCATCGGGGAGCAGGGGACATGATGGAAATGCATCCTTTCTCTGGAGCCGATAGACCGCCGCTATCGATAGGCGGACGCTATCCTCGCGATTGGACAACGGCATTTCTCAAGCAGAGCAGGTCGCGCTTGTAATGCGGACGCCCGATGACGGGCGACAGCATTCATGAGGAGGAGATATCCATGACCCGCCTGTCCAAGACCTTGATCGCCGCGGCCGTGGTCGCGGTCTCTGCCACCGCAGCCATCGCGCAAGGCGGTCTCGATCTCGCGCCCGGCATGGCCTATGTCTACAGCGCCGGCAAGACCAGCATGATGACGATGGCCGCCGGCGACGCCAATCATCGGGCCATGATGCGCCACGCCAGGAAGGTGCCGAACAACACCGTCTTCTTCATGAGCGACGGGCAGCTCTATTCGGCGTCCGGCATGCTCGATCCCACCGGCAATTTCTATCGGCCCTGAGCGCGACGGTCGGGCAGGCCGCCCTTGTGGTCGGCTTGCCCGGGAAACTATCATGGTTGGGGTCCTGAACCTGCCGGAGCTGCTCATGACAGTGCTTTCACCCGCGGATGCCGAGCGGCTCAGACAGGCCTTCCTGCAATGCAGGGAGATGCAGGGCACCCTGCGTCAGCAGCTCGAGGCCTATGCCGCTGCGGGTCGCGAGATCTTTCCGGCCTACGCATCCGCCGTCGACCGCCTGGTGGCGCGGCTCGGAGACAACGGCGGCGGCGAGACTGCGCCGCGGCCCGGTGAGACGATGCCGCCATTCGTCCTGCCCGATGAGGCTGGCCGGCTAGTGAGCCTGCAATCCTGCCTCGTCCGGGGGCCGGTCGCCGTGATGTTCTTCCGCGGCCATTGGTGCCCCTATTGCCGGCTCAACGTTCGCGCGGTGATCAAGGCGCAGGAGCGCATCGACGCCGCGGGCGGCGCGATCGTCGCGATCATGCCGGAGCTGCAGGCGTTCACGCAGCAGTTCAAATCGGACGCCGGCGCCACCTTCCCTGTGTTGACGGACCTCGACAACGGCTATGCCTTGTCGCTCAACCTCGCGATCTGGCTTGGTCGTGAGATCCAGCAACTACTGGCGCACCAGGACCTGGCGAGCTTCCACGGCAATGACGGCTGGGTGTTGCCCATTCCGGCTGCCTTCGTGGTCGGGCGTGACGGTCTCGTAAAGGCGCGTTTCGTCGATCCCGATTTCCGCAAGCGGATGGAAATCGACGATCTGGTCGAAGCGCTTCGCCAGGCCGCGGCTCAGGACAGCTGAGCGAGCCATTCCTGCCAGTTCCTGCCGCGCAGCATGCGCATCACGGTCGAGGCAACCGCCGTGCGTTCACGGCCAGCAACGCCGTAGAGATGAACGGTGCGCCGCACGTCGAGTCCGTCGACGGTGGCCCGATGCAGGGTCTCCGGCAGCGTGGTCGTTTGCGGCACCACACCGATGCCGACTCCGGCTTCCATCAGCGCGATCAGGTCGCGTTCGGAGTGGACATCATGAGTTCGTCCGAGGTCGACGCCGCGTTCGCGGAGCAGCGTGCGCAACCTGTCCGCATGTTCGCAATAGTTGCGGCACAGCAACGCGTCACCGCCCAGATCATCGATCGCGATCGGATCCTGCCCGGCCAGCCGGTGCCGGCTGCTCACGGCGAGCGCGAAGTCCTCCGTGAAGAGAGGCCAGACATCCAGCCGATCCCAGGTCTCGTCGATCTCCGAGGCGATGCCGAGCTCCGCTTCGCCGCTCTTCAGATGCTCTGCGATCATGCGGCTGCTGCCGCGTAGAAACCTGAGCTCGAGCTGGTTGAACTGGCGCTGCAGCTGATCGAGCAGCGGGATCAGCAGCGCAAGGTCGACCGAGTCGGCGAGCGCGATCCGGAGCGTGCCGAGCTCTCCGCTCTTGAAGGACGAGGCGAGGGTTCGCGCGCCAACGGCAGCCTCGTAGCATTGCTTCAGCAGTGGATGCATGCGCTGGCCGAGCTCGGTGAGTTGCGCGGCCGGCCGCTCACGCCGGAACAAGTCGCCACCGAGCTCGGCTTCGAGCTGCTTGATCGCACGCGTCAGCGACGGCTGCGTCACGTTGCATTCCTCGGCCGCGCGCGTGAAGTGCAGCAGCCGGGCAACGGCAAGAAAATACCGAACCTGATGCATTTCCATCGAGGTGCTCCGTTCGATCGGGCTGACGTCCCGGGTGCAATATCCTACCAAGCGGGGCTTGGCACCAGCGATTGCGATAGCGAGCACCTATCGTGTGGCGAGCCAAACGGCATTTCCATTGGTCATGGCGGCCCGGCAATTTGTGCAGGCACGGGGCTCAACTGCTCGGACGAAGGCGACGCCATGGCTGTAGATTCACTGAAAGCCCGATCCACATTACCTCCGTTGTCCGGCAGGGTGGCGGTGATCACCGGCTCGTCCAGCGGCATCGGTCTGGGGATTGCGCAGGCACTTGCCGGTGCCGGGGCGCACGTCATGCTGAACGGCTTCGGAGCTCCCGAGGAGATCGGCCGCATCAGGTCGCAGATCGCTGCGGAGTTCGGTGTTCGCACCGGCTATGCTGCGGCCGACATGACGCAGCCGGAAGCGATCGCGAGCATGATGGCCGGTACCCTGCAGGAATTTGGCCGTATCGACATCCTGGTCAACAACGCCGGCATTCAACACGTCGCGCCGCTCGAGCAGTTTCCCGTCGAAAAGTGGGACGCCATCGTTGCGGTCAATCTCTCGTCGGCGTTCCACACGATGCGGTTGGCACTGCCGTCGATGCGGCGGAATAGCTTCGGTCGCATCATCAACATCGCCTCGGCGCATGGCCTCGTCGCGTCGCCGTTCAAATCGGCCTATGTCGCTGCCAAGCATGGCATCATCGGCTTGACCAAGGTCGCGGCGCTGGAGGCGGCCGAGATCGGCATCACCTGCAATGCGATCTGTCCAGGCTACGTCTACACGCCGCTGGTCGAGGCGCAGATCGACGGACAGGCCAGGGCGCACGGCATCTCCCGCGATCAGGTCATCCGCGATGTCCTGCTGGCGCAACAGCCGAACAAGCGCTTTGCAACGGTGGAGGAGATCGGTGCGCTCGCCGTCTTTCTCGCCAGCGATGCCGCCGCATCGATCACCGGTGTTGCCCTGCCGGTCGATGGTGGTTGGACCGCACATTGACGGTTGGGCGATGTAACAGCGACGGGAA
Organism: Bradyrhizobium sp. SZCCHNRI2009; assembly: GCF_032485115.1. Taxonomy (NCBI): domain Bacteria; kingdom Pseudomonadati; phylum Pseudomonadota; class Alphaproteobacteria; order Hyphomicrobiales; family Nitrobacteraceae; genus Bradyrhizobium; species Bradyrhizobium sp. SZCCHNRI2009. Next base: position 330,533 of record NZ_JAUEUH010000001.1, read on the forward strand.
AACTGCGAACAGGACAATGCATCAGGAGGGAGACATGAGGAGGGAGACATGGCCGACGTCGACGACACGATGTGCGCGATGATCGATCGCAGCAGGCTGCCTGGGCAGGTGGTTCTCGTCCTGCAGGGCGGTGGTGCGCTCGGTTCATACCAGGCCGGCGTCTATCAGGCGCTGCACGAGGCTGGTCTGGAGCCGGACTGGGTGATCGGGACATCGATTGGCGCCATCAATGCCGCTCTCATCGCCGGCAGCCCGGTGCAGGAGCGCATGACGCGGCTGCGGGAGTTCTGGAAGCGGATGCACCGGCGGCCAGCCTGGACAGTGCGCACGGCCTTTCCGGATTTCAACGAGCGGCTGTCCTATTGGACGACCGTGACGCATGGGATTCCGGGCTTCTTCCGTCCCAACGCCCTGGCGCATGCCGGGGAGTCCTATCCGCTCGGTGCCGAGCAGGCCGGCTATTACTCGACCGCTCCGCTGCGCGAAACGCTGCAGGAGCTCGTCGACTTCGATCGTCTCAACAATGGCGGTCTACGCCTCACGGTCGGGGCGGCGCATGTCAGGACGAGCCGGATGAGCTATTTCGACAGTCGCGACGAGGTGCTGGATGTCCGCCACATCCTGGCATCGGGCGCGCTGCCTCCCGCGTTTCCGGCAGTTCGCATCGATGGCGAACTGTATTGGGACGGCGGCATCCTGTCGAACACGCCGACCGAGGTCGTGTTCGACGACAATCCGCGAAAGGACTCGCTGATCTTCGCCGTGCATCTGTGGAATCCCGAGGGAGCCGAGCCGACGACCATGGCGGAGGTGTTCAACCGCCACAAGGACGCGCAATATTCGAGCCGGATCTCGAGCCATATCGCGCGCCAGCAGCAGACGCATCGGCTGCGGCATATCATCAATCAGCTTGCGGTTCATTTGCCGGAGTCGGCCCGCAATGATCCGGCGATCCGCGATCTTGTCAGTCACGGTTGCCAGACGCGGATGCATGTCGTCCGGCTGCTGGCCCCGCAACTCGCTCGCGAGAGCCATACCAAGGATATCGATTTCACCGAGCGAGGCATCATCGCGCGCTGGACTGCGGGCTATCAGCACACGCGATCGGTCCTGCAGCGCAGGCCCTGGTCGGGCGAGCACGATCCGCTCTCCGGCGTGGTGTTGCACGATCCCTCGGTCACGCTTGCAGCGGCTGCGGAGTAGAGGGCCCGATGAGCCGAGTCGATCCGATTGGCGCGGTATCGCGGCATTCAGATACCGCTCGGATCAGCTCAGTTTAAGGGATTAGTCGCCATTCGTTCTTAATCATTATGGCGCGGCAGCATCGCCGCGATTCGTGTTTGCCGACCGCGCGGGGACGTCGCCGGAGGCCGCTGCGCCAGCGCGTATCGGCCGACGCGAGCGTGACCGGCCGGGCAGCGATATTTGATTGGGAACGGCCGATGTCCGAGCGCTCGGTGCTGCAGAATGAGACGATCAAGCCGGAGACCGGTGCGGTCAGTCTCAAATGGAAAATTCTTGCCGGCAATCTGCTGACCGGCTTCTTCGCGATGGCCTTCGCCTTTGCGCTCGCATGGAGCGGGTGGGGCGACTTGCGCAAGCGCGAGCGGGCGGAGCAGGTTCTGGACGCCTTCGAGCTGGCACTGAAGGTCAATGCGCAGATCCCGCTCGAGCGCGGCCAGTGGAATCTGCTCGCGGCGGCCGGGTCCGCGTCGGCGGATGATGTCGCCAAGCTCGACAAGGCCATCGCCACGACGGACGAGTCGCTGGCACGGGCCAAGGCCGCCGCGCAAGTTGCGGGCCTGCCGACCACCAACATCGATGCCGCAGCGACGACACTGCGTGGCGTCCGTTCGGCGGCGCGCAACGCTGTACCGCTTCCGGCCGCGCAACGTCCGGCGAACATCCAGGCGACGACCACGGATGGCCTCGGTCGGGCGGCCGAGTCCCTGAATGCCGCCATCGACGAGACCGCGATCGAGCTGTCGGGGGCCGGCGGCGAGGTCGAGAACCTGTTGCCTTCGGCCCAGCTTGCGCAGCTGTCGCAATCGATGCGCACGATCAACGGCGCGCGCTCCGCCGTGCTGCGCTTCTTCATCCAGAACGTCAGCTGGACCCCGGCGCGTCTTGCCGAGGTGACCGAGCAGAGCGGACAGGTGACCCTGCTGTGGCAGCAGATCGAGCTCGCGGCGCGCAGCGTTCGCAATACGCCGGAGGTGTCCGCCGCGCTGGAGCACGTGCGCACGACCCTGATGGGTGCTGGCGAACAGCGCTACCGTCAGATCGTCACGGCGGGGCGCGACGGACAGCCGTCGCCGGTCACGGCTGAGGAATGGGGCCGCTGGACCACGCCGATGCTGAACAACGTCATCGTGCTGCGCGATGCGGCGCTGAAGTCCGCGCATCAGGCCATCGATCAGGCGATCGGCGCGGCGCGGCTGCGGCTGTTCATCGCGCTCGGCGTTCTGCTGCTGGTGGCGATCGTGTCGGTCGCCGTGGTCATCGGCGTCGTCCGCGGCGTCATCGGCCCGCTGGTCGGACTGACCGGCGTGACCCTGCGCCTCGCCAATGGCGAGCTGAGCGCCGATATTCCGAACGAGTCCCGCAAGGACGAGATCGGCGCGATGGCGCGCGCCCTGAAGATCTTCAAGGACGCGCTGATCGCCAAGAAGGCCTCGGACGAGGCCGCGCAGCGCGACGCGCAGGCGCAGATCGATCGGGCCCAGCGGCTGGATGCGCTGACGCGCAACTTCGAGTCGACGATTGCCGACATCGTCAACACCGTGTCGTCGGCGGCCTCGGGCCTCGAGACGTCGGCGGACATGCTGACAAACACCGCTAGCCGCTCGCAGGAGCTCAGCACGGTGGTGGCGGCTGCGTCGGAGGAAGCGTCCGCCAACGTTCAGTCGGTCGCCTCCGCCACCGAGGAGCTCTCCTCGTCGGTGACCGAGATCAGCCGTCAGGTCCAGGCGTCGGCCCGCATGGCCGGCGACGCCGTGCAGCAGGTGCGCCAGACCAATGGGCGCGTCGCCGAGTTGTCGCAGGCCGCAGCCCGCATCGGCGACGTCGTCGAGCTCATCAACAGCATTGCCGGACAGACCAATCTCCTCGCACTCAACGCCACCATCGAGGCGGCGCGCGCCGGCGACGCCGGCCGCGGTTTCGCGGTGGTTGCGACCGAGGTGAAGGCGCTCGCGGAACAGACGGCGAAGGCGACCGAGGAGATCTCACAGCAGATCTCGGGCGTGCAGGCCGCGACGCAGGAATCGGTGAATTCGATCCAGGCGATCAGCTCGACGATCGAGCGGCTTGCCGAGATCGGAGCAGCCATTGCGGCGGCGGTCGAAGAGCAGGGCGCGGCAACGCAGGAAATCTCGCGCAACGTGCAGCAGGCCGCCCACGGCACCCAGCAGGTCTCGTCCAACATCACGGACGTGCAGCGCGGCGCCTCGCAGACCGGCTCGGCCTCCGCCGAGGTGCTGTCGTCGGCCAAGTCGCTGGCTGGAGATTCCAACCGCCTCAAGCGGGAGGTCGGCAGCTTCCTGGAAGCGGTCCGCGCAGCGTAAGAAGCCAGCCTTTCAAGCGGGCTACGACGCCAGCATCTTCCGGTACAGTGCGTTGTAGCAGGCGGCCGACAGGTTCCAGCTGAATGAGCGTGCCATCGCCGACAGCCGCATCTCGTTCAGCCGTTCGGTGCTGGTGAACGCCGAAAACGCGCGCTTAACCCCGCCGAGGAAGGATTCCGCCGACGGCTTCTCGAACAGGAATCCGGTCTCGCCATCTGTGATGGTCTCGGCGAGGCCGCCGGTCTGGTGGCCGATCGGCAGCGAGCCGAAGCGCTGGGCATACATCTGGCTCAGGCCGCATGGCTCGAAGCGCGACGGCATCAGGGTGAAGTCGCTGCCGGCGAAGATGCGCCGCGCCTGTGCATCGTTGAAGCCGATGGCGACCCCGATCGCGTCCGGCCGGCGGCGGTGGGCCTCCATCAGCGCGCGCTCGATGGCGGGCTCGCCGGTGCCGGTGACCACGATCTGGCCGCCGGCGCCGACGATCTCATCGGCGGCTTCCAGCACCAGGTCGATGCCTTTCTGATGGACGAGGCGCGCGACGATGCCGAACATCGGACCGCGCGACACGGCGAGGCCGAACTGCTTGCGGACGTAGTCGGCGTTGGCCTTCTTGCCCTTCCAGTCGCCCGCGGCGAAGGGCTGCGCCAGCTGCTGGCAGTAGCGGGGATCCCAGCTCTCGTCGATGCCGTTGAGAATGCCGGTCAGCTCATCGGCATTGGAGCGCTGCCGGAGCAGGCCCTCCAGCCCGCAGCCGAGCTCGGGCGTCGTGATCTCCTGGGCATAGGTCGAGCTGACCGTGGTGAGATGCGACGCATAGATCAGACCGCCCTTGAGAAAGGACAGTTTGTCGTAGAACTCCAGACCGTCGATGTGGAACGAGGATTCGGGGGCGCCGATCCGGCGCAGCGACTCGCGCGGGAACAGGCCCTGATAGGCGAGGTTGTGGATGGTCAGGATCGACGGTACGTCGACCCCGCGCCACGCCAGATAGGCCGGCACCAATGCGGCCTGCCAATCATTGGCGTGGACCAGATCGGCTGCCCAGTTCTTGTCCAGCGTGCCCGCCGCCAACTCGGCGGCGGCGGCGGCGAGACGGCCGAAGCGGATGTCGTTGTCCGCCCAGTCCTGCCCGCTTTCGTCGCCATAGGGGTTGCCCGGCCGGTCGTAGAGCTCGTCGCAGAGCAGGACGTAGACCGGCAGGCCGTCGCGGGTCGACGACCGCCCCAGGGCGCAGCCCGGCATCTCTGCCAGGGGCGCGCAGTGGCCGACGATCTCGATGTGAGTGAGTTGCTCGATCACGTCCCGGTAGCCGGGCAGCATGATCCTGACATCGGTGTGTGAGCGCAGCGCCCGGGGAAGTGCCGCCGAAACGGCAGCCAGTCCGCCCACCCGGACGAAATCGTCCATTTCGGTCGTAACGAACAGAACCCGCAAGAGATGTCCTCGATCAAGCCCCATGTTCGTCCTATGCAAGAAAAGGTCCAAATTCAGTCATGAAGAAAGGCGCTGCCGCACCGCGGCGGGACGCCAAACGCTTTCGACATCGAATGGTTCGATCTAGAAACGACCTGCACGACGATCGATGGCTTACGCTTTGTGAATCCGCGACGGCAAAGCGGACCTTCGGCCTCGGTGCCGAGCGAGAAGAGTTCAAACCAGGGAGCTGCCAGGGTGAGTCTAGTGGGAAACGATGAGAGCCGTTTGACAGGATGTTTCGAGGGACTGCGCGTCCTCGACTTCTCGACCACCATCGCCGGCCCGCACTGTGCCCGCATGCTTGCCGATATGGGAGCGGAGGTGATCAAGATCGAGTCAGTCGAAGGTGAAACCATGCGCACCCGGCCTCCGATGCGTCATGGCTGCTCTACCGCTTTCGGTCAGCTCAACGTCGGCAAGAAGAGCGTCGTGCTCGACCTCAAGTCGCGCGACGGTGTCGCCGCGGTGCGTCGGCTGGTCGCATCGGCCGATATCCTGGTTGAGAACTTCCGCCCTGGAGTGATGCAGCGGCTCGGGCTGGACTATGCGGCCTTGAGCGCGCTGAATCCGCGGCTGATCTACTGCTCGATCTCGGGCTACGGCCAGACCGGCCCATCGGCGGAACTCCCGGCCTACGCCCCGGTGATCCATGCGGCTTCGGGCTACGACATGGCGCATCTCGCCTACCAGCCGGGGCGCAGCCGACCCGATTATTGCGGCATCTACCATGCCGACGTCGTCACCGGGACCTACGCGTTCGGCGCCATCGCCTCCGCTCTGTATCAGCGCGAACGCAACGGGCGCGGCCAGCACATCGACTGCTCGATGCTGGAATCGATGCTGAGCCTGACACTGAACGAGATCCAATGGTCGCAATTTCCCGTCGCGCAGCCGTCGCGGCCGACCTTCGGCCCGGCGGAGTGTCGCGACGGCTATGTGATGATCGCCATCGCCAGCGAGAAGACGTTCCAGAACCTGATGACCGCGATCGGCCATCCGGACTGGGTCGATGATCCCAGATTCGCAAAATATTCCGACCGGCGGGCAAACTGGGGGGCGCTGATGGATGGCGTGGAAGCCTGGTCGCGCCGGCTCACCGTCGCCCAATGCCTGGAGGCATTGAATGCGGGCGGCGTGCCAAGTTCGGCCTACCGCAGCGTGGCCGATGCGCTGGCTGATCCGCAGATCGCGCATCGCGGCGCGCTGGCCGATGTGGAGGATGCAGCCGGCAACTTCAAGGTCGTCAACCTGCCGTTTCGGATGTCGGAAGCGAAGGTTGCGGCCGGCCCGCGGGCCGCAAGCCTCGGAGAGCACACCGTGGAAATCCTGCGGGGCGCTGGCGTAGGCGACGCTGCAAAACCTTGAGCCCGCTAAGGCAAAACGCTGCAGGGCTGCCATGACCGCAGGCGCTGCGCGCAGCCTTGCCGCTCCTCGCGTTTCCAGCCAATGTCGCGATATCGCAAGAACAGTCCGGACCAGCCGGACGCGCTCATGCCGGGGAGGAGGTCCAAGGCGACGTTGCCGCGCGCAGCCTCGCCGCTCGTCCCGTCGATGCGCCGTCCGGTCGCGCCCGCACCGGACTACGGGAGTGAAACCATGAAGAGCTTCAAGGTCACCGATTTCAATGCGCCGCTGACCGAGGTCGACGAGCCGACACCGCAACCATTCGGCAAACAGGTGCTGATCAAGGTGGAGGCGGCCGGCGTCTGCCACAGCGATCTGCACATCTGGGAAGGCGGCTATGATCTCGGGCACGGCCGCAAGCCGCTGTCCCTCAAGGATCGCGGCGTGTCGCTGCCGCGGACCATGGGCCATGAGAGCGCCGGCGAGATCGTGGCGTTCGGGCCGGAGGTCACCGAGGCGGAGAAGGGCGGGCTGAAGGTCGGCGACGTCGTGCTGGTCTATCCCTGGATCGGCTGCGGCAAGTGCGCGACCTGTCTCGCCGGCGACGAGAACATGTGCCTGAAGCCGGCCTCGCTCGGCGTCTATTGCGACGGCGGCTATGCCGACCACATGACGGTGCCGCATCCGCGCCACCTGATCGATCTCAAGGGGCTCGATCCGGTGACGACCGCGCCTTACGCCTGCTCCGGTGTCACGACCTACAGCGCGCTCAAGAAGGTCGAGAAGGATTTCGACACGCCGATCGTGATCTTCGGCGCCGGCGGCCTCGGGCTGATGGCGCTGTCGCTGTTGAAGGCAATGGGCGGCAAGGGTGCGATCGTGGTCGATATCGACGCGCGCAAGCGCGAGGCGGCGCTGGCGGCCGGCGCGCTGGCGGCGGTCGACGGCAAGGCGCCGGATGCGCTGGAGCAACTGAACAAGGCCGCAGGCGAGCCGATCCGGGCCGTCATCGACCTGGTCGGCAATGCCGCCACCGCGCAGCTGGGCTTCGACTGCCTCACCAAGGGCGGCAAGCTGGTCATCGTCGGCCTGTTCGGCGGCGGCGCGCCGTGGGCGCTGCCGCTCATTCCGATCAAGGCGGTGACGATCCAGGGCAGCTATGTCGGCAATCTCCGCGAGACAAAGGAGCTGCTCGACCTCGTCCGCGCCAAGCACATCGCGCCGATCCCGGTGACGCCGATGCCGCTCGCCAAGGCCAACGATGCCCTGCGTGAGCTGCAGAAGGGTCAGCTGGTCGGCCGCGCCGTGCTGACGCCGTAGGACACACCCTCTCCATCGTCATTGCGAGGAGCGAAGCGACGAAGCAATCCAGAGTCTCAACCTGGGCCCTGGATTGCTTCCGCCGTCGCCCTTCGGGCTAAGGCGGACAAGTCGCTTCGCTCGCAATGACGGCGCTAAATCCCTCGTGTGACGAAGAAAAAAGCATGCCCTCCACCAACGCACTCCACATCGCAGTCCTCCCCGGCGACGGCATCGGTCCTGAAGTCATGGCGCCGGCACTCGAAGTGCTGCGCAAGGTCGAGGCCAAGGCCGGCCTGTCGTTCCGGTTCACCGAGGCCCAGGCCGGCGCGAACAACTATCTCGCGACCGGCGTCTCGATCGCCGACTCCACGATCCGGCTGTGCGAAGAGGCGGACGCGATCCTGCTCGGCGCCTGCGGGCTGCCGTCGGTGCGCTATCCCGACAACACCGAGATCGCGCCGCAGATCGAGCTGCGCTTCCATTTCGACCTTTATGCCGGCGTGCGGCCGGCGCGGCTGATCCCGGCCGTGCCGAGTCCGATCGTCGGCGCCGCCGAGCGCGGCATCGACTTCGTCGTGATCCGCGAGTCCACCGAAGGCCTGTTCGCTTCGATGGGCAAAGGTGTCGTGACACATGAGGAGGCGCGCGAGACCCTCGTCATCACCCGCAAGACATCCGAGCGGCTGTTCAACTTCTCCTTCAAGCTCGCCGCCCGGCGCCGCGCGCGCGGCCGCTCGGGGACTTTAGCCTGCGTCGACAAGGCCAACGTCTTCAAGGCCTTCGCCTACTTCCGTAAGATCTTCGACGAGGTCGCTCAACTTCATCCGGACGTGAAGACGGACCGCCTCTACATCGATGCTTGCGCGCTCATGCTGGTGAAGCGCCCGTGGGATTTCGACGTTCTGGTCACCGAGAACATGTTCGGCGATATCCTGTCCGATCTCGCCGCCGGTCTCGTCGGCGGCATGGGCATGGCGCCGTCGGCCGACATCGGCGATCGCCACGCCGTGTTCCAGCCCTGCCACGGCACCGCGCCCGACATCATGGGGCAGGGCAAGGCCAACCCGACCGCGATGATCCTGTCGGCCGCGATGATGCTGGACTGGCTGGCGGACACCCATGGCATCGAGGGGGCAGCCGAGGCGGCCCAGCGGATCGAGCAGGCCGTCGACCAGGTCTACGCATCCGGCCTCAAGCCATTCGAGTTCGGTGGCAATGCCGGCACGATCGACGTGACCAGGGCGGTGCTGGAGGCGCTCTAAAGTCCCTTGAAGGCTGGCTTGCGCTTCTCCATGAAGGCGCGGCGGCCCTCGCGGAAATCCTCCGAATCCATGCAGATGTCGCCGATCCGCTTGATGGCTTCCATGTCGCGGCGGCTTTCGTCCTTCAGCACCTCGGCGATGGTGATCTTGGCGGCCTTGACCGCCAGCGGCGCATTGACGGCAATGGTGCGGGCGATCTCCAGCGTGGCCGGCAGCAGTTCGTCGTTGCTCATCATCCGGTCGACGAGGCCGATCCGCAGCGCCTCCGCGGCATCGATCCGCAGGCCCGTATAGAGCAGCAGCCGCGCCTGCGACGGGCCGACCAGTGACACCAGGTTGCGCAGGCCGTCATAGCCATAGGCGATGCCGAGCCTGGCGGCGGGGATGCCGAACTGGCTGTCCGCGGCGGCGAAGCGCATGTCGGTCAGCATCGCGATCTGCAGGCCGCCGCCGAGGCAGAAGCCGCTGATGCAGGCGATCGTCGGCTTCGGGTAGCCGGCGAGCAGCGCCCGCTGGGCGGCGCTTCGCTCGGCATAGGCCTCCGAGGCCGCGGCATTGTGGCGGCTCTGCTCGAACTGGCTGATGTCGGCGCCGGACACGAAGGCCTTGCCGCCGGCGCCGGTCAGCACCACGACCCGGATCGCGTCATCGTCGCGCAGCGCGACCAGTGCCTGGCCGAGCCCCTCCCACATCTCCAGCGACATCGCATTGCGCTTGTCCGGGTTGTTGAAGGTAATGATGCCGACGCCATCGTTCGCTCTGGTCATGAGGATCTTGTCCCCGGCGAAGGTGGTGGGGAGCTCGGAGATGGTCGGCATGTGGGTCCGTCCGCAGGAGGGCAGGCGGCCGGCATCGTTCACCGCGCCGGTGACGGCGTCAATGTAAGTTCAGGACATGATGGGCAGGCAAAGGGACGCTCGGGCCGAGCTCTCGACCTGTGCACGGGTGGCCCAGGAAAGGACGCGCAGCGTTCATGATCAGCGTCGGCCGGACGGAACCGAAACGCCGGCATGCCGCCACTTCCTATGACGGCAGAGAGCACGAGATTATAAAGGCGACGAAGCCTCAGACCGCGCAGCGATCGCTGTGCGGACGAGAAGGGCCGGTGTGTCGGCCGCGCCGATCGCTCGGCCTTGAGCCGAGGCAGTGAACTCGCCCGAGCTGGCAGAGCGCCTGGCGCCCCCAAGTTGCGCCCTCGAGCGAAGATGGCCCATATCCATCACGGGCAGACCTGTCTGACGGATCAGACAGCCTTGCCTATTCTTCGTTCGCTGCGATCGATTCCATCAAGGATACCAGCTGACGTTGCACGGTCTGGTCCTTGATCTTGCTGTAGGCGCGCAGCAACCGCAGGCTGAAGGCTGAGTCCAGGAACAGGAGGCTCTCGACCTCGCGCGCCTTGCTGTCGCCGTCGTAGAAGAACGTCACAGGCACGTCGAGCGCGGTGGCGATCTGCTGCAGACGCGCAGCGCCGACCCGGTTGACGCCCTTCTCGTACTTCTGGACCTGCTGGAAGCTCACGCCGAGCTTCTCGCCGAGCTCGGCCTGCGAGATCTTCTGCTCTACACGCCGCAGGCGAATCCGCTTGCCGAGCTCGATGTCGGGCTTGCCCGCACTGCGCTGCTTCATTTTCTTTGCCGCTGATTTGTTCATACTGATTTTACCGTCCTTCCATCGGAAAGCCCCCGAATAGATGGGTCAGGGGTTCACCCATATATACTGTTTTAAGTTGCTGTGGATGAATGAATTCGTCTTTAAACCACGGGTATTTGCCAGGGTTAAAAGCCTCGACCAGCCAGTCGATCATGTGACGCACCCTAGGGATGCGTCCGGTGGTGGCATGATAAGACAGCCAGATGTCGTAGGACCACTTGAGGTCAACCTCCAGTGGTATGATCTTCCCGCCCAGGGCACTCGCATAGGTTGGGAAGACCCCGATGCCGGCGCCGTGCGCCACGGCCCAGTAATTGGCGCTCGAGACATTGGTGGTCATCGCGATCAGGTCCCGCTGTTCGAAACCGGGGAAGATGGTGGCGAAGGCGGCATTGGCGGCGGCTTCGTCCGCCACCTGCAGAACCAAGCGGTGTTTGACGAGATCGTCAATCGTCTTTGGGATGCCAAATATCTCCAAATATTTCTCGCTCGCAAAGCACATCAGGTGCATGCGGCCAAGCCGGACCAGCTTGACGTCGAGCGCCGCCGGCCGGGAGAGGTGGATGGCGACGTCGGCCTCGTGACGCGACACGTCGGCCGAGCGCATCGCGCAATAGAGATCGACCATGACGTTGGGAAAGCTCTGCTGAAATTCGACCAGCCGGGGCGCCAGCCAGAACGTGCCGAGCCCCTCGGTCACCGCGACCCGGACCTCGCCCGACGCAGCGCCGGCGAGACCATCGCCCGCGCGCAGCAACTCGAATGACGCGGCCTCCATGTGCTCGACGGCGGAGACCACCAGCGCGCCTTCGTCGGTCAGCCGAGCGCCGTGGACATCGCGCGTGAACAGCGTCGCGCCGATCTGCCGCTCGAAATCATCGATGCGTCGCCGTACGGCATTGATCGAGAGCGTCAGCCGCTCGGCCGCGGAGCGAAAGCTGCCGGCCCTGACAACCTCGAGGAATATCCGCGCTGCATCCCAGTCGGTGAGGCTTGCCTGCGCCGATTTGCTCACGGTCGACTTGGCCGGGGCGGCCCGGCCCGTCGCAGTTCTTGCCGGCTTGCTCGCCGTTGCGCCCTTGGCGCCGCCACTCTCTCGGCTCAGTTCAATGCTCGATCCTGCCCCAGCAGACGAGCCGCCGTGCTCCCCTGGTGCCAGCGTCGCAGGGGTCTCGGCTAGTTCCCGGCGTTCCTTCTGAGGAACGCCCCGTTCCGCCGCAACGCGCATACAAGCTCTCTCCGCCTGCTAGAGTGATTCCGACAAATTACGGGCAGGGCACGTTCGTGCCATGATTTGGTTGAGCGATCGAGGGTCGATGAGTCTGCCACCTTCAGTTCTCTGCAGCATGGTCTTACCGCCAGCAGATGCGCGGTCTGACACATCATGTAGGACAGGGACACGCTTAACGCGAGTCGAACCTAAGATCGACGGTTTTTGCCTCGACCGCAATGAAATGGTATTCGAAGATGGGCCGTTGTCATGCTATCGTGATGAACGGATCGTGGCGCTAATTCATCGAATGCCGGGGAGCGGTGATGTCTCTTCACCCTGCGTCATGCCAGGACGCCGTCGTGCCGTCCCAGGGGGTAGGTGCATGGCTCGGCTGAGCCGCATCGGCAAAGCGCAGGGGAGCAACGACATGACGTATTTGGAAGCCATCCGCGAGTCGGGAGTTGCTCGGCTCCATCTCGTCGCACGCTACTAGAACGGAAACGACGCCTGTGGCCAATTCAGACGAACAAATGCTTGCAGTGCTTGCGTCCCTCGAGCAGTGCCGCGCCATGCTCGCGGCGACGGGCAATCGCGAATCGGCGCATTTGGTCTCGGTTGCCATCCTCGACCTGCGCATGAAGCTGAACCGTCTGAGCGAGGACGATCTGAAATCGCTTTGCGATGAGATGGTTCAAGCCGACAATCCCGACAAGCTGCGCGATGCGAAGCTGCAGCCAGGTCAGCGCCGGCCACCGTTGCTTCGAGTGGTGAAATAGCACAGTTCGGTGTGTGCACAAGGGTGCATTTGGCGCATTTGTGATATGTCGTGATCCCACGGTGAGGCGCGCGCCGGCTCGCAGACGAGCCGGTTGAAGCGAGGCGACACTCCCTATCGGGGCGGGGGACTTCGCCAATGAGGCCCCGATCCGGGGGCGTCGGGCTCTATCCTGGCGAAAGCCCGCAGGCCGTGATCATCGTTGACCGCCGTAACTTCGGCACGTCTGTTGCGTATTCCCCGCATCGGCGGCAAGAAGCGTCGTGCCCCGGCTTGCGCCTGGAGGGGCGTATCGCGGGACTCGCATGATCCAGAACGTATCGATTCCGGCCGCGTTCATTGCTGGCTTGGTCAGTTTTCTTTCGCCCTGCGTGCTACCGCTGGTTCCTCCGTATTTGATCTATCTCACCGGCGCCACGATCGAGCACATCGAGAGCGACGAGCCTCCGGCCGCGTCGCGTCGCGCCGTGATGATCTCGGCCGCACTGTTCGTGCTGGGCTTCTCCACCGTGTTCGTGATGCTGGGGGCGAGCGCCTCGCTGATCGGCGGCCTGATCCGGGCCTGGTCGGAGCAGTTGTCCATCCTCGCCGGCGTCGTCATCATCGTGATGGGCCTGCACTTCCTCGGCCTGACGCGGATCTCGTTCCTGATGCGCGAAGGGCGGCTGCCGATCCCCAAGCCGGTCGGCCTGTGGGGCGCCTATGTCATGGGGCTCGCCTTCGCCTTCGGCTGGACGCCGTGCATCGGGCCGATCCTGGCGGCGATCCTCTCGATCGCAGCTGCGGAGACGACGGTCGCCAAGGGGGCCGGGCTTCTTGCCGTCTATTCCGCCGGCCTCGGCATTCCGTTCCTGGTCGCGGCGTTCATGATCGAACAGTTCTCGGCGCTGTTCATCCGCATGCGTGGCCATCTCGTGAACATCGAGCGCGCGATGGGCGTGCTGATGATCGCCACCGGCATCGGCTTTCTCACTGGCGCGGTCTCGACCTTCAGCATCTGGCTGCTCGAGACGTTCCCGGCGCTGCAGAGGTTCGGCTGACGCGGCTCAATCGTCGAGCTTGCAGGTGATGGTGTAGACCACGCCCGGCGGCAGGAAGTCGACCGTGGCCTCGCCGCCGAGCTGATCGCGCGCGCTGCGCTCGATCAGGCGGGAGCCGAAGCCGCGCTGGATCGGCGCCGAGACCACCGGGCCGCCGGTTTCCTGCCACACCAGCCGCAGCCGTGCCGGCAGCTTCTTCGCCGCGTCGGCCGCGTTCGCCAGCTCCCAGGACAGATCGACCGTGCCGGTGTCGTTGGAGAACGCACCATATTTGGCGGCGTTGGTTGCGATCTCATGCACGATCATCGACAGCACGACGGCGAGCCGCGGCGACAGCGCCACCTTCGGGCCGGAGATCCTGATGCGGTCGGGCGTGTTGAGGCGGTAGGGCTTGAGCACGCGCTCGATCACGTCCTGCAGCTCAGAACCCTGCCATTTCTCCTTGCTGAGCAGATTATGCGCCTCGGCGAGCGCGCCGAGCCGGCCCTCGAACTTCTCACGCTCAAGGCGGCTGGCGCTGCGGAAGGTCTGCACCGCGATCGCCTGCAGGATCGCCAGCGTGTTCTTGACCCGGTGATTGAGCTCCTCGATCAGCAGGTCGTGCAGCATCTCGGCGCGCGCGATCGTCGTCGCCATCCGCACCGCGAAGGCCAGACCGATCGCCAGCATGATGCCGCCGAGCAGGCTGGTGACGGCGAGGTTGCGCCACAACGGCGCAACCAGCGAATCCTCGGCGATGCCGGCGCCGATGGTCCATCCGGTGAGGGTGGAATGGGTGAAGCTCGACAGCAGCGGCACGCCCTCGAGCGATACGCTCGACAGCGTCGCCTCCTGCTCGCTGCGCATGCGATCAAACACCGAGGGCGAGGCCTGCTTGCCTATCGTCTCCGCCGGATTTGGCACGCGTGCGAAGACGGTCGCCTGGCGGTCGAGCAGCGACAAGGTCCAGTCCGGATTCGGCCGCTGCTTTTCCAGGATGGTCTGGAACATCTCGATCGGCGGGCTGAACGAGATGTCATAGACGACCTCGCCGTCGCGAAAGACGGGCACCTCGACGGTGACGATCAGGCTCTTCTTCACGACGCCGTAGAACAGGTCGGAATATTGCGGCTGCCGGGTCTCGAACACGCGGCGGGTGATCTCGCGGTTGTTGCGCGTCGGCAGGTGAGCCGTATCCGTCGTCGCCGACGAGAACAGCTGGCGTCCGTTGCGGTCGGCGACCACGATCGTGCCGTTCTTGCCGTACTGCTCGAGGAAGCCCGTCGCGATCGGCCGGAAGCGTTCGAAATCGCCGGTGGTCAGGGCATCGGTCAGCGCCAGGACCTGAACGCCGCCAGTCATGCGCTGCATTTCGGCATCGAGCGTCAGCCGGATGCTGCGCACCGTCTCCAGCACGCGCTGACGGGCGTCGCTGCGATCCTGCATGTAGCTGTGCAAGACGATTCCGCCTGCGAACAGGATGAGCGGCAGTGTGGTCCCTGCGACCAGAAGAGCAAGCCGGATCGGCAGGGAGAGTTTTGGCACGGATGCCCCGTTTGAGCTGGCGCTGCTGATCGCCGTTGGGACTGACGCAGGCGGGAGACGCGTCGGGCGGAGGCGAATTTGTGCGGCGAGCGCATATCAGGCTGGAGCGGCTGCCTCCGCAAGGGCTCGGCGGTTGCAGCCGTTCACATGACTGTCAGCATAAGAGAGCACCGCGTGCACGCCAAGCGCAACGCGCGGGGATCGCCGGTTCCCTGAGCGGCTTTACCGCCACGACGCCGCTCCTAGACGTTGCTTTCGGTGATCGCCGCGTACACCATCGTGCGCAGCTCGCGGCGGATCGGGTAGGCGCTCGACGGCAAGACCTGGGTCATGAAGATCGTGATCAGCTCCTCGGCCGGGTCGATCCAGAACGCCGTGGAGGCCGCACCGCCCCAGGCATATTCGCCGGCGCTGCCGGGAATCAACGTCTTGGCCGGATCCATCGTCACCGAGAAGCCGAGACCGAAGCCGATCCCGTTATAGGCTGCTTCCGCGAACATCGAGCGCGACAGCGCCGGCAGGTCGACGCCGCCCGGCAGATGGTTCGAGGTCATCAGCTTCAGCGTCTTCGGTCCGAGCAGCCTGACGCCGCCGAGCTCGCCGCCATTGAGCAATGCGCGGCAGAACGTCAGATAGTCGGCCGTGGTCGAGCACAGGCCGCCGCCGCCGGAGATGAAGTCGGGCGGGCTCAGGAACGAGCTGGTCGCCGGGTCGTCCTGCAAGGTCAGGCCGCCCTTGCGATCGGCGGCGTGGAACGACAAGGCGCCGCCGGCATCGGCCGAGTAGCACGCCGCCAGCCGGTGCGCCTTCGCCGCGGGCACGTGGAAATCGGTGTCGCTCATGCCGAGCGGATCGAAGATGCGCTGCTTCAGGACTTGCTCGAACGGCTGGTCGGCGATCTTGCCGACGAGATAGCCGACCACGTCGGTCGAGACCGAGTAGTTCCAGGCCTCGCCCGGCGAGAATTCGAGCGGAATACGCGAGAGATCATCGATCATCGACTGCAGCGTTCCCGCCTTTTCGACTGCGCCGATCTTGGCGTCGCGATAGGCGGCATCGACGTTCGATCGCTGCTGGAAGCCGTAGGTCAGGCCGGAGGTGTGGCGCAGCAGGTCGACGATCAGCATCGGCCGCGACGGCGGCCGGCTGACAAAGGCCGGCGCGGTGCCGGCGACGAACACGCCGAGATTCTTCCACTCCGGAATGTATTTCGCGACCGGCTCGTCGAGCGCGACCTTGCCTTCCTCGACCAGCATCATGAAGGCGACCGAGGTGATCGGCTTGGTCATCGAATAGATGCGGTAGATCGTGTCGTCCCTGACCGGGACCTTGCGCTCGACGTCGGCATAGCCGAGCGAGCTCGCATGCACGATCTTGCCGCGGCGATAGACCATCAACTGCGTCCCGGGAAAGCGGCCGGCCTCGACATAGCGCTGCCGCAGATGGGCATCGATGCGATCGAGCGCGGCTTTCGACATGCCGACGGTTTCGGGCGAGGCGGGTGTCGGGGCGAGCATCGGGCGTCTCCGCTATGATCGGTTTCTGGCGGCCTGCGCGAGGATCGGCCGCGCATCCCGTTTGTTCCGGGTGATAGCCGAAAATCGCGCCGCGTCCAATGGCAGGCCAGGCATGCGTCGTGTACCCTTTGCGCCGGGAGGAATTGGCAATGACACAATTCAATGAAGGCGAGCTCACGGAGGCCGTCGTCGCGAGCCTCGAACGGACACCCGATCCGCGCGCGAAATTCCTGCTGCAGGAATTGGTGAAGTCGCTGCACGATTATGTGCGCCGGACGGAGCTCACTTTCGACGAATGGGCCGCCGCCATCGACTTTCTCACCCGCACCGGACAGACCTGCACCGCAAGCCGGCAGGAGTTCATCCTGCTGTCCGACGTGCTCGGCGTGTCGATGCTGGTCGACGCCATCAATCATCGCGACCGGGCAGGGGCGACGGAGACGACCGTACTCGGCCCGTTCTACGTCGGCGAGCACAAGGTGACGCCCCACGGCACCGACATCTCGGCGGATCTCAAGGGCGAGAAGATGTTCGTCCAGGGACGGGTGACCGATCTGGCGGGTGCCCCGCTGGCAGGCGCCGCGGTCGATGTCTGGCATGCCGACGACGAGGGCTTCTACGATTCGCAGCGGCCGTCCTATGAAAGCGATGGTCCGTCGTCGCGGGCGCGCTTCATCACCGATGCGGATGGCCGCTTTTTCTTCCGCACCATCCTGCCCTGCAGCTATCCGATCCCGACCGACGGTCCGGTGGGACGGATGATCCTCGAGACCAAGCGTCATCCGATGCGCCCGGCCCATGTGCATTTCCTGGTGGACGCCAAGGGCTACGAGCCGCTCATCACCCATGTCTTCGTCGGCGGCGACGAATATCTCGACAGCGACGTCGTCTTTGGCGTCAAGGACGAGCTCATCGCCCAGGTCGAGCGGCGCAGCGACGCTGTGATGCCGGACGGCAAGCTGGCCATCGGGCCATGGCACTTGATGACCTACGATTTCCGCATGAAGCCGGGAGCGGGCGTGGCGCCGAGGCCGCTTGGCGCGAT
Source organism: Bradyrhizobium sp. SZCCHNRI2009 (assembly GCF_032485115.1). Lineage (NCBI taxonomy): Bacteria > Pseudomonadati > Pseudomonadota > Alphaproteobacteria > Hyphomicrobiales > Nitrobacteraceae > Bradyrhizobium > Bradyrhizobium sp. SZCCHNRI2009. The sequence goes on from NZ_JAUEUH010000001.1 coordinate 348,253, forward strand.
CGCGCCTGAACCCGCCTGATCCGCAGCCGGCAGGTCCGCCTACCAGCCGCCGTGGCGAGCCGCGAGCAGGATGATCACTGCGATCGCGAGCAGCGCAGTCGTCGCCTTCCAGAACAGCAGCGGATTGCGCTCGATCAGGGGCGTCCGGCCGCCGCCGATATAGGCGGGATTGGGGTGCCGAAGGTCGAAGACGAATTCCGAGAGGCTCTCGTAACGTTTGGCGGCGACGGGATGGACGGCGCGCCGGAGTGCGCCATCGATCCAGAGCGGGACGGTTTGGTCATCGCCGGAGGCCGGGTGATAAAGCACCTTGCGAAACTGCGCCCGGGTTCGTGCACGTGCCATCTGCGCGCCGTAGGGCAGCCGGCCCGTCAGCATCTGGTAGGCGATCACGCCGAGCGAGAACTGGTCGGACCATTCGGAGCCGCCCTCGCCGAGAAAATATTCCGGCGCCGTATACTGCTGGGTGCCGAGGATGCTGTCGTGGTCGGCAGCCGGATCGGCCTCGACCACGCCGCTGACGCGCACCGATCCGAAATCGATGATCTTCACCGTCCCGGTCCGGTCGATCATGATGTTTGCAGGCCGCAGATCCTGGTGCAGCACTTCCTTGCGATGCAGCGCCTGCAGCCCCCTGGCGATCTGCTCGATGATGTCTCTGACGGCATCGAGATCGGCTTTGGGATGGTCGATCATCCATTGCGCCAGGGTCTGGCCTTCGACGAATTCGGTGACGACGTAGAGATGATCGCGGCGACGCGTCGATGGGAAGGCCTTCAGCACGTGCGGGTTGTCGATCCGCCGCGCAATCCAGTCTTCCATCAGGAACCGTTTGAGATAGGCCGGGTCGCCGCGCAGGTCGATCGAAGGCACCTTGAGGGCGACGGCGAGCTCCGTCTCGACGTCGACGGCCAGATAGATGTGGCTGCGGCTGCTGGCGTGGATCTCGCGCACGATCCGGTAGCCCTCGAAGATCATCCGCGCGTCCAGCACCGGCGCCGGCGGCAGCTGCTCGGCCTGGACCGGAATCTCGGCGGCATCGCCGGCACCGAGTTCGTCGATCCGCACGATCTGGATCGTGAGATTGTCCGCGCTGCCCTGCGCCAGCGCCTCAGCGACGATGATACGGGCCGCCTGGTCGAGGTCGTGGGAATTCTCTTTCAACACGTTGGCGACAAAACGCTTGCCCACGTGTTCGTGAACGCCGTCGGTCGCGAGCACGAAGATGTCGCCGCGCTCGATCCGAATGGCCTGATAGTCGATTTCGACCTCGGGATTGACCCCGAGCGCACGCCCCAGATAGCTCTGCTGCGACGAGATGATGACGCGATGATCGTCGGTGAGCTGTTCGAGCGAATGGCCTGCGGGGCGATAGATGCGACAATCGCCGATATGGAAGAGATGCGCCGTGGCCGCCTTGATCACCACCGCGCTGAGCGTGCAGACGTAACCCTTGTCGCGGTCATAGGCGTATTGGCTGGCTCTGGTCTGGGCGTAGAGCCAGGAGTTGGCCGCGGCGATCACGCGTCGCGCCGAGGTCTTCACCGACCAGGCATCCGGCGTACAATAATAGTCGGTCAGGAAGCTCTTGACCGCCGACTCGCTCGCAATGTGGCTGACCTCGCTGCTGCTGATCCCGTCCGCGATGGCGATCGCGATGCCCTTCAGGCTGAGCGCCGGCTCATCGGGAATCAGTGCGCCGTGGAAGTCCTGGTTGCCCGGCTTCTGCCCTTTGTCGGAATGCGCTCCGATGGTGATCCGCAATGGCATTTGGGCTATCGAGCGATTTGAGGAGAGTCCGACCTTAACTGAAGCCGGGCTCTCCAAGGGAGACGGAAATCAGGCCGCGACGCGGGCTGCGATCTTGGCATCACGCTTCGGCTGCGTCCTGATGTGAGTGGCATAGAGCGTCAGGCCGGTGAACGAGAGACCGCCGACGAGATTGCCGAGCACGGTCGGGATCTCGTTCCAGATCAGGTAGTCCATGATCGAGAACTTCGCATGGAGCATCAGCCCCGACGGAAACAGGAACATGTTCACCACCGAATGCTCGAACACCATGTAGAAGAACACCAGGATCGGCATCCACATCGCCAGCACCTTGCCCGGGACCGTCGTCGAGATCATCGCGCCGACCACGCCGGTGGAGACCATCCAGTTGCACAGCATGCCGCGGATGAACAGCGTCGCCATGCCGGCCGCGCCATGCGCCGCGTAGCCGAGCGTCCTGCCTTCACCGATATTGCCGATGACAGCGCCGACCTTGTCCGGCTCCTGCGTGAAGCCGAACGTGGTCACGAATGCCATCATGAAGGCAACGGTCAGTGCTCCGGCGAAATTGCCGATGAAGACGAGGCCCCAGTTGCGCAGCACGCCCGCGAGGGTCACGCCCGGACGCTTGTCGATGAGCGCCAGCGGCGACAGCACGAACACGCCGGTCAGCAGATCGAAGCCCAGCAAATAGAGCATGCAGAAGCCGACCGGAAACAACAGCGCGCCGATGATCGGCTGGCCTGTGTTCACATTGATGGTGACGGCAAACCAGGCCGCGAGCGCCAGGATCGCGCCAGCCATGTAGGCGCGGATGACGGTGTCCCGGGTCGACATGAAGATCTTGGACTCGCCTGCGTCCACCATCTTGGTCACGAATTCTGAAGGCGCGAGGTACGACATTCAAACGTCCTTTGTTTGCTCTCGGGAATAGATTGCGCGCTGCCTTGCGAGAGGTTCTGGCTCTCGCGGGACATCGCCACGGGCAGGCGGATCGGATGTCGAATGCGGGGAAGGGCGTCACGACGACCGCGCCGAGGTGACCCCGGTCGCGAGCGCGCGTCCGTCCCGGAGATCAGGCGCCATCGGCCTCGACAGTCCGGCGAACCGCAGTCATCGTTGACTTGTAGGCGTCGAAGCAATGCCTGTGCCAATTTTGACGCCAATCAAAAGATCATCGATTTCAATCGATTACGTTTGGACGTCCGGGCCGCGGCTGCTTGAAAGGGCTGATTTGCTGCCCTGGTGCTCATGGAACAATCGCGCCATGCCCACTTTGTGTGCGGCGCACACAAAGTGGGCGAATCGCAAATTTTGGATGCGGCCTTCTGCCTCTGATGGATTTGCTGTGTGCAGTTAAACGATTGAATTTACTTGTAAATTCAAAATTGATGCGTTGGCACGAAGCTTGAAAGAGCATTCGCGACGCCATCGATGCCGTCCGCGCAATCCTCATCCGAATCGTGACGCTGCCCCTTCCGAGGCCACCTCGGAACACGCGCCTTCGTGCGTGGCGCAGCGACCCGCAACGGACGGCCTTTTCACCCATCGAGCGCTCTTCAGACAAAGGACGACAGCACTCATGACGAAGACTGCCAATCCTGCTCGCCGCAACGGCTTCAGCCGTCGTCAGCTTCTCAAGGCGGGCGCCGGCACGGCTGCGCTGCTAGCAGCCGCGAAGCTGAACTTGCCGGGCGGAGCGTTCGCCCAGGGGGCGGGGCCGGAAGTCGCCAGCGCCAAGCTCGGCTTCATCGCGCTCAGCGATGCCGGTCCGCTGTTCGTGGCCAAGGACAAGGGCATCTTCGCCAAATACGGCATGCCCGACGTCGACGTACAGAAGCAGGCCTCGTGGGGCACCACGCGCGACAATCTCGTGCTCGGCTCTGAAGGCAACGGCATCGACGGCGCGCACATCCTGACCCCGATGCCGTACCTGATCTCCTCGGGCAAGGTGACGCAGAACAACCAGCCGACGCCGATGTACATTCTGGCGCGGCTCAATCTCGATGCGCAGTGCATCTCGGTCGGCAAGGAATATGCGGACCTCAAGCTCGGCCTCGATACCGCGCCGTTCAAAGCCGCGCTGGAGAAGAAGAAGGCCTCCGGCAAGTCCGTGAAGGCCGCGATGACCTTCCCGGGCGGCACCCACGATCTCTGGATCCGCTACTGGCTCGCCGCCGGCGGCATCGATCCCGACAAGGACATCGAGACCATCGTGGTGCCGCCGCCGCAGATGGTGGCCAACATGAAGGTCGGCACCATGGACTGCTTCTGCGTCGGCGAGCCGTGGAATGCGCAGCTCGTCAACCAGGGTATCGGCTACACCGCCGTCACGACGGGCGAGATCTGGAACAAGCATCCCGAAAAATCCTTCGCGATGCGCGCCGCCTTTGTCGACAAATATCCGAAGGCCGCGAAAGCGTTGACGATGGCGGTGATGGAAGCGCAGCAGTGGGCCGACAAGATGGAGAACAAGCAGGAGCTTGCGACCATCATGGCCAAGCGGCAGTGGATGAATTGCCCGGTCGAGGACGTCGCCGGACGCACGGCCGGCAAGTTCGACTACGGTACCGGCAAGGTCGTCGACAACTCGCCGCACATCATGAAGTATTGGCGCGACTTCGCGTCCTATCCATTCCAGAGCCACGATCTCTGGTTCATCACCGAGGACATCCGGTGGGGCAAGTATGAGGCTGGCTTCGACGCCAAGTCGCTGATCGCCAAGGTCAACCGCGAGGACATCTGGCGCGAGGCCGCCAAGGAGATGAACGTCGCAGCCGCCGAGATTCCGACCTCCAAGTCGCGCGGCAAGGAGACCTTCTTCGACGGCAAGGTGTTCGATCCGGAAGATCCCGCCGCCTACCTGAAGTCGCTGTCGATCAAGCGCGTCGACGCCTGATCAGGACCTCCCGCTGCGCGCGCAAGGCGCGCGGCCTCTCTCATTGCACGGAGAAAGATTTCCGATGTCCATGCCAGCGTTGACCAACGATAGCGCTCCCCAGGTCGTGCCGACCGCGGCGGCGTCCACCTCGGCGTCCATCGTGACCATGACGCCCAAGCAGGCGCCGAAAGCCGAACGCTATGGAAAGATGGCCCGCGAGGCCGCGGTGCGCGTGGTGCCGCCGTTGATCGTGCTGGCGCTGTTCCTGCTGATTTGGGAGCTGGTCTGCCGCCGGGCCGGCTCGGCGCTGCCGCCGCCCTCCCGGGTGTTCAGCGATACCCGCGAGCTGATCTTCGATCCGTTCTTCGATCATGGCGGCATCGACAAGGGACTGTTCTGGCATCTCGAGGCCAGCCTGCGCCGCGTCGCCTTCGGCTACGCGATTGCTGCCGTCGTCGGCGTCGGTGTCGGCACGCTGATCGGCCAGTCGGTGTGGGCCATGCGCGGCCTCGATCCGATCTTCCAGGTGCTGCGCACGATCCCGCCGCTCGCCTGGCTGCCGCTGTCGCTGGCGGCGTTCCGCGACGGCCAGCCGTCGGCGATCTTCGTCATCTTCATCACCTCGGTATGGCCGATCATCATCAACACCGCGGTCGGCATCCGCAACATTCCGCAGGACTATCGCAACGTCGCCGCGGTGGTGCAGCTCAATCCGCTGGAGTTCTTCGCCAAGATCATGATTCCGGCGGCCGCGCCCTACATCTTCACCGGCCTGCGCATCGGCATCGGCCTGTCGTGGCTCGCGATCGTCGCGGCCGAGATGCTGATCGGCGGCGTCGGCATCGGTTTCTTCATCTGGGACGCGTGGAATTCCTCGCATATCAGCGAGATCATCCTGGCGCTGTTCTATGTCGGCATCATCGGCTTCGTGCTCGACCGCCTGATTGCGGTCGTCGGCAAGATCGTCACCCGCGGCACCGCGACGAATTGAGAGGTAGAGATCATGGCCTATCTGAAGCTCGACCACGTCGACAAGACCTTCACCCGCGGCACCGCCACCACCGAAGTGCTGAAGGACATCAACCTCTCGATCAACAAGGGCGAATACGTCTCGATCATCGGCCATTCCGGCTGCGGCAAGTCGACGATGCTCAACATCGTTGCGGGGCTCACCACGGCCACGACCGGCGGCGTGCTGCTGGAGGAGCGCGAAGTCAATTCGCCGGGACCCGACCGCGCCGTGGTGTTCCAGAACCACAGCCTGCTGCCCTGGCTGACGGTCTACGAGAACGTGCGGCTCGGCGTCGACAAGGTGTTCGCCAAGACCAAGACCCGCGCCGAGCGCGACGCCTGGACCATGCACAATCTGAACCTGGTGCAGATGGCCCATGCCAAGGACAAGCGGCCCAACGAGGTCTCCGGCGGCATGAAGCAGCGCGTCGGCATTGCCCGTGCGCTCGCCATGGAGCCGAAAGTGCTGCTGCTCGACGAGCCGTTCGGCGCGCTCGACGCGCTGACGCGGGCGCATCTGCAGGACTCGGTGATGGCGCTGCACCAGAAGCTCGGCAATACCATCCTGATGATCACGCACGATGTCGACGAGGCGGTGCTGCTGTCCGACCGCATCGTGATGATGACCAACGGCCCGAGCGCGCATATCGGCGAGGTGCTCGAGGTCGCCCTGCCGCGGCCGCGCAAGCGGCTCGAGCTGGCGACCAACGCCACCTACGTCAAGTGTCGCCAGCGCGTGCTGGAGTTCCTGTATGAGCGGCATCGCTACGTCGAGGCGGCGTGACGATTGGAAAGCGGAGAGCGCATCGAACCGCTCTCCGCGTCGGGCAACTAACGGGTTCTCGTTTCCATCATAAGGATTTCCCATGACGCCGTCTCAGATCGCATTGGTTCAGAATAGCTTTGCCAGGGTCGCGCCGATCTCCGATCAGGCCGCGACCATCTTCTACGATCGGCTGTTCGAGGTCGCGCCGCAGGTGCGCGCGATGTTTCCCGACGATCTCACCGAGCAGCGCAAGAAGCTGATGGCGACCTTGGCGGTCGTCGTCAATGGATTGACGAATCTGCCCGCGATCCTGCCGGCGGCAAGCGCGCTCGCCAAGCGCCACGTCGATTACGGCGCCAAGCCGGAGCACTATCCGGTGGTCGGCGCCGCGCTGCTGTGGACCCTCGAGAAGGGACTTGGCGACGGCTGGACGCCCGATGTCGCCGATGCCTGGACCGCGGCCTACGGCACGCTGTCCGGCTACATGATCGCGGAAGCCCATGGCAAGGCGCAGGCGGCGGAGTAGGCGCTTTGAGTGAACCGCTCGTCATCGTCGGCAACGGCATGGCTGCCGCAAAGCTGGTCGAGGAATTGTCGCAGACTGCGCTCGGCCGCTACGCGATCGCCGTCATCGGCGAGGAGCCGCGGCTCGCCTACAACCGCGTGCTGCTGTCGTCGGTGCTGGCCGGCGAGGCCGCGTCCCACGAGATCGAGCTCAAGCCGGCGGCCTGGTGGCGCGAGCGCGGGGTAACGTTGAAATACGGTGCGCGCGTCACCGCCATCGATGTCGGCCGTCGCGAACTGCGGATCGAGAACGACGAGAACGTGGCGTTCTCGCGCCTGGTCCTCGCCACCGGCTCGCTGCCGCTGCGGCTGCCGGTGCCGGGCGCCGATCTGCCGGGTGTGCACACATTCCGCGACAGCCGGGACACGGACGTGCTTCTGGCGCTGGCGGCGAAGAAGGGGTGCGTGGTGGTCGTCGGCGGCGGGCTGCTCGGGCTGGAAGCGGCCTATGGCCTGGCGCGTGCCGGCGCCAGGGTGACGCTGTTGCATCTGATGGACCGGCTGATGGAGCGGCAGCTCGATGCGCCGGCCGCCGCGTTGCTCAAGTCGCTGGTGGCGCGCAAGGGCATCGAGGTTCTGCTCAATGCCAGCACCGCGGCCATCCATGGCGATGGTCGCGTCGAAGGAGTCGAGCTGGCCGATGGGCGGCGCCTTGCCACCGACGCCGTGGTCTTCGCGGCCGGCATCCGGCCGAATGTGACACTGGCGAAGGAGGCGGGGCTCGCGGTCAATCGCGGCATCGTCGTCGACGACGCGATGCAGACCTCGGCGCCCGGCATTTTCGCGCTCGGCGAATGCGCCGAGCACCGTGGCACTTGTTATGGGCTGGTCGAACCTGCTTATGAGCAGGCGCGGGTGCTGGCGCGGCATCTCGCCGGCCGCCAGGCGGCCTATGGCGGCAGTGTCGTCTCGACCAATCTGAAGGTGTCGGGTGTGTCGGTGTTCTCGGCCGGCGACTTCATGGGCGCCGAGGGCAGCGAGGCGATCGTGCTCAACGACGCCAGGCGGGGCATCTACAAGAAGCTCGTCATCGCCGAGGGACGCCTCACCGGCGCCGTGCTGATCGGTGAGACTCAGGACGCGTTGTGGTATCGCGACCTGATCCGGAGCCGCGAACCGGTCGCAGCGATCCGGACAGCGATGATGTTCGGCCGCGCGGGGGCGCGGCCGCAGGCAGCGTGAGAAGGGGCCACGCACGACGATGACGACGCTCGATCCGAAGCTGCCGATGGTGCGCACCGCCTGTCCTTATTGTGGCGTCGGTTGCGGCGTGCTCGCCACGCCCGACGGTCGCGGCGGCGCGGCGATCTCCGGGGATCCTTCGCATCCGGCCAATCTCGGCCGGCTCTGCTCCAAGGGCTCGGCGCTCGGCGAGACGCTCGGGCTGGAGAGCCGGCTGCTGTACCCGATGATCCGCTGCAAGGGCGGAATGCAGCGGGTGGCCTGGAGCGATGCGCTCGATCACGTCGCGACCCGGCTGAAGCACATCGTCGCCCGCGACGGCGAGGATGCAGTGGCGTTCTATCTCTCCGGCCAGATGCTGACCGAGGACTACTACGTCGCCAACAAGCTGATGAAGGGCTTTCTCGGCTCGGCCAATGTCGACACCAATTCGCGGCTGTGCATGGCCTCGTCGGTCGCCGGCCACCGCCGTGCCTTCGGCGCCGACACCGTGCCCGGCACCTATGAGGATCTCGATCAGGCCGATCTGCTGGTCTTCGTCGGCAGCAACGCCGCCTGGTGCCACCCGGTGCTGTACCAGCGCATGCTGGCCAACAAGCAGGCGCGCGGCGCCAGGTTCGTGGTCATCGATCCACGTCGCACCGACACGTCGAGCGAAGCCGATCTGTTCCTGGGATTGAAGCCCGGCGCGGATGCGGCGCTGTTCTCCGGCCTGCTGGTGCATCTCGCCGACAGCGGTGCGCTCGATCACGACTACATCAACGCTCACACCGGCGGCTTCGACGAGACCCTGGCCCGCGCCCGGAGCCTCGCCGGCAGCGCCGCGGCGACCGCGCTCGCCACCGGCCTGTCCGAGGTCGACGTCGCCGCCTTCTTCAAGCTGTTCCGCGATACTCCCAAGGTCGTCACCCTCTATTCGCAGGGCGTCAACCAGTCGGCGCAGGGCACCGACAAGGTCAACGCGATCCTCAACTGCCATCTTGCGACCGCGCGCATCGGCAAGCTGGGCATGGGGCCGTTCTCGCTGACCGGCCAACCCAATGCGATGGGCGGCCGCGAGGTCGGCGGGCTCGCCAACCAGCTCGCGGCCCACATGGGCTTCACGCCGCCGGACATCGACCGCGTCCGCCGCTTCTGGAAGGCCAAGGACATCGCCACCCATGAGGGTCTCAAGGCGGTGCAGATGTTCGAGGCGATCGCGCGCGGCGAGATCAAGGCGCTGTGGGTGATCGGCACCAACCCCGCGGTGTCGCTGCCGGACGCCGATCTGGTCCGCGCCGCGCTCAAGAAGCTCGAGCTGCTCGTCGTGTCCGAGAACGTCCGCTCCAACGACACCGTCGATGCTGGCGTCCACGTGCTGCTGCCGGCGCAGGCCTGGGGCGAGAAATCGGGCACGGTCACCAACTCCGAGCGCCGCATCTCGCGCCAGCGCGCCTTCCTTGCGCCGGCCGGCGAGGCCATGCCGGACTGGTGGATCCTGAGCGAGGTCGGCAAACGGCTCGGCCACGCGGGCGCCTTCAATTACAACTCTGCGGCGGACGTGTTCCGCGAGCACGCGGCGTTGTCGGCGTTCGAGAACGACGGCACGCGCGACTTCGACATCGGCGCGCTGGCGACGCTCACCGACGACGAATACGACGCGATGGCGCCGGTGCAATGGCCGGCGCGCGCGGGCAGGCCGCCCGAGCCGCGCTTTTTCGCCGAAGGCGCCTTCTTCACCAACGATCGCAAAGCGCGCTTCGTCGCGCCGGAGGTGCCGGCGCTGCGCGGCGAGACCACCGCCGCCCGCCCGCTGCGCCTGAACACCGGTCGCATCCGCGACCAGTGGCACACGATGACGCGCACCGGCTTGAGCCCGCGGCTATCAGCGCATCTGCCGGAGCCGTTCGTCGAGGTGCACCCGGATGACGCGCTGCGCTATGGCCTGATGCATGACGGTTTCGCCAAGGTCACGACCGAGCACGGCCAGTGCATCCTCAAGGTCGTCGTCAGCGAGCGCCAGCAGCGCGGCATGCTGTTCGCGCCGATCCATTGGAGCGCCACCAACTCATCGCATGGCCGCGTCGGCGCGCTGGTCGCCTCCTACACCGATCCGTTCTCCGGCCAGCCCGAGGCCAAGGCGACCCCGGCTGCGATCAGTTCTTATGAGTACGTATTCCGCGGCTTCATCCTGTCGCGCAACGAGCTCACGCTGCCGTCCAACCTGTGGTGGGCGCGCGCGACGGTGCAGGGCGGCTTCGGCTATCTGTTCGCCGACAACGGCGATCTGTCGCGCTGGCCGGCCTGGTTCAAGGCGCGCGCCACCGACGATGTCACGGACTACATGGATGTCGGCGGCGGCGTCTATCGCGCCGCGTCGTTCGCCGACGATCGCATCGAAACCTGTTTGTTCGTCGGCCCCGGCCATGATGCTGGCGACTGGAACGTCGTGAAGACGATGTTCGCCGCCGACCGCCTCGACGACGACCAGCGTCGCACGCTGCTGTCCGGCCGCGCGCCCGACGGCGTCGGCGGCGGCCCGATCGTCTGCGCCTGCTTCGGCGTCGGCCGCGACACCATCTGCGATGCGATCACGGCAGGTGCGCGCACGCCCGCCGCCATCGGCGCGCAGCTCAAGGCCGGCACCAATTGCGGCTCGTGCATTCCGGAGATGAAGCGGCTGATCGCGCAGACGGCCACGGACGCCCCGCCCATCGCGGCGGCGAGCTAGCCGAGAACACTGTCGTTCCGGGGCGAGGCCAACGGCCTCGAACCCGGAATCTCGACATGGTGGAAATGAAACAGCGCAAGACAAGCTCGGGATTCCGGGTTCGACGCTGACGCGTCGCCCCGGAATGACGTGGGTGTGGAAGCGTGTCAGATGCCTTGAGCAGGGAGGGCACCCAATCGACGCCGTGCGCCTCATCCACTATGCTCCCGCGCATGAAGCACAAGACATTCGGAACCGGCGGCGGCGGCGTCTCCGTCATCGGGCAGGGCACTTGGTATCTCGACCACGCCGATCGCCGCCGCGCCATCGCCACGCTGCGGCGCGGCCTGGATCTCGGCATGAGCCACATCGACACCGCCGAGATGTATGGCGATGCCGAGCTCGTCATCGCCGAGGCCATCGCCGGCCGACGCGACGAGGTGTTCCTGGTGTCGAAGGTGCTGCCGAGCAACGCCTCGCGCAAGGGCACCGTCACCGCCTGCGAGCGCTCGCTGCAGCGGCTGAAGACCGACCGGCTCGACTGCTATCTCCTGCACTGGCCGGGCTCCTATCCACTCGCGGAGACGGTGGCGGCGTTCGAGGAGCTCAAGGCGGCCGGCAAGATCGCGTCCTGGGGCGTCAGCAATTTCGACGTCGACGATCTCGACGAACTGCTGGAGGTCGCAGGCGAGGGCAAGATCGCCTGCAACCAGGTGCTCTATCATCTGCAGGAGCGCGCCATCGAGCATGCCGTCATCCCGTGGTGCGGCCAGCATGGTGTTGCCGTGGTCGCCTACTCGCCGTTCGGCCATGACGACTTTCCGGAACGCCGCGGCGCCGGCGGCGAGGTGCTGCAGCGGATCGCGGAGCAGCATGGTGCAACGCCGCGCCAGGTCGCGCTGGCCTTCCTGACGCGGGCGTCGTCGCTGTTCGCGATCCCCAAGGCGTCGCGGCCCGAGCATGCCGAGCAGAATGCGGCGGCCGGCGACATCGAGCTCACCGCGGCCGAGATCGCCGCGATCGATCGCGCCTTTCCGCGCGGGCCGAAGCCGCGTGGCCTGCCCATGCTGTAATGCAGCATCACGGAAAATTACGGATGTTTGCTACCCCGGCGCGTAGCAACGCATAAGTGCTGCCCGCTTCGATGGGTTGTCGCGGCGTCGCGATTGGCGTCTTGTCGGCACTCACCGAATCGTCCTGTTTCCAAACTTCCGAGTTCGACCGTGACCCCGCCACCGAGTGCGGCCGCCGCCGCGCGCCTCGACGACGTGCCGACATCCGTGCAGGAGAAGCCGCAGGCCACGCGCAAGCGCGCGCCCGCGCGCGCCGACCGGCCGTTCCGCGGCATCGCGCTGATCCTACTGTCGACCGTGTTCCTCGGCACCTCGGACGTCACCGCGAAGTATCTGTCGAAGACGCTGCCCTCGATCGAGATCACCTGGATCCGCTTCGTGGTATTCGCAGCGATCATGGTGCCGGCGATGATCCCGGGCTCGCCGCTGTTCGCGATGCGCACCGAGCAGCTCAAGTTCCAGCTGCTGCGCGGCGTTGCGCTGCTCGGCTCGTCGCTGATGTTCATCACCGGTTTACGCTATCTGCCGATCGCCGAGGCCTCCGCGACCGGCTTCGTCGCGCCGCTGTTCGTCACCGCGCTGTCAATCATCTTCCTCAGCGAGAAGGTCGGCCTGCGCCGCTGGGTCGCAACCGCGGTCGGGCTGTGCGGCGTGCTGATCATCCTCCGCCCCGGCACCGGCGCGTTCCATCTTGCCGCGCTGTTCCCGATCGTCTCGGCGTTCGCCTGGGCCTGCACGCTGATCATGACGCGGATGATGAGCGGCCGCGAGCACGCCATCACCATCATGACCTATTCCTCGATTGCCGGCGTCTGCGTGCTCACGGCAATCGTGCCGTTCGTATGGACCACGCCGTCCTGGCAGGACATCGGCTTCGGCGTGCTGGTCGGCGTCGCCTCGACCATGGGGCAGTGGATCGTGGTGCTGGCATTCCGCTATGCCGACGCCTCGGTGCTGGCGCCGTTCTCCTACACCCAGCTCCTGTGGGTCAGCATCCTCGGCTTCCTGGTGTTCGGCGAGGTGCCGGACGTCTGGACCATCGTCGGCGCCGCCTTCATCGTCTCCAGCGGCCTCTACACCGCCCATCGCGAGCGCGTCCGCCGCTCGCAACTGCTCCAGGTCGCCGGCGAGAGCTCGCCGAATCCGTGAGCCATCGGTCGCACGCCCCCGGGCCATTACCGGGGAGCGACTTTTTGGGTGGATGCGTTGCGTGTCCGCTACACCTGCGATCAAACGCGTAACGCACTGATTTCAAACAAGAAACAGGAGCGCCGTCGATCTCGGCGGGCGCCGTGCGCCTGCTAGGTCTTGGATTGCATCACGGGTGCAGAGCAAGATCGGGGGATTGCGTGCGGAGGCGGGTCGAAACGGCGGTGTGTCGGACGGCGCGGGCCGTGTGGGGCGCGCTGGGGCTCATGCTCGGGCTCTGTGGGCTCGGGCTGACGACGTCGGCGCTGGCCCAGACCGACTACACCTGGGGCGGCACCGGCTCGTCCACCGCGACCTCCGACTACAATCTCTCGACCAACTGGGAGAGCCCGCCGGCCGGCGCGCCGCCGGCATCGAGCGGCCAGGAGGCGCTGTTCGGCGCCACCGGCGCATCGACCATCACGGTCACCGCGCCGATCAATCCGGATTCCTGGATCTTCCTCAGCAACGCCCAGTCCTATTCGATTGGCGGCGCCGACGTGAATTTCGGCGTCGCCGGCTCCGGCTGGGGCTTCATCAACAACGCCAATTCCGGCCAGACGATCACGATCGGCAACAATCTCGGCGAGACCGTTGCCGGCGTGCGCGCCGAGCTGCTCGGCAACAGCACCACCATCCTGCTCGGCACCAACTCCTATTCCGGCGGCACCTTCATCGGCAGCGTCGCGACGCTGCAACTCGGCGACGCCACCCACACCGCCCGCATCATCGGCGACGTTTCGAATTTCGGCATCTTCAACATCGTCAGGGCCGACACCTCCGGCATCACCTCGCTCACCAATAACGGCGGCACCACCAACTTCCTCGGCGCGAGCTCCGCCGGTGCGATGACGATCGTGAACCAGTCGATCGCCACGACCGCGTTCGGCGTCGCCGGCGGCACCGACACGGCCACGGCGGGGAACGCCGTGATCACCAACCATCAGGGCCGCACGCTGTTCAACGCCAACACCAGCGCCGGCAATGCGACGATCACGAACGATACGTTCAGCCTGCTGGCGTTCGTCAATGCCGCCACGGCCGCCAATGCGGTCATCACCAATGGCGGCAATTCGTACGTGATGTTCGGGATCGGCTTCGGCAGCGACACCCCGTCGGCCGGCAATGCCACCATCATCAACAACATGAACGGCCAGGTCCAGTTCAACGCCCATTCCACCGCGGCGAACGCGACCGTCACCACCAATGACGGCGGATCGACGCTGTTCTTCGATCACGCCAGCGCCGGCTCCGCCACGATCATCACCAATGATGGCGGCCGCACCCGCTTCCTCGACAATACGACCGGCGGCACCGCCCAGTTCGTCACCAATGGCACCGGCGTGGTCGATTTCTCCGGTAGCATGGGTGTCAATGGCGACGGCCGCATCACCGCCGGCTCGCTGGCGGGCTCCGGCAACTACTACATCGGCGCCTTCAACACACTGGTGGTCGGCGGCAACAATCTCTCCACCGAGGTCTCCGGCGTGATCGGCGACACCGATCCTTGCGGGTGCGGCACCATCGGCCCAGGCTCGCTGACCAAGGTCGGCAGCGGCAAGCTGACATTGTCCGGCATCAACACTTACACCGGCACGACCACGGTCGATGGCGGCATCCTCGCCGTCAACGGCGCCATCGCCGGCAGCAGCGTCACCGTGAATGCCGGCGGGACGCTCGGCGGCAACGGCATCGTCGGCAGCACGCTGGTCAATGGCGGCGCGCTCGCGCCGGGCAATTCGATCGGGCTGCTCACCGTGCAGGGCAGCCTCGTGTTCACGGCGGCCGCGAGCTACATGGTCGAGGTGTCGCCGGCCAATGCCGACCGGGTCAACGTGACGGGCACCGCGACGCTCGGCGGCGCGACCGTGCAGGCGAGTTTCGCGCCCGGCAGCTATGTCAACAAGCAGTACACGATCGTCAACGCCGCCGGCGGCATCAGCGGCACCTTCAACACGCTGATCAACACCAACCTGCCAGCCAACTTCTCTTCGAGCCTGAGCTACGACGCCAACAAGGTCTATCTGAACCTGACGCTCGGCACGGCCGGGACCAACACCAACCAGCAGAACGTCACGGATACCACGACCGGCTATTTCAACCGCACCGGCGGCATCCCGCTCGCTTTCGGCGCGCTGACCCCAGCCGGCCTGACGCAGGCGTCCGGCGAGATCGCCACCGCCTCGCAGCAGGCGATGTTCGACTCGATGAAGATCTTCCTTGGCCTGATGACCGATCCCTTTGTCGCCGGGCGCAGCGCGAACGCATCTAGTCCGGCAGCGGCGTTCGCCGACGCAGGGCAGGGCGCTTCGCCTCGCGATGCCTTCGCGCGCATGCCGGTGAAGGCCACACCGGCCCAGCGCTTCGATGAGCGCTGGAGCACCTGGGCGGCGCCGTTTGGTGGCGGTTCGTTCGCCGACGGCAATGCCGCGCTCGGCTCGAACAACGCCACCATCCGCGAGGTCGGCTTCGCCGCGGGCGCCGATTACATCGTGTCGCCGAACTGGCTGGCCGGCTTCGCGCTGTCGGGCGGCGGCACCAGCTTCGGCGTCAATGGCGGCGGCAGCGGCCGCTCCGACCTGTTCCAGGCCGGCGCCTTCGCCCGCTATCGCAGTGGTCCGGACTATCTCTCCGCGGCGCTCGCCTATGGCTGGCACGACGTGACCACCGACCGCACCGTGACCGTCGCCGGCGTCGACCAGCTCCGCGCCCGCTTCGATGCGTCGGCCTATTCGGCCCGCCTCGAGGCCGGCCGCCGCTATGCCACGCCGTGGGGCGGGATCACGCCCTATCTCGGCGGCCAGGCGACGGCTTACGTGCTGCCGTCCTATGCCGAGCAGGTGCTCTCCGGCGCGGGCACCTTCGCGCTGAGCTATGCCGGCAAGACCGTGACGGATGCGCGCACCGAGCTCGGCGCGCGCGTCGACCGGTCGTTTGCGCTCGCCGACGGCGTGCTGTCGCTGCGCGGCCGCGCCGCCTGGGCGCACAATTTCAACCCCGATCGCACCATGACCGCGGGCTTCCAGGCGCTGCCGGGCACGAGCTTCGTCGTCAACGGCGCCGCGCAGTCGCGCGACCTCGCGCTCACCACCGCCTCGGCCGAAGTCGCCTGGCGCAACGGCTGGTCGGCGGCCGCGACCTTCGAAGGCGAGTTCTCGTCCATCAGCCGCTCCTACGCCGGCAAGGGCGTGGTGCGCTACAGTTGGTGATTGCGCGACGTCGTGTGGCTTGGAGCCGGCGTGCACCGATGCTAGGGGTGCGCTGAGCAACAAGAACAACAGGGAGCACGACGCCATGATCAACCTGACGCCCGAGACCGTCCTGCCCGACGACGGCACCAGCGGCACGCTGGTTGGCCGGGTCTGGCGCCCTGACGTGGACGGACCGGCCGTGGTCGCGGTGCGCGATGACGGTGTTTATGACGTCACCTCGGCTTTCCCCACCGTCAGCGCGCTGTGCGAGCAGGATGATCCGGCGACGGCGCTGCGCGGCATGGGCGGGCAGCGCATCGGCGACCTCGCCGCCATCCTCGCCAACACCCCGCCGGATCGCCGCGATCCGGCCAAGCCGTGGCTGCTGGCGCCGGTCGACCTGCAGGTCCTGAAGGCGGCCGGCGTCACCTTCGCGATCTCGATGCTGGAGCGCGTCATCGAGGAGCGGGCGCGCGGCAATCCGGCCTCGGCCGAGGCGATCCGGAAAGAGGTGGTGCGTCTGGTCGGCGACGATTTCTCCAAGCTCAAGCCCGGCTCCGACCAGGCGATGCACCTCAAGCAGGTGCTGATCGAGCAGAACGCCTGGAGCCAATATCTCGAGGTCGGCATCGGCCCCGATGCCGAGGTCTTCACCAAGGCGCCGACTTTGTCGTCGGTGGGGACCGGCATGGATGCCGGGCTGCATCCGAAATCGACCTGGAACAATCCGGAGCCGGAGGTCGTGCTGGCGGTGTCGAGCCGCGGCCGGATCGTCGGCGCCATGCTCGGCAATGACGTCAACCTGCGCGACTTCGAGGGCCGCTCGGCGCTGCTGCTGTCGAAAGCCAAGGACAACAACGCCTCCTGCGCCATCGGCCCCTTGCTGCGCCTGTTCGACAAGACCTTCACGCTGGATGACGTCCGCAAGATGGACGTGGCGCTGAACGTGACCGGCAGCGACGGCTTCGTGCTCGACGGCCATTCCTCCATCAGCAAGATCAGCCGCGATCCGACCGACCTCGTCGCCCAGACCATCGGTGCCGTGCATCAATATCCCGACGGCTTCGCGCTGTTCCTCGGCACGATGTTCGCACCCGTCAAGGATCGCGACGCGCCGGGCCAGGGGTTCACCCACAAGCGCGACGACATCGTCACCATCTCGGCGCCCCAACTCGGCCGTCTCGTCAACCGTATGCGCAATAGCGACGAATGCGAGCCGTGGACCTTCGGCGTGGGTGCGCTGATGCGGAGCCTGGCGCGGCGCAAGCTGATCTGAGGCACGCAGCCTCCACACCCACGATGTCATTCCGGGGCGCGCGACAGCGCGAACCCGGTATCCATACGCCGCAGCGCTCGTGAGGCAGACGGCCTGAGTTACGATCGCGCTCCATCACGCAGGCTGGTGGTTATGGACTCCGGGCTCGCTCGCTTCGCGAGCGCCCCGGAGTGACGAAGAGACTGGGGGGCTCCTGCGTCACCTCACACGTGCCCCGAGGCCATCTGGCTGGCGGCGCGGCGCGGACGCTCCTGCAGCGATGAGGCGTCGCCCAGCGCGCGCTCGCGCACCAGCGACAGCGCGTGGTCGCGTTCGGCGGCCGTGCTGCGCCGTGGCTCCGACCGGCGCAGGCCCAGATCATCGTCGATCGGATCCTTCGGCACCAGCGACAGCGCCCGCTCGAACGGATCGAGCGACGCGTCACGCCCCCTGCCGCCGTCACGGCCCGGCTCAGGCTCGGGCGGACGTCGCGCCACGAGCGTCTTGATGCGCCCGATCAGGCCAGATGGCGCTTCCGGTGGCGCGGAATCGAACGGGTCGGCATAGAACGTCGCGCCGGCCTTCTCGACCATCCCGGCGAGCGCGGTCACCATGCGCGGCGAGCCGCAGGCATAGACGACGTCGGAGGCCGTCAGCGTCGGCATGTGCGGCTCGATCCGTCCGGTGCGGATCGAGGGATGATTGACCGGACCTTCCTCGACCGTCGGGATGATCGTGACGTTCGGCAGCCGCGCCAATTGCGCCAGGATCGGCGTCATGTAGAGCTGCGGCAGCTTCTTGGCGCCGGCAATGATCACCATCGGCCGGTTGCGGGACTCGCGCAGCGCCATCGCGGCGATCGCCCAGATCGGCGCGAAGCCGGTGCCGCTGCCGGCGAGGACGAGACGGCCGGTGCCGCCAGGGCGCAGGAACGCATGCCCATACGGCCCCTGGATGCGCAGCCGATGGCCGGGACGGATGCCGCTGCCGAGCGCGGTCGTGACGCGGCCGCCACGCACGCGCTTGATGTTGAGATGGATGACGCGGCCGCCGATGCGGCCGTCGAACGACGCCGTCGGGCTGTAGGCGCGTGCCGGATAGCCGTTGAAGGTGAACTTGAAGTACTGCCCGGGCAGATAGCTGATGCTCTTCTCCGGGGCGATCATCAGCTCCATGATGTCGGGCGCGACCTCGCGCAGGCCGACCAGCCGCGCCTTGCTGGTGTCGATTTCCGGCACGTCCTCCAGCTCGACGTCGAGATCGGAGACGACGCGCGCCTGGCAGGCGTAGATCATGCCCTGCGTATGCGTCTCGCCGCACACCGTCTGGCCCTTGGAGACGTGAACCATGCAGGTGCCGCAGGTGCCGGCGCGACAGTCGAACGGAATCTCGACGCCGTTGGCGAGCGCGCCATCGAGCAGCACGTCACCCGCGCGGACGCGGAACTGGCGGCCCTTGACGGTGACGGTCCTGAAGTTCGACATGGTTCACTCCTCGATCGGATACGCTGTGACGATGGTGGGATGAGACCGCGGGGATTCACGCCTTGCCGGGCGACACGCGGATGAGATTCTTGTTGGCGGTGCTCTCGAACCGGCTCGACCAGTAGTTCGACGCCATCACCGGCCGCTTCAGCCAGCTCACCTTCGGCGAACGCAGCACCAGGAACCAGAAGAAGAACGGCGTCGTGATGAGATGCGAGACCAGCGGAAACCAGTCCGGCAGCAAGGATGCCGGGCCGGGCAGGCGATACCAGTAGTAGGTGCTGATCGCGGCCGCCGCGAAGATGCGATGCATCCGGGTGCGGGCGGCGGGCCTGTAGCGCAGGATATGCTCGCCGATCCTGAAGACGACGTAGCTGACGAGCGCGGCGCCCAGCGGCCACACATAGGCGGTGATGATCGCGGCCTGGTCGACCTGCTGCGGCGGATAGTCCGGCACTTGATACCAGCCCCAGACGAAGCCGGGGAAGCTGCCGATGAGGAAGTTGCCGAGGAACTGCTGGACTTTGGTGGGCACGCCCGCCGTCGGCGTCAGTTCGGGCGTGGAGTCGGGACACGGATTGCTGCAGGCCTCGCAGATGTTGCAGCGGGCATTCTTGAAGGTCAGGGCAGGGTTGGTGCCGTAGAGCCGCTCGACGGGGTGGATCGGACACAGCGAGGTGCACCAGCCCGAGCGCATTTCGAACACAGAGCCCATCGCGAACGCCATGACCGCGGCCGACAGCAGCATGACCGCCGTCAGCGGACCGTCGACATTGAGTCCGATTCGTCGCATCGGCACGACGATGAACAGCAAGGTCACGCTGATCACCGCGAGCGTCGCCGCGCCCCATTCCGGCATCCGGATGTTCTGCGAGATGCCCATCTTGTTGGGCAACAGATGGAAGGTCGCCATTGGACAGATGTTGCGCCACAGGCCGGGCGAGATCGTCACCAGCGCGGGCGCGATCGGAATCAGGAGATTCCACATCAGGGCGATGCCGAGGGGAGGGAAGAACAGCAGCAGATTCACCAGCAGCACGCCGACGACCAGCATGACCGTCTGCATCGTCAGCCAGAATCGCCGCTCGGCCCGTCCGGTGCTGCGGCTGCCGGCCTGTGCGGCCGGCTGATATCTGGCGGGGGCCACCTTCACCGCCACGTGCGCGAGCGGCCGGGCATCTCGATGTTGCGAAGCGTAGTCGTGTCGGGGCGAACGTTGAGCGCTGTTGTTCTGCATTGCTTTCCAGGACGCGAGTTGGTCTTCACGATCGCGCCGACGTCACGTTCACAGGCGCGGAGTTGTTAGTCCCGCAATCCCTGTGACTTCGTGTCGCAGCGCATGCTGTGACGCAGAATCTGACGGCGAGATGTGGCGCTTTTTGACGGCCAATATGGACGTCCCTGGGCCATGCTGCGGTCGGCCTGCGGCCGTTTGATCTGGATCAAATCGAGGAACATCAAGGATTTGATCGGGGGCTGGAGCAGTTTTTCCAGATCGTTTGATCTGGATCAATGACAGCCTCGGCTGTGACGTAGTTCGGGCGTGATCAGGGCAGTGCGCAGATGATTTCGACGCTGCCATAACGACCCGACGGGCAAATCAGATCGCGCGCTAAAATCCTGTCCAGCCGTCAGGCAAAAAATAAATCGCTTGCCGATTTCGTATAATCAGCATTACAGTCCAGCCCCTTCCGTTGCGTCGGAGGGGACGTATCGCGGTCGTCATGGACGTCGGCAGCGGAATGCGATGGGCGTGTGTCGTTGCAGCGTGATCATTCGCGCCGACGAACAATGATGCACGCACGGTCAAGTCGCGCGGTCCTGGCACCCCGATGCTGGTGTCGCCGCGGCGGCGCGCGGACAGCGCGTCGTCGCGCACGGTGGCCAAAAGCCGGCGCACCGGGGAGAACGCGAAGCAGCCGTCAAAACCATCGCGCAGGGAAGGCCGGGTGTTTTCGGCCAGACCTGTGGTACCTGCCGCCTGCATTTTTTCCGCAGGCGGGCCACGGGCGCGGCCAGCGCCCGGCCTTCCCTGCGCCCTCTGTTATGAGGGCGATGAGATCAGCATGACCCGGGCGCAACGCGCCGCGGGAGTAAGAACGCATGTGACCATCCCGGTCGGTCCTGGACTCATGATTGTGGCAAACCCGATGACACAACAAGGGTCGTCATTCCGGGACGCGTCGCGCAGCGGCGCGGGCCCGGAATCCATACGCACGATCGTGGTTATGGATTCCGGGCTCGCCCTGCGGGCGCCCCGGAATGACGGCGCAGGGAGAGGGGCTCATGCGAGGTCTCTCATGGCCGAGCGCCAGAGATGGCCGAAAGTCTCGCTTGGCTCTCCGCTGTCGTCCCGGACAAGCGCGCGCAGCACGCGCAGATCCGGGACCCATAACCCCAGGGAGATGTTGTTGCGCACGATGTTGGACCAGTCGTTCTTCGCAACGTCTGCCGCGGAGTATGGGTCCCTGCGTTCGCAGGGACGACAGCTGAGGTCGTGGCGATGGCCTGCCTCACACCGGCAATGCGATGGAGTACTTCACCTGGCTCAGCGCAAAGCTCGACTCGATCGAGGCGATGCCGTCGAGCCTCGTCAGCTTGGTTTTCAGGAACGCTTCATAAGAGGAGAGATCGGCCGCGACCACGCGCAGGAGATAGTCGCGATTGCCCGTCATCAGATAGCACTCCAGCACCTCGGGCCAGGCCGAGATCGCCTTTTCGAACCGCTTCAAATCCTCCTCCTTCTGCCGCGCCAGCTTGATGGAGATGAAGACCGAAACGTGCAGCCCGAGCGCCTTCTGGTCGACGGTCGCGAGATAGCGGGTGATGACGCCGCGCTCCTCCAAGAGCTTGACGCGGCGGTGGCAGGGCGAGACCGACAGCCCGACCTTGTCGGCGAGCTCCTGCATGGTGATGCGGCCATCGGCCTGGAGATGGCCGAGGATCTTGCGGTCGATGGCGTCGAGGTCAGGCATTGGGATAAAATCGCTCAAAGTGGATTCTGAATGGGAAAATATCTCAACAATCGGCAACTGCACGCGAAAAATTGAGAATTATGGCCGGTGCGACAGGATTAAAATCGGCGAATCCAACAAGGCCCCGGGGAGCAGCGCGCCATGGCCACGCCATCCGCATCGTCAGACCGTCTCGACATCCTGAACGCGCTGACCCGCAAGGCGCTGTGGCTGTCGTCCTGGACCATCCACCACGCCAACCACATCCGGCCGAACACCGACGGCCTGAAGGTCGGCGGCCACCAGGCCTCCTCCGCCTCGCTCGCCACCATCATGTCGGCGCTGTACTTCTCGGTGCTGCGTCCGGAGGACCGGGTTGCGGTGAAGCCGCATGCGAGCCCGGTGTTCCACGCCATCCAATATCTGTTCGGCCGGCAGACGCGCGAGAAGCTGGAGAATTTCCGTGGCTTCAAGGGCGCGCAATCCTATCCGTCGCGCACCAAGGATGTCGACGATGTCGACTTCTCGACCGGCTCGGTCGGCCTCGGCGTCGCGCAGACTTTGTTCTCCTCGCTGGTGCAGGACTACGTGCACGCGCATGGCTGGATGAAGGACCGCCGCGAGGGCCGCATGATCGCGCTGGTCGGCGATGCCGAGATGGACGAGGGCAATATCTTCGAGGCGCTGGCCGAAGGCTGGAAGCACGGCCTGCGCAACACCTGGTGGATCGTCGACTACAACCGCCAGAGCCTGGACGCCGTCGTGCGCGAGGGCCTGTGGGAGAAGTTCGAAACCATGTTCCGCAATTTCGGTTGGGACGTGGTGATCGTGAAATACGGCCGGCTGATGCGCGAGGCGTTTGCCGAACCCGGCGGCGAGGCGCTGCGGCGCTGGATCGATAACTGCCCGAACGCGCTCTATGCGGCGCTGTGCTTCCAGGGTGGGGCTGCCTTCCGCAAGCACATCCAGGACGAGATCGGCGATCAGGGCGACGTGACCCGGCTGCTCGACAAGCGCACCGACGACGAGTTGCTGGCGCTGATGAGCAATCTCGGCGGCCACGACATGGCCAGCATGCTTGATGCCTTCGAGTCCATCGACCACGACCGCCCGGTGTGCTTCATCGCCTATACCATCAAGGGCGTCGGCCTGCCGTTCCAGGGCCACAAGGACAATCACGCCGGCCTGATGACCGTCGCCCAGATGGAGAAGTGGCGCGCGCAGCAGAACATTCGCCCGGGCCATGAGTGGGACAAGTTCGAGGGACTGACGCAGGATGCTTCGACGCTGGAGTCGTTCCTCGCGTCGGTGCCGTTCAATCGCGATGGCCGCCGGCTCGATGATGCGGTGTTCGACGTGCCGGAGCGGCTGACCTTCACCGCGGCGGCGCAGATGTCGACGCAGCAGGGCTTTGGCCTGATCCTCAACGATCTCGCCCGCAGCGACACCGCGCTGGCCTCGCGCATCGTGACCTCGTCGCCCGACGTCACCGTCTCGACCAATCTTGGCGCCTGGGTCAACCGCCGTGGCCTGTTCGCCCGCGCGGAGAAGGCGGATTTGTTCCGCAGCGAGAAGATCCCGTCGACCTTCAATTGGGCGGCCTCGCCGAAGGGCCAGCATATCGAGCTGGGGATCGCCGAGATGAACCTGTTCATCATGGCCTCGGCGCTTGGCCTGTCGCACGCCATCAACGGCGCGCGGCTGCTGCCGGTGGTCACCTTGTACGATCCCTTCATCGAGCGCGGCCTCGATGCGCTGAACTACGCCTGCTATCAGGATGCGCGTTTCATGGTGGCGGCCACGCCGTCGGGCGTGACCTTGGCGCCGGAGGGCGGCGCGCATCAGTCGATCACGACACCGTTGATCGGCATGGCGCAAGACGGGCTGTCGTCGTTCGAGCCGGCCTTCGTCGACGAGCTCGCCGCGATCATGAAATGGGGCTTTGCCCACATGCAGCGCGAGGCAGGCGAGGGCGGCTCGCTCTATCTGCGGCTGTCGACGCGCACCATCGATCAGCCGCAGCGGATCATGACGCCGGAGCTGGAATCCGACATCGCCGCCGGCGCCTATTGGCTGCGCAAGCCGGGACCGAATGCCGAGGTGATCGTCGCCTATACCGGCGCGGTCGCGCCGGAGGCGATCGAGGCCACCGGCTTGATCGGCGAGTCCCGCCGCGACGTCGGCCTGCTCGCGATCACCTCGGCGGACCGGCTGCATGCCGGATGGACGGCGGCGCGCAGCCTGCGGCGGCATCGGCGCGGCGTGCAACATCTCAGCCACATCGAACAACTGCTGGCGCTGCTGCCGCGCGATTGCGGCATCGTCACCGTGATCGACGGCCATCCGGCGACGCTCGGCTGGCTCGGCTCGGTGCGCGGCCATCGCGTCGAGGCGCTGGGGGTTGAGAAATTCGGCCAGACCGGGACGATCGACGACCTCTATCGCCACAATGGGATGGACGCCAACGCGATCATCGATGCGGCCGAGAGCCTCACTGGCGCGCCGGTGCGGCATCGCAAGATGGCAGTGTGAGGGCGGGCCAAAAACGGGGACGCCGTCTCCCTCACCTGGATGAAGGAGACGGCGTCGCAACTTGGATCAAATGTCTACGTACTGAAAGGCTGCGCAATAAGAACTGGCGAAAATATCGGTTCTGAAATCTTATCCGGCGTCCTTTCGAGATGCCGGGATGTCTATGAAGAGGAGATTAGCCAGAGCGATCGAACGGCGATGTGAAGCAGTTCACATCTTGGAAATGAATCTTCGACGGCGGGAATTCTGCCATCCGGAATGATGGCGATCTGGAGGGGGCGAAGGGGACACGCGGTTGCTGCGATGCAAAATGGAGCGGCGACGAAACGCAGGCCGGTCGGCTTGCGCCGGTCGCGGCCTTGCTCCTATATCCGCGGGACGCAACCCCGGTCCCCGCATGTGGCGGGTTCATCCCGCGGATCGCGCGTGCCAGGATGCCGGCCGCGTGCTGCCGCCCCCTCCAGATGCTTCCACGTGAAGAGGTTTTCCGATGGTCAATCGCCTGCAATTCTACATCGACGGCGCCTGGGTCGATCCGGTCGTCAAGAAGTCCACCCAGGTCATCAATCCGGCGACCGAGGAGGCGATGTACGAGGTTGCGCTGGGCTCCAAGGCCGATGTCGACAAGGCCGTCGCCGCCGCCAAGCGCGCCTTCGAGACCTTCTCACAGACCTCGCGCGAGGAGCGCGTCGCGCTGCTCGAGAAGATCATCACGATCTACAAGGGCCGCATGAAGGAGATCGGCGCCGCCGTCTCCGACGAGATGGGCGCGCCGCTGCCGATGGCGGAGAAGCTGCAGGCCGGCGCCGGCCTCGGCCATCTGATGTCGACGCTCGACGTGCTGAAGAAGTACGAGTTCGAGGAGACGCTGCCGGCATCCGTCGTGGTGCGCGAGCCGGTCGGCGTGGTCGGCATGATCACGCCCTGGAACTGGCCGCTGAACCAGATCGCCTGCAAGGTCGCGCCGGCGCTGGCCGCGGGCTGCACCATGATCCTGAAGCCGTCGGAATTCACTCCGACCTCGGCGCTGATCTTCGCCGAGATCCTGCATGAAGCCGGCGTGCCGAAGGGCGTGTTCAACCTGATCAACGGCCTCGGGCCGGAGGTCGGCGCTGCGATGAGCGAGCATCCGGACATCGACATGATCTCGTTCACCGGATCGACCCGCGCCGGCATCGACGTCGCCAAGCGCGCGGCGCCGACCGTGAAGCGCGTCAGCCAGGAACTCGGCGGCAAGTCGCCGAACGTGATCCTGGAGGGCTCCGACTTGGTGAAGGCGGTGACCGGCGGCGTCATGCACATGTTCAACAACTCCGGCCAGTCCTGCAACGCGCCGTCGCGCATGATCGTGCCGGCCGCGCGCATGAAGGAAGTCGCTGCCATCGCGAAGGGCGTCGCCGACAAGACCAAGGCGGGTGACCCGCGCGGCGAGGGCACCACGATCGGCCCGGTCGTCAATCGCGGCCAGTGGGACAAGATCCAGGCCCTCATCAATAAGGGTATCGAGGAGGGCGCGACCCTCGTCGCCGGCGGCCCGGGCCTGCCGGAGGGCGTCAACAAGGGCTTCTATGTGCGGCCGACCATCTTCGCCGACGTCAAGCCTGAGATGACGATCTCGCGCGAGGAAATCTTTGGACCAGTGCTCGTGATCATCGGCGCCAAGGACGAGAACGAGGCGGTGCGTATCGCCAACGACACGCCCTATGGTCTTGCCGGCTATGTCACGGCCCCGACGATCGAGAAGGCCCGCGAGGTCGGCCGCAAGATCCGCGCCGGCAACGTCAACCTGCAGGGTGTCCCGAACGACCGCACCGCGCCGTTCGGTGGCTACAAGCAGTCCGGCAACGGCCGCGAATGGGGCCGGTTCGGTCTCGAGGAGTATCTCGAGGTCAAGGCCATCGCGGGCTACAACGCGGCTTGATTGGTCTCCGTCATTGCGAGCGCAGCGAAGCAATCCAGGGGCCGGGAAGGAAGTCTGGATTGCTTCGTCGCTTCGCTCCTCGCAATGACGGCCAATTATCCCCCCAGCGCGCCCTGCGTGTTGACGTAGAGCGCGTAGATCGACTGGCTGGCGGCCATGAACAGGCGGTTGCGCTTGAGGCCGCCAAAGCAGAGGTTGGCGCAGCGCTCGGGCAAGGCGATGCGGCCGATCGGGGCGCCGTCGGGTGCGAACACCATGACGCCATCGAGCTCGGGCGAGCCCATCCCCCAGCCGCACCAGAGATTGCCGTCGACGTCGCAGCGCATGCCGTCCGGCGTGCCCGGACCGGCATCGATGTGGACGCGCTTGTTGGCGAGCTTGCTGCCATCGGCGGAGACGTCATAGGCGAGGATCTTGCGGTTCGGTACGCCGCGGGATTCGACGATGTAGAGGATGGATTCATCGGGCGAGAAGCACAGCCCGTTCGGTCCCAGCACGCCCTCGGCGACGATGGTCGCCCGGCCCGTGGCCGCGTCGATCCGGTACACGTTGGCGTCGATCTCGGACTCGGCCTTGTAGCCCTCGTAATTGCCGAGCAGGCCGAAGGTCGGATCTGTGAACCAGATCGAGTCGTCCGATTTGACGACGACGTCGTTTGGCGAGTTCAGCCGCTTGCCGTCGAAGGAGTCGATCAGCACGGTGATGGAGCCGTCATACTCGGTCCGCGTGACGCGGCGGCCACCGTGCTCGCAGGTGACGAGACGGCCCTGGCGATCCCGGGTGTTGCCATTGGCGAAATTGGAGGGCTTGCGAAACACCGAGACCGCGCCGCTTTCCTCCTCCCATTTGAGGATGCGCTGGTTGGGGATATCGCTGCACAGCAGATAGCGCCCGTCGCCGAACCACACCGGCCCCTCGGCCCAGCGCAGCCCCGTGGCGAGCCGCTCGACCGCGGAGAGCTTGAGCCAGTATTTCTCGAAGCGCGGATCCAGCGCCTGGATCGCCGGATCGGGATAGAAGGTGGCAGGGCGCCAGCCCTGCGCGTGAGCGTTTCCGTCGGACATTTGGCCGGTCCTGTTATTGCGCGGTTGCGATCTCTGCTATCATTGGCTCGCCACAACCGCAAACCTGCGGACCCAACACGAGGGATGAAATGCCACGTATCTTGATGACCGGTGCGAGCGGTGGAATCGGCACTTCCTTGCGGAAGCTGCTGCCGCCGATCTATCCGGACCTTCTGCTCAGCGACCTGAAACCGCCTGCCGATCTTTCCAGCCAGGAGACCTTCAAGGCGGCCAATCTTGCCGACCTCGCCCAGGTCGAGGCGCTGTGCGAAGGCGTCGACGGCATCATCCATTTCGGCGGCTATTCGGTCGAGGGACCGTGGAACGACATCCTGCAGGCCAACATCATCGGCGGCTACAACCTGTTCGAGGCGGCCCGCCGCAAGGGCGTCAAGCGCGTGGTGTTCGCCTCGTCGAACCATGCGGTCGGCTTCTATCCCCGTCACCGCAAGATCGACAATGACGTGCAGCCGCGTCCCGACGGCCGCTACGGCGTCAGCAAGGTGTTCGGTGAGGCGCTCGGCTCGCTCTATGCCGACAAGCATGGGCTGAAGGTGACCTGCATCCGCATCGGCAATTTTGGCGACAAGCCGCTCGACAAGCGCCGGCTGTCGATCTGGCTCAAGCCGGAAGATCTGGTGCAACTTTGCCGCATCGGCCTCGAGCATCCCGACATCCATTTTGAAGTGCTCTATGGCGCATCGCTGAACGAGCGCGCCTGGTGGGACAACCAGCGTGCCTATGACCTCGGCTATCGCCCGACCGGCCGCGCGGAGGATTTCCGTGAGCACGCCTTGGCCGAGCAGGCCAAGCTGCCCGCCGATCCGATCGGCGACTATTTCCAGGGCGGCGCGTTCTGCACCACTGAGTTCGACGGCGACACCAGCCGGATCATCGACTGGGGTTGATCCGACCTCGTCATTCCGGGGCGCGTCCGCAGGACGCGAACCCGGAATCTCGATGTGAGAGCGCAAGACAATGTCTGGATTCCGGGTTCGCGCTTCGCGCGCCCCGGAATGACGTTGAGAATGAAAGAAGAGAAGACCATGACCGATGGATTGCGCAAGGGACTGACCGCTTACGGCGATGCCGGCTTCTCGCTGTTCCTGCGCAAGGCCTTCATCAAGGCGGCCGGCTATTCGGACGACGCGCTCGATCGCCCGATCGTCGGCATCACCAACACCTACAGCGACTACAATCCGTGCCACGGCAACGTGCCGCAGATCCTGGAGGCGGTGAAGCGCGGCGTCATGCTGTCGGGCGCGATGCCGTTCGTGTTTCCGACCATCTCGATCGCCGAGAGTTTTGCGCATCCGACCTCGATGTATCTGCGCAATCTGATGGCGATGGAAACCGAGGAGATGATCCGCGCGCAGCCGATGGATGCGGTGGTGGTTATCGGCGGCTGCGACAAGACCCTGCCCGCGCAGATCATGGCTGCGGTGTCGGCCGATCTGCCGACGGTGGTCATTCCGGTCGGGCCGATGGTGGTCGGGCATCACAAGGGCGAGGTGCTCGGCGCCTGCACCGACTGCCGACGTCTCTGGGCGAAGTATCGCGCCGGTGAGATGGACGGCAGCGAGATCGACGCAGTCAACGGCCGGCTCGCTCCTTCGGTCGGCACCTGCATGGTGATGGGCACGGCCTCGACAATGGCCTGCATCACCGAGGCGCTCGGACTGTCCTTGCCGATGAGCGCGACCATCCCGGCGCCGCATGCCGAGCGCTTCCGCTCGGCCGAGGCCAGCGGCCGGGTCGCGGCCGAGATGGCCAAGGTGAAGGGACCGAAGCCGAGCGAACTGCTGACCCCTGCGGCGTTCCGGAATGCGCAGGTGGTGCTGCAGGCGATCGGCGGCTCGACCAACGGGCTCGTGCATCTCACCGCCATCGCCGGCCGGACGCCGCATAAAATCGACCTCGATGCATTCGACAGCATCGGTCGCGAGGTGCCGGTGCTGGTCGATCTCAAGCCGTCCGGCGATCACTACATGGAGCATTTCCATCACGCCGGTGGCGTGCCAAAGCTGATGAAGCAGCTCGGCGATCTCATCGATCTCGATTGCCGCTCGATCACCGGCCAATCGCTGCGCGACATCGTGGCCGCCGCCGAGGACGTGCCGGGGCAGGACGTGATCCGCGCGCGCGACGACGCGATCAAGCCGGAAGGCGGCCTTGCCGTGCTGCGCGGCAATCTGGCGCCGCGCGGCGCGGTCATCAAGCATTCGGCGGCAAGCCCCAAGCTGCTGCAGCACACCGGGCGCGCCGTCGTGTTCGAGTCGATCGAGGACATGACCTTGCGGGTCGATGCTCCCGATCTCGACGTCTCGGCCGACGACGTCCTGGTGCTGCGCAACGCCGGGCCGAAAGGCGCACCCGGCATGCCGGAGGCGGGGTACCTGCCGATCCCGAAGAAGCTCGCGCGCGGCGGCACGAAGGACATGGTGCGCATCTCCGATGCGCGCATGAGCGGCACCGCCTTCGGCACCATCGTGCTGCATATCACCCCGGAGTCCGCGGTTGGCGGCCCGCTGGCTCTGGTGCGGAGCGGCGACATGATCCGGCTCGATGTTCCCAAGCGCAGCATCGACCTGCTGGTCGACGACGCCGAGTTGGACCGGCGTCGCGCTGCGCTGAAACAAGCCGCAACGCCCGAATGGGCGGAGCGCGGCTATGCGCATCTCTTCCATGAAACGATCCTGCAGGCCGACGACGGCTGCGATTTCGATTTCATGCGCCGGAAAGGGAAGGGGTGAGCGCAGTCCTACTTTCCCTTGCTGGTGAACCGCTTCACGGCGGCGCGGAATTCATCCGTGTGCATGCAGTTGATGATGGCATCGCGTTCGGCCGCGAGCTGGTCTTCGACCGAGCTGGTTGGCGCGCGATGGATCAGCGCCTTGGTCGCCGCGATCCCCGCCGGCACATTCTGCGCCAGCCGCGCAGCCAGCGCGTCGGTGGCTGCCGCGAGCTCGGGGGCGGGGACGACTTTCGCGACCAAGCCCCATTCATGGGCCTGCGCGGCCGTGAAGCTGTCCTCCGCCAGGAAGATCTGCAGCGCCCGCCTGATGCCCACAGTGGCGACCACGCCAACTGTACCGCCGCCGTCGGGCGACACGCCGAGCTTGGCATAGGCCGGCGTGAAGCGCGCGTCCTCGGCGGCAATGCAGAGGTCGGCGGCGAAGGCGAGCGACATCCCCGCGCCGGCGGCGGAGCCGTGCACGCTCGCCAGCACGATCTTGGGCATGCGCCGCAGGCTCGCGATGAAGGCATGGTAGTGATGCAGCAGTTCGCTGACGACAGGCGTGATGGCGTCGGCCTCGGCGGCAGCGCCGATCGTCTGCAGGTCGCCGCCGGCGCTGAAGGCGCGGCCTTCGCCTTTCAGGATCAGCACGCGGATGGTGTCGTCGGCCTCGACCTGGGCCGCAAGCAGCTCCAAGCGCTTCGCAATCGCAAGGTTGATGGCGTTGAACGCTGCCGGGCGGTCGAGCGTGATGGTCGCGATCGGACCTTCGACGCTCAGGCGGGCAGGTTCCGCTACGGCGTCCGACATTCATACCTCCCGGGCGTGGTTCTTGTTGCCGCATTTAAACCGTATGGCGGGACCGGTGACAATGCCGGACAAGTCTGCCAAAACCCGGTTCCGTCGGCGTGGACAATGACAGAATGGGGCAGGGTGCAGTGACGAAGGGACCGGTGGTGATCGTGGGTGCGGGGCATGCGGGATTCCAGCTCGCGACCTCGCTGCGTCAGGCAGGCTTTGCCGATCCGATTCATCTGATCAACGACGAGCCGCATCTGCCGTATCAGCGCCCGCCGCTGTCGAAGGCGTATCTGAAGGGCACCGGCGGTCCCGAGACCCTGATGTTCCGACCGCAGAAGTTCTACGCCGACCAGACCATCGATCTCGTCTACGATCGTGCCGTCGCTGTTCAGCGCGATCAGCGCCGGGTGCTGCTCGCCTCCAGTAGGACGCTCGACTATGGGCACCTCGTGTTCGCGACCGGTGCGCGCAACCGGCTGCTCGACATTCCCAACGCCAATCTCCCAGCGGTGCGCTATCTGCGCATTCTCGACGACAGCGAAGCGCTGCGAGGCTTGCTCGCCGATGCCAAGCGGGCCGTCGTCATTGGCGCCGGCTTCATCGGTCTTGAATTCGCAGCGACTGCGCGGATCAAGGGCCTCGAGGTCGACGTGCTCGAACTCGGCGCCCGGGTGATGGCGCGGGCAGTGACCGCCGAGATCTCGGACTACTTCCAGAAGCAGCATGCGGAAGCCGGCGTGCGCATCCATCTCGGCGTGCAGGCCACCAGCATCGAGGCCGACGGCAACAAGGTCACCGGCGTCAGCCTCAGCGATGGTCGGCACATCCCCGCTGACCTCGTCGTGGTCGGCGTCGGCGTGCTGCCGAATGTCGAGCTCGCTGCCGAGGCTGGATTGCAGGTCGCCTCCGGCATCGTCGTCGACGAATATCTGCTCACCAGCGATCCGCACATCTCGGCCATCGGCGACTGCGCCCTGTTCGTCAGCCAGCGCTTCGGCGGGACGCTGCGGCTGGAGTCGGTGCAGAACGCCACCGATCATGCCCGCTGCGTCGCGGCGCGGCTGACGGGCGACGTCAAGCCCTATGACGGACAGCCGTGGTTCTGGAGCGACCAGGGCAATGACAAGCTCCAGATCGCGGGGCTCACCACCGGCTATGACCAGGTCGTTCTGCGCGGTGACCCGGCGCAAAAGGCGTTCTCCGCGTTCTGTTACAAGGAGGGCCGACTGGTCGGCATCGAGTCGGTCAACCGCGCCGGCGACCATATGTTCGGCCGCAAGTTGCTGGCTGCGGGCGGCACCTTGGATGCAGCCAAGGCCGCTGATCCCAGCTTCGACCTGAAGAGCGCTCTGGCCTAGAGCCACGCGCGAACCTCCTCCTCGGTCGGCATCGACGGGCCGGCGCCCATGCGCTGCACCGAGATCGACGCGGCAACGTTGGCATAGCCGATCGCATCCGCAATCGCCGCGCCCTGCGACAGCCGCGCGGCCAGCGCACCGACGAAGCAGTCGCCGGCGCCGGTGGTGTCGACAGCCTTCACCGCGCGGCCTTCGACCAGCCGGGCCTCGGCACCAGAAACCGCGACCGCGCCACGCGCGCCGAGCGTGACGCAGACCGTCTGGTCGTCGCGAGGCTTGAGCGCGCGAACCGCCTCATTCACCTGCTGCGGCGTCGGCGCGTCGCCAAGCTCGATGCCGGCCAGGAAACCGAGCTCGGTTTCGTTGAGCACGAGGACATCAACCAGCGCAAACAGCGTGCTGTCGAAGGCGCTCGCGGGGGCGGGGTTGAGGATCGTGGTGGCGCCGGCCGCTTTGGCACGCTGGAAGAACGCGGCAATCGTCGCTTGCGGGATCTCGAACTGGCTGACGGCCACGTCTCCCGAGGCGAGAGACACCTGCGCCACATCGTCGGCGCTGACCTCGGCGTTGGCGCCTGATATCACCACGATCGTGTTGTCGGCCTTGGCCAGCGTGATGATCGCGGTGCCGGTCGACGCGCTGGCGCTGTCCTTCACGGCCGTGAGATCGATGCCCTGAGCCGTGAGAAATGCCCGCAGCTGCTCGCCGAAGGCGTCGCGGCCGAGCCGGCCGATCAGCGCCGTCGGCACGCCGAGCTTGGCCGCGGCGACCGCCTGGTTCGCTCCCTTGCCGCCGGGAAAGTACATCACCGACCGGCCGGCGACGGTCTCGCCGATGCGCGGATGGCGCTCGGCCGCCGCCACCACATCCATGTTGATGCTGCCGGCGACGACGACCCGCCCCATCCGCCTGCCCCCCACAACCGCTAGACGCGGGCTTCGAATTCCTGCCGGACCAGCTCGATATCGGCGAGGGTCGGCAGTCCGGCCTCGTTGCCGAGCTTCTGGATCTTGAACGTCGAGGCCGCGCGGGCGAACTCGAAATGCTCCTTCCAGCCCTTCGCCGGATTGGCGAGATACGAATACACATAGGCGCCGTGGAAGACGTCGCCCGCGCCGTTGGTGTCGATCACGCGCTCGCGCGGAATCGGATAGGCCGGCAGCGTATGCACGGCGCCGACCTCGTCATACCAGAGCAGGCCCTTTTCGCCCTGGGTGACGCCGCCGATGCGGCAGCCGCGGCTCTTCAGGTAGTCGAGCATCTTCTCCGGCGTGAGGTCCATCTGCTCGCACAGCCGCTCGGCCACGATCGCGACGTCGATATATTCCAGGAGCTCATGGGTGTTGGTGCGCAGGCCGCCGCCGTCCAGCGAGGTCAGGATGCCGGCCTCGCGGCACAGCTTGGCATAATGCAACGCCGCGTCGGGCTGGTGGCCGTCGACATGCAGCGCCTTGCAATTGCCGAGATTGAGCAGCGGGAACGGGTGGATATGCGCATCGTCGCGGCAGCGCACGATGGCGCGCTTGCCGTCCTTCGGCATGATGAAGGACAGCGAGGAGGCATTGACCTTCCGGGGATGGACGGAGATGCCGTATTTCGCGGTCATGTCCTGGAACATCCGCCCGAGCCAGTCATTCGCGACGGTGGCGATCAGGTCGGGCACGATGCCGAGCTTGGCGCAGCAAAATGCCGCAGTCACCGCATTGCCGCCGAACGAGACGGCATAGTCGGACGCCACGTGCTTCTCGTCCCCCGTCGGCATGTGGTCGGTGATGAACGTCACGTCGATGTAGGTCTGTCCGATGAAGAGGGCCTGCATTGCCATTTCTGTCTCACTAAGGGGTGATCGCGGCCCCGGCGCCGCAGATTAGCAAGCGGTCAAGGCGGATCAACGCTGAAATTCTTCGTCAAATCGTCACCTTGGTGGTTGAGATCGGCCGTCTGCTACCGGTGGCCCCCTGCCGCCGGCGCTCGGGTCGCGCTATGGTTGCCGGCCTGCAGAAGCGCAGATTCGGGAGTGGAATATGACTGTCTATGCGGGTCCGGTCTTCGAGATGGCCACCAATCAGTTCAACGTGATCGCCGACCACCTTGGCATCCCAGCCGACGAGCGGGACCGGCTGCTCTTGCCGAAGCGGGCGATCACCGTCTCGTGTCCGATCCACAAGGATGACGGCACGATCGCGGTCTATGAAGGCTACCGGGTCCAGCATCTGCTGACGATGGGGCCGACCAAGGGCGGCACACGGTTCGCTCCGACGGTCGACATTGGCGAGGTTGCCGCGCTCGCGATCTGGATGAGCTGGAAATGCGCGCTGGTCGGGTTGCCCTATGGCGGCGCCAAGGGCGGCATCAACGTCGATCTCTCCAAGCTGTCGAAGCGCGAGCTCGAATCGCTGTCGCGCCGCTACATGCAGGAGATGATCCCGTTCGTCGGCCCGCATACCGACGTGATGGCGCCCGACATGGGCACCAACGAGCAGGTGATGGCGTGGTTCATGGACACGTATTCCATGTACCAGGGGCAGACGGTGATGGAGATCGTGACCGGCAAGCCGGTGTTCTCCGGCGGCACGTTGGGGCGCCGCGAGGCGACCGGCCGGGGCGTCGCCCATGTGTCGCGGCGGGTGATGGATGAGCTGGGCATCGACCCGACCAAGTCCACCGCGGTCGTGCAGGGCTTTGGCAACGTCGGCTCCTATGCCGCGCTCGGCTTCCACCAGATGGGCACGAAGGTGATTGCGGTCAGCGATCACACCGGCGCCCTCCATGATCCGCGCGGTCTCGACATCCCGGCCTTGATGGCGCACGCCGCCAGGCATGGCAGCATCGCCGGCTTCTCCACCGAGCTCGCCTTCGATCCGCGGGAGATCCTGACCTTGGCCTGCGACATTCTCGTGCCGGCCGCGGTCGAGCGGGTGATCGACGCCAAGGTGGCGGCGAACCTGAAATGCCGCGTCATTGCGGAAGCCGCCAACGGCCCGACCACGCCGGACGCCGATCTGGTGCTCGACCAGCGCCGCAACGAGATCTTCCTCATTCCCGACATTCTCTGCAATTCCGGTGGCGTCATCGTCAGCTATTTCGAATGGGTGCAGGACCTGCAGCAGCTGTTCTGGGAGGAAGAGGAGGTGATGCGCAGGGAGTACCAGATCCTTGACCGTGCGTTCGAGCGCATGCTGACGCGCGGCAAGGCCGACGGCATCTCCCACCGGACCGCGGCGATGGCGATCGGCGTGGAGAAGGTGCGCGCCGCCAAGAACTCGCGAGGGCTGTTTCCGTGATCACCGGGCTCGACCACGTCGTCGTCCTGCTGCAGGACATCCAGGCCGGCAGCGCCGCGTTCGAGACGCTGCTGGCGCGCAAGCCGTCCTGGCAGAATTCGGGCGAGGGCGCCGATCGCGTCCTGTTCACGCTCGACAATATGAGCCTCGAGCTGATGGCGCCGGCGGGCCAGGGCGTGGCCGCCGACCGCATCCGCAACGTGATCAAGATCTGGGGCGAGGGGCTCGCCAGCATCTGCTTTGCCACCGGGGACATCGGCAAGATGCATCGGCGGCTCGAGCGGGTCGCGCTGAAGCCGGATCCGATTGCCGAGGTCGACAGCACCGACCGCATCTCGGGCCAGACGCTGCATTGGAAGCGCACCCGCGCCATGACCGATCTCACGCGTGGCGTGCGCATGTTCTTCCTCGAGCTCGCCGAGCCGCGCCCGCCGTCCATCAAGACCGCCGATACGGCCGTGCTCGGCCTCGACCATATCGTGATCTCGACCGAGGATCCCGAACGCGCCGCCGCGCTCTACGGCGCGCGGCTCGGCCTCGACATGGCGCTCGACCGCAGCCATCAGGAATGGGGCCAGTTGATGTTCTTCCGCTGCGGCGACCTGATCGTCGAAGTGGTGAAGCGGCCGGTCGCCGGCAACGACAAGGCCCATGACAAGCTGTGGGGCCTGAGCTGGCGCGTCGCCGACATCGAGGCGACGCGCGCGCGGCTGCTCGCCGCCGGCCTGCAGGTCTCCGAGCCGCGCGCCGGCCGCAAGCCGGGCACACGGGTGATGAGCCTCTACAGCGGCACCTGCGGCATCCACACGCTGATCCTGGAGAAGACGCCGCGCGCGGCGGAGCGAGGTCGAAGCGGAGCCGACGGCGTCATGGGCCAGCCGCCCGTGATATAGGTCGGAACGGCATTCGGAGTCTTTGCCACGCCGATGATCTCTCCTTCCGAACCGGCTCCGGCCACTGTGTCCCGTCCACGCCGCATCTTCATGCTCGGCGCGACGGGAACGATCGGCCGTGCCACGGTACGCGCGCTCGTCGCGCGCGGGCACGAGGTGGTCTGCTTGGTGCGTCCGCGCCATGACGCCGTGAAGATCGCGGGCGCCACGGTCAGGACGGGGGATGTCACCGATCCCGTCTCCCTCGCACGTGACGGCTTTGGCGGTGAGCGGTTCGACGCCGTGGTGTCCTGCATGGCCTCGCGGACCGGCGTGCCCAGGGATGCCCAGGCGATCGACGACCAAGCTCATGTGAACGTGCTGGATGCCGCGCGGAGTGCCGGTGTGAGTCACTTCGTCCTGCTGTCCGCCATCTGCGTGCAGAAGCCGCTGCTGGCGTTTCAGAGGGCCAAGCTGGCGTTCGAAGCGGATCTGATGGAGCAGGGGCTGACCTACTCGATCGTCCGCCCGACCGCGTTCTTCAAGTCGCTGTCGGGACAGGTCGCGCGGGTGAAGCAGGGCCGGCCCTATCTGGTGTTCGGCGACGGCCGGTTGACGGCGTGCAAGCCGATCAGCGACGGGGACCTCGGCGACTATCTGGCCGGATGTCTCGATGACGAGCGCCGCTGGAACCGGGTGCTGCCGATCGGCGGCCCAGGCCCCGCCATCACGCCGATCGAACAGGGCGAGCATCTGTTCGCGCTGCTCGGACGCAAGCCGCACTTCCGGCACGTCCCGGTGGCGCTGCTCGATGTCATCATCGGCGGGCTCGATATTGCCAAGCGGATCGTGCCGTCGCTGGCCGACAAGGCGGAGCTCGCCCGCATCGGCCGCTACTACGCGACCGAGTCGATGCTGGTGCTCGACCCCGCCACCGGCCGCTACGACGCCGACGCCACGCCGTCGACCGGATCGGAGACGCTGTTCGACTACTACGCCAGGCTGATCCGCGGCGAGGCGACCGCCGAGCGCGGCGATCACGCTGTGTTTTAACCTCGATCTCTCCGCGTCATTGCGAGGAGCGCAAGCGACGAAGCAATCCAGAGTCGCGGGCGCGGCCCTGGATTGCTTCCGCCGTCGCCCTTCGGGCTTTGGCGGACAGGTCGCTTCGCTCGCAATGACGGAGAGATGAGACATGCGGTCTTCTTCTCGCGGCGCGTTTCGCGTCCGAGCTTTACCGTTCGTCCTGCCCTCTTCGAGAAGAGGGCACGGGGAATGCCGGGCGCTGGCCGCACCCATGGCCCGCCTGCGGAAAAAATGCAGGCGGCAGGAACCACAGGTTCAGCCGAGAACACCCGGCATTCCCCGCGCGATGGTTGAACGGCTGCTTCGCGCTCTCCCCGGTGCGCCGGGCTTTCTGGCCACCGTTGTCCGCGCGGCGCGTGAGCGCCAGCGCAGGCGTGACACCAGCGTCGGGGTGTCAGGACCACGCGACTTGACCGTGCGCATCGCTGCCGTTCGTCCGCGCGAGGTTCACTCGCGCGCAGCACCGACACGCCCACCGCATCCCGCACCCGACGTTCGTGACGACCGCGAAGCGTCCCTCGTGTGAGGCGGGACGGGAGAACATATACACGAATTCTGAAAAAAAGAAAGAAGATTCTTTCGACGGGTGAGTGTCGGCGGAAGCGGGCGGGGATCACCCTCTTTGTGTCGCCGGTCGGACCTTCCGACAGCCGCGCGTAGGGCGGATTGCGGACTGAATTGCTTCGGTCACGCCGCGCAACGTGATCCTCGCCTCAGCCGACCACACACGGCACGTTCGCAAACCCGCGAAACCGCACCCGGCCGCCGCGCACTGGCTCGCCCTCGAGCTGATAGTTCGGAAACCGCGCCAAGAACCGCCCAATTGCCACGGCGCCCTCCAGCCTTGCCAGCGCCATCCCTGCGCATTGATGGGCGCCGGTGCCGAAGGCGAGGTGGCGGTTGGCGAGGCGGGTGATGTCGAAGCGTTCGGGATCGTCGAACTGGGCGGGATCGCGGTTGGCGGCGCCGATGCACAGGGTGACGGAGGTGCCGGGTTCGAGCCTGACCCCGCCGAGTTCGACCGCTTCCGTGGTCATGCGGTTGCCGAGCTGGTTGGAGCTCTCGTAGCGCAGGATCTCTTCGACCGCGGTACGGATCAGGTTGGGGGCCTCGATCAGCCTCCTGCGCTCGGCCGGATGCTGGCCCAGCAGCACGAGGCCGTTGCCGATCAGATTGGTGGTGGTCTCGTGGCCGGCATTGAGGAGGAAGATGCAGTTGTGCAAGAGCTCCGTCTCGCTCAGCCGCTCGCCGTCGGCCTCGCCCTGGATCAGCCGGGTCAGCACGTCGCGCTCGGGATTGCCGGGAGCCGCGCGCCGCCGCGCGACCAGGTCTTTGAGATAGGTCAGCATGTCGCCGACCGCCTGGTTGCCACGGGCGAATTGCTCGGCCGACAGCACCGGCTCGAGCGCGCCGAGGATGGCGAGCGACCAGTCGCGCAAGGGGGCGCGCTCCTCGTGCGGCACGCCGAGCAGATTGCCGATCACCTCGATCGGGATCGCCGCGGCGAAATCCTCGATCAGCTCAAAGCGGTCCTTGGCGGCGATCCGGTCCAGCAGTCCGTCGACCAGCGCGATCAGCGCCGGCTCCATCTCGGCGATCGCGCGCGGCGACAGCGCGCCCATGATCAGGCGGCGCACCCGCGTGTGCGCCGGAGGATCGTTGAAGACGAGGCTCGTCGTGTGATGCTCGTACAGCAGCGAGTTGCCGTATTTGGGCGCGAACTCGCGCTTCTTGTCCGACGAGAACGTCCTGGTTGCCTTGTAGGCGGTGACCAGATCGTCGTAGCGGGTGAGGAAGTAGGAGCCGTTGCGCATGCGCTTGACCGGGGTGTGCCGGCGCAGCGCGCGATAGGTCGGGTAGGGATCGGCGTAGAACTCCGGCGTCAGGCTCTCGAGATCGAACTGGCTGGCGAGCGCTGCGTCGTCGGTCATGTCTGGTCCTCCCGGCCGATTCTTGTTTTTGTCCCGGCGACCGTCGCACGGCGAGCGGCGGAAGAAAATGTGCCCGCCGCGGTGGTCCCCGCGCGGCCTTGCGTCCACCGATGGAGCGGTGCCCCAGATCCGCCGCTTTGAGAGGTATAGAATTGCCTTTGGCGCCGGTGAAATCCCGCCTGCAATTTCAGGGACTTGGCCGCCGACCCTGCTGCGCCGCGGCATCTTTCTTGACATAGATCAAGTGAGTATTTACTCACGGCCGATGTCCACTTTGCGCATGACAAGCGATCTCCGGAGGCAGCTGATCCTCGGTGCAGCCAAGCGCTGCTTCGCGCGTCATGGC
Source organism: Bradyrhizobium sp. SZCCHNRI2009 (assembly GCF_032485115.1). Classification (NCBI taxonomy): domain Bacteria; kingdom Pseudomonadati; phylum Pseudomonadota; class Alphaproteobacteria; order Hyphomicrobiales; family Nitrobacteraceae; genus Bradyrhizobium; species Bradyrhizobium sp. SZCCHNRI2009. The sequence continues at coordinate 388,193 of NZ_JAUEUH010000001.1, forward strand.
TATGCCGGCACCACGACCAAGAGCGTGGCGGCCGCGGCGGCGATCTCGGAAGCGCTGCTGTTCAAACATTTCCCCTCCAAGGCGGCGCTCTATGCGGAGATCCTCACCGAGGAGTGCGAGACCGATCCGGATTTCGAGGTGCTGCTCAGCCAGGAACCTTCGACCGCGACGTTGGTCATGCTGATGGCCGGGATGGTCCGGCATTTCCTCGGCATTGCCGACGGCCCCAATGAGGAAGAAGAGCAGCGGCTGCGGCTGATGGCGTCGAGCCATCTCGACGATGGCGAGTTCGCAAGGCTGCTGTATACGAAGATCGATGATCTGATCGGCGCCAAGTTCGTTAACTCTCTGGACAGCGCCGTTGCCTCCGGTGACGCCGTGCGATTGGCGGCCGCGCCGCGCGATCTGTTCTGGTTCGCGCATCACACGGTCTTGATGGCGGCATTGACGCGGCTTCCATCCATTCCCTGTGTGCCGTATGGAACTGCGGCGAGCCTGGAGCGCCAGCTCAGCGAATTCATCCTGCGCGGCATCGGACTGACCGACGCCGCCATTGCGTGCTACCTCGATCACGAATTGTCGCAACCTCCGGCCCGGCCGGCGACGGCAGAAAGTGCATGACATGAACATTGCGACGGAACCCAAGCTCTCAGGAAAGCCGGTCCACGGCAAGCCGCGCAAGCGCACCCGCCCGGTGCTGTGGTTCATCGTGGTTGGCGGCCTGCTCGTGGCGCTGGTCGGCGGTCTCGTATGGTTCAACATGTTCCGCGACAAGATGATCGCGCAGTTCTTCGCCAACATGAAGCCGCCGCCGCTCAACGTCAGCGTCGCGACGGCGAGTTCGGAGACGGTGCCGAACCTGTTGACCGCAGTCGGCGATCTCGCCGCCGTGCATCAGGTCAACGTGACCTCGGACGTCAGCGGCCGCATCACCGACATCATGTTCACGCCGGGCTCCACGGTGAAGCAGGGCGCGCCGCTGGTGCAGCTCTATGACGCGCCGGATCAGGGCGATCTCGCCAACTACAAGGCCCAGGTGACTGTGGCGCAATTGTCGCTTGATCGCGCCAAGCAGCTGGCGTCGCGCCAGTTCGGGCCGCAGGCGACCGTCGACCAGGCCCAGGCCGCCTACGACCAAGCCCAGGCCGGCATCGCCAAGACCGAGGCGCTGATCGCGCAGAAGCTGGTGCGCGCGCCGTTCGACGGCGATCTCGGCGTCCGCAAGGTCGAGGTTGGCCAGTATCTCAGCGCCGGCACGCAGATCGTGTCGCTGACCGATCTGTCGGAGCTGTGGGTGAATTTCACCGTGACGGAGAAGGACAGCGGCCAGCTCAAGGTCGGCCAGACCGTCCGCATCGGCGTCGATGCCTATCCGGGCCGGACCTTCGAAGGCAAGATCACCACGATTGAGCCGCAGATCGCGACCGACACGCGCAACATCCGCGTGCAGGCGACGATCGCCAATCCGGAGCGCATCCTGAAGCCGGGCATGTTCGCCACCGCCACCGTGGTGCTGCCGGAGAAGCCGCCGGTGCTGACGGTGCCGGAGACCGCGGTCGACTACACGCTCTATGGCGACTCGGTGTTCGTGATCAACGAGAAGAAGACCGACGACGGCAAGACCGCGCTGACGGCCGACCGCATCTATGTGCAGACCGGCGACCGCATCAACGGCCGCGCGGTGATCCTCAAGGGCCTCAAGGAAGGCGATCGCGTCGTCGCCGTCGGCCAGCTCAAGATCCAGTCCGGCGCCGCGGTCGCGATCTCCACCGATCCGCTGCCGCCGGTCCCGGCGAAGCCGCCGCGCTACTGAGCGACCTCTGATCCAATGCTGGGCCGCCCTGAGGCGGCCCGCCCGGACCTCATCTGACTTCTGCTGACGGGATTGCCGCGATGCGTTTCACCGATATCTTCATCAAGCGCCCGGTGCTGTCGGTCGTGGTCAGTCTGCTCATTCTGCTGCTCGGCCTGCGCGCCGCCTTCGTGCTGCCGATCCGGCAATATCCGAAGCTGTCCAACACCGTCGTCAACGTGACGACCGTCTATCCCGGCGCCTCCGCCGACCTGATGCAGGGCTTCATCACCACGCCCTTGGAGCAGGCGGTCGCATCCGCCGAGGGCGTCGACTACATCACCTCGTCCTCGGTGCAGGGCACCAGCACGATCCAGGTGTTCATCAAGCTCAATTTCGATCCGAACCAGGCGCTCACCGAGGTGCTCGCCAAGGTGAACTCGGTCCGCTACCTCATTCCGAAGGAATCCAACGATCCCATCGTCACCAAGACGACGGGACAGACGACCTCGGTGATGTATCTCGGCTTCTCCAGCGAGGAGCTGTCGGGCTCGGCGATATCAGACTATCTGACGCGCGTGGTGCAGCCGGTGCTGTCGACCGTCGATGGTGTCGCCGCGGCGAACATCCTGGGCGGGCAGACCTTTGCGATGCGGATCTGGCTCAATCCGGAGAAGATGGCCGGCCGCAACGTGTCGCCGACGGACGTCGCGGCGGCCATCGCCGCCAACAACTTCCAGTCCGCGGCCGGACAGGCGAAGGGCTATTTCATCGTCTCCAACGTCACGACCAACACCGGCCTCACCGACGTCAACCAGTTCAAGCGGATGATCGTCAAGGCCAAGGACGGCGGCTTCGTCCGCATGGAGGACATCGCCACCGTCGAGCTCGCCGCGCAGAGCACCGACGCCAGCGTCGCCTTCAACGGCGAGCGCGCCATCTTCATCGGCGTCGACGCGACGCCGCAGGGCAATCCGCTCAACATCGTCAAGGGCGTGCGCGCGCTGTTCCCGGACCTCGAGCGCAATTTGCCGCCGTCGATGAAGATGAAGGTGGCCTACGATTCCACCAAGTTCATCCAGTCGTCGATCGACGAGGTCGAGCACACGCTCGGCGAGGCCGTGCTGATCGTCATCGTGGTCATCTTCCTGTTCCTGGCGTCGCTGCGCTCGGTCATCATTCCCGTCGTGACCATCCCGCTGTCGCTGATCGGCGTCTGCACGATGATGCTGGCGCTCGGCTTTTCCATCAACCTGCTGACCCTGCTCGCCATGGTGCTGGCGATCGGCCTTGTCGTCGACGACGCCATCGTGGTGGTGGAGAACATCCATCGCCATCTGGAGGAGGGCAAAGCGCCCGTGCAGGCCGCATTGCAGGGCGCCCGCGAGATCGTCGGTCCCGTCGTCTCGATGACGATCACGCTGGCTGCGGTGTATGCCCCGATCGGCTTCCTCGGCGGTCTCACCGGCTCGCTGTTCCGCGAATTCGCGTTCACGCTCGCCGGCTCGGTCATCGTCTCCGGCGTCATCGCGCTGACCCTGTCGCCGATGATGTGCTCGGTGCTGCTGCGCAGCGCCGAGGAGGGCCGCTTCGCGCGGCTCGTCAACCGGGTGTTCGGCGCGATGACGCGCTGGTACGGCCGCCAGCTCGACCGCTCGCTCGACTACCGGCCGGTGACGGCGCTGTTCGCGCTGACGATCCTCGGCCTCGTCGGCTTCCTCTACATGCACACCTCGAAGGAGCTGGCGCCGGAGGAGGATCAGGGCATCGTGTTCTCGATCACCAAGGCACCGAAATACGCCAACATCGACTACATCAACTTCTACACCGACAAGGTCGACAAGGCGTTCCAGAAGTTCCCCGAGACCGACCTTCGCTTCGTTCTGAACGGCATCCTCGGCCCGCAGGGCGGCTTTGCCGGCATGCTGCTCAAGCCCTGGGACGAGCGCACGCGCTCCTCGATCAAGCTGAAGCCGCTGGTGCAGGCGGAGCTGTCCAAGATCGAGGGCATCAACGCCTTCGCCTTCAACCTGCCGGCGCTGCCGGGCGGCCCCGGCGGCCTGCCGGTGCAGATGGTGATCAGCTCGACCAGCGGCTTCCAGGCGGTCTATGAGCAGATGGCCAAGCTGAAGGACGCCGCCCGCAAGAGCGGCATGTTCATCGTCTCCGACAGCGACCTCGAGTTCAATCAGCCGGTGGTCAAGGTCTGGATCAATCGCAGCAAGGCGAGCGATCTCGGCATCACCATGCAGTCGATCGGCAACACGCTGGCCGTACTGCTCGGCGGCAACTACATCAACCGCTTCAACCTCGAGGGCCGCTCCTATCAGGTGATTCCGCAGGTGCCGCGCGACAAGCGGATCTCGCCGGAATCTCTGTCCGGCTACTATGTCGCGACCTCGGCCGGCCAGCAGGTGCCGCTGTCGACCGTCGTCAACATCGAGACCGCGACCGACCCGAACTCGCTGACGCATTTCAACCAGCTCAACTCGGCGACCTTCTCCGCCGTGCCGATGCCGGGCGTCACTGTCGGGCAGGCGGTCGACTTCCTGGAGAAGCAGGCCAAGAACCTGCCGTCCGGCTTCAGCCACGACTATCTCGCCGACGCCCGTCAATACGTCCAGGAGGGCAATCAGCTCGCCATCACCTTCGGCTTCGCGTTGGTCATCATCTTCCTGGTGCTGGCGGCGCAGTTCGAGAGCCTGCGCGATCCGCTGGTGATCATGATCAGCGTGCCCATGGCGATCGTCGGCGCGCTGATCCCGCTGTTCTTCGGGCTGGCGACCATGAACATCTACACCCAGGTCGGCCTGCTGACGCTGGTCGGCCTGATCACCAAGCACGGCATCCTGATGGTGGAGTTCGCCAACGAGCTGCAGCTCAACGAGGGGATGGACCGCCGCACCGCCATCGAGACGTCCGCGCGCATCCGCCTGCGGCCGATCCTGATGACCACGGCGGCGATGGTCACCGGCCTGATCCCGCTCTTGACCGCGACCGGCGCCGGCGCCGCCAGCCGCTTCTCGATCGGCCTCGTCGTCGTCGCCGGCATGTCGATCGGCACCTTGTTCACACTGTTCGTGCTGCCGGCCGTCTACACCGTCATCGCCACCAACCACCAGGCCGCCGCCAAGTCGCTGCGCGCCCGGCAGATCGCCCAGTTCGACGCCGAGACCGACCACGCGCTGAAGGCGACGTGAGCGGGCAGTTTCTTTGGGGGGCTGAAGATCAACGGCGGCTGCTCCTGGCAGTCGCCGTTTTTGTCGGGCCGTCTCTTTCTCCCCTTACTGTCGTCACGGCCGGCGGCGCCCGCCGCGGCGCTCAGCACAGCGGCCTCTTAAAGAACAGATGGTCGAGCAGGATCAGCAGAGCGGCGATGCCGATGATGATGAAAAACGCGAAGGCGTAATGCAAGGACCGATGGAAGTGCGCGCGATAGGCGCGGGAATATTCGTCGGCAGTCACACGGCGGAGCGTGAACCAGCCGCGCCATTCCGGTGCATGGCTCGCCATCAAGACCCGCTCGCGAAACGCCAGCGCCCAGATTACGACGCCAGCCCCCATGTCGACGATCGTCAGCAATCGCAGGAGATCCTCAGCCATTCGAGCTAGCATGGAGAGGCCTCGCTCACTCGTCCTGCTGCGGATCGAGCGCGTCGCGCAGGCCGTCGCCCAGCAGGTTGAGCGACAGCACGACCAGGAAGATCGCAAGCCCCGGCCAGATCGCCATCCACGGTGCATTGGTGAGGAAGCGCTGGGCGGCGTTGAGCATGCTGCCCCAGGACGGGGCCGGCGGCTGCTGGCCCAGGCCTAGGAATGACAGCGCGGCCTCGGCGATGATGGCGGCGGCGACCGACAGCGTCGCCTGCACCAGCAGCGCCGGCATGATGTTCGGCAGGATGTGCCTGACCGCGATCTGCAGGTCGGTATCGCCGACGCTGCGGGCGGCCTCGACATATTCCTCGACCTTGACGCTCATCACCTCGCCGCGGGTCAGCCGGACGAAGATCGGCGTCGCCGAGATGCCGATCGCGATCATGGCATTGCCGAGGCTCGGCCCCAGGAACGCCGCCAGCGCGATCGCCAGGATCAGGAATGGGCAGGCCAGCATCGCGTCGGTGATGCGGCTGATCAGGGCATCGAGGAAGCCGCCGCGGTAGCCTGCGATCATGCCGATCGGGACGCCGATCGCCAGCGCGATGGCGACCGAGATCGCTCCGGCCAGCAGCGAGGCCCGCGCGCCGTAGATCACGCGGGCCAGCACGTCGCGGCCGAGATCATCGGTGCCGAGCCAATGCGCCGCCGACGGCGCCTTGCGCACCAGCGCCCAGCTCGTCTTGATGGGATCGTAGGGCGCCACCACCGGCGCGAGCACGGCGAGCAGGATGAAGGCCGTGATCAGGCAGAACCCGACCATGGCGCCTTTGCGCTTCACCAGTCGGCGCAAGGTGCGCTGCATCGGCCGCTCGAGCGGAGCGAGGGCGCGTGCCCCGTGCGGAGCTGACAGCGTCGTCTCGGCCATCTCAGCTCCTCAGCCGCGGATTGACGAGGACATAGGCGAGATCGGCGATCAGGTTCAGCATGATGTAGACGGTGGCGGTGACCAGCACGACGCCCTGCACGACGGCGTAGTCGCGATTGAACACGGCATCGACGATCAGCTTGCCGAAGCCGGGGATCGAGAAGATCTGCTCGGTCAGCACGGCGCCGGACAACAGCGTCCCGAGCTCGAGCGCGCCCAGCGTGATCACCGGCGTCAGGGCATTGCGCAGCGCGTGGCGCAGGATGACCTGGCGTTCGGAGATGCCCTTGGCGCGCGCGGTGCGGATGTAGTCGCTGCCCAGCACCTGCAGCATCGCGCTGCGGGTGTGGCGCATCAGGATCGCGGCGATGGCGTTGCCGAGCACGAAGGCCGGCATGATGGTGGCGGCGAGGCTGGCCCGCCAGTCCTCGGCGGGCGAGACGTAACCGGAGGCGGGGAGCCAGCCGAGCTGGATCGAGAACAGGAAGATCAGCATGATGCCGAGCCAGAAGTTCGGCGTCGAGATGCCCCACAGCGCAAACAGGTTGGCGGCATAGTCCCAGGCCGTCCCGCGCTTCACGGCGGAAACGATGCCGGCGGGAATGCCGATCAGGAACGCGATCACGATCGCCATCGAGGCGAGCTGCAGGGTTACGGGCAGCTTCTGCAGGATGAGGTCGCGCACCGGCATCTTGATGCGCAGCGACTCGCCGAAATCGCCCGAGAGCACGCCCTTGATCCAGTAGCCGTACTGAACCGGAAGCGGCTGGTCGAGCCGATACTGTTTGCGGATCTGCTCGATCACCGCCGGATCGCGCTCCTCGCCGGCCATCACCAGCGCGGGATCGCCGGGCAGGAGCTGTTGCAGCGAGAAGATGAGGATGGAGACAAAGATCAGCGTCGGGATGATCTGGGCGATGCGGCGGGCGAGGAACGTCAGCATGATCTGCGTCCCTCGCGGCAGTCACCCGGCGCGTCATCGGAAACCGGTCGTGCTCCCAGCGTTCCCTCCCCCACAAGGGGCGAGGGAGCGCAGCGCGCGCGAGGCGTCGCGGTCGCGTCCCAACGAAGGGGGGCCAAGTGACTGCTCACTTCAGCTTCAGGCCGATCACGCGCACCAGGCCGTCCGGCATCTGCTTGTAGCCCTCGAGCTTCTTGGTGTGCGCGATCAGGATGCGTCGGTGGTAGAGGTAGAGAATCGGCTCGTCCTCGATCTCGAGCTTGGTCAGCTTCTCGTAAAGCGCCTTGCGCTGGGCCATGTCGGTCACCAGCCGTGCGTCGCTGAGCGCCTTGTCGGCCTCGGCGTTGGCCCAGACGCTGTAGTTCTGCGGCGCGTTGCTGTGCAGGAACACGTAGCTGTTGCCGTCGGGATCGATCCGGCCGCTCCATGACAACATGAACGCCTGATAGTCGCCGGCCTCGGCCTGCTTCAACGAGGTCGCAAACTCCGTCACTCGGATCTTCATGTCGAAGCCGGCCTCGGCGGCCATCGACTGTACGACCTGGGCGGCCGCCTCGGTCTCGGCGCCCTTCGGTACCATGAAGTCGACCGCGACAGGCGTCGTCACGCCGGCCTCTTTCAGCAGCGCCTTTGCCTTCTCGACATCGCGGGCACGCACCGGGAAGGCCTTCTGATAATAGGGATGCGAGGGATTGACCCACTGGTTGCCCGGCATGAATTCGCCGTTGAAGACCACCTGGTTGAGCGCCTCGCGGTCGATCGCGAGATCGAGCGCCTGGCGCACCTTCGCGAACTGGCTGAGTGGGCCCTTGGCCTTGTCCTTGCCGATGTTGAGCGTGATGCCCTGATAGCCGAGCTCGATCGCGGTCGACAGGGCAAGCCTGGAATCGGCGCGCACGTCCTTGATGTCGGTGGCGAGCACGCGCTCGATCAGGTCGAGGGCTCCGGACTTCAGGTTCGCCAGCCGCACCGTGGCGTCGACGATCGGCTGGTAGACGATCCTGTCGATGAAGACGTTGTCCTTGTTCCAGTAGTCGGCGAACTTCTCGAACACGATGCGGTCCTGCTGGACGCGCTCGACGAACTTGTACGGACCGGCGCAGACCGGATGCAGGCCGAACTTGTCGCCGGCCTCTTTCGCGGCCTTCGGCGACACCATCATGCCGGCGCGGTCGGTGAGCTGGGCGATCAGCGGCGAGAACGGCGCTTTCAACACCAGCTTGATCGTCAGGGGATCGACGACGTCGACATGATCGAGCGACGCCAGCTCGGGCTTGCGGAACGAGCCGGGGAAGGTGAGGTGGCGGTCGAGCGAGAATTTGGCGGCCTCGGCGTCGAACGGCTCGCCGTCATGAAACTTCACGCCGGGCCGGAGCTTGATGGTGACCTCCTTGCCGTCGGCGGAGGTCTGCTGCGACAGCGCGAGCTGCGGCACGATGTTGAGCTTGTCGTCGATGTCGAACAGCTTGTCGCAGGCCGCGGCGAAGACGATGCGGCCGACATAGGTGCGGGCCATGGTCGGATCGAGAACATCGGGGTCCTCGGCAAGGCCGATGCGCAAGGTGGTCTGCGCCTGTGCGACCGGCCCCCAAGAGGCCACGACAACGGCCGCAACCGCGGCCACGCACCAGTTCCTCATCATCCGATTTCCCTCACGAAGATGCAGCCTGCATTGTTGCACTATCCATACCAACCCCGGTCACGCGCCGTCCTTCCGGCTCGGTCATGTCTGGTTCGCGAGCGCAGCGGCGATGCCGGCATCAATCGTGGCGCGATCCGTAATCCCTGCCGGATTGTCGCGCGTCGGCATGAACTGCCGGAACACCGCCCAATGCTTGCGGCTGACGCCCTCCAGGCGTGCGAGCTCGGCGAGCGGATCGGCGTGATCGTCGACACGCAGATCGAGCTCGGACCACTCCTCCTTGCCGTGGACCAGGAGGGCGGCCGACTGTTTGCCGCGCTTGTCACCGCCGGCCGCCTCACCGGCCTTCATGGCCGCGATCAGACGCTCCGCGAAGGGCAGGGCGTGGCTGGCGATAAACGCGTTCGCGGTTTCGTTCAGCACCTGCGGGCCGGCCAGCATGTTGCCGGCAATCGAAAAGCCACGGCCTTCGAGATGGCCGCACCAGTCGATGCAGTCGCGGCCGGTGTGGGCGGCAGTCTGGCCGTTGTGATCGAGGATGTGGAGCTGGCGGCTCTCGCGGCCGGGATCGGCAGATGTCAGCAGTTGCACGATCTCGCGCGGATGCCGGCCGTCGCGCAGCAGCGTGACGCCGTCGATGCCGTAATAGGGATTGACCAGCGCCTGTGTGGCGATGCCGCCGTGGCCGGCGACGATGAAGGGCACGCGCGCGCCGACGGCGAAGAAGCGGGTGGCGACGGCGATGCCGATCCGGCCGGTGAGATCGTCCTTGGCAATGATCGACCAGGTCATCGGCGTCTCGCTGTCATCGTCCGGCGGCGTAGCCCTGCATGCCCCGTGGATTGGCCGCGGCGCGGCGGCGGCGGCCGACGCGTGATGCGGCCGTGAGCCGGCCTTCCGACCAGTCCGGCCCGACCTCGACGACATGGCCGCGACGGCGCAACTCCTCGACGGTCGCCTTGGGCACGCGGCCCTCGACCACGAGCACGCCGGGGCGCGCGGTGCGCGGCCAGAACGAGATCGGGAAATGCTCGGAGTGCCACGCCGGCGCGTCGATCGACTCTTGCAGGTTCATGCCGGCATGGACGTGGCGCAGGAAGAACTGCGTGTTCCACTGGTCCTGCTGGTCGCCGCCGGGCGAACCCCAGGCCACATAAGGCTCGCCGTCGCGCAGCGCCATGGTCGGCGACAGCGTGGTGCGCGGACGCTTGCCCGGCACCAGCGCGGCCGGATGATCCTCCTCCAGCCAGAACATCTGCGCGCGCGTCCCCAGGCAGAATCCGAGTTCGGGAATGACGGGCGAGGATTGCAGCCAGCCGCCGGAGGGCGTCGCCGAGATCATGTTGCCGTCCCGGTCGATGATGTCGAAATGCACGGTGTCGCCGCGCACCTCGCCGAAGCGGCCGACGGTCGGCTCGCCCGAGCCCATTGCGCCGACGGCCTCGCGGCGGCCTTGGGCCTCGCGCAGCTTCACCTTGGCGCCGTAGCCGTCGAGCGTGCCGGGACGCAGCTCGAGCGAGGCCTTTTCGGTGATCAGCTTGCGGCGCTCGTCGTTGTAGGCATCCGACAGCAGCGTCTCGATCGGGATGTCGGCGAAAGCAGGATCGCCGTAGAACGCCTCGCGATCGGCGAAGGCGAGCTTCGCGGCTTCGATCTGCCAATGAATGAAATCGGGGCCGGTCGGATCGAGGCCGTCGAGCGCAAAGCCCTTGAGCAGCGCGAGCTGCTGCAGCAGCACCGGGCCCTGGCTCCAGACGTCGGCCTTGCACACGGTGTAGCGGCCGTAGTCGTAGGTCAGCGGCGCCTCGATGGTCGGCTGCCAGCGCGCCATGTCGTCGGCTGTCAGCACGCCCTTGTGGCGCGAACCCGAGACGTCCATCACTTCCTGCGTCCGGCAGAAGCGGTCGATGGCCTCGGCGACGAAGCCCTGCGACCAGGCCTTGCGCGCGCGCTCGATCTGCGCGTCGCGATCAGCACCCGCGCTTTCGCCTTCACTGAGGATGCGTGCGTAGGTTTCCGCGAGCTGTGGATTGGTGAACAGCGTGCCCGGCCTCGGCACCTCGCCATTGGGCAGATAGAGCGCGGCCGAGGTCGGCCAATGCGTCTTGAACAGCTGCTCCACGGTCTGGATCGTCGCCGAGATGCGCTCGACAAGCGGATAGCCGTCGCGCGCGTAGGAAATCGCCGGCTCCAGCACGTCGCGCAGCCTCATCGTGCCGTAGTCGCGCAGCAGCAGCATCCAGGACTCGAACGTGCCGGGCACGCAGGCCGCGAGCAGGCCGGTGCCGGGCACCATGTCGAGGCCTTCGTTCCTGTAGTGCGCGATGGTGGCGCCTGATGGCGCCGGGCCCTGGCCGCAGATCACCTCGGTGCGCCCGCGCCTGACGTCGTGCAGGATGATCGGCACGTCGCCGCCAGGACCGTTCAAATGCGGCTCCACCACCTGCAGGGTGAAGGCCGCCGCGACGCCGGCATCGAAGGCGTTGCCGCCGCGCTCCAGCATCGCCATACCCACCGCGGTGGCGAGCCAGTGCGTGGAGGTGACGACGCCGAAGGTGCCGTCGATCTCGGGGCGGGTCGTGAAGGGATCGGGGTTGATGAAGCTCATGTGACTTTCATTCTGATGATCGGTCCGTCCGCACCACGACTCGTTGCCTCATGCAGGAACGGCCGCGCTCGCCGGCTGGTTCACCGCATGGCAGGCCACGCCGCCGATGAGTTCGGGCGACTGCTGCCGACAGAGATCGAATGCAAGGGGACAGCGTGGGTTGAAGGTGCAGCCCGAGGGCGGATTGATCGGGTTCGGGATCTCGCCTTTGACCGGAATGCGCTGGCGGCCGGACATCGACAGGTCCGGCACTGCGCCGAGCAGCATCTTGGTGTAGGGCATGCGCGGGTCGCTGAACAGCGTGCGGCCATCGGCGATCTCGACGATGCGGCCGAGATACATCACGCCGATGCGGCTCGCCATGTGGCGGACGACTGCGAGATTGTGGCTGATGAACAGATAGGTCAGGCCGAACTTGTCCTGCAAATCGCGCATCAGATTGAGGATCTGCGCCTGCACGGAGACGTCGAGCGCCGAGGTCGGCTCGTCGCAGACGATGAACTCGGCCTCGGAGGCGAGCGCGCGCGCGATGGCGATGCGCTGACGCTGCCCGCCAGAGAATTCGTGCGGGAATTTCTGGCCGTCGTCGGGATGCAGGCCGACCAGCGTCAGCAACTCGCCGACGCGGTCCTTGATCTGGCGCTCACCCTCGATGATGTCAAAGGCGCGGATCGGCTCGGCGATGATGCTATCGACGCGGAAGCGCGGATTGAGGCTCGCGTAAGGATCCTGGAACACCATCTGGATGCGGCGGCGCAGCTTGCGCCGCACCTGGGCCTGGCGCGCTTCGCTCATCGACACGCCGTCGATGATGACCTCGCCCGACGTCGGCGCCAGCAGCCCGACCACCATGCGCGCGACCGTGGTCTTGCCAGAACCGGATTCGCCGACCAGCGCGAAGGTCTCGCCCTTCCTGATGCCGAAGCTGACGCCGTCGACCGCCTTCAGGAACTCCTGCGGCTGACGCTCGATCACGCGGTTGAGCCAGGGTTTCGAGACGTCGAAGACCCGGCGCAGGTTCTTGACCTCGACGAAATCAGTCATGCCGCGGTCTCCGTCGCGCGATCGTACAGATGACAGGCGACGGCCTGCGTGCCCTGGCGCAGCGGCTCCGGCCGGTCGACGCGGCAGCGGTCGAAGGCGAAGCTGCAGCGCGGATTGAACGAGCAGCCGGGCGGGATCGCGGACAGTCGCGGCATCGAGCCTGGGATCTGCACCAGCCGCTTCTCCTCGCCCGCGAGCGTCGGGATCGCGCCCATCAGCCCCTTGGCGTAGGGGTGCAGCGGGTTATTGATCACCTCCTGCACCGGGCCGATCTCGGCGACGCGGCCGGCATACATCACGGCGACGCGGTCGCAGGTCTCGGCGATCACGCCCATGTCGTGGGTCACCAGCATCACGGCGGTGCCGTGGTCGCGGCCGAGCCGCTTGATCAGCGAGATGATTTGCGCCTGCACGGAGACGTCCAGCGCGGTGGTCGGCTCGTCTGCGATGATCAGCTCCGGCTCGGCGCACAGCGCCAGCGCGATCACGACACGCTGGCGCATGCCGCCGGAGAATTCGTGCGGATAGCCGTCGATGCGCTTCTCGGGCGCCGATATGCCGACCTCGGCGAGCAGGTCGATGGCTCGCTTGCGCGCCTGCTGCTCGGTGAGGTTGGTGTGGGTCCTGATGGTCTCGATGATCTGGTCGCCGACGCGATACAGCGGATTGAGCGAGGTCAGCGGATCCTGGAAGATCATGCCGATGCGCTTGCCGCGCACCTTGCGCATCTCCTCCGGCGGCAGGTTGTCGATCCGCAGGCCGGAGAGCTGGATCTCGCCGCCGGAGATGCGGCCCGGAGGATCGATCAGGCCGATCACGGCGAGGCCGGTGACGGATTTGCCGGCACCGGATTCGCCGACGACGCCGAGCACCTCGCCCTTGGCGATGTCGTAGGAGACGCCGTCGATCGCGCGCAGGGTGCCGCGCCGGGTCGCGAACTCGACCTGCAGGTTGCGCACGGACAGAACGGGGGCGGTCATGAGCTCAAGCCTCGGAAGGACGCATTCACGCGGGTCATCGCAGTTTCGGGTTGAGGGCGTCGCGCAGCCAGTCGCCGAGCAGGTTGATGGCGAGGATCAGTCCGGCCAAAGCGATGCCGGGGAAGGCAACGATCCACCATTCGCCGGCGAACAGATAGTTGTTGCCGATCCGGATCAGGGTCCCGAGCGACGGCATCGTTTCGGGCATGCCGGAGCCGAGGAACGACAAGGTCGCCTCGGTGATGATCGCCAGCGCGAGGTTGATGGTGGCGATCACCAGCACGGGACCGGTGGTGTTGGGCAGCACGTGGCGCAGCATGATGACGGGCGCGGGCAGGCCGATCAGTTGTGCCGCGGCGACGTAGTCCTTGTTCTTCTCGACCAGCACTGAGCTCCGCACCGTGCGCGCATATTGTACCCAGAAGGAGAGGCCGATCGCCAGCACGAGCACGACCAGCATGCTGAGCCAGTCCAGCCGGTTGCCGGACACCGACTTGGCGATGCCGTTGACCAGCAGCGCAATCAGGATCGGCGGAAAGGTGAGCTGGACGTCCGCGATGCGCATGATCACTGTGTCGACCCGGCCGCCGAAATAGCCGGCGATCAGGCCGAGGCCGATGCCGAGCGCGCCGGAAAAGGCGACGCCGAGAATGCCGACCAGGAGTGAGATGCGCAGGCCGTAGAGGATGGCCGAGAGCACGTCGCGGCCCTGCTCGTCGGTGCCGAGCAAGAACGGGCTCTGTCCGTCGGCGGTCCACAGCGGCGAAATCCGCGAGTTCAACAGCTGCAATTGGGCCGGGTCGAACGGGTTTTGCGGCGACAGCAGCGGCGCGAAGATCGCCAGCAGGAAGAACAGCAGCGTGATCACGGCCGCGGCGACCGTCAGCTTGGAGCGGCGGAACGAGTAGAACAGGTCGCTCGCAAGCGCACGCTTCAGCCATCCGTCGGCGGCGCGCGGCGTCTCGACGGGCGTGGGGTGGGGAAGGGCGGCGTCGCTCATGATCAGGCCGGACGGCTGATGGTCGCGCGCAGGCGCGGATCGACCACGGTGTAGAGGATATCAACCACGAGATTGATGGTGACGAAGATCAGCGACACCATCATCAGGTAGGCCGCCATGATCGGGATGTCGACATTCTGCACCGCCTGCACGAACAACAGGCCCATGCCCGGCCATTGGAACACCTGCTCGGTGATGATCGAGAACGCGATCACCGAGCCGAACTGCAGGCCGACCACGGTGATCACCGGCACCAGCGTGTTGCGCAGCGCATGGCCGAAATGAATCGCGCGCGTGGTCAGCCCACGGGCGCGGGCGAAGCGGATGTAGTCGGTGCGCAGCACCTCGAGCATCTCGGCGCGAACCAGTCGCATGATCAAGGTCATCTGGAACAGGCCGAGCGTGATCGAGGGCATGATGAGCGCCTTCCAGCCGGAGACGGTGAACAGGCCCGATGTCCACCAGCCGAACCTGACGGTGTCGCCGCGGCCGAACGACGGCAGCCAGCCCAGCGTGACCGAGAACAGGTAGATCAGGAGGATGCCGATCAGGAAGGTCGGCAGGGAGATGCCGATCAGCGACAGCATCTGGAACAGCTTGGCGAGCAGGGAGTCGCGGTGCAGCGCCGAGAACACGCCCATCAGGATGCCGCAGAACAGCGCCAGGATCGTCGCGCAGACCGCGAGCTCCAGGGTGGCGGGCATGCGCTCCTTGAGCAGATCGGAGACCGGCTGCCGGAACTGATAGGAGACGCCGAACTTGAACTGCGCCGCGTCGAACAGATAGCGACCGAACTGCACGATGAAGGGATCGTCGAGCCCGAGCGACTGGCGGATGCTGGCCCGTTCCGCGGCCGACGCGTCGATCGGCACGATCTGGCTCACCGGGTCTCCGGCGAAGCGGAACATGGCGAACGCGATGATTCCGACGGCGATCATGACGCCGATGGCCTGAATTGCTCGGCGAAGCGCGAAGGCGAGCATCTGATCCTTTCAGGTCCTTCGAGATGCGGCGGCGCGTAGCATCTGCCGCAGGAAATGAAAAGTCCCGAAAAGCAGTTCTGCTTTCCGGGACTTGTCGTTGCGTCTGGACTACTCGGTCTTGGTGGCGAGGAACAGCAGCACGGCGTTGTCGGCGCGCAGCGGAATCTTCACCTTCTTCGAGACGCCCCAGGCCACCGCCTGCTGATGCAGCGGGATGTAGCCGTAATCCTTGATGCCGATCTCGAAGGCCTGCTTGATCAGTTGATTGCGCTTGGCGGTATCGGTCTCGACCAGGACCTTGTCGGTCAGGGCGTCGAACTCCTTGTTGCAGTAATTGCCGAGATTGGCCTCGCCCCGGGTCGGGTCCTTGGCATCGTCACGGCAGCCCATGATGTCGTGCATCACGTTGTGCGCGTCCATCGAGGAGGGCGTCCAGCCGAGCAGGAAGAACGAGGTGTTGTAGCCGCCGGGCTTCAGCACCTTGGCGAAATACTGCGCCTTGGGCTGGGCGTTCAGGTTCACCTTGACCCCGATGCGGGCGAGCATGCCGACCACGGCCTGGCAGATCGCGGCGTCGTTGACGTAGCGGTCGTTCGGGCAATCCATGCCGACCTCGAAGCCGTCGGGATAGCCGGCCTCGGTCAGCAGCTTCTTGGCGGCGTCCGGATCATATTTCGGCCGGGTGAAGTCCTTCGACAGCGCATAGAGCTGCGGAGCGATCATCAGCGCCGACGGGGTCGACAGGCCGCGCATGACGCGGGTCTTGATCAGCTCGACGTCGATCGCCTTGTAGAAGGCCTCGCGGACGCGGATGTCCTTGAACGGGTTCTTGCCCTTGACGTTGGAGTACAAGAGCTCGTCGCGCGTCTCGTCCATGCCAAGGAAGATCGTGCGCAGCTCCGGTCCCTTCAGGACCTGGGCGTTCGGGCTGGAATCGACGCGGCCGATATCCTGCACCGGGACCGGCTCGATGACGTCGACCTCGCCGGACAGCAGCGCGGCGACGCGCGTGGCGTCGGAGGCGATGGTGGTGAACACGATCTCCTTGAGATTGTGCTCGGGCTTGCCCCACCAGTTCGGATTGACCTTGAACACGGTCTTCACACCGGGCTGATGGCTCTCGATGATGAAGGGGCCGGTGCCGTTCTCATGCAGCGCGGCGTAGCTCGGCGTGGTTGCCGACACCGGCGTCGGCGCGACCGAGTTGTTGTCCTCGCACCACTTCTTGCTCATGATGTACCACGTATCCCATTGCGAGATCAGGATGGGATTGGGGGCATCGAGCTTCACGTCGACTGTGTAGTCGTCGACCTTGATGAATTTTGCGTCCGGCGGAACGTTGGAGAGGAAGTTGGAACCGGTGGCGCGGACGCGATCGGCGGAGAAGATCACGTCGTCGGCCGTGAAGGGTTCGCCATTGTGGAACTTGACGCCCTTGCGCAGATGGAAGCGCCAGCGGGTCGGCTCGGGCGTTTCCCAGCTCTCGGCCAGCGCGGGGATGATCTTCAGATCCTTGTCGCGCGCGGTCAGCCCCTCGTAGACGTGAGCATGGTGCGCAATCGTGGTCGATTCCTTGAAGGTGTAGGGATCGAGCGATTTCAGGGTGCCCTGGTTGGCATAGCGCAGGGTCTGGGCCGAAGCTGGCATGACGGCGAGGCCGAATGCGACCGCTGCCGCGATGAGCAGGGATTTGCGTCCCGACATATGTCCAAATTCTCCGCGTTTGACGCTTGGTTTTTCGGCAGGCGCGATTGTGTCCGGCCTGTTTTGCTTCGAAGTTCGTGTTGTCTGCAGCGCCTCTTGCACGAACTTCAAGAAGCAACAAGACGCCGGGCGATATGCTTGCAAGTCTGATGCCGCGCCGGAATGAACTGATCCCGTTGGCTCTGGCCTGGCGGTGCGTCGTGCGACCCGCGGCAGATCGATCCGAATATGTTGCCAGAGTTCAGCGGCGGCACACAAGTGCAGTTTGTTTAAGCCTAAACGATATGGTTATCCCCCCGCCGCCGCTGTGCGGCGCACGCGAGCGGCGGCTTCCGGGATGGGGCTGAGGGCTCGCCGGATTGACCATGTCCCGGGAATTGCGCACCTGCAGCAACGCGCCGCTTGCTAGAGGGGGGCCGGCGCGGTGATACTGGACACCCCCTGCCGCGAGTCCGGGATGGTCTTCCTGGTGAAGGGAGCCCGGCCCGGGGCTCGCGTCGGGATGGTTCGAACAGCGGAGCGGACATGAAAGTCAATATCGAGATCGATTGCACACCGCTCGAAGCGCGGCAGTTTTTCGGACTTCCCGATGTCGGTCCGATGCAGGCTGCGGTCATGGACCGGCTGCAGAACCAGATGACGAGCAACATCGACAAGCTCACGCCCGAAGCCATCATGCAGAGCTGGTTCACGTTCGATCCCCGCTTGGCCGAACGGTTTCAGGACCTGATGCTGACCATGACAGGCCTCGGCGGCAGCCGCTCGAACGACAAGAAGTCGGCCTGACGCGGCCGACGGCCGCACGGATTACGCTTGCGCGGAACTCCGAAGGGACGTGGCGTGACGTCACGGCATGGAGCAGGCTCCATGCCGGAGCCGAAGACCGGTCGAAAAAGACCGGCTGAACACTTCAGGGGAGGACGCATGACCGATCCGTCTTGGATGCCGGCGCTGCAGTTCGCGACGACCAACGGCATCCGCATGGGCTATTACGAGGCGGGCCCCGTCAGCGACCGGCCGCCGATGATCCTCTGCCACGGCTGGCCGGAGCTGGCCTTCTCCTGGCGGCATCAGATCAAGGCGCTGGCCGAGGCCGGCATCCGCGTCATCGCACCCGATCAGCGCGGCTATGGCGCGACCGACCGGCCGGAGCCGGTCGAGGCCTATGACCTCGAGCATCTCACCGCCGACCTCGTCGGCCTGCTCGATCATCTGAAGATCGACAAGGCGATCTTCGTCGGTCACGATTGGGGCGGCTTCGTCGTCTGGCAGATGCCGCTGCGATACCCCGACCGAGTCGCGGGCGTGGTCGGCATCAACACGCCGCATCTGCCGCGCGCGCCCGCCGATCCCATCGCCATCATGCGCAAGCGGTTCGGCGACATGATGTACATCGTGCAGTTCCAGGATCCCGCACGCGAGCCGGACCGCATCTTCGGCAGCCGTGTCGGGGAGACCTTCGATGCCTTCATGCGCAAGCCGCTGCCGCGCAGCGATACGCCGCCGACGGAGCCGCCGGACGGCGGGATCGCAGCCTCGCCATCGCTCAACCTGGCGTTCCCGCAGATGATCGCAGCCTATGACGCCGCCAAGGACACGCGGCAGCCGATCCTGTCGGAGGCGGAGAAGCAGGTGTTCGTCGACACCTTCACGCGCACCGGCTTCACCGGCGGCATCAATTGGTATCGCAACATGACGCGCAACTGGCAGCGCGCCGAAGGGCTCGATCAAACGGTGCGCGTGCCGTCGCTGATGATCATGGCGGAGAACGACGCCGTGCTGCCGCCCTCGGCCGCCGACGGCATGGAGAAGCTGGTGCCAGACCTGGAGAAACATCTCGTCCGCGACAGCGGCCATTGGACGCAGCAGGAGCAGCCCGCGGAGGTCAGCGCGAAGCTGATCGAATGGCGCCGGCGACGGTTCGGTTGAAGAACGGCCGAGGCAGATTGCACGTCCGAGTGAGAGGCTGCGGCCGAGCCAAACAACAACAGATGTCGTCAAGCCTGCCGACGCAGCGCGTCGGCTCTCCTAAGCCGCCTGCGGATTCGCGCCGTGCGCGTGCTCGGCGATTGCGTCGATGATCTGCGGCCACATCGGCCGCGGAGTAGCGTGACCCATGCCGTCGATCATCAGGAGCTTGGCATTCGGAATCGACTCCGCCGTGTCCTTGCCGGCGGTGGGATGGACCAGCGGGTCGACCTTGCCGTGGATCACGAGTGTCGGCGCCGTCACCAGATGCAGCCGCGGCTTGCGGCTGCCGGAGGCCAGGATCGCGCGCAACTGACGTCCGACGCCGGCGGGATTGATGCCGCGCGCGAAGCAGCGTTCGGCGAGTGCCACGTCATTTACCTCGTCCTCGGGAAATGAGCCGACGCGCAGCGCCTTCCAGGTCTTCTGGAAGCGCTTGATGTAGTCGTCCTTGGTCTTCGGCGGCGGCGCCATCAGCAGCATCGCGACCTCGCGCGTCGGCGGCGGGATGCGCGGATTGCCGGTCGTCGACATGATCGACGTCAGCGAGCGCACGCGATGCGGAAAGGAGATCGCGATCTCCTGCGCGATCATGCCGCCCATCGACGCGCCGACCAGATGCGCCGACTTGATGTCGAGCGCGTCCATCAGGCCGACCGTGTCCTTGGCCATGTCGAGCAGCTTGTAGGGCGCGGAGACGGGAATGTTGAAGAAGCGCAGCTTGATCAGCTCGAACGGGGTCAGCCGGCGGCCGCCATGCAGCTTGCTCGATTGGCCGATGTCGCGGTTGTCGAAGCGGATCACGCGGAAGCCGCGGCTTGCGAGCTGTTCGCAGAACTCGTCGTACCAGATGATCATCTGGCCGCCGAGGCCCATGATCAGCACGAGGGGAGGGGCCGCCGGGTCGCCGAAGATCTCGTAGCAGATGTCGATACCGTTGGCGCGCACAGTCTGCGGCGGCTGATGAGCAGTTGCAGTCACTTGATCCCTCGTTCAAGGCCTTGGAACCCTCTATGGCATGGTTCTGTTGGTCGAGAGAAGCAAGCTACAAGTTCTCCCGCACCGCAGCGAAGGCGTGCTATGATAAGTTGTGTTTGAGTCTTGTATTGGTCTGAAGGAGCGTGCCGATGGCGAACAAAGCTGGCGACCCGATCGCATTCTGGCAGCAGATGGTCGGAGAGATGCAGAAGAGCTTCAGCGCCTTCACGCGGCTGCGCCCGATGGGTGTGACGCCCCGTCCATCCTCCGATGGTCCCGCAACTGGTTCAGGAAACGGACAGAAGCCCATGGTTGATCTGATGGAAAACTACTTCGCCGGCATGAACGTGCCGAGCCGTGGTCAGCTCACCGCCTTGAATGAGCGGCTCGCCTCCATCGAGGGCGAACTGGCGGAGACACGGGTGTTGTTGAAGGAGCTGCTGGCTTCCGCTCAGGTGCCCGCGACGACGCCCGCCGATCTCGCTCCGCAGTTGAATGAGATCAAGAGCGTGCTGGATTCGCTTCTCTCCGCGTCCAAGGCGCCGGCGCCAGTCGTGGCGCCGCCGCGCGACGTCACGCCGGACTTGAAGGCGATCAAGGACTTGCTCAACGAGCTTCTTGCCGCGACCAAGGCTCCGCAACCGGCGGCAAAACCCGCCGTCGACGTCACGCCTCAGTTGAGCGAGATCAAAGCATTGCTCGACCAGACGCTGAACGCTGCCAAAGCACCCGATCCGTCACCGACAGTCGCGATCGAGGCAGAGTTGCGCGAGATCCGGGCCATGCTCGACACGTTGATGAAGCCGTCTCAGCCCGTCGACGCCGCGCCCAAGGCTGATGAGGCGGCTCCAAAGCCGGCCGAGCCGGCCCGGCCGGGGAAGAACCGCAACAAAAAGCACGGCGGCGCCCCTGCCGAGCACTGAGGCTCACCCGAACGTTCCGACGTGCGGCGGGTCGCTCAGCGGTTGCCAGTCTTTTCCTCCCATCCAGGATGGTGCGTTGCAACATTTATGTTGCGTCGCACCATCCAGAATGATATAGCTGAGTCACTCCGGTTTCATAAGGGACGGAGCGAGCCATAGCTCAGAAGCATTGAGGATGGAGACAGCCATGACCACCGAGACCAATACCGTGTTCGACACCGTCAAGGACGCCTTTGCACCGGTGACCGACGCGTTCAAGAATCTGCAGACGATGGAAGTGCCGGAGTCCGCGCGGGAGTTCGTCAAGAAGACCGCGTCGACCGCCAAGGAGCGCGCTGCGGAGGCCCTCGCTGGCTCCGAGAAGGTGACGTCGGCGATCGAGACCGCCGTGTTCGACGGCGTGACCGAGGCCGGCAAGATCAGCCGGAACATTCAGCAGGCGCTGTATCAGGACACCGAGGCCTTCTTCGACGGCATCGACCGGCTGGCGTCCGCCAAGTCGATCAGCGAAGCCGTTCAGATCCAGGGTGAGCTGGCCCGTGCCCGTGGCGAGGCGCTCGTCGCCCGCGCCAAGTCGACCAGCGAGTATGTCGGCAAGCTCGTCACCGAGGGTGCAAAGCTCGCCCAGGAGAACATGGCCAAGGCCTACAACAAGACCGCCTGATCGCCTCGCGCATCAGCCGATCGACCTGCAAGGCCCGCATCGTGCGGGCCTTTTCTTTTGTGACCAGGCGAAACCGGATAAAGCGGAGACATGGCGCAGCCTCTGTCCCGCATCGTCAATCAACTGAAGAGCGAGCCGTCGCGCACGGGCTCGCTGATCATCACCGTGTTCGGCGACGCCATTGTGCCGCGGGGCGGCAGCGTCTGGCTCGGCAGCTTGCTCGCCTTCTTCGAAGGGCTCGCCATCGACGGCAGCGTGGTGCGCACGGCGATGTCGCGGCTGACGGCGGAAGGCTGGTTCGAGCGCAGCAGAATGGGCCGCAACAGTTTCTATCGCCTGACCCGGCGCGGCGAGCAGACCTTCGCCGGCGCCACCCGCCACATCTACGATTCGCCGCCGGCGGAATGGAACGGCAGCTTCGAACTGCTGCTCATCGGCAGCGCCGAGGATCGCGAGCAGGCGCGGACTGCGCTGCGCGATGCGGGCTTCGGCAGCCCGCTGCCCGGTGTGTTCGTGGCCCCCTCGAGCATCGCCGTCCCTGACGCAGTGGAGGGGGCCATCCGCCTGCAGGCGTCCGCCGGCTCCGACATGGCGCGACGGCTGGTCGCCGAGAGCTGGGCGCTGGAGCGGACGGCGGAGGCGTACCGCAAGTTCAGCGCCTCCTTTGCGCCGCTCAAGGACAGCATCGCGCGCGGCGAGGTGTTGTCCGACGGGCAGGCCTTCACCGCCCGGATCCTGCTGATCCACCACTATCGACGCATCGTGCTGCGCGATCCGCTGCTGCCGGCCGAGCTGCTGCCGGGGAATTGGCCTGGACGGCAGGCCCGGGCGCTGTGCGGCGAGATTTATCGGTTGCTGCTGCCGGGTTCCGAGCGCTGGCTCGACGCGCATGCGACAAATGAGGAGGGGCCTCTGCCGGCGGCCGGAGCGGCGCTGCTGCGGCGTTTCGCCGTTGAGAATGAGGTCCGTTGATATATTACAGAATTCGATTGCACGGATGAAATCTCGTTATATATTGGCGTCAACCAAGTCCTGGGAGGACGCCGCCGCATGTACACGCAGGCGCTCAATTCGCCCGAGGAGGGCAGCTTCGCCGAGGACGCTGGACGCGCCTCGCGCTTTCAGGCGCGCATCGATGCCGAAGAGCGCATCGAGCCGAACGATTGGATGCCGGCGGCCTATCGCAAGACGCTGGTCCGGCAGATCTCGCAACACGCCCATTCCGAAATCGTCGGCATGCTGCCCGAGGGCAACTGGATCACGCGCGCGCCGAGCCTGCGCCGCAAGGCGGCGTTGCTCGCCAAGGTCCAGGACGAGTGCGGCCACGGGCTGTATCTCTACGCCGCCGCCGAGACGCTCGGCGCCTCGCGCGAGGAACTGGTCGATGCGATGCTCGCCGGCAAGGCCAAGTACTCCTCGATCTTCAACTACCCGACTCTGACCTGGGCAGACATCGGTGTGATCGGCTGGCTGGTCGACGGCGCCGCGATCATGAACCAGATTCCGTTGTGCCGCTGTTCCTATGGTCCCTATGCGCGCGCGATGATCCGCGTCTGCAAGGAGGAATCGTTCCATCAGCGGCAGGGCTACGAGATCATGCTCACGCTCTGCCGCGGCACGCCCGAGCAGAAGGCGATGGCGCAGGACGCGCTGAACCGCTGGTGGTGGCCGGTGCTGATGATGTTCGGCCCGCCCGACCAGGCCAGCCAGCACAGCGACACCTCGACCAAGTGGAAGATCAAGCGCTTCTCGAACGACGAGCTACGCCAGAAGTTCATCGATGCCACCGTGCCGCAGGCGCAGTATCTCGGGCTCACCATTCCCGATCCCGAGATGACGCAGGACGAGCAGGGCCATTGGGTGCACGGCCCGATCGACTGGAACGAGTTCAAGCAGGTGCTGGCCGGCAACGGCCCGTGCAACCGCGATCGCATGGCCGCGCGCCGCAAGGCGCATGCCGAGGGCGCCTGGGTGCGCGAGGCCGCGACCGCCTACGCCGAGAAGCGCGCGCGGCGCCGGATGGCACAGGCTGCCGAATAGGACAGGGAGATCGAAATGGCGACGCCGAACACGCCGTTGTGGGAAGTCTTCATCCGCAGCCGCAACGGGCTTGCGCACAAGCATTGCGGCTCACTGCACGCGCCGGATGCGACCATGGCACTGCAGGCGGCGCGCGATCTCTACACCCGCCGCGGCGAGGGCCTGTCGATCTGGGTGGTGCCGTCGAGCGCGATCACCGCGTCCGATCCTGCCGACAAGGGCATGATGTTCGAGCCGGCGGAGTCGAAGATCTATCGGCATCCGACGTTCTACGAGGTGCCCGAGGAAGTCGGGCATATGTAAGTGCGGACGGCCGTCAGCCGTCGCTATTGCGAGCGCAGCGAAGCAATCCAGACTGCCGGCTCGGATGAATCCCTGGATTGCTGTGCTCGCAATGGCTGAGTTCGTGGCGGGCCTGATCGGATCACAACCATGACCGCTCCCTCGATCACCGTCTGCGAAACGCCGCTGGTGCTCTACACCTTGCGCCGCGCCGATGATGCGCTGATCCTCGGCCATCGCCTCTCCGAATGGTGCGGCCATGCGCCTGTTCTCGAAGAGGACATGGCGCTGTCCAACATGGCGCTCGACCTGATTGGCCAGGCGCGCGAGCTCTACGGCTACGCCGCCAAGGTCGAGGGTCGCGACAAGGACGAGGACAAGCTCGCCTATCTCCGGGATGTCAGGCAGTATCGCAACCTGCTGCTGGTCGAGCGTCCAAATGGCGACTTCGCGCACACGATGGTGCGGCAGCTGTTCTACGCGGCGTTCGCCGATCTGTATTGGCGCGGCATGATGGGCTCGACCGATGCGACCCTGGCGGCGATCGCGGCCAAGTCGGAGAAGGAATGCGCCTATCATTTGCGCCACGCCAGCGAATGGGTGATCCGGCTCGGTGACGGCACCGACGAAAGCCACGCCCGCGCGCAAGCCGCGATCGATGACCTCTGGCCCTATACCGGCGAGATGTTCAGCGTCGACGAGAGTGAGCGCGGTCTGATCGACGCGGGTATCGCGATCGATCCGACGATGCTGCTGCCGGAATGGCTGTCGAGCGTGTCGCATGTCGCGCGCGAGGCGACCCTGATGCTGCCGGAGAACGAGTGGATGCAGCAGGGCGGCCGCGACGGCCGGCACAGCGAGCATCTCGGCCATCTCCTCTGCGAGCTGCAATACATGCAGCGCAGCTTTCCCGGTGCGACATGGTAGTTGCGGATTTCAGCCCGGCCGAGCTGCGCCAGCGCGCCTGGGACGCCGCGGCATCGGTGGCCGATCCGGAAATCCCGGTGCTGACGATCGACGATCTCGGCGTCCTGCGCGAGGTCGAGGTCGTCGGCGACCGCGTCGAGGTCGCGATCACGCCGACCTATTCCGGCTGTCCGGCGATGAACATGATCGCGCTGGAGATCGAGCTGGCGCTCGAGCGCGCTGGCTTCCGTGAGACCCACGTTCGCACGGTGCTGTCGCCGGCCTGGACCACGGACTGGATGAGCGAGGCTGGGCGGCGCAAGCTGCGGGAGTACGGTATTGCGCCGCCGCAGCCGTCGAGCGGGCGCCGCGCGCTGTTCGGCGTGGCCGAGGTTGCGTGTCCGCAATGCGGATCCGTCGACACCGAGCAACTCGCCGAGTTCGGTTCGACCTCGTGCAAGGCGCTGTGGCGCTGCAGATCGTGCCGCGAGCCGTTCGATTATTTCAAGTGTCACTGATGCAGCAGCCGTCATCGCGAGCGCAGCGACTTTGTCCGCCGAAGCCCGAAGGGCGTAGGCGGAAGCGATCCAGAGTCCCGCGCGCGGCCCTGGATTGCTTCGTCGCTTCGCTCCTCGCAATGACGGGAGGATGAACCCGATGTCGACCACGCCACGCTTCCACCGTCTCGCTATCCGTGACCTGCGCCGCGAGGCGCCCGATGCCGTGTCGCTGACCTTTGCGATTCCGAACGAGCTGGCGGCGGACTATCAGTTCGCGCCGGGGCAATATCTCACGTTGAAGACCACGCTCGGCGGCGAGGAGGTGCGGCGCTCCTATTCGATCTGCTCCGGCCCCGATGATGACGAGATCCGCATCGCGGTGAAGCGCGTCGATGGCGGCGCGTTCTCCAGCTTCGTCACTGACGAACTGAAGCGCGGCGACGAGATTGACGTGATGACGCCAACTGGACGTTTTGGCGTGGCATTGCAGCCGGAGGCCGCGCGCACCCACGTCGGCTTCGCGGCGGGCTCCGGAATCACGCCGATCCTCTCGATCGTGAAGGCCGTGCTGGCGCGGGAGCCGCACAGCCGCTTCTTCCTGTTCTACGGCAACCGCACCACCGCAGGCATGCTGTTCCGCGAACAGCTCGAGGAGCTGAAGGATCGCTTCCTCGACCGCTTCTCGCTGTTCCACGTCATCTCCGGCGAGGAGCAGGATCTGCCGATCCTGCACGGCCGGCTCGATGGCGAGAAGGTGCGCGTGCTGCTGCGCTCGCTGGTGCCGGCCGAGAGCGTCGATCACGTCTTCATCTGTGGCCCCACCGGCATGAGCGAGGATATCGAGGCCGCCTGCCGCGCGCTCGGGATCTCCGACGACCGCGTCCATGTCGAGCGCTTCGTCTCCGGCGCCGGCGGCAAGCCGCGGCCCAAGATGGTCGTTCCGGACTCGGCGCCGCCGAAGGCCATCGCCGCCCTGATCATCGACGGCAAGCGCCGCGAGGTTCCGGTCGCCGACGGCGAAGCCATCCTCGACGCCGCGCTGCGTGCCGGTGTGGACTTGCCCTTCGCCTGCAAGGGCGGCATGTGCTCCACCTGCCGCGCCAAGCTGGTCGAGGGCAAGGCCGAGATGGAGCTGAATTACTCGCTCGAGCCTTGGGAGCTGAAAGCGGGGTTCGTGCTGACGTGTCAGGCCAGGCCGGTGACGGAGCGGGTGGTGGTGGACTACGATCATATGTGAGGTAGTGGCCGCGAAATTTCGACTGCTGATCGAGGCTTATGTGAGCACTCTCGCTCGCTGCACCTCGCCCCGCTTGCGGGGAGAGGTCGGATCGCATCGTTAGATGCAATCCGGGTGAGGGGGACTCTCCGCGAGTTCGGTGCGTGGAGAGTCCCCCTCACCCAACCCTCTCCCCGCAGGCGGGGCGAGGGAGCTCACTGTCATCGGCGCTCAATCTCGATTTCATCTCTGAACGGCTACCCCACCGGCCGCTTGTCCTTGATCCGTTTCGCTTTGCCGGCCGAGCGCTCCAGCGTGTCGGGTGGGACGACTTTCACCTTTGCCGTGAGGCCGATGGTGTTCTTGATGTGGATGGAGATGCGCTCGGCGTGCGCGCCGAGGCCGGTCTCGTCCCAATGCTCGGGGCGCGACTCCGCGTAGATGGTCAGCTCGTCCATGCGGCCCTCGCGCGTCAGCTCCAGCATGAAATGGCCGCCGCACCACTCGGTCGACAGCAGGATCTCCTCGATCTGTGACGGGAACAGGTTGACGCCGCGCAGGATGATCATGTCGTCGGAGCGGCCCGTGACCTTCTCCATCCGTCGCATTCCCGGCCGCGCGGTGCCCGGCAGCAGCCGCGTCAGATCGCGGGTGCGATAGCGGATGACGGGAAAGGCCTCCTTGGTCAACGAGGTGAACACCAGTTCGCCCATCTCGCCGTCGGGCAGCACCTTGCCGGTGTCGGGATCGACGATCTCCGGATAGAAATGATCCTCCCAGATGTGCAGCCCGTCCTTGGTCTCCAGGCATTCCTGCGCCACACCAGGGCCGATCACCTCGGACAGGCCGTAGATGTCGGTGGCGTCCATCGCGAACGCATCCTCGATCTCGGCGCGCATCGCATTGGTCCACGGCTCGGCGCCGAAGATGCCGATCCTGAGCGAGCTCTGCCGCGGATCGAGGCCCTGACGCTTGAACTCGTCGAGGATTGCCAGCATGTAGCTTGGCGTCACGGTGATGATGTCAGGGCGGAAATCATTGATCAGCTGCACCTGCCGCTCGGTCATGCCGCCGGAGATGGGCACCACCGTGCAGCCGAGCTGCTCGGCGCCGTAATGGACGCCGAGGCCGCCGGTGAACAGGCCATAGCCGTAGGCGTTGTGGATGATCATGCCGCTCCGGCCGCCGGCGGCGCGGATCGAGCGGGCCATCACGGCCGACCAGGTCGCGATGTCGTTCCTGGTATAGCCGACCACGATCGGCTTGCCGGTCGTGCCCGAGGAGGCGTGTACCCTTACCAGTTGCTCGCGCGGCACGGCGAACATGTTGAACGGGTAATTGTCGCGCAGGTCGGTCTTCACCGTGAACGGAAACTTGGCGAGGTCGGCGAGCTCGCGGAAGTCGGAGGGATGCACCCCCGCCTTGTCGAAGGCGCGGCGGTAATGGGCGACGTTGTCGTAGGCGTGCTTCAGCGACCAGGCGAGCCGGCTCGTCTGCAGCGCCATGATCTCGTCGCGCGAGGCTCGCTCGGCTGCGTCCATCTCGGGAACGTAGCTGCCGGTCGATTGAAGCTTGGTCGATGTCATGGTCAGGTCCTCCGGCAGGGGCGCGGGGCGATAGGGAAGCGGATCAGCTCGCGGCGGCCGGGACCAGCGTGCCGCCGATGCTGCGGGAATGGCCGCGGAATTCGGCGATCACCGTGTCGCCTGCCGTAACGCGGACATCATAGATGCCTGAGCGCCCGCTGCGGGATACCTCGTGCGCGCGAGCAAGCAGAACGTCGCCGAGCTTGCCGGGGCGGATGAAGCTGATGCTGCCCTGCGCCGCCACGGTGCGGTCGTTGTGCGAGTTGCAGGCAAAGGCGAAGGCGGAATCGGCCAGCGTGAAGATGAAGCCGCCATGGGCGATGCCATGGCCGTTGACCATGTGCGGCTGCACCGTCATCTGCAGCGTGGCGCGTCCGGGGCCGATCTCGACGATGTGCATGCCGAGCCCCTGGCTGGCGCGGTCGTCCTGCCACATGGCGTCGGCGCAGGCGCGGGCGAGAGCGTCGGCGGAAAGTGTCGCCACGCCGCTCACCGTGCGGCCTCCATGCATGCGCAATGCGTCGGCCACCCCTCAGGATGCGCTTCTGAAATCACGGCGTTCTCTCCCGTCGATGCTTGTTGGAACAAGCATTCTCATCTAGTTAGGTGCGACATCGTGGCAAATATTCTGCGCGCGTCAAGCGAAAGCGCTGCCTGCGCAACGCGCGTGTTGTCCGCAACCGGAAGGAATCCCGAACGTGCCCGAAGCCGCCAATCTGGCCATGATGGCCGGTCTCATGATCGGCCTGGTCTATGGCGTGGTGGGGCTGCTCAGCGGCTTCTGCATGATGAGCAGCCTGCGCGGCTGGTGGGCCGACGGCGACCGCCGGCTGGTGCGAACTTACGCCCTGGCGATGGGCATTGCCATCATCGCCACACAGCTGCTCGCGGCCAACGGCGCCGTCGATCTCGGCAAGTCGATCTATCTGCAGCCGACGTTCTCGGTGCCGCTGATGCTCTTGGGCGGTGTTCTGTTCGGCTACGGCATGGTGCTCGCCAACGGTTGCGGTTCGCGCGCGCTGGTGCTGCTCGGCCGCGGCAATCTGCGCTCCCTCGTCGTCGTGACCGTGCTCGCGATCGCGGCGGAGATGACGTTGAAGGGCCTGATCGCGCCGCTGCGCATCGCGCTGATGCAGGGCTCGCAGACCACGGCGACCGCGACGTCGCTGCCGGCTGTGCTGTCGGTCGGTGGCCTGCATGGTGCAGCGGCGCGGCTGCTGCCGGCCCTCGGGCTCGGCGGCGCGCTGATCGTCTTCGCCCTTGCGCATGCGCCATTCCGGCGCGCGCCCGGCCAGATGCTCGCCGGCCTCGTCGTCGGCCTGCTGATCGCGGCCGGCTGGTTCGCGACCGGCACTCTCGGCGCGGACGATTTCAACCCCGTGCCGGTCGCGTCCCTGACCTTCGTCGCGCCGATCGCCGATGCCCTGCAATACATCATGCTGTCGACCGGCTCGACCGCCAAT
This sequence comes from Bradyrhizobium sp. SZCCHNRI2009, assembly GCF_032485115.1. Classification (NCBI taxonomy): domain Bacteria; kingdom Pseudomonadati; phylum Pseudomonadota; class Alphaproteobacteria; order Hyphomicrobiales; family Nitrobacteraceae; genus Bradyrhizobium; species Bradyrhizobium sp. SZCCHNRI2009. The sequence goes on from NZ_JAUEUH010000001.1 coordinate 417,955, forward strand.
TTCGGCATCGCCACCGTGGCCGGGGTGCTCGCCGGCAGCCTCGTCACCGCGGTGGCGACGCGGCGCTTCAAGCTCGAAGGCTTCCACTCTCCGCATCACATGCTGCGCTCGGTTGGCGGCGCCGCGCTGATGGGCATCGGCGGCGTGATGGCGCTGGGCTGCTCGGTCGGGCAGGGCCTGACAGGGCTGTCGACCCTGGCGCTGCCGTCCTTCGTCGCCGTCGCGGGAATCTTCATCGGCACGGCGGCCGGCCTGCGCGGAGCGTTGCGCGTCAGGCCGCTGAAGAGCGAGCCGCAGGCCGCGCGTTAGTCTCATTGTGTCACGACCACCGTCGTTCCGGGGCAATCGTCGATGCGAAGTCGCGAAGCGGCTGCGCGTCGGCGATTGAACCCGGAATCTCGACATTGCCGGAAATGGACGCAAGACAATCTCGGGATTCCGAGTTCAAGGCCTCACGGCCTTGCCCCGGAATGCGGTGGTTGTGACTCAGTCGAATGAGCTCACTCCGTCGCGCGCGTGACGATACGGATCTCCGACGTCAGCGTCCGGTGCACCGGGCATTTGTCGGCGATCTCCATCAGCTTCCTGCGCTGCTCCTGATCGAGCGCGCCGTCCAGGTGGATCTCGCGGTCGAGCTGATCGATCAGCCCGACCTTGGTCTCGCACTCCGCGCAGTCCTCCGCATGGATCTTGCTGTGGCGCAAGGTGACCGTGATGCGGTCGAGCGGCAGGAATTTGCGGTCGGCATAGAGCCGCATCGTCATCGAGGTGCAGGCGCCGAGCGCCGCGAGCAGGAGGTCGTAGGGGCCCGGGCCGGTGTCCTGGCCGCCGACCGAGAGCGGCTCGTCGGCGGTGAGATGATGCGGGCCGAGCGCGATGGCCTGCTGCAGCTTGCTCGACCGGGTCTCGCGCACGACCACGTCGCGCGGACCATCCTTGGCTGCCGGCTCGGCGGCCGCCGGCGCGACGTAACGGCGGGCCCAGCTCGCGATCACCTCGGCGATGTAGGCTGCGTCCTCCTTCCTGCTGATGAGATGATCAGCGTGATCGAGCGAGATGAAGCTCTTCGGATGCCTAGCGGCGACGAAGATCTTCGTCGCGTTGTCGATGCCGACGGTGTCGTCGACAGGCGAGTGCATCACCAGCAGCGCCTTGTGCAGATGCTTGACCCTGTCGAGCAGGCGCTGCTCGACGACGTCGTCGAGGAACGAGCTGCTGATGCGGAACGGACGGCCCGCGAGCGAGACCTCGGCCGAGCCGTCGCGGCGGATCGCCTCGAGGCTGTCCTTGAATAGCGCGGTGACGTGGCCCGGGTCCGAGGGCGCCGCGATCGTCACCACGGCTTTCGCATCGGGAATGTCGCCGGCGGCGGCCAGCACGGCAGCTCCGCCGAGGCTGTGGCCGATCAGGATCGCCGGCGCCTGTCGGGTCTCGCGCAGATGATTGGCGGCGCGGACGAGGTCGGCGACGTTGGAGGAGAACGTCGTGTTGGCGAAGTCGCCTTCGCTGGAGCCCAGGCCGGTGAAGTCGAACCGCAGCACGGCGATGCCATGGGCCGTCAGCGCCATGGCAATGCGCCGCGCCGCATGCGTGTCCTTGCCGCAGGAGAAGCAATGCGCGAACAGCGCATAGGCCCGCGGCGCGCCATCAGGCAGATCGAGCGCCGCGGAGAGCTTGTCGCCGCCTGCGCCTTCAAACTGGAAACGTTCGGTCGGCATGATGTGGTCTCCATCCGTTGCGTCTTCACCGCCGTGCGAGGCGATGACACGGCATCGTTCCCCGTTGTCATACAACAGATCTGGCCATACGCGCAGACATGGTGGCATACCCTCGCGGCCTGCACGGCCCGAGCTCCGCGGATCTTCCACCCTCTTGAAACAAGAGGGCGCAGGGAAGGTCGGGAGCCTGCCGCCCCCATGGCCCGCCTGCGGAAAAAATGCAGGCGGCAGAACCACAGGTACGGCTGAGGACATCCCGGCCTTCCCTGCGCAATGGTTGGAACGGCTTATACGTGCTCTCTCCGGGGAACGGCTTTCTTGCCCCCGTCATCGCGATGCGCGTCATCCGCACCACGACTTGACGCCAGCACCGCGGCGCCGAGACCACACGATTTCACCGTGCGCACCGGATCGTTCGTCCGCACGGAAGACCATGCTGCGACCCGTCGCGCCCACCGCATCCCGCGCTCCACGTCCGTGACGATCGCGATACGCCCCTCTGCAACGAGGCGGGATGGCGAGGAGTAAATCACGATTTTCAGAAAAACGCAAGGGGAGATTATTTAGGGGGCGAGGCTGGACGTGGGACCACATGATTGACGCCAACACCTTCCGGTCAGACCGAGGGCTGTCGCATTTGACGAACGGAGTTTTGTGCCGCCTGTCTCCAGGTCGTCATGGCCGGGCTTGTCCCGGCCATCCACGCCGTTCGGCATGCTGGGAACGACGTGGATGCCCGGGACGAGCCCGGGCATGACGGAGTAACTGGTGTGATGGTTCGTTACGACGTAGGTCAATATGCGATTGGACTGCGGTCGGCCCGGACCAGCGATCGATCTCACGACCAGGCGCCGATCAGTCTCGCGGAGGCAGGAGCTCGATCTCCTGTTCGCCATGCCGGATCGCGGTCGGCAGGTCCTGCGAGACGAGATCGGTAATCCATCGGACGAGCGCCGGCAGCGCTTCGTCCTTCGCTTGCCGGCGGAGTGGGGGTAAATCCCGCTCGTGCGCGGTGCCGACCTTGATGTTGAGACGCTCGTAAGGAATGTCGCCGTCCGGCGGCCGATATCGTGCATCGAACAGACGCCTGCCGTGGCTGCGAACGAGGTGGATGCGAATGCCGCCGAGATCTCTTGCGGTCAGTGCGGCGAGGATGACGCTCGGCTTGAGAAGGTACCCATAGCCTTTGGGGATCTTGCCGGTTTCTGAGGTGAACTCCATGCTGCATCTCTGGCACGTTCGGATATCGCGGTGACCGCGCTTCGGGTCGGAAGCGATAGCATGCAGTCCGTAGGGTGGGCAAAGCGAAGCGTGCCCACCAATCTTTTCTCATCGGCGGGGCGATGGTGGGCACGACGCGTTCCGCGTCTTTGCCCGCCCTACGGCTCCGCGGGCGTGTCGATACGCGAGCCCGTCAGTCCGAATAGCGCTGCTCGGCCCATGGATCGCCGCGGTTGTGATAGCCTCGCACCTCCCAATAGCCGGGTCTGTCGGCCTCGAGAAACTCGATCGCCTTCAGCCATTTCGCGCTCTTCCAGAAATACAGATGCGGCACGACGACGCGCACGGGGCCGCCATGCTCTCCAGTCAACGGCGCGCCGGACCAGCTATGCGCGAGCAACGCATCCTCGGTCGCGAAGTCTTCGAGCGTCAGGTTCGTCGTGTAGCCGTCATAGGAATGCAGCACGACGAATTCAGCGCTGTCACGCGGCCGGCAGGCGGCGAGCAGGTCACGTGTGGCGAGCCCTTCCCATTGATTGTCGTAGCGCGACCAGGTCGTGACGCAGTGGATGTCGGAGACGAACTGGCGCTGCTCCTGGGCGAGGAAGGCGCGCATGTCCCAGAACAGCGGGTTCTCGACGGCGCCATAGACATCGAGTCGCCAGCGCTCTGATGTGACCGACGGTGTCAGGCCGAGGTCGAGCACCGGCCAGTCGCGGGTCAGATGCTGCCCCGGCGGCAGGCGCTGGTCCTCCGGCCTGATGATGCGGCCGGTCAGGAATTTGCCCTCGCGCGCCCAGCGTTCCTTGCTGCGGGTCAGCTTGCTCTCGGGCGGCAGGCTGGACTCGTCGGCCATCTCGACACCTCGTCAATTCGTGCGGGCTTTTTCGTGCGGGCTCATTCGTGCCGGTGCATCGCGGACGCATGCTTGGTGTCGCGCATGGTCGCATAGATCAGCAGCGACAGGAAGATCACGCCGGTGAGATAATAATAGAACCACGTCTCGTGCCCTATACTCTTGAAGTAGAGGGCGATCGCCGGCGCGGTGCCGCCGAACAGCGATACGGTGATTGCATAGGGCAGGCCGACACCGAGCGCGCGGACATTGGTCGGAAACAGCTCGGCCTTCACCACCGCATTGATCGAGGTGTAGCCCGCCGTGAAGATCCAGGCGCCGCAGATCAGCAGGAAAGCTGTGAACGGCTCCTTGGTGCCCTTCAGTACCGTCAGGATCGGGATCGTCGACAAGGTGCCGGCGACGCCGAAGAAGATCAGCAGCGGCTTGCGACCGATGCGGTCGGAGATCGCGCCATACAGCGGCTGCAGCACGCAGGCGAACAGCAGCGAGCCGAAGATCACCATCGTGGTCTGGTCCTCGGTGAGGCCGACCGAGAGCTTCACGAAGGTCTGCATGTAGGTGGTGAAGGTGTAGAACGCGGCGGTGCCGCCCGCGGTCAGGCCGACCACCAGCAGCAGCTCCCGCGGATATTTGAACAGGGCGGTGATCGAGCCGGAAGGGCCTACGGTCTTCTTGGCCTCCACGAAGGCTTCGGTCTCGTGCAGGTTCCGCCGCATCACCGCGACGAAGATTGCGAGGCCGGCACCGATCGCGAACGGAATGCGCCAGCCCCAGGCTCTCAATTCTTCCGGGGTCAGGAACACCTTCTGCAACAGCAAAAGCACGATGATCGCGGTGAGCTGCCCGCCGATCAGGGTGACATATTGGAAGCTCGAATAGAAGCCGCGATGCTTGGCGTCGGCGACCTCGGAGAGATAGGTGGCGCTGGCGCCATATTCGCCGCCGAGGCTGAGGCCTTCGATCACGCGGGCGAGCGCCAGGATGATCGGCGCGGCGATGCCGATGGTGGCATAGGTCGGTGTCACCGCGATGATCAGCGAGCCGAAGCACATGCAGAGCACCGAGACGGTCAGCGACAGCCGCCGGCCATGGTGATCGGCGAGATAGCCGAACAGCCAGCCGCCGAGCGGGCGCATCAGGAACGTCGCGGCGAACACGACAGCGGCGTTGAGCTGCTCGACCACCGGGTCCTTCGACGGAAAGAAGGCCGGCGCGAAGTACAGCGCGAACGCCGTATAGGCATAGAAATCGTACCACTCGACCAGGTTGCCGGCCGAGCCGATCAGGATCGCCTTGATGCGCCGCTCGACGTCGGTGAATGTGGTAGTGTCCGCGGCAGGCAGCAGCGCCTCGTCTGTCATATCCGGTCTCCGGCAAGCATGATTTGCGGCCCTTCTACGGCAGCTGCCCGGATTGCCAACAGCCGATAACGGACATGGGTCCCCTGTTCAGAGCATGGAACTCGGCGGATGGCGGCCTTGAAGAAAAGCCCCGTTCGTCGGCCATCGCGCCACGAAAGCAAGTCCCGATCCTCATGGTGAGGCGCGCCGCAAGGCGCCTCTCGAACCATGAGGCCGCCGACCAAACTAGCCCTTCGGCGCGCGCGGATCGATCGGGGTCGAGCTGGCCACGCCAAGAACATCTTCCAGCAACTTGGCGCCAGCGAGCAGCTTGGCGTCGGCGCGCGGCGCCGCGATCATTTGCAGGCCGATCGGCAGGCCCGTTTCCGTGAAGCCGCAGGGCAGCGACAGGGCTGGGCAGCAGGCCAGCGTGATCGCATAGACGATGCCGAGCCATTGCACGTAGTTGTCGAACTTCTGCCCGGCGCATTCGGCGACGTAGCGGTTCTCGACCGGGAAGGGGGGCACGATGGTCGCCGGCGCCAGCAGCAGATCATACGTCTCGAAGAACTTCACCGCGCGCGCGGTGATCGCGACGCGCTGCGCCTCGGCGCGCGCGATCTGCGCGACCGTGAGCTTCAGCCCTTCCTCGATGTTCCAGATCACCTCGGGCTTGAGCAGGTCGCGCTTGGTGCGCAGCAGCTCCGCCTTGCTCATCGCGAAGTCGAGCGCGCGCAGCACGTGGAAGCATTCATGCGCCTCGCTGAAATCGGGATGCGCCTCCTCGACGATCACGCCGAGCTCGGCGAAGCGCTGCGCCGCCTTGCGGGTGACGGCAGCGACTTCGGGATCGACGGGCGTGATGCCGAGATCGGGCGAGTAGGCGACGCGGACCGGCTTCTGGCCGGAGCGCGCGCCGGCCAGGAACGACGTCGCAGGCGAGGGCAGCGAGATCGGATCCGCGACGTGCTCGCCGCTCATCGCGTCCAAGAGCAGCGCGAGGTCCGCGACGTTGCGGGCCATCGGGCCCTGGACGGCGAGATTGCGGTCGATGGTCACCGTCGGCGTATTCGCGACGCGGCCGAAGCTCGGGCGCAGGCCGACGATGCCGCAGAAGCTGGCGGGGTTGCGCAGCGAGCCGCCCATGTCCGAGCCGTGCGCCAACCAGGCCATGCCGGTGGCGAGCGCCACCGCGGCGCCGCCGGAGGAGCCGGCCGCCGAGCGGGACGTGTCCCAGGGATTGCGCGTCGCGCCGAACACCTCGTTGAAGGTGTTGGCGCCGGCGCCGAACTCCGGCGTGTTCGACTTGGCGTAGATCACGCCGCCATTGGCTTCGAGATGCTCGACCATGAGATCGGAGCGTTCCGGAATTCGGTCCTTGAAGATCGGCGAGCCCTGGGTGGTGAGCACGCCGGCGACGTCGGTGAGATCCTTGATCGGCACGGGCAGCCCGGCCAGCACGCCGCGCTCGGCAGCCGGCTTCTGCATCAGCGCCTTGGCGTGATCGCGCGCGCGATCGAAGCACAGCGTCGGCAGCGCATTGACCTTGCCGTCGACGGCTGCGATGCGCGCTTCCAGCGCGTCGAGGCAATCCAGCGGCGTGACCTTGCCGGACTTCAACTTGTCGACGACGGCGCAGGCGCTCTCGCGGATCAATCCCTGGTCGGCCAAAGCTTAGTTCTCCTGATGGCAAGCGTCCCGGCGCTTCGCTGTAGATCACGTTTCGGCTGAGGTGGAAAGGTCGCGGCGATCAACCCCACCCTGCGCTGATGCCGCCATCGACGGTATAGATCACGCCGGAGGTGTAGCCGGCACGGTCCGAGGCCAGGAACGCCATCAGGTCGGCGATCTCGCTGACATGCGCGGGACGGCCGAGCGGCAGGCTTTTCTGGAACTCCGTGTAGCGGCTCTCGTCACCGAACAGATCGCGGGCCCGCGTCTTCAACAGGGTGACGTGACGATCGGTGCCGACCGGCCCGGGATTGATGCCGACGACGCGGATGTTGTCGGCGAGGCTCTTGGAGCCGAGCGCGCGGGTGAAGGCCATCAACGCTGCATTGCCGGCGCTGCCGCAGATGTAGTTGGCGTCGAACTTCTCGCCGGCCGCGCCGATGTCGTTGATGATCACGCCGCCGCCGCGCGCCTTCATCTGGGCATAGACCAGCCGGGTCAGGTTGATGAAGCCGAACACCTTGAGGTCCCAGGCATGCCGCCAGGCCGCCTCGTCGATCTTGTCGATCGCGCCGCCCGGAATATCGCCGGCATTGTTGACGAGAATGTCGATCTCGGACGCCTCCTGCGCCAGCCGCGCGACGTCTTCGGATTTCCGCAGGTCCACCACATGCGCGGCTGCATCGATCTGGTGCTTCGATCGGAGCTGCTCGACCAGGGCGGAAAGGCGGTCGCCGCTGCGCGCAGCGAGCCGGACGTGGCAGCCTTCCTCGGCAAAGGCTTCGGCCGCCCCGGCGCCGATTCCCTTGGACGCGCCGGTGATGAGAACGCGCTTGCCGCGCAGATGAAGGTCCATGGAGGCTCTCGCTGAGGGGAGGGAGACCGGATTGTCGGGGGCGTCAGCCATGCGGTCAATCTTGCACCGCAGCGTTGCGCTGGGCCGTCGTTTGGTCCATTCAGGCGTCGACGATTTCAGCCGGGACAGTCCGGCAGCACCATCTGAGGATCCGCTCGATGAGCAAGAAGCCCTATCGCATCGCAGTCATTCCCGGCGACGGCATCGGCAAGGAGGTCATGCCCGAGGGCATTCGCGTGATCGAGGCCGCCGCCAAGAAGCATGGCGTCGCCGTGCAGTTCGACCATTTCGACTTCTCGAGCTACGACTACTACGAGAAGCACGGCCAGATGATGCCGGACGATTGGAAGGCGCAGATTGGCGGCCATGACGCGATCTATTTCGGCGCCGTCGGCTGGCCGGCCAAGATCGCGGACCACGTCTCGCTGTGGGGCTCGCTGATCAAGTTCCGCCGCGAGTTCGATCAGTACGTGAATCTCAGGCCCGTGCGCCTGATGCCCGGCGTGCCGTCGCCGCTGGCTGGCCGCAAGCCCGGCGATATCGATTTCTGGGTGGTGCGCGAGAACACCGAGGGCGAGTATTCCTCGGTCGGCGGCCGCATGTTTCCGGACACCGACCGCGAGTTCGTGACGCAGCAGACGGTGATGACCCGCACCGGCGTCGACCGCATCCTGAAGTTCGCCTTCGAGCTTGCACAGTCCAGGCCGAAGAAGCATCTGACCTCGGCGACCAAGTCCAACGGCATCTCGATCACGATGCCGTATTGGGACGAGCGCGTCGAGGCGATGGCGAAGAACTATCCGAGCGTGAAGTGGGACAAGTACCACATCGACATCCTCACCGCGAACTTCGTGCTGCACCCGGACTGGTTCGACGTCGTCGTCGGCTCCAACCTGTTCGGCGACATCCTGTCCGATCTCGGCCCGGCCTGCACCGGCACCATCGGCATCGCGCCGTCGGGCAACATCAATCCCGAGCGCCGTTTCCCGTCGGTGTTCGAGCCGGTGCACGGCTCGGCGCCCGATATCGCGGGGCAGGGGATCGCCAATCCGATCGGCATGATCTGGTCGGGCGCGATGATGCTGGAGCATCTCGGCGAGAAGACCGCGGCGCAGTCGATCGTCGGCGCGATCGAGCGTACGCTCGCCGAGCGCACCTTGCGCACGCGCGATCTCGGCGGCAATGCCGACACGGTGGCGTGCGGCAAGGCGGTCGCGGAGATGGTGGACTAGGAACGCTGTTTGTTGTCGCCCCCGGCGAACGCCGGGTTGCATAGCCACGGTTCGTAAGGCGGATTAGCGGAGCGTAACCCGCCTTACTAATCGTTGCTGGACGACGGCGGATTACGCTGCGCTAATCCGCCCTACGCGATTGCCACCGTCCGCTCTCGATCAATCACGCGGTATGATCCCGGCATTCGCCGGGACGACAGTGGTAGTTTAGGCGACAGCTCGACCAACAACCTCACTGCGAGGAGCGCAGCGACGAAGCAATCAGGGTCGCCGCGGGACTCTGGATTGCTTCGCTGCGCTCGCAATGACGGAGGAGAGAGCGTTTACTCTGCCGCCACCCGCCGGCAGTGCTCCCACGCGGCGTGGATCAGGTTTTCGCTCGCCTCCGGGGTGCGGAAGGCCGAGTGCGCGGACAGCGTCACGTTCGGGATCGTGGTCAGCACGTGACCGGCGGGCAGCGGCTCGGTGTTGAAGACGTCGAGGCCGGCGTGGCGGATGTGGCCGGAACGCAGGGCGTCGATCATCGCGGCCTCGTCGATGATGGCGGCGCGGGCGGTGTTCACGAAGATCACGCCCTTGCGCATCTGCGCGATGCGCTCGCGCGACAGGAAGCCGCGGGTCTCGTCGTTGAGCAGGAGGTGCAGCGAGACGACATGGCTCTGCTGCAGCAGCGTGTCGAGGTTGACGAAGTCGACGCCCGGATGGCTCTTCGGCGAGCGGTTCCAGGCGATCACCTTCATGCCGCTGCCCGACGCGATGCGCGCGACCTCGGCGGCGATGCCGCCGAAGCCGATCAGGCCGAGCGTCTTGCCGGTCAGCTGCATGCCGTCGTCGCGCAGCCAGTTGCCGGCGCGCATCTCGCGGTCCATCTGCGCGATGCCGCGCGCCGAGGCCCACATCAGCGCAATGGCGGCTTCGGCAACCGCCGTGTCGCCATAGCCCTTGATCAAATGCACGGTGATGCCGAGCTGGCTAAGCTCCTCGGGGTTCATATAGCTGCGCGCGCCGGTGCCGAGAAAGACGACGTGCTTGAGGCCCTTGCACTGCTTCGCGACCTCGGTGGGCAGGGCGGTGTGATCGACCACGCCGATCTCGGCGCCGTCGAGGATCGTGGGCCAGTCCTCCGGCTTGATGTCCGGATCGAGATGCACGCGCATCTCGGGATCGCCCGATTTGCGCTGCCGCTCGAAGATCTCGGCCAGCGAGTCGTTGGCGTCGATGAATACTCCGCGCACGGATACCTCCTAGTTGTCCTGCCTGGCTAGTGCGGCAACAGAGGCGAACTCCCTCCCCCCTTGTGGGGGAGGGTTGGGGAGGGGGTAGCCCCGGGCGACACCGCCGTTGTGGACCCCCACCCCCGACCCCTCCCCGCAAGGGGGAGGGGAGCCCAGCGTGCCCGCGCTATTCAGGCTTATGATTGATCATTGATATTGGAGTAGATTGAAGCAGTAGATCACGACGCCACGCCCGCCAGCGATAGCACGGTGTGCAACAGCACGTTGGCGCCGGCGGCGCAGTCGGATTGGGTGGCATCCTCGAGCTCGTTGTGGCTGATGCCGTCCTTGCAGGGCACGAACACCATGGCGGCCGGCATGATCGTGTTCAGATTGCAGGCGTCGTGGCCCGCTCCCGACGTGATGCGCCGGTGCGAATAGCCGAGCGTGCCGGCGGCGCGCTCGACGGCATCGACCAGCTTCGGATCGAAATGCGTCGGCGGCTTGCGCCAGACCTGGTCGATCGCGATCTCGACGCGGCGCTTCTTCGCAATTTCACCCGCGGCCGCGCGCAGGCTGGCATCGAGTGCGTCCAGCGTATCGGCATTGGCGCTGCGGCAATCGATGGTGAAGGCGATCTCGCCGGGGATCACGTTGCGCGAGGGATTGGCGATGACGGCCTCGCCGATGGTCGCGACCGCGTTCGGCCCGAGCTTGATCGCGATCTGCTCCAGGGTCAGCGCAAACTCCGACAGCGCCAGCAGCGCGTCGCGGCGCAGCGGCATCGGCGTCGAGCCGGCATGGCTCTCGAAGCCCGTGACCTTGCCGTCGTACCAGAACACGCCCTGGCCGTGGTCGACCACGCCGATGGTCTTGTTCTCGGCCTCCAGGATCGGACCCTGCTCGATGTGCAGCTCGACGAAACCGGAGAATTTCTGCGTGCCGACGGCCGTCGCGCCGCGATAGCCGATCTCGTCCAGCGCCGCGCCCACGGTCATGCCTGCGGCATCTGTCCGCGACAAAATGTCCTCAACCGTGAAGTCGCCGACATAGGCAGCCGAGGCCATCATGGCCGGCGCGAAGCGCGAGCCTTCCTCATTGGTCCAGTTGACGATGCACAGCGGCGCGTCGGTCTCGATGCCGGCGTCGTTGAGGGTGCGGATCACCTCCAGCGCGCCGAGCGTGCCCAGAATGCCGTCGAACTTGCCGCCCGTGGGCTGGGTGTCGAGATGCGAGCCGAGCCCGACCGGCGGCTTCGCCATGTCGCGCCCCTTGCGAAGTGCAAACATCGAGCCGAGCGTGTCGACGCGCACTTCGAGCCCGGCATCCTCGCAGGCTTTCCGGAACCAGTCGCGGACCTGCTTGTCCTCCTGGCTCAGGGTCAGCCGCCGCACGCCGCCCTTCGGCGTGGCGCCGAACCTGGCGGTCTCGTGGATGCTGTCCCAGAGGCGGGCGGAATCGATCTGCAGATTGGTGACGGCGCGGCTCATGCTTGAATTCCCTGTACTCCGGCATCCTGTCCATCGCGCGCCGCGACGAGCCCGTCAACCGATGCAGAGGGATGGCTGGCCGTCTGCGCCGTCCGGACTGCGAGCTCGGCGACGCGCTCGATCGCGATCATCTCGGGCGACGACAGCCAGCTCGCGGTGAAGGTCAGCGGTGGAATCCTCAGGTCCGTCTTCAACTCCTGCAGGCGGCCGCTCTCGATCTCGTTGGCGACGATCGCGGCCGGAATGACGGCGACGCCGAGCCCCTCGACCGCCATGTGGATCACGGTCGCCAGCGAGGCGCTGGCGTGCAGCCGCATCGGCGGCAGATGCGGGCGGTTGAACAGCGAACGCACATTGTCATAGGGCTGGGTGTTGCGCGGAAAGGTGATGATCGGAAACCGCGCCATCTGCTCGGCGGTGACCACGCCCGTGCCGAAGCCGAGGGCAGGGCTGGCGAGGAAGCTGATCGGATAGTCGCACAGCACGCGGCTGCGGATGCCGGACTCGGAGGGCGCGCCCAGCGCGAAGGCGAGCTCGATCTCCTGCGCCAGCAGGCGCGCGTGCAGATGGGGCGTGACGTCGACCTCGATCTCCAGCGACAGATTCGGATAGCTCTCGTTGACGCTCTTGATCAGCCGCGGCAGCCAGTCGTGCACGATGGTCTCGGCGACGCCGAGCCGGAGCACGCCGCGCATCGCCGAGCGGTCGCCGACCTCGGCCAGCATCTCCGCGCGCAGGCCGATCAGCTTCTCGGCATAGACCAGCATCTGCCGGCCGCTCGCGGTCGGGGACGCCACGCGATGATCACGGTTGAGTAGCTTGACGCCGAGCTCGCGCTCGAGCTGGGCGATGCGCTGGGAGATGGCGGGCTGGGTCGTATTGAGGCGCTGCGCCGCGCCGCGGAAGCTGCCAAGCTTCACGACCCAGAGGAAGGTCTCGATGGAACGGAAATCCAGCATCGCGCCCCGCTCGGATCAATTCGTCTTATCGATCCTGATTAAAAACGAAGATTAGACTTTATAGCATGGCTGATGTTCAGTGAGTTTGTCGAGATATTAGGCAAGTGGCACAAATGACTGTTTCTGCGGCAGTGCAGCAATCAGCCGGCGAGACGGATCTTCTCCCGAGCCATCGGGCCCGCCTGGATTATCGCGCGGGCAGGGGCTGGAGCACGGCGGGCGTCGCCAACGGCTTCGTCCAGGGCAATCTGGCTGTTATCCCCGAGCAGTACGCCGGCGCCTTCCACCGCTTCTGCCAGCTCAACCCGAAGCCGTGCCCGATCATCGGCATGTCCGATCCGGGCAATCCTTTCATTCCGGCGCTCGGCGCCGATCTCGACATCCGCACCGACGTGCCGCGCTATCGCGTCTGGCGCGATGGCGAGATGGTCGAGGAGCCGACCGATCTCATGGCGCATTGGCGCGACGACCTCGTCGCCTTCGTGCTCGGCTGCTCGTTTTCCTTCGAGGAGGCGCTGATGGCCGACGGCCTGCCGATCCGCCACATCGAGCAGGGCTGCCGCGTGCCGATGTATCGCACCAACATCGCCTGCACGCCGTCGGGGCCGTTCGCGGGGCCGATGGTGGTGTCGATGCGTCCGTTCAAGCCGGCGCAGGCGATCCGCGCGGTGCAGATCACGACGCGCTTTCCCGCCGTGCACGGCGCGCCGGTGCATCTCGGCCATCCCGACCAGATCGGCATCGCCGACATCAGCAAGCCGGACTACGGTGACCCGGTGCCGGTTGGCGCCGACGAAATTCCCGTCTTCTGGGCCTGCGGGGTGACGCCGCAGGCGGTCATCGCTGCGGCCAGGCTGCCCTTCGCCATCACCCACGCACCGGGCCTGATGCTGATCACCGATCTCAGGAACAAGGATCTCGCCGTCCTCTAATCAGGCAGCCATGCTGCTCATTGAGCCTTTACCGTCGACCTCAACCGCTTCATCGATGCGCTTTCATCAGAGGATCTTGCCATGACCATCACGCGCCGAAACGTCCTGCTTGGAGCCACCGCCGCCGCTGCGCTCGGTCCGATCGCCGCCCGCGCCCAGACGTCGGAAGTGAAGATCGGCGTCATCTATCCGTTCTCCGGCGCCAGCGCCCAGATCGGCGTCGACGCGCAGCGGGCGTTCGAGACGGCGGCCGAGATCATCAACGGCAAGTTCGACTACGACCTGCCGCTGGCCCGTACCGAGGGTCTGCCGGGCCTCGGCGGCGCCAAGATCAAGCTGGTGTTTGCCGACCACCAGGCCGACCCGCAGAAGGGCCGCGCGGAGGCCGAGCGCCTGATCACCCAGGAGAAGGTCGCAGCCGTCATCGGCTCCTATCAGAGCGCCGTCGCGGTGACGGCGAGCCAGATCTGCGAGCGTTACCAGATTCCGTATCTGTCGGCCGACAATTCCTCGCCGAGCCTGCATCGCCGCGGCCTGAAGTATTATTTCCGCGCCGCCCCGCATGACGAGATGTTTTCGCAGGCGATGTTCGACTTCTTCGACGCGATGAAGAAGAAGGGCACCAAGATCGACACGCTAGCCCTGTTCCACGAGGACACCATCTTCGGCACCGATTCGAGCAATGCCCAGCTCAAGCTCGCCAACGAGCGCGGCTACAAGATCGTCGCCGACATCAAGTACCGCGCCAACTCGCCGTCGCTGTCGGCCGAGGTGCAGCAGCTCAAGGCCGCCAATGCCGACGTGCTGATGCCGTCGAGCTACACCACGGACGGCATCCTGCTGGTCAAGACCATGGCCGAGCTCGGCTACAAGCCGAATGCGATCGTGGCGCAGGACGCCGGCTTCTCCGAGAAGGCGCTGTATGACGCGGTCGGCGACAAGCTCGAAGGCGTGATCTCGCGCGGCTCGTTCTCGCTCGACCTCGCTGCCAAGCGGCCGATGGTCGGCAAGATCAACGACATGTTCAAGGCCAAGTCGGGCAAGGACTTCAACGACTACTCGTCGCGCCAGTTCATGGGCCTGATCGTGATGGCCGACGCCATCAACCGCGCCAAGTCCACCGACGGCGAGAAGATCCGCGACGCGCTGGCCGCGACCGACATGCCGGGCGAGCAGACCATCATGCCGTGGAAGCGGGTGAAGTTCGACGAGAACGGCCAGAACAACGACGCCGATCCGGTGCTGCTGCAATATGTCGGCGGCAAGTTCGTCACCATCTTCCCGACCCAGGCCGCGGTGGCCCAAGCCACCTGGCCGATGAAGTAAGCGTCTTCGGCCCGAGGGGCGGGGAGACCATGGCGGAGCATCTGTCGTGCTCCGTCATTGCGGGGAGCGCAGCGACGAAGCAATCCAGTGGCCGCAAAGAAGGTCTGGATTGCTTCGCTTCGCTCGCAATGACGGGGAGCAAGTGAAGTGACAGCAGAAACAATCATCCAAAGTCTCGCCAGCGGCCTATTGATGGGCCTGCTCTACGGGCTGATCGCCGTCGGCCTGGCGCTCATCTTCGGCCTGATGGACGTCGTGAACTTCGCCCACGGCGAGTTCCTGATGATCGCGATGTACGCGACCTTCTTCCTGTTCGCCTATTTCGCGCTCGATCCGCTGCTGTCGGCGCCGATCGTCGCCGCTGCTCTCTTCGTGTTCGGCGCGGTGGTCTATCTTCTGATTGTCAGATTTGCGGTCAGGGCGAAGGCCAATACCGGCATGGTGCAAATCTTCTCCACCTTCGGTCTCGCCGTGCTGATGCGCGGTGTCGCGCAGTACTTCTTCACCCCTGACTATCGCAGCATTCCGCACTCCTGGCTGGGCGGCAAGACGATCTCGATCGCCGGCATCTATCTGCCGCAGCCGCAGCTGGTCGGTGCCCTCATTGCGATCGCCGCCTTCGCCGGCCTGTACTTCTTCATCCACCGCACCGATTTCGGCCGCGCGCTGGAGGCGACGCGTGAGGATGCCGGCGCGGTGGCGCTGGTCGGCATCGACAAGAACAAGGTGTTCGCACTCGGCTGGGGCCTTGGTGCGGCGCTGGTCGGCCTTGCCGGTGCGGTCATGGCGATCTTCTTCTATGTCTTTCCCGACGTCGGCGCGTCGTTCGCGACCATCGCCTATGTGACGGTGGCGCTCGGCGGCTTCGGCAGCGTATTCGGCGCCTTTGCCGGCGGCATCGTGGTGGGCCTCGTCGAGGCCATCACCACGCTGATCCTGCCGCCGTCGCTGAAGACTGTCGGAATCTACGGGGTCTATCTCCTCGTCGTCTTCATCCGCCCGCGCGGCCTGTTCGGATCGATCTGATGGACAAGGCATTCATCCAACGCCGTCGGCGCGACCTCGTCCTCGCCGCCTTCCTTGCGGCCATCGCCGCCGTCGTGCCGTTCTTCGTCAAGGACGTCTACGTCCAGAACATCATGGTGCTCACCCTGATGTACGCGGCGCTGTCGCAGAGCTGGAACATCCTGTCCGGCTATTGCGGCCAGATCTCGCTCGGGCACGCGCTGTATTTCGGGCTCGGGGCCTACACCACCGCAATTCTGTTCACCAAGTTCGGCCTGCTGCCGTGGTTCGGCATGCTCGCCGGCGGTCTGATCTCGGCGCTGATCGCCATGGCGCTCGGCTATCCCTGCTTCCGGCTCGGCGGCCATTACTTCGTCATCGCGACCATCGTCATCGCCGAGATCACGCTGCTCTTGTTCCAGAACTGGGATTGGGCGGGGGCGGCACTCGGCATCGACATTCCGGTGCGGCGTGACTCGTGGCTGACCTTCCAGTTCACCCGCTCCAAGCTGCCGTACTTCTACTTTGCACTCGTGCTCGCCTGCGTCGCCTGGTTCGTGACCTGGTGGCTGGAGGATTCGAAGTGGGGCTATTGGTGGCGCGCGGTGAAGGACAACCCGGTCGCCGCCGAGAGCCTCGGCGTCGACGTGTTCAACTCCAAGATGGGCGCGGCGGCCGTCTCGGCCTTCCTGGTCGCGATCGGCGGCAGCTTCTATGCGCAGTTCGTGTCCTACATCGATCCTGAAAGCGTGATGGGATTCCAGTTCTCGCTCTTGATGGCGCTCCCGGCCGTGCTCGGCGGCATCGGCACGCTGTGGGGACCGATGCTGGGCGCGGTCATCCTGATCCCGCTGACCGAGTTGACCCGCTCCTTCATCGGCGGCTCCGGCCGCGGCGTCGACCTGATCGTGTATGGCGGCCTGATCGTTGCGATCTCGCTGGCGCGGCCGCAAGGTCTGGTCAGCCTGTTCTCCCGCAAGCCGAAGCCGGCCGTTCAGCCCGCGAGAGAGGCGGTGGCGTCATGACCGCGCTGCTGGAAACCCGTAAAATCACCCAGCGCTTCTCGGGCCTGACCGCCAACTCCGACGTCTCCATCAAGGTGGGGCATGGCGAGATCGTTGGCCTGATCGGTCCGAACGGCGCCGGCAAGTCGACCTTGTTCAACCTGATCGCCGGTGCGTTCAAGCCGACCGAAGGCGCCATCATCTTCGACGGCGAGGACGTCACCGCGCTGCCGGCCGCCGAACGCTGCCAGCGCGGCATCGGCCGCACCTTCCAGGTGGTGAAAAGCTTCGAAAGCATGACGGTGATCGAGAACGTCATCGTCGGCGCGCTCGTCCGCACCACCAACATGCGCGAGGCGCGGCGGAAGGCGCATGAGGTCTTGGAGTTCTGTGGCCTCGGCGCCCGCGCCGATGTGCTCGCCAGCGATCTCGTGCCTTCGGAGAAGCGGCGCCTGGAAGTGGCGCGTGCGCTCGCCACTGAGCCGAAGCTGCTGCTGCTCGACGAGGTCCTGACCGGCCTGACGCCGGTCGAGTCACAGAAGGGCGTCGAGCTCGTGCGCCGCGTGCGCGACACCGGCATCACGGTGCTGATGGTCGAGCATGTCATGGAGATCGTGATGCCGCTGGTCGATCGCGCCATCGTGCTCGATCTCGGCAAGGTGCTGATCGAAGGCAAGCCCACGGACGTCGTCCGCGATCCCAAAGTCATTTCCGCCTATCTCGGAGACCGCCATGCTGTCGGTGCGTGACATCACCACCGCCTATCAGGGCCTGGTTGCGATCTCGAATATCTCGATCGATGTCGAGAAGGGCGAGATCGTCTGCGTCGCCGGCGCCAATGGCGCGGGCAAGTCGACCTTGTTGAAGTCGATCGCCGGGGCCGAGCGGCCGCGTGCCGGCAGCATCACCTTCGACGGCAGCCGCATCGACGGCATGGCGCAGCACCTGATCACGGCCAGGGGCATCGCCTATGTGCCGGAGAACCGCCGGCTGTTCCCGCGGCTCTCGGTGCGCGACAATCTGCGGCTCGGCAGCTATCTCTATCGCGGCGAGGCCAACCGCGAGGAGCCGCTCGACTTCGTATTCACACTGTTTCCGCGGCTGTCCGAGCGGCTCGAGCAGCGCGCCGAGACCTTGTCCGGCGGCGAGCAGCAGATGCTGGCGATCGGCCGCGCTCTGATGACCCGGCCGCGGCTTCTGATGCTCGACGAGCCGTCGCAGGGCATCATGCCGAAGCTGGTCGACGAGATCTTCCAGGCCGTCAAGCGCATCCGCGACGCCGGCATGACCGTGCTGATCGTCGAGCAACGCATGGCCGAATGCCTGGAGATCGCCGACCGCGCCTACATCCTCCAGACCGGCCGCGTGCTGATGCAGGGCACGGCAGCGGAGATCAGCGGCAACAAGGATGTGCGGAAGGCGTATTTGGGGCTGTGAGGCGATATGTTCAATTGCCTGCTCTGCGTCGTTGTGTTCGCGGCGCGTAGCGAAGCCATCTAGAGTCCCGTCCGAGGCCCCTGGATCGCGTCGCTGCGCTCGCGATGACAGCGTTCGTGGAAGGCGCGGTGTCCGCCACAACCGTCATTGCGAGCGCAGCGAAGCAATCCAGGGGCCAAGGCAAAGTTCTCTTTGGCTAAGATGTCGAGCAACAGCGGCGACTGTTCGGTCAGCCGCCGCGGCTACACCATCCCCTTGCCGGCGTCGGACCCCTGGCGGCGCTGCCGCGCCTGCAGCATCAGGATCACCGACAGCGCGGCGAAGATCACGACGAAGGACACCGCCGATGTCAGCGTGCCCAGCGCGTAGATGTCGGGCTTGGTGACGGTCGTCGTCAGGCCCTGCAATTCCAGCGGAAGCGTATTCACCGAGCCGATCGCCTGGCTGGAGCGGGCGAGTTCGTCCCAGGACAGGGTGAAGCCGAACAGGCCGATGCCGACAACGGATGGCAGGATGATCGGCAGCACGACGTGGCGGAAGGTCTGCCAGGGCGTGGCGCCGAGGTCGCGTGCGGCTTCCTCCAGCCGGCCGTCGAAGCGGTTGAAGATCGCGAACATGATCAGGAGTCCGAACGGCAAGGTCCAGGTCAGATGCGCGCCGAGGCCCGAGGTGAACAGGCCCATCGCGGTGGTGTAGCCGTCTGCGAGCCAGCCGAGCCCGACATCGGCGCCGTGCTTGTTGACGAAGTCGTCGATCAGCCGGAACTCCAGCGCGATGCCGAGCGAGGTGATGATCGAGGGCATGATCAGGCTGGCGATCGCGGTGTAGAACAGGATCGAGGCGCCACGGAACGGCTTGCGGAACGCCATGCCGGCCGCGACCGACAGCACCACCGTGATTACCATCACCACCAGGCCGAGCGCCAGCGAGCGCTTGAAGGCGGCGCCGATGTCGACGATGCCGCCGCCGGAGAACACCTTGCCGAACCAGGTCAGCGACACGCCGTTCATCGGAAACGTCAGGCCGCCATCCGGTCCTTGGAACGACAGGATGTAGATCGCGATCATCGGCCCGTACAGGAACAGCACATAGGCTGCGAAGAAGGCCGCAAGGATGTAGAAGGAGCGGGGGCGCTTGTCTCCCATCTCAGAGCTCCTTGCGCACGTCGACGATCCGCGTCAGCGCGGAGATGATGATGATGGTGATGCCGAGCAGGATCACGGCATTGGCCGCGGCGGCCGGGAATTGCAGTGCCGACAGCCGGGACTCGATGATCTTGCCGGCGGAGGCGATCTGCTGGCCGCCCATCACGCCGATGGTGACGAAGTCGCCCATCACGATGGTGATGACGAAGATCGAGCCGATCACGATGCCGGGCTTCGACAGCGGAATGACGATGTTGACCAGTGTCTGCCAGCCCGATGCGCCGGCATCATAGGCGGCCTCGATCAGGCGCTTGTCGATGCGGATCATCGAATTGAAGATCGGCACCACCATGAAGAACGTGAACAGGTGCACCAGCGCCAGCACCACCGAAAATTCGGAGAACAGCAGCCATTCGATCGGCTTGTTGACGATGCCCACACCTTGCAGGCCCTGATTGACGAGGCCGTTGCGTCCCAGCAGCGGGATCCAGGCGATCATCCGGATCACGTTGGAGGTCCAGAACGGGATCGTGCACAACAGCGACAGCACGATCTGCCAGGTCTTGCTGCGAACGTGGAAGGCGAGGAAATAGGCGACCCAGAAGCCGATCATCAACGTCAGGCCCCAGGTCAGCAGGCACAGCTTCAGCGTCTTCAGATAGGTCTTCAGGATCGTGCACAGCTCGGGCAGGTTCGCGACGCAGCCTTCGAAGGTGTCGGTATAGCCGCGGAAGCTGAACGCCGGGATCATCTCATATTCGTTGTAGTCCCAGGCGCTGACGACGACGACGAGCACCAGCGGCAGGAGGAAGAACAGCGCGAATACCAGCATCATCGGGCCGGCCTGCAGCCACGCGATCGAGCGCTGGGTCAGCTTGCGGAAGGTGCTCTCCGCGGGCGCTACGGTGTCGGGCGAATTGTCGATCGTCACGGCCACGTGGGAAACCTGTCGTCCGGTGCGGATGTTTCGAAACCTCTGAGACGAGCTGCCGCGCCCACGACGTCGCGGGCGCGGCAGCAATGGCGGTCACATCAGGCGGCGATGAACTCGTTCCACTTGCGGACCATGTAGTCGTTCTCGTCCATGACGGCGTTCCAGCAGACGACGTTGCCCATGCGGTCCTCGTAGGAGCCGCCGTCGCGCACGGCGCCGGCCTTTTCCATCAGGGTGCCGTCGGGGGCCTTGATGTCGTTCTTCGCCGGCTTGCCTTCCATCCAGTAGCCCCACTCGTCCTCGGTCATGTTGGCCTTGGCGGTGGAGAGCACGGCCGAGTAATAGCCCTGGCGGTTGAGATAGGCGCCGGCCCAGCCGGACAGGTACCAGTTGACGAACTCATAGGCCCAGTCGAGCTTCGGGCTGCCGCCCACCGCCTTGGAGACGCAGAAGCCCGAGGCCCAGGAGCGATAGCCTTCCTTGAGCGGCTGGAACACGCAGGGGATGCCCATCGAGCGCACCTTGGTGACGGCCGGCGACCACATCGACTGGATCACGGTCTCACCCGAGGCCATCAGGTTGACGGACTCGTTGAAGTCCTTCCAGAACGCGCGGAACTGGCCGGCCTTCTTGGCCTCGGTCAGCACCTTCATCGTCAGGTCGATCTCGGCCTTGGTCATGTTGCCCTTGTCGGCATATTTGTATTGGCCGGTCGCCTCGACGACGAGGGCGGCATCCATGATGCCAATCGAGGGAATGTTGAGGATCGAGGCCTTGCCCTTGAATTCGGGGTTGAGCAGCTCGGCCCAAGAGTTGATCGGGCGCTTGATCAGGTCGGGGCGGATGCCGAGCGTGTCGGCGTTGTAGACGGTCGGGATCAGCGTGACCCATTCGGTCGGGGTTGCCGAGAAGGTCTTGGAGTTTGCGCCGTCGAGATAGAGCACCTTCCAGGGCGCAGTGCCCTGGCCGCCGATCTTCTTGCCGTTCGGCAGCTCGCCCTTGGTGAAGACGGGCGTGATGTTGTCGAATTCCTTGATCTTGCGCGCGTCGAGCGGGAAGATGTTGCCCGACGGCACCAGCTTCTTGAGCGAGAAATATTCGGTGTCGAGCACGTCGAAGGAGTTCGGCTGGGTGATGACGCGCTTGGTGACGTCGTCGGTCGTCGCCGTGATGTATTCGATCTTGATGCCGGTGTCGGCGAGGCACTTCTTGGAGATCTCGTCGCCCTCGTTCACGGCGGTGCCGAGATAGCGCAGCACCTTGGCGTCGGCGGCGTGGACGTAGGGCGCGCTGAGCAGCGTGCCGGAGCCGGCGAGACCGGCAACGCCCGCCGCGCCCTTGAGCAGCGAGCGGCGGCTGATGGATGTCGTCTTCGATCGATCAGTCATGATCATCTCCTTGGGAAAGAACGAGCAAACGAAAATCAGGTGACCAGCTCCGCAGCCGGAGCGGCTGCGGCAGGGCGGGGCGTCAGTGCGTCAGCGAAGGCCATGTTCCAGGTGACGACGACGCGCTCGCCGATGCTGTGGGTCTGTGCATCGAACTGATCGTCGCTGAGCTGCGCCGAGATCTCGGGGCCACCGTCGGTCGCGACCGCGACCAGCACATAGGTGCCCTGATATTCGATCTTGCTGATGGTGCCGGGCACCACCGGGCCGTCGATCGCCGCATTCGGCGCCTTGAGCTGGATGCGGTCGACGCGCACGGCGAAGGTCTCGCCGTTCAGCGGGATCACGTTGTGGCCGCCGATGAAGCGGGCGGCGAATTCGGTGCGCGGATGATTGAAGATGTCGCGCGGGCTGCCCTGCTGCTCGATGCGGCCGCCATTCATCAGCACCACGAGGTCGGACAGCGCCATGGCCTCGTCCTGGCCATGGGTGACGTGAACGAAGGTGAGCCCGAGCTCGCGCTGCAGTCGCTTCAGCTCGGCGCGCATGCGCAGGCGCAGGAACGGGTCGAGCGCCGACAGCGGCTCGTCGAGCAGCAGGATCTGCGGCGAGGTGATCAGCGCACGGGCCAGCGCCACGCGCTGCTGCTGGCCGCCGGAAAGCTGCGCCGGCAGGCGGCCAGCATAGCTCTGCATGTCCACCAGTTCGAGCAGCTCGCGTGCCTTGGCGTGGCGCTCGGGCTTGGACACGCCTTTCATCTTCAATGCAAACGCGACGTTGTCGATCACCGACAGATGCGGAAACAGCGCATAGGACTGGAACATCATCGCGGTGCCGCGTCCTGCGGGCGGCAGCTCGGTCACGTTCCTGGCGCCGACGATGATGTCGCCCGACGTCGCGGATTCGTGGCCGGCGATCATGCGCAGGGTGGAGGTCTTGCCGCAGCCGGACGGGCCGAGCAGACAGCAATAGGAGCCGGCGGGAATCCGCAGGTCGATTGCGTCGACGGCGGTGACGTGACCGTACATCTTCGTCACCTTCACCAGTTCCAAGCTCGCGCCCGCCGCCATCCGCCCTCCGTCGTCCTGTCCCGTGTCGGTCATGATCGCAGCTCGCTCCGTCGGGCGCCCGCGATCCGGCCCGTCTGATGTCTGCAACGGATATGCCAAGGGTCGCCGTGGGCGCGGAGCAGCGCGTGAAAATTGCGCGCTGGATAAGATGCGTATGCAACGCTCGAAAGGGCATTCCCCGGTCCCGGCGTCAGTCCGCTCAGATGGGCCGCCGATCCGGCCAAACAGCCGCGCCCACGCCGATGTGGAGGCATTTTGCCCTGTCCTTTCGTGCTCCGGGCGTGCTCAGCGATAGGCTGCAATCGATGGTGGAAGAGCGGGGCGCATCCTCGCGCCGCGGCAGCGATGAGCTGCCGGTGTTGTCCTTGCTCGACCGATCCGTCCCTGATTGCTGCCGAAGTCGCACTTTGCCTGAATATTAGGCATCGTTGTCCTCCCGAGGCAAGGCAGCTTGATGAGCGACAAGGCGGCGCAGGCTACCTCGCATGCAGGCCGGGCTGGCGGGACGCTAGATCCGCCGTGCCCGCGATCTCGCCTGCGCGGCGGCCACCAGCATGCGCTCGGCAATGCCGCGCAGCTCGCTGACCGCGATCGGATCAGAGGCGGCGAACGCGTCATAGGAGTCGGCTGCGATCGGAAACCAGCGATAGAAGCGGGCCTCCTCGTAGAGCACCCGGGCAGCGGCATCGATCTCGGCCGGCGTTGTTGCGAAATATTGCATGCCCATCCATCCGCCGGCGGATCAGTGATGATCGTTGTGATCGGGCAGGGTGAGGCCGAAGACTTTGACCAGATCGTCGACCTGCTGCGGCGACAGATGACGCGGGTTGAGCCCGCGCAGCAGCAGATAGAGCTTTGCGGTCTCCTCGAGCTCCTCCATCGCGAACACGGCGGCTTCCAGCGTGTCACCGGACACGACGGGCCCGTGATTTGCGAGCAGCACCGAGGCGTATTTGCCGGCGAGACCCTTGATGGCATCGGCTACCGCGGGATCGCCCGGACGATGATAGGGCACCAGCGCGGTCTGGCCGCAGCGCATCAAGTAATAAGGTGTCAGCGGCGGCAGCGCGGCGCGCGGATCGATCTCCGGCAGCATCGAGATCGCGACCGAATGGGTCGAGTGCAGATGCACGACGGCGCGCGCGGCGTCGCGCGTCTGGTACAGCGCCGTGTGCAGCGGCACCTCCTTGGTCGGCGCATCGCCCGAGACCAGTCGCCCCTCGGCATCGAGCCGCGACAAACGGGCCGGATCGAGGAAGCCGAGCGAGGCATTGGTCGGCGTCACCAGCCAGCCGCCATCATCGAGCCGCACGCTGATGTTGCCGGACGACCCCGGCGTCAGTCCGCGCTCGAACAGCGAGCGGCCGAACCGGCAGATGGCCTCGCGAATCGCAGTTTCCGCCACGGGTCTTTCCTCGCATGTCGCTGTTTTGCCGCTTTGTCTCACGCTTTGGCAACGCGGCCAAGCCGTGATACCCAGAGTGCAGTCCGGGGCAACCGGACGTCTCCGGGAAACGCTTCAGGGATCTGCCGTATGCCGTCGCCATTGCAATTGAAAGTCGCCGTGATCGGGCTTGGCTCGATGGGATTCGGCATGGCGACCTCGCTGAAGCGCGCAGGCTTCGAGGTGACCGGATGCGACGTCTCGGCGGACGCGGTGGCGCGTTTCGTGGCCGACGGCGGCAAGGGCGCGACGACTCCCGCCGAGGCGGCTGATGGCGCCGACATCGTGGTCAGCGTCGTGGTCAATGCGGCGCAGACGGAAGCCATCCTGTTCGGCCCGGGCGGTGCTGCCGAAACCATGCCGAAGGACGCCGTGTTCGTCTCCTCCGCGACCATGGATCCTGACGTTGCGCGGCGGCTGGCGAAGCAGCTCGAAGCCACCGGCCGGCACTACCTCGACGCGCCGATCTCCGGCGGCGCGCAGCGCGCCGCGCAAGGCGAGCTGACGATCCTGGCCTCGGGCAGCGCGGCGGCGTTTGCCAAGGCGCGGCCGGCGCTCGATGCGATGGCGGCCAAGCTCTATGAGCTCGGCGATGCCGCCGGGCAGGGCGCTGCGTTCAAGATGATCAACCAGCTTCTCGCCGGCGTGCACATCGCAGCGGCGAGCGAGGCCATCGCCTTCGCCGCCAAGCAGGGCCTCGACATCCGCAAGGTCTATGAGGTCATCACCGCCTCGGCCGGCAATTCCTGGATGTTCGAGAACCGCATGCCGCACGTGCTCGACGGCGACTACACGCCGCGCAGCGCGGTCGAGATCTTCGTCAAGGACCTCGGCATCATCCAGGACATGGCACGCAGCCATCGTTTTCCGGTGCCGGTCTCGGCCGCCGCGCTGCAGATGTTCCTGATGACGTCGGCCGCCGGCATGGGCCGCGACGACGACGCCTCTGTGGCGCGTATGTATGCACAGGTCACCGGCACGACGCTGCCGGGCCCCTCCAAGTAGCAGCACGACGAGTCTTCACGCCATGCCCCGCTTCGCCGCCAATCTCTCGATGATGTTCACCGAGCATCCGTTCCTCGACCGCTTCGCGGCCGCCGCCAAGGCCGGCTTCACTGCGGTCGAATTCCTGTTTCCGTATGACCATCCGGCCGAGGAGGTCGGCCAACGGCTGCACGGCAACGGCCTGACCCAGGCGCTGTTCAACCTGCCGCCCGGCAATTGGGATGCCGGCGAGAAGGGCTTTGCGGCGCTGCCGGAGCGCTTCGACGATCTGAAGGCGAGCCTCGAGACCGCGCTGCCCTATGCCATGGCGACCGGCGTGAAGCGGCTGCACATGATGGCGGGGATCGCCGAGCGCAGCGATCCGAAGGCGGTGGAGGCGTACTACAAATCGGTCGCATGGGCGGCCGAGTTCTTCGCGCCCCACGGCCTCGACATTGTCATCGAGCCGATCAATCCGCGCAACGTGCCCGGCTACTTCCTCAACGATTTCGGCTTCGCCCGCGATCTGATCCGCGAGCTGAAGATTCCGAACCTGAAGCTGCAGTTCGACATCTATCATTGCCAGATCATCCATGGCGACGTCACGATGCGGCTGCGCGAGATGATGGACATCATCGGCCACATCCAGATCGCCAGCATTCCCTCGCGCAACGAGCCCGACGGCGAGGAGCTCAACTATCCGTTCCTGTTCGCGGAGCTTGACCGGCTCGGCTATGCCGGCTTCGTCGGCTGCGAGTACAATCCGCGCGGCCGCACCGAGGACGGGCTCGGCTGGTTCGCGCCCTACAAGGGAGTGAAGCCGTGAGCCTGAAGCTCGGCTGCATCGCCGACGACTACACCGGCGCCTCAGACCTCGCCAACACCCTGACCCGCGCCGGCCTGCGCACGGTGCAGACCATCGGCGTACCGGCTGATGACCTCACGCTGCCCGAGGTCGATGCCGTCGTGGTGTCGCTGAAGAGCCGCTCGATTGAGGCGTCGCTTGCCGTGGCCCGCTCACGCGAGGCCGACACATGGCTGCGCGCACGGGGCGCCGACCACGTGCTGTTCAAGATCTGCTCGACGTTCGATTCCACCGACGCCGGCAATATCGGTCCTGTCATGGACGCGCTGGCGGGCGATGCCGGTGACACGATCGTGCTGGTGACGCCGGCGTTCCCGGAAACCAGGCGGACCGTCTACCAGGGCAACCTGTTCGTCGGCGGCGTGCCGCTCAATGAGAGCCCGCTCAAGGATCATCCGCTCAACCCGATGCATGACGCCAATCTGGTGCGCGTGCTCGGCCGGCAAAGCCGACGGAAGATCGGTCTGGTCGATCTCGCCACCGTGGTGCATGGGCCGGAGGCGATCAGCCACCGGCTGCAGGAACTGGCCGGGCAGGGCATGGGTGCCGCGATCGTCGACGCCGTGTTCGATGCGGACCTGACCGCGATCGGTGCGGCCGCCTTGAAGAGCCGGGTCTCCGTCGGCGCGTCCGGCATCGGGCTCGGTCTGGCGCGCGCTTTGGTCGAGGCCGGGCGCGTGCATTCCCACGGCTTGGCGCATCACGCCGATGCCCCCGTCGGCGGCTTGGCCGCCTGCCTCGCCGGCAGCTGCTCGCAGGCGACGTTGCAGCAGATCGCGCAGGCCGAGACCATCATGCCGGTGCTGCATCTCGATGCGGCGGGTCTGGTCGCCGGTCCGGACGAGACGCAGCGCGCGCTCGCCTGGGCGCGTGAGCGCATCGCCAAGGGGCCTGTGCTGATTGCCTCCAGCGCGACGCCGGATCAGGTCAGCGCGCTGCAATCCAGGCACGGCCGCGAGGCGGCGGGGCACGCCATCGAGCAGGCGATGGCCGATCTCGCCGAGGGGCTGATCCAGGCCGGCGTGCGGCGGTTGATCGTCGCCGGCGGCGAGACCTCGGGCGCTGTCGTTGATCGGCTGGGGATTCCGGGCTTCCTCGTCGGTCCGGAGATCGCGGCCGGCGTGCCCGTGCTTCGCACGATCGGCGCCGACGCAGGCGACATGCTGCTGGCGCTGAAGTCCGGCAATTTCGGTGGGCCGCAGTTTTTCGCCGACGCGCTCGGGCTGATGCGCTAACTGCGCGTCAGCCGACTCCCGGCTGCGTCGGCCCGTGCCGGATTTTGGAACGACGTGCTTGGCCTCGGTCCCGATCTCATCATCTGCTTAGTTTGTGAGCCGTCGCTCGGGCGCGGCAGCGCCGTCGTGCCGCCATAAGCATCGGGACGCACACTGAAAAAGCAGAAGTTTTTTGCGTGTAATGCCCGATAACTCCCGTAAATTAACGGTCTCTAGGGACCTCACCGCTATACCTCCAGTACGGACCGTCGCGTGACGCGTTCATCTGTGGGTAGGGCAATGAAACTGAATCGGATCGGCTACAAACTCGGGCTCGCTGGCGCCATCGGCGCATCTCTCGCCGTCGGCATGATCGCTAACCAGTTGATGGCGGAAAGAGCGGTCAACCACGCCAATCAGCAGGCCGAGCGCGCGCGGCGCGTCGTCGAGAGCGTGCTGTCGGCCAGCATCAACATGCAGCAGACCCAGCTCGGTGGCCGTTCGGCGCGGCTGGCGCGTGCGCCGGCCGAGGCAGAGAAGGCAGCCGCCGACATTCAGCAGTTCTCGACCGGGATGGTGACGGACATCGACGCCGCACTCGCCAACGTGTCGACCGATGACGATCGCGCCCGGCTGACCCGGATCAAGGAGCTGATGACGAGCTATGCCGCGGGAGCGGTCGATCTCGCCGAGGCGCAGAAGAAGTTGCTGACGCAGATCGAGAAGCGCAGTGCCGTCTCCAACGACTGGAACACCAGCCTGAAGGCGCTGCTCGCCTCGCCGTCGCTGCCGAAGCTCGCCTTCCGCGAGCGGGTCGAGCGCCAGCTTCACGCGGCCGATGCCAAGTTGAACTACATGCGGTCGCAGGCCTGGCGGTTCGGTATGACTGGCGATGCCGCGACGATCCTGACGGTGAAGCAGACGGTGCCGGGGCTGAAGAGCTCGCTGACCGACGCCCGCATGCTGGCCGACGACCGCGAGATCCAGGCCACGATCACCAAGCTCAATGGCCTCGCCTCGGACTTCGTCGCCGCGAACGACGAGGTGGTGAAGACCGAGGGGATCAAGGAGGCCGTGCTGCGCGACCGCACGCTCATCTATCTCGGCGAGGCCGGCGAGCTGATGTCCTCTGCGATCCAGGACGCGCGCGCGCGCAACGCGAGCGCGCGGTTCGAGGCAGACCAGGTCGCCGCGCAGGCGAGCTATATCACGCTGTTTGTCGGATTGGCGGTTCTGTTGTCGGTGATCGGTTCGGTCGTGTTCTCGTTCCTCGGGATCGCGCGGCCGTTGACGCGGCTGAACGCGGCGCTCGGCGAGATGGCGCGCGGCCGGCTCGACATCGCCATTCCCGGCGCATCGCGGGGTGACGAAATCGGCGATCTCGCCAAGACCGTAACGGTGATCCGTGGCAATGCGGAGGAGAAGGCGCGCGCCGAGGCCGAGGAAAAGAGCGCGCAGGACGCGATCACGGCGCGCCAGCGCAAGGCCGACATGCAGCGGCTGGCCGAGCAGTTCGAAGCCGCGGTCGGCGAGATCGTGAACACCGTCTCGTCGGCCTCGAGCCAGCTCGAGCAGTCCGCCACCACGCTGACCCAGGCCGCGACGCGCTCGCAAGGCTTGACGACGGCGGTTGCGTCCGCCTCGGAGGAAGCCACGACCAACGTCCAGTCGGTGGCGTCTGCGACCGAGCAGATGGCCTCGTCGGTCACCGAGATCAGCCGCCAGGTGCAGGAATCGGCGCGCATCGCCAACGACGCCGTCGGCCAGGCCCGCACCACGACCGGGCGCGTCAGCGAGCTGTCCAAGGCTGCCACCCGCATCGGCGACGTCGTCGAACTGATCAACACGATTGCCGGCCAGACCAACCTGCTGGCGCTCAACGCCACCATCGAGGCCGCACGCGCCGGTGACGCCGGCCGCGGCTTCGCGGTCGTCGCCTCGGAGGTCAAGGCGCTGGCGGAGCAGACCGCGAGGGCGACTGGCGAGATCGGCCAGCAGATCTCGAGCATCCAGGTCGCAACGCAGGAGTCGGTCAGCGCGATCAAGGAGATCTCCTCCACGATCGAGAAGCTGTCGGAAATCTCCTCGACCATCGCAGCCGCCGTCGAAGAGCAGGGCGCGGCGACGCAGGAGATCTCGCGCAACGTCCAGCAGGCGGCGCATGGCACGCAGCAGGTCTCGTCCAACATCGCCGACGTCGAGCGCGGTGCGGCCGAGACCGGGTCGGCCTCGGCCCAGGTGCTCTCAGCGGCACAGGCGCTGTCCGGCGACAGCAACCGTCTCAAGCAGGAGGTCGCGAGCTTCCTCGGTTCGGTGCGGGCGGCGTAACGCCGAGACGCGGAAGCGGCCAACTCGGATTGCGCAGGGGATTAAAAGGCCGGAGCATCGAACGCTCCGGCCTTTTGCGTTGTCTCGCGTTGCATCGACGCCGGCAAACTAACCTGCGTAGTCAATCTGCGTTTTTAACTTGTGTTAAGAATCGGCGCGTAGGGTCCGGACGTTCGCGGCCAACGCGCAGTCGAGTCCCACGGGCAGACGGCGCTTCTCTCGTTCGGTCGCATGGCACGAGACGACGCGTCGCACGGCAAGCCGGAGCGCGTTACCGATCTGGACGGGCAACGATCAGTTTTCGATCGTTGCTCCGTATTTGCACGGACATCGTCTTAACCAGACTTAATATTGGGTTCCGTAGCTTCCACGCGTGGGCTGCGGGCCCGTTTGCGTGACGACGAGGGCGAGCCCCCCGACCGTCGACGTGATCTGTCCCCGAGCGCCCCAAGCATGAGTCGCGCCCGTGGAGACTGACATGTCGTTTGCAATGCCTCATCGCCTCAAGCTCACCATCGGGATCAAGATCTACGCCCTGATCGGTCTGAGCTTCCTCGGTCTGATCGGCCTGACTGCCTTCAATTCCCGTGAGCTCGCTGCCGGCCTCAAGCAGCAGAAGCAGCTCGAGCTGCGGCATCTGACCGAGCTCGCGCTCGCCATCTTCGCCGAGGAGCATGCTGCCGCGCAGAAGGGGACGATCTCGGTCGCCGACGCGCAGAAGCGCGCTCTGGAGCGCGCCTCCCAGCTCCGCTATGGCGGCAACGAGTATTTCTTCGTCACGGACATGACCGCGAAGATGCTGATGCATCCGATCTCGAGCAAGCTGATCGGGCAGGACGTCGCGGACATGAAGGATCCGAACGGCAAGAAGCTGTTCCAAGAGATGATCGACGTGGTTCGCCAGCATGGCCGCGGCTTCGTCGACTACGATTGGCCGAAGCCCGGCTCCGAGACGCCGCAGCCCAAGCTCACCCATGTCGCAGGCTTCGCACCCTGGAATTGGCTGGTCGGGACCGGCGTCTATATCGATGACCTCTCGGCTCAGGCCTGGGCCTCGACGCGGCAGTCGTTGATGGCGGCCGGGATCGTGCTGCTGATCCTGCTCGTCGTGTCGACGCTCGTCGGGCGCGGCATCACCAGCCCTCTGCATCGCATGACCAGCGCGATGAAGAGCCTCGCCGGCGGCCGTCTCGACGTCGAGGTCCCCGGCGTAGGACGCGGCGACGAGATCGGCGAGATGGCCGGCGCCGTCGAGGTGTTCAAGAGCAATGCGGTCGCACGTCACGCGCTGGAAGCGGAGCAGAAGGAAGCCGAGCAGCGGGCGCTGGCCCGCCGCAAGGCCGACATGCACAAGATGGCCGACGACTTCGAAAGCGCCGTTGGCGAGATCGTCGAGACGGTCTCGTCGGCTTCGTCCAGACTGGAAGTCTCGGCGGATACCTTGAGCAAGACGGCGGTCCGCGCCGGCGAGCTCGCAACCACGGTGGCGGCTGCGTCGGAGGAAGCGTCGACCAACGTGCAATCCGTCGCCTCGGCCACCGAGGAGATGACGTCCTCGGTCACCGAGATCGGCCGCCAGGTGCATGAATCGGCGCGCATGGCCAACGAAGCGGTCGAGCAGGCGAAGAAGACCAACGAGCGGGTGAGCGAGCTGTCGCGCGCGGCGAGCCGCATCGGCGATGTGGTCGAGCTGATCAACAGCATTGCCGGGCAGACCAATCTGCTGGCGCTGAACGCCACGATCGAGGCGGCGCGTGCCGGCGAGGCGGGGCGGGGCTTCGCCGTGGTCGCCGCCGAGGTCAAGGCGCTGGCGGAGCAGACCGCCAAGGCGACCGATGAGATCGGCCAGCAGGTGGCCGGCATCCAGGCGGCGACACAGGAATCGGTTGCGGCGATCAGGCTGATCTCCGGCAGCATCGAGCGGCTGTCGGAGGTTTCCTCGACGATTGCAGCCGCTGTCGAAGAGCAGAACGCCGCGACCAAGGAGATCTCGCGCAACGTGCAGCAGGCGGCGCACGGCACGCAGCAGGTCTCCGTCAACATCACCGACGTGCAGCGCGGCGCCACCGAGACCGGCTCGGCCTCGACCCAGGTGCTGGAGGCGGCCCAGGGGCTGTCGACAGACAGCAACCGCCTCAAGCGCGAGGTCAGCCGCTTCCTGCAGACGGTCCGCGCGGCCTGACAGGCCGCGGCAATCTCACTAGCTCAATCAACGATCCGACCAGCGTGTCTCAACGAGTTCAAATCCCGTCATGATGGCCTTCCTTGACCTCCGGCCCCGCCACGAGGTGGTGAACCGGATCCGATCGCTCGCGACTTCCTCGGTGATCATCCTCACCCTCATGCTCACGACCTCGGTCGGTGCCGCGCCCGGCGACAACCTCGCCGTCGTGCGCGACCTCGGCGGCAGGATCGGTCCCGCCATCGGAGCGGCCCTTGCCTGCAGCGAGATCCCTCGGCCGCGGATCCAGGCCATCATCGGCAAGTTCCAGGCCGTCATCCGGGAGGCGTCGAGCGACGACGGCGATCGCAACGAGCTGACGCGCGAGTTCGACCGCTCCATCGCCGACGGTCGCGCGGCCGTGGCGAGTGGCCGCCAGGACTGCCGGCGGGCCGAGCTTCAGCTCGCAGACATCGAGCGATCGATCGGCGCGCCCGCAACGGCGGCCGGCGCGCTGCCGGACTCTGCGCCCTCCATCGCTGCGGCTGGTGCGACGAGCGCCGTGCCTGCTCCATCGGTTCGCGGCGTCACGGAGCGCGACATCACGTTCGGCAGCGTCTTGCCACTGTCGGGCGCGAACAAGGAATCGGGCCGGCTGCTCAAGGTCGGCATCGAAGCCGCCTTCAACCGCGCCAACGACGCCGGCGGGGTCAATGGCCGGATGCTCAAGCTCGTCGTCGCCGATGACGGCTATGATCCGAACCGCACGCTCGACGCCATGAAGCAGCTCTACGAAAAGGAGCGCGTGTTCGGCTTCGTCGGCAGTTTCGGGACCGCGACGGCGGCCGTCGCGATCCCATATTCGCTCGAGCGCCGGATGCTGTTCTTCAGCCCCTATACCGGTGCGAACGTCTCGCGCCACGATCCGCCGGACCGCTACGTCTTCAACTATCGTCCGAGCTATTCGGAAGAAGCCGATGCGCTGGTCCGTTACCTGGTGAAGCTGCGCCGCGTGCCGCCACGCCAGATTGCGCTGTTCGCGCAGGACGATTCGTTCGGCGATGCAGGCTTTGCCGGCGTGGCAAAGGCGTTTCGCGTCCTCGGCCTCAGCGACGCCGCGATCCTGCGCGTCAACTACACCCGCAACACCGTCGATGTGGAGCCGGCGATCAACCAGCTCAAGGCCCAGAAGGTGCCCGTCCGCGCGGTCATCATGGTCGCGACCTCGCGCGCGGCGGCGAAGTTCATCGAAAAGGCGCGCGACGCGCTTCCCGGCGTCCTCTTCGTCAATGTGTCGGCGGTCGGCGCATCGGCGCTTGCCAATGAGCTCATGCTGCTCGGTTCGCGCTACGCGGCCGGGGTCGTCGTGACCCAGACCGTTCCCGCCGTCTCCGGCTATTCGAGCGTGGTGCTCGACTACAAGGCCGCGCTGGCTCGACACTTCCCCGGTGAACCGCCGGACTACACCTCGCTCGAGGGCTACATCGAGGCGAGTATCCTGGTTCAGGCCCTGAAGCAGGCCGGTCCGCAGCTCGATACCGAGCGGCTGATCGATACGCTGGAGTCGATGCGCAACATCGATCTCGGTCTTGGCGCCTCGCTCAACTTCGGCCCCGCCGAACATCAGGCCTCGCACAAGATCTGGGGCACGGCGCTCGACGAGACCGGCGCCTATCAGCCGATCGAGCTGGAATGACGCGGCTATCGCCGGGGTGCAGCGCGGCTCCGGCGAGACCGGCTCGGCGTCGTCCCAGGTGCTCTCGGCGGCGCAAATGCTGTCCGGCGACAGCAACCGACTGAAGCTCGAGGTTGGACGTTTCCTGTACACCGTGCGCGCAGCCTGATCCCGGCGCGCAGATCCCGACCAGACCAGGGCGTGGCCGCGAGGCCGCGCCCTTTTTTCGTGGGCCGGTCGGCGCGGATGGCGGGCGAGGCAGCCGGCCAGGCGCGCGGGACCACCGATCGCCTCGGCGGGCTGTCGAAGGCCGCGACCCGCATCGGCAAAATCGTCGAGCCGATCAACATCACCGCCGGCCGAACCAACCTGCTGGCGCTCTTGCGCTTCCTGCAAACGGTTCGCACCGATTGATCCAGTTTCCTGCATCAACGGCGGCAACATGGTTGGGCCGTTCTGTCTGGCTCGTATCGAGGAGACACGCCGGCGACAGGTCTTGTGAGATTGCGGCCGTCCGTGAACGGGGTCCAGCGACCCGTATTTCAACGGTTGCGGCATTTTATCTTAGGTTAATCGGCGACTGCGACAATCGATGCATCGTTTGCAGCAAAATTAGTCATGCCGATGCCGGCATGGCTCGCGGCCATCATCGTCGATTGAAAGACTCGCCATGCGTAAGAATTTGCCCGTCACCAACGTCGAGTATCCGATCACGGATGACACGCTGATCGTGTCCAAGACCGACACGAAGGGCAAGTTGACCTTCTTCAACCAGGATTTTGTCGATGCGGCCGGCTTCACCGAAGCCGAGCTGATGGGGCAGCCGCACAACATCGTGCGTCATCCGGACATGCCGCCTGAAGCCTTCGACAATCTCTGGACCACGCTCAAGGCCGGCCGTCCCTGGGTCGGCGCGGTCAAGAACCGCCGCAAGAACGGCGACTATTACTGGGTGCTGGCGACGGCGTCGCCGATCTGCAAAGACGGCCAAGTCGTCGGCTACACCTCGGTGCGCACCAAGCTGCCCGCCGACCAGCGCGCAGAGGCCGAGCAGGTCTATGCGGCGATCCGCGAAAAGCGGCCACATGGTTACAAGATCGACGACGGCATCGTCCGCCGCCGCTCGGTGTTCGACCATCTCTCGATGTTCACCGGCACGATCGCGGCAAGGCTGCGAACGCTGGTCGGATTGCAGACGCTGTTCCTGCTCGTGCTTGGTGTCATCTCGTTCGGGGAGGGCGGGCTCGCCGGAATGACCGCCGTGGCGATTGCTGCCACCGGTGTCGTGCTGTGTGGCCTGGTCGGACTGCGCACGATGAACGTGATCGTGGCGCCGCTTGATCATGTGAACGAGACGATGGAAAGCATCACCCAGGGCAAGCTCGACACCCGCATGCACATCGAGCGCGACGACGAGATCGGCCGCGCCTTGCGTAACCTGCAGACCGTCCAGACGATGGTGCGGTTCAACGCCAGGGAGCTCGGTGAGCAGGAGCGGCGAGCAGCCGCCTCGCGCAAGCGGGAGATGTCGGAGCTCGCCAACAGTTTCGAAGGCGCCATCGGCAACATCGTCAATACTGTGTCCTCGGCCTCCAGCGAGCTCGAGAGCTCGGCCAACTCGCTGTCGAGCACCGCCGTGCGAGGGCAGGAGCTTTCCACCACCGTCGCCGCGGCCTCCGAAGAGGCGTCGGCCAATGTTCAGGCCGTCGCCTCGGCGACCGAGGAGCTCACTTCGTCGGTCCGTGAGATCAGCCGCCAGGTGCAGGAGTCCGCGCGCATCGCCTCCGATGCGGTCGAGCAGGCACGCCGCACCAATGATCGTGTCGGCGAGCTGTCGAAGGCGGCGACCCGCATTGGCGACGTTGTCGAACTGATCAACACGATCGCCGGGCAGACCAATCTGCTGGCGCTCAATGCCACGATCGAGGCCGCGCGGGCGGGCGAAGCCGGCCGCGGCTTTGCCGTCGTCGCCTCCGAGGTCAAGGCGCTGGCCGAACAGACCGCCAAGGCGACCGGCGAGATCGGCCAACAGATTTCTGGCATCCAGGGGGCCACGCAGGAGTCGGTCGGCGCCATCAGAGAGATCTCGACGACGATCGAGCGGCTGTCGGAGATCGCCGCGACGGTGGCGGCCGCGGTCGAGGAGCAGGGCGCAGCAACCGCCGAGATCTCGCGCAACATCCAGCACGCCGCCGCAGGTACACAGCAGGTGTCCGCCAACATTTCCAATGTCCAGCGCGGCGCCAGCGAGACCGGCGACACCTCGGGGCAGGTGCTCAGCGCCGCGCGCCAGCTCTCCGGTGATAGCCAGCGTCTCAAGCTGGAGGTCAGCCGCTTCCTGCAATCGGTTCGCGCCGCCTGACCCAAGACAGTGACGAAGCGGAGGACAGCGGCCGAGATTGGCCGCTGTCGCATCCGATAGTCGAACGACACAGCCCTAACGATAGCCGCGGACAGAGCCGACGATGCCCCCGCGAACCACGTCGACGCTCATGCGTGCGCCGTTCGTCAGGCGGCGCCCCGCTCGACCGGATCATCCCCCACCGTTGCAGACTCCCCACACCTGACGCCCCGGCCAGAAAGGCCGTTGTCGCGCCATAATCCCGCTAAGGTGCGGAGATTAACTTGTGTTAGGCATTTATTCAACCGACGGTATATTTGAGTGGCAGGCAATGTGATTGCGGGTGGTTTTTCGCGAAGGACCCTGGTGCTATCGGCCGCGACGGCCGCGGCTGCTTTGGGTCTCGATGCGGGACTAGCCGTCGTTGCCGCCAAGCCGCACCGCCGCACTGAGGATCCCGCACGCGGCTATCGCCGGATCACGATCGGCGAGGCGGAGGTGATCGCCCTCTACGACGGCGTGTGGGAAAAGCCGCACGAGGCCGGCTTCATCAGCAATGCCAGCATCAGCGACGTGAAGGACGCACTGCGCGCCGCTGGTCTGAGCCCAGCCTTCGTCCCGGTCCCGATCTCCACCTTCGTGGTGCGGCTGAAGGGCAAGACCGTGCTCTGCGATGCCGGCGGCGGTGGTCAGGTGCAGGGCTACAATTCCGACTCGATCTTCGTTTCGGGTCGCATGCTGGACAATCTGAAAGCAGCCGGCATTCGCCCGGAAGACATCGACACCATCCTGATCTCGCACTTCCATCCCGATCATATCTTCGGCCTGCTCGGCGAGAACACCGACGCGCCGGTGTTTCCCACCGCCGAGATCATCGTGGCTG
Organism: Bradyrhizobium sp. SZCCHNRI2009; assembly: GCF_032485115.1. Lineage (NCBI taxonomy): Bacteria > Pseudomonadati > Pseudomonadota > Alphaproteobacteria > Hyphomicrobiales > Nitrobacteraceae > Bradyrhizobium > Bradyrhizobium sp. SZCCHNRI2009. The sequence goes on from NZ_JAUEUH010000001.1 coordinate 454,651, forward strand.
CGGCCGAGTACAAATTCTGGACCGATGCATCTCTGACCAGCCGGCTGCCGCCGTGGCGGCAGGCGCTGGCGCGCCGCATCCAGAGCGTGATCCCGGGCTGGAAGAACGTGCTGCCGGTCGAGGGCGAGGACGAGGTGGTGCCCGGCATCCGCTTCGTCAGCGTCCCCGGTCATACCCCGGGGCACACCGCGTTTCATCTCGGCTCCGGAGCGGAGCAACTGATGATCTCCGGCGACACCGCCTATGTGCCGGCGTTGTGCCTGCGCCATCCGGAATGGCACGGCGCCTATGACCAGGACGGCGCGGCTGCCGAGGTCAGCCGGCGCAGATTGCTCGATCGTATCGTTGCAGAAAAGATGTTGGTTTGTGGATCTCATTTTCCGTGGGCCGCGTTCGGTCGGCTCACCCGCGATGGCGCCCATTATGCGCTCGACCTGCTCCCCGCGTGATCCCGGACCGACCTCGGAAGAGAGGTTCGGGATCGCGCCATGACGACGCATTATGAGGTGCTCGGCGTATCGCCGCGGGCCGATCTCGACACGATCAAGCGGGCGTTCCGCCAGGCCGCCAAGGCGCACCATCCCGACCTCCGGGGCAGCGCCGATGCGGCGTCGGAGCATCAGCTCAAGCTGATCATCGTCGCCTACAACGTGCTGCGCGACGCGGGCCTGCGTGCCGAATACGACGCCCATCTCGCCTCCGAGCGCGACCGCGTCCGCCGCGAACGCTGGGACGCCATCCTGCAGTTTACCGCGGCGACCGCCGTGCTCAGCGCGGTCCTGATCGGCCTCGAGATTCTGCTGTTGCCCTCCGCCGGTGACTGGATGAGCAGGCAGGCGACGCGCTCGATCGTGACACCGTCGCCGCAGGCCCGATCGGGGCCGCAGCGCAAGGTCGCAGGTGAGACCGTCCCGGCGCCTGCCGTCCAGGATGCGACCGGAGCCGTGCTCCCGGTGCCGCCTCCGGCGGCGGAGGCCCCCGCGCCGCCTCCGCCGGCAGAGCCGAAAGCGGCAGAGCCGGTCGTCCCGGCTGCGCCGATGACCGCCGCATCCTTGGTGAAGCGCGCGATGGACCGCAGCCGACAGGGCGATCTCGAGGGCGCCGTCGCCGATTTCGACGAAGCAATCCGGCTCGCGCCCCGCAATGCCGATCTCTATCACTACCGCGCCAAGGATCTGGTCCGCATGGGCCGCTTCGACCGGGCGCTTGGCGATTATGAGCGGGCGATCCGGCTGGATCCGCACAACCCGATGCTGTTCCACGATCGTGGACTTGCGTTCCAGCGCAAGGGAGATCTCGACGAAGCCCTTGTCGATCTCGACCACGCCGTGCGCATGGGCTTCAGCGATGCCGCAACGTACAGCGACCGGGGCACGGTGTGGCTGGCAAAGGGGCACTACGACCGCGCGCTCGCCGACTTCAACCAGGCGCTCAAGCTGGATCCGGAATTGGCGGTCGCGGCCGCCCGGCGTGACGAGGCGCTCGCGCGCAAGCGCGACCAGCAATTGGCGGGCGACGACAGCGCGCCTCCGGCGGCTGCGGAGACCACGGGCACGGTGCCTGCCAACGTGAAGCCCAGGCGAAGTGGGCGCTGAGCGCCGGCCCGTGATCCGCACTCGACATCCAGGACGCGGTGGGCAGCGTTGTGCTCACACCTGTCGGCGCGACCGTTCCATCGCGCGGCGGTTTGCGATCCAGGAGCGCGCCATGAGCGTCTACGTGTCCGTCACCGGCTTCCGCCCGCATCGCGGCCTCACGCGGCTGGCGCGATTCTGGTGGCACACGCTGCGCGCCGTCCGCCAGGCGCGTGCGGCTCCCGGAAATCTGCGCGTCGAGCTTCGTCCGGTGAATGGCATCTATCACACGCTGACGGTCTGGACCGACGAAGCCAGCATGCGCGCCTATGTCAGAAGCGGCGCGCACCGCCGCGCCATGATCGGCTTCCGCGACCTCGGCGGCGGCAGGACGCTCGGCTTCGCGGCGGAGCGCGATCCCGATTGGGAGACGGCCCATGCGCGCTGGCAGCACGAGGCGCGGGAGGTGTGAGGCGACGGAAGCGAACTAATTCGTTCGCCACTCCGGCACACCATCGGCGGCCATCGTGATCGTGCCGAGCGCGCCGACCGGCGACCTGTCCTGATCCATCAGCCGCGCCAGCGTGGCTGCGTCCTGCGCCGGCACGCGCGCCAGCGTGCGCGTGTCCTGCTCGGTGCGCAGCATCACCACGCCATGCTCGACCTCGCCGTTGCGATCGAACAGCGCGGTGAAGCTCTCGACCCTGCCGCCGCCGCCGGCCTCGCTGACGAACTCCGGCGTTGCGGCGCGATGCCGATCGGCCTCGGCCTGCACGCTCACCTCCTGCGACAGCGATGACGGCGGCTCGCGCGAGATCACCAGCGCATGATGCTTGGTGACGAAGCCGCCCTGGCCGTACAGCAGGCCGCGCCTGGCGCCGCCGCGCAGCCGCCGCACCATCGCGCAGGCGGCATGCGTCATGTAGGTGTTGAGCGGCGCGCCGAAGAAGGTCAGCCCGCCGGTGACGGTCGGCTCCACGTCAGCGCCGAGGCCGAGGATCCGCCGCGCCATCTTCGGCACGCAGGGAAAGCAGCTGTAGAGCTCGATGACGTCGAACGCCGCGCCGTTGCCGCCGACGATGTTCATTGCGGCCCGCAACACGGCGTTCTGCGGATGACTCTCGGCGAACTGATCGCGCGTGAGGTAGTCGCGCGGATCCTCGGCAGACGCGCCGCCGAGCGGATAGATCATGCGGCTGTCGGCAATGCCTGCCGCACGCGCCTTGGCCAGGCTGGTCAGGATCAGCGCCGCGCCCATGTTGACCATGGGATTGGCGACCATCAGCTTGGTGTAGGGCCAGGCGATCGGGCGGTTGTCGGCCGACGGCGTCGTGATCTCCTCGGGCGCGAAGTGCCGCTTCAGCCAGGCGTTGGGATTGTAGGCGGCAACCGCGGAAAAGCGCGACCACAGCTCGCCGGATTCGGCGAGCGCCTGCCGCGTCGTCTGGCCCCATTTGGCTGCGCTCGCGACTTCGTAGAACGGATAGACCGTGACCGGACGGAACACGCCGAGCTTCACCGCCAGCGGCTTCTGGAATGCAGCGCCGCGCTTCGGCTCCTCGACATCATGCGCGAACGGCGTCCACGGCAGGGTCACGCCGGCGCGTTCGGCCTTGGTCGCCGTCGATTGCGCCTCGGCGCCGCAGACCACGGCGACCTCGCATTCGCCGCGCGCGATGCGCAAGGCGGCCTCGTGCAGAAAGCGGATCGGGCTCTCGCCGCCGACGGGACCGTAGTGGCAGTGCGCCGGGCTCACGCCGAGCCGCTGCGCGAGAAGCTGCTCGGGATCGCGGTAGCGCCAGCTCAGGAAGTTGACGACGTCGAGCGAGCCGGTGTCCTGGATGAGCTTGGCGCCCGCGTCATTTTCCGCGCGGCGGATCGCCTGTTCGAGCAGCGCCAGCGGCTCGAGACCGTCGCCGATGTCCTTGGGGCGATCGACGATCTCGCCCACGCCGACGATCACGGGAATGCGGTCGGGGGGCAGGGGACTTGCAGTCATCGGCGTTTCCAGGAGCCGGCCCGCGACGGACCGTCATTGTTGTCTTGTCTCCGTTCTGTCATCGCAGGTTCGACCGCGCAATGCAGAAAATGCTGATGGCGCCCGCGCGCAGCGTGGCTTCCGCTCGACGGCATATGCGCCTAAAACGCTCGCTCCTGACGCTCACGCCGGAGTCTGCCGTGTCTGAACAGAACAGCTATGTGCCGCCCAAGGTCTGGACCTGGAACAAGGCCAGCGGCGGCCGCTTCGCCAACATCAACCGGCCGATCGCAGGTCCGACGCACGAGAAGGAATTGCCTGTCGGTCGTCATCCCTTGCAGCTTTATTCTCTGGGAACGCCGAACGGCGTAAAGGTCACAGTGATGCTCGAGGAGCTGCTGGCGCTCGGCCACAGCGGCGCCGAATATGACGCCTGGCTGATCCGGATCGGCGAGGGCGATCAGTTCGGTTCGGGCTTCGTCGCCATCAATCCCAATTCCAAGATCCCGGCGCTGCTGGATCGCAGCGGGCCGGAACCGATCCGCGTGTTCGAGTCCGGCGCGATCCTGGTTTATCTGGCCGAGAAGTTCGGCGCCTTCCTGCCGACCGAGCCGGCCAAGCGCGCCGAATGCCTGTCCTGGCTGTTCTGGCAGATGGGGGCTGCGCCCTATCTCGGCGGCGGCTTCGGCCACTTCTATGCCTATGCGCCGACCAAGATCGAGTATGCCATCGACCGCTTCGCGATGGAGGTGAAGCGCCAGCTCGACGTGCTCGACCGCCGCCTGGCCGAAAGCGAGTATCTCGCCGGCCCCGACTACACCATCGCCGACATCGCGGTGTGGCCGTGGTACGGCGCGCTCGCCAAGGGCCTGCTCTACGAAGGCGGCGAGTTCCTCTCGGTGCAGGACTACAAGAATGTCCAGCGCTGGACCGACCAGATCGCGCAGCGTACCGCTGTGAAGCGCGGCCGCATGGTCAACCGCGTCTCCGGCGATCCCAAGAGCCAGCTCCACGAGCGCCACGACGCCAGCGACTTCGAGACCAAGACGCAGGACAAGATCGGGCAGGGCACGTAGTTGCGCGTGTGGGGTGCACAAAGGAGCGGCGAGCTCATCGCGGCGTGCAACAACCGTGGAGCGCGCCGTGCCCAACGTCGTCCCTCGCCGGCGCCGTCGGTGGGCACGCGCCGCCTGACGGCCCCGATTGCCCCCCTGCGGTTCGATGCACGATTGGTCTTGTTGCACGTGCGAAGTCTCGGCCGTTGCCGCGCTGCGATGCTATGATTGCGCACGTTCGCGGCTTTTCTCGCAGTGAGAGAATGTGCAACGATCAATTCGCAGCGGCCGTGCATGCCGCCAGATTTCGATGAGAGCCGGCGGTGATGACCGCGGGTTCAAAACGACCCTCCGGAGGGAGTTGCATGATCGACAGACGTGATCTGCTCAAGGGAGCAGGGCTGGCGGCGCTGCTGGGCGGGTTTGGCGCGACTCACGCGCTGGCCGAGGACACCGTGACGTTGCCCTTCGCCAACGGCGAGCGCCCGCTGGTGAAGTATCCGCAGAAGCGGCCGATGATCGGCCTGACCAGCCGGCCGCCGCAACTCGAAACGCCATTCGGGGTGTTCAATGACGGCGTGATCACGCCGAACAATGCCTTCTTCGTCCGCTATCATCTGGCGGGCCTGCCTTACGATCTCGATCCGGACAGGTTCACGCTCGCGATCAAGGGGAAGGTCGACAAGCCGCTCAAGCTGTCGCTCAAGGACATCCGGAAGATGAAGGCGACCGAGATCGTCGCCGTCAACCAATGCTCCGGCAACAGCCGCGGCTTCTTCGAGCCGCGCGTCGCAGGTGGCCAGCTTGGCAACGGCGCCATGGGCAATGCGCGCTGGCGGGGCGTGCCGCTCAAGACCGTGCTCGACATGGCGGGCGTCCAGGCCGGCGCCAGACAGGTCGCCTTCGGCGGCATGGACGGCCCGGTGATCGACAAGACGCCGGACTTCGTCAAGGCGCTCGACCTCGATCACGCCATGAATGGCGAGGTGATGCTGGCCTACGGCATGAACGGCGAGGATCTGCCGTTCCTCAACGGCTTTCCGCTGCGCCTGATCGTGCCCGGCTATTACGGCACCTACTGGGTCAAGCACCTCAACGAGATCACCATCATCGACAACGTGTTCGACGGCTTCTGGATGAAATCGGCCTATCGAATTCCAGACACGCCGAACAACGCCGTGGAGCCCGGCACCACGCCGAAAGCGACGATCCCGATCAACCGCTTCACGGTCCGCTCGTTCATCACCAGCCTGGCCGATGGCGCGAAGCTCAAGGCGGGCAGGGCGGTGCTGCGCGGCATCGCATTCGACGGCGGGGCGGGAATCAAGCAGGTCGCGGTCTCGACCGACGGCGGCAAGACCTGGACCGACGCCAAGCTCGGCAGGGATCTCGGGAAATATTCCTTCCGCGAGTGGAAGCTGGCGGTGAAGCTTGCCGCGGGATCCCACGATCTCAAGGTGCGTGCCACCAGCAATTCCGGCGAGACGCAGCCGGAGACGCCGCGCTGGAATCCGGCCGGCTATCTGCGCAATGTCATCGAAACCGTCCGCGTCACGGCGGCCTGAGGAGCAGCACCCATGCAGCGGACGTTTTTCCTCATCGCCACGCTAGCCACCGGACTTGGCTGCCTGGCGGGCAGCCCCATCGCCCTGACCGCGGCGCCAGTCAACTACCAAGTTCCGCAGGAGACTGCCGCCTTCAAGCCCGGGCCCGATCTCGCCGTAGTGCAGGGCAACTGCACGGCCTGTCACTCCTCCGACTACATCAAGACGCAGCCGCCGATGCAGAACAAGAAGGAGTTCTGGCAGGCCGAAGTCACCAAGATGATCAAGGTTTATGGCGCCCCGATCGACGCGGCCGATGTCGGCAAGATCGTCGACTATCTCGCCGCAACCTACTGACGCCAGGGCCCGGCGGCCAGGGCGTTCAGCCAGCGCCCTTCGCCGGCGGGAAATCCATCCGGTCGTCGGTGCGGCAATAGCGGTCGGCGAACATGCGCCCGACAGGATGGAACAACTCCATCTCGACCCGCATCTTCTCGGTGTCCCACAATTCGTCACGGATGTGGAAGGCGAGGCCTTCGCCGAGCACCAGCACGCGATCGCCATTGACGTCGATGAGCTGCCAGGTCTTGCACTCCATCGCGAACGGCGCCTCCGCCAACCGCGGAACGCCGATCATCCGGGACGGTGTGAGCTTGAGCCCAAGGTGATCCGGCTCGCCGATCTCGGGCGGAAAGTCGCCGCCGGTCTCATGCATCGCCTGCGCCAGGGGCTCGTCGGTGATGTGGACCACGAACTCGCCTGAGCTGCGGATGTTGACCAGCGTGTCCTTGATCCGGCCGTCCGGCCGCAGGTTGATCGCGAACACGCACAGCGGCGGGTCCTCGCCGAGCACGTTGAAGAAAGAGAACGGTGCGGCGTTGACCACCCCGGTCTCGCCTCTCGTCGTAACCCAGGCGATCGGCCGTGGCAGCACGAAGGAGGTCAGGATCTTGTAGCGCTCGCGCGGGCTGAGATCGGTGGCGAGGTATTCCATGTAGAGGCCTCTGATGCGTCGGTTCCCCGACCGTAGTGGGCCGCGACGCGATCAGGAAGCCAATAAAGCGGGCAGGGGTGCGCACCTCGGCGTCGTCGCGGGAAATTCCATGTTTCCGGGAACGGCTCCGCCGGCGCCACGTTCGGACAGCACGGCAACTACAAATGGAGGTCGCCCATGAAGCCAATGATCAGTCTGATTGCTTGCGCATTCGTCGTCTCGGCCACGTCAGCGCTGGCGCAGGGCAGCCCACAGACCACGCCGCCGCCGAGTGCGCAGAATTCCGGAGCAGGCATCCAGGGCGCGCCTGGCAACAAGAACGGACCGGGCACTGAGACGAAAGGCGGCACCGTCGGCTCGTCCACGATCAACCGCCATAATCCGGACGTCAGCGCTCAGGACCCGTCGAACATCAAGGGCATGCCGGGGAATAAGAACGGCCCACCGGTCAAGAAACCGCAGGACTGACGCCTGCGATGGCAGCTGCGCGATTGCGCAGCTGCCATCGCACGCCAGCGCTGAGGTGTCGTCAGATCAGGGCAGGGCCGCTGCGCCGTTGGTCACGATCAGATTGTCGGTGTCTGCCGGGGCCAGTTCGCTCGTCGCATCGCCGCCGAGATATTTGTCGAGCGTCGCCTGGATCCGTTCCCGCGCCGTGTAGGGGCCGCGGTCGCTCATCCAGGTGTGCTGGAACTCGGTCTTGATGATGTCGATGCCGCTCTTCTTGTCGACATGCGTTGGCAGAACGCCGGGGTCGGTCTTGAACTGCGGATCATCCGAGCGGAACGACAGGATCTTGAGCTTGTCCCTGATGACGAAAGGAACGCGCAGATTGTCGAGCGTCACCACCTGCGAGACGATGTTCGGATGCTCCTTGGCGAAATACATCGCGGTATCGCCGCCATTGGAGTGGCCGACCAGGGTCAGGTGATCGTAGTCGGCATTCGGATGACGCTTCTTCATCTCGTTCAGCACGCAGAGGATGTTGGCCTCGCCTTTCCGGTAGACGTCGAGCCGGCCGACATAAGGCATCCCGACCTTGGTGACGAGCGGCGGATCAGTCGGAAGGTCCTGCTGGACGCTGGCGACAAGGTAGCCGCGCGCGGCGAACACGTTCGCGAGGAAGGAGTACTCGGTGTTCTTCACTGTGTTGCCGTTGCTGATGATGGCGACCGGCAGCCGCCACAGCCCGGCATTGGCCTTCATCTCGTAGTCCTTGCGCACGGCGACATCGACATTGATCGACCGCTGCCGCGCGGCATCGAAGAACTCGCGGCTTTCGTGCTGAATGCCCCATTTGGCCATTGCAAAGTAACCGGCCACAGCCAGGGCAGACACACAGGCCAAAACCGTCACACCGCGCTTCATGGTATCCTTCCTTGGACGTCTCTCCGTTATGTGATGGAAGACAACGCCCGGGTCACGGGGGTGTGGCAGCCAGGGGTGGATTAAATTTCCGAAATCTTGCAGTGCAGCACGGGAACAATCCGCGGTTGGTGAACCGGCGCACCGGCTCACCTCCCACTGCGAGGAGTCAGAATGCGGTATAGCCGCCGTCGATCACGAGGCAGTCTGCGGTGTGATAGGACGACGCCTTGCTCATGAGGTAGACGGCGATGCCGCCGAAATCCGACGGCTCGCCGAAGCGGCGCACCGGGATACGCGGCATGACGTTGGCGACGAACTTCTCGTTTCCCATGATGCCTGCGGTCATGTCGCTCTTGATCCAGCCAGGCAGGATCGCATTCGCGGTGACGCCGTGGCGTGCGAGTTCGACCGCGAGCGCGCGGCACAGCGCATTGATTGCCGCCTTGGTTGCCGCATAGTGCTCGTTCCGCGCGGTGCCGAACAGCGAGGCGAGGCTGGAGGTCGCGACCAGGCGGCCGAACGGATCGCCGGCTTCGGCGCGCGCGGTCATGTGCTTGGCGGCGGCCTGGAAGGCATGGAAGACGCCGTCGAGATTGGTCGCGAACATTGTGCGCCATTCCTCCTCGCTGCGCTCGATGAAGGGTTTGCGGCCGCCGCCGCCGATGCCGGCGTTGGCAAAGCAGCCGTCGACGCGACCGAAGGTGTCGAGTGTCGCCTTCATCGCCTCGTTGACGGAAGCAGGGCTCGTCACGTCGCAGACATGGGTATCGACCCTGCCGGGCCCCGCGGCCATCGACGCCGCAGCCGCCTTGTTCTTCTCGGCGTTGCGGCCCCAGATCGAGACGTTGCAGCCACTGGACGCAAGTGCCTGGGCGATTCCGAGGCCTATGCCTCCATTGCCGCCGGTGACGACGGCCACACGGCCGGTGAGGTCGAACATGCTCATGGGGTTCTCTTGGGCGTTTCCGTGATGATGTGAGCGCGCTGCGCGCCGCTTCGGTTATTGGGATGATCCAACCATGGACAAGCGAAGCGCAAAAATCAAATATGCTGACAGAACCATGCCGCGCTTCAAATTTCCGCGGCGAAGAATGCACTGACCGAAAAGCTCTTGAGAGGAAAACATGCAGTTCAAGCACGTCACGCTCGATTTCGACGGGCCCGTCGCCGTCCTCACGCTCGATCATCAGGAGGTCATGAACGCGGTCTCGATCGACATGCTTGGCGGGCTCGCCGAGGCGCTCGACGAGATCGAGGAGAAGAAGGCCGAGGTGCGCTGCCTGGTCGTAACCGGCGCGGGGCGAGCGTTCTGCACCGGTGCCAATCTGCAGGGCCGCAATGCGCAGGCGAAGCCCGGCCGCAGCAATGCCGGCGCCGCGCTCGAGACGGCCTTTCATCCGTTCCTGCGCCGCTTGCGCAATCTGCATTGCCCGATCGTGACGTCGGTCAACGGCCCGGCCGCCGGTGCTGGCATGAGCTTCGCGCTGATGGGCGACATGATCCTGTGCGCGAAGTCCGCGTATTTCCTGCAAGCCTTCCGCCGCATCGGTCTCGTTCCCGACTGCGGCTCGACCTGGCTGTTGCCGCGCCTCGTCGGCAAGGCGCGCGCGATCGAGCTGTCGCTGCTCGGCGAGAAGCTGCCGGCCGAGACGGCGCTGCAATGGGGCCTCGTCAACCGCGTCTATGACGATGCGGCCCTCAAGGAGGAAACGATGAAGCTCGCGCGCGAGCTCGCCAACGGGCCGACGGTGGCGCTGGCGCAGATCCGCAAGCTTTATTGGGACAGCCCGGAGAACTCGTTCGAGGAGCAGCTCAACGCCGAATTCCAGTCGCAGCGCATCGCGGGCGGCACGTCGGATTTCAAGGAGGGCGTCACCGCGTTCCTCGAAAAGCGCCCGGCCAAGTTCAAGGGCCAATGATCGAGGCCGAGCTGTCGCGCTGCGTCGCCTCGTTCATGCCGGGGGCGACTGGCGTGCGCGGCGCCGCGAGACTCTCCGGCGGGGCCAGCCAGGAGACGTGGCGCTTCGACATCGTCCATCCCGGTGGTGATGTCGGCGCCATCCTGCGCCGCTCGCCGAAGGGCTACGGCGCCGCGCCCGGGCGTGCCGCCGGGCTCGACAACGAGGCGGCGCTGATGCGGCTCGCTTGTGCGGCCGGCGTGCCGTCGCCCGAGGCACTGCACGTGCTACGGCCGGAGGACGATCTCGGCGCCGGTTTCATCATGCGCCGCGTCGAGGGCGAGACCATCGCGCGCAAGATCCTGCGCGATGCTGAATTCGCCGAGGCGCGGCCGCGCCTCGCGCGCCAGCTCGGCGGCATCGCTGCCGGCATCCACGGGATTCGACGCGAGACGCTGCCCGCGTTGCGCGAGATGAACGCGACCAGGGAGATCGCGGAGCTCGCGCGCGAATATCAAAGCTTCGACTGGCCGCGCCCGGTGTTCGATCTCGCGCTGCGCTGGCTGTCGCACAACGATCCCGGCCCCTCGGCGGAGGTGACGCTGGTGCATGGCGATTTCCGCAACGGCAATCTCATCATCGGCCCCGACGGGGTGCGCGCTGTGCTCGACTGGGAGCTCGCCCATCTCGGCGATCCCATGGAGGATCTCGGCTGGATCTGCGTCAACTCCTGGCGCTTCGGCGAGATCGACAAGCCCGTCGGCGGCTTTGGCTCGCGCGAGGAGCTGTACGCGGGCTACGAGGCCGCTGGCCGCAAGGTCGATGCCGGCAGGGTGAAGTTCTGGGAGGTCATGGGCACGTTGCGCTGGGGCGTGATGTGTTGCGGCATGATGCAGCGGTTTCGCTTGGGTCCCGACCACTCGATGGAGCGCGCCATGATCGGCCGCCGCGCGTCGGAGACAGAGATCGATCTGCTGCGGCTGCTGGCGCCGAGAGGAGAGGGCTGATGCAGGACGAACCGACGCCGACGGAGCTGGTGAAGGCGGTCGCGGATTTCCTGCGCACCGACATCGCGCCGCTGATCTCCGGGCACCCGGCGTTCAAGCTGCGCGTGGGAATCAACGCGCTCGATCTGGTGGTGCGGCAGTTGACGCAGGCTGCTCCGGCGGATGCCGCGGAGCACGCGCGGCTGAAACAGCTATTGAGACGAGACGGCGACTTGCTCGAACTGAATCGTGTGCTTTCCGAGCAGATCGCCAGTGGTGCCGTCGATCTCGGCACGCCGGGACTGAAGGACCACCTCTGGCAGACCACGCTCGACAAGCTCGCTGTCGATCAGCCCAACTACGCGTCCTACAGGCGCGAGGCGGGGAGGGGCCAGGATGATGCCTAATTCTCCGTCGTCATTGCGAGGAGCGCCAGCGACGAAGCAATCCAGACTGCTTTGGGACTCTGGATTGCTTCGCTTCGCTCGCAATGACGGCGGCGGGAGCTGGACGGGCGTTGCGATCACCTCGGCCGTCGTCCCGGGGCGCGACGCAGTCGCGAGCCTGGAATCCAGACTCCCGTTCGTGGTCACGGATTCCGGGCGCGCGCTCCTCGTGTCCCGGAATGATCACCTTGGCGATGCGCTACCGCCCCAGCCATTTCGGCGGTCGCTTCTCGGAAAACGCCTTCGGCCCCTCAATGTAGTCCTGCGAGTGGATCATCGCCTGCACCGCCGCGTAGTCGCGCTGCTCGGTGATGGCCTGCTCCAGCGACACCGCGAGGCCCTTCTCGATCGCCTGTTTGGAGGCGCGGATCGACATCGGCGAGTTCTTGGCGATGGTGTCGGCCCAACGCTCCGCGGCCGCCAGCGCCTCGCCCTGCGGTACGACCTCGTTGACGAAGCCGAGCTCGTGGCCCTCGCGGGCGCCGACGTGGCGGCCGGTCAGGATCATGCCCATCGCGCGCTTCATGCCGATCTGGCGTGGCAGCCGCTGCAGCCCGCCGGCGAGCGCGGCGAGGCCGACGCGCGGCTCGGGCAACGCGAAGGTCGCATTCTCGGAGGCGATGATCAGGTCGCAGGCCAGCGCGATCTCGAAGCCGCCGCCCATCGCAACGCCGTTGACGGCCGCGATCAGCGGCTTGTCGCAATCGAAGCGCGAGGTCAGTCCGCCGAAGCCGCTTTTGCCCCAGCCGCGCGCGCCGCCGGCCGCCTGCCATTTCAGATCGTTGCCGGCGCAGAATGCCTTGTCGCCCTCGCCGGTGACGATCGCCACCCATTGCTCGGGATCGGCGGCGAAGCCGTCGAACACGCGCTCGAGCTCGTAATGCGCCTCGATGTGCAGGGCGTTGTAGACCTCGGGGCGCGCCAGGGTGACGATCGTGATCGGCCCCTTGCGCGTCACTCTCGAAAACTTCAGCTCCATCGGCCGTTCCTCCTGTTTTCTGATTGGCTGTCGCGCATCAGCTTAGCGCCTGCGCAGGTGTCGCAGTCATCCAAATACGCAACGGCGCTGCGCGCCACAAGCGCGCGACGGGAGGTCGCGCCCATCAGGACCAAGAACAACAACGAAACGCACAGGGAGACACGCCATGGATTTTTCCTTGCCGAAGGAATTGGTCGCCTACCTCGACGAGCTCGATCGCTTCATCGCCGCCGAGATCAAGCCGCTGGAGCAGGCCGACGACAACATCCGCTTCTTCGATCATCGTCGCGAATGGGCGCGCACCGATTTCGAGAATGGCGGCCTGCCGCGGCATGAGTGGGAGCAGCTGCTGCGCAAGGCCAAGGATCGTGCCGACGCGGCCGGGCACCTGCGCTTTGCGATCCCGAAGCGCTACGGCGGCAAGGACGGCTCGAACCTCTGGATGGCGGTGATCCGCGAGCATTTCGCGTCGAAGGGCCTCGGCCTGCACAACGACCTGCAGAACGAGCACTCGATCGTCGGCAATCTGCCGATCGTCACCATGCTCGACCGCTATGGCCGCGACCACCAGAAAGCGATGATCGACGGCTCGATCACCGGCAAGTACCGCATCACGTTCGGTCTCACCGAGCCGCATCACGGCTCGGACGCAACCCACATGGAAACCAAGGCGGAGCCGGCCACCCGCGACAACGTCAAGGGCTGGCTGATCAACGGCGAGAAGATGTGGACCACGGGCATGCACGTCGCCACCCATTGCGCATTGTTTGCGCGCACCTCGGGCAAGGACGGCGATGCCCGCGGCATCACCTGCTTCCTGGTGCCGGCCAAGACCGAGGGCGTCAAGGTCGAGGAGTATCTCTGGACCTTCAACATGCCGACCGACCATCCGCGGGTCAGCTTCACCGACGTGTTCGTGCCGGAGGACGCGCTGTTCGGCGAAGTCGGTCGCGGCCTGTCGCTGGCGCAGTGCTTCGTGCACGAGAACCGCATCCGGCAGGCGGCGAGCTCGCTCGGTGCGGCCGTATTCTGCATCAACGAGAGCGTGAACTACGCGCGTGAGCGCAAACCGTTCGGGAAGGCGCTGGCCGAGAACCAGGCGATCCAGTGGCCGCTGGTCGAGCTGGCGACGCAGGCCGAGATGCTGCGGCTGCTGATCCGCAAGACCGCCTGGGAGATGGACCAGCTCACCCAGGCGCAGGTCGAGCACACACTCTCCGACAAGGTCTCGATGTGCAACTACTGGGCTAACCGTCTGTGCTGCGAGGCGGCCGATCGCGCCATCCAGGTTCATGGCGGCATGGGCTATTCGCGCCACAAGCCGTTTGAGCACATCTACCGCCACCACCGCCGCTACCGCATCACCGAAGGCAGCGAGGAGATCCAGATGCGCAAGGTGGCGGGCTTCCTGTTCGGGTATATGGGGGTGAACAAGAGGTGATGTCGTCTTGATCGAAGGCCGCCGCAATCCCAGCGCTCAATTCACCTGCCGATCCTTGCCCGCCCAGTACGGGTCGCGCAGATTCCGCCGCAGGATCTTGCCGGACGGGTTGCGCGGCAGGGCGTCGAGGAAGTCGACGCTCTTCGGCGTCTTGAAGCCGGCGATGCGGGTGCGGGTGAAATTGATGATGTCGGTCTCGGTGGCGCGCTTGCCGGGCTTCATCACGACGATCGCCTTGACGGCCTCGCCCCATTTGTCGTCGGGAATGCCGATCACGGCGGCCTCGGCGACATCGGGGTGGTCGCAGATCGCGCTCTCGACCTCGGCCGGATAGATGTTCTCGCCGCCGGAGATGATCATGTCCTTGATGCGGTCGTGGATGTAGACGTAGCCGTCCTCATCCATGTAGCCGGCATCACCCGTGCGCAGCCAGCCGTCCTTGCCGAGCGTGCGTGCGGTCGCCTCCGGCAGGTTCCAGTAGCCGGTCATGTTGGAGCCGGAGCGGGTGGCGATCTCGCCGACCTGCCGCGGCGGCAGCGGGTTGCCCGAGGGATCGATGATCGCGACTTCGACGCCCGGCAGCGGCTTGCCGGCCGAGCGCATCCGCTCCAGCCCTTCGACGTGATCCTCGGGCGGCAGCGCGATGATGGTGCCCGTGGTCTCGGTCATGCCGTACATCTGCACAAAGCCGCATTTGAACACCTCGATGCATTCCTTCAGCAGCGCCGCCGGGATCGGCGAGGCGCCGTAGAGCATGTATTTGAGCCGCGAGAAGTCGACCTGCCGCGCTCGCGGCTGCCGGACCACGAACTGCATCGCGGCGGGCACCATGAACAGCTTGGTGATGCCGGACTGTTCGAAGAAGTCGAGGATCTTCGTGGGATCGAACTCGCGCGCGATCACGCCGCGGGCGCCGTGGTAGAGGCTCATCAGGCCCCAGCCGGAGCCGCCGATGTGGAAGATCGGCATCGCGATCAGCGAGACGTCGTCGGTCGTCCATTTATTCCAGTCCGGCTTCTCCTCGGGATTGCCGGTGTTGACGAGGTTGAGGAAGTTGGCGTGCGACAGCATCGCGCCTTTCGGCTTGCCGGTGGTACCGGAGGTGTAGAGCTGCAGCGCGATGTCCTTCGGCGTGATCGCCTCGCCGGGAGCGTCGGCGCTTTGCGCGTCGCGCCAAGCCGTGTAGTCCTGCCATTCCGGCGCGCCGCCTTCGGTGGTGATGATGTGCCGCACGCTCGGAATCTGGTCGCGGATGTTGCGGATCATCGTGACGAACTCGGGACCGACGAACAGGGCAGGCGCCTTGCAGTCCTCGACGATGAAGGCGACCTCGGGACCGGCGAGGCGCCAGTTCACCGGCGCCATCACGACGTTGGCCTTCATGGCGCCGACCAGCAGCTCGAAATAGATGTCGCTGTTCTTGCCGAAATAGGCGATCCGCTCATGCGGCTTGATGCCGATCGCCTTCAGCGCGTTGGCAACCTGGTTGGTCTTGCGGTCGAATGCGGCGAAGCTGGTGAGGCGGCCTTCGAACTCATAGGCGGTGGCGGAGCCAAGCGCTTCCGCCTGCCTGCGCACGACGTCGACGAGCGTCGACGCTGCCGTCGTGACGGACATGTTTCCCCTCCGATTGCGTCTTGTTCTTTGTTCGATGTCTTGTCGTGGTCCTCGCCCCGGATTGCGCCGGAGCAAGCATCTCTCGATCAGTCTACAGGGAGCAGATCGCCGATCAACAGGGTGATTGCGCCATCAGCTCGTGCGCGTCGCGCGATCCTTTTCGTTCTGCGCCTTGATCGACTCCTTGGCCTTGGTCCAGTCGTCGTCGCTCCAGTCGCGCAGCTGATAGAAGTTGCCGCCCATCGCCAGCGCCTGGGCACCGTCCATCGCGATTGTCTCGCCGTTGATCCAGTTGCAGCCGCCGGAGATCAGGAACACCGCGAGGTTCTGCAGCTCCTCCATGGTGCCGACCCGACCCATCGGGTTCATCGCCTTGGTCCGCGCGCCGGCCTCGTCACCGGGCTTGATGCGCTTGCTCATGCCTTCGGTCGGGATTTCGCCGGGTGCGATGGTGTTGAGGCGGATGCCGTAGCGGCCCCATTCAGTCGCGAGCGACATCGTCATGGCGTGGATCGCCGACTTGCTCATCGCCGAGGGCACCACGTAAGGCGAGCCGTTGCGCACCCAGGTTACCGTGATCGAGACGACGTTGCCCGGCTGCTTCGCGGCGATCCAGCGCTTGCCGACGGCGTGCGTCACGTAGAACGTGCCGTGCATCACGATGTTGGCGACCGCGTCGAAGCCGCGCGGGCTCAATTCCTCGGTGCGGGAAATGAAGTTGCCGGCCGCGTTGTTGATGAGATCGGTGAGACCGCCTTCCTGGAAGATGGCCTCGATCATGTCCTCCACCGCCATGGCATTGCGGATGTCGACGCCATGGCTGGCCACACGGCCGCCGTAGAGGTCCATGAGTTCGGTCGCGGTCTCGTCGCAGACGATTTTCCGCCGGCCGCAAATATGCACTTCGGCGCCGAGTTGCAGGAAGCGTGCAGCCATTGCTTTGCCAAGGCCCGTGCCGCCGCCGGTCACCAGAATGCGTCGACCTTCGAGGAGATTGTCCTTGAACATGGGAGTTTCCGCCTGACATGTTGTGAGTTAATTGGTCGATTGACTAAATCGCTCCGACAGCCTTCTGTAAAGTCACAAAGACATCCGTAGGGAGACCGCTCGATGGACAACCGCCTCGCGATCGAGATCAAGGACGGCGTCGCCGATGTTCGCCTGGTTCGCGCCGACAAGATGAATGCGTTGGACATGGAGATGTTCGAGGCGCTGGTCGCGGCGACCGACCGGCTGTCGAAGGAGAAGGGCCTGCGGGCGGTGGTGCTGTCCGGCGAGGGCCGGGCCTTCTGCGCTGGCCTCGACACGGGCCGCTTCGCGGCGATGAAAGATTCGGGCGGCAACGGCATACCCGGCGGCGAGAAGCGCGACCTCACCATTCGCACCCACGGCAAGGCCAACTTCGCGCAGCAGGCGGTATGGGGCTGGCGGCAGTTGCCGGTGCCGGTGATTGCTGCAGTGCATGGCGTCGCCTATGGCGGCGGCTTCCAGCTCGCGCTCGGCGCCGACATGCGCTACGTCGCGCCGGACACCAAGATGTCGATCATGGAGATCAAATGGGGTCTCGTGCCCGACATGGCGGGCACGCCGCTCCTGGCGACCCTGATGCGCGACGACATCCTGCGCGAGCTGACCTACACCGGCCGGGTGTTCACGCCCGAGGAAGGCCAGGCCTACGGCCTCGTCACGCGCATCTGCGCCGATCCGCGCGCGGCCGCACTGGAGACCGCACGTGAGATCGCCGGCAAGAATCCCGATGCGATCCGCGCCGCCAAGCGGATGTTGAACAATCTCTCGGTCGATCCGGGGCCGGCGCTGCTCGCCGAATCGGTCGAGCAGCAGAAGCTGATCGGCAGCCCGAACCAGCTCGAATCGGTGCGCGCCAACATCGAGAAGCGCGCGCCGAAGTTTGCGGACTGAGTCCGTCATTCCGGGATGCCCCGAAGGAGCAGGCCCGGAATCTCGAGATTCTCCGGTGCGCAACTGCGCACCTGAGTTCGATGCGCCCCGGATTGATGGCGGAAACTCAAACCGACGCCAGATCGGATAACAAAGAAAATGGAAACGTCCTCCCTGTTCTGCGGCATCATCTCCGGCGAGCGCCGGCGCAGCCACGCCGAAATCGCCGACCGCGCCGCGCGGATCGCCAGCGGCCTCGCGCAGCTCGGCGTACGCCAGGGCGATTGCGTCTGCATGCTGATGCGCAACGACATCGCCTTCATCGAGGCGGCCTATGGCGCGATGCGGCTGGGCGCCTATGGCGTGCCGGTGAACTGGCACTTCAAGCCGGAGGAGATCGACTACATCCTCAAGGACTCCGCGACCAAGGTGCTGATCGGTCACGCCGATCTGCTGCATCAGCTTCGCGGCCTGATTCCACCCGGAGGCACGGTGCTCAGCGTGCCGACGCCGCCGGAGATCCTGTCCAACTACAAGATCGGCGCGGATCTGCTCGCAACACCGGAGTTCGCGACCGACCTGGAAAGCTGGCTGACACGGCAGAGCCCGTACGAGGGGCCGCAGGTGCCGCAGCCGCAGAACATGATCTACACCTCCGGCACGACCGGTCATCCCAAGGGCGTCCGCCGCAATGCGCCGACGGTGGAGCAGGCCGCCTCGGCCGAGCGCATGCGCGCGTTGATCTACGGGCTGAAGCCGAACGCGCGCGCGCTGCTGCCGGGGCCGCTGTATCATTCGGCGCCGAACGCCTTCGGCCTGCGGGCGGGCCGGCTCGGCGGCGCGCTGGTGCTGATGCCGCGCTTCGAGCCGGAGGCGTTTCTCGACGTCCTCCAGACAGAGCGGATCGATACCATCTTCATGGTGCCGACCATGTTCATCCGGCTGATGAAGCTGCCGGAGGAGGTTCGCCGCCGCTACGACGTATCGTCGCTGCGCCATGTCATTCACGCTGCCGCGCCGTGCCCGGCCGACGTCAAGCGCGCGATGATCGACTGGTGGGGGCCGGTCATCTACGAGTTCTACGGCTCGACCGAATCCGGTGCCGTGACCTTCGTGACCTCCGAGGACGCGCTGCGCAAGCCCGGCACCGTCGGCAAGGTCTCGCCGGGCGCGGAGCTGCGCTTTCTCGGCGAGGACGGTCGCATCCTGCCGCAGGGCGAGATCGGCGAGATCTATTCGCGCATCGCGGGCAATCCGGATTTCACCTATCACAACAAGCCGGAGAAGCGTGCCGAAATCGACCGCGACGGCTTCATCACCTCGGGCGATGTCGGCTACATCGATGCCGAGGGCTACGTCTTCCTGTGCGACCGCAAGCGCGACATGGTGATCTCTGGCGGCGTAAACATCTATCCCGCCGAGATCGAGGCCGTGCTGCATGCCGTGCCCGGCGTGCATGATTGCGCCGTGTTCGGCATCCCCGATGCCGAGTTCGGAGAAGCCCTGATGGCCGTGGTCGAGCCGCAGCCGGGCGTGACGCTTGACATTGGGGAGATGAGGGCCCGGCTGAGAGCGTCGCTGGCCGATTACAAGGTGCCCAAGCACATCGAGATCCACGAGAAGCTGCCGCGCGAGGATTCCGGCAAGATCTTCAAGCGGCGGCTGCGCGATCCCCATTGGGAGCAGGCGGGGCGGAAAATATGATGATGGGCCCGCACCTGGCGGCGAAAGGAGACGAGACCGACATTGAATAGGGCAGGCGACGCCTCTTTCTTGATCTTGCGCTGCGGTATAGATACGGCAGACTGACCCGTAAATGGGCAGCTGCTGGAGAGCGCATCCATGTCGCCGCAAGCCATGACAGAGGAAATCCGTCCCAACCGCGCCGCCGAGGCGCAGGCCATGGAGGAGGACGCGCGGCTCCGGGACGATATCCGGCTGCTCGGCCGCATCCTCGGCGATACCGTCCGCGACCAGGAAGGCGCCGAATTGTTCGACCTCGTCGAGCGCATCCGCCAGACCTCGGTGCGCTTCCACCGCGACGAGGACCGCCAGGCGCGGCGCGAGCTGGAGCAGATCCTCGACGGCATGACGACGGCTGAGACGGTCCGCATCGTCCGCGCCTTCAGCTATTTCTCGCACCTCGCCAACATTGCCGAGGACCAGAACAACATCCGACGCATGCGTGCCAAGAGCGACTCCAATGGCGGGGCCGGCATGCTGGCGGCGACGCTCGCTCACGCCAAATCCGCCGGGTTCGAGGCTTCCGATCTGCGCAAGTTCTTCTCGACGGCGCTGGTCAGCCCGGTCCTGACCGCGCACCCGACCGAGGTGCGGCGCAAGAGCACGATGGATCGCGAGATGGAGATCGCGATGCTGCTCGACCGCCGCGAGCGGATGCAGTTGACGCCGGATGAGCGCGAGGCCAATGACGAGGCGCTGCGCCGCGCCGTGCTGACCTTGTGGCAGACCAACCTGCTGCGCCGGACCAAGCTGACGGTGCTCGACGAGGTCACCAACGGGCTGTCGTTCTACGACTACACGTTTCTGCGTGAGGTGCCGCGTCTGTTGTGCTCGCTCGAGGATCGGCTCAATGACGGAGCGGAGGTGGCGGGCGATCTCGCCTCGTTCCTGCGCATGGGGAGCTGGATCGGCGGCGACCGCGACGGCAATCCGTTCGTCACCGCCGAGGTGATGCGCGGGACGCTCAAGCTGCAATCCAGCCTGGCGCTGCACTACTATCTCGAGGAACTGCATCTGCTCGGCAGCGAGCTGTCCATCGCCGCGCATCTCGCCGATGTCTCCGAGGAGCTGCGTGCGCTGGCCGAGCGCTCGCCGGACACGTCGCCGCATCGTCGCGGCGAGCCATATCGTCTGGCGGTGTCCGGCATCTATGCGCGCTTGGCAGCGACGGCGAAGAAGCTCGGTATCCAGATCAGCCGCCTTCCCGTGGCGGCGGTGGCGCCTTACGACAGCGTCAAGCAGATGCAGGACGATCTCGACGTGCTGCATCACTCGCTGATCGCCAACAATGCCGAGGTGATCGCCCGCGGGCGGCTGCGGCTGCTGCGGCGTGCCGTGGATTGCTTCGGCTTCCATCTGGCCCGGCTCGACATCCGCCAGAATTCGGCGGTGCACGAGCGCACCGTCGCCGAGCTGATCGACACCGCGATGCCCGGCATGTCCTACATGGCGCTGAGCGAGGATGCCAGGGTCGGCCTGCTTGTCAGCGAGCTGCGCAATGCGCGGCCGCTGGTGTCGCAATTCGTCAAGTACAGCGACGAGACCGTCGGCGAGCTTGCGCTGTTCCGCGCCGCCGCCGAGGCGCACGCGACGTTCGGCGCCGACGTGATTCCCCAGTGCATCATCTCGATGTGCAAGGGCATGTCGGACATGCTCGAGGTGGCATTGCTGCTCAAGGAGGTCGGCCTGATCGACCCTTCGGGCCGCTGCGCCGTCAACATCGTGCCGCTGTTCGAGACGATCGAGGACCTACAGGCGTCCAGCGGCATCATGGACCGCATGCTGGCGCTGCACGATTACCGCCGCCTGGTCGACAGCCGCGGCGCCGTGCAGGAGGTCATGCTCGGATATTCCGACAGCAACAAGGACGGTGGTTTCGTCACCTCGGGCTGGGAACTCTACAAGGCTGAGATCGGCCTCGTCGACATCTTCGAGCGCCACGGCATCCGGCTCAGGCTGTTCCACGGCCGCGGCGGATCGGTCGGCCGCGGCGGCGGACCGAGCTACGACGCCATCATCGCCCAGCCGGGCGGCGCGGTGAACGGCCAGATCCGCATCACCGAGCAGGGCGAGATCATCTCCAGCAAGTATTCCAACGCCGAGGTCGGACGTAACAATCTGGAAATTCTCGCCGCCGCGACGCTCGAGGCCAGCCTGCTGCATCCGCGGCAGCCGGCGCCGAAGCGCGAATATCTCACCGCGATGGACCGGCTCTCGGAGCTCGCGTTCAAGGCCTATCGCGGCCTGGTCTACGAGACCGACGGCTTCGTCGACTATTTCTGGGCCTCGACCGTCATCAACGAGATCGCGACCTTGAACATCGGCAGCCGCCCGGCCTCGCGCAAGAAAACCCGCGCGATCGAGGACCTGCGTGCGATCCCCTGGGTGTTCTCCTGGGCGCAGTGCCGGCTGATGCTGCCGGGCTGGTACGGCTTCGGCAGCGCGGTCGAGACCTGGATCGCGGAAAATCCGGAGCAGGGCATGCCGTTCCTGCGCGAACTTTATCAGGAATGGCCGTTCTTCCGCATGCTGCTGTCGAACATGGACATGGTGCTCGCCAAGAGCTCGATCGCCATAGCCTCGCGCTATGCCGAGCTGGTTCCGGACGAGGCCCTGCGCGAAAAGATCTTCGGCCGCATCCGGCGCGAATGGAATCTGGTGATCGAGACGCTGCTCGACATCACGGGGCAGGAGCGGCTGCTGCAGGGCAACCCGCTGCTGGAGCGCTCGGTGCGCAACCGCTTTCCCTATCTCGATCCGCTCAACCACGTGCAGGTCGAACTGCTCAAGGAGCATCGCGCGCAGAACCCGGACGAGCAGGTGCTGCGCGGGATTCAACTGACGATCAACGGCATCTCGGCGGGGTTGAGAAATACCGGATGAGGGCGAATAGGGAGTTGCGAATAGCGAATAGGGGGTAGATCTCGCTACTCGCTACTCGCTACTCGCTACTCGCTACTCGCTACTCGCTATTCCCTATTCGCTAACAGATGTGCGCCCCCTGCGTCTCCACATAGACCGCATAGAGCGATTGGCTCGCGGTCATGAACAGGCGATTGCGCTTCTTGCCGCCGAAGCAGACATTGGCGCAGATCTCCGGCAGCTTGATCTGGCCGATGCGGACGCCGTCCGGCGCGAAGATGTGGACGCCGTCATAGCCTTCGCCGACCCAGCCGGCGCCGACCCAGATGTTGCCGTCGATGTCGACCCGCAGCCCGTCCGCGAAGCCCGACTTGCCGTCGAGCGTCATGTCGATGAACGCCTTCGGGTTCGCCAGCTTGTCGCCATTGATGTCGTACTGCCAGATCACGTTCTTGGCGTTCGGATAGTGCGTGATGCCGGTGTCGCAGACGTAGAGCTTCTTGTAGTCGTGGCTGAAGGCGATGCCGTTCGGCTTGAACGGCTCGTCCGCGACCTTGGTGATCGCGCCGGACTGCGCATCGACGCGGTAGACGGCTTCCTTCTGGAACGGCTGGTTGGAGCCGTTGCGGGCGTTCTGCCCTTCGTACAGGTTGATCGAGCCGTAGCCGGGATCGGTGAACCAGATCGACTTGTCGCTGGGATTGACGACCATGTCGTTCGGGCCATTGAGGGGCTTGTCGTTCGCCTTCTCCGCGAGGACGGTGACCGAGCCGTTGTGCTCGAACCGGACGAGGCGGGTCCGCTCGGCCGTGATCTGCCGCCCTTCGTAATCGAAGGTATTGCCGTTCGATTCGTTCGATGGCTTGCGGAACTGCTGGGAGATGTGGCCGTCGTCGTCGAGATAGCGCAGCTGGCGGTTGTTCGGGATGTCGCTCCAGACCAGGTACTGCGCCTGCGCGTTCCAGGCCGGACCTTCCGCCCATAGGCAGCCGGTGAACAGGCGCTTGATCGTGGTGTTGCCCACCTTGGCCTTGAAACGCTTCTCGTCGATCACGACGATGTCGGGATCGGGATAGCGTTGCGGCTGCGCGCCCGGTCCGAAATCGCGGGCACGGGCCGGCGAGACTGCCGCAGCCGCCGCGGCAAAGCCGGCGACGCCCTTGAGGAGCGTGCGCCGGTCGAAGCCGTCAGCTCCGGCCGGCGAATCCTGCGTGATGTCGTGTCGTGAATTCGTCATCTGTGTCCTCCCGACGTTTTGTTGGGAGGCGACCATACGACGAAATCATGGCAACGCGCGGGTCGTTTGGACAAAAAACAACTTGAGATGGTGTGCGCTGCAAGCAGATTTTGGGCGCTGCAAATCTCAGATCGGGTCCCAGCCGAACACGTCGGCGGAACGATCGAGCTTGTAGAACGACGGCTTCAGTGCCGGCATGCCATGCTCCGCAATGGTCTGCGGCGTCCAGCCTTCGCCGCGGTGCACCGAGCGCAATGGGCGCGACTGGCTCATCAGAAAGATCTCGTTCATGCGAACGGCGAAGATCTGGCCGGTGACGTCTTTCGAGGCATCGCTGAGCAGATAGGCGACGACGGGCGCGATCTTCTCGGGCCCCATCCGCTTCATGCGTTCGACGCGTTCCTTCTCGGCCTCGGTCTCCGCCGGGATGGTGCCGATCATTCGGCTCCAGGCAAACGGCGAGACGCAATTGGAACGCACGTTGAAGCGGCCCATGTCGAGCGCGATCGACTTCGACAGGCCGACGATGCCGAGCTTCGCCGCGGCGTAATTGGCCTGGCCATAATTGCCGATCAGGCCCGAGGTCGAGGTGAAATGGACGAAGGAGCCGCTCTCCTGCTCGCGGAACAGCCGCGCGGCGGAGTGAGCGACATAGAACGACCCCATCAGGTGGACCTTGATGACGGCTTCGAACGCCTCGATGCTCATCTTGTGGAAGATCATGTCGCGCAGGATGCCGGCATTGTTGACCACGCCGTCGAGCTTGCCGAAGTGGTCGGTCGCGGCCTTCACGATCTTGCTGGCCGGGATCGCTTCGGACACGCTCTCGAAATTCGCCACCGCCGTGCCGCCGCGCTTCTTGATTTCCTCGACCACTTCCTCCGCCGGCGCTGCGCTGGTGCCCGAGCCGTCGGACGCCACGCCGGGATCGTTGACCACGACCTTGGCGCCTTCGGCGGCGCACAGCAGCGCGATCTCGCGGCCGATGCCGCGGCCGGCGCCGGTGACGATGATGACTTTGTCCTGGAGCGATTTGGTCATGAGAGGTTCTCCTTAGCGTGATGTGCTGTTCATCCTGCCCCGTTTGCGTCAGGGCTATTGCATTTGACGAGACGGCTCAGATCAGCCGGGCTGCCTGCCAATATGTTGCTCCGTCATGCCCGGGCTTGTCCCGGGCATCCACGTCGTTCCGAGGGCGCCGGACGATGTGGATGGCCGGGACAAGCCCGGCCATGACGACAAAACGAAAGAGAGCGACCGGAACGGCGAGCGTCGTTACCTCTCGTTCGTAAAGATGATCGTCCCCGATGCGGCGAACATGCCGCCGACGCCGTGGCACACCGAGATCTTGGCTCCTGGTACCTGCGCCGGGGCGATGCCACGCATCTGGCGCACGCTCTCCTGCAACGCATACATGCCGTACATGCCCGAATGCATGTAGGACAGGCCGCCGCCATTGGTGTTGAGCGGCAGCTTGCCGCCGGGCCGTGTGTGTCCGGCGGCGATGAACGGTCCGGTCTCCTCATGCGGCATGAAGCCGAGATCACCGAGACCGAACAGCGGCAGATGCGCGAACGCGTCGTAGATCATGAGATGGTCGACGTCGGCATGGCCGATGCCGGCCTCCTTGAAGGCGAGGGGGCCCGCGACCTTGAAGGCGCGCGATGAATTGAACGTCTCCATCTGGCTGACCATCGGCGTCTCCACGCTTTCGCCGGTGCCGAGAACATAGACTGGCCTCTGCGGAAAATCCTTGGCGCGATCGGCCGAGGTCAGGATCAGCGCGCCGCCGCCGTCGGTGACGAGGCAGCATTGCAGCAGCCGGAACGGATAGGCGATCATGCGCGAGTTCAGCACGTCCTCGACGGTGATCGGGTCCTTCATCATCGCGCGCGGGTTCTTTGCCGCCCATTCGCGCTGTACGACCGCAACCATCGCCAGCTGCTCATGGGTGATGCCGTACGTCTTCATGTAGCGCAGCACGGGGATCGGGAACATGCTGGGCGGCCCGTAGACGCCGAACGGCGCCTCGAACTGGCCCTGCAGGCTGTCCGGCGGGATCGAGCGCGGCAGCTTGCCGATCATCGATTTGCCGCTCTCGGCGTGGGTGATCAGCACGGTCTTGCATAGCCCGGCTTCGATCGCAGCCGCGGCGTGGCGGACATGCAGCATGAAGGAGCAGCCGCCGACCGAGGTGCCATCGACCCAGGTCGGTGTGATGCCGAGATAATGGCAGATCTGCTGCGGCGTCTCGACCGCGGTGGCGAAGCCGTCGATGTCCGACAGCTTGAGCCCGGCATCGGCGATGGCATTCAGTGCCGCGTCCGCATGCAGCTGGATCTGCGACATCGTCGGGATGATTCCGAGCTCGGTGGTCTCGGCCGCGCCGACCACGGCCACCTGGTTTCGACGCATGGCGCTATCCTTTCGCCGGCCGGAACAGGGGCAGGGTGATCTGCTCGTCCATTTTCTCGAATGTGACTTCGAGGGCCATGTCGAGCTCCAATGCCTCCGGTGTCTGCGGGCAGCCCGTGATGTTGCTCATCATGCGCGGGCCCTCTTCGAGCGCCACGACGGCAATGGCGTAGGGCGGCGTGAAGCCGGGCGCCGGGGGACGATGGTTGATGACGTAGCTGTAGAGCGTGCCTTTGCCCGTGGCCTTGAAGACGCTGACCTTGCGGCTGGCGCAGGCCGGACAGAATGGGCGCGGCGGGAAGTAGACGTGGGCACAGGCGTCGCAGCGCTGCAGCCGCAATTCGCCGGCCCGGGTGCCGTCCCAGAAATGCTGCGTCTCGGGTGTCGGTTTGGGGCGTGCACGCATCGGCTCGGCCATCCCGGTTGATCCTCCCTGCGGCGGGCTCCGTCGCCCGCTCCTTTGCATCCGTGATGCGCCATTTGACGCAGACGCGTCAACGGTCCATCACGCCACGCATGCGGCCCTCCGGGAGGCGCAGAGGTGTTTGGACGGCAATTGCCGCCTGATGAAAATTGGTCTTTGATGCTGGGAGTATGATCGGAGCCGAGATGAAGCTGCGTGACATCGCCCATTCCAGAACCGGCGACAAGGGTGACACCTCGAACATCTCGGTCATCGCCTACGACCCCAAGGATTACCCGCTGCTGCTCGCACAAGTCACGGCCGAGCGTGTGAAGGCGCACTTCGCCGGCATTGTCCAGGGCGAGGTGGTCCGCTATGAGCTGCCCAACATTGCGGCGCTGAATTTCGTGATGAGCCGGGCGCTCGGCGGCGGGGTCACCCGGTCGCTCGCGCTGGATGCGCACGGCAAGTCGCTGAGTTCCGCGCTGCTCGATCTGGACATCGCGGCCGATGCCGCAGACACGCGATAGGATGCCATGACCGTTTCAATTCCGACGCTGGCCGCGCTGGCCGACGATCTCGCCGCCGGCCGCACCTCGTCCCGTAAGCTCGTGGAGGAATGTCTAGCCCGGATCGCCGATCCCGCCGGTGAGGGCCAGCGCGCCTTCATCCATGTCGACAAGGAGGCCGCGCTGGCGGCGGCCGACGGCATGGACGCGCTGCGCAAGGCCAATGCGGCGCCGTCGCCCTACGCCGGCATTCCGGTCTCGGTCAAGGACCTGTTCGACATCAAGGGCCAGGTCACCCGCGCCGGCTCGCGGGCGCTGGAGGATTCCGCGCCG
The DNA here is from genome assembly GCF_032485115.1 of Bradyrhizobium sp. SZCCHNRI2009. Lineage (NCBI taxonomy): Bacteria > Pseudomonadati > Pseudomonadota > Alphaproteobacteria > Hyphomicrobiales > Nitrobacteraceae > Bradyrhizobium > Bradyrhizobium sp. SZCCHNRI2009. Next base: position 481,932 of record NZ_JAUEUH010000001.1, read on the forward strand.
GCCGAGGCCGATGCGCCGGCGGTGGCGCGGCTGCGCCGGGCCGGCTTCGTCGTGATCGGCCGCACCAACATGACCGAGTTCGCTTATTCCGGCATCGGCATCAACCCGCATTACGGCACGCCGAAGAGCGCCTGGAAGCGCGAGGTTGGCCATGTGCCCGGCGGCTCGTCGTCGGGCGCGGCGGTGTCCGTCGTCGACCGCATGGCCTATGGCGCGCTCGGCACCGACACCGGCGGCTCCTGCCGCATCCCCGCGGCCTTCAACGGCATCACGGGCTACAAGCCGACGCAGGCCCGCGTGCCGCTCGACGGCGGCGTGCCGCTGTCGACCACGCTCGACAGCTTCGGGCCGCTCGCCAACACGGTCGCCTGCTGTGCCGTCCTCGATTCCGTGCTGGCCGACGAGCCGGTCCGCCCGCTCGCGTCGCGCCCGGTGAAGGGTTTGCGGCTTGCGGTGCCCACCACGGTCGTGCTCGACGAGCTCGATGCCGAGGTCGCCGAGACCTTTGAGCGGGCGCTGCAGACGCTGGCGAAGCAGGGGGCGCTCATCGAGCGTATCGAATTCCCCGAGTTCCTCGACGTCGGCCTGATCGGCATGAAGGGCGGCTTCGCCGCCGCCGAGAGCTATGCCTGGCACCGCTTCCTGCTCACAGCCAAGGGCGACGTCTACGATCCGCGCGTGTCCGTCCGCATCATGCGCGGCGAGGCGATCACGGTGCCCGACTACATCGAGATGCTCAACGCCCGCCGCTCGCTGGTGAAGCGCGCCGCTGCACGCATCGCGCCCTACGATGCGCTGGCGATGCCGACTACGGCCAACGCGCCGCCTGTCATCGCCGATCTCGCCGACGACCAGGCCTTCGCCCGCGAGAACATCCGCGCTTTGCGCAATTGCACCTTCATCAACATGATCGACGGCTGCGCCATCTCGCTGCCGGCGCACCGCCACGGCGAGGTCCCGGTCGGCCTGATGCTGGCGCAGTCCGGCGGCCACGACCGCAAGCTGCTGGAGATCGCGGCGGGCATCGAGGGCGTGGTGCGGGGCTGAGTAGGGAAAGAGCCCGGCGTTCCGACGCCGGATGGGAACCTGTCGTCGTTACGGTATCATCGACATGGATGCTACCGGAAATCGGGTGGTGCCCCGCTGGCCACTCCGTAACACTGTCGTCATTCCGGGATGCGCGCCCTTGCGCGCAGGCGCGGAATACATAACCACGACCGTGCGTATGGATTCCGGGCTCGTCGCTTTGCGCCGCTCCGGAATGACAGCTGGAATGTCCGAATGACCAGGCTCAAACAGGCTACGCTCGACATCGATACTCCCGCCGCGATCGGGATCGACCAGCTCGATTGGGCGATGGTTGAACGCGATCTCGATTCCAGCGGCTGCGCCGTGTTGACGCAGCTGCTGTCGCCCGACACGTGCCGCGCGCTGGCCGCGTTCTATCCGGACGACCGGCACTTCCGCAGCCGCGTCGTCATGGCGCGGCATGGTTTCGGCCGCGGCGAGTACAAATATTTCAGTTATCCGCTGCCCGATCCGATCGCGCAGTTGCGGCCGCGGCTCTATTCGCATCTGGTCGCGATCGCCAACCGCTGGAATGCGACGATGGGGATCGACATCCAATATCCCGCCGAGCACGACGACTTCCTGGCGCGCTGTCATCAGGCCGGCCAGATCAGGCCGACGCCGCTCTTGCTGCAATATGTCGAGGGCGACTACAATTGTCTTCACCAGGATCTCTATGGCGAGCACGTGTTTCCGTTGCAGATCGCGATCCTGCTGTCAGAGCCGGGGCGCGATTTCGAGGGAGGCGAGTTCGTGCTGACCGAGCAGCGGCCGCGCATGCAGTCGCGCGCCGAGGTGGTGCCGCTCCGGCAGGGCGACGCCGTGGTGTTCGCGGTCCACAATCGCCCGGTCCAGGGCACGCGCGGCAGCTACCGCGTCAACATGCGTCATGGCGTGAGCCGGCTGCGTTCCGGCCGGCGGCATACGCTCGGTGTGATCTTTCACGATGCGAAGTAGCATATGACGGATCTGTTCGATGGATTTGAGATCGCCGGACCGGCGCGCGAGCCGCTCGCGCCAGGCGCGGTGCTGCTGCGTGGTTTTGCGCAGCCACATGCGACGGAGCTTCTGGCCGCGATCGAGGCGATCACCGCGCAGGCGCCGTTCCGCCGGATGATCACGCCCGGCGGGCACCAGATGTCGGTGGCCATGACGAATTGCGGCTCGGTCGGCTGGGTGACGGACCGCAGCGGCTATCGCTACGATCCCGTTGATCCAGACAGCGGACAGAGGTGGCCGGCGATGCCGCCGCTGTTGCGACAGCTCGCCGAGCAGGCGGCGAGCGAAGCAGGCTTTGCGGCCTTCGCGCCCGATGCCTGCCTGATCAATCGCTACGAGCCCGGCGCCAAGATGTCGCTGCATCAGGATCGCGACGAGCGCGACGTCGGCGCGCCGATCGTCTCCGTGTCATTGGGCCTTCCCGCGACGTTCCTGTTCGGCGGCCTCAAGCGCTCCGACAAGACGCAACGCTATCGGCTGGCCCATGGCGACGTCGTCGTCTGGGGCGGCCCGGCGCGGCTCGCCTTTCACGGCGTCGCGCCGCTCGCCGATGGCGAGCATGCCCGGCTCGGCCGCCGGCGCATCAACCTGACGTTCCGCCGCGCCCGATAGTCCTGGCCGCCCTGTGACGTTCCTCATTTTGCAACGGGCATCCCTGGCTCTATGCTGCGCCCGGGAGAAGGGCCATGAGCACTGTCGAACTTGCGGACGAGCGGGCACCTGCGGCGACGCGAATAGGACTTCACCTTGCGCTGCTACAGCTGGTGTTCACGCTGCTGTGGACGACCTACGTGATCTATCTGCCGAAGCTCGCCGCCCAGGCCGGCATCGCGCCCTCCGCCGTCGTTCTGATCCTGATGCTGGACCAGGCGATCTTCACAGTGTCCGATACTGCGATGGGACTTGCGGCCGATCGCATCGGGCGCGCCGCCGCGCGGTTCGGTCTCTTCATCGGCCTGCTGACTGCGGTATCCTGCGCCGCCTTTGTCGCGCTGCCTTTCGTGGCGGCGTCCACAGGTCCAGCGGTCTTCATCGGACTGATCGCGATCTGGGCGCTGACCTCGTCGGTCTTGCGCGCGCCGCCCTTGACGCTGCTCGGGCGTCATGCGGCCCGGCCGGCCATTCCGTTCCTGGCAGCGCTGGTCATGCTCGGCTATGGCGTGGCCGGCGCCGTGTCGCCCTACCTCGGCGTGATCCTGCGCGACTACGATCCGCGCCTGCCGTTCGTCATCTCATCGGCCGTGCTGCTGCTGACGGCGCTCGGTCTCTCGCGCATTCCGCAGGATAGCGGTCGGGCAGCGCAAGCAGCTGCCAAGCCCGAGCCCAGGCCGCTGCGGGGACTCCCGCTGCTGTTCATCGGCGCCATGGTGATCCTCGCGCTCGGCTACCAGCTGCATTTCAGCATCAACAGCTCGGCGTTCTATCTCCGCTTCGCCAGGCCGGAGGACCTTTCCTGGCTGATGCCGGTGTTCTGGATCGGCTTCAACCTCGTGCTGTTCCCGGCCAGCGTGGTCGTCAAGCATCGCGGCGGGCTCATCGTGATGGGATTCGCCGGTCTGCTCGGTGCGCTCGCGATCGTGATCGCCGAGCTCGCGGGCGCATTGACCGTGCTGATCGTGGCGCAGTTCATCGCCGGGGCGGCCTGGGGCTGCATGATGATGAGCGCCATTTCCGCGGCGCTCGCGATCGGGACGACCGGCGCCGAGGGCAAGGTGACCGGGCTCGTGTTCTCGGCGCTGGCGCTGGCAACCTTCGCGCGGATCGCTGCCGTCGCCGGCGGCCTGCAGAAGTTGCCAGACTATGCGCCGCTGGTGCAGTGGGCGCCGGTCGCGTGCTGGCTCGTGGCCGGCGCGGGCCTGCTGGCGATGGCCGCGGCCGGATTGCAGGGACGCCGCGCGTCCCCGCCGTGAGGTCGATCAGATCCCTGGAGGCTTCGACGGATGGATGAAGGCCCAGGGCGAGACCTCGGAGTCGCGCGGCACCTCGATGTCGATCAGATATGGCCCGCCATGCGCCAGCGCCGTCTCGAGCGCGGATTTGAACTGATCGGGTGACGTGACCTTGCTGGCGGCGACGCCGAAGGATTCGGCGAGCGTGACGAAATCCGGATTGACGAGATCGGAGGCGACGACGCGGCCGTCGAAGCGCTCACGCTGGTCGCGCCGGACATTGCCATAGGAATTGTTGTTGAACACCAGGGTGACGACGCCGATGTTGTATTGCACGGCAGTCGCCAGCTCCTGCACGGCGAACATGAAACCGCCATCGCCGGTGATCGCGATCACAGGTCTGTCGGGATGCGCCACCTTGGCACCGAGCGCGGTGGGAAAACCCGCGCCGAGCGTGCCCTGATAGCCCGAGGTGATGAAGGTGCGCGGCTCGTAGACGGGAAAGCCGTACCAGGAGGCGAAGCCGACCTGCGACAGTTCGTCGGTGACGATGGCGTCGCGCGGCAGCACCTCGCGGAGCACGTTCAGATAGGCCATCTGCGGCTGTACCTTCTGGATCTCCTGCAAGGTCGCTGCGGTGACCTCCCGGATCGCGGCGCGGCGTCCCGAGCTCTTGCGGTACCCCGCCTTGCTCACAGCAGCGACGAGCGCGGCCGTGCCCGCCTTGGCATCGGCGACGATGCCGGCGTCGACGATCAGGCGCCGCATCTCCACCGGGTCGATGTCGATGCGGATCGACTTCAATCCATCCGGCTTGAACGGCCAGCGGAACGTGGTCGGCAGCTCCATGCGGGTGCCGATGCCGATCATCAGATCGGTCGCCGGCCAGAGCTTGTAGGCAGCAGCCATCGTCAGTCCGAGCTCGTGTGCATTGGAGACGATGCCGCGCCCGGACCGGAAGGCGACGACCGGCGCGTCGATCATCTCGGCGAGCTCGAGGATGTCCTCGCGCGCCTCGATTGCGCCTGAGCCGACGAAGATCATCGGCGCCTTCGCGGACGTGATCAGCCCGGCCGCCTTGGCGATGCGGTCGGGATCGGGCTGCGGCGGCGCGAACTGTGCCAGCGGCATCGCCGCGGCGGTGGCCGCCTTCTGCGTGAACACGTCCCACGGCATCTCGAGCGCAGCGGGGCCGCGCCGCCCCGACATCATCTCCTGGAACGCGCGCGCGACCTGCGTCGGCGCGCTGTCGGGGTATTCGATGCGCTCGGCCCATTTGACGAAGGTGCGCAGGGTCGCGAGCTGGTCCGGCATCTCGTGCAGATGGCCGCGGCCGCGGCCGAGATAGTCGGTCGGCACCTGGCCCGTGAGACAAAGCACCGGTTCGTTGCAGCCGAAGGCGGTGAGCAGTGCCGCGCCGGCGTTGAGCACGCCGGGACCCGGCACGACGCTGAACACGCCGGGCCTGCCGCTGGCGCGGGCATAGCCGAACGCCATGTAGCCGCAGGCCTGTTCGTGGCGGGCGCCGACGACCTTGAGCTGCGCCTGGTGGAAGGCATCGAACAGGCCATAGACCTGCGCTCCAGGCAGGCCGAACACGGTGTCGACGCCGTGGGCGACGAGCCCGCTGACGATGGCTTCGCCGCCGGTCATGGTGGTCATGCTGACATTCCGTTGCTGACTTTACAGAGCTTCGTCGACGACGCCATTGCGCAAGGTGCCGACGCCCTCGGCTTCGATCTCGATGACGTCGCCGGGCTTCAGATAACGCGGCGGATCGAACCGTGCACCGGCGCCGGTGGGCGTGCCCGTCACGATCACGTCACCGGGGACGAGCGTGGTGAAGGTCGAGATGTAGTTGATGAGGTAGCGGAAGCCGAAGATCAGCCGTGACGTGCGGTCGTCCTGGCGCAATTCGCCATTGACGCGCGTCGTCAGCCGGATATCGGCAATCTGGCTCTCATTCGTGTAGGGCACGATCCAAGGCCCGAGGCTGCCGGTCGAATCGAAGTTCTTGCCTTGGGTGACGTTGAACTTGGCATGCCGCACCCAGTCGCGGATGGTGCCCTCGTTGCAAAGCGTGAGTGCGGCGATGTGATCCAGCGCCTGGGCCTCCGGGATGTGACGGCCGGCCTTGCCGATGATCAGCACGAGCTCGCCTTCATAGTCGAGCTGCGGCGAGGCGCGGGGACGCACCAGGGGCGTTTCATGACCGACGAAGGAGCGCGGCGTCCGCATGAACATCGACGGATATTTCGGCGCGTCCTGGCCATCCTTGTATTCGGCATTGCGGTCAGGATAATTGACGCCGATGCAGATGATCTTCTCGGGCGAAGCGATCGGCGGCAGCCAGGTGATGGCATCGAGGCCGTGATCGGGCGACAGCCCGGCTGCGGCATCGATCAACCGGGGCAGGGCGCCCGCGGCGATCACCTCACGCAAGGTCGGATAATCCCTGGCGAACCGCGCGGAGAGATCGACGAGGCCGGTGTCGGTCACGAGCCCGTAGCGGACCGAACCATCGACGGCATAGGTGGCGAGGCGAGCGGAGGTCATGGGCAGTTCTCCTTAGACGCCGAGCCGCTGGATCTTGTGGGTGCCGCGCGCGAGCGAAACGTGCTTGGTCTCCATGTAGAAGTCGAACGAATAGTCGCCGCCGTCGCGGCCGATGCCCGATGCCTTCATGCCGCCGAACGGGGTTGGCAGGTGGCGGACATTCTCCGAGTTCAGCCAGATCATGCCGGCTTCCAGCGCGTCGGCGACGCGCAGCGCGCGGCCCATGTCGCCGGTCCAGACATAGCCGGTGAGGCCGTATTGCACGTCATTGGCGACCGCGATCGCGTCAGCCTCGTCGCGGAACGGGATCACGGTGAGGAACGGCCCGAACACCTCTTCTTGCGCCACGCGCATGGTCTGGCGCGCGCCGGTCACCAGTGTCGGCTCGACGTAATGCCCGCCGCCCGGGCCGTCGAACCGCTTGCCGCCGACGGCGATGATCGCACCGTCCTCGCGTGCAACGTCGACATAGGAGCAGACCTTGGCGAGATGCCGTTCGTGGATCAGCGGCCCGATCTCGGTGGCGGGATCGAGCGGATGACCCACTTTCAGCGCACGCACGCGCGCCGCAAGCTTGGCCGTAAAGGTCTCGGCGATACTCTGCTGCACCAGCAGGCGGCTGGATGAGGTGCAGCGCTCACCGTTGAGCGAGTAGATCATGAACACGACGGCATCGAGCGCGCGGTCGAGATCGGCATCGTCGAACACGATCACCGGGTTCTTGCCGCCGAGTTCGAAATGCACCCGCTTCAGGGTCGGTGCGCCCTGCGCCATGATCGCAGATCCCGTCGAGCTCTCGCCGACGAAGCCGATTGCCTTGATCGCGGGATGCTCGGTCAGCGCCTTGCCGGCCTCCTCCCCGAAGCCATGAACGGTGTTGAGGACGCCGTCGGGAATGCCGGCGTCCTTGGCGAGCTTGGCCAGCCACTGCGCCGTGATCGGCGACCATTCCGCCGGCTTGTGTACGACCGTGCAGCCGGCCGCGAGCGCCGGGGCGATCTTCCAGGTCGACAGCATGAACGGCGTGTTCCATGGCGTGATCACGCCGACCGGGCCGATCGGCACCCGCGTCGAGATGTTCCAATGCTCGTCGCTCGGCGTACTCAGGCCGTCACGCGCCTCGGTGCATTTGTCGGCGAAGAAGCGGAAGTTTTCCGCCGCGCGGACCGCGGCCTTGGCCATGAAGCGATAGGCCTGCCCGGTGTCGATGCATTCGAGCACGGCGATGTCGTCGGCATGATCCTCGATCGCGTCGGCCACGCGATGCAGTAGCTTGCGCCGCATCGCCGGCGCCATGTCGCGCCAGGATCTGAAGGCGAGTGCGGCCGATGTCGCCGCGCGGTCGATGTCCTCTGCATTGCCGCGAGCGACCTTGGCCAGAACAGTGCCGTCGATCGGGGACTTCGTCTCGAACGTCGTGCCCGAGATCGCCGGCACCACCTTGCCGTCGATGAAGTGGCCGATGCCCTCGTCCTTCAGCTTCGCGAGCAGGGGAGCGGCACGGTCGAGATTGGCCTTGTAGATGTCGGTCTTGGGGCTGGCCTTATCCATGGGATGCCTCCGCTTTCAGGGCGTCGTGGATGTTGTTGCGCTTCCAGCTGGTCGCGGCGTCGTTGATCTGCATGTCGAAGGACAATGCGAACTTGGTGCTTGCGAAGACCGGATCGAGATACGCCGAGAGTGCCTTGAAGACGTGCTCGCCGGCCTTCTGCCGTGCCGCGAGGTCGCGGCCTTCGCCGAGCCGCAGCAGCATGGCGAGGAAGGCGGAGTCGGGCTTGCCGTCGGCGATCGCGTAGTGCTCGCAGCGGATCGCGCGCACGCGGATGCCGCCGATCGGAAAGATCCCGGTCTCGCTGGCGGCCTTGCGGACCACTTCGCAGACGTTGGCCATCACGACAAAGGCGTCGAGATTGGCGGAGTATTCGATGCTGAAATGCGGCATGATGCGGTCGCTCCGGGGCAGGCTTCAGGCGAAGTAACAGCTCACCGTCCCATACGGGCCGTAGTCGGCCTGGATCGTGTCGCCCTTGCGCGCCTCGATCGGCCGGATGAACGAGCCGGCAAGGACCACCTGTCCCGGCTCCAGCGCGAATCCATTTGCCGCGATCTTGTTGGCGAGCCACGCAACGGCCGTTGCCGGGTTGTTCAGCACGCCGGCGGCCAAGCCGGTCTCTTCCAGTTGACCGTTCTTATAACAGAGTGCGCCGATCCAGCGCAGGTCGGCATCGAGCGGCCGCAGCGGCCGGCCGCCGAGCACGATGCCGGCATTTGCGGCGTTGTCGGCGATCGTATCGAAGATCTTGCGGGTCGCCTTGGTCGCGGGATCCACCCGCTCGATCCGCGTATCCAGGATCTCGAGTGCCGGCACCACGAAATCCGTCGCGTTGAGTACGTCGAACAAGGTGCAGTCCGGTCCAGACAGACGGTGCTTCATGACGAAGGCAAGCTCCGCCTCGATACGCGTCGCGATGAAGCGGTCGGACGGCACCAGCCCGCCATCGGCAAAGAACATGTCGTCGAGCAGCACGCCCGAATCCGGTTCATCGATGTTCAGCGCGCTCTGCATCGCCTTCGATGTCAACCCGATCTTGTGACCCTTGATGACGCGGCCCGCGGCCACCTTGATGCTGATCCAGGCCTCCTGGATCGCATAGGCATCTGCGATGGTGATATCGGGAAACTCCTGCGACAACTGCCTGATCTGGCGGCGGCTCTTTTCGGCCTGATCCAGGCGTAAGGCGCAGCTATGAATCTGGTCGCTCGCAAGAGGCATGGTCTATCGCTCAGAAAAGAGATGGCGACAGATGATTAACATGTTAAGTTTCAGTCGGCAAACCGAAAGGACGTTTGCTGCAGTGCAAATGTTCAGGATAGCCCACGGGAGATTGAGGAGATTGATGTGAGCGAGACCAGGGCCAAGGTCGCCAGGCAGGCGGCGAAGGAAGCGCGCAAGGTGCCGATGCGCGACTTCTCGCAGTCGCTGCCGATGGCCTTGTTGCGGGCGCGTGAGGCCGTGATGCGGCAGTTTCGCCCCAATCTGCGACAGCACGGCCTGACCGAGCAGCAATGGCGTATCTTGCGCGCGCTGGCGGCGGTCGATGTGATCGAGGTGACGGAGCTGGCGAGGGTCGCGTTCCTGCTCGGGCCCAGCCTGTCCCGCATCCTGCGCGATCTCGAGGCGCGCGGCCTGATTCAGCGCGAAGTCGATAGCCGCGACATGCGCAGGGGCGTGTTGTCGATCTCGGCCAAGGGCATGAAGCTGATCGCACAGGTCGCGCCGAGCTCAGAGGCGATCTATGCATCGATTGCCAGCCGGTATGGCGCCCGCAAGCTTGCCGCATTGCACAAGATGCTGGGCGAGCTGGAGCAGAGCATCGGCGGCGATCTCGACGCCTCCGACGACGGCGATGGCTGATCTGCCGCGGACCAAGCGCAATGACGCGGTCTCATGCTTGGCAGGCCGTTCGGCGTTTTGATAAGAAGCGATGCAGTCCAGCGGAGAGGGCGTGCGTCGCAGGCATGGCAAACCATGCTAACTCTGTTTTCGCATGCTGATCGAACCCGCGAGTTGTCATGGTCACTATCAAGGTTGCGCATCTCATCGATTTCGTTGCCGACGTCTTTGAACACGCCAATTCCTCACCGGAGGAGGCCCGCCGGATCGCGACCTATCTGACGACGGCCAACCTGACAGGGCATGACAGCCACGGTGTGATCCGCGTGCCCGTCTATATCCGTTGGCAGAAGATGGGTTCGATCGTGCCCAACCAGACCGCAGAGGTCGTGGTCGACACCCCGTCGCTGGTGGTCGTCGACGGCAAGTTCGGCTACGGTCAGACCGTGACACCACAGGCCGTGAGGATCGGCATCGAGCGTTGCAAGAAGGGCGGCTTGGCTGCGTTGGCGCTGCGCAATTCCGGCCATCTCGGCCGGGTCGGCGACTGGGCGGAAATGGCCGCCGCCGAGGGGCTCGTCTCCATTCATTTCGTCACGGCCGCAGGTTCACTGCTGGTGGCGCCCTATGGCGGAGTCGAGAAGCGGTTCTCCACCGCGCCATATTGTGTCGGCATTCCGCGCCAGGGAAAGGATCCCATCGTGCTCGATTTCGCGACCTCGATCGTGGCCGAGGGAAAGGTCTTGGTGGCGAGCCGTGGCGGCAAGAAGCTGCCCAAGGGCGCCTTGATCGATGCCGACGGGACGCTCAGCGAGGATCCGGCGGTGCTCTATGGACCCTATGAGGCCGAGGGGACGCGCGACCACACCAAGGGGACGGGAGCGATCCGCGCCTTCGGCGAGCACAAGGGCTCTGGTCTCGCCTTCATCTGCGAGCTGCTCGGCGGCGCCTTGACCGGCACCGGGGCGACGTCGGCAAATCGGCGCTTTGCCAACGGCATGCTCGCGATCTACATCGACCCGAAGGTGGTCGATCCGGCGAGCTTCTTTGATGGTGAGATCACCCGCTACACGGATTTCATCCGGGCGACCAAGCCGGTCTCCGGCGTTGATCAGGTGCTGGTGCCGGGCGATCCCGAGCGCAAGATGCGGGCCGAGCGTACGGCCAATGGCGTACCCTTGCCCGATGACACCTGGGCGGCAATAGTGAACACGGCACGCGAAGTGGGTGTCAGCGAAGCGAGCATTCAGCGGGCGACATCGTGAAATCGGTGTGACTGCGGGTGGTGCGAAGCATCCATGCTCGAATTGAGCGGGATTGCATTGCGTTGCGCCATCGGCGAGAACGAATTCTAACGAGACGGATCGGTTGAACAACAAGGGAAGGAAACGCAGTCGTGGCGAACAATAAGGTCAAGCAGCTCTGGGCCGAAGGCAAGACGGTGGTGAATGCCTGGCTCGCGATCCCCTCGGGCTTCTCCGCGGAGGTCGTGGCTCAGTGCGGCTTCGACAGCGTCACCGTGGACATGCAGCACGGGGTGCAGGACTATCTGTCGATGGTGCAATGCTTCCAGGCCATGCATGGCCATCCGGTCACGCCGATGGTGCGCGTGCCGTGGAATGAGCCCGGCATCATCGGCAAGGTGCTCGATGGTGGTGCCTATGGTGTCATCTGCCCGATGGTCAACACAGCGCAGGAAGCGCGCAACCTCGTTTCCTATTCCAAATATCCGCCGAAGGGTGTGCGCTCCAACGGTCCGATCCGCTCGGGCATGTATGGTGGTGCGGGCGAGTATCAGAAGACGGCCAACGACGAGATCGTGCTGCTGCCGATGATGGAGACCAGGACCGCGGTCGAGAACATGGAAGCCATTCTCGATGTCGAAGGCATCGACGGCGTCTATATCGGGCCCTCCGATCTCGGCTTTTCCTATGGCCTGGTGCCGAAGCTCGATCGTGACGAGCCGGAAATCCTCAAGATCTATGAGAAGATCGTGAAGGAGTGTGGCAAGCGTGGGCTCAATCCCGGCATTCACTGCAGCGGCGCCGAGGGTGCGGTCCGCGCCATCAACATGGGCTTCAAGCTCGTGACCTTGTCGAACGAGGTCGGCCTGATGCAGGTCTATGCCCGCCAGCAGGTCGCGCAGACCCGCAAGGAATCCGGCGGCAAAGCGTAACGAGAAAGGCGAGTGGCGAGGAGGGCGTAGCGAACGGGGATCCGTCCATTCGCTATGCGCCGCTCGCCATTCGCATATGTGTTCGCGATCGTCGTATTGATACGAGAGAGACAGCCATGGCTCCCACCCCCGTCATCCGTCTTCATCCCGAGGACAGCGTCCTGATCGCGCGCGCCAGCCTGCCCCCGGGGCTGTCGATCGCCGATGGGGTCACCACGACCGACCGGATTCCGGCCGGTCACAAGGTCGCGGTGCGTCCGATCGCACAGGGCGAGCCCATCCGCCGCTACGGCCAGATCATCGGCTTCGCGACCGCGCCGATCGCGCCCGGGCAGCACGTTCATACGCAGAACTGCGGCATGGGCGATTTCGCCAAGGACTACGCCTATGGCGTTGACGTGAAGCCGACGCCGAATTTCGATCTTCCGGCGACGTTCGAGGGCATTCGCCGGCCCGATGGCCGGGTCGCGACCCGCAACTACATCGGCATTCTGACCTCGGTGAACTGCAGCGCGCATGTCGCGGGCCTCGTTGCCGACGTGTTCAAGCGCAATCCCTTCACCGGTGACGATCCGCTCGCCGACTTCTCGAACGTCGACGGCGTCGTGGCGCTGACGCACAAGACCGGCTGCGGCATGACGCTCGACGAGCCGTTGAAGCTGCTGCGGCGAACCCTCGGCGGCTACGCGCGGCACGCGAACTTCTCTGCGGTGATCGTGCTCGGCCTTGGTTGCGAGGCCAATCAGATCGGCGGATTGATGGAGGAGCAGAAGCTCGCCGGCCGCCTGCGCGCCATGGACATCCAGGAGGTCGGCGGCACCCGCAAGACCGTCGAGGCCGGCATCGCTTTCGTCAGGGAAGCGCTCGCCGACGCCAACAGGGTCAAGCGCGAGACGGTTCCGGCCAGCGAACTGACTGTCGCCCTTCAATGTGGTGGGTCCGACGGCTATTCCGGCATCTCGGCCAATCCGGCGCTCGGTGCGGCAAGCGATCTGCTGGTGCGACATGGCGGCACAGTGATCCTGTCGGAGACGCCTGAGACCTACGGCGCCGAGCATCTGCTGACGCGCCGCGCAGTCAGCCGCGACGTCGGCGAGAAACTCGTCTCCCTGATGCGCTGGTGGGAAGAGTATACCGCGCGTGAAGGGGCGGAGATGAACGCCAATCCCAGCCCGGGCAACAAGGCCGGCGGCCTGACGACGATTCTCGAGAAGTCGCTCGGCGCGATGGCCAAGGCCGGCAGCACCAATCTGGTCGATGTGCTGCATTATGCGGAAGCCGTCACCAAGAAGGGCTTCGTGTTCATGGACACGCCCGGTTACGACCCGGTTGCGGCGACGGGGCAGGTGGCCGGCGGCGCCAATCTCGTCTGCTTCACCACCGGCCGCGGCAGCGTATTCGGCTGCAAACCGGCGCCGTCCATCAAGCTCGCGACCAACACGCCGATGTACAAGCGGATGGAAGACGACATGGACGTGAATTGCGGCACCATCCTCGACGGCGAGGAGACGGTGCAGGAATGCGGCCAGCGCATCTTCGAATTGATGTTGAAGACCGCCTCGGGGCAGCCGACCAAGAGCGAGAGCTTCGATTTCGGCGGGGCCGAGTTCGCGCCCTGGGTGCTCGGCGCGACGATGTAGCTGGATCACTCAGCTATTCGGCGGCCCCTATCGGGGCTGTGGTCCGGTGTCCCGGCATCTGATCGCAGCTGAGATCGCAAGTTAACTGAGACTGGATCGCAACTGAGATCAGATGACAGGTGAGCGCGCCGCCATGGGCTGGCTGTCGTGGGCAGTCCGTCATGGGCTGGCCCTGCCGACGCTCGCGCGACAGCGGCGCCGAGCAATTTACCGCTGGTGGCCCAGGCCGATGCCGAGCGCCAGAGCCTTCTGACGGAGCGAGCCTTCGGTCCGCTTCATCGCCTTGGCGATCTTGGCGACCGGGGTCTTGGACTTCGAGTGCTGCTTCAGCAGCTTGATGTCGGCGGGCGTGTAGGGTTTCCGCGCCAACTTCTTGGTAGCTGCCTTCTTAGCTGTCTTCGCCACTTGATTCTCCTTTTGGCAATGATGGTCCTAAATAGCATGTGTAGTCGAGCTATCAAGCGATTGCGGCAAATGCAACGCTATTAGTTCTTGTTAGTTCATCATTCGGGGTTAATCCCTGCTTTGAGAGACTGGTCAATCTTCCGTGAGCGCCTGCGCGCCTTCCTGTGGACAACTCTCCGCGTGCGGCCGGATAGGTTGTTTGTTCTTCTCTCGTTCTTCGTGACGGGCCTGATTGAGGCGCGCAGCGGCCGGAAAAGCGACCGGTGCGTGCAGCGGAGACACCTGATAGGGCGGCTCAACTGGGCCGACCCGGTCCAAATGCCGCCTTTCGGGCTTAGGATCGTCCAATAGGCAGCTCTGCCCTTTGTTAGTGCTTGATCCCTAAGCACAGCAATGTTCTGCTTAAAAAAGTTGCTGGAGCGCCGAAGCCTCGTGTCAATCTACGTCGCATTACATCACGTCACCCATTACAAATACGATCGTCCGGTCGAACTGGGCCCGCAGACCATCCGCCTGCGTCCTGCACCACATACCAGGACCCCCGTGCTGAGCTATTCGCTCAAGGTCACGCCGCCCAACCATTTCGTGAACTGGCAGCAGGATCCGCAAGGCAATTGGCTGGCCCGCTACGTTTTCCCCGAGAAGGTGAACGAACTCAAAATCGAGGTCGACTTCACGGCGCAGATGACCGTGATCAATCCGTTCGACTTCTTCGTCGAGCCTTACGCCGACAGTTTTCCCTTCGCCTATCCGGAGGGCCTCAAGGTGGAACTGGCGCCCTATCTCGAGACGATCGAGCCGGGGCCGTTGTTCGCGGAATACTTGAAGTCGATTCCCCGCGATGCGGACAACACGGTCAACTATCTCGTCGAACTCAATGCGCAGTTGCAGAAAAAGATTCGTTATATCATCCGGATGGAGCCTGGCGTTCAAACGCCGGAGGAGACGCTGTCGTCGGCCGCCGGCTCCTGCCGCGACTCGGCGTGGCTGCTGATCCAGACGCTGCGGCATCTCGGGCTCGCCGCCCGCTTCGTCTCCGGCTATTTGATTCAGCTTCGTCCCGACATCGATCCGATCGAGGGGCCGGTCGAGGTCGAGAATGATTTCACCGATCTGCATGCCTGGGCCGAGGTCTATCTGCCCGGCGCTGGATGGATAGGCTTCGACGTCACCTCGGGCATGCTGGCGGGCGAAGGACACATCCCCGTTGCTGCGACTCCCCACTATCACTCGGCCGCGCCGATCAGCGGCAGTGCCGGAGTCGCCGAGGTCAACTTCAACTTCGAGATGAATGTGAGGCGCATCCGCGAAGCGCCGCGGATTACCCGGCCATTTTCGGATGAGGCGTGGGACCGGCTCGACCGCCTCGGCGAAGCCGTCGATGCCGATCTCGCCGAAAACGACGTGCGCCTCACCATGGGCGGCGAGCCGACCTTCGTGTCGATCGACGACATGGAATCGGCGGAGTGGAATACGGCTGCCGTCGGCCCGGCCAAGCGCGGGCTCGCGGACAGCCTGATCCGGCGTCTGCGCGCGCGTTTCGCGCCCGGTGGCCTGCTGCATTACGGACAGGGCAAGTGGTATCCCGGCGAAAGCCTGCCGCGCTGGGCGTTCGGACTGTATTGGCGCAAGGACGGTGAGCCGATCTGGCGCAATCCGGATCTGATCGCCAGCGTCGATGGTCCGCGCAGGGCGACGATCCAGGATGCAGAGCGTTTCCTGGACACGGCCGCCGAGACGCTCGGGCTCGAGCCGGACTACGTGCTGCCCGCGTTCGAGGATCCCGCGCATTGGCTGCAGAAGGAAGCCGCGCTGCCCGAGAACGTCGACGCACTCGACTCCAAGCTCGCCGATCCCGAAGAGCGCGCGCGCATGGCGCGGGTGTTCGACGAAGGCCTGCACATCCCGCGCGGCTTCGTGCTGCCGATCCAGCGCTGGAATGCGCAGCCCAGCCGCTGGCGCAGCGAGCGCTGGGGCCTGCGGCGCAAGCGCCTGTTCCTGATTCCCGGCGACTCGCCGCTCGGCCTGCGGCTGCCGATCGGCTCGCTGGCCTACATTCCGCCGGAAGATTTCCCGTATATCCACGAGCAGGACCCGATGGAGGAGCGCGGGCCGCTGCCGATGTTCACGCAGGGGCGTCCGGTGATCGTGCCGCAGGTACCGCCGCTGCCGAAGCTCGATCGCGCGCCGAAGCCGCAGCAGGATGTTCAGTATCAGTACTGGGGAGGGCTCGGCGTCCGCACTGCGATGTCGGTCGAGATCCGCGATGGCATTCTGTGCGTGTTCATGCCGCCGGTCGAAACCATCGAGGACTACCTGGAGCTGGTCGCAACGGTCGAAGCGACGGCCGAGTCGATGCAGATCAAGGTTCACGTGGAGGGCTATGCACCGCCGTTCGATCCGCGCATCGAGGTCATCAAGGTGACGCCCGATCCCGGCGTCATCGAGGTCAACATCCAGCCGGCCGCGAGCTGGCGGCAATCGGTCGACATCACTTTCGGGCTGTATGAGGATGCCGCGAAGGTGCGGCTCGGCGCCAATCGCTTCCTGATCGATGGCCGCCACACCGGCACCGGCGGCGGCAATCATGTCGTCGTCGGCGGCAGCTCGCCGCAGGATTCGCCCTTCCTGCGTCGCCCCGATCTGCTGAAGAGTCTCGTCCTGTATTGGCAGCGGCACCCGTCGCTGTCTTATTTGTTCTCCGGCATGTTCATCGGGCCGACCAGCCAGGCTCCGCGCATCGATGAGGCGCGCCACGACAGCCTTTATGAGCTCGAGATCGCGCTCGCCAACGTGCCTCGGATCGGGCAGAGCGTGCCGCTGTGGCTGGTCGACCGGCTGTTCAGGCATCTGCTCGTCGACATCACCGGCAATACCCACCGCTCGGAGATCTGCATCGACAAGCTGTACTCGCCGGAGGGACCGACGGGCCGGCTCGGACTCGTGGAGTTCCGCGCACTGGAAATGCCGCCGGATCCGCGGATGTCGCTGGCGCAGCAGCTTCTCATCCGTGCGCTGATCGCCAAATTGTGGCGCGAGCCGCAGGACGGCCGGTTCGTGCGCTGGGGCACGGCGCTGCACGACCGCTTCATGCTGCCGCACTTCATCTGGGAAGACTTTCTTGATGTCCTGGATGAGCTGCGGTCGTCCGGCTACGACTTCTCGCCGGAATGGTACCAGGCGCAGCTTGAATTTCGCTTTCCGACCTTCGGCCGCGTGCAGCATGGCGGCGTGACCCTGGAGCTGCGGCAGGCGTTGGAGCCCTGGCATGTGCTGGGCGAGGAAGGCGCCGCGGGCGGCACCGTGCGCTATGTCGATTCCTCGGTCGAGCGACTTCAAGTCAAAGCCGAAGGTTTCATCGAAGGCCGCCACCTCATCACCTGCAATGGTAGGAGGATGCCGATGACCTCGACCGGACGGTCGGCGGAAGCGGTGGCGGCGGTTCGTTTCAAGGCATGGCAGCCGGCCTCCGGCCTGCACCCGACGATCCCGGTGCATGCGCCGCTGACCTTCGACCTGATCGACACCTGGAACGGCCGTTCGCTGGGCGGCTGCGTCTATCACGTCGCCCATCCCGGCGGCCGCAACTACGATACCAAGCCGATCAACTCCTACGAGGCGGAGGCACGGCGGCTCGCCCGCTTCCAGGATCACGGCCACACTCCGGGACGAATCGCGCTGCCGCCGGAGGAACGCACAAATGAATTCCCGATGACCCTCGACTTGCGCAGGCCGCTCCTGCATTGATGGCACGGAGTTTGTGCGGAGGACCAGGGTATGGACGGCTCGAGCGGCCAGGACCAGGGAGCGAGCGCCGCCGGTCGGCCGGCGGCACGTTCTCCGCTGCGCCGGGCCGAGCATTGGGCCCGCGACTATGCCCGGCTCCCCGGCATCCCCGATGAGTTCATCGGGGCCGACGGCCGTCCGCGACCGGTCTGGACCCGCTTTGCCGAGACCTTCGCCGCACTCGCGCCGAGTGACATCGAGCGCCGCTTCGCCTCCGCCGATCGCCATCTGCGCGAAGCCGGCGTCACCTATCGCTCGCCGGGCGACAACGCCGAGCGATCGTGGCCGCTGAGCCATCTGCCGCTGCTGATCGACGAGTCCGAATGGGCGCAACTGTCCCAGGGCATCGTCCAGCGCGCCGAACTGTTCGAACGGGTGCTGCAGGACATCTATGGCGAGGGACGGCTGGTGGCGAGCGGCGCGCTGCCGGCAGCCGCCGTCGCCGGGTCCAGCGAATATCTGCGCCCGGTCTGCGGCGTCAAACCGCCCGGCGGCCGCTTCCTCAGCATCTACGCCGCCGATATCGGCCGCGGGCCCGACGGCGGCTGGTGGGTGCTCAACGACCGCACCCAGGCGCCGTCCGGCATGGGCTATGCGCTGGAAAATCGGCTCGTGCTGTCGCGCGCCTTCTCCTCGATCTACAAGTCCATGAACGTGGAGCGGCTCGCGCCGTTCTTCGAAGCATTCCGCGATGCTCTGCGCGCCAGCGCCGATCGTGACGAGCCGCGCATCGGCGTGCTCACGCCGGGCATGTTCAGCGAGACCTATTTCGAGCACGCGACGCTGGCGCGCTATCTCGGCTTTCTGTTGGTCGAGGGCGACGATCTCGCTGTCAGCGGCGACCGCGTGCATATCCGCACCGTCGCCGGCCTGAAGCGCGTCGACGTGCTGCTGCGGCGGCTCGATTCCAACTCGCTCGATCCGCTCGAACTCGATGCCGGCTCGCGACTCGGCGTCGCCGGCCTGATGGACGTCGTGCGCAAGGGCGGTGTGGTGATCGCCAACATGCCGGGTTCTGGTGTGCTCGAGGCGCGCGCGCTGCTCGGCTTCCTGCCGAGCCTTGCGCGGCGCGTGCTCGGTGAGGATCTCAAGATCCCGCACATCGCGACCTGGTGGTGCGGCCAGAAGTCCGCACGCGACGAGGTGCTGTCGCGGCTCGAGGAGTTCGCGATCGAAGGCGCCTATGGCCGCGCCGTGCCGGGCTTGGCAAGCAGCGGTCCGGTGCTGGCTGGTGAGCTCTCGGCCGCCGAGCGCGAGCGGCTGCGCGCTGCGATCAGCCAGCGCGGCATCGATTATGTCGGACAGGAGGTGGTGCGGCTGTCGACCACGCCGGTGTGGGAGGACGGTCGGATCGCGCCGCGGCCGTTCGTGCTGCGGGTGTTCGCGGCCGCCACGCCCGACGGCTGGACCGTCATGCCCGGCGGCTTCTGTCGCATCGCCGACAAGCTCGATGCGCGCGCGGTGTCGATGGGCGATGGCGCGCGCGCCGCCGACGTCTGGGTGGTCGCCGACAAGGCGGTGGCGGCGCGCACCTTGCTGCCGGGCTCCGACAATGTGCGGATACGCCGCATCGCCGGCGTGCTGCCGAGCCGCGCCGCCGACAATCTGTTCTGGCTCGGACGCTATCTGGAGCGCGCCGAGGCCACCGTGCGGCTGATCCGGGCGCTCGCAGCCCAGCATCGTGATCCCGGCAAGGGATCGCCGGCGCAGCTCAACACCTCCGAGCGTATCCAGCGGCTGTTGCTGGCGTGGGGCGCGGTTGAGCAGACCTCGCGCAGCAAGGGATTTCAGGTGGCGGCTGAGGCCCTGCAGGCCGAGGCGCAGTTCGGCTCGGCGCTGTCGCTGCTCAGATCGGCTCAGCGCACCGCGACCTCGCTGCGCGAGCGCCTCTCGCCCGACGCTTGGCAGGTCATCACCGAGATGCCGAATCGCCTGGCGCAGGAGGCCGAGGATGAGGACGCCGTCGTCAGCATCGCCGAGCTCACGCTCGACCGGCTTGCGAGCTTCGCCGGCCTTGCCCAGGAGAACATGAACCGCGCCGCCGGCTGGCGCTTCCTCGACATGGGGCGCCGCGCCGAACGCGCCATCAACACCGCGCGGTTCGCGCGCCAGTTCGGCTATGACGAGGCGACGCCCGAGGATCTCGACGTCCTGCTCACGCTGGTCGACTGCCAGATCACCTACCGCTCGCGCTATTTGATCGGCCCGTCGCTGGCGCCGATCCGCGATCTCGTCGTGCTCGACCTCTACAATCCGCGCTCGGTCGCGTTCCAGGTCGAGCTGCTCAACGAGCACATCGCGAGCCTCCCGGTGCTGAAGGAGAACGGGCTGATCGAGCGGCCGCAACGCCTCGCGATCTCGCTGGGCGCGCGGCTGACCGCGGCGGAGGCGGCCCATCTCGATGGCCGCGCCTTGTTTGCACTGGAGCAGGACCTGCTCAATCTGGCGGAGGCGATCGGTCAGCACTACTTCCCACACGGTCCGAACGCGACGCGGCCGGAAAAGCTGACGGGCCTCGCGTGATCTACGACATCCGCCATGTCACCACCTACGAATACGGGAGTGCCGTCAGCTTCGCGCGCTGCTCGCTGCGCCTGGAGCCGCTCAGCGGCGACGGCCAGGAGTTGATCTCGCACAGCGTTGACATCCGCCCGCGTCCCTCGGAGCGGACGGCGCGGCGCGATTTCTTCGGCACACTGACCGAGAGCATCGTGATCGACACTCAGCACCGCCACCTGCGCATCGACTCGCGCTCGCGGGTGAAGCTGTCGCGCACGCCGCCCGAGCGCGATGCGCCGAGTGCGGAGTGGGAGCAGGTGCGCGATGCAGCTTTCGAGGCGACGAGCCTCGGCCCGTCGTCGCCGATCGGCTACGTCTTCGCCAGCGCGCTGGCGCCGGTGCTGGAGCCGGTGACGGACTACGCCGCGGCGAGCTTCTCCGCCGAGACGGGGATCGTAGCCGGCGCCGCCGATCTGATGCGGCGCATCCGCAAGGAGTTCAGATACGATCCGAAGGCGACCGTGATCTCGACCCCGCTGCGCGAGGTGTTCGACAATCGCCACGGCGTCTGCCAGGACTTTGCTCACGTCATGATTGCCGGCCTGCGCGGTCTCGGTCTCCCCGCGGCCTATGTCAGCGGCTATCTGCGCACCATCCCGCCCGAGGGCCGGCCGCCGCTGCAGGGCGCCGACGCCACCCATGCCTGGGTGTCGCTGTGGTGCGGCGACGACCTCGGCTGGATCGGCTTCGATCCGACCAACGATCTCCTGGTCGGCAATGATCACATCATCCTCGGCATGGGCCGCGACTTCTCCGACGTCTCGCCGGTCGATGGCATCATCGTCGGCTCGCGCAAGCAGAAGCTCGGCGTCGCCGTCGATGTCGTGATGGTCGAGTAGGGTTCCCTGACCGGGAACGGTCGGAACATTTTTCCCGCATCGCACTTGATCCGCCCGAGGGGCCCGAATGGGGGCTGGCTGACCCTTTCGAGCGATGGAGTGATCGACATGAAACGTGTTGCAATCGTCATTGGCCTGGTCGGCGCCTGCGTCGCCGGCAGCGCCTCGGCCCAGCCGAGTGCGAACCTCACCGGCACCTACCGCTGCATCCAGATGTGCCGCGACGGAATGATCGGCGCGCCGGCCTTCGTGACGCAGAACGGCGATGCCGTGAACCTGACCACCGAAACCGGCGAGTCCCTCCAGGCCTGGCCGGACTGGAATGCTCCCAATAGCCGGCTTTGGATCGACGCACGTGACGAAAGCGCAGTGTATTCGCCCGACGGCATGCGCATCCAGTTCGACGACGGCCGTGTCTGGGAGCGCGACCTGCCGCCGCCGCTCATCGTCCGCCGCGCGCCGGTGGTGTACGGGCGATAAGCGATCGCCATTGCTATCGAGGCTCTCGCGCACGCGGGGGCCTTGATTTGCGGGTGAGATGAAAGGTGCCGGCCTCACGATCCAGTACTCGCCGGAAGGGGTGATGAATCGAGACGCCGCGGCGTACCGGATGCCCGCCTGCGCGGACATGACACGGGGTACGGGGCGGCGTTCTCGCGACACGATCTGTCCGAGTCATGAAGGATAGCTCGAACCCTCTGAGAACAAGAGGGCGCAGGGAATGCCGGGTGATGGCCTCACCCGTGGCCCGCCTGCGAAAAGAATGCAGGCGGCAGGAACCACAGGTGCAGCCGGATCAACCCGGCATTCCCTGCGCGATGGCTTTACGGCTTATACGTGGTCTCCCTGGTGCGCCGGGCTTTCTGGCCACCATCCCCAGCGCGATCGTTTTGCGCCAGGTTGACACCAGCATCGGGGTGTCGGGACATCACGACTTCACCGTGCGCATCATGCCGTTCGTCCGCGCGACTGATCACGCTGCAGCACCACACGCCCACCGCTCCCCAGGCTCCACGTTTGTGACGATCGCGATACGCCCCTCTCACGAGCCCGGGATGGCCGGAAACATCGGTCTGATTTGCCCGACGACACAAGTGGGCAAGCGTGCGACAAACTGGCACGACGGGCAATTCGGGCATGGCGGATATGCGCGATCTATTAGTTGTCGTTCAGACAGCGAGCGCCATGCTGAATCCGGCACCAGCAGAGAAGCTCAGCACTTCCGCATCTGCAAACAATGCTCTCGCCCCTCGACATCAGTCCGAAACGACTCGATGAAGCCGCCCTGGCGCTGGGTCACATACACGGTCTTGCCGTCGCTGCCGCCGAAGGCGAGGTTGGTCGGCTCCTTGGCTTTCAGCGCGATCTCCCGGATCATGCGCCCATCCGGCGCCAGCATGGCGATGCTGCCCTTGAGGATGTGCGCGACCAGCAGCCGGCCGCTGGCGTCGGTGCGCAGTCCGTCGATCGTGTTCGGCTCGAAGGTCTTGATCAGCTTTGGCCGTGTCAGCGCGTCGCCGTCGATCGCATAGGACCAGATCTCGCCGCTGTTGGATTCGCCGACATAGAGCGTGCGGCCGTCGGGGCTGAGATCGATGCCGTTGGCGGTGCCCATGGCACGCGGCGCCGACATGGCTGCGCCTTGCAGGGATCCGTCGGGTCCTTTCGCGATCCGCCAGATGCGGCCGCTGCGCGCCTTCCAGTTGGGATCGCTCGCATAGATCGTGCCGTCGCGCGCCAGCGTGATGTCGTTGGGCTGGCTCATGTCATCGGCATGGAAGACGAGGCGGGGCTCGGTCGTGCCGGGGGCGATGGCGAAGATGTTGTGGCGCTTGTAGTCGGCGACGAACATCGTGCCTGTGGCGTCGATGCGGATGGCGTTGCCAATGCTGTTGTCGGGCAGCTCGGTGAACTTTTCGGAGGCCGTCGCCTCCGGCGCGAGCTTGCCGATCGTGCCGGCCTTGCCGAGATTGACGACGAACAGATTGCCGTCGCGGTCGACGGCGGGCCCCTCGATGCCGAAGGTGTATTCGCCGGATGGAGTGAGCTGGGTGCTCTCGAACAGCTTTGGTGCGGCGAGGGTGGGCGCGCTCGCAAGCAAGAGCATGAGAACAGTCGCCAAACCCGAGATGCGTAGGGTGGACAAAGGCGCAGGGCGACGCCGCTTGCGCCCGAACGCACGCTCGTTCGCGCCGTGCCCACCAGCATCAGCACCGGTGCGCGCGGCCGGTGGGCACGCGCCGCCTGCGGCGGTCGCTTTGCCCGCCCTACGGGCCATTGCAAGCCGGTCAGAGCGGCACCAGAAACTGCTGTTGGATGTAATAGCCATTGTCGTCCGTACAGGTGCCGTTGAGGTAGGTATCGGCGGGCCGGAAGAAACGGCTGAAGCCGGGCTTATTGACGGCAGACCTCTCGGTCATCACGACGACCTTGCCGAACGGGATCTCGCCGCATTCGCGGCCGTCGCCGGCGAAGAACTTGCGATGCGGAGGGCCGCCCGGTTTCACCCGCATCCTGGTTCCTGGAATCATGCGCGCGACCAGATCGTCCGCCACATCAAGCACCCTGGCGTAGCCTGGTTCCGTCTTGATGAGGTTGGCGCCCGGCGGCATCTGCCGCTCGGCACCCAATCCGCGCAATCGTTGACGCAGCCGGCCGGCTTCGGGATCGCCCGGGTAGATCCAGCCGTCTTGCGCCAGCATGAAGCGCAGCACGGCGCGGTCCTTGTCGTCATCGGATTGCCCGGCCTTGAGGCCGAAATCCGAATGGCAGCCGCTGCAATGTTTTTCGATCAGGCTCCTGCGCACGGTCGTGAGCCGCGCGCGACTCGCCGCGTCCTGCATCACGAAAGCCGCGAGCCGGTCGATCAGCGCCTCGTTCCTGATGTCGCAGGGCAGGGGGTCGGGGGCCGCCTCGCCTGAGCGGTCGATGCGGATCACGGTCTGGTTCTTGTCCTCGACCAGCCAGATCGCGCCGTCGTCGGCGATGGTCATGCCGACCGGCGCGCCCTGCGGCCGGATGCCGTTGACGCGATGCCACCCCGTGATGATCTCGTCGAACGCCGCGGCCGGCGCGGGACCGGCTGCGGTCTGGAAAGCGCGGCTTGGCTCGGCGGCGCAGCTCACATGGTAGCGCACCGGCGCCGGGCTCAGCTTGGGGAAGCCGTGGTCGTCGACCTCGAAGGCGAGTAGCCGGCTGCCGGTCGGCCGATAGCCATGCAGGCCGACCAGCAGCTTGCCCTTCAGGTCGTCGAAGCGATCGCCGGTGTAGTAGAGCATGCCGAGCGGCGCGCCATGCGGCGGCAGCAGCGACCAGGGCTGCTTGTAGAGCGTGGTGGTGTTGCAGAGGTTCTTGAGCGCGCCGGACTGCAGCACACGCTTGAATTCCGGGCTCGGCGTCGTCAGGTCGTAGCAATAGGGCCAGCCATAGTGGCGGCCTTGCTCGATCGCGTTGATCTCCTCGTTGGGCGCGAAGATGTCCTGCAGGTCGCGCGCGTTCTCGCCCTGCAGGAACGCGGTGCCGGGATCGGGAAAGCGCGGATGCAGCGCCAGCGCCATCGAGTTGCGCAAGCCGCGCGCGAACACCTCATGAGGCGGAGCGGAATCGCCGGGTTTCAGCGCTGGAAAGAGGCCGCCGGCGGGCGGCGTGAACAACCAGATGGAAGCCAGCGGCGAGGTGCCGTCGCCCGCCGCGCAGGGGCGCGTGATCGGCGCCGGCGACAGGCAGTTGTCGCTGTGCGAGCCGATGTTGACGAACAGCCGCCCATTGCGGTCGAAAGCGAAGGCCTTCAGCGGATGCGCACTCTCCGCGATCCGGGTGCCGTCCGGCAAGGTCAGGCGGCGCCCAGGCAGATCGCGGATGATGGTCTCGATGGTCGCTCTCGGGTTCGCGGCGAGCGGATCGAAGCGGAAGATCGCGGTGTCGGTCGAGGCGTAGATCCTGCCGTCGAGGCCCGCGGCGAGGCCGAATGGATAGGACAGTCGCGTGACCGCCTCGCGGATGCGCTGGCCCGCGGGCGCTACGGGATCGAGGATGAGGAGGCGGCCGTCGTCATGGCCCCAGCCGCCCATGTCCGCGACCACGAACAGTTGATGGCCGGGAATCTGCACGATGCTGCGGGGAAATCGCAGGCCGTCGTCGCGACTGGCGACGAGGCCGGCGCAGAAGCCGGGCTTCATGTCGATCTGGAGGCGCGGAAAGGTGAGGGCGCCGTCGCCGCAACTGGCCGGGCCGAGCGCGTAGCCGCTGCGGATCGTCGCGTCGTCGGCGTGGCCAGCTCCGATGCCGATGAGCATGGCGGTCGCGACGGCTGCAAGACTGTGCCACGACCATTCCATGCGTCGGTCCCGCTCAGTGAAGCAGATTGTATTGGATGATGTAGGCGGCGGCGCCGGCAAAATAGCCGAGCAGGGCGATGCCGCTGATGCGGCGCACGTACCAGAAGAAGTGGATGTTCTCGAGCCCCATCGCGGCGACGCCGGCCGCCGAGCCGATGATCAGGATCGAGCCGCCGGTGCCGGCGCAGTAGGCGACGAACTCCCACAGGAAACTGTCCGGCGGAAACTGGCTCAGGCTGTACATGCCCATGGATGCTGCGACCAGCGGCACGTTGTCGATGACCGCGCTGGCGAGGCCGAGCACGATCACGATCAGGTCGAGCCGGCCGACGGTGCGATCGAGCCATTGCGCCAGCGCCTGCAGGATGTGGGTGTGCTCCAGCGCTGCGACGGCCAGCAGGATGCCGATGAAGAACACGATCGAGGGCATGTCGATGCGGGTCAGCGCATGTACGAGCGTCAGGCGCTGCTTCTGCTCCGAGGCCTTCTCGCGATGGATGATCTCGCCGACCATCCAGAGCAGGCCGAGGCCGAACAGGATGCCCATGAACGGCGGCAGGTGCGTCAGCGCCTTGAACACCGGCACGGCGACCAGGATGCCAAGGCCCATGAAGAACATCAGATTGCGCTCGAACGGCAGGATCGGGCTGATCGAGGCGAGCCCTGCGCTCGCCGGAGGCGCGAGCTGCTTGCCGCGCAGCGTGACGCTGACGACCGCGAGCGGCACCAGCAGGTTCAGGAGCGAGGGGATGAAGACCGACTTCATGATCGCGAGCGGCGTGATCTGGCCGCCGATCCACAGCATGGTGGTGGTGACGTCGCCGATCGCCGACCACGCGCCGCCGGCATTGGCGGCAATCACGATGATGGCGGCGAACACGAGACGATCTTCGTCACGCCCCGACAGCTTCTTCATCAGCGACACCATCACGATCGCGGTGGTGAGGTTGTCGAGCATGGCGCTGAGGAAGAAGGTCACGAAGCCGACCAGCCAGACCAGCGTGACCTGATTCCTGGTGCTGATCAGCGAGGTCACGACCTCGAAGCCGTTGTGCGCGTCGATGACCTCGACGATGGTCATCGCCCCGATCAGGAAGAAGATGATCTGCGCGGTCGAGGCCACGGACTCGTTGAGTTCAGCCGCAACGGCCGGTGCGGTCCCGCCCATGACGGCGTAGATGGTCCACATCAGGCCGGCACCGACCAGAGCGGTGGCTGCCTTGTTGATCCGGAACGGATGCTCCAGCGCCACCACGGCATAGGCGAGCGTGAAGACGGCGACGATGGCGGCGGTCATGGGCAGGGCATTCCGGGCTGGATCGGCGGGAGACGGATGGAACTGCCCAAGATATGACCGATCGGCGTCCGGCCAGCAAGCCGTGAGCGCTGTTCAGGCTGGACGAACGCCGGTTACACCAGGGCCGACGCGATCGCGTCGGCGTGGCTCCGGATGGCGCGGATCTCCGCCGCGCTGCGGCGCTCGAGATTGACGTACTGGTTGCGCATGCGGCCATTATTGGCGAAGCGCCGGCGGTGCTTGGCAAGGAAGCTCCAATACAGCGTCGTGAGCGGGCAGGCCCTGTCGCCGGTCGCCTGCTTCGGATCGTAGCGGCAGTTGCGGCAATGGTCGCTCATGCGGTCGATGTAGTGGCCCGACGCCGCATAGGGCTTGGTGCCGACCACGCCGCCGTCGCCATGCTGGCTCATGCCGAGCGTGTTGGGCAGCGACACCCAGTCGATGGCGTCGTGAAACATCGACATGTGCCAGAGGTGCACATCGTAGGGCCGGACGCCGAGCAGCATCGCGAACAGGCCGAGCACCATCAGCCGCTCGATGTGATGCGCATAGGCGTGATCGATGGTATGGCCGATCGCCTGCGCCAGGCAGCGCATCTCGGTCTCGCCGGTCCAGTAGAAGCGCGGCATCGGCAGGCCGGCGTCGAGCGCGTTCTCATCGGCGTAGTGAGGCATGCGCTGCCAATAGATGCCGCGCACGAATTCCCGCCAGCCGATGATCTGGCGGACGAAGCCCTCGAGCGCGTTCAGCGGCGCGTTGCGGCTCTGAAGCGCGGCCGCGACCACTTCGCGCGGATTCAGCATGTGCAGGTTCAGCGCGCCCGACAGCCGCGAGTGATACAGGAACGGCTCGTCGCTCAGCATCGCGTCCTGATAGGTGCCGAACAAGGAGAGGCGCCAGGCGACGAAATCGGAAAGCTCGGTCAGCGCGTCGACGCGCGACACCGGCAGGTCGAAGCGGTCGAGCTTGCCGGGACTGTTGGAGAAGCGCGCCGCGACCAGCTTGAGCACGTCGCGCGTGATCGCGTCGGGCGCATAGGATCTGGCGACGGGGATCGGCGGGCGCGACTTGCCGAATCCCTTGCGGTTCTCGGCGTCGAAATTCCAGCTGCCGCCGACCGGGCGGCCGCTCTCGTCGATCAGGATGCCGGTCTTGCGCCGCATCGCGCGGTAGAACGTCTCCATGATCGGGCGCGGATGGCGCTCGGTGAAGGCGTCGAACTCCTCCGCCGTGCACAGGAAGTGGCGGTCGGCGCGGATGTCGGGCCGCTGCGGCAGCTTGCGCAAGCCCTCGCGCACGCGAAAATCGCCGGGCTCCAGCACGATGGTCGCCGCAGGCCGCAGCGCCGCCTGATGCCGCGCGATCTCGCTGTCGAGTGCGCCGGTGTTGGCGGGATCATCGAGCCGGACGTAATGGACGGTGCGGCCGCGGCTCTCGAGATCGGCGCGGAAGTGGCGCATCGCCGCGAAGAAATACGCGATGCGCATCTTGTGCTGCGGAACGTAGCTGGCCTCGTCGCTGACCTCCATCTGCGGCACGGCGTCCTGCTCCGGGTCGAAGCCGTCGAAGGCCGCCGAGTCCGCATCGAGCTGGTCGCCCAGCACGATGACAAGGTGTCTTACGGCACGTGTCCTGGTCATGGGACCTTGGTCATCACGCCATGCAGCCGATCAGGCGGCCGCCGCGGTAACCGCGTGGGCCTGGCCAAGACAGTCCTTGCGCACCGTGAGCAGGCTGCGATGCAGCCAGGTCTTGATGGTGCCGACCGGCACGCCAAACCGTTCCGACAGACGCGTCCGGCTTTCGCCCTCGAGATAGGCGAGCGCCAGCAGCCGTCGGCGCTCCTCCGGCAGCCGCCCAAGCGCCTCGCGGGCGATCGGTTCCGCCAGCGCGTAGTCGAATTCGTCGGCGGCGCTGTCGGCGGGATCGGGGATCGCGAGGGCCTCATCGAGCTCCGAGGTCGGCACGCCGGTGGCGCGCAGCGCGTCGATCGCGGTGTTGCGCATGATGCTGCACATCCAGGTGATGGGCGAGGCGCGCGTCGGGTCGAAGCTCGCGGCATGCCGCCAGATCTTCAGGTAGCCATCCTGCAGGATGTCGTCGAGGTCAGCCGCGGACGGCAGCAAGGCGCGCACGGTCTTCCGCATCTTCAAGATCGTTGCAGCATGGAGCTCGGCAAAGGCTTGCTCATCGTTGCGTC
The DNA here is from genome assembly GCF_032485115.1 of Bradyrhizobium sp. SZCCHNRI2009. NCBI lineage: Bacteria > Pseudomonadati > Pseudomonadota > Alphaproteobacteria > Hyphomicrobiales > Nitrobacteraceae > Bradyrhizobium > Bradyrhizobium sp. SZCCHNRI2009. Next base: position 511,077 of record NZ_JAUEUH010000001.1, read on the forward strand.
CGGCACGGGCCAGCAGGCTGCCAAGATGCGCGACGCAACCCTTCTGATCCGCGCTTGCTGATCGCATCATTCTCCTCCATGCGCTCTCTCTGAACGGAAACGGGTCAGAGTCAGATGCGGATCACCGCCAGCGTGCTGTCGGTATCGCGCGGAGGGAAGTGGCGAATCGTCCAGCCGATCTAGCTCGTCTTGATTGCTCCGCGGCGGCACGCCACGATGCGATCAGAGCTCAGAGCCGGACGAAGGGGCTGATGAGGCGGCCGAGCAGGCCGTGCATGCGCAGGTCGCCGGTCATGGCGACGAGGCAGAGGCAGGGGCCCTCGTCACCGACCACCGGACGATGGTCGACCTCGTCGTCGCCATAGTCGAAGTCGCCGGGTCCGTAATAGCCGCCGAGATGGCTGAAGCTGCCCTTCAGCACGCAGGTCAGCTCATTGCCGGAATGCGTATGCTCCAGCATCCGCGCCCCTGGCTCCGAGCGCAGCAGGAAGGCGCGCGATTTGCCGGTGCCAGGCAGCAGGATCGGGCGCATGCTGATGCCGGGTGCCACGCGCCGGCGCTTGCCGATCTTGCAGCGCTTGACCATCTCGGGCAGGTCCGCGAGCTCGGGATCGTGCTCGGCGACCTCGCTCACCTGCGGCGCCGCCTGCGGGCGTCGATCGATGCGGGCCATCACGGCATCGAAAGCATCCGCGCCCGTCGCGATCGGCTCGGCCGCGTCCAGCGAGGCGCCGGCGAGCTGCTCGATGGCGCGGACGAAGCGCTGGCATCGGCCGCAATCGGCGACATGGACGCCGACGACCAGCCGCTCGGCCTCGTCGAGCGCACCAGTGGCGAAGTCGGCCAGCAGGTCTTCCGGCGGGTGGTGGCTGATCGTCATGTCGCGTCGTCCAACAGGTCTCTCAGGCGATTCATCGCCAGTCTGATTCGTGACTTTACCGTACCCAGCGGCAGGCCGAGCACCGCCGCGATTTCCGAATGCGGTCGTTCCTCAACGAACGACAGGCGGATCACGGTGGATTGCTCCGCCGATAATCTTTCGATCGCGGCCGCTACCCGTGTGGCATCTTCGACACGCGAGACGATCTGGTCGGCTGCGGGCGTCGGATCGGCTTCCTCGTCGCGCCCCACTTCTCTGCTCAGCCGGCTGTCGCGGGCGGCCTTGCGCACCGCGTCGATCCGCTGGTTGCGCGCGATCGTGAAGATCCAGGCGGCCGCGCCGGCCGTCGACGGATCGAATTGCCCCGCCTTCGTCCACACCGCCACCATGGTGGATTGGGCGATTTCTTCGGCGTCGTCGGCGTTGCAGCCGGTCTTGATGAGGAAACCTTTGATGCGGGGCGCAAAATGCGCGAACAGGGCCTTGAACGCCTCGCGGTCGCCGCGCGCGGCGACGCGTCCGATCAATTCAGCCCAATCCACAGTCGCCTTCGGCCCTCTGCTCACATTCACCTTGGTACGGGCGCCCAAGGCCCGTGCAAATCGATGCCGGGACGATGCCACGTTCCATTGCGCTAATCCAGCCGCTCTCATCGCGTGGTCATGGTCCCCGGCACGCATGCTTGATCCCGGATAACGTGGCTCATGGACGGCTGGATCACAGCGGGCGGACGATTTTCCGTGCCCCTCAATCCTTCAGATCGGAATTGACCATCGCCAGGAACTCCTGGCGGCTCATCGGGTCGGTGCGGAAGCAGCCGAGCATGCGGCTGGTGGTGAGATCGACGCCGTGCTTCTTGACGCCGCGCGAGCTGATGCAGTGATGGGCTGCCTTGATCACGACCGCCACGCCCTGCGGCTGCAGCACCTCGTCGATGATGTTGGCGATCTCGGCGGTCATGCGTTCCTGGATCTGCAGCCGGCTGGCATAGGCCTCGACGACCCGGGCGAGCTTGGAAATCCCGACCACGCGGTTGCGCGGCACGTATCCGACCCAGGCGCGGCCGATGATGGGCGCCATGTGGTGCTCGCAATGGCTCTGGAACGGGATGTTCCGCAACAGCACCATCTCGTCGTAGCCGGCGGTCTCCTCGAACGTCTTGCGCAGATACTCCTCGGGGTTCTGCTCATAGCCGGAAAAATAGCTCTTGTAGGCCCGCGCGACGCGGGCCGGGGTCTCGGATAGACCCTCGCGTGACGGGTCCTCGCCGATCCAGGTCAGGATGGTGCGGATGGCGTCCTCGACGTCATCCTGGGTGACCGCAACCGGGTCGCAGGCGAACGGAAGTTTCTTGGCTGTCTGGCGCACGATGGCTCTCCAAAAACCAAGAAACGGTTCCGGTGTCGGAACGGATCACGTCTTGTGGGGGCGATTTCCGCAACCGATGGCTCGCCGCCGTCAGCTCGCCTTGCGCAGCCGCATCTCCGCAGACGGACCCGAGCGGAGGTTCTGGAAGAACTTCTCGACCTCGTTGGCGAGCGTCTGCGCGGTCGCGTTGAGGTCGCCGGACGCCGACAGGACGGAGGCGGCGGCTGTCGAGGTCTCGCTGATGGCGTCGCGGAGCGAGTCGATGTTCATGACCAGCGTCTGGTTGCCCTGGGCGGTCGACTGCGCGTTGGTCGAGATCTCCCGCGTCGCCTGGTCCTGTTGCTGGATGGCATTGGAGATGTTCGAGGTGATCTCGTTGATGCCGCGGACCGCCTGGCCAATCTCGCGGACGGCGTCGACCGCGGTCTTGGTCGAGGCCTGGATCAGGCCGACGTTCTGGCTGATCTCCTCGGTCGCCTTGGCCGTCTGCCCGGCCAGCGCCTTGACCTCGTGAGCGACCACGGCAAAGCCACGGCCGGCCTCGCCGGCGCGGGCGGCCTCGATGGTCGCATTCAGCGCGAGGAGATTGGTCTGCTCGGCGATGGTCTGGATCAGGGTCAGTACGCCGTCGATGCGCTGGGTGGCGGCGGCAAGGCCCTCGATCTCCGTGACCGACTTCTCGGTGCGTTGGCCGGTCTGCTCGACGGCGCCGGCCGACTGCCGGATCTGCCGGCCGATCTCCTCGACCGACGTCGACAGCTCCTCGGCGGCGCTGGCGACGGCGGAGACGTTGGTCGAGGCCTGCGACGTGGCGCCGGCCGCGGTGACCGCGCGCTCGTTGGCATCGGCCGTCAGCCGCGTGATCATCTCGGCGGTTTGGCGCATCGCGGCGGCGTTCTCGGTGACGGTCCGCATCACGCTGCCGATCGCGGTGCGGAATTGCTCGACCGCGGTCTCGATGTGGCGGGCCCGGGCTTCGCGGATTTCCGAGTCCTGCGAGACCTGGACATTGAGGTCGCGGTTATGGGCCATCGCCTGCTGGAACACGCCGATGGCGCGGGCGAGCTCGCCGATCTCGTCGGCCCGTCCGGCATGCGGCACCTCGACGTTCTCGGCGCCGGTCGCGACCTGGCGGATCGTATCGGTGATCTGCGACAGCGGCCGAGCGATCGAGCGGGCGATGATCACCACGCCGGCTGCGACCAGAACCAGCATCAGGCCGCCAAGACCGGTCAGCACGAGCGAGAGCTTGTTGTTCAGCGCCGTTTCCTCGGCGATCTTTCCTGCGCGCTCGACATAGACTTTGGACAGCGCCTCGAGATCCGTGTTGAGCGCCTTGCGCACGGAGCGATTGGCATCGTTGTCGCCCCACTCGCGTCCCGCAGCCGGGCTGATTTCATTGGCGCGGCGGACCAGTTCGGCGCGGAATTCGACGAACTGCTCGATCCGCTTCTTGAACGTTGCGAATTGCTGGGCGTCGTCGGCCTGGACGATCGCCTGCCACTTGTCGACGACCTTCAGGATGTCGGCATTGAACTTGAGCAAGCCGTTGCCGTATTGCTTCACGACGGCGGGGTCTGTCGACATGTAGACGCCGCGCGACTCCATGACGACGGCATAGACAAGGCCGTTGACCAGCTGAACGTTGTGAGCGGCGAGATTGGCTGTCTCGATGGCTTTGATGAGCTCCGTGGCTCGCCGCGAGTTGTAGTCGGACAGCCAGGTGATTGCGGCGGTCAATAGCGCAAACAACGCAAAGATTGCGTAGAGCTTGACTGCGATGGATTGGCGCGTGGCCGTCTTCGTTGACGTCGGGCTTGAGGTCATGAGGTGAGATACCGCGAGTTTTTGCTACGACGGAGGAGGCGCTTGATTGTTAATAGTTATGCAAAACCTTCATGGAGAAAGCGTTAAGTGGACACCGTCAGTATTATGCAACCACAGCGTACTTTGCTTGGCGTTTCAATCGATTAGTTGGTGCTCCGCAGCAGGGGAGGGCGTCGGGGCATCCGGTCGACTACGGAGGGCATGCGCCATTTCGAGGCTCCTCGTTCCCCTGCAAATGCATTGCAAACCAGTGGCCGCGCACGCGCGCTCCGCAATTGGTTCGTCGGTCGGAGACAGGCGGGAGCAGTCGTCGCGCTCGACCGATCAATTATCCATCCGATTGGAACTTTGGATCGCCCTTCGCATTCCGCCATCCGTATTGCGATGCATCGGATCAGGTCGCCTCGTCAGGTCGCGTCTGATCATGCCAGGCAGCGTGAGCATCTGGCACGCGGCGGGACCTCGCGCCTTGCGACAGGAGCGGAAGGCGCGATCGCACTCAACTTTTCCGGAAGGGGTAGCGAAGCCTTATCTTCGGCCGTAAGGTAACCGGTTAGCGGGTTGTCGCGAGGGGCAGTCGATGAGATTCGAGGGCATCGAAACGGTACGTCGCATTCTCTGTGTGTTTCCGCGCTACACCTCGTCGTTCGGAACCTTCGAGCATGCCTATCCGCTCACCGACGGCATCCAGGCTTTCATGCCGCCGCAGGGGCTGCTGCTGATCGCGGCCTATCTTCCGGGTTCCTGGCAGGTGCGCTTCATCGATGAGAACATCCGCCCGGCGCAGGACGAGGATTTCTCATGGGCCGAAGCGGTGTTCGTCAGCGGCATGCACATCCAGCGTCAGCAGATGAACGACATCTGCCAGCGGGCGCACGCGTTCGACCTGCCGGTCGCGCTCGGCGGCCCCTCGGTCAGCGCCTGTCCGGACTACTACCCGAGCTTCGACTATCTGCATGTCGGCGAGCTCGGTGATGCGACCGACGAGCTGATCGCGCGGCTGGCGCGGGATTCGTCACGGCCTGCGCAGCAGGTCGTGCTGCGGACCAACGAGCGGGTGGCGATGACGGATTTCCCGGTGCCGGCCTACGAGCTCGCCGAGGTGAAGAAGTACTTTCTCGGCAGTATCCAGTATTCCAGCGGCTGCCCCTATCAGTGCGAGTTCTGCGACATCCCCGGCCTCTATGGGCGCAACCCGCGCATCAAGTCGCCGCAGCAGATCATCGCCGAGCTGGACAAGCTCAGGGAATGCGGCGTCACCGGCTCGGTCTATTTCGTCGACGACAACTTCATCGGCAACCGCAAAGCCGCGACGGAGCTGCTGCCGCATCTGATCGAATGGCAGAAGCGCACCGGCTATGTGATGCGGCTCGCCTGCGAGGCCACGCTCAACATCGCCAAGCGGCCCGAGATCCTGGAGAAGATGCGTGAGGCCTATTTCATCACCATCTTCTGCGGCATCGAGACGCCCGATCCGGATGCGCTGACGGCGATGCAGAAAGATCACAACATGATGGTGCCGATCCTGGAGGGGATCAGGACCATCAACAGCTACGGCATGGAGGTCGTCTCCGGTATCATCATGGGGCTGGACACCGACACGCCGCAGACCGCGGACGCGCTGCTGCAGTTCGTCGAGGAGAGCCGGATCCCGCTGCTCACGATCAATCTGCTGCAGGCGCTGCCGAAGACGCCCCTGTGGGACCGCCTCGAGCGCGAGGGTAGGCTGGTCCACGATGACGGTCGCGACTCCAACGTGAAATTCCTGATGCCCTATGACGAGGTGGTCACGGCGTGGCGGCGCTGCATGGAGGTGGCCTATGAGCCGGAGCGGCTGTTCGCGCGCTACAAGCACCAATGCGACACCACCTACGCCAACCGTATCGAGGTGCCGGTCAGCGACGAGATGAAGAGTTGGCCGAACATCAGGCGCGGCCTGGTCATGATGGGCAAGATTTTCTGGAAGGTGGGCGTGCTCGGCGACTACAAGCGGCCGTTCTGGCGCTTTGCCTGGAGCCAGCTCAAGCGAGGCGAGATCGAGAATTTCATCGCCGTGGCGCTGATCGCGCATCACCTCATCATGTTTGCGCGCGCCGCCTCGCGCGGGCATCAGAACGCGTCGAACTACTCGATCCGGCTGCGCGAGGCCGCCCTTCCCGCAGGGTGATGGTCCTCTGTGGAACTGGGGGCGGCGGGTGGTGCTCGCCAGCACCGGCTCGCGGCCTGCCCAGAGCAAGGGACGGCTCGGTCGGATACCGGTCCTTGAGTCGTTCAGGTTTCGAGGCCCCGCGTCCGTCGGGGCCATCCACGCTCTTTTCAAGCACGGCAGAATCGTGGCGTGATCGGAAGCCGTGGCGGCTCGCCGTATTGTGTGGCCGCGCATGGTTGCGGCCGGGGAGTGAACCCTGCTAGATCGCCTCGACGAATTTTCACGTGTTTTCAAGGATTAGCTTGGGCTGCGGGCCACAATGCGGTCATCTCTGCTTCGCTGAGCGGCCTTATTTCTGCCCTATGCGCTCAGGCCCTCAGAATTGGGCCGCACCCCAACCACTGGACACCGCATGCTGGAAGTCAGGCACGACAACGAAGTCCATGTCGAGAAGGTCGAGCACCGGCCGGCCGACAGCATCGCTTTTGGCATCGAACGACTCGGCCTCCTCGCGGTCAAGGCGCCGATCTTCTCCTGCGTCGTCCTGCTCGTCCTCATCGTGGCGGCGGTGTTCGGCATCAAGCGCATCCAGATCGACGATTCGCTCAGCCAGCTGTTTCGCTCCGACAGCAAGGAATTCCACCAGTACGAGGAGGTGACGAAGAAGTTCCCGGCCGAGGAATTCGACGTCCTCGTCGTGGTCGAGGGCAAGACCCTGCTGGCCCGCCAGAACCTCGAGAAGCTTCGTGACTTCGTGACCGACCTGCAACTGGTCGAGGGTACCCGTGGCCTGGTGTCGCTGTTCTCGGCCCGTCAGGCGCCGGCGCCCGGCAAGCTGCCGGCCGCGCTGTTTCCGTCGGATCTGCCGGAGGGCGAGGCCTACGACAAGTTCATCGAAACGGTGAAGTCGAACGAGATCATCCGCGGCAAGCTGTTGTCGGAGGACGGTACGCTCGCCCTGATCGTGCTGTCGCTCGAGCCCAAGGTGGTGGCCTCGAACGATCTCGGGAAGGTGGTGGGCGACATCCGGAAGCTGATGGCGGAGGACCTCGGCGACACCGGCCTGAATGTCCAGCTTTCCGGCGTGCCGGTCATGCAGCTCGAGATCCGCAACGCGGTGGAACGTGACGGGCTGACCTACAACATTCTCGGCATTCTCGCCGGCTGCATCATCGCCATCATCTTCTTCCGCAAGGTCTCCTTCATGATCGCAGCGGCGTTTCCGCCGCTGATCGCGATCATGCTCGCGCTCGGCGCGCTCGGCTGGGCCAATTTCAATCTCAACATGTTCCTGAACGTGATGACGCCGCTCATCATGGTCATCAGCTTCTCCGATTCGATGCAGCTTACCTTCGCCGCCCGCGACCGCCTGATCGCGGGGCAGGACAAGGTGACGGCGTTCAAGAACGCCGTGCTGGTCGTCGGCCCGGCTTGCGTGCTGACCCACGCCACCGCCGGCATTTCCTTCATCGCCCTGCAGTTTTCCGACAGCGACCTGATCCGCAAGTTCGGCGAGGCGGGGCTCGCAGCCACCATCATCGCGCTGGTCGCGGTGCTGTCGCTGGTGCCGGTGTTCGGCGTGCTGCTGGTGCGCAACGAGAAGACATTCGCGGTCAAATTCCAGGGCGCCGACGCCGGCGTCCAGGCGCTGCGCAATTTCTGCTACTGGATCGCGGTGCGCATGGTCGGCCGTCCCGGCCTGTTCAGCCTGATCGCGGTGCTGTTCGTCGGCTCGCTCGCGGTGGTGTATTCGACCCTGGAGCCGCGCTATCGCCTCGCCGACCAGGTGCCGGACAAGCAGCAGGCGGTTGCAGCAAGCAACCGGCTCGATGCCAAGCTGACCGGCGCCAATCCGGTCAACGTGCTCATCCAGTTTCCGAAGGGCGCCTCGCTCTATGCGCCGGAGACGTTGCAGGCGATCGCCGACGTCCATGCCACCGTCGAAAAGACCGCTGGTGTCGGCAACGTCTGGTCGGTCGAGACGCTCCGGCGCTGGCTGGCCGAGAAGGCCGGCTCGTCGGATACGGCGACGTTGCAGGAATACGTCAATCTGATCCCCGAGCACCTCGTGCGCCGCTTCATCGACAAGGAGCAGGACGCCGTCGTGGTCGCCGGCCGTGTGCCGGATGTCGATTCCAGCCAGCTGCTGCCGGTGGTCGACAAGCTCGACCGCGAGCTCGATGCGGTGAGAAAGAAGCATCCCGGCTATGAAATCGCCGTTACCGGTCTCGCCGCCATCGCCGCGCGCAACTCCGCCGGCATGATCGAAAAGCTCAACCATGGGCTGACGATCGAGTTCGCGCTGGTGGCGATGTTCATCGGGCTGGCCTTCCGGTCCTGGGTCGTCATGCTCGCCTGCATCCTGCCCGGCATTTTCCCTGTCGTGATGTCGGGTACCGTGCTGTGGGCAATGGGGGAGGGGCTGCAATTTGCCAGCGTGGTGGCGCTCACGGTCTCTTTCGGCCTTGGCCTGTCGGCGACTATCCACTTCCTGAACCGGCTGCGGATGGAAAGCGCGCCCGGCGTCAGTGCCGCCGTCGCAGTGGAGCGCGCCACCGTGCTGGTCGGACCGGCGCTGATCCTCACCACCGTGGTGCTGGCCTGCGGCCTGGTCGTCACCGTGTTCTCGGATCTGCCGTCGCTGCGGCTGTTCGGTTGGCTCAGCGCGTTCTCGATGGTGGCGGCGTTGTTTGCCGACCTCTTCATCCTCCGCCCGACCGCGATGTTCCTGATCAACCTGTCGCAGAAGCTGAAGCGCAAGCCGCTTTAGCCCAGGCTATTGCGTAAACCAGGCCGTCATCACCCGTGAAAGCGGGTGATTCAGTACGCCGCGGCCTATCGGTTCAATCACGACAGCCTCTGGAAGACTGGGTCGCCCGGTCCCGTCTGCGCCTTCGGCTTCGACGCGGCTATGAGTTCAAGGGCGCGCCGGAGCTTTAGCGAAGGCGGCAAGCCGGGCGACGACAGCGGCGGGTCTCATTCGTATCCGAGGGTTGCGGAAGCACCGCAAAACAAAACGGCCCTGACATTGTCAGGGCCGTTTGCGCATTCGACTGCCCGTCAGCGCGCGACGCGCTCCGGTCCAAGGATCAGGTCTTCGACATCGTGATGTTGACGCCGCGGATCTCGCCCTTGGAGGAGATCTGCACGACCTGCTTGTTGCCGCTGGTCCTCAGGGTGATGCTGGCGGCGAAGCCGGCGGCCTGCACGAACACGTCGATCTGGCCGTTGCCGGCGGTGCCCTGCAATTCGCCGTTCACGTTGCGGCTGGATTCGCTCCAGTTGCCGGAGATGCGGTCGCCCTGGCTGGTGACGTCACTGGACAGGAGGAACTTGTAGCTGTCGCTGGCGCATTGCAGGCTCTGCTTCAGATTGGCGCCGGCCACCTTGTAGCTGGCCTTGCAGCGGATGCGCTCGGTGGTGCCGTCCGACAGCGCGACCGTGCCGTTGCCCGACCACGAGCCGTCGAAGCCGGCGAAGGGGCCCGACTGAGCCTGAACTGCGGTCGCCGCCACGAACAGTGCCGCTCCGAGACCGGCGGCCTTGATGACGTGCCCCGAGAAAGATGAGCCGAACAGTTTCATATCGAGTTTCCCATCCAAAATGACACCGCTGTGTCGGCGTATGCCGCCGCTTCGAACACTTGGTGTTCTCGCCGAAGGTTAGGTTCAAATGACGGCCGGTCGGGCGCTGCGACCGGATGCCATGATGCCCGCCGACGCCGTGCGACCGGTCGGCGCCGAATGGTCGTCCTCGCAAGACGGCTGCACGCAAGCCGCCTCGACGGCGCTGCATCTAACGGTCCGCGCGGCATGCTTGCAACAGCCAAATGCGAAAAACGTGTTCCGAGAATAACGCCCTAGTATCAACGCCTTGTTTGTGCCAAAGCTGTGATCTCCGAGCTTGATCCGCTCGGGATCATAGGGCGCAAATTTGGCCGCATTTGGCAGCGTACCTCCGGCGCTGGGGGGCTTGCGGTCCTTGCCAAACCAAACAGGTGTTTCCCGGGCAGCATCGGCGATCCGGGAGGTCTCCTCCGCTGTCAAAATGAAGGAACACGATGCGTAAGATTTTCCTGGCACTTTCCCTGCTGTCGTCGGTGTCCGTTTCCACCGGTGCGTTCGCGCAAGGCCGCGGCGGCACGCCCGAAGAGCAGGCGGCCTGCACGCGTGACGTTCAGAAGTTCTGCCGTGCCGTCATCGATCAGGGTGACTTCACCATTCTGGCGTGCCTCAAGGAGAACCGGCCCAAGATCAGCCCGGCCTGCGACCAGGTTCTGAAGACCCACAACCAGTAAGCGGTTGCCGTTCGGAACGGTTGTTTCCGAACTCCCTTGGTTAACGACCGCCGGCCCGCCCCTCAGGGGAGGCCGGCGGTTCGGTCCTATGGACTGCCCGACATCGATTGCATTGGTTTTGGCGGGATCTTCGCCTATATGGGGCGAGCAATCCGTTCGCATGAGCGAAGCGGCGGGCATTGTTTTCGGTAGCGCCCTTTCAACCTGATAGCTGTTTCGTCCATGACCACCGCGAGCGATTTGCGATCCGGCAAGACACACCGGGACGAGAACTTTCCGGTGGCGTCGTGGATCATCCGTCCCGAGCACCGGGCGCTGATCCTCGCCTTCTACAATTTCGTGCGCACCGCCGACGACATCGCCGACCATCCGAGCCTGCCGGGCGACGAGAAGCTGGGGCTGCTCGATCTGCTCGAAGCCGAGCTGACCGGGACCGGCGAGACCCAGGACGTCGCCGTCAGCCTGCGCCGGGCGCTCGCCGAGCGCGGCATGCCGCCCCGGCACGCGCTCGATCTGCTGGTTGCCTTCCGGATGGACGTGACCAAGCTGCGCTACGAGAACTGGGACGAGGTCATCCACTACTGCCGCTACTCGGCGATGCCGGTCGGACGCTTCATGCTCGACGTGCACGGCGAGTCCACCGCGACCTGGCCGGCCTCGGACGCGATCTGTGCGGGCCTGCAGATCAACAATCATTTGCAGGACTGCGGCAAGGACTACAAGGCGCTCAACCGCGTGTATCTGCCGCGCGATGCGCTGGCGGAAGCCGGCGCGACCGTCGAGATGCTCGGCGAGGCCAAGTCGCCGCCGCCTCTGCTGACCTGCCTGCAGAAGCTCGCGGTGCGCAACGCGGCGCTGCTCGATGAGGGCAGGGACCTCAACAGCGGCGTCAAGGATTTCCGCTTCGGACTGGAGATCGCCGTGATCCAGGCTTTCGCCGACCGCATCGTGGCGTTGCTGAAGGTGCGCGATCCGCTGAGCGAGCGCGTGCACCTGTCGCCCGTCGGCATGCTCGGTCTCACCTTCACGTCGGTCATGGGCGAGATCGGCCGCCGCGTGGCCGGGCGTCATCCCGTCACCAAATCGGCAGCCGGCGCATGACCCTCGAGGCAACCGCAGACAATATCGATCACGGCACGGCAGCCTCCGGCAGCTCGTTCTATGCCGCCATGCGCATCCTGCCGCGCGCCCAGCGCGACGCGATGTTCCAGGTCTACAGCTTCTGCCGCGAGGTCGACGACATCGCCGATTCCGACGGCCCGCGGCCCGAGCGGCTGGCGGCGCTACAGAAATGGCGCGACGACATCGACGCGCTGTACCAGGGCAACCCGCCGCCGCGGCTGCGCGACTATGTCAGCTCGGTGAAGACCTTCGGGCTGAAGCGCGAGGACTTCCTCGCCATCATCGACGGCATGGAGATGGACGTGCCGCAGGAGATCCGCGCGCCCGATCTCGCGACGCTCGACCTCTACTGCGATCGCGTGGCGAGCGCGGTTGGCCGGCTCTCGGTGCGCATCTTCGGCATGCCCGAGGAGGACGGCATCCTGCTTGCCCATCATCTCGGCCGCGCGCTGCAACTCACCAACATCCTGCGCGACATCGACGAGGACGCGGCGATCGGCCGGCTGTACCTGCCGCGCGAGGCGCTGCTGTTCGCCGGCATCACCGGCGACGATCCGGTCAAGGTCACGCAGGAGCGCGCGCTGCCGAAGGTCTGCAACTCGGTTGCGGTCAGGGCCAAGACGCATTTCGAGAAGGCCGACGAGATCATGCGGCGAAATCGCCGGCGCGCCGTGCGGGCGCCGCGGATCATGTCAAAATACTATCGTGCCGTGTTCGACCTCTTGCTCGAGCGAGGCTTCGCGCTGCCGCGCGAGCCCGTCCGCGTGAGCAAGCTCACGAAGATCGGCATCATCCTTCGTTACGCAATCATCTGATGCAGAAGACAGCTCACATCATCGGCGCCGGCGTGTCCGGCCTTTCCGCCGGCGTGCGGCTCGCCAATGCGGGCTACATCGTCCATGTCCACGAGGCGACGCAGCAGCTCGGCGGCCGCTGCCGGTCCTATTACGACGCCGCGACCGACCTGGTGATCGACAACGGCAACCATTTGCTGCTGTCGGCCAATCATCACGTGCTGTCCTATGCCCGCGCGATCGGCTCGGAAGCGGGGCTGGTCGGGCCGGAGAAGGCGCAGTTCGCCTTCGTCGACATCCGGAGCGGCCAGCGCTGGCTGCTCGATCTCGGCAACGGCCGCCTGCCGCTGTGGGTGTTCGACGAGGGCCGCCGCGTGCCGGATACCAAGCTCGGCGACTACCTCGCGCTGTCGCCGCTGATCTGGGCCGGTACGTCCAGGACGATCGGCAGCACGATTCCCTGCAAGGGTACGCTGTATGACCGTCTGGTGCAGCCGCTGCTGCTTGCGGCGCTGAACTGCGATCCGCCGGAAGGGTCGGCGGGGCTGGCCGGCGCCATCGTCCGCGAGACCTTGCTCGCCGGCGGCCAGGCCTGCCGGCCGCTGATCGCGCGCGACGGCCTGTCGGGCGTGCTGATCGATCCGGCCGTGAAATTCCTGGAAGGCAAGGGCGGCAGCGTGCGGATCGGCCGCGAGCTGCGCGGCCTCGACGATGCGGGTGGTCGCGTCACCGGGCTCAGGTTCGGCGGCGATGAAACCGTCGCGCTCGGTCCGTCCGATGTCGTGGTGCTCGCCGTGCCGCCGCGGCCGGCGATGGCCCTGCTGCCGGGGCTCACGGGGCCGACGAAATATCGTGCCATCGTCAATGCCCATTTCCGCATCACGCCGCCGCGCGATGCACCAGCTCTGCTCGGGGTTGTCGGCGGCCTGGTCGAGTGGCTGTTCGCCTTCCCGCAGCGGCTCTCGGTCACCATCAGCAATGGCGATCGCCTCGTCGACATGCCGCGCGAGGAGCTCGCCGCCGCGATCTGGACCGACGTCTGCAAGGCCGCCGGCATCACGGCCGAGCTGCCGCCGTGGCAGATCGTGCGCGAGCGTCGCGCCACCTTCGAGGCGACGCCCGAGCAGAACGCGCTCCGACCGGGAGCGAAGACGGCGTTCGGCAATCTCGCTCTGGCGGGGGACTGGACCGATACCGGCCTGCCGGCAACCATCGAAGGCTCGGTGCGCTCCGGCGACCGCGCTGCGAATCTCCTGCTCGGGCACGGCTGACCGGCGCAGGGGCGGCCGAATCTGGCCGCGCCGTCATGCCGCCTGCCGTGAGTCTCACATTTTCGTGGCGTGGTTCTTGCTTAAAGTTCCACGCCCGGTGGCACCGGCGCAATCTGTTCCAGGGCGGAACAGGGATCGGCGGGGCCAAATGGCAACACCGGGCAAAAAACGCATCAGGTGCCGGTGCAGTGCGGCGCAAACGGGGTTTCCTCGCGGATTTTTTCTGCGTAATCCTCGGTTTGTTAAGGCCTTTCCGCTCTGGCGCCGCCGTGGCTGAGGCTTTGGAACAAGAGACGGAGACGTCGGATCACGCGACGTCCGAGAAGGTGTCAGGGGTCGGATTGTGAAGTTGGGGATGGGGGACGACACGTCCGCGGATCGCCCGATTGATTCGCGGCCGGTCTTGGTCGTGACGGGCTTGGTGCAGGAGGCCCGGATTGCTGCCGGGCCCGGCATGATGGTGATCTGCAGCTCGAGCGACCCCAGGCAGTTGCGCTCGCTGCTCACCGTGTTCGATCCGACTTCGATCCGTGGCGTCGTCAGCTTCGGCGTGGCCGGCGGTCTCGATCCGAGCCTCAAGGCCGGCGACATCGTCGTCGCCACCGAGGTGACCGCCGGCGATGCCCGCTGGCTGTCGGGCCTGTCGCTGCGCGAGGAGCACATCGCCCGCGCCGCCCTGAAGAAGCGCCGCGTCGTGCGCGGCGTGCTCGCCGGGGCCGAAGAGGTGGTGGTGGCCCAGGCCCGCAAGGCGGCGCTGCGCATGAAGACCGGCGCGGCCGCGGTCGACATGGAGAGCCACATCGCCGCCGCCTATGCCGCCGAGTACGGGCTGCCGTTCGCGGCGCTGCGGGTGATCTCCGATCCCGCCCATCGCACCCTCCCGTCGCTTGCCAAGGACGCCATCAAGCCCAACGGCGACATCGACCTGCCGATGATCCTGCGCGGCGTCGCCCGCAATCCGGCCGTGCTGCGCGGCCTGGTGTCGACGGGCATCGAGTTCAATCGCGCCCTGCGCTCGCTGCGCGGCGCCCGCGACCTGCTGCTGAGCGGCATGCTGGCGGCTGAGCATTTCCTCGAGACCGAGACGCTGGCCGCTGCCGAGGCGTGAGCCGTTTGCTCGTCGCGGAGCGTAACGTCCATTCCGATCCGCAGATCAGTTCAATGAAAAAGGCCGCCGATCACTCGGCGGCCTTTTGATTGATCAGAGCGTGAAGATCAGGCGGCCGTCGAGGCCTTCTGCTGCGCCTCGATCGCCTCGTCGTGACGGATCTCGGAGAGGCGCTTCTGCACCTCCGACGAGAACACGTATTGCGCCGGGCGCTGCTTGGAGAGGTCGATCTCCGGCGCCATCGGGCCTTCGGTCTTGATGCCGCGCAGCGACACGAACATCGCCTTGATCGGGTTGGTCAGCGCCGCATTGGCGGCGGTCGCCTCGTAGCCGCAATGCGCCATGCAGTCGGCACACTTCTCGTACTTGCCGGTGCCGTAGGAGTCCCAGTCGGTGGTCTCCATCAGCTCCTTGAAGGTCTTGGTGTAGCCTTCGCCGAGCAGATAGCAGGGCTTCTGCCAGCCGAAGATGTTGCGCGCAGGCATGCCCCAGGGGGTGCACTCGAACTCCTGGTTGCCGGCCAGGAAGTCGAGGAACAGACCGGAATGCATGAAATTCCACTTCTTGCCCTTGCCGAGCTTGAAGACGTCGCGGAACAGCTGCTTGGTCTTGGTGCGGTTGAGGAAGTGCTCCTGGTCCGGGGCGCGCTCATAGGCGTAGCCGGGCGACATGGTGACGCCGACGCCGAGCTCGGTGGTGAAGTCCAGGAACTTGGCGATCTCCTCGGCGGGGTGGCCGTCGAACACCGTGGCGTTGACGTTCACCGTGAACCCGCGCGCCTTGGCGGCCTTGATCGCGGAGACGGCGCGGTCGAACACGCCCTTCTGCGACACCGCCTTGTCGTGATGCTCGCGCAGGCCGTCGAGGTGCACCGAGAAGAACAAATACGGCGACGGCTCGAACAGGTCGAGCTTCTTCTCCAGCAGCAGCGCGTTGGTGCAGAGCGAGACGAATTTCTTGCGGGCGACCAGGCCGCGCACGATCTCGCCGATCTCCTTGTGGATCAGCGGCTCGCCGCCGGGGATGGCGACCATCGGCGCGCCGCACTCGTCGGCCGCGTCCCAGCACTCCTGCGCGCTCATGCGGCGGTTGAGGATCGCGTCGGGATAGTCGATCTTGCCGCAGCCGGCGCACGCCAGGTTGCAGCGGAACAGCGGCTCCAGCATCAGCACGAGCGGATAGCGTTTCCGGCCGAGAAGCTTCTGCTTCATCAGATAGGCCCCGATACGCAGTTCCTTATGGAAGGGGATTGCCATTACGTCTCTTCTTTCTGGACCAAACGAGGACCGATCAGCCCGCGACCAATTCGGCCGGCAGGCGGAATTCGATGTTTTCTTCCCGCCCCGGGACCACCGCGACCTCGACCGGTCCGATGCGCCGCAGGGCTTCGATGACGTCGTCGACGAGAACTTCGGGAGCCGAGGCGCCGGCGGTGATGCCGACGGCCTTGGCATCCTTCAGCCAAACCGGATCGAGCTCGCTGCCATCAGCGATCAGATAGCTTGCGACCCCGGCCTCGGTGCCGATCTCGCGCAGTCTGTTCGAGTTGGAGCTGTTGGCGGCGCCCACCACCA
The DNA here is from genome assembly GCF_032485115.1 of Bradyrhizobium sp. SZCCHNRI2009. Classification (NCBI taxonomy): domain Bacteria; kingdom Pseudomonadati; phylum Pseudomonadota; class Alphaproteobacteria; order Hyphomicrobiales; family Nitrobacteraceae; genus Bradyrhizobium; species Bradyrhizobium sp. SZCCHNRI2009. Next base: position 527,467 of record NZ_JAUEUH010000001.1, read on the forward strand.
GGATGACGTCCACCAGCTTGCTTAAGTCCCTTACCGCAGATTGCCGGTTCTGTGTCGCATAGCAGATATCCCGGATATCGGGACCTTGAAGGTCTGTAAAGCGGGCTTGGAGGGCTAAAATGATGTCTCTTGTGTCGTCCACGCTGAGCGTGGTCTGGGTAATATAGGCCAGCGGGGTATCGACCGGCAGGGGCAGGGTGGCCACATCGGCCACGTTCTGCACCAGGTGGACCGGGCCGGGAACCTGGCCCATGGTTCCCTCGACTTCCGGGTGGCCGGCATGGCCGATAAGTACCAGGGTACGGCCTTTGGACATGTAGCGCTTGCCCTGGTTGTGGACCTTCGTCACCAGCGGGCAGGTGGCATTGAGCACCGGCAGCCCGCGGGCGGCCGCTTCCTCCTCCACCGTCCGGGCGACGCCGTGGGCGCTGAACACGGTGACGGCGCGCGGGGGGACCTCGGAGAGGTCCTCGACGAAGATGGCGCCCTTGGCCTTCAGGCTCTCGACCACGTGCTTGTTGTGGACGATCTCATGACGCACATAGACCGGCGGGCCATACTTCTCCAGCGCGCGCTCCACGATCTCGATCGCACGCACGACTCCAGCACAAAAACCGCGCGGCTGCGCGAGATACACCTGCATTGGACGTCCAGCCACATTGCCTCACTTTCGACCTGGCACCTCCGTGCGTGCGACAGGGTTGCAATAATCGCACCAGCGAATGCCCAATGGCCCGCCACACGGATGGAAACGCAGGGCTTTGTGTCAAAAATCGAGCGAAGAAGAAAGCCGGTCTGCAAGCGGCTCGCATGTGACACGTCGCACACAGCCCGCGACAGGCTGCCGGTAATTTGGTAATTATAAATTAGATCAATCAATTGAGTTGGTTATGCTCTCACTCGTTCGTCACTTTACCGCCGAGAACAGCCGCTATATCAGCCGCCCCGACGGTTCCGTGCATCGTTCGACCTGATCCGCCGTCGACGGACCATCCTCGTCTTCAAGGTTGGGCCAGGCCGGGTCGGGGCGCCGCTCAGGATGTGTGCGTCCGGGGCTCGCCCTGATCGGGGAACTCCGCCATGAAGCGGACGTTTCCGCCCAGCTCTCTAAACATTAGAAAGTCACGAAGTGCTGACCACGTTTGTCGTCTCGATCGTCAAGGCCTGCACCCGGTTTGCCTGGCCGACATTGATTGCGGCCCTGCTGCTCTCCGTAGGCGCGGGCTTCTATACGGCGCGTCATTTCTCCATCAATACCGACATCAACAAGCTGATTTCGCCCGAGCTCGACTGGCGCAAGCGCGACCAGCAGTACGAGCAGGCCTTCGATCGCGATCGGATGATCCTGGCGGTGGTCGAAGCGGCGACGCCCGAGATGACAGGTGTGGCGGCCGATGCGCTCGCCAAGAAGCTCAAGGGCGACACCGCGAACTTCTCATCGGTCGAGCTGCTCGGCGGCGGCGAGTTCTTCGCCAGGAACGGCCTGCTGTTCCTGCCGACCGAGGAGGTCAAGCAGCTCACGGACCAGTTCGCGGCGGCGGCACCGCTCGTCGAGATCATGGCCGGGGACCCCTCGATCCGCGGCCTGACCGGTGCGCTGGAGACCGGCCTTGCCGGCGTCAAGCGCGGCCAGGTCAAGCTGGACAATGCCGCACGGCCGTTCGACTACATCTCCCAGACGGTGGAGACCGTGCTCGACAAGGGCGATGCGACCTTTTCCTGGCGCCAGCTGATCTCCGACAAGCCGCTCGAAGACAGCGACAAGCGCGCCTTCATCCAGTTCAAGCCGATCCTCGACTACCAGGCCCTGGAGCCCGGCAAGGCCGCCACCGATGCGATCCGGCAGGCCGCGGCCGAGCTCGATTTCCCCAACCGCTTTCACGCGCGCGTGCGGCTGACCGGTCCGGTGCCGATCGCCAACGAGGAATACGCCACCGTGCAGGAGGGCGCCGTCGTCAACGGCATCGGCACCGTGGTCGTCGTGCTGATCATCCTGTGGCTGGCGCTGCATTCGGCCAAGATCATCTCGGCCGTGTTCATCAACCTGTTCATCGGCCTCGCCCTCACCACGGCCGTTGGCCTGATGATGGTCGGCTCCCTGAATCTGTTGTCGGTCGCGTTCGCCGTGCTGTTCATCGGCCTGGGCGTCGATTTCGGCATCCAGTTCAGCGTGCGCTACCGTTCCGAGCGCTTCAAGAACGACAATCTGCCGGAGGCGCTGGCGGAAGCTGCGCGCCGCTCCGCGGTGCCGCTGTCGCTCGCGGCGATGGCGACGGCTGCCGGCTTCCTGTGCTTCCTGCCGACCGACTACAAGGGCATCTCCGAGCTCGGCGCCATCGCCGGCGCGGGCATGATCATCGCGTTCCTGTCGTCGATCACGGTGCTGCCGGCCTTGCTGAGGATTCTCAATCCGCCCGGCGAGAAGGAGCCGGTCGGCTACGCATTCCTGGCGCCGGTCGATCATTTCCTGGAGAAGCACCGGGTGCCGATCATCGTCGGCACGCTCGGCCTGGTCGTCGCCGGCCTGCCGCTGCTCTACTACATGAAGTTCGACTTCAACCCGATGAACCTGCGCAATCCGCGCGCCGAGTCGATCGCGACCTATCTCGACCTGCGAAAGGATCCGAACACGGGCGCCAACGCGATCGACGTGCTGACGCGCTCCGAGACCGAGGCCAAGGCGATCGAGGCCAAGCTCGAGAAGCTCCCCGAAGTGGCGCGCGTGATGTCGCTCGACAGCTTCGTCCCCGAGGACCAGCCGGCCAAGCTGAAGCTGATCGCGCAGGGCGCGAAGGTGCTGGGGCCTGCGCTCAATCCGGATCAGGTCGATGCGGCGCCAAGCGACAAGGAGAATGTGGACGCCCTGAACTCGACTGTCGACAATCTCCGGCGCACCGCGGGCGAGATCAGTGGGCCGGGCGCGGTGGCGTCGCGGCGGCTCGCCGACGCGCTTGCCAGGCTCGCGGGCGCCAGCGAAGCGGTGCGCAACAAGGCGCAGGCGGTGTTCGTCGAGCCGTGGAAGATCACGCTGGCGCAGCTCAGCGCCACCCTGCAGGCGCAGCCGGTCAGCCTCGCGAACCTGCCACCGGAGCTGGTGTCGCAGTGGAAGAGCAAGGACGGACTGATTCGGGTCGAGGCGCAGCCGAAGGGGGATCCGAATGACAACGACAATCTCAGGCGATTTGCCAACGCGGTGCTGACGGCCGAGCCCAATGCGATCGGCGGGCCGGTGTCGATCCTGAAGTCAGGTGACACGATCGTGAAGGCATTCATCCACGCCGGCATCTACTCGCTGGTCGTGATCAGCCTGCTGCTGTGGGTGACCTTGAAGCGCTTCACCGACGTGCTGATGACGATCGTGCCGCTGCTGGTCGCAGGCGCCGTGACGTTGGAGATCTGCGTGCTGATCAAGCTGCCGCTGAACTTCGCCAACATCGTCGCTCTGCCGCTCCTGCTTGGCATTGGCGTCGCGTTCAAGATCTACTACGTGGTGGCGTGGCGCGGCGGCCGCACCAATTTGCTCCAGACCAGCCTGACCCGGGCGATCTTCTTCAGCGCACTGACGACGGCGACCGCATTCGGCAGCCTGTGGCTGTCGAGCCATCCCGGCACGTCCAGCATGGGCAAGCTGCTGGCGCTGTCGCTGGTCACCACGCTCGCCGCCGTGCTGCTGTTCCAGCCGGCCCTGATGGGCAAGCCTCGCGAGGTCAAGGAGCAAGAGGGCTCTTGATCACCGAATAGAAAAAGCGGCCGATCTCTCGGCCGCTTTTTTGTTCGGGTGACGGACGCCAATTAGCGGGCGCGCGCAATATCGGGCAGCAGGCAGATATCGCCGACCTGGTCCGCGGGCTTGTGTCCCGGCTTGGCCGATGCGGTTGCGCCGCTGCCGACGCCGGTCGTCGTCTTGGCCGCCGGGGCAGGGGCCGGCGCGATTGGTTTCTGTGTACCTTTGGCCATGCTGTTCACGGGGCTCGACGGGATCGGCGGAGCAACCCGCGTCCAGGTCTCGCCGCCGCACAGGAAGCCGAGCACGCAGCCCTTGATCTCCAGGTGATCGGGGTCGACCGGCGTGATGGTGGAGCTGTAGAGCTGCCCATCCTTGGCGTTGTAGACTTGGCCTTCCCACGCGTCTGCGCCGGGCTTCTTCTTCATGTCGATCAGGATCGGCATGCCGAGCGTCGGCCGGCTCTGGCGGGCCGGATCGGGGTTGTTGCTGTCGCGTCCGCCCGGGGTCTTCTCCCAGGCCACGACGCCCCACATGCTGCCATTACATTGTGCGACTCGGATGTTAGCGACGCCGTCGGCGACCCGCCAGTCGCCGGTGGGGTCGGCCGCGAGCGCGGAAGAAATTCCTGCTGCGAACACTACTGCGGAGTATGCTAGTGTCGTCGACATGAGATATCTAAGGCGATGCAACATTGGCAGAAACCCGTGCTTGCTTTGATGGTGCGAATGAGGGCAAAACGCCGCATTGCGCGTTTTCAGTTGACGTCACGTCCATCAACCGAAGTATGTAGCCGATGCTAAAACCCAATCTAGACGTTTCCGAGATGTTTGTGGAGCGCCAAGCGCAGCGCAGCACGATGCACTCTCGGCATCTGAACGAGCAGCTTGTCCGCGTTCTAAAGACGATTGGATATGATGTTGGGTTCCAGAAGGGACAAGGGCAATATCTCTACGATCGTGATGGCGCCCGTTATCTTGATCTGCTCAGCGGTTTTGGCGTCTTTGCAATCGGCCGCAATCATCCGACGCTGCGTGCCGCGCTGAAAAGCGTCCTCGACACCGATCTGCCGAATCTCGTTCAGCTCGACGTCTCGACCTTGGCGGGCGTTCTTGCCGAGCGGCTGCTGGAATATGTCCCGTATCTGGACAAGGTGTTCTTCGCCAATTCCGGCGCCGAGACGGTGGAAGCCGCGATCAAATTCGCGCGTGGCGCGACCGGCCGGCCCGGCATCGTCTATTGCGGGCACTCCTATCACGGTCTCACCTACGGCGCGCTGTCGCTGACCGATGATTCGAACTTCCGCAACGGCTTCGAGCCGCTGCTGCCGGGCTGCACGGCGATCCCCTTCAACGATCTCACCGCGCTCGAGCAGGCGCTGTCGTCGCGCGAGATCGCAGCGTTCATCGTCGAGCCGATCCAGGGCAAGGGCGTCAACATGCCCTCCGACGAGTTCCTGCCCGGCGCCGCGGCGCTCTGCAAGAAATACGGCACCATCTTCATCGCCGACGAGATCCAGACCGGCATGGGCCGCACCGGGCGGTTCCTGGCGGTGGAACATTGGAACGTCGAACCCGACATGGTGCTGCTGTCGAAGGCGCTGTCCGGGGGCCATGTTCCGGTCGGCGCGCTGCTGACGCGCAAGCAGATCTTCGACAAGATCTTCAACCGCATGGACCGCGCTGTGGTGCACGGCTCGACCTTCGCCAAGAACGACCTCGCGATGGCCGCCGGCATTGCCACGCTCGAGGTGATGAAGGCCGAGAAGCTGGTGGAGGCCGCCGCCAAGCGCGGCGCCGAGCTGCGGCTGGCGCTGACGCGGATGGTGCCGGGCTACGAGCTGCTCAAGGAAGTGCGCGGCAAGGGACTGATGATCGGCGTCGAGTTCGGTCCGCCGAAATCGCTGCGCCTCAAGGCGTCGTGGACCATGCTGGAGAGCGCCAACAAGGGCCTGTTCTGCCAGCTCATCACGGTGCCGCTGTTCAAGGATCACAAGATCCTGACCCAGGTCGCCGGCCACGGCTTGCATACGATCAAGCTGCTGCCGCCGCTGACCATCACCGAAGAGGACTGCGCCTGGATCGAGCGCGCCTTCGACGACGTCATCGCGCAGAGCCACAAGGTCCCCGGCGCGATCTGGTCGCTCGGCAAAACCCTGGTCGACAACGCGATCCGCAAGTCCGCGTGATGTTCGCGTCGGGTGGGCAAAGGCGCGTGGCGCCGTGCCCACCGCTTCAGTTCGTCTCCGGACAGACCGTGGGCACGCTTCGCTCGCAATGACTGAAGCGCGAGAGCGCGTTACCCCTCCTTGTTCGCACCCATCGCGCGCTCGAACCGCTCGCCGAACTCGTTGAGTTCGTCGGCGCCGATATCGCTGACCGCCCAATAGCTCAGGCCGCGGTCGCGCCAAGAGCGGATGTTGAAGCCCTGGATCGTGTCCATCCGTGCGGCGCGGCGCTCGGTGGACGAGGTCTGCGCCACGAACAGATTGATCACGTGCTGGCGGCGGCGATAGACCACCGCGCCGATCGCGCGTGCGTCGACGTAATCGAGCCGCCCGCCGATGAGGGTGAAGCCCTGCGCGGTCAGGTCGATCACCGGCGGCGCGACGTCGAGCTTGCCGTTGAACCAGGGCTTGACGGTGTGCTGATCGGTCGAGATGACGTCGGTGAGGTGGCCGGCCTGTAGCGAGCGCAGATGCGCCGAGACGATCTCGGCCTCGATCCGCTGCTGGTCGTCATTGCGCAGCACGATGGCGACGAGGCCGGTGGCGGCCAGCGCCGACACCGCCGAGCCCAGGGCGAAACCTCGCAGCAGCGTGCGTCGGCTCGGCACTGCAGCGAGCGGGATGATGGAGGCCGCATCGGCCGGCGGCAGGGCGGCTTCGATGCGCTGGCGCAAGGCAGGGGACGCCCTGTAGCCGAGGTCGGTGCCGGCGAGCATCTGCTTCATCTGCCTGACCGCGGCAAGCTCCGCGGCGCAGCGCGGGCAGGTCGCAACATGGGCTTCGACCTCACGAGCGTGGCCGGCATCGAGCTCGCCATCGGCCAGCGCGTGGATCAGGATCTCGGCTTCATCGCAGGTCATGGCTTAAGGCTCCTCCTGCGCGAGCCAGGCGGCGCGCAGCATCGCGCGGGCGCGGGCAAGACGCGACATCACGGTGCCGACCGGCACGCCGGCGGCCTCCGCGATCTCGCGATAGGACAGATTGTTGACCTCGCGCATGACGAACGTCTCGCGAAACGGCTCGGCCAGCGTGTCGATCAGCCGGCGGATCGCCGAGGCATCACGTTCCCGCAACACGGCGCCTTCCGGCGTCTCGGCGCTCTCCTGCCACAGCGGGGGCTGCTCGGCCGCTTCCGGCGCGTCATCGAGCGCCTTGACCGGCGCGCCGGCCCGGCGCGCGAATTCGGCGTGGCAGACGTTGCGCAGGATCGCGAACAGCCACGGCTTCATCGCCGGGCCGCGATAGGTGTCGAAATGCTTCAGCGCGCGCAGGTAGCATTCCTGCACCGCGTCTTCGGCGTCGGCGGCGTTGCGCAGCAGATAGCGCGCCAGCGTGTAGACATCGTCGAGATAGGGCAGCGCCGCCTCGCGGAAGCGTCGCGCCTTCTCGGGATCGTCACTGGCTGTCGTCACCGGCGAGGTCTCCGGCCCGGTTCGCGGTCGCACGGCGCGGCCGGCGGTACGCCGCCGACCGGCCCATCCGACGATGCTCATGCCCTGGTTCGCGATGCTACTCAACCTTGACCAGCCCCGTCATGTGCGGATGCAGCGAGCAGAAATATTTGTAGTCGCCGGCGGCTGCGAACGTGAAGGAGAAGCTGTCGTCGGTGTCGAGCGTTTTCGATCGGTATTTCCCGGCCGACACCACCGTGTGCGGAATGTCGTCGTGGTTGGTCCAGGTGACGGTGTCGCCGACCTTCACCGTCATTTCGGCCGGGGTGAAGGTGAAATTGTCGATCGTGACCTTGATGGTCTCGGCGCGCAGCGGCGCGGCGCAAACAAGCAGTACGGCGGCCAAGCCTGCACCGCGAAGAACTGGCTGGATCATCGCGTTTTCGTCCCTCAGCCCGCAAGCGGCGTGTCGATGATGGCGAGCCGCTCGTCACCGACCTTGAAGTCGATGCTGGCGATGCCGAGCAGGCTGCGCAGCCTGGCATCCTCGACCTTCATCGGGCCGGGCGAGGGCGCCGTGCCCGGCGCCGGCTGCGGAAAGGCGGTCGAGCGCGCGGTATGGAAGGTGACGTTGCCTTCGACCTTCTGCATCACCTGGTGGATGTGTCCGTTCAGCACCGTCACCGAGCCGAAGCCCTTCAGGGTGTCGAGCGCGCGCCCGCCGTCCTCGGTGCCCCAGCCCCATTGCGGATACACCGTCCACAGCGGGATGTGCGCGAACACCACGATCGGCGTGGATCTGGAGCGGCCCTTGAGATCCTGCTCGAGCCAGGCAAGCTGCTCGGCGCCGAGATTGCCGAGCCCGCCGGCCTTGAGATCGACCACGTTGACGAGCCCGACGAAGTGCACGCCGTTGGCATCGAACGAATACCAGCCGGCACCGCGCGTGCCCTTGCCGTAGCGCTCCTTGTAGAGCTTGACGTCCTCGTCGAGGAAGTCGTGCTCGCCCGGCACGTAGTGCACGTCGAGCCTGGACTGCGAGATGATGCGGTCGGCATCGTCGAACTCGGCTGCCTTCGACAGATGCGAGATGTCGCCGGTATGGATCATGAAGGCCGGCTTCACCGGCATCGCCTTGATGCGGTTGACGGCCTCCTCGAGCGTGCCGGTCGCGTTGGGATTGGCTGGCTTGTCGAAGCCGACATGGCTGTCGCTGATCTGCAGGAAGGTCAGGCCGGAGGCCGGCTGCTCGGCCGCCCGCGCCGCGTCGACCAGGCCGAGCGAACGTGGCACGCCGCCCGACAGCGTCCAGAGCACGCCCGTGCCCGCCCATGTCATGCACTCCAGCACCTTGCGGCGGCTGACGCCGTTCTCGTCATGATCACCAAGGCTCATCGTCATCTCCCGTTGCCCGTCATCGGGCTTGCGGGTGAGAAGAGCGGTCGCGGCCCGGTTTTATTCCCGGCTTCTCGCGATCGAAACGCGATGACGTGTTCGTGATCATGGCGGCAATGGCCGACGGCTCACCCGGTCACGCAGGATGTCGGCGCAGGGCCGGGCGAATGATATGAGCGGCGCGCGCCGCCGAGGGGCGGCTGATGGACTGGATGCGACGTCGATGCATGAGCGCGTGACCCCGACCCTGCAACGAACCGAGACGTCGCGCGATCGGATCGTGCCGCTCGACCGCGCCAGGACCTTCATCACGCTCTCGGTCGTGCTCTATCACTCCGCCATCAACTACACCGATTTCGGCCAGGGCGGCGACCGCATGCACTGGCTCGGATTCGATCTCGTCGCGCTGTTCAACGACAGCTACTTCATGTCGTGCATGTTCTTCATCTCCGGCCTGTTCGTGCCGGCAAGCCTGGCGGGCAGGGGCGCGTCGGACTATGTCGGGCGCCGTGCGCTGCGGCTCGGCGTGCCCTATATCATGTCGATCTTCGTGATCATGCCGATCGCCTACTACCGCTACTACGTGGCGGAGGATCAGTTCAGCGCGGTGTGGTGGCGGATGATCAGCGAGGGGCCGTGGCCGTCCGGCTCGGCCTGGTTTCTCGGCGTGCTGCTGGGGTTTGATATGCTGGCTGCGTTCGTCTGGGTCCTGGCACCGCAGGCGATCGGCGCACTCGGGCGCTGGGCCGGGACGTTGCTGCACTATCCGCTCACTGGCTTCCTGATCTTCCTCGTGATCGCCAACCTGGTCTATCTGCCGCCGCATCTCGGCTTCGGTGACGGATTCTGGTTCATGCCCGGACATTTTCCGCTGCCGCTGCAGGCGAGCCGGGTGCTGCTCTATCCGGCCTTCTTCGCCGGCGGCGTCGCGATCGGCGCAGCCGGGCTGCGGACGGGGCCGTTCGCAGCCGACGGCGCGCTGGTGCGGCGCTGGTGGATCTGGTTCGGTCTTTCCTACGGCTGCTATGGCGCGATCCTGTTGCTGGCCTACGCGCATCACAACTGGATCGTCGATTTCGATTCACCGCCGCTGTGGTGGCGTGCGGCCTATGGCGTGGCGGTGGCGAGCTTCTGCGCCGCGATGGCGTTCGTGCCGACCTTCTTTCAGCGCTGGGCGAAGGCGCCGCTGACGCTGATGGATCGCCTGCAGCCGTCGGCCTACGGCATCTACCTGCTGCACTTCCTGCCGCTGCTGTGGCTGCAATATCTGGTCTACGACCCGGCGTGGCCGGCGGGAGTGAAGTTCGCGATCGTGATGATCGGCACGCTGTCGGTGAGCTGGCTCGCCGCAGCACTGTTGCGCCGGGTTCCGCTGGTGGCGCGGATCATTTGAAGCTGAACCTCTCTGACCTCAAAGGCCACCGTTCATTGATGGTGTCATTGCGAGCGAAGCCGACGAAGCAATCCAGAGTCGGGACGGGGCTCTGGATCGCTTCGCTTCGCCGCTTCGTTCGCAATGACGGCAGAGGTGGTTGCTGGACGTGAGCGCCTAGCGTCCATCCTCCAAGATCATCGACGCCGCCTTCTCCGCGATCATCGCCGTCGGTGTGTTGGTGTTGCCTGACGTGATGGTCGGCATGATCGAAGCATCGGCAACGCGCAGGCGGTCGATGCCGCGAAAGCGCAGCCGCTCGTCGACCACGGCCATCGGATCATCAGCGGAGCCCATCTTCGCCGTGCCGACCGGATGAAAGATCGTCGTGCCGATGTCACCGGCGGCCTTGGCCAGCGCCGCGTCGTCATCGCCGACGGATGGGCCGGGCAGATATTCCTCCGGCCTGTAGGCGGCGAGCGCATTCTGCTTCATCAGCCGGCGGGTGACGCGGATGGCGTCGGCCGCCACCTGGCGGTCGTCCTCGGTCGCCAGGTAGTTCGGCGCGATCGATGGCGCCTCGTCTATCCCCGCCGACCTGATCCGGACCGTGCCGCGCGAGGTCGGACGCAGGTTGCAGGCGCTGACCGTGATCGCGGGAAAACGATGCAGGGGATCGCCGAACTTGTCGAGCGACAGCGGCTGCACGTGGAACTGGATGTTGGCGCGGTCGCGCGTCGCATCCGAGCGCGTGAAGATGCCGAGCTGCGACGGGGCCATGGTCAGCGGCCCGCGGCGCCGGAACGCGTAGTCGAGCCCCATCAGGCCGCGCCGCACCAGCGAGTAGTAGGTCTCGTTCAGCGTCTTCACGCCCGTGACCTTGTAGATCGCGCGCTGCTGCAGATGGTCCTGCAGGTTGCGTCCCACGCCCGGCTTGTCGAGGGCGACATCGATGCCGAGCGCGCCGAGCCAGTCGGCCGGGCCGATGCCCGAGCGCTGCAACACCTGCACCGAGCCGATCGAGCCGGCGCTGAGGATGACCTCGCCCCTGCTGCGCGCCTCGATGGTCTCGCCGTTCTGCCGGTAGCGCACGCCGACGGCGCGGCCGTTCTCGACGATCAGGCGGTCGACGAGGACGTTGGTTTCGAGCCGCAGGTTCGGCCGGTTCAGCGCCGGCTTGAGGAAGCCCCGCGCGGAAGACCAGCGCCGGCCGCGCTTCTGGTTGACGTGGAAATAGCTGATGCCTTCATTGTCGCCGGTATTGAAGTCGGGGATGCGGCGGAGGCCCATCTGCTCGGCGGCGTCGCCGACCGCGTCCAGCACCGCCCAGGACAGCCGGGGCGCCTCGATGCGCCAGCCGCCGCCGGTGCCGTGATGCTCGCTCTCGCCGAGAAAATGATCCTCCAGCCGTTTGAACACCGGCAGCACGTCGGAATAGGACCAGCCGGAGAGGCCGAGCTGGCGCCAATGGTCGTAGTCGGCGGCCTGGCCGCGCATCGAGATCATGGCATTGATCGCCGAGCAGCCGCCGATCACCTTGCCGCGGGGGTAGGCCAGCGAGCGGCCGTTCAGCCCCGGCTCGGCCTCGGTGCGAAACATCCAGTCCGAGCGCGGATTGCCGATCGCGAAGAGGTAGCCGACCGGAATATGGAACCAGATCCAATTGTCATTGCCGCCGGCCTCGAGAATTAGGACGCGGCGCTTCGGATCGGCCGACAGCCGGTTGGCGAGGATGCAGCCGGCGGTGCCGGCGCCCACCACGATATAATCGTAATCCCCCTCGAGCTGTCTCGGCATCGGCATTCCCTTCCCATCGTTGCCAGCTTTTAGTCAGCCCGGACGGGGCCGGACAAGCGCCACGTTCATGGCTGGTTGACCGAGCCATGAGGCGGGCGCAGCCCTTATCTTGGGCGGTGCGGCTTTTGCATGCTAAACAGGCGCAAAGTCCCACCGGAGTTACGAGATTCCCCATGCCCATCGTCAACCGCGTCGCCGATCTGCAGCCCGATATCCAGGCCTGGAGGCGGGATATCCATTCGCATCCGGAGCTGCTCTACGACGTGCACCGGACGGCGGCCTTCGTCACCGAGCGGCTGCGCGAGTTCGGCTGCGATGAGGTCGTGACGGGCCTCGGCAAGACCGGCGTGGTCGGCGTCATCAAGGGCCGCAAGCCCGGCCACGGCGAGGTGAAGGTGCTCGGACTGCGCGCCGACATGGACGCGCTGCCGATCGAGGAGGCGACCGGGCTGCCCTATGCCTCGAAGACCCCGGGCATGATGCATGCCTGCGGCCACGACGGTCACACCGCGATGCTGCTTGGCGCCGCGCGCTATCTCGCCGAGACCCGCAACTTCGCCGGCGAGGTCGCGGTGATCTTCCAGCCCGCCGAGGAGGGCGGCGGCGGTGCGGACGCGATGATCAAGGACGGGTTGATCGACCGTTTCAAGATCGACCAGGTTTACGGAATGCACAACGGGCCCGGCCTGCCGGTCGGCGCGTTTGCCATTCGCCAGGGCCCGCTGATGGCATCGACCGATGCGGTCGACATCACGATCGAGGGCCATGGCGGTCATGCCGCCAAGCCGCACAATTGCATCGACTCCCTTCTGGTCGGCGCCCAGCTTGTCACCGCGCTGCAGCAGATCGTGTCGCGCAGCGTCGACCCGTTGGAGGCCGCGGTGTTGTCGATCTGCGAGTTCCACGCCGGCAATGCCCGCAATGTGATTCCGCAGAGCGCGGTGCTGCGCGGCACCGTGCGGACGCTGACGCCGAAGGTACGTGAGCTGATGGAGAAGCGCGTGCGCGAGGTTGTGACCGGCGTCGCCCAGATGACCGGCGCCAAGATCGACCTGAACTATGCACGCGGCTATCCTGTCGTCATCAATCACGCCGAGCAGACCGAGATCGCGATCCGCGCCGCCAAGGAGGTCGCGGGCGACGCCAATGTGCACGAGATGCCGCCGATGATGGGCGGCGAGGACTTCGCCTACATGCTCGAGGCGCGCCCCGGCGCCTTCATCTTCGTCGGCAATGGCGACAGCGCCGGCCTGCATCACCCCGCCTACAACTTCAATGACGAGGCGATCGTCTACGGCACCTCGTTCTTCATCAAGGTGGTGGAGAATACGCTGGCGGCGTGAGGCTCGCGGCCGCGTGCAGCGGCACCGCCGCGATCAGGCACGAACGTGGACTGGCAGGGCCCGTGCGATGAGCGCGGGCCTTTTGCTTTCCATATGCACGTCGAGCTTCATGAGCTACGCGAGAATGTGCGCTGCCGCGGAATGAGGTGCGACAATATGCCTGGCGGGACATCCGAGAGCGCAAGACGTCATCACGCGTGGTCACTGCCGGCCTGAGACGGCCGTAGTGCGTCGCTCATTCGAGCAATCAACAGGTGTATCTGACAAACTACTCTATTGTTAAAGAACTAGCTTCATGTTAGTTTTTTTCTGGCTTCGACGACTGGCGAATTGGGACAGCCTGAGCGAAGTGCTTAGCACAGCTACATTGCTTCAGGTTCTGTGAGTTCAGGGCGCGAGATCACAGAGCTTGTACCGGGACGTTGCTATTTCCTTTCTGAACGATGGCGGTTCTCAACCGACTGGGAGTATAGGAATGGCTGATCGCGATCCGGCGGAAATGCGCAAGAAGGTCGATCTGGCGCTGAAATCCGTAGTCGACTCAGAGATCGCACGCGCGTCTCTGAAGATCGACATCATGGCAGAAGGCGTTCCATTCTCGCGTGGAGCGATCTTCAGCAAGACCAATCCATTCTCGCGCGGCATCGTCTTCAGCCGCCTTGCGGCGATGGAGCGTCCGGACGAGATGGAACGTGAAATCGCCAACGATCCCGCGGTGTTGGGGGCTCTTGCGGAGCGTCTCACGCAGGTACGGGCGGTGAAGGACCTCAAGGGTCAATTTAGCGTGCCGCAGGCGGGGGGCGCGCCGAAATCGGTCAGGTGAACGGATCGATCGTTCGGCTCAGACGGAGCGAAGCGGGCCTGCGATGTCGGATCTTTCCGACGTGACGTGTCGTGGGCCCGCCCGCGACTCGCTGGTGCGGATGACGGGCAATGGTCGCCGTCATCAGCGTGACCTTTCCTGATAGCTGCTCTTGATACCGGCATCGGTTGCGGTCCTGTCTGACGGCGGGACAGCTTGCGGCCGGCTTCGTTGGCGTATTTCCGGAGGCATGCTCGATCATGAGTGACGCGTGGACCTGGCGACCGTCGAAATCTGCCTGGCATGAAAAATTCAACGACAGGATCCTGAGATGGCAGCCGGAGGATCGCCTCGGCCTCGATTGCGAGCCGCTCAAGGCGTCGCTCATCGAAGCCAACGCGCGTGAAGCGGACTGGCTTCGCCATCCCTGCATGAACTCCATCACCTATGAGAGGCATGACAAGAGCCCGCAGCGTGATCTGCAGGTGGCGATCTGGACGGCGGCGAATGCGCCGACCGCATCCACCTCGCTGACGACGCCGGAGCCGCTGACCTTGTGGTCGCCGGTCGGAGGCTACCGGATCGAGGCCGGCAGCTATGACCTGAACGAGCTCGCTGGGCTGCTCCCGATGAAGGAATGGCCCTACGACATATCGGTCGACGTGGGGTGCCACTCCCTCGGATTTCCGATTCCCGACACCTGGGCCGAGCACACCGATCTCTCGGCCGACGAGCAGGCCCGGATGACGCGCGAGGTGACGAACGCGCTCGAGATCCTCGTGACCGCCGCGAAGAAGTTTCCCGAGTGCGTGAATTGGGTGTCCGATGTGACGCGGGTCCTGATCCCCCTGCGCAGCAGCGAGCGATCCTATTTCCGCAGCGGGTCGCAAGCCGATGTGCCCGGGATGGTTTACGCCGACCTGTTCGGCGGCCTGATGCAGGTGATGGAGGCCATCGTCCACGAATCCGCGCATCTGCATCTGTTCATGGCGGAGGCGTCGGGACCCCTGGTGGATCCGCAGCACCAGGGGCGCTACGCATCGCCGTTGCGGCCGGAGCCGCGGCCCTTGCGCGGGATCCTGCTGGCCTTTCACGCCATCGCCTATATCTGCGCCTTCTATCGTGAGGCCGAGAAGCAAGGGTTCGGCGGATCAGCCGAGTATCAGGCCGAGCTTGCCAATATGCTGACCAAGCTCAAGGAGGCGCAGGTCGTACTGGACGGTGCCCGGCCGTTCCTGACCGAGGACGGCCGCATCTTCGTCGATCGCACCGCCGAGATTGCGTACCAATGAACGACGGTCCCCATCTTCACTTCGTGTTCAAGGTCGCGTCGCGCTGCAATCTGAACTGCTCCTATTGCTACGTCTACAACAAGGGCGACAGCACGTGGAGAGAGCGGCCCGCGATCATGGATGATGAGGTCGTCGAGATCGCGATCGACCGCATCCGCCGCCATTGCCAGGCAACGGGTCAGAGCTATCTGACGATCACCTTTCATGGCGGCGAGCCGTGCCTGGTCAAGCAGGAGCGGTTCAGCTCATGGTGCCGGAAGATCAAGGAGGGGCTGTCGGGCGTCGCGCGGGTGCAGCTCTGCATGCAGACCAACGGCACGCTGCTCGACGACGGCTGGGCCGAGATCATCAAGAGGTTCGACATCGATCTCGGGATCAGCATCGACGGAACCCCCGAGGTGCATGATGCCTTGCGCGTCGATCATGCCGGGCGTGGCTCCTATCGCGATGTCGAGCAGGGCCTTGGCGTGCTGCGCCGCGCCGGGATTCCGCTGCGCTTCCTGTCGGTGATCCAGCTCGGGGCGAGCGGTGCCGCGGTGCATCGCCATCTGACGAGCCTGGGCCCGGCCTCCATCGACTATCTGCTGCCGGATTTCACCCACGACACCATCGCGGCGGTTCGCGACCGGTATGGACCGACACCCTGTGCCGATTTCCTGATCCCGATCTTCGAGGATTGGTGGCGGGACGGCACGCTGGACCTCCGGATCAAGATCTTCTGGAACATCGCGTGGCTGGTCCAGGGCGGGGAGAGCCGCATCGACATGCTCGGCAACCAGCCGCTGACCTTCCTGTTCGTCAACACCGATGGCGAGATCGAAGGGCTGGATGTGCTGCGGGTCTGCTACGACGGCGCCGCGCGCACCGGCCTGAATGTGCGGACGTCCGACTTCATGGACGTCCGGCACGCCGGCGAATTCCATCGTGCGGCGGTGTTCGAGGGCATGCCGCTGCCCGACGGCTGTCGCGCGTGCCGCGAGCGCGACACGTGTGCCGGCGGCTATCTTCCGCATCGCTATGCATCGCGGACGGGCTTCAACAATCCGACGGTGTGGTGCGCCGATCTCCTGAAACTGTTCGATCACGTCCGCGAGCGGCTGGGAACGTCGGTGGAGGAAACCAAGCTGCGCCGGGCTCATCTCCTCGACACCGCCCTGCGGCGGGCGGTGGGGCTGCAGCAGGAATCTCCGGCCATCGGCTGAGGTCGGACCTCGATCGCCGACTTATGCGCGCTGTCGCGCGGGCCTGCTGCAAGGCGGCGTGGTCGAGAGTGGAACGTGGAAGGAGTGCGCACGATGACGATCACCCTGATGCCTGACGTTCTGCGCTGGAATGACTACGAGGCGGTGTGTGACGGCGTGCTTGCGACCTATGGCGACCGGCTCGCGCAGAAGCTGGGCGAAGCCCTCGGCGAGATCGGCCGCGACGACCCTGCGGGCGGGGACGAACTGCGCAGCCTGATGGATCGCGTGGCGGACGACGGCTTCATGCGGGTTCTCGATGCCCCCGAGACCTCGTTCCGTCTGCTGTCGGCGCCGGGCCGGTACGCCGAGGACAAGGGACGATTTCTGCGCGATTCATTCGTGGCTGAGGCCTTGCGCCAGGGACTCGAGATCACCGCCGATCGGGAGCTGTGGACCGCGCTCGGCGATCGCGGCTATCGGCGTGACGGCGCCTGCATCTGGCCGCAGATCGAGGGCATGCCCGTGACCGATTACGGCAGCCCGCATGCGGTCAAGGTGGATCTGTCCGGCCAGGACCGGCCGGTCCCGCCGCAGCGCCCGCCGTTCTCCGAGGACGAAATCGACCGGCTGCACGATCTGCTGCACCGGTCCCGGGATGCGCTCGAACGGACCGAAGCGGGGCTTCCCCGCTTCGTCGCGCGCTTCAACATCGCGCTCATCCTGCAGAAGGATCCGGAGAGCCCGGGCAGCTTCTCGTCAGGATCGAACGGCTACTACATCGGCCGCACCTTCCTCGCCAACCCGCATCTTCCCGAGATCGACGAATCCCACATCGCCGATGCGCTCGTCCATGAGGGCATCCACGCGCTGCTCTACATGCAGGAGCAGGAACAGCCTTGGTTCCTCGATTCAACGGCGAAGGGCTCGCTGCCGCGCATCACCTCGCCCTGGAGCGGCAGCCGGCTGCCGTTTCCGTCTTTTTTACAGGCCTGTTTCGTCTGGTACGGCCTGCTGCACTTCTGGAGCCTGGCGATGCAGTCCGGCGCGTTCGAGCAGGGCGTCGCGATGAAGCGCATCCAACTCTGCCTGCGCGGCTTCTGCAAGCAGCCGCTGCTCGACAGCATCGCGGGGTTTTCATCGGTGGTCGACGCCGACGTGCAGAAGACGATCGAGGAGATGCAGAACGTCGTGGTCGGCGCCTTTGCCGATGTCCGCCATGCGGGCTGATGCGACGACGTCAGCGGCGGTTGAGTGTGGAGGCTGCGGATGGCGAATGGAACGGCACTGCATCGGGATCGTCTGGCGCGTCCGGTCCCGAAGAGCTTTCGATGGGGAACTCAGCGGTCGGTGCCGCCGTCGCAGACGGTCGAGCGGGTGCGTCCGTTCCTGGGAGAAATGGGAATCACGCGCATTGCTGACGTCACGGGTCTCGACCGCGTCGGCATTCCCGTCACCATGGTCTGCCGGCCGAACTCGCGCTCGGTCTCGGTGTCGCAGGGCAAGGGGCTGACCCTCGATGCTGCGAAGGCGTCGGGCGTGATGGAATCGATCGAGCTGTTTCACGCCGAGACGATCACATTGCCGCTGAAGCTTGCGACCTATGCCGAGCTGATCAGCGACCATGAGGTGGTCGACGTGGCGGACTTGCCGCTGATCGCCGGCGGGCGTTTCCATCCCGATCTGCAGATGCTGTGGATCGAAGGGCGCGATCTCATGGCCGATGCCGACGTCTGGGTGCCCTTCGAGATGGTGAACTTGTCGACCTCGCGGCCGGAGATGCCGGCCGGCAGCTTCATCTCGTCGTCGAACGGGCTGGCGTCCGGCAACCAGCTGATCGAGGCGGTCCTGCACGGCATCTGCGAGGTCGTGGAGCGCGATGCGACCACGCTCTGGCACCTCCGCAGTCCGGACGAGCAGCAGAGCCGGCGCGTCGCGCTCGAGACGGTTCAGGACGAAGGCAACCGGCGGCTGCTGGAGATGTGCGAGCGCGCGGGCCTCGAGGTCGTGGCGTGGGACATCAGCTCCGATGTCGGGCTCGCCGCCTGCCAGTGCCTGATCTTCGATCGTGACGAGGAGCTGGGGCGGGATCTCTACGCGGCGTTGGGCATGGGCGCGCATCTGTCGCCAGAGATCGCCTTCCTGCGGGCGCTGACGGAAGCCGCGCAGAGCCGGCTGACGCTGATCGCGGGCGCGCGCGACGACGTGTTCCGCGAGGAATATGACGAGAAGGCATTGGCCGCACAGTTTCTCGGCGAGCAGCGGGCGCTGCTGCGAAACAGCCCGCCGACGCGAAGCCTGCGCGAAACTCCGTCGCTGGCAGCGGAGACGTTCAACGATGATCTCGCCGTGGTTCTCGAACGGCTGCAATCCGCCGGTGTCCGGCAGGTGATTGCGGTCGATCTCACCAAGAGCAGGTTCGAGATCCCCGTGGTGAGGATCATCATTCCGGGGCTCGAAACCTTCGACAAGAATCCTGACTACAGCCCGGGGCGCAGAGCGCGGGCGTTCGCCGGCGATCAGATCTCGCGGCATCAGCCATCGGGGCATCCGCTATGACGTGCATCGTATTCACCGGGCCGACGCTGCATCCGCGCGACGCGGCGCTCGAATTGGAGGCCGAGTATCTCCCGCCGGTGCAGCAGGGCGACGTCTATCGTGCCGCGCTGGCGAAGCCTGCGGCGATCGGAATCATCGACGGCTATTTCGAGCAGGTGCCCTCGGTGTGGCACAAGGAGATCCTGTGGGCGATGGCCAACGGCATCCACGTGTTCGGCAGCGCCAGCATGGGCGCGCTGCGCGCGGCCGAGCTGCACGCGTTCGGCATGGAAGGCGTCGGCAAGGTGTTCGCGGCGTATCGCGACGGCGTGTTCGAGGCCGACGACGAGGTCGCCCTGATTCACGGACCGGCTGAGCTCGGCTTTCCCGCGCTGTCCGAGCCGCTGGTCAACATCCGCTTCACCCTGCAGAAGGCGGTCGACCATGGCGTGATCTCGGAGGCGTCCCGCCTGGTCCTGGAGGCGCTCGGCAAGGCGAGCTTCTATCCCGAGCGCAGCTACCCGGCGCTGCTGCAGGGCGCGCGGTCCGACGGCAGCCTGGCCGCGGAGGAGATCGACGCGCTGAAGGCGTGGCTGCCGGATCACCGCGTCGACCAGAAGCGCGAGGATGCGCTGGAGATGCTGCAGACGATGCGGCGCCGGTTTGCCGGAGACACGGTGCCCAAGGCGGTCGATTACGCCTTCGAGCACACCCAGCTATGGGACGGCCTGATGCAGGACGCGCAGCGTTCGGCGGCCGCAGCGCGCGAGACGGTGATGCCGGACGGAACGCCGCACCTGCTGGACGAGCTGCGCCTGCTGGCCGTGCGCGGCAGCGACCTGTCCGACAAGGCGATCGCGCGATTTCTCGCGGCATCGGAGGCGAAGCGCCGCGGCATCAGGGTCGACGCCCAGGCGCTGAGCGCGGAGATCATCCGGTTTCGCCAGAGCAGGGATTTGATGGACCCGGCTGAGCTCGAGGCATGGATCGCGCGCAACGGCCTGACCCGGTCGGAATTTCTGGAGCTGATGCTGGACGAGGCGCGCATTCGATCGTTCAGGAAGGGGCTCAACGGCTCGGCTCTGAATGCGCTGGCCGACTGGGCGCGGATCGACGGCCATTTCGAGGATCTGCTGGCGCGCGCACGCGACAAATGCGACGTGCTGAAGCAGACGGAACTCGACGGCGGTGGCAGTCCGGCGGACTATGGCCTCGGCGAGGACGAGCTGATGGCGAGATACCTGCCCGCGATGCAGGCCGGCGCACCCGACCGGGACGAGACGGACGTGGCGGTGTCGCTCGGCTTTCCCGACCGAGCAGCGCTGATCCAGGCCTTGCTGCGTGAGCACGTCTACACGTCGCGCAAATCCTGAGGCCCCGTTGTCGCGTGGGGGCGGCCCGGTCGAGGCCATGCCGGCCCGTCACGCCGCATGTGCGCGCTTGATCGCGGCCGCGGCAATCTTCAGGTCCTCGACGAAGCGCTCATACTCCCGCGCCTTGGCGTCGGCATCCGGCAGCCGCAGCAGGTAGGACGGGTGCACCGTCACCATCGCCTTGGGGCCGTCGGGCAGGTCGGCGACATGACCGCGGTTCTTGGTGACCTGCGTGATCTTGCCGAACACCGCTTGCGCGGCGGTCGCGCCCATCGCCACCACCAGCGCCGGACGCACGGCGGCGAGCTCGCGCTCGTACCATTGCCGGCAGGCCTTGATCTCCGGCGTGTTCGGCTTCTGGTGCAGCCGGATCTTGCCGCGCGGCACGAACTTGAAGTGCTTCACCGCATTGGTGACGTAGACCTTGGACCGGTCGATGCCGGCCTCCTCAAGCGCGCGGTCCAGCATCTGGCCGGCCGGGCCGACGAACGGATGGCCGGCAAGGTCCTCCTTGTCGCCGGGCTGCTCGCCGACCAGCATCAGCGGCGCATGCGCGGGGCCTTCGCCGAACACGGTCTGCGTGGCGTCCTTCCACAGCGGGCAGGCGCGGCAGGAAGCGGCTTCTTCGCGCAAGGTCTCAAGATCGGTGGCCTCGACATCACGCGAGGTCTCAGCAGCGGGCGCGTGGGCTTTCGGCTTGCGGCTCATCGCGATCTCCTCGACGCGTTTCTGCGGCTTGTGGGGTTCGGTGCCGGCTTCGGCGATCATCGATGACGTGCGCCGGCTGGCTGCCGCGATCAGCGGCTGGATCAGCTTGGCCTCGGGCAGGTTCTGCCAATATTTCTTCGGCATCTCCTTTTCCATCGCCTTCACTTTCAGCCGTGCCGGATTGAAAATGCTGGCATAGTAACGCAGCCAGACCTCTTCGAGCCGGTCCTCCGACGGCGCTTCAGCCTTGCTCACACCGGGCGTGAAGCTGACGCGGCTGCCGTCCCAATGCGCACAGAGTTCGGGCGTCAGGATCGACCACGGCATGTCGGCGAAGCGGCGGGCGAAGAACGGAGCGGCGCGCTCGACGATGTGGTGCTCGGGCTCGAACCAGGCGACGTAGCGCGCCTCGCGCTCGCGGCCGACCTCGCGGAAGCGGACGAAGGCGTGCATCTTGTGGACGTCGCGGCGCACGGCCCGGGCGAGCGCGTTGGCCTGTACGACATCAGGATCGGTCGCGATCTCCATGAGATCGTGGTTGGTCCGCAGACGCCACAGCAGCCGGTAGAGCAGGGCGAAGCGGTTGGGATCATTGTGCAGAATCGCGCTCTCGGCGAGCTCCATGAAGCTCGCCGGCACCGAAAACGCGCCCTTTGGCACCTCGGGAAGCTGCGTGTCGGCCTGATCGTCGAACAGGTCGGGCGCCGCGCCCTTGACGCGCCAGCTGACATCGGCCGGCTTGACGTCGTTCATCGCCAGCGCCCGCGCCGCCTGACGCCAGCCGTCGAAATCAGTGTCGCTGTCGAGGGTTACGACGTGCATTTCACCTCTCTCGTCATTGCGAGCGAAGCCGCCGCGTCATTCCGGGGCGCTTCGCAGAGGCGAACGCGGAATCTCGAGATTCCGCGTTCGATGCTGCGCATCGCCCCGGAATGACGGCTGCTTCCTGGCTTCGGTCTTCGCCACGACGTTCAATTAGAACCCAAATCCCAGCTGCTGCGGTTTGGGCCGCAGCCGGGCTCTGAGGCTGGCACCGTCGAGCAGGGACGGCTGTGGCCGGTGGTCGGAGAGAACGATGAACGGCAGGACCTTGTTCCTGACAACGTTGAGCCGGGCGAGATCCGCAAAGCGGATCGTGGTGGTGCGGCGGGTGGCGAGGATGCGCTGCACGGTGCGGGTGCCGAAGCCGGGCACGCGCAACAGCTCCTCGCGGCTTGCTTTGTTGATGTCGAGCGGGAAGCGGTCGCGGTGGCGCAAGGCCCAGGCGAGCTTGGGGTCGATGTCGAGCGGCAGCATGCCTTCGTTCTCCTCGACGATCTCGTCGGCATCGAAGCCGTAGAACCGCATCAGCCAGTCGGCCTGGTACAGCCGGTGCTCGCGCACCAAGGGTGGCGCCTGCAGCGGCAGCGCGCGGCTGGCATCGGGGATCGGGCTGAAGGCGGAGTAATAGACGCGCTTGAGCTTGTAGGCGCCGTACAGATTGGCCGAGGTCGACAGGATGACGCGGTCGTTGGCGTCGTCGGCGCCGACGATCATCTGCGTGCTCTGGCCGGCCGGCGCGAAGCGCGGCGGCTTGGCCCGGCGCACCGTCTTCTTCGCCTCCGCCGTCTCGTCGAGCTTGAGCCGGAGACGGCCCATGGTGCGGCGGATGGCGCGCTGGTCCTTTTCCGGCGCGAGCGTCGTCAGGCTCGCCTCCAGCGGCGTCTCGATGTTGATGCTGAGCCGGTCGGCATAGCGGCCGGCCTCGGCGATCAGCGCCTCGTCAGCCTCCGGGATCGTCTTCAGATGGATGTAGCCGCGGAAGCGATGCTCCTCGCGCAATTTGCGCGCGACGTTCACGACCTGCTCCATCGTGTAGTCGGGGCTGCGGATGATGCCCGACGACAGGAACAGTCCTTCGATGTAGTTGCGGCGATAGAAGTCGATGGTCAGCTTCACCACCTCGTCGACCGTGAAGCGCGCGCGGGCCACGTTGGAGGAGGCGCGGTTGACGCAATACAGGCAATCGAAGTTGCAGGCATTGGTCAGCAGAATCTTGAGCAGCGAGATGCAGCGTCCGTCCGGCGCATAGGAATGGCAGATGCCCATGCCGGGCGAGGTCGAGCCGAGCCCCTTGCCGTCGCGGGAATCCCGCATCCCGGTACCGCTGGAGGCGCAGGACGCATCGTACTTGGCGGCATCGGCCAGGATCTCCAGTTTGCGCATCAGCTCCATGGCTTTGAATCCCTTTGATTCCATTCGTTGAATCACACCCGGGTCAATCCCGATTGACTCTCTCGAAGGCGTTAGCTTTATATTAGAACGTATCATGAACAAAGAGGGTCGTCGCGGGTTCACTGCCTGATCACTGAAACAACGGCAGCGCCCGCACGATGGATTGAAGAGGAGCGGCGACGGATGACCGGCGCACGCATGGATACGCTCGCGCGTCTGCGCGGCCGCATTGCCCGTCTCGAGGCGGGAGATGGCGCACATGATTTGCGCCGGGTCGCGCTCGGCCATGACGAGGCCGACGCGACCTTGCAGGGCGGGCTCGCTACCGGCGCGCTGCACGAGGTGTTCGCCGAGACCGGCCGCCAGGCGGCAGCCGCGACCGGCTTCCTGTGCGGGCTTGCCGCGCGTGTCGCCGCGCACCGGCCCCTGATCTGGATCCGGCAGGATTTCGCCGAGCGCGAGATGGGCGCGCTGTCGATGAGCGGGCTCGCCGAGCTCGGCCTCGATCCGCGCCGCATCGTCATCGTGCGCGCGCCCGATCTCGACCACGCCTTGCGCACCGCCGCCGACGCGCTCGCCTGCGATGCGCTCGGCAGCGTGATGCTGGAGGTGTGGGGGGAGACGCAAAAGCTCGATCTCGTCGCCAGCCGCAAGCTGACCCTGGCGGCGCAGGAATCCGGCGTCACCGCGCTCATGTTGCGCATTGCGGCTGCGCCCGAGCCGTCGACCGCGGAGACGCGCTGGATCGTGCGCACCGCGCCGTCACCGCTCGTTGCCCCGTGGATGGCGTGGGGCGCGCCGCGCCTCGATGTCGAGCTCATTCGCAACCGTCACGGCCAGACCGGACGATGGATCATGGAGTGGACCCCCGATGCATGCCGTTTCAACGAACCGGCGGCGGATCCTCAGCCTGTGGCTGCCGCGCCTGCCCATCGATCGCATCAAAAGACAGCGGGCACTCACAGGCGCTCCGCCTGAGAGCAAGCCGCAGGTCGTCGTCATCAAGGACGCCAATGCGCTCTTGATCCATTCGCTGGACGAAGCGGCGGCGTGCCACGGTGTGTCGCTCGACCAGCCCTTGGCGAATGCCCGCGCGGTCTGTCCCGACCTCGTCGCGCACGAAGCCGATTTGGCGGCTGATGCAAAGATGCTGGAGAGCATCGCCGACTGGTGCGACCGCTTCACGCCGCTGGTGGCGCTCGACCCGCCGCATGGGTTGTCGCTCGACATCACCGGCTGCGTGCATCTGTTCGGCGGCGAAGCCAGGCTGATGCAGTCGGTCTGCGACGCGCTGACCGCGCATGGCCTCATTGTGTCGGCGGCGATCGCCTCCAACGCCGTCTGTGCGCATACACTGAACCGCCAGGTGCATGGCCGCATCGTGTCCGACGGCGAGGAGGCGGCCGCGGTGGCGCCGCTGCCGGTGGCCGCCCTCGGCGGCAGCGAGGCCATTACGCTCGGCCTGCGCCGAGCCGGCCTCAAGACCATCGGTGACGTCGCCGCGCGCGGCCGCAACGAGATCACCGCGCGGTTCGGCGCCGCCTTCACCCGCGTGCTGGCGCAGGCGCTGGGCGAGGCCGATGCGCCGATCAGCCCGCGCAAGGTCCCGCCGGACTACATCGTCGACAAGCGTTTTGCCGAGCCGGTCGCGACCGACACGGTGATTGCGGCCAGCCTCTCCCGTCTGGCCGCGATGCTGGTGGCGGCGATGGCGCAGCAGGGCAAGGGCGCGCGGCGGCTGGAGGCCTGCTTCTTCCGCACCGATGGAATGGTGCGCGTGATCACGGTCGACACCGGCCAGCCGGTCACCGAGGCCGCAATCATCGACCGGCTGTTCCGCGAGCGGCTCGAGGCGCTGAACGATCCGCTCGATCCCGGCTTCGGCTTCGACATGATCCGGCTCGCTGCTGGCCGCAGCGAGATCGTGGTGCAGCAGCAGCGCGATCTCGATGCCCATGTCCACGACAATGACGAGCTGTCGGCACTGATCGACCGCATCGCCGCGCGCATCGGCGGCAAGCGCGTGGTCGTGCATCTGCCGGTCGACACCCATGTTCCGGAGCGCGTGGCGCTGCCGCTGCCGGCGCAGCAAAATCTTGCCGCCGCCACTGCTGTCGCCTGGCCAGAGCGCGCCGAGGGCGAGCCGCCGCTGCGACCTCTGCGGCTGTTCGCGCACCCCGAGGCGATCCAAGTCATCGCCGGCGTGCCGGACGGCCCGCCCGCGCGCTTCGTCTGGCGCCGTGCCGCGCATGCGGTGGTCCGCGCCGAGGGCCCGGAGCGCATCGCGATGGAATGGTGGCGGCCGGACGGGCAGGGCCTCACGCGCGATTATTTCCGCGTCGAGGACGAGCACGGCCTGCGCTTCTGGCTCTATCGCGACGGGTTGTATGATCGTGAGTTCGAGCAGCCGGAGGGCCTGCCGGTGCAGCCCGCCTGGTACATGCATGGCCTGTTCGCATGAGGGTCGGGATCGCACATCTCTCGCGGCGATCTCGCTGCTCACCCTCCCCTGGAGGGGGAGGGTGGGCTCGCATGCGCGCATGCGAGCCGGGGTGGGGTGACAGACCATCCGCGTGCACGGTGCCGATTTTCGCCGGAGCCGAGACGCCCACAGCCCTAACGTGTCGACGTCAGGACGACCGATTGTTGGGCTCACCCCACCCCGCCGCGCGCTGTGCGCGCGTCGACCCTCCCCCTCCAGGGGAGGGTGGGCAGCTGCGCAAGCCGCTTGGTGAGGGGCTGTCTTTCGTATCGCATGGGCAACGCGCCGCCCCAGCCTTCGCAGCCGCGCCATGACTCCCATCCCCTATGCCGAGATCGGCGTCACCACCAATTTCTCCTTCCTGCATGGTGGTTCGCATCCGCAGGACTATGTGCACCAGGCCGCCGAATATGGCCTCACCGCCATCGGCATCGCCGACCACAACACGCTGGCCGGCGTCGTGCGCGCCTATAGCGAGCTGAATAACGACCGGCTCAGCTACAAGCCGAAGCTGCTCTACGGCGCGCGGCTGGTGTTCACCTGCGGCACGCCGGACATCCTGGTCTATCCGCGCGACCGCGCGGCCTACGGCCGGCTGTGCCAGCTGCTCACCCGCGGCAAGCGCGGCAGTGACGCGGACAAGGTCGCCAAGGGCGATTGCCGCCTGAGCTTCGAGGACCTGTTTGAGTTCATCGAGGGACAGTTGCTGGTGCTGATGCCGCCGCATCGCTTCGACGAAGCCGCGCTCACCACCATTCTCACGCGGCTGAAAGACAGCCCCGCCGAAGGCGTGTGGCTGGCCGGCAGCCTGCTGTATCGCGGCGACGACCGGCGCCGGCTGGCGCGGCTGTCGCGCCTCGCAGCTTCAAGCAAGGTGCCGCTGATCGCCACCAATGACGTGCTCTATCATCATCCTCGACAGCGGATGCTGCAGGATGTGCTGACCTGCATCCGCGAGAAAGCCTCGATCGAGGCCATCGGCCGAAGGCTCCAGGCCAATGCCGAGCGCCATCTCAAGCCGGGACACGAGATGGCGCGGCTGTTCCGTGACCACCCCGACGCCGTGACCGAGACCCTCCGTTTCACCGACCGCATCGTGTTCTCGCTCGACCAGCTCAAATATCAATATCCCGACGAGCCGGTGCCGCCCGGCAAGACCGCGCAGGGGCATCTGCAGGATTTGACCTGGGCCGGCGCCAAGACCTATTTCGGCAATGACCTCGACGACCGGCTGCGCGCTGTCCTCGACAAGGAGCTGGCGCTGATCGCCGAGCTCAACTACGCGCATTACTTTCTCACCGTCCACGATATCGTGCGCTACGCCCGCAGCCAAGGCATCCTGTGCCAGGGCCGTGGCTCGGCGGCCAATTCGGCCGTGTGCTACGTGCTCGGCATCACCTCGGTCGATCCGACCAAGATCGACCTGCTGTTCGAGCGCTTCATCTCCAAGGAGCGGCTGGAGCCGCCCGATATCGACGTCGATTTCGAGCATTCGCGACGCGAGGAGGTGATGCAATATGTCTATCGCCGCTACGGCCGGCACCGCGCGGCGATCATCGCCACTGTCATCCATTATCGTCCGCGCAGCGCCATTCGCGACGTCGGCAAGGCGCTGGGCCTGACCGAGGACGTCACCTCGGTGCTCGCCGACACCGTGTGGGGCAGCTGGGGCGACGGCCTCTCCGACATGCAGGTGCGCCAGGCCGGGCTCGATCCCGCCAATCCGATGATCCGCCGCGCCGTGGAGCTGGCATCGGAGCTGATCACCTTCCCGCGTCATCTGTCGCAGCATGTCGGCGGCTACGTGCTGACGCAGGATAGACTTGATAGTTACGTCCCGATCGGCAATGCCGCGATGGACGACCGCACCTTCATCGAATGGGACAAGGACGACGTCGATGCGTTGTCGATGATGAAGGTCGACGTGCTCGCGCTGGGCATGCTGACCTGCATCCGCAAATGCTTCGACCTGATCGCCGATCACAAGGGCAAGCGATACGTGCTCTCCGATATCCGCTCGGAGGACGATAACGAAGTCTACCGGATGCTGCAGCGAGGCGAGTCGCTCGGCGTGTTCCAGGTCGAGAGCCGCGCGCAGATGAACATGCTGCCGCGGCTGAAGCCACGGACCTTCTATGATCTCGTCATCGAGGTCGCGATCGTCCGGCCCGGGCCGATCCAGGGCGACATGGTGCATCCCTATCTGCGCCGCCGCAACAAACTGGAGAAGGTGAGCTATCCGTCGCCGTCGCCGGATCACGGCCCGGCGGATGAGCTCTACAAGGTGCTGCACAAGACGCTCGGCGTGCCCTTGTTCCAGGAGCAGGCGATGCGGATCGCGATCGAAGCCGCCAAATTCTCGCCCGAGGAGGCCAACGGCCTGCGCCGCGCGATGGCGACCTTCCGCAACGTCGGCACCATCGGCTCTTATGAAGAGAAGATGGTCAGCAGCATGATCGCGCGCGGCTACGATCCCGCCTTCGCCAAGAGCTGCTTCGACCAGATCAAGGGCTTTGGTTCCTACGGCTTTCCGGAAAGCCATGCCGCGAGCTTCGCCCAGCTCGTCTATGTCTCGTCCTGGCTGAAATGCTTCCACCCCGACGCGTTCTGCTGCGCGCTCTTGAACTCGCAGCCGATGGGTTTCTATGCGCCGGCCCAGATCGTCGGCGACGCCCGCAAGAACGGCGTCGAGATCCGCAACATCGACGTGTCCTACAGCTTCGCCGACAACACGCTGGAGGAAATGGGTGGCAAATACTGCGCCGTTCGCCTCGGCTTTCGCCAGATCGACGGCTTCCGCCGGATCGACCGCGACGAGGAGCGGATCAGGAAATTGTCGGAGGCGCTGCGGAGGAAGGCGCAGCCTGCTCCAACATCTTCAAAAGGTGCTGGGGAGGCTCTCTCCCCATCGTCATTCCGGGGCGCGCGCAGCGCGAGCCCGGAATCCATACTCCCGATCGTGGTTATGGATTCCGGGCTCGCCCTCCGGGCGCCCCGGAATGACGGCGTGGGTGGAGTTGTTTCTAACTCGCAAACGCTTGGTGCATTTGGAGAGCATGCAAACGCATCGCCCCGCAACGATAACGAGACACAAGCCGACATCTTCGACCGCGAGGACGACTGGGCCGACCGCATCATCCAGGCGCGCGAGCGCCGTCCCTTCACCTCGCTCGAAGACTTCGCTCGCGACACCGCTCTGCCCAAGCGCGCGCTGCTGCTGCTGGCCGATGCCGATGCGTTCCGCTCGCTCGGGCTCGACCGTCGCGCCGCGCTCTGGGCCGTGCGCCGGCTGCCCGACGACGTGCCGCTGCCGCTGTTCGAGGCTGCCATCGCCCGCGAGCAGCCGGACGAGGGCGCCAGGCCGCTGCCCGAGATGCCTCTACCGGAGCACGTCGTCGCGGACTATCAGACCATCCGCCTGTCGTTGAAGGGGCACCCGATGGAGTTCCTGCGCGAGCGTTTCGCTGCCGAAGGCGTGCTGGCCTGCCGCGACGTCAATGATGCCAACGACCGCCGTCGCGTCCGGTGCGCCGGCGTGGTGCTGGTGCGGCAGCGGCCGGGCAGCGCCAAGGGCGTCGTGTTCATGACCCTGGAGGACGAGACCGGCATCGCCAACATCGTGGTGTGGCCGAAGGTGATGGAGACCTTCCGCAAGGAGGTGATGGGCGCGCGCCTGGTGCTGGTCGAAGGCAGCATCCAGAGCAGCCCGGAGAAAGTGGTCCATCTCGTCGCCGAGCGCCTGGTCGACCGCAGCGCCGATCTCGCGCTGCTGTCGGACGACCGCCTCGGCGCCGTGCCACACGGCCCGATGCCCGCCGAGCCGCTCAACGACGACCGCCGCGATCATCCCGACACTCCCTCCCAGCGCGTCAGCCACCCCCGCAACGTCCGCATCCTGCCGCGCTCGCGGGATTTTCATTGAGGGGACCGCGGACTTGTTGCGACATGGTGGGCACGGCACTTCGTGCGATCCTTCGCATCGACTAAGCGCCTTTGCCTACCCTATGGTTCTCTATGAGTTGAGAGATGGGCGCCACGAATTGTAGGGTGGGCAAAGGCGCGACGCGCATCGCGCGTCGTGACGTGCCCACCGGCCGTCACACGGTACTCACCGTCATATTCATATGGAGTGCAGTGACGCGATTCAGAAATTCAGAATAATCGAGTCTCGCCCCAAAATTCTACTTTCAATTTTTCCGAAATCATGCTCTATTGTCGCCATCCCGCTCCACCGAGAAGGGGCGTAGCGCGCGATCGTCACGACACGCGGGGCGGGGAGCGATGGCTGCGAGATGCCGCAGCGCGGGGCGAGGCCTTGCGCGGACGAACGGCAGCTTGCGGACGCGAAGGCGTGTGGTCCTGGCGCCCCGATGCTGGCGCCAAGTCTGCGGGCGATGATCCCGCCGACGACGGTGGCTAACAAGCCGGACACCGGGGAGAGCGCGCAGTAAGCGTGAAAACCATCGCGCAGGGAAGGCCGGGCGATCTCGGCTGCACCTGTGGTTCCTGCCGCCTGCATTTTTTTCGCAGGCGGGCCGCAGGCGTCAGCCGACGCCTGGCCTTCCCTGCGCCCTCCTCACGAGAGGGTGAAACGGTCGGCAAGACTCGGACGCATCTGCGCCGCGAGACTACGTATTCATGTGCGCGTCACAGTCACCTGATCGAGGCTGCACTCGATGATCGCACGATGGACCGTCGCCCATCGCAGGGCCATGGAAACCATGACTCGATTTTGGAGGAAAAGCGCGACGTCGCGATCTCGTCCGAGCCGGAACGCAAACCCGGAGCATGGACGTGAGGCCGGAGTAGGTGCGTACCCGCGGAGGTTGGCCTGCAGGCCGGCAACACCGTCACGGCGATCCCCTGCGGCCCGATGCTTTCATGGTGCGTCGCGGTGGAACCGCGATTGCCCAAAACGAGCTGAATGCAAGCTGAACGGCTGTCGTTCAACTTTCAAATTTTTAAAGCAAAACGGAGGCGAGTTGGGCGATTTTTAGGTTGTTTAAAGCTCCAGTTCCGCACTATTAGCGCGACGATGAGACCGCCAGAGCCGGAATCGTCGACCGATCACGCGAGCCGATCTGACCAGCCATGGCGTCTGACATGAACCCATCCCCCCAGATGCTCAGCACCAAGCGGTTGCTGATCGGCCTTGCTGCCCTGGCGATGGCCGGCGCGGGCGGCTATGGCTACATGCAAGTCCGGTCGGAGACGGCTGCGAAAGACAATATCGAGCTCTCCAGCCAGTCCAAACGCAACGGCACCACCTTTACGCCGTCGGCAGCGGAATGGTCGACGCTGACGATCGAGCCGGTGTGTGAGAAGATATTTCGTGCCGAGCATGTTACCGAGGGCAAGGTTGCCGTCGACGAGGATCGCTCGACACCGGTTTTCTCGCCCTATGCCGGCCGCGTCACCAAGCTGCTGGCGCGCCCGGGTGAGACGGTGCGCCAGGGCCAGCCGCTGTTCGTGATCGAGGCCGCCGACACCGTGCAGGCCCAGAACGATTTCATCGCCGCCATCACCGCGATGAACAAGGCGAAGTCCGCGCTCGACCTCGCCGATATCCAGTACAAGCGCGCCAAGGACCTGTTCGAAGGCCGGGCGATCCCGCTGAAGGATTTTCAGCAGGCGGAGGCGACCTCCGTTCAGGCCCAGAACGACATGCGGTCGTCACAAACGGCCCTGGAGGCGGCGCGCAACAAGCTGCGCATCCTCGGCTTCACGGATGCTGCGATCACCGATTTTCAGAGCAAGGGCGTGATCGACCGCGAGATCACGATCTACTCGCCGATCACCGGTACGGTCGTGCAGCGCAAGGTCGGCCCCGGACAATATGTCAACTCCGGCGCGAGCGACCCGGTCTTCGTGATCGGCGATCTCTCCACCGTCTGGCTCACGGCGTTCGTCCGCGAGAGCGACGCGGCGCTTGTGAACATCGGCGAGGAGATTCTCGTCAACGTGCTGGCGCTGCCCGGCCGACCGCTCAAGGCCAGCATCAACTACGTCGCCGCTTCGATCGATCCGGCGAGCCGCAGGCTGCTCGTCCGCGCGACCATCGACAACAAGGATGGCCTGCTGAAGCCCGAGATGTTCGCCAATGTGACGATCTATTCGCCGGGCGAACAGCCCGCGGTCGCGGTGCCCCGCCAGGCACTGATCTACGAAGGCAATCAGGTCCGCGTCTGGGTCGCCCGTCCCGACAAGTCGATCGAGCTGCGCAAGATCAAGACCGGTTTGATCAACGGCGACCAGGTCGCGGTCGAAAGCAATCTGAGCGCGGGCGAGCAGATCGTCACCAAGGGCAGCCTGTTCATCGATCGCGCAGCCTCGGGCAGCTGAGATGCGCTTCTCCTGCATGCCTTCCTGAAAGTGCCGATCTGAATGGACCGTCTCGTCGCCATCGCCGTTCAGCGGCGCTTCCTGATGGTCGGAATGTTCGTCGCCGTCCTGATCGGGGGTCTGATCGCATTCCGCCAGCTCAACATCGAGGCCTATCCCGATCCGACCCCGCCGATGGTCGACATCGTGACGCAGAGCCCCGGCCTCTCGGCCGAGGAGATCGAGCGTTACATCACGATCCCGATCGAGACCCAGGTCGCCGGCATCAAGAACCTGCGCACCATTCGGACGATCTCGCTGTACGGCCTGTCCGACGTCAAGCTGCAGTTCTCGTTCGACTACACCTACGACGAGGCCCTGCAGCAGGTGCTGAACCGCCTGTCGCAATTGTCGCCGCTGCCCGGCAACGTCACGCCGCAAATCTCGCCCTTGAGCGCGGTCGGCGAGATCTATCGCTACCGGCTGCGCGGTCCGCCCGGCTACAGCGTGCTCGACCTCAAGACCTTGCAGGACTGGGTGCTGCAGCGGCGCTTCCGCGCCGTGCCGGGTGTCATCGACGTTACCGGCTGGGGCGGCAAGACCAAGACCTATGAGATCCAGGTCGACTTCAACAAGCTGGTCGCCAACGGCCTGACCCTGCCGCAGCTCCTGCAGGCGGTCGGCAACTCCAACATCAATGTCGGCGGCAACACGGTCGAGATCGGCACGCAGTCGGCGGTCGTGCGCGGCGTCGGCCTGATCCGCTCGATGGAGGACCTTGCCAGCACCATGGTGTCGCAGAGCGGCGGCAATCCGGTGCTGGTGAAGGACGTCGCCAATGTCACGGTGGCGGAGAAGCCACGGCTCGGTATCGCCGGCCTCAACAACAACGACGACATCGTCCAGGGCATCGTGCTGATGCGGCGCGGCGAGCAGAGCTCGCCGACCATCGCGCGGGTCGAGCAACTGGTCGACCAGATCAACAGCTCCAGCATCCTGCCGCCCGGCGTGCGGATCGAGCGCATCTACGACCGCAAGGACCTGATCGATACCACGACGCACACTGTGCTCCACAACATGGTGGTCGGCATCGGCCTGATCGTGCTGCTGCAGTGGGTGTTTCTCGGCAATCTGCGCAGCGCGCTGATCGTCGGCGCCACGATTCCGTTTGCGTTGTTCTTCGCCGTCATCATCCTGGTGCTGCGCGGCGAGTCCGCCAACCTGCTGTCGGTCGGCGCGATCGATTTCGGCCTGATCGTCGATGCCACCGTCATCATGGTCGAGGCGATCTTCCGCCGGCTGACGCAAACCACGCCATTGTCCGAGGCCGAGGAGAGCCACATCTCGCCGGAGACGATGATGGGCATGAAGAGCCACGCGATCCTGTCGGCGGCTGCCGACGTGTCGCGCTCGATCTTCTTTGCCGCGGCGATCATCATCGCCGCCTTCCTGCCGCTGTTCACCCTGAGCGGCGTCGAGGGCAACATCTTCGGGCCGATGGCGCGCACCTATGCCTATGCGCTCGCCGGCGGTCTGCTTGCGACCTTCACCGTGACGCCGGCGCTGAGCGCGATCATCCTGCCGGCACATGTCGAGGAGACCGAGACCCGGCTGATGCGGCTGCTGCACGCGATCTATTCGCCGGTGCTGCGCTGGGCGGTGGGCAACCGCAATCTGGTGATGACCGGCGCGATCGGTCTCGTGCTGCTGACCGCGGTGGTCGGCCGGCTGCTCGGGCTCGAATTCCTGCCCAAGCTGGAGGAGGGCAATCTCTGGATCCGCGCGACCCTGCCGCCGACGATCTCGCTGCAGGAGGGCAATGCCTATGTCAACGAGATGCGCAAGATCATCCGCGCGCGGCCCGAGGTCGAGGCGGTGGTCTCGCAGCACGGCCGTCCCGACGATGGCACGGACGCGGCCGGCTTCTTCAATGCCGAGTTCTTCGCGCCGCTGAAGCCGGTCAAGGACTGGCCCGGCACCAAGGACAAGGACCAGCTCACCGCGGAGCTCTTGAAGCAGCTCGACGACCGCTTTCCCGGCGTCGAGTTCAACTTCTCGCAATATCTGCAGGACAACGTCTCGGAAGCCGTGTCCGGCGTGAAGGGCGAGAACTCGATCAAGCTCTATGGCAATGATCTGCAGGCGCTGACGGACACCGCCAACAAGATCAAGCAGGTGCTGTCGACGGTGCAGGGCGTCACCGATCTTGCGGTGTTCACCTCGCTCGGCCAGCCGACGGTGCAGATCGACATCGATCGGGCCAAGGCTGCGCGCTACGGGCTGGCGCCCGGTGACATCAACGCCACCATCAAGGTGGCGATCGGCGGCGACACTGCGGGCGATCTCTACGAGCCCGGCTCCGACCGGCATTTCCCGATCATCGTTCGTCTGGCGCCGGAATATCGCAAGAGCGCGGAGGCGATCGAGAATTTGCGCATCGGCGCGCAGGGGCCGAACGGCATCACCCAGATTCCTCTGAGCGAGGTCGCGACCATCAAGCTGGTCTCGGGCGCAGCCTATATCTATCGCGAGCAGCAGGAGCGCTATCTGCCGATCAAGTTCTCGGTGCGCGAGCGCGACCTCGGCAGCGCGATCCAGGAGGCGCAGCAGAAGGTCGCCGAGCAGGTGCAGCTGCCGCCGGGCTCGCGCGTCGAGTGGGTCGGCGAGTTCGGCAATCTCCAGGACGCGATCAAACGGCTGTCGATCGTGGTGCCGATCAGCCTCGCGCTGATCGGCGTGCTCCTGTGGTTCAATTTCGGCTCGATGGCCGACACCTTGCTCGCCATGAGCGTGATCCCGATGGCGATCTTCGGTGGCGTGGTCGGCCTCGTTTTGACCGGCATTCCGTTCAGCGTGTCCGCGGCGATCGGCTTCATCGCGCTGTTCGGCATCGCCGTGATGGACGGCATCATCATCCTTTCGCAGTTCAACCAGCTGATCGACGAGGGCGTCGACCGCATCGAGGCGGTCATCCGCACCGGCGAATTGCAGCTTCGTCCGGTGCTGATGACCTGCGTCGTCGCCGGCATCGGGCTGATGCCGGCCGCGGTGTCGACCGGCATCGGCTCGCAGGTGCAGAAGCCGCTCGCGATCGTCGTGGTCACCGGCATGATGCTGGCGCCGGTGGTCATCCTCATCACGCTGCCGGTCCTGATCTCGCTGTTCTCGCGGCGACGGGTCCGCTAGATGCGCATGTGCTCGTCGATGCGCGCGGCGGAGTCACGATCGACCGCGGCGGCATCGACGATCTCGCCGCGCTTGAACACGAGGTATCTGTCGCTGATCGAGAGCGCGAATGGCAGATGCTGCTCGACCACGATCATGGAGGTGCCGATCTCGCGCCGGACGCGCACCAGCACCTCGGACAGCCGGTCGACGACGGACGGCTGCAGACCTTCCGTGACCTCGTCGAGCAGCAGCACGTCGGGCTTCGCCATCAGCGCGCGCGCCACGATCAGCATCTTCTGCTCGCCGCCGGACAGCGTGCCGGCCCGCTGGCTCAGCCGCTTGGTCAGCACCGGAAACCAGCCTCCGACCTGCTCGAAACGCGCGCTCATGTCACCGTCCGTGAGCACGCCAAGTCTGAGATTGTCGCGGACCGACAGGTCCTGGAACAGCGCATGTTCCTGGGGAACATAGACCAGCCCCATCTTCCGCTTCAGATGCGGCGCTATTCGCGTCACGTCCTTGCCTGCAAGTTTCACTCGGCCGCACCAGGCCGGCGGGAAGCCGACGATGGCCTTGAGCAGCGAGGTCTTGCCCATGCCGTTCTTGCCGACGATGGCGAGGGTTTCGGCTTTGCCGAGCGCAAAACCGACGTTGCTGATCACCTCCGACGAGCCGTAGCCGCTTGCGCGCTCGTCGACGTCCAGAACTCTGCTCATTTGCTGATTTTCAGAAGCGATTTATTTGTCGCGCAGGCTCTTGAAATCGGCGTTGTTGCTGGAGCGGCAGACAAATTCGGCATTCTGGAGCATGTTTTCGCCGGCAACATCGCGTCGTGGCGGGGGCCAAAGTCGAATTCGAACGTTGACCATCTCGCGACCAGGCGGCAAACCGTCCGCCGTGGAGGAAGGAACGGTCCAACTCACGGTCCCGGTCCGATAGGAAAGCCAGATGCGTAGCCTCGAAGACCGAGCCCTGCTTCTCTTGCTCGTCGCGATATCGCTGATGTTCGGGTGGATCCTGCTGCCGTTCTACGGCGCGGTTCTGTGGGGCATCATCGGCGTCATCGTCTTCGTTCCGCTGCACCGCTGGCTGTCGCGATCGATGCACGGCCGACACGGCCTGGCGGCGGCCGTCGTGGTGTTGATCTTCGTCGTGATCGTCATCCTTCCGCTGTCACTGATCGGGGCGTCGCTGGCGCAGGAGGCCTCCGGAGTCTACAAACAGATGCAGTCCGGTCAGCTCGACATCGGACAGTACTTTCGGAAGATGCTGGCCG
Organism: Bradyrhizobium sp. SZCCHNRI2009; assembly: GCF_032485115.1. Lineage (NCBI taxonomy): Bacteria > Pseudomonadati > Pseudomonadota > Alphaproteobacteria > Hyphomicrobiales > Nitrobacteraceae > Bradyrhizobium > Bradyrhizobium sp. SZCCHNRI2009. The sequence continues at coordinate 564,071 of NZ_JAUEUH010000001.1, forward strand.
CGCTTCCGACATGGGTGGTCGATATGCTCAACCGATTCGGGCTCGGCAGCCTCGCCGGAATGAAGGACAAGCTGTCGGCCGGCCTGCTGAAGGGCAGCGAGGTCATTGCGAGCCAGGCGCTCGTGATCGGACAGGGGACGTTCGAGGTCTTCGTCAATCTGTTCATCATGGTCTATCTGCTGTTCTTCCTGCTGCGTGACGAAGAGACGCTATCGGAGCGCATCAAGAGCGCCATTCCCCTGCGCCCGGAGCAACGCGATGCGCTGCTGCGCAAATTCACGGTGGTCATCCGCGCGACGGTGAAGGGCAGTCTGCTCGTCGCTCTGGCGCAAGGCGCGCTGGGCGGCCTGATGTTCTGGTTTCTCGGCATCAACGCGCCCCTGCTGTGGGCGGTCGTGATGGCCTTCCTGTCCCTGCTTCCGGCAGTGGGAGCGGGCCTCGTCTGGTTTCCGGTCGCGCTCTATCTCCTGGCCACCGGATCGATCTGGCAGGGCGTGGTCCTGATCGCCTATGGCGCCCTCGTCATCGGCCTCGTCGACAATGTCCTGCGTCCGATCCTGGTCGGACAGGACACCAAGATGCCCGACTATGTGGTGCTGATTTCGACATTGGGCGGGATCGAGGCATTCGGCCTCAACGGGTTCGTCATCGGGCCCGTGATCGCGGCAATGTTCATCGCAATCTGGGACATTTTCTCCACCTCGCGTCGCGAGGGGGCCGTGGCGCAGGATGCCTCGCGCGGGACGGGGTGAAGGGAACGCGGTGCACAATCGAAGCGGCATTTCATCGGGCGGATTAACGGATCGTAACCCGTCCTCTCCTAGCAATGAGGCGTTCGACGGGTTAAGTTCCATTGATCCGCCGCACGCGCTCTTTACCCGTCTCCTGACGGGCGTCCGCATCCCAGACTTTCTCGTCCAGAGCGGTTCATCGCGGGGCGCACGATGAACCATTTGGCTTCGACGGCGGTTAAACCGACGAAAGCTCGTGATTTCGAACTCCTGCAGCCCGTTCGGCGCTGCGCAGGGGTCCATTTGGCCGCGGTCGCGCCATGCGCGATCGCCAAGAACACAAGGTGGAGACGACATTGCAGTTCGATCAGCCAGTCGCGACGGCGACTGTGCCGCCCAAGGACCGCGCCACGCCGCGCGCCGGCGACGACGAGGGCCGCGCGGCGGCCGACGCCCGCTACTGGATGCAGATTCTCAGCAGCTATCGCACACCAAACCGCGTCCGCAGCGTCACCGAGCTGGTGATCACGGCGGTGCCGCTGGTGGCGCTGTGGGCGGCAGCCTGGTTCACATTCTCGCTCGGCCATGCCTGGGCGTCGTTGCTCATCGCGATTCCTGCTGGCGCCTTCCTGGTGCGCCTGTTCATGATCCAGCACGATTGCGGCCACGGCACCTTCTTCGCCGGGCGTCAGGCGAACGACTGGGTCGGCCGCGTCCTCGGCGTGCTGACCCTGACACCTTACGACTGGTGGCGGCGCACCCACGCGATCCACCACGCCAGCAGCGGCAACCTCGACAGGCGCGGCATCGGCGACATCGATACGTTGACGGTGCGGGAATATCAGGCGCGATCGACCTGGGGCCGTCTGCGCTACCGGCTGTACCGCCACCCGCTGGTCATGTTCGTCGCAGGACCCGCCTACCTGTTCTTCCTGCAGCACCGCCTGCCGTTCGGCCTCATGCGCGCCGGCTGGTCGCCCTGGGTCAGCACGATGGCGACCAATTTCGGCATCGCCCTGATCGTCGCCGGGCTGGTGTGGCTGATCGGCATCCAGGCGTTCCTGGTCGTGCATCTCCCGATCATGCTGCTCGCCGCCATGGCCGGGGTGTGGCTGTTCTATGTCCAGCATCAGTTCGAGCACACCGTCTGGGAGCGGAGCGAGCGCTGGACGCAGCAGCAGGCCGCGCTCTACGGCAGCTCACATTACGACCTGCCGGCATGGCTGCACTGGCTCACCGCCAATATCGGCATCCACCACGTCCACCATCTCTCGAGCCGGATTCCCTATTACAGGCTGCCGGTGGTGCTGCGCGATCATCCCGAGCTGCGCGAGATCGGCCGCATCACGCTGCCCGAGAGCCTGCGCTGCGTCCGGCTGGTGCTGTGGGACGAGTCGCAGCGCCGGCTGGTGTCGTTCCGCGAAGCCGGAGCGGGAGCATTGGAGCTTCGGACAACGACACCGAAGCTCGCTGGGCCACAACCATAGTACGTAGATGAGGCAGAGGCGCGCGAACGACCTGCCCACATACAAGTTCTGAGCCGGCGGATTGGGCCGTCAGATGGAAACCCAGGCGCGACGACCGCGCGCGTCTCAGGCCGCGCCGCTTTGTTTGGCCGGTGCCTGTCGTTGGGCCGCCGACCAGGATGCGTGGAACCAGCCGCCGAGGCCCCAGGGGTGAGTCCGTTCCAACCAGATGAACGGTCCCATCGGCGTTTCAAACTTGCCGGGCTGGGGCCCGACCACACCCCGACCATGCAGCAACTCGCCCTGCCAGCCTTCGTTCTTGGAGCCTTCCGCGCCGACATGAAGCCGGTAGGCCCAGGGCTCGGTGTCCATGATGACGTTGCCCTGCGCCGTCTTCATCCAGGCGATGGTGTCGGCGTGGATCGCACCAAAGGGATGGAAAGGACGGTCCTCGGGGACGCCGACGAATACGCCGACGCCGGTCTTGACCGTCGCGCCGGCGGCGATCGTCATGGGCTCGCCTTTCTGATCGTACAGCACGCCGTGCCAGTTCTGCGATCTCGTGCCCGGCGCAGTGACGATGATCTGGTAGGCGAGGCGCGGCTCGTCGAGGAGCGGCTCTTGTGACATGATCGTCTCCCATCCATGCGGGCCGGCGTGACCGCCGGGACACGTGCGGCCCTATTCTGACGCAGTATCGGCACGGCGCTAGATCGGGCGTTGATCTGAATCAACCATCACGAGTGGAGTGCAATTTCAGATTGAGTAAAAGGCTGGTGCGGAGTGTCAGCGGACGCGCCGTGCCCACCGCCCGTCGGTCGTAGTAATCGACCTCATAGTAGGACGGCAGGCACGCATCTTCCTTCGCTCTGTCGAGCGAAGGCAGATGCCTTGTCCGTCCTGCGGGCTAAAGGCTCAATCCCTCACCGGCGCTTGAGGCGAACGCGGCGTAGGCCTTCAGGGCGGCGTAGCATCGTGCGGCGGGTTACGCTGCGCTAACCCGCCCTACGGACTAACAACGCCATCAAAACCCGTACAGCTTCGCCGGATTATCGACCAGGATCTTCTCGCGGACCGCGGCGTCCGGCGCCCAGACCGGGAGCTGGTTCATCAGGCGGCCGTCGTCGATGGGATAGAAGGGCCTGATATCCGTGACCTTCAGTTCGGGATGCGGCGACGAATCCGGGTGGGGCCAGTCGGTGCCCCAGACGATGCGGTCCGGGTTGGCTTCGATCAGGGCCTTCGCGAACGGGATCACATCGGTGTAGTCGGGACCGCGGGTCGAGGCGCGGTAGGCGCCGGAGATCTTCACATAGGCCTTGCCGCTGCGGACGAGCTCGACCAGATCGGCAAAGCCCGGCTGCCCGAGGCCGAGATCGGCCTGCGCGCCGCCGAAATGGTCGAACACGGCCGGCACGGGCGATTGCATCACGAGGTCCTTGATGGCCGCGATCATCGCCGTGTTGGTGTAGAGCTGGACGTGCCAGCCCCGCGCCTTCATCCGCTCGACCGCGGCCTGGAAGCGGGCGCGGCCGACATTGGGGTCATTGATGCCACCGGTCGCGAGATTGAGGCGGATGCCGCGGAAGCCCTCGGCATGCATGGCATCCAATTGCGCCTCGGTGGTCTTGTCGTCGATGACGGCGACGCCGCGCGCGTCATTGCCGCGCGCCTTCATCCCGTACAGCGTCGCGGAGTTGTCGGTGCCGTAGACGCTTGGCGTCACGATCACCACGCGCTGGATGTGCAGGGCCTTGTGCAGCGCCGCCATCTCCTCGGGCAGGGCCGGCTCCGGCGTGTAGACGCGGTTCGCTGCAAACGGGAATTGTTTCGGATCACCGTGGATATGGGTGTGGCAGTCGCAGGCTTGCGCCGGCACGTCGAAATCGACCGGGGTCGAAGGTTGCGCCGGCTTGGCGCGCGCGGCTGTCGTGGTCATCGTCACTCCGGCGGCAAGCGAGGCGAGCAGCAGGCTGCGGCGGTTCAGCATGGCGATCCTTCCCAGGGCCTGGCGCGTGCATTGTGGCTGACGCGCTCATTGTCGATGAAGGGAGCCTGAACCCGCTGTCGTCAGTGGGCAACAACGAAGTGCGGCATGGCTGTTCGCAGGACGAGAGCGAGACGAGGAAGTCTATGGTGAGGCCGCGGCCGCCGGCCGCAGCAACCGGTCGGAAAGGACCGGTGCTGCCGACCGAACAGATCGGTCTTACTCCTTGACGATCCGCACCGCGCCCTTGGCGGCGCTCGACGCGAACGCGGCGTAGGCCTTCAGCGCGGTCGAGACCTTGCGGGCGCGCGTCTTTGGCTTCCAGGCTTGATCGCCCTTCGCCTCCATCGCGGCGCGGCGGTTGGCGAGCTCCTCGTCCGACACTGCGAGATGAATGGCGCGGCTGGGAATGTCGATCTCGATGCGGTCGCCGTCCTGCACCAGGCCGATCAGGCCGCCCTCGGCGGCTTCCGGCGAGACGTGGCCGATCGACAGCCCCGAGGTGCCGCCGGAGAAGCGGCCGTCGGTGATCAGTGCACAGGCCTTGCCGAGGCCCTTCGACTTCAGATAGCTGGTCGGATACAGCATCTCCTGCATGCCCGGGCCGCCGCGCGGGCCCTCATAGATGATGACGACGACGTCGCCGGCCTTGATCTTGTTGGTCAGGATCGCTTCGACCGCGGCGTCCTGGCTCTCCATCACGCGCGCAGGACCCGAGAACTTCAGGATCGAGGCATCGACGCCCGCGGTCTTCACGATGCAGCCGTCGCGCGCGATGTTGCCGGTCAGCACCGCGAGGCCGCCATCCTTGGAATAGGCATGCGCGAGGTCGCGGATGCAGCCCTTCTCGCGATCGAGATCGAGCTCCTGATAGCGGCGGTCCTGGCTGAACGCGACCTGCGTCGGCACGCCGCCGGGGGCGGCCATGTAGAAGTTCTTCACGCTCTCGCTCGACGTCTGGCGGATGTCCCAGCGCTCCAGCGCTGCTGCCAGCGAGGCCGAATGCACGCTCGGCAATTCGGTGTGCAGCAGGCCGGCGCGGGCGAGCTCGCCGAGGATGCCCATCACGCCGCCGGCGCGATGCACGTCCTCCATGTGCACGTCGGCCACGGCCGGCGCGACCTTGCACAGGCAGGGGACCTTGCGCGAGAGGCGATCGATGTCGGTCATGGTGAACGGGATCTCGCCCTCATGGGCGGCGGCGAGCAGATGCAGCACGGTGTTGGTCGAGCCGCCCATCGCGATGTCCATGCTCATCGCGTTCTCGAACGCCTTGAAGTTGGCGATGTTGCGGGGGAGCACGGACGCATCGTCCTGCTCGTAATAGCGGCGGGCGAGGTCGACGACGAGATGACCGGCCTCGACGAACAGGCCGCGGCGGTCGGCATGGGTCGCCAGCACCGAGCCGTTGCCGGGCAGCGACAGGCCGAGCGCCTCGGTCAGGCAGTTCATCGAATTCGCCGTGAACATGCCCGAGCAGGAGCCGCAGGTCGGGCAGGCCGAGCGCTCCATCACCTCGACATCGGCATCCGACACCTTGTCGTCGGCGGCCACGATCATCGCGTCGATCAGGTCGACCTTGCGCAGCTTGCCTTCGATGTTGACCTTGCCGGCCTCCATCGGGCCGCCGGAGACGAACACCGCGGGGATGTTGAGGCGCATCGCGGCCATCAGCATGCCGGGCGTGATCTTGTCGCAGTTGGAGATGCAGACCATGGCGTCGGCGCAGTGCGCGTTGACCATGTATTCGACGCTGTCGGCGATCAGCTCGCGCGACGGCAGGCTGTAGAGCATGCCGTCATGGCCCATCGCGATGCCGTCGTCGACAGCGATCGTGTTGAACTCCTTGGCGACGCCGCCGGCCTTCTCGATCTCGCGGGCGACCAGCTGGCCGAGGTCCTTGAGGTGGACATGGCCGGGCACGAACTGGGTGAAGGAGTTGACGACGGCGATGATCGGCTTGCCGAAATCCTCGTTGGTCATGCCGGTGGCGCGCCACAGGCCGCGGGCGCCGGCCATGTTGCGGCCATGGGTGGAGGTTCGGGAGCGATAGGCGGGCATGACGGTTTCCTTAGGCGTTCCTCGGGATCAGGCAATGTTGGTCCGCGGGCGGAAGGGTCCCGACAACCGACGGACGGCAATGATGCGGCGAGGCATACAGCGAAGTGCTTGATGATTCGACCCTAAATTTCGCTGTTCCGGGATGCCCTGCGGGCAGGGCCGGGGCCTCGTGCCGCTGCCGGAGGTGCCGGCCGGCCCCGGTCACGCGTTTGTGGCTACGTGGGGAACAGGAAGGTCGCTTAGATTAGAACGGTCGAGTTTTGTTCGTCCCGATCCAGCCCGAACGTTCCTGCCGCAGCCTCCGCCGCCCGCGCGTCCCATGCCGTCCGTCATCCGCTTCCGCCATCTGCCGACCCTTGCCGCGCTGCTTCTGGGCGTTCCCGGCGCCGCCTCGGCTCATGCCGTCATCGTCTCGTCGCAGCCCGCGGCGGGCGGGACCATCGAGACGCAGCCGACAATGATCCGGCTGCGCTTCAACAGCCGCATCGATCACGCCCGCTCGCGGCTGAAGCTGCGCGCGCCCGACGGTGCCGAGCAGGCGCTTACTCCGGCAGTCGATGCGCCGGCCGACGAGATCGACGCCGAGGCCAAGGCGCTCAGCCCCGGCGCCTGGCACCTGCAATGGCAGGTGCTCAGCGTCGATGGCCACATCACCCGCGGCGACATTCCTTTCAACGTGCGCTAGCCGTGTCGCTGTTGCTCGACATCTTCGGCTATCTCTCGGTGGTGCTGCGAGGCCTGACCCTGCTGGCACAGTCCTTCACCATCGGCGGCTTGGCATTTCTGCTGTTGCTGCTGCGCCCGCTACAGCAAAGGCTGTCCGCTGACGCGATCGTGGTCGGGAAGCGCGGCCAGCGCTTCCTGCGCCGAAGCGCATTCGGCTGGTTCGCGGTCGTGCTGGCTTCGCTCGCAGTCAACATGGGCGCGCTGATCGGGACGCTCGATCTGTCGCTCGGCGCGGCGGCGAGCGCGGATTTCGCACGCTCCGGCCTGGCTGTTGCCGCGTGCGCGCTCGGCATCGCCGTGCTCGCCCGGACCGGCAGCTGGGCCGCCTGGCGCGTCCTGACGCTGACCGTGCTGGCCGTCTCAGCGCTGCTGCTGCAGCTCAACCTGACGCACGCGGCGAGCCGGCTCGAGGTGCGCTGGCCGCTGCTCGCCGCCGACTTCCTTCACATGCTCGGCGCCGGCGTCTGGATCGGCGGCCTGCCGTATTTCATGATGGCGCTGAACGGCTGCAAGGCGGATGACGATCAGCGCAGAATCGGACGGCGCTACTCGTTGATGTCGATGGTCTCGGTGGCGGCGATCGTGCTCGGCGGCATCGTGATGGCGATCGCCTATCTCGGCTCGTTCGCGGCGATCTACGGTACGGCCTATGGTGTGATGACCTCGGCCAAGGTCGCGATGCTGCTGATGCTGCTCGCGCTCGGGGCGGGCAATTTCCTGGCCGTGGAGCGCCTGCGTCGCCGTGATCCCGCAGCGCCGCTGCTGCGGATGAAGCGCTTCGTCGAGGTCGAACTCGGCATCGGGTTGACGGTGCTCCTGACGGCGGGCTCGCTGACCTCGCTGCCGCCGGGCATCGACCTCAGCCAGGACCGCCTGAACTGGGCCGAGATCGTCGAGCGCGCCGCGCCGCAACGGCCGCGGCTGACCAGCCCCTCGGTCGACCAGCTCACGATCTCGCAGTTGCAGGCGAGGATCGACGCCGCCGACGCGCAGCGCGTGACGGCGCCGCAAGCCTACGTGCCGGGCGAGGGCGTGATCCTGCCGCGCAGCGCCGCCGAAATCGCCTGGTCGGAATACAACCACCATTGGGCCGGCATCTTCGTCGTGCTGATCGGGCTGCTCGCGCTGATCGAACGCTTCGCCTGGGGACGCTGGGCACGGCACTGGCCGTTGCTGTTCCTGGTGATGGCGGCGTTCCTGTTTCTCCGCGCCGACGAGATGGCCTGGCCGCTCGGCCCGATCGGCTTCTTCGCGTCGCTGCGCGATCCCGAAGTGGCGCAGCACCGGCTGTTCGTGGTGCTGATCGTCCTGTTCGGCCTGTTCGAATGGCGGGTGCGGCTGCGCGGGCAACAGGCGGGGCGGGCGGCGCTGGTGTTTCCGCTGACGGTCGCCGCCGGCGGCGCGCTGCTGCTGACCCATTCGCACGCCATCGCCAACATCAAGGATCAGCTCCTGATCGAGATGAGCCACACGCCGCTGGCGCTGTGCGGCATCATCGCCGGCTGGGCGCGCTGGCTCGAGCTGCGCCTGGACGGCCGCATCAGCCGCGCCGCCGCCTGGGTCTGGCCGGTGGCCTTCGTGCTGGTCGGGCTGATCCTGCTGGATTATCGCGAGGCGTGAGCAGCCTTACTGCTTCTGCAGGAACACGTAGTCCGCGGAATAGGCCACGCTGCGGAGTTGCCCGGCGGTCTCGCAGGCGCCCTCCAGCTTGCCGCCCGACGTGTTGATCCGCTGCACGGTGGTGACGTCCGACAGCACGCCCTTGCTGCCGCGGTGGGAGACGACGGCGAGCTTCAGCCAGGGGATGTCGTTGTCGGTGGCGCCGATGGCGGTGCCCTGGACGCGGCCGCCGACGATCGAGCCGTCCTGGTGCTCCCAGCTCGGGCCGGCGTAGTGCCGACCGACGGTCTTGCCGTCCTCGAATAGACTGGCGATCGGTTCGCGAAAGGTCCAGGCGAGCTTGCCGTCCTTGTCGGTCTTGCAGTCGTAGACCTGCGCGCCTTCGGCATGCAGCGTCAGTACGGCCTTTTCGCCGGCGGCGATCAGCGCGTCGGGAATCGTGGTCTCTGCAGCGTAGGAGGAGCCGATCTGGGCCCCGAGCAACAGCAGGGCGAGCGATGAGGTCAAGCGCATGATCAGGTTCCTCGACAGCAGGAGTGAAACAGAAACGGGCCACGCTTGTAGCGCGGCCCGTTGATAGGTGACGAAACCAGAAGGCGAAAGTGGGGAAACTTACGCCGCCATCGCCTTGGTCAGGTTCTCGGCGATCTTGTCGAGGAAGCCGGTGGTCGAGAGCCAGCGCTGATCGGCGCCGACCAGGAGCGCGAGGTCCTTGGTCATGTAGCCGGACTCGACGGTGTCGACGCAGACCTTCTCCAGGGTGGCGGCGAACTTCGCCAGTTCGGCATTGTTGTCGAGCTTGGCGCGGTGCGACAGGCCGCGGGTCCAGGCGAAGATCGAGGCGATCGAGTTGGTCGAGGTCTCCTTGCCCTTCTGGTGCTCGCGGAAATGGCGGGTCACCGTGCCGTGGGCCGCCTCGGCCTCGACGGTCTGGCCGTCCGGGGTCATCAGCACCGAGGTCATCAGGCCGAGCGAGCCGTAGCCCTGCGCCACGGTGTCGGACTGCACGTCGCCGTCATAGTTCTTGCAGGCCCAGACATAGCCGCCCGACCACTTCAGCGCCGCGGCGACCATGTCATCGATCAGGCGGTGCTCATAGGTGATCTTCTTGGCCTCGAACTTGTCCTTGAACTCCTTCTCGTACACCTCCTGGAAGATGTCCTTGAAGCGGCCGTCATAGACCTTCAGGATGGTGTTCTTGGTCGACAGGTAGACCGAGTAGTTCTTGGCGAGGCCCATGTTGAGCGAGGCGCGGGCGAAGTCGTAGATCGACTCGTCGAGGTTGTACATCTCCATCGCGACGCCGGCGCCGGGTGCCTTGAAGACTTCCTTCTCGATCACGGTGCCGTCGTCGCCGACGAACTTCATCGTCAGCACGCCCTTGCCCGGGAACTTGAAGTCGGTGGCGCGGTACTGGTCGCCATAGGCGTGACGGCCGATGATGATCGGCTTGGTCCAGCCGGGAACGAGGCGCGGCACGTTCTTGCAGATGATCGGCTCGCGGAACACGACGCCGCCGAGGATGTTGCGGATGGTGCCGTTCGGCGACTTCCACATCTCCTTGAGGCCGAACTCCTTCACCCGGGCCTCGTCCGGGGTGATGGTGGCGCACTTCACGCCGACGCCGACCTTCTTGATGGCGTTGGCCGCATCGATCGTGATCTGGTCGTTGGTCTTGTCGCGGCTTTCCATCCCCAGGTCGAAATACATCAGGTCGATATCAAGGAAGGGGTTGATCAGCTTGTCCTTGATGTACTGCCAGATGATCCGGGTCATCTCGTCGCCGTCGAGCTCGACGACCGGGTTGGTCACCTTGATTTTTGCCATGATCGATGGGGCCTTCTTGGGAACAGCGCGCCAGGAATGGAAAGCGCTTGTGAAATCAAGCGCGTCATAGCACTGCTGCACCGCGGGCGGAAGCGCACCCGGTATGCGTCCGGTGCTGATTTTCGCAGCCCGCTCATGCGGTGGGCAACGGCAGGCCGCGGGCCGGCCTGCCGTTTCGCGCAAACTGCAAAATTCAGGCGTAAGCCGATTATTTTGCTTGAGAATTCTCATCGGCCGGGCCAACGAGCGGGCAGGGCGCGATCGGCGCTTCAACCGGATCTGGAAGTCGAGGATTGAGCGTGTCGGGCACCGACAAGACGAAGGCGGGCGTGGAGATCGCAGGGCCGGTGGTGATCCTGGTCGAGCCGCAGCTCGGCGAGAACATCGGCATGGCCGCGCGCGCCATGGGCAATTTTGCGTTGTCGGAGCTGCGACTGGTCAACCCGCGCGACGGCTGGCCGAACATCGCCGCCCAGCGGGCGGCGGCCGGGGCCGACCACATCATCGATCATGTCCGGCTGTTCGACACCCTGCCGGAGGCGATCGCCGACCTCGACCTGGTGTTCGCGACCACCGCCCGAGCCCACGACCAGGCCAAGCCGGTGATGGGACCAGAGGCGGCCGCCCGCGAGATGCAGGGCCAGATCGCCGGCGGCGGCCGGGCCGGCATCCTGTTCGGCCGCGAGCGGGCGGGGCTCACCAACGAGGAGGTCGCCCGCGCCAACCGCATCATCACCTACCCGGTCAACCCCGGCTTTGCCTCGCTGAACCTCGCCCAGGCGGTGCTGCTGATGGGCTATGAATGGTTCAAGCTGGTGACATCGGGCGCGCTGCCCTTCGCCATGCCCGAACGCTCGGAGCGCGCCAGCCAGGGACAGATGGAGGCGTTCTTCGAGAACCTGGTGCGCGAGCTCGACCGGGTCGAATTCCTGCGGCCCGCCGAGAAGCGCGAGACCATGCTGGTCAACCTGCGCAACATCTTCTTCCGCATGGAGCCGTCGCGGCAGGACATCCACACCCTGCACGGCGTGGTCATGGCGATCGCCGAGGGGCGCAAGGGGCCGGCCAAGGGCGGCGTGCTCGACAGCGAGCAGGCGACGCGCCTGCGGGCGCTGATCGCCGAGCAGGGCACGGTGGCCAACCTGCCGGATTCGCGCGGCTCGCTGCGCGGGCTGGCGCGGCTGCTCCGCCGCAACCCGACCGACGCCGAGCGCGCGCTGTGGCACGCGCTGTCGCGCGACCGCCGCTTCGCCGGCCAGTTCAAGCGCCAGACCCCGGTCGGCCGCCACATCCCCGACTTCGTCTCCTTCATCCACCGCCTCGCGATCGAGCTGGTCGGCCCGGACGAGAGCGAAGGCGTGGTGGCGGATCGCAGCGCAAGGCGGGCGTGGCTGGAAAGCCGCGACTATCGCGTCACCGAGGTGAAGGCGGCGGATGTCGAGGCGAATCTGGAGGCCGAGCTGGCGCGGCTGCAGGCGGTGATCGCCGCAGCCAAGTAGTCGCCGACGGTCGCATCGCGAGCCGCGTGGCGGCTATCAATGGCTTCGCGCGTCCGTTCATCACGCGCAAGCGTCGATTGAGTTGCCGCGTGGCATGCGCGGCCCTCGCAACTCATCCGCGCCCGGCAGGCCCCGAGTCTGCGATCTCGTTTACACCGGCTGAACGATGATTTGTGAACGCAATTCCAGATTGTGGTTCTCCCAATCGGTTCTGGTTAGATCGCAGCACCAAGAGCAAGACCTAAGGGGGCATTCATGGCTACGCGACGATGGCGCTCGATTCTGTGTTGTGCGTTGATCATCGGCTCGATCTTCGGCTTGTCGGCAAGCGCCGAACCGGCGGCACCGAAGCGGTGCACGACGGCGGCCGATCTCGGTGCCGACGAGCGCATCGCTGGTTGCACTACGGTGATCGAGCGCGGCAAGCCGGCGACGCCGCAGGTGATCGAAGCCCGTTTCGCACGCGCCGGCGCCTACTTCCACAAGGGAGATGTCGAGCATGCGATCGACGACTACAAGATCGTCATCGAGCAGTCCTCGGCTGGTCTTCTTGCCGCATTCGATCGCGCCGCTCCTGATCTGCGCGAGAGCGAGCCGCAGCCGGGGTCGGGTTTCGGGCGGGCGTTCGGTCGCAACGGCTACCGCGCGCAGGCCTATCGCGCGCTGGGGATCGCAAGCTTCCAGGCCGGTCTCCTGGAGGAGGCGCAGGACGATTTCAGATGGCTCAGCGAGATCGATCCCCACAATGCCGAGGCGGCCTTGTGGCTGGATCTGGCGCGCCGCCGTGCCGGGCTGGGGAGCGAGCTCGCCGACCACGCGAAGCGGCTCGACATGGGTAAATGGCCGGCCCCGATCGTCCGTCTCTTCCTCGGGCAGGAAACGCCAGAGGCTGTGCTTGCGGCGGCCGACCGCGGTGCTCCCGTCACGCGCCGGGCACGGCGTTGCGAGGCGAGCTTCTTCGCCGCCGAGCTGATGCTCGACCAGAGTCGTGAGCGCGACGCCATGCAACTGATCGACCGGGCTCTCGCCGAGTGTCCGTTGACATCGCGCGAACGCTCGGTCGCCGAGGCGGAGGCGCGCGCGCTCCGCATCATGCCGTAAAAGTCATGCGGAGAGGCACGGCAATCCCGCAGCGAGCTGTTCTCCGGCCGCATGCTTAACGCGCGCGTGCGCATTTGAGTGAAAATGCCCGGTCAAATCCGCACGCGGCGGGTTACGGAACGCTCGGGTTCGAACGGTATGGTCTGCGCATTGCCCTTTCATCGTTGCAACTGTGCGGCCTTTCATCATGAACGAAACCAGATCCGTGTTGCGGGACCTCGAGGATGCGATTGCGCGGGGGACCGCGGACAGCCGCGAGCGCGCGCTGTGGCATGCGACCGACCTGCTGATCGCGGGGCGCTACTGCGAGGAGGAGATCGCCACCTTCGGCGAGGTGATCGGCCGGCTCGCCGACGAGATCGAGATCGAAGCGCGCGCCAAGCTCGCGGATCGCCTCGCCAGGATCGAATATTCGCCGGCCAGCGTCATCCGCAAGCTCGCCTTCGACGACGAGATCTGGGTCGCCGGCCCGGTGTTGCGCGAATCCGAGCGGCTCGATGACGCCACGCTGGTCGAGAACGCCAGCACCAAGAGCCAGGACCATCTGCTCGCGATCGCCGAACGAAAGACGTTGAGCCCCGCCGTGACCGACGTGCTGGCGACGCGCGGCGACCGTGCCGTCGCCACGGCGGTGGCGCGCAATCAGGGCGCCCAGTTCTCCGGCGCCGGATTCCTGCACATGGTCAAGCGGGCCGAGAACGACTCGATTCTCGCCGAGCATCTCGGCCGCCGGCTCGACATCCCCCGCCATCTGTTCCAGCAACTCATCGCCAAGGCCTCGGACGATGTCGGCAAGCGGCTGGCCAGCGAGCGCCCCGAACTGCTCGGCGAGATCAACAGCTCGGTCGCCAACATCGCCGGCGACCTGCAGTCGAAGTTCGGACCCGGCTCGCGCAACTACTTCGTCGCCAAGCGGACCGTGACGATCCAGCACCGCCTCGGCAATCTGCACGAGAGCACCATCGCCGGCTATGCGACCGCGCACAAGGTCGAGGAGGTGACGATCGGCCTCGCGCTGCTGTCGGGATTGCCGGTCGACGTCGTCGAGCGTGCCTTGTTCGACCGCAACCGCGAGATGCTGCTGATGCTCGCCAAGGCGCTTGGCTTTACCTGGGATACGATGATGGCGCTCGCGTTCCTCGGCGCCCGCGACCACCGCATCACGGCCGGCGAGTTGCAGGAGCTGGAGCGTGACTATGCCAAGCTCCAGTCGCTGACATCGCGCAGCGTGCTCGAATTCTATCAGTCCCGCAAGAATCCAGGCAAAGGCGGCAAGGCATCCGCGCCGCGCGCCGTGGCCTATTGAACCTGCAGCGACGGATGGAGGTGATCGCGGATGAAGGGTATGGGACTTCCTCTTCGCAGAGAGCAACGGCTCGGCCATCGCGAGGCGCCTGCGGACCGCGCGGCGGTCGATGCGGCCTGGCACGTGCTCGAAGCGGCCAACGAGCTCGGCGATGAGGCTGCGGTGGCCGCCTGCCGCCGCGTCATCGATGCGAGCCTCAACGGCGCGGGCGCAGACCAGGCGGACCTGAAGCTGGTGACGGAGTATTTCCGCTAGTTCTGTCGCTCGGTTCGCGGGGCAGGGCGGCTCAGACCGCAGCGAGCTGCGGGCCCGCCGCCTTGCTGTTGCGCTGGCCCGCCTTCAGCTTCGCCGGCTCGATCAGCGCCTTCGCCGCCAGCCCGGCGGTGTCCGCGACCTCGGGATTGCGCGACACCATCGCCGCCACGATCGCGCCGTCGATCAGCAGTGCAAGCTGATGCGAGAAGCTCTCCGGCTCGGCAGCGCCCATCTCACGGGCGAGCTTCTCGATATGCGCCAGCACCACTTTCTTGTGGCGCATTGCGATGGTGCGAAACTGCTTCTGGTCCTTGTCGTGCTCGCCGACCGCATTGATGAAGGGGCAGCCGTAGAAGCGCTCCTCGCCGAACCAGCTCTTCAGCGCCGGAAAGATGCGTGCCAGCTTGGTCTCGGCGTCACCGCCGCCGCTCTCCATTTCCGCGATGAACCATTCGCGCCACTGCTTGCCTTCGCTTTCCAGCACGGCGGTGACCAGCGCGGTCTTCGATCCGAACAGCTTGTAGAGCGTGGTCTTCGCGGTGCCGGCCTCGCTGATGATCGCATCGATCCCGGTGGCATTGATGCCGTTCTTGCAGAACAGCCGCGTGGCGGCGCCGAGCAGACGGCCGCGCGCGGATTCGTCATCGCCGGCCGAGATCGTCCTCGCGATCGCCTGCTTCTTGCCGGTTTGTTTGCCCGCAACTGACTTTGCCATGCGTGCAAGCTTAATCGCTGTGCGCGTGAGTCAGCAAGACTGCTGATGTGCTCGAGGCAGCGTTGCGCTCAATTTGATCTCCGAAGGCGGCATTCTGCACTGCGCTTGGGCAGCGGAGGGGACGCAGCGGCTCGCCACTTGCCGCGATGACCGCGTAAGCCGCGAGGATCACTCCGGCTTTTGATTTTCGGCCTCTCTGGCACGCTTCGTGCAGGATACAGACCGTTCGGTATCCTCATCCCAGGGAGAGAAATGAGATGACCGCTGTGGTTCAGAAGACGGCGCTGACGGGCTGCCTCGCACCCATCGACAAGAACGGGCTTGAACAGCTCATCGTCAACGGCAAGGCCAACCCCAAGGTCATCAAGACCCTGAAGTGCAAGACCGTCGCCGAGGGCAAGTTTCGTCACGCCAACTACATCCGCAACCTCGCGCCCTACATCGTCGACGAGCCGCCGGGGCTGCTCGGTGACGACACCGCGCCAAATCCGTCGGAAGCCTCGCTCGCCGCGCTCGGCTCCTGCCTGGCCGTCGGCCTGCATGCCAATGCGGTGCATCGCGGCTGGATCGTCAACAAGCTCGAGCTGGAGCTCGAGGGCGATCTCAACATCACCGCAGTCTGGGGCACCGGCGACGTCAGCGAGAAGCCGGTCGGCTTCACCGACGTCCGCGTCAAGGTCGACATGGAGTGCGAGGGCATTCCGCAGGAGGAGGTCAAGGCGCTGATCGACCACGTCAAGAAGTGGTCGCCGGTCGCCAACACCTTCACGCGTCCGGTCAATCTCGAGGTCGGGATCTGAGGCGGCCCTCGAGGTCGGCGTAGCGGAGGACGTCATGAACTCAGTAGTCTCGGGTTCACTCGGACAGCATCTGGCGGTCGATGGCGCGGGCGTCATGCCCATACCGTCGACCGTGGAGCAGGTCACGGCGATCGCGCGCAAGGAACTCGCGCCGCTGGCCGCTGGCATCGACGCCGGGACGGTGTACCCGGCCGACGTGCTCCGCCGCTTCGGCAAGGTCGGCGCGTGGAGCAGCCACGTGCCGGAAAATGGCGCGGCGGATCTCAACTGCGCGATCGACACCATCGGCGCGATCGGTGAGGTCTGCGGCGCCTCTGCCTTCATGGCGTGGTGCCAGAACACGCTGGTCTGGTACATCGCCAACTCGCCCAACAAGGCGCTCGTCGGCCGTCTTCTCGACGACGCCGCCAGCGGCCGGTTGCTCGGTGGCACCGGCTTGTCCAATCCGATGAAGAGCTTCTTCGGCATCGAGAAGCTCAAGCTCAGGGGTCGCAAGGTCGAGGGCGGCTACGTCGTGCGCGGCGTGCTGCCCTGGGTCTCGAACCTCGGGCCGGACCACATGTTCGGTACGATCTTCGAGCGTGAGGACGCGCCCGGCGAGATCGTGATGTTCATCGCCGACTGTGCCGATCCGGCGGTGACCCTGCAGCCATGCCAGCCGTTCCTGGCGATGGACGGCACCGGCACCTACGGCATCCAGTTTCGCGACCTGTTCGTGCCGGACGAACTGATCCTGGCCGATCCCGCCGGTCCCTTCGTCAAGAAGATCCGTGCCGGATTCATCATGTTGCAGGCCGGCATGGCGCTCGGCCTGATCAAGGACTGCATCAAGATCATGCAGGAGGTCGAGGCGCCGCTCGGCCACGTCAACCGCTATCTGCCGCAGCAGCCGGTCGATTTCAGCGCGCTCGCCGATGAACTCGCGAAGGAGACGGCAGAACTCGCCAGCGATCCGTTCAACCCCGACGAGACCTATTGGCGCAAGGTCGTGGCGCTGCGCCTGCGTGCCGGCGAGGCCAGCGTCGCTGCCGCTCATGCCGCGATGCTCCATTGCGGAGCCCGCGGCTACCTCAAGGGCAATCGCGCCGAACGTCGCCTGCGCGAGGCCTATTTCGTCGCGATCGTGACTCCCGCGACCAAGCAGCTCCGCAAGATGCTCGCCGACGGCTGACGCCGGCGAGAACGGCAAACCAACAAATCCCAACCAGGAGAGGCCTGCCATGACGGACGTTCTGATTACAGCCGGCGAACTCGCTGAGTTCATCAAGACCGAGCCGTGTGTCGTGATCGACACCCGCAATCCCGATGCCTACGCCGCGGGACATCTTCCCGGCGCCGTCAACGTCCACGAGATATTCACCTATCTCGCGACGTCCACACCGGAAGGCATGGAGGAATTGAAGACGAAGTTTGCGGACGCGTTCGGCGCCGCCGGCCTTTCGGGCGCCGAGACCGCCGTCGTCTACGAACAGTCGATGAACTCCGGCTTCGGCCAGTCGTGCCGCGGCTATTTCCTGCTCACGATGCTCGGCTATCCCAAGGTCAAGGTGCTGCATGGCGGCTACGATGCCTGGGTGGCCGCCGGCATGCCGGTGACGACCGACGTGCCGTCGCCGGCCAAGGCCTCGTTCGCCATCGTGCCGGAGGCGGGCAGCATCCTGATCGACGCCAAGGCGATGCTGGCGGCGGTTGGCAATCCCGCTATCGCGATCCTCGACGTCCGCGATGTCGATGAGTGGATCGGCGATTCCTCCTCGCCCTACGGCAAGGATTTCTGTCCGCGCAAAGGCCGCATCCCCGGCGCCGTCTGGCTCGAATGGTACCGCATGATGAAGCCGACCGCCGAAGGCCCGCGCTTCAAGTCGAAGGACGAGATCCTCGCCGAATGCGCCACCGTCGGCATCACGGTCGACACGCCGGTTTATCTCTACTGCTTCAAGGGCGCGCGGGCCTCGAACACCTTCCTGGCGCTGAAGAACGCCGGCGTGAAGGATGTGCGGATGTACTTCGGCTCGTGGAACGAGTGGTCGCGCGACCCGTCGCTGCCGATCGAGGAAGGACTTCCGATGCCGGCGATGACCAGCAAGGCGGCATAGAAGCTGCATGTTAAGCACGTCCGGCCGCTGAAAAATGCGGCCGGACGAGCAGTTCGAAGGCGCTGACAGCGCAGGTGTGACAAAGGGGCGCAGCACATGTCGATTTTCGATGATCCGTTCGATGCCGATTCACGCGTGAATGCCGGTTGTATCTGCGGCCAGCATCGCAGCCCGGCCGAACATGAGCACGCCGCGCTGGCGCTGCGCTGCGAGCCCGTGGCGGACTCCACCGAGAAGCGCTACGAGAACGTGGTCGCGTCAGCCGTGCTGCGCGCGGTGTTTCCGCAAGCTGCCACCCGCCGCGCGTTTCTGAAGTCGGTCGGCGCCGCCACCGCGCTCGCCGCAGTGTCCCAGTTCTTCCCGCTGAAGACCGCGACCGAGGCGTTCGCCGAAGCGGGCGCGCCCGAGAAGAAGGATCTCAAGGTCGGCTTCATCCCGATCACCTGCGCGACCCCGATCATCATGGCGGCGCCGCTCGGCTTCTATGCCAAGGCCGGGCTGAACGTCGAGGTCGTCAAGACCGCCGGCTGGGCCGTCATCCGCGACAAGACCATCAACAAGGAATACGACGCCTCGCACATGCTGGCGCCGATGCCGATCGCGATCTCGCTCGGCCTCGGTGCGCAGCCGATCCCGTTCACCGTGCCCGCGATCGAGAACATCAACGGGCAGGGCATTACGCTTGCGATGAAGCACAAGGACAAGCGCAATCCGAAGGACTGGAAGGGCATGAAGCTCGCCATTCCGTTCGACTATTCGATGCACAACTATCTCCTGCGCTATTATCTCGCCGAGCACGGCATCGATCCCGACACCGACGTGCAGCTGCGCTCGGTGCCGCCGCCGGAGATGGTCGCGAACCTGCGCGCCGACAACATCGACGGCTTCCTCGCGCCCGACAACATCTGCCAGCGCGCGATCTTTGACGGCGTCGGCTTCCTGCACATCCTGTCGAAGGAGATCTGGGACGGTCACCCCTGCTGCAGCTTCGCGGCGAGCCGCGAGTTCATCACCACGGCGCCGAACAGCTTTGCCGCTCTCACCCGCGCCATCGTCGATGCCACCGCGTACGCGTCGAAGGCTGAGAACCGCAAGCAGATCGCGGAGGCGATCGCTCCGGCGAACTACATCAACGCGCCGGTGACCGTGATGGAGCAGGTCTTGACCGGCACCTACGCCGATGGCCTCGGCAGCGTGAAGACCGATCCGAAGCGCGTCGATTTCGATCCGTTCCCGTGGCAGTCCTTCGCGGTGTGGATGCTGACGCAGATGAAGCGCTGGGGCCAGATCAAGGGCGACGTCGACTACAAGGCGGTCGCGGAGCAGATCTATCTCGCCACCGACACCCGCAAGGTCATGACCGACATGGGCCTGATGCCGCCGAAGGACTCCTACAAATCGTTCTCGGTGATGGGCAAGCCGTTCGATCCGACCAAGCCGGACGACTACGTCGCCAGCTTCAAGATCAAGAAGGCGTCGTGATGGGGGGAATGGGCGCGGCGCTGCTGGCCGCGACAATCGCGATGGACACGACGCTGCCGATCAAATCATCGGTGTCGTCCCCGCGAACGCGGGGACCCATACGCCGTGAACTCGCTTGTGGCAGGAATGGCGACGACGATCTTTTTTACCAAGTCTGGACGGTGGTTATGGGTCCCTGCGTTCGCAGGGACGACACCGTGAGTGGAGCGCCGGCATGACCGCCTCTCTTCGCCTCCGCGCCGCCGTGGTTTCCATCGTGCTGCTCGCCGTGTTCCTCGGCGCCTGGCATATCGCGACGCGCAGCACGGGCGCCGCGGCCAACATGAGCCCGGAATACGCCAAGCTGATGGGCATGACGGCCACGCAGGGCAAGTCGGCGATGCCCGGGCCGCTCGATGTCGGTGCCAAGCTGTGGGAGCATCTGCGGCGGCCGTTCTACGACAATGGTCCGAACGACAAGGGGCTCGGCATCCAGCTCGCGTTCTCGCTCGGGCGGGTCATGCTCGGCTATTTGATCGCAGTCGCGGTCGCGATCCCGCTCGGCTTCCTGATCGGCATGTCGCCCTTGATGAGCAAGGCGCTCGATCCGTTCATCCAGATTCTCAAACCCATCTCGCCGCTCGCCTGGATGCCGCTCGCGCTCTACACCATCAAGGATTCCAGCCTGTCGGCGATCTTCGTGATCTTCATCTGCTCGGTGTGGCCGATGCTCATCAACACCGCCTTCGGCGTCGCCAGCGTGCGCAAGGAATGGATCAACGTCGCCCGCACGCTCGAGGTCGGCAATTTCCGCCGGGCCTTCACGGTCATCCTGCCGGCTGCGGCGCCGACGATCCTCACCGGCATGCGGATCTCGATCGGCATCGCCTGGCTCGTCATCGTCGCCGCCGAGATGCTCGTCGGGGGCACCGGCATCGGCTACTTCGTCTGGAACGAGTGGAACAACCTCTCGATCACCAACGTGATCATCGCGATCCTGCTGATCGGCCTGGTCGGCATGGTGCTGGATCAGATCCTGGCCCGCGTGTCGCGGCTCGTGACGTTTCCGGAGTAGGGCATGATCAGGCGAACGGCTGCAAGGTGCGCAACTCCGTTCCCCTCCCCCTTGCGGGGAGGGGTTAGGGGTGGGGGTGCCCCACGCGCGAGTCTTCGTGGGGGACCCCCCTCCCTGACCCTCCCCCACAAGGGGGGAGGGAACGGAAAGACCTTCCTATGACCGACAAGTTCATCTCCATCGAAGGGATCGCCAAGCGCTATGATGGGGCGCGCAGCACGACGATCTTCGAGAATCTCTGGCTCGCGATGGCGCGCGGCGAGTTCGTCTGCGTGATCGGGCATTCCGGCTGCGGCAAGACCACGGTGCTGAATGTTCTTGCCGGCCTCGACGTGCCGAGCGAAGGCGCCGTCATCGTTGACGGCCAGGCCATCGAAGGTCCGAGTCTCGACCGCGCGGTCATCTTCCAGAGCCATGCGCTGCTGCCGTGGCGAACGGTGCTCGGCAACGTCGCCTATGCCGTCTCGTCGAAATGGCGCAAATGGGACCGCGCCAAGGTCAAGGCGCATGCGCTGAAATACATCGAGCTCGTCGGCCTGTCCGGCTCCGAGCACAAGCGGCCGTCGGAGCTGTCCGGCGGCATGAAGCAGCGCGTCGGGATTGCCCGCGCGCTCTCGATCACGCCGAAGATCATGCTGATGGACGAGCCGTTCTCCGCGCTCGATGCGCTGACGCGCGGCACCCTGCAGGACGAGGTCCGCCGCATCTGCGTCGAGACCGGGCAGACCGTGTTCATGATCACCCACGACGTGGACGAAGCGATCTATCTCGCCGACAAGATCGTGCTGATGACCAACGGACCCGGCGCGGTGCTCGCGGAGATCGTCGAGAACCCGCTGCCGAAGGACCGGCTGCGCGGCGACCTGCATCGCCATCCGCTGTACTACGCGCTGCGCAACCACATCATCGATTTCCTGGTCAGCCGCAGCAGGACCTTCACCGCCGAGACGCCCGATTACGACCCGCGCAAGGTGCCGGTGGTGACGATCGGGCGCAGCGAGCCGACGATCGTCGCGTCCAACCCGGTCGAGAACGACGCGCCGCAGGCGATCGCCCGCTGACGCCCAGCCGGAAGAAACCCATCAACGAAGACAAGGGAGACCAAGCATGAAGCGATCCGACCTCACCGAGAAGCTGCTCGACATCAAGCGCGAGAAGGGCTGGAGCTGGAAATACATCTGCGAGCAGATCGGCGGCTATTCCGAGGTGCTGATTGTCGGCGCCGTTCTCGGCCAGATGAAGCTGACCAAGCCGCAGGCGGCGAACGCCGGCGAGCTGTTCGGCCTGTCCAAATCCGAGATCGCGATGCTGAACGAGACGCCGATGCGCGGCGAGGGCGTGCAGATGCCCCCGACCGATCCCTTGATCTACCGCTTCTACGAACTCGTGATGATCAACGGCCCGGCGTGGAAGGAGCTGATCCAGGAGGAATTCGGCGACGGCATCATGTCGGCGATCGATTTCGACATGGTGATGGAGCGCCTGCCCAATGCCAAGGGAGACCGCGTCAAGATCACGATGTCGGGCAAGTTCCTGCCTTACAAATATTACGGCGCCAGCGGCAACGTGCCGGAATACGGCTTCAAGGAGGAATAGGGGAGGGGCGAGTCGTGAATAGGGAGTAGCGAATAGGGATCTCAGCTATTCGCTACTCGCCATTCACTCTCGTCTCGGATATCTCAAGCCGTGATGGGCCCATATCGGCGGAGACTCGGCGTGAGCGTCATGGAGACCAACTTCCTATTTTCTTATGGCACGCTTCAGCTCGAAAGCGTCCAACTGAAATCTTTCGGTCGACGGCTTGTCGGTCGTCCGGATTCGATGCCGGGCTTCAGAAAGAGCTTCATCGAGATCACGGATCCGGACGTGCTCGCTAGCAGTGGTGAGCGGTTTCACCCTATCGTCGTGCCGAGCCACGATCCTGACGACGCTGTCGACGGGACTGTGTTTGAAATCACGTCAGATGAATTGCGTGCAGCCGACCAGTACGAAGTCGCCGATTACAAGCGCATCGATGTTGTGTTGCGCTCCGGCACGCGGGCGTGGGTGTACGTCAAAGCAGCCGAGTAGCGAATAGGGAGTAGCGAATACGGGAAGGACATCGCTGCCCGCCACTCCCTATTCGCTATTCGCCCACTCGCTATTCGCTTCTTCTCACTGTCCCGCCTTGACCTGCGCCACGGCGGTCACCAGCAGCTCGCTCATCTTCGCGCGCACGTCCGCCTCGGTGACGGCCGCGCCCTTGGCGGTGAGGTCTCCCAGCACCTTGCGCAGCACGTCGGCATCGCCGGCTTCCTCGAAATCGGCCGCGACGACCTCCTTGGCGTAGGCGTCGGCGTCAGCGCCGGACTTGCCGAGCTTTTCGGCTGCCCACAGGCCGAGCAGCTTGTTGCGGCGGGCTTCTGCCTTGAACTTCAATTCCTCGTCATGGGCGAATTGCTTCTCGAAGGCGTCCTCGCGCTTGTCGAACGTGGTCATGGTCGGAACTTCCAGTGTTGCCGAAGAGGGTTAACCGCGCAGGCGGTTGCGGGGCGGTGGCCGCACGCCTAAATAATTGGAACATCTTGCCAATACAACGGGTACGAGGCCGCAGGGAAGGGCGGTAAAACTCCGCTCCCGAGGCCCGGATCGATTGTGCTCGGGACACCAATGAGATAGGTTTCCCACAGGCCCGGTTCTTGTTCTGTTTCCGTCCGTCCGGGCCCTCGCGGCAGCTCCGTCGTGGTCCTGTCCAAAGTCATCCGGAGCCCACCATTTCATGGATTTCAACAAAACACGGTACATCCCAATGAGCCGTCGGCGTCGCATTTATGAAGGCAAGGCCAAGGTCCTGTATGAAGGCCCCGAGCCGGGCACCCTGATCCAGCACTTCAAGGACGACGCCACCGCCTTCAATGCCAAGAAGCACCAGGTGATTGAAGGCAAGGGCGTCCTCAACAACCGCATCTCGGAGTACCTGTTTCAGCACCTCAACGACATCGGGGTTCCGACTCACTTCATCCGCCGGCTCAACATGCGCGAGCAGTTGATTCGCGAGGTCGAGATCGTGCCGCTCGAGGTCGTCGTCCGAAATGTGGCGGCGGGCTCGCTGTCGCAGCGCCTCGGCATCGAGGAAGGCACCCAGCTGCCGCGTTCGATCATCGAATTCTATTACAAGAACGACCAGCTCAACGACCCCATGGTGTCGGAGGAGCACATCACTGCGTTCGGCTGGGCGACGCCCCAGGAAATCGACGACATCATGGCGCTCGCCATACGCGTCAACGACTTCCTGACCGGGCTTTTCCTCGGCATCGGCATCCGCCTGGTCGACTTCAAGATGGAATGCGGCCGGCTGTTCGAGAACGAGATGATGCGCATCATCGTCGCCGACGAGATTTCCCCCGATTCCTGCCGGCTGTGGGACATCAAGTCGAACGAGAAGCTCGACAAGGACCGCTTCCGTCGTGATCTTGGCGGCCTTCTGGAGGCCTATACCGAGGTCGCCAAGCGGCTCGGCATCCTCATCGAGAACGAGCGCCCGGCGGGCTCCGGCCCGGTCCTGGTCAAGAGCTAAAAGGGAACAAGACGTGAAAGCGCGTGTCACGGTGACGCTGAAATCCGGCATCCTCGATCCGCAGGGCAAGGCGATCGAGGGCGCCCTGAAATCGCTCGGCGTCGACGGCGTCGCCAGCGTGCGGCAGGGCAAGGTGTTCGACATCGAGCTCGCCGGTGCCGACAAGGCCAAGGCGGAGGCCGCCCTGAAGGCGGCCGCCGACAAGCTGCTGGCGAATACGGTGATCGAGAATTACCGGGTGGAGTTGCTGGGGTAGGCAATGGCCGTGATCGACCGCGAGATCCACGAGCTTCTGCTGGAAATCCCGCGTGATCAGGTCCGTGTCGAACATTCTGTCGATGAGCTGCTTGCTGGTGTGCGAGCGTTGAACAGAGAGCTCTCGTCGGACTCACACACTCTCGCGACGCTGCGAGGGGATCATTATCGAGCAAACACGTAGCATCATGAAATCCGCCGTCCTCGTCTTCCCCGGCATCAACCGCGAACGCGACATGGCCCGCGCGCTGCGCATGATCTCCGGCCATGAGCCGGCGATGGTCTGGCACGCCGAGACGTCGCTGCCGAAGGGCACCGACCTCGTCGTGGTGCCCGGCGGCTTCTCCTATGGCGACTATCTGCGCTGTGGCGCGATCGCGGCACGGGCCCCGGTGATGGACGCAGTACGCGATTTCGCCGCCAAGGGCGGCTTGGTGCTCGGCGTCTGCAACGGCTTCCAGATCCTGTGCGAGTCTGGCCTGCTGCCGGGCGTGCTGATGCGCAACGATAAGCTGAAGTTCATCTGCAAGGACGTGCATCTGCGGGTCGAGCGCTCCGATTCGCCGTTCACCCGCGGCTACAATGCGGGTCAGGTCATCCGCGTGCCGGTCGCTCACGGCGAGGGCAATTATGCGGCCGACGAGGAGACCTTGAAGCGGCTCAATGGCGATGGGCGCGTGCTCTATCGTTACTGCTCAGCCGATGGCGAGGTCGGCGACCTCAGCAACATCAATGGCGCTGCGCATTCCATCGCCGGCATCGTCAACGAGAACGGGAATGTGCTCGGCATGATGCCGCATCCCGAGAATCACGTCGAGGACATCATGGGCTGCACCGACGGCCGTGGCCTGTTCGCCGGCCTCGTCGCCCATCTCGACCGCGCGGCCTGATCGGCGGGCTGCGCCCGTGACGTTTCTGTCGGGCCGCTCGCCCGGCCCGACCCACAAACGACCGATTGGTGATCGAGGTTGCGGGACGTCCTCCATCTCCCGGATCGTCCCTGACGTCCGTCCTGCCTGCCACTTCCTCGATCCCGACGGTGCCTTGATGTCGACGCTGCCTCTCACTCAGCGCGCCCTGCGCTGGCTTCTCCTGTCCGTGTCGCTCTCGCTCGTCACGGGCGTTGGCGCCGCTCGGGCCGAGACCCCGTCGACGACGCCGTCGGTCGCCACACCGACTCTGCCGTTCACCGTGGGCGGCTGGAAACCGCAGCGGCCGAACGGCACCGATGTGACCTTCTTCCTGTGCGACGATGCGAAATGCGGCCCTGGCTCGAAGGTGAGCTACCGGCTCTACGGACCCAACACGACGATGACGATCGAGCAATTCCGCGCCTCCCAGGACCAGACCGTCAAGCTGCTCGACCAGCGCGTGCCGGGGCAGACCACGACGATTCTGGGCGTCGAGGGCGGCAAGGGCAGCGGGCTGCCGCGCATGTTCTATGCACGGCGCCTGAAAGTGTCGCCAGGCGGAGAGAAGGAATATCAAGTGAGCGGCATGCTGTTCGGCGCGAGAGGCAGTGCCAGCCTGATCAGCTCCGCGACTGGCGAGGCGAACAGCACGGCCAACTTCAAGCAATTCGCGGTCCCGGTCATGCTTCTGCTCGCGCCACGGTCAAAATGATCGCGTGACGGCGCGCCGAAGCCGTTCATCAAAATCGTTCCGGAGTTTTTTCTCGCGCCGTCCGGCAACGCCGGGCGGCGGTTTGCGTTGTCCGCCAGCGAATGGGGCAGGGATCCAAGGAGGTTCTCATATGACGACGAAACATTGGCTGGGAACGGCCGCGATCATCCTGGCGATCGGCACGGCATCAGGTGCATCGGCGCAAGGCGACATGAAGCGCGAGGGAGGCCCGGCCGCTGCGACGGCGCACGAGGCCACGCGTCCGGCTGCCGAGGCGAAGGGAGAGGCAAAGGGCGGCGCCGCCGCGGCGGAACGTGCCGGCGCCGAGGCAAAGCAGAGCGCGCAGGAGCAGCGCCGTGGCGAGCCTTCATCCGCAGCAGGACGCGAGCAGGCTCAGGAAAGGTCCTCCGAGCGGTCGGCACATGATGCCAAGCAGAGCGCCGAGAGCAAGGGCGGTGCGGCCGCCGAGCGTGGCCGCGAGGCCAAGGAGAGCGCCGAGTCGAAGTCGTCGACTGACAGCAAGCAGGCCGACAAGCAGTCTGACAGCAAGAGCAAGGCTGAGTCGAAGCAACAGCAGGGGCGCGCCGACGAGCCGCGCAAGGGCGAGGATCGCGCCGCCGAGAGTAAGTCGGGGGCGACGGATCGGAAGTCCGACCGTGAGGCCGATCGCGCTGATCACGATAAGGACAAGACCCGGCAGAGCCAGGGCGAGCGCAAGACCGGCACGTCCGACGAGGCCGCGGACAAGCAGACCGGCGACCGCAACAAGCAGGCCAACCAGCCGAACGCGGCCGACAGCAAGAACACGACCGCGCAGCAGAACCAGCCGACCGGCGCCGGTCAGCGTGATCAGACCGGGCAGGCCAACAATCAGACCCAGCCCAATGGCAGCCGCTCCAGCACGCAGGTGTCGGTCAACGAGCAGCAGAAGACCCGCGTGGTCGATCAGCTCAAGCGCGATCACGACTTCGACCAGGCGCGCACCAATCTCAACATCAACATCAATGTCGGCGAGCGCCTGCCGGAGCGCGTGCGGCCGCGTCCGCTGCCGTCGGACATCGTGACGATCGTGCCGGAATATCGCGGCTACGAGTACACCGTGATCCATGACGAGATCGCGATCGTCGACCCGCGCAGCCGCGAGATCGTCGACGTAATCCCGCAGAACGGCATGCGCGCGGACCGCGGCTATGATCGCGGCGGCTATGGCGTCGGCTCGACCCGCATCGTGCTGTCGGACGATCAGCGCCAGATTCTGCGCCGCGCCGCCACCGAGACGGGCACTGTGGGCTCGACGACATCGTCGTCGTCCTCGTCCGGATCGAGCTGCCTGAGCCTGCGCCGCGTGCCCGATGAGCTCGCGCGCAGCAATCCGGAGCTGGCCAACTACCAGTATCTGGCGATCGGCGAGCAGGTCGTGCTGGTCGACCCGCGCGATCAGAAGGTGGTGCAGGTCATCGACCAGCAGCAGTAGGGCCGAGGCGCGGCTGCGCCTTGTCTCATCGATGACCTCCCTTGCCGCTGCGGCATGGGAGGCCATCGAAAGATTGATTTGGACATAGCACGTCCGGCTCTGCTTCAGTTCGCTCACAACGGGGAACGAGATTCCATCTCGTCCACAAGGGGAGCGAAACGAGCCATGGCGATCATCCGCCAGCTGTATGTCCAAGTCCTGATCGCGATCCTGCTCGCGATCGCCGTCGGCCTGCTGGCGCCAGAGGCGGCCGTTCAGATGAAGCCGCTCGGCGATGCGTTCATCGCACTTCTGCGCATGATGCTCGGGCCGATCATCTTCTGCTCGGTGGTGCTCGGGCTGACGCATGTCCGCGATATGAGGCAGCTCGGCCGGCTCGCGTTCAAGTCGCTGCTGTATTTCGAGATCCTGACCACGCTCGGCATGGTCGTCGGCTTCATCGCGGTCAACGTGTTCCAGCCCGGCGACGGGCTCCATGCCGGCAACCTCGCGCTCAATGACAGCGTGACGCGCATCTCCAACGCCGCGAGCAATTTCACGGCTATCGGCTTCTTCCTCAGCATCATCCCGACCACGATCGTCGACGCCTTCGCCAAGGGCGAGATTCTCCAGATCCTGTTCATCTCGGTGACGGTGGGCGCGGCGCTGAGCGTCGGCCTGAAGACGGAGTCGGCGATCCTGCGCGGCATCGAGGAGGGGCAGGACGTGCTGTTCCGCATGCTGGGTTTCATCATGAAGCTGGCGCCACTCGGGGCGTTCGGCGCCATGGCGGCGGCGATCGGCACGCATGGCGGCGCCACGCTGCTCTATCTCGGCAAGGTCGTGCTGCTGTACTGGATCACGGCGGTCGTCTTCGTCGCAGTCGTGCTCGGCGGCGTGTGCGCCATCATGCGGCTGTCGCTGCTGAAGCTGCTGCGGCTGATCCGCGAGGAGCTGCTGCTGGTGCTCGGGACCGCGTCCGGCGAGGTTGCGCTGCCGCGGCTGATGCAGAAGCTCGAGCAGGCCGGCTGCGACGGCGCCATCGTCGGTTTCGTGCTGCCGGCCGGCTACAGCTTCAATCTCGACGGCACGGGCATCTACATGGCGATTGCCGTCGGCTTCATCGCCCAGGCCACCGACACGCCATTCAGCTACGGCCAGCAGCTGGCGGTGCTCGCGGTCATGCTGCTGACCTCGAAGGGCGGCACCACCGTCGCGGGCGGCGCCTTCATCAAGCTCGCGGCGACCCTGCAATCCGTCCGCGTGCTCCCGCTCAACGGCCTCGGCCTGTTGTTCGGCATCGACCGCCTGATGGCGACCTGCACCGCGCTCACCAACGTCGTCGGCAACACCGTTGCCGTGTTCGTCATCGCGCGCTGGGAAAATGCGCTGGATGCCGCCAGGCTCGATGCCTATCTCGCGGGCGGCACCGCGGCGACGGCCGCGGAGGCGGCCGTCGACGAGGGCCACGCTGCAATCGCCGGTGCGGGCGAATGAGCTCAGCGCACGTAGTCGCCGATGATCTTGGCGCCGGGCCAGGCGCCGTCCGCCACGCTCTGCGCGATCACCTCGCGCATCAGCGCCAGCAGCTCGTCGGCCAGCCAGGTCGGCTGGCGTTCCCGCGGCATGCCGATCGAGACGGTCGAGATCAGCGGCGGCCGCTCGATCGACCGCACGGTGAGCTCGCCGCGCTTCGCCTCGGCGACGACCGCGGCATGGGCGAGGATCGTTGCGCCGAGACCGCGCCGAACCATGGCCTTCGTCATGCTCACGCTGTCGACCTCGAAGGCGACGTTGAGCCGCGTGCCGTTCTGGATCGCCGCCTGCTCGATCAGCCGCCGGTTGCTGTGCGGAAGACTCGGCAGGATCAGGGACAGCCCGGCCAGCTCGCGCCAGCCGATCGTCTCGGCCACGGTGTCGCCGCGCTTGGCCGGCGGCAAGGCGACGACCATCCGCTCGTGCAGGATGGGAGTCAGCGCGATGCCGTCGAGCGGCGGCGGATTGTAGAGCACGGCGATGTCGAGCCGGCGGTCCAGCAGCCATTCCTCCAGCGACGAGCTGATGCCCTCGCGGACCTGCACGGAGGCCTGCGGCCAGCGCCGGCGCAGTTCGACCACCACGGACGGCGCGATGCGCAGGCCCGCGACCGGCGGCACCCCGAGCGCGATGTGACCGGCGAAGCTCGAATCCGGCGAGCGCACCGCGCCGGGCATCTGGTCGATCTGCAGCAGGACGGCATGGGCGTGCTCGAGGAACGTCGTGCCGGCGCGGGTCAGGCGGACGCCGCGGCCGTGCCGCACCAGCAGCGCGACGCCAAGCTCGTCCTCCAGCTTCATCAGCTGCCGGCTGAGCGCGGATTGCGCGACATTGAGCAATGCCGATGCCCGGCTCAGGCTGCCGGCGCGCGCCACCTGCACGAAGTAACGAAGCTCGCGGATGTCGATGGCCGTGTCCTCCGCGCCGCTGCCCGCCGCAGTTTATTGCAAGCGGCCCAGGGCGAGTCAAACCGCGCGGTTGCGACGGCGCCGACAACGATGAGACGGGCGCCTTGCCGATGAACTTCATCCATCTCGACGGCTTGACGCTGCGCTATGAGCTGCGCGGCGGTGGCGCGAGGACGCTGGTGTTGCTGCATGAGCTCGGCGGCAGCCTCGAAAGCTTCGATGCCTTGATGCTCGAGCTGCCCGACGACCTGCGGGTGCTGCGCTATGATCTGCGCGGCGCCGGCCTGTCGGAAAAGCCGCGCGCGCCGTTCGGCTTCGCCGATCACGTCGGCGACCTCGACCGGCTGCTGCGGGCGCTCGGTGCCGACGGACCGGTCGATATCGCCGGCGTCGCCGCCGGTGCGGCGCTCGCCGTCAGCTTCGCGCTGGCCCATCCGCAGCGCGTGAGCGCGCTGGCGCTGTGCGCGCCGGCCCTCAGCGTCGATGCTGGTCGCGTGCAGTATCTGGCGGCGCGCTCCGCGCTCTGCATGCGCGCCGGCATGCGCGCCGTGGCGGTGGATACGCTCGAGCGTTCCTATCCGCCGGTGCTGCGAACCGACCGCAATGCCTACCTCGCTTATCTCGGCCGCTTCCTCGGCAACGATCCGGTCGGATATGCCCATAACAACCTCGCGTTCGCCGAGGTCGATCTGCGCGAACGGCTCGCGGAGGTTCGGCAGCGTTGCCTGCTGCTTGCCGGCGCGCATGATCTATTGCGGCCGCAGGCGCAGGTCGAGGCGCTCGCCCGTCTCATTCCCGGCGCGGCGTTCGCGACCATCGACATGGCCGGTCATCTGATGCAGGTGCAGGCCCCGGCCGAGCTGGCGGGGCGGCTGACGGCTTTTCTTGCCACGCCCGCGACACAGCCGATTCCTCGCGCCTCGTGACCAGGAGCATCGCATGCGCATCAAGGACCTTGCCCCGGCCGAGATGGACGAGACGCAGCGCGCGGTGGCCGAAGAGGCCATGGCCGGCCGGCGCGGCCGGATCCCGGCGCCGCTGCGGGCCTGGCTGCACAGTCCGGAGCTCGGACGTCGGGCCCAGAAGCTCGGCGAGTTCGCCCGCTACGAGACGTCATTGCCGCCTGCGCTGTCCGAGCTCGCGATCCTCGTGACGGCACGTCACTGGACCTCGCATGTCGAATGGTATGCCCACAAGCGGGATGGGCTCGCGGCGGGCATCGCCCCGTCGGTCATCGACGCGATCGCGCAACGGTGTGATCCAGAGTTCACCGATCCCGCCGCGAAGCTCGTTCACGACTACACCCGGCTGCTGCTCGCCAGCGGCCGCGTGCCGGACGATCTGCACGCGCTGGCGGCCGCAACCCTCGGCACGCGCGGCGTCGTCGATCTCGTCGGCATCATCGGCTACTACGGGCTGGTGGCGCTGACCCTCAACGCGTTCGACATCGGCCTGCCCGATGGCGAGACGCCGGAGCTGGAGCCATGACCATGACGAAGCGCCTGGAGGGCAAGGTCGCGATCATCACCGGTGCCGGCTGCGTCGGTCCGGGCTGGGGCAACGGCCGCGCCGCGGCGGTCATCTTCGCGCGCGAGGGCGCCAGGGTCCTCGCCGTCGACCGCGATGGCGGCCGCATGGACGAGACGCTGGCGCGCGCCCGGGACCACGGCGGCGTCATCCAGGCCCACCGCTGCGACGTCACCGATGCGGCGGATGTCGCCGCGATGGTCGACGCCTGTATCGCAGCGTTCGGCCGCGTCGATATTCTGGTCAACAATGTCGGCGGCTCGGCGCCGGGAGGCCCGGTCGAGCTGAGCGAGCAGGGCTGGGACGCGCAGCTCGATCTCAACGTGAAGAGCGTCTTCCTCACCTGCAAGGCGGTGCTGCCGCACATGGCGGCGCAGGGCGGCGGGGCCATCGTCAACACGGCCTCCACCTCGGGCATCCGTTGGACCGGATCGGCGCAGGTCGGCTACGCCTCGGCCAAGGCCGCGGTGATCCAGTTCTCGCGCGTCGTTGCCGTGCAGTATGCCCCGCAGCGCGTGCGCGTGAACACGGTGGTACCTGGCCAGATGCACACGCCGATGGTCGAGGCGCGCCTCGCTGGGCAGCGCGCCGGCGGCGATGTCGCGGCGCTGCTGCGGACGCGGCAGGCTCGCATCCCGCTCGGCTTCATGGGCGACGGCCGCGACACCGCCCACGCCGCGCTGTTCCTCGCCTCCGACGAGGCGCGCTTCGTTACCGGCACCGAGATCGTCGTCGATGGCGGCATGAGCGCCCGCTGTGACTGAACCCATGAGCACGGGCATGGCTGCCGTTTCCCGCGCATGGCCGGCAGGGGCCTGCGATGCGCATTGTCACATCTTCGGTCCGTTCGACCGCTTTCCGCTGCCCGACGATCGCAGCTTCACGCCGCCGGAGGCGCCGGAAACGGTGCTCCGCCGTCTGCACGATCGGCTGGGCACCGATCGCGCCGTCATCGTGCACAGCCAGGGTCATGGCCGCGACCATCGCCCGCTGCTCGATGCGCTGGCCGTGGGAGAAGGCCGCTACCGCGGCGTCGCCGTGCTCGGCGCGGAGGTCAGGGCTGCGGAGGTCGCGCGCCTCGATGCTGCCGGCGTCTGCGGTGCCCGCTTCAACTTCCTGGCGCATCTCGGCGGCGCGCCGTCGGCGGAGCGCATGCGGGCCGTGCTCGCGCTGGTGAGGCCGCTCGACTGGCATGTCGCCATTCATGTCACGGGCGCCGATCTCATCCGCTATGCCGAGCTGATCGCGGCCATCGAGGTGCGTGTGGTGATCGACCACATGGCCCGGCCGGACCTCGGCCGAAATCTCGGCGCCTGTCAGGAGATTCTGTGTCGCCTGCTCGACAGCGGGCGGGTCTGGATCAAGCTCAGCGGTGCCGATCGCATCTCGCGCGAGGGCGCGCCCTATCATGACGTTGTGCCGTTCGCCCGAAGCCTTGCCGCGCACGCCCCTGAGCGCGTGCTGTGGGGCAGCGACTGGCCGCACGTCAACATCAAGGGACACATGCCGGACGATGCGGTGCTGGCCGACCTCGTGGCCGAGATCGCGCCGTCGGAGACGGCGCGACAGCGGCTTCTGGTCGACAATCCCTCGGCGTTCTTTCGCTTCGATGAATCGCGCCGGGGCCCCGTGGGGGCTTAGCCACGAGCGTCGCGGAGGCCGCCGCCACAGGCGTGCGTCCATTGAACCTGCTGTGGCCGTGATGCGTCAAAACGGGATCGTCCGCAACGGCCTGCGTGAGCGCGGGATTGTCCGGGCTGGCCGGCCACGCTATCAACGTCGGCGTGTAAAATCTCGCCGTGAGTTGGGGATCTGCCGTGCCTATCGCGCTCGTCGTACTTCTGCTCGACATTTCGCTGATCTACCATGCGTCGCGGACTGGCCGTCTGCAGCCCTGGGCCTTCATCATCCTGATGGTGCCGATGATCGGCGCGCTCGCCTACATCGTCGTCGAGCTGGTGCCGGAATGGCTGGGCAGCCACGACGTCCAGAAGGCGCGCAGGCGCGTCGCCAACAAGCTGGACCCCGAGAAAGACTACCGCGAGCTGTCCGATCGTGTCGCGATCACGGACACGATCGCCAACCGCGCGGCGCTGGCCGAGGAATGCGTCGCGGTCGGGCGTTATGACGAGGCCGAGCAGCATTACGATCACATCCTGAGCCTGCCGATGGGCCACGAGCCGCTGTTCGCGCTCGGCAAGGCCAAGGCGCAGTTCGCGCGCCGCCGCCCCACGGATGCGCTGGCGACGCTCGACGAGCTGCAGAAGAGCTGGCCGGACTACAATTCGGCCGAGGCGCATCTGCTCTATGCACGGGCTTTGCAGGAAGCCGGCCGCATCGATGAGGCCATCGAGGAGTACCAGGCGCTGCTGGACTATGCGCCGGGCAGCGAGGCGAAGGTCCGCTACGGCACGCTGCTCAAGCTGGTCGGCCGGATCGATGAAGCCAAGGTTGTGTTCACCGAGCTGCTGATCCAGATGAAGCGCGCGCCACGACATGTACGCAAGGCGCAGGCCGAGTGGATCGCGATCGCCGAGAAGCAGATCGCGGGGTAGCTCCGCAACGGCAGGGTACATCTTCTCCGCGCGTCATTCCGGGGCGCGCGAAGCGCGAGCCCGGAATCCATAACCACGCATGTCTTGGGAGGCGGGATGCGCGTGGCGCTGTTCTTCGACCATTTTGCGGCTGCCGGCTCATTCGCGCTGCTTCAAAATGGCTACGCCATTTTGCGCGCGAATGCCCCGGAACGACGGAGAGGGTTGAGCGCGATCCCCCTTGCTCCGTCCCTACGGCGAGTTCGCCGCCTCCGGTGTCCGCCGCCTGATGCGCTTGATGGTGCCGGAAAACGAGAACAGCGGCTTTGGGCCGGAATGCAGCATGCCGCGCAGGAAGATCAGCGAGGCGCCGGCGCGGGTGACCTCGCCGGTAGCCTCGATCAGTTCGCCCTCACGCGCGGCATCGAGGAACTCGGACGAGAACGACACCGTGACACCCGGGCCCTGCATGATCGGCGCGGCGAAGGCGAACAGGCAGTAGTCGGCGAAGGTCATCAGGCAGCCGCCATGGACGTTGCCGCCGCCGTTGAGGTGCTTCTTCTCGACCCGGAAGGCGCAGCGGATCGAGCCATCGTCCTCCATCCGGTGCCAGAATGGCCCGGTGTGGGATTCGTAGCTGTCGCGCATCCAGGTCCGCCAGCCGGCGAACTCGCCGTCGGTCGCGATGTGGATGCCAGGGCGGTTCTCGAAGGCGGAACGGGACAGGTCGTGCACGTGTCAGGGCCTTTAACTGTTGATTTACCGTCTTAAATCCGATTGGTCGCCAATCTGCAAATATCCCGCTCTGCGGGTCCGGGCCAAAGCTCTGGACAGGGCGGAATAGGGCCGTAAAAGGCCTTTTCCCGCCCTGGCGATCTTTCTATGAAGCAGGCTTCAAGGGACCAGCGGCCCACGGGCAAAGGCATTTCTCCATGCGCAATGAACCGCAGATCACCCCCGAGCTCGTCGCCGCCCACGGGCTGAAGCCCGATGAATATGAGCGCATCCTGAAGCTGATCGGGCGGGTGCCGACCTTCACCGAGCTCGGCATCTTCTCGGCGATGTGGAACGAGCACTGCTCGTACAAGTCGTCCCGCATCCATCTCAAGGGACTGCCGACCAAGGCGCCCTGGGTGATCCAGGGCCCCGGCGAGAACGCCGGCGTGATCGACATCGGCGACGGCCAGGCGGTCGTGTTCAAGATGGAGAGCCACAACCACCCGAGCTACATCGAGCCGTACCAGGGTGCGACCACCGGCGTCGGCGGCATCCTGCGCGACGTGTTCACCATGGGCGCGCGCCCGATCGCCTGCCTGAACGCGCTGTCGTTCGGCGCGCCGGAGCATCCCAAGACCCGGCATCTGGTGTCCGGGGTGGTGGCCGGCATCGGCGGCTATGGCAACTCGTTTGGCGTTCCGACGGTCGGCGGCCAGACCCGCTTCCACACCCGCTATGACGGCAATATCCTGGTCAACGCCATGGCGGTCGGCCTCGCCGACGCCGACAAGATCTTCTATGCGGCGGCCTCCGGCGTGAACATGCCGATCGTCTATCTCGGCTCCAAGACCGGCCGCGACGGCATCCACGGCGCCTCGATGGCCTCGGCCGAGTTCGACGATTCCTCGGAGGAGAAGCGCCCGACGGTGCAGGTCGGCGACCCCTTCGCCGAGAAGCTGCTGCTGGAGGCGTGCCTGGAGATCATGGCCGCCGATTGCGTGATCGCGATCCAGGACATGGGTGCGGCCGGCCTGACCTGCTCGGCGGTCGAGATGGGCGCCAAGGGCGACCTCGGCGTCGATCTTGATCTCGATGCCGTGCCGACCCGCGAGATCGGCATGAGCGCCTACGAGATGATGCTCTCCGAGAGCCAGGAGCGCATGCTCATGGTGCTCAAGCCGGAGAAGGAGAAGGAGGCGGAAGCGATCTTCCGCAAATGGGGGCTCGATTTCGCGGTGGTCGGCTACACCACGCCGAGCAAGCGGTTCGTGGTGAAGCATGGCGGCGACGTCATGGCCGACCTGCCGATCAAGGAGCTCGGTGACGAGGCGCCGCTGTACGACCGTCCGCACGTGGCCTCATCGGCGCTGCCGGTGATCCACGCCCGCGAGGTCAAGCCGCCCCTGGACATCATCCCGGCCCTGGAGAAGCTCGTCGCAACGCCCGATCTGTGCTCCAAGCGCTGGATCTGGGAGCAGTATGACCATGTGATCCTCGGCAACACCGTGCAGCGCCCCGGCGGCGATGCCGCCGTGGTGCGCGTGCAGGATGGCCCGAAGGGGCTTGCGCTCACCGTCGACGTCACGCCCCGCTATTGCGAGGCCGACCCTTTCGAGGGTGGCAAGCAGGCCGTCGCCGAAGCCTGGCGCAACATCACCGCGGTCGGTGGCCGACCGCTTGCGATCACCGACAATCTCAATTTCGGCAACCCGGAGCGGCCCGAGATCATGGGCCAGTTCGTCGGCTGCCTGAAAGGCATTTCGGAGGCCTGCCGCGCGCTCGACTTCCCCGTCGTGTCCGGGAACGTCTCGCTCTACAACGAGACCAACGGCCGCGCGATCCTGCCGACGCCCTCGATCGGCGGCGTCGGCCTGCTCGATGATTTCACCAAGTCGGCGAGCATCGCCTTCAAGGCCGAGGGCGAGGCGATCCTGTTGATCGGCGAGACCCATGGCTGGCTCGGCCAGTCGGTCTACTTGCGCGACGTCTGCGGCCGGGAGGAGGGCGCTCCGCCGCCTGTCGACCTCGCCGCCGAGAAGCGCATCGGCGATGTCGTCCGCGGCATGATCCATGCGGGCACGGCGACAGCTGCGCATGATCTGGCCGACGGTGGTCTGCTCGTCGCGCTCGCCGAGATGGCGATGGCCTCCGGCATCGGCGCGCGGCTGCTGGCCGCGCCTGCCTCGATCGTGCCGCATGCCTATTGGTTCGGCGAGGACCAGGCGCGCTATCTCGTGACGGTGCCGGAGACCGAGGCTGGCCGCGTGCTCGCCAAGATGCGCGGCGCCGGCGTGCCGTGCACGCGCATCGGCACGACAGGCGGCACTGCGCTGGCGATCGCCGGCGATGGTGCCGTCGAGGTCGCCGCGCTCAGGACGGGATTCGAAAGCTGGCTGCCCAAATACATGGGCGGGTCAGCCGCCTGACCCCGGACGCACGCCGCGGCTGTCACAGTCAGGCACGCTGGCAAACGACGACGGAGTTCGTCGTGAGAGCGTTGGCCTTGCCCAGCGTCATTGCGGGCGCAGCTTAGCAATCCAGGACCGCCATCCGCGGATGCGGTCTGGATTGCGTCGTCGCTGCGCTCCTCGCAATGACGGAGGAGGCAGGACCGTCCTACAACACGTTCTTCGCCCCCGGAATCTGCCTGAGCACCCAGGTCGCGCCCCAGCTCAGCAGCATGCTGCCGACAAAGGCGATCGTCGCCTTGGCGATGGCTGGCAGGCCGAAGTCGAACAGCCAGTACTGGATCCACAGCACGATCGGATAGTGCACCAGGAACATGCCATAGGCATCGGCCTGCATGCGATCGAGCACGGAGAATTCCGAGCGCCGGTTGTTCAGGAAGTAGGACAGGATCGCAAACAGGATCGCGGCGCTGAAGATGACGAACAAGAAGCCATAGGCCGCCTCGTACCATTGCGGCAACACGGGCGGATTGCCCAGCACTTGGCGCTTGATCGTGATGAGCACCCAGAGCAGCGCATAGGGCACGAGCGTGACCACGATCCAGGCCCCGAGTCCGCGCTGCGACATCTGCCCTTCTGCGGCCAGCAGGCCGCGTTCGAAATTGGCCGAGCCGATGCCAGCCCCGACGTAGAAATAGGCGGCGTAGAGCAAGACGCGGCTGGCCTGCACCGAGAGCGGCCCTGCCTCGAACCACAACGTCGGGCCGAAATAGAGCCGGGACGGGATGTAGAGCCCGCCCGTGATCAGCAGGAAGACGAAGAAGAAGTCGCGCGGATGCTCGAAGGCGCGCCGCGACAGCCGATTGACCGGATCCAGCAGGCGCGGCGAGACGCGGTACAAAAGGGCTGCCGAGGTGTCGAACGCCAGCAGCACCCAGATGAACCAGATCGGTCCGCTCGGCCATGGACCGACCGTGACCGTCTTCCACCAGAAGGCAGCGAAGCTGGCGTCGGGATTGGCGCGCAGCTCGATCGCGTAATAGGCAAGCGGAATGACGGTCAGGGCCGCGATGGCGAAGGGCAGGCCAAGGCGCAATAGCCGGTCACGCAGGAACTGCAGCGTCGACTTGTGGGCAAGGCCCGACCACACGAACAGGCCCGACAGAAAGAAGAACATGGCCATGAAGAAGCTGTCGGTGGCCAGCACGATGGCGTCGAAACCGAGGAAGGACGTCGGATCGGTGTGCCCGAAATAGGTATAGGGAATCACGGCGTGGTGGAGCAGCACCACCAGCGTCAGGAATGTCCGGGCGTGATCGAGCGCGGCGTTGCGTGCCCGGGCGCGCGGGCGGGCCTGAAGCTCGACCTTTGCGGCCGCCGCCGATTGTGTAACCGATATGACCATACGCCCCCCGGCGTCGCTGCTGCCCGGCCCGTGCAGCGGATGTGACGATCGCATCCCCCCTTCGCCGCGGGGCGTCATGCAAACGTCGTCCAGGCTGCGCGAGCTGGAATGAGTGGATGAGCTCGTGTGACCCTCTGGCACCGCCATTTGCTGGAGTCGCCCAAAAGCGAGCGAATGACGGCGCCGGACTACCAGATGTCGTCGTTGGTGCTGCAAATCAGCAAGTGCCGCGGTCCGCAAGCCGGTTTCTCACACACTCTGCCGATTTCCGCTCCCGATATCCTTACGAACCAACGACCTACGAAGTTACGGCCGGGACTGTCGTGGGTTGCGCATTTCTTCGGCACCGGGACCGATGGCCGAAGGAACCGGTTCCCCGCGTCATCGTTAGTGAGGCGCCGCGCCGGCATGGCGCAGAACCGGAGGACCATACCGTGACTATTCTCAAATGGGCGCTGCTGTTCTTCGTGATCTCGGTGGTGGCCGGTATTCTCGGCTTCACCGGCATCTCGGCAGCTTCCGCCGACATTGCGCGGATCCTGTTCTATATCTTCCTGGTGATCTTCCTCGTGCTGCTGATTCTCGGGCTTACGATTTTTAGAGTGTAGCACGCCATCAGGTCAGTGATCGAAACGACCGCCGCGCCGGTATGGGCCTCGTGCCGGCCGCGCGGCGGGCTGT
The DNA here is from genome assembly GCF_032485115.1 of Bradyrhizobium sp. SZCCHNRI2009. Taxonomy (NCBI): domain Bacteria; kingdom Pseudomonadati; phylum Pseudomonadota; class Alphaproteobacteria; order Hyphomicrobiales; family Nitrobacteraceae; genus Bradyrhizobium; species Bradyrhizobium sp. SZCCHNRI2009. The sequence continues at coordinate 603,400 of NZ_JAUEUH010000001.1, forward strand.
CACCGCAGTTCAATCAGCTGCGACCTCCTCGATCCGTACCTTGTCCGGATAGAACGCCAGGTGGCCCGAGATCTCGGTCATCGCCGGGAAGGGCGCCTCGTAGCTCCAGATCGCATTGTCCAATGTCTTGCCGTTGGCGATGACGCTGAAATAGCTCGCATCCCCCTTGTACGGACAATGGGTGACACGATCAGTCTTGTGCAAGGTCGCCATGTTGGCGTCGGCCCGCGGCACGTATTGAACCGCGGGGTAGCTCGCTTCCTTCAGCGTCAACGCGCGGGTGGTGTCGGCAATCACGACGCCGTCGGCGATCACCCGTACGCGTTTCGGATTGGGGGTGACGGTGATCGGATGATCCGGTCCTGGAAGCTTCATGTCGTCGTCCTCGCGATTCGGCCATTTGGGTGCGTCACCCAGTCCGACGCATCTCGTCTGGTCCCGGTATATAGTGGTTCCGCGCGTGACCTCGAAAGCGGTTCGCGCTAGATTTCACTATCACGGTCCCGCGAGAACGCCTTGATTCGCCGCGCTCCGCGGGCCACTGATGGGAGCTGCAGCCAAGCCGCAGGCCCTGCGGGCTACATCGTCCACGGGATGCGGCGCCTGCCCGACACAAGGAGATGCACCGGGATGCCCATGGATGCCCACGATATCGAGCAGATGATCAAGTCTGCCATCCCTGACGCACAGGTGACGATTCGCGATCTCGCTGGCGACGGCGACCATTACGCCGCGACGGTGATCTCGGAATCGTTCCGCGGCAAATCCCGCGTTCAGCAGCATCAGCTCGTCTATCAATCGCTGCGCGGCCAGATGGGTGACGTGCTGCATGCTCTGGCCCTGCAGACCGGGGTGCCGGACCAGCGCTGACTGCTTAGGGGGAGATCGCGCATCCGGGGGAGATGGCGGTGGACAATCCGCGTGGTGCGCTGTTTCGCGTCATCGAGCCGAACCGGCACAGCCGGGTCACGTTCGTCGAGCTGTTCTTCGATCTCGTCTTCGTCTACGCGGTCACGCAGATCTCGCACTATCTGATCGGCCATTTCTCGCCGCTCGGCGCCGCCCAGACGGCCGTTCTGTTTCTTGCGGTCTGGTGGGTGTGGGTCTACACCGCCTGGGTTACCAACTGGCTCGATCCCGAGAAGGCGCTGGTCCGAGGTCTCTTGTTCGCGCTGATGCTGGCGGGCCTCGTTCTGTCGATGTCGATCCCGCGGGCGTTCGAGGACCGCGGCCTGTGGTTCGCCATGGCCTACGCCGCCATGCAGGTCGGCCGGACCGCGTTCTGGCTGACCGCGACGCCGCCGCAGCGATCTGCCGTCCGCCGCAACGCCGCCCGCATTCTCTCCTGGCTCAGTGCCTCCGCCGTGCTCTGGCTGCTCGGCGGCCTTGCCGAGGGCCCGGCGCGGATGGGGCTGTGGGGGGCGGCGCTCACCCTGGAATATGTGTCGCCGGCCGTCCGCTTCTGGGTGCCCGGGCTGGGTGCATCCACCGTCGAGGACTGGATGGTCGAAGGCGGCCACATGGCGGAGCGATGTGCGCTGTTCATCATCATCGCGCTCGGCGAATCCATCGTCGTCACCGGCGCGACCTTTGCCGAGCTCGACTGGACTGGAGCCAACATTGCCGCTTTCGCCAGCGCCTTCATCGGCACGGTGGCGATGTGGGCGGTGTATTTCAACCGCGGCGCTGAGGCGGGATCGGAAGTGATTTCGCAGTCGGCCCAATCCGGGCTGATGGCGCGCTCGGCCTACACCTACTTGCACATGCCGATTGTCGCCGGCATCATCGTTTCGGCGGTGTCGGACGAGATCGTCCTGAAGCACCCGCTCGGGCATACCGACCTGAATACGGCGGCGACGACGATCGGCGGTCCGTTCGTGTTTCTGCTCGGGACCATCCTCTTCAAGTTCAACATCCGCGGCTTCCTGCAGCTGTCGCACGGCGCCGGACTGCTCGCGCTGATCGGGCTCGGCTGGTTCGCGACCGGACTGTCGCCTCTCGTGCTTTCGGCGCTGACGAGCGCGCTACTGGCGATCGTCGCGCTGTGGGAGACGCTGTCGTTGCGGTCGAAGCCGGAGCCTCACGCCTCGGCGACGAGCGCCTGAACCGAGAACATCTTCTCGGCATCCGTCCACACGGTCTGGACTTTCCAGCCGGATCCGCGGGCCAGCGCGCCGAAGCGCGCGATGCTGTATTTGTAGCTGTTCTCGGTGTGAATGCTCTCGCCGGCCCGGAACGAGATGGTGGTGCCGAGTAGCCGCACCGTTTGCGGCTTCCGCGCCACCAGATGCATCTCGATGCGGTGCTGCTCGCGATTGTAGATCGCGCGGTGGACGAAGGCGGACAGGTCGAAATTGCCGCCGAGTTCGCGGTTGATCCGCAGCAGCAGATTGAGATTGAAGCGCGCGGTCACGCCAGCCGCGTCGTTGTAGGCGGCGTGCAGCACACGTTCGTCCTTCTCCAGGTCGACGCCGACGATCATCCGCGCGCCGGTCCCCAAGATCTCGCGTGCCGAGCGCAGGAAGCGGCACGCCTCATGCGGCTCGAAATTGCCGATCGTCGATCCCGGAAAGAAGCCGACCTTCGGCTTGCCTTCGATGGCGCCAGGTAGTTTGAACGCCGTCGTGAAGTCGGCGACGACCGGGTGCACGGCGAGCTGCGGGAAGTCGCGGCGCAGGCTGTCGGCCTGTGCGGTCAGGAACTCGCCGGAAATATCGACCGGCACGTAGGCCGCGAAGCGGCAGCTTTCCAGCAGCAGCCGCACCTTGGTGGTGGCGCCGGCGCCGAACTCGACCAGGGCGGCATCGTCGGGAATGACTGCCGCGATCTCGGCGCCGCGATCCCTCAAGATGCCGAGCTCGGTCCGCGTCGGATAGTACTCCGGCAGGCGCGTGATCTGCTCGAACAGATCGGATCCGGCGGCATCGTAGAAATATTTCGGCGATAGCTGCTTGGGCTGCTGACTGAGGCCTGCGACGGCGTCCGTCGCAAAGGCCGACGTCTTGTCGTCGGGGAGATGGGCGTCGAGCAGCGCGTTGACGTGCACGTTCATGATACTCTCCTGGACGCGCACACACGCGCGACTGTCGGGCAACGAATGCTGATAGCTCAGGTGTAGTCGGCGAGCCGGAGCCCGGTGAATTGCCAGCGATGATGCGGATAGAAGAAGTTGCGATAGGTGACGCGGCTGTGGCCCACCGGCGTCGCGAGCGATGAGCCGCGCAGCACCAGTTGATTGACCATGAACTTGCCGTTGTACTCGCCGAGCGCACCCTCCATGGCACGATAGCCGGGATAGGGACTGTAGGCGCTGCGGGTCCACTGCCAGACAATGCCGAAGGCATCGTTGAGCTGGTTGCCGCGCGCGGCGACCTCCCATTCCATCTCGGTCGGCAGATGCTTGCCGCGCCAGCGGGCAAAGGCGTCAGCTTCGTAGTAGCTGACGTGGCACACCGGAGCAGCGGGATCGACCGGCCGCAGTCCGCCCAGCGTCATGATGCGCCATTCGCCCTCGACCTTGTACCAATGCCCGGGAGCCTGCCAGCCCTCGCGGCTGGCGGTGGCGAAGCCGTCCATGAGCCAGAGTGTGGCGGTCCGGTAGCCGCCGTCATCCATGAAGGCGAGCCACTCGGCATTGGTGACGAGATTGCGCGCGATGCCCACCGGCCCGACCAGCGCGCGATGGGCCGGCTCCTCATTGTCGAAATGGTAACCATCGCCGGCGTGCCCAACGGTATGGATGCCCTCGGGGAGGTGAACCCAATCCTCGCCCGTTTCCGTGGGGGCAGGGAAGGTCCAGGAAGGATCGTAGGCCGGGGCCGTCGGGTTCTGCGCGAACGCATGCAGGATATCGGTCAGCATCAGCTCCTGATGCTGCTGCTCATGGTTGAGGCCCACCTCCACGAGCGGCGCCACCGCGGTCAATGTGGCGGTATCGGCGCTGCCCAGGAAGTCCACCATCGCCGCATCGACATGCCGCCGATATGCCGTGACCTCGGCCACGCCCGGGCGAGTGATCAGGCCGCGCTCGCCCCGCGTGTGGCGCGGGCCGGCACTGACGTAATAGGAATTGAACAGGAACGCGTAGTCGGCGTGAAAAGGGGTATATCCTCGGCAGTGCTCGCCCAGCACGAACTGCTCGAAAAACCAGGTCGTATGGGCGCGATGCCACTTGGCAGGACTGGCGTCCGGCATCGACTGGATGACCTGATCCTCCGGGCTCAGCGGCGCCGCGCGCCGCTCGGTCTCGCCCCGGACGGCGAGGTACGCCTCGGTCAGGCGCCCGGCGAGGGAGCCGGACCTGCTCTGAAGCGCATCAGTAACGGGGATCGGGGCCGTAGCGGAGGCAGAACTGGTCACGAGGGTCTCCGTTTGCCAGCAGAAAACGATGTTCGACGGAACAAGTTCCTTTCGACAGTTCGTCCTAAATAGGGGCTTGGTTACGGGATGAAACCCTCGTGCCGGCTATAATATTGCTGCCGTCAGCCTATGGTCCGGCCGGGGCCTGGGTCGCCGGCCGATCCTCGGCATTTTACTTTGGTTGAACAACGGTTTGCGCTACATATAGAGAAGTGACGGTCGGCTGCGGACGAAATCCGTCCGGTGGCGATCAGCGCGCACCGAGCCCCAGGCGTTCCTTGAGGCGCCCTAGAGGAAGCGAAGATGAGCATTGAGCAATTCATTGACAATGAAGTGAAGTCGAACGACGTCGTCCTGTTCATGAAGGGGACGCCGCAGTTTCCGCAGTGCGGATTTTCCGGCCAGGTCGTGCAGATCCTGGACCATGTCGGCGTCGGCTATAAGGGCCTCAACGTTCTCGAATCCGCCGAGCTGCGCAACGGCATCAAGACGTTCTCGAACTGGCCGACGATTCCGCAGCTCTATGTGAAGGGCGAGTTCGTCGGCGGCTGCGATATCGTGCGCGAGATGTTCCAGAGCGGCGAGCTGCAGCAGCTGTTCACCGACAAGGGCATCCCGGTCGGCACGGCGGCCTCTGTCTGAGCTATCCGCGGACATCCCCCAACGCGGCGCTGACGGGATTGTCGGCAACGCGCCGATGGCGCGGCAGCGTGCGATGTCGAGAGCCAGACTGACGGGCGGGGCCGGCCTCATGGACGGCCTCGTCTCGCGACGAGCGTTGCTCGGCGCATTCTTCACGGCGCCCATGCTGCCGTGCCTTGCCCGCGCAGGCGTTGTGTCCCCGCGCGATCTCGATCCGCGGCGCCTCGAGGCGGTCTCGACCTATTTCCGCGACGAGGTCTCCGCCGGCAAAATTCCCGGCGCGGTCGTGCTGATCCAGCAGCACGGCAGCCCGGTCCTGCTGCGGAGCTTCGGTGTCCGCGATCCCGCGACGCGCGCGCCGATGACGGAGGATGCGATCTTCCGCATCTACTCGATGTCGAAACCGGTCACGTCGGTGGCGGCGATGATGCTGGTCGATGACGGCAGGCTCGGGCTCGACGATTTGCTGTCGAGCTACATTCCAGCCTTCGCGAAGGTGACGGTCGGCGGTGCGCCGCTCATTCGCCCGATCACCATTCTCGACCTCTTGCGTCACACTTCTGGCATCACCTACGGCTTTTATGGCGAGACGGCCGTCCGCAGGCTCTATGCCAACGCTCATCTGTTCGAGGGGGATATCGACAACGCCGCCTTCGTCGAGCGTCTCGCCAGGCTGCCGCTGGCCGAGCAGCCGGGGACGCTGTGGGACTACGGCCATTCCACCGACGTGCTCGGGCGGGTGATCGAAATCGTCTCCGGCCGCTCGCTCTATGAGTTCGAGCAGGAGCGGCTGCTCGGGCCGCTCGGCATGCGCGAGACGGCGTTCTTTCTCGCCGATCAGGGCCAGCGTCGCCGCGTCGCCGAACCGTCGCCGCGCGACTGGTTCGATCGCCCGATCGCCGGCATCGACGATCCCATTCGGCCCAGACGCTGGGAGTCGGGCGGGGCGGGGATGATCAGCACCATCTCCGACTACGCGCGGTTCGCTCAGATGCTGCTGACGGGCGGTGAGCTTGGCGGCCGCCGCTATCTCAAGCCTGAGACCGTCGCGGTCATGACGCGGGATCATGTCGTGGGGGCGGGGATTCGTCGTGACGACCTCTATTTTCCGGGCACCGATTGCGGCTTCGGCCTGGGTTTCTCCGTGCGCCTCGCGGAGAAGCCTCCGTTGCCATCAGGCGAATATGGCTGGGATGGCGTCGGCGGGGCGTTCTTCTTCATCGATCCCGCCGACGACCTGTTCGTCATCGTCATGATGCTGGCTCCCTCGCAGCGCGGCCGCATCGCGAGCGATGTGCGGCGGCTGGTCTACGAGGCGCTCGCGTAGCCCGGGCGACCGGAGCGCCGCACGGGGGCATGGGCTGCATCGGTGAGCCCGCATGTCGCTGCGCTCCTGTGGGCTACGAGGTCATGCCCTGCGTACGATCTCCCTGACGTGGCCGATCGTCTCTTCGATCATGGCGGCTGTCACGTCGAGATGGGTGCAGGCGCGGATGCGGCCGTCCATCATCGCCAGCAGCACGCCGCGCTTGCGCAATTCACTCACCATCGTCTCGCCGGACACGCCGGCGCCGTCAGGCTTGAAGAACACCAGATTGGTCTCGGGCTCCTGGACCTCGACGCCCTGGATCTGCGACAGCCCGCGTGCCAGCGCCCGCGCATTGGCGTGATCCTCGGCGAGCCGGTCGACGTGATGATCGAGCGCATAGATGCAGGCCGCGGCGACCACGCCGGCCTGGCGCATCGCGCCGCCGAGCCGCTGCTTCCAGCGCCACACCTCGTCGATGAAGGCGGCGCTGCCGGCGAGCACGCCGCCGATCGGCGCGCCCAGCCCCTTAGAGAAATCGATCCAGGCCGAATCCCAGCCTGCGGTCATCTCGGCCGCCGGAATGCCGGTGGCAACCGTCGCGTTGAGCAGCCTTGCGCCGTCCATATGCGTCGCCATGCCGTTCGCCTTGGCGATCTCGGCGATCTCGTCGAGCGCGGCCTTCTTCCAGATCGTGCCGCCGCCGATATTGGCGGTCTGCTCGACGCTGACGACGGTCTGCGGCGGCTGGTAGCGCGAGCGCGGATGCAGCGCGGCGCGGAACGTCTCCGGTGTGAACTGTCCGTCGGGCCCCTTCAGCTGCGTCACCTGGAAACCGCCGAGCGCCGCATGCGCGCCGCCCTCGCGCGAGATGATGTGCGCGGTCTCGTGTGCCAGGATCTCGTCGCCTGGGCGGCAATGCACCAACGTCGCAGCGACATTGCACATCGTCCCCGACGGCATCAGCACCGCGGCCTCCTTGCCGAGCAGCGCGGCGACGCGGCCGCACAATTCATGCACGGTCGGATCGTCGCCGATCTGCTCGTCGCCGACCTCGGCCCGCGCGATGGCCTCGCGCATCGCGGCTGTCGGGCGGGTCTGCGTGTCCGACAACAGATTGACGCGCACGGGCGGCGCCTTGGGATCACGCGCGGGCGGGGTGTAATACATCGGCAGTCCTCGTTCGGCTTATCACGACCCGGACCTTACCCAACTCGCATCGCCCCCGCAAAACGCCTCCTCGATTACGCCGCGCGCGGCGGGTTGAGCCAGATGTCCGGCCGCCGCAACGGCTTGCTCTCGATCGGCTCGGCGACCAGCGGCGGCGCCTCGGTGCAATCGAACACCCAGGGTTCGAGCGGGCTCTGCCGTGACGGTGAAAGAAGCAGCGCGGCGCCCGGGCGTTGCCGCTTGATGTTCCAGCCCATGTTCACCGCGGCCCAGCCGACCAGCATGGTGTGCCATTCGTCGGCGAGCTCGCGCGAGTCGTCGAAACAGTGGAGGAGCTCGAGCGCGTAGGGATCGTGGCGAAGCTGCGCATCGGCGAAGGTGAGCCCGGTCCCGACATGGCGGATCACATGGGCTGTCGCATCGGACTGGACGTGCCAGCAGGAGCGTTCCAGGAGGTCGAAGACCGTCGAGGGATAGAGGCCGTCGTTGAAGCGGTAGCGGACGCCGGATGTCCGTGCGCGTAACGGCGGAGCGCTGAGCGGCGGCGCCCGCAACGGCGGCAGAGGCGGGGCACCGACCGCATCGGTCGGCAACGCACCGAAGATGATATTGCGCCTGTTGAACTCCATGGCGAACGCCCCGCTACTTTACAACTGCAGACAGTGAATCACGGGACGGAGTAGCTGTCAGCCCAGGTTGGGGCGAATTCGTGGCAGGTGTGGCATTCGGGAATCGGTTCGCCCCATCCGAAAAGAAGCCCAAAAAGAAAAGGCCCCGGCGCATGCCAGGGCCTTCGGATTATCAGATGGGACCGGACCGCGGTCCGGTCAAGCTCAGCGCGAGTAGAACTCGACGATCAGATGCGGCTCCATCTGCACCGCGAACGGCACGTCCGACAGCGCGGGGATGCGGATGAACTTCGCGGTCATCTTGGAGTGATCGGCCTCGATGTAGTCGGGCACGTCACGCTCGGCGAGCTGGGTCGCTTCCAGCACCACGGCGAGCTGCTTCGAGGCTTCCTTGACCTCGATCACGTCGCCCGGCTTGACCTGGTAGCTCGCGATGTTGACCTTGCGGCCGTTCACCTTGATGTGGCCGTGGTTGATGAACTGGCGCGCCGCGAACATGGTCGAGACGAACTTGGCGCGGAAAACCACCGTGTCGAGACGGCGCTCGAGAATGCCGATCAGGTTCTCGCCGGTGTCGCCCTTGAGACGGCCGGCCTCGACATAGATGCCGTGGAACTGGCGCTCGGAGATGTTGGCGTAATAGCCCTTCAGCTTCTGCTTGGCGCGCAGCTGCACGCCGAAGTCCGAGAGCTTGCCCTTGCGGCGCTGGCCGTGCTGGCCGGGGCCGTATTCGCGGCGGTTGACGGGGCTCTTCGGGCGGCCCCAGATGTTCTGGCCCATGCGGCGATCGATCTTGTACTTCGCCTCACTGCGCTTAGTCATCGCGTCCTCTTCGATCAAGTTAGGGTTTGAGGAAACGCGCCCTCCTGTGTGTCCGGGAAATCCGGTCCACCGACAGGCCCCTCCCCAAAGCATGAAGGGAGAAGGCCACGGGTCGCGAAACGCAACGCGGGCCGAAAGCGGCCCGCGAGCAGGGGGGTCTTAGGCGAGAAAGCGCCGGTTTGTCAAACCGCAACCGCCGCTTTTGCCGACAAATCACCCTTTCGGCCCCCTCAGGACGGTCATTTTCTGCCGCACCGCCTCGCATCCCAGGTCGGCCTCCGCCGGCCCGCGCCCGGGAACCGGGCAGGCCCGCAGTTCGGCCGCGATCTCCCCATTCAGCATCTGCTCGAGCCGGATCGCCGTCCTGGCGATCATGGCACCGTCGGTAACCCGGTGATCCCAACGGATCAGGATGTCGATGGTCTGGTCCGGCCGGACGACGTCGTAATTGATGATGAATGGTCCTGGGCTCAGGGCGAGAAGCTGGCCGCCACCACAGGCGGCGACGCTGGTGACGGAGAAATTGCCGAACCAGTTGGCGCGCTGGCGGCCGAAATTCAGCCCAACCCACCAGGCGAACCGGCGTAGTGGGAACGGTAGTCGGGTCGCCCGCATGATCTTGCGGAACATGGCGACGTCCCCGACCGGCGCCTCCTTGCCCTGCCGGATGACCGCGTCGATCTCGGCCAGCGACATGTCCTCCGGCCCGGAGACGCGCTGCGGCAGCACGCAATCCTCGCCATTCTCGACCCGGGCAATGGTGACGGTGGCGACGCTGCGCGGCAGCTCGTAGAGGCAGCGTCGCGGCCACCCGGTGTAGAGCGTGCGCAGCACCGGCTCGTCGCGGGCGACCAGGGCGAACGCCTTGACGAAGATCGCGGCGAAACCGGGCGGGCGGACGGCCGCGGCGCGGGCCTCGAGCAGCGGCCCGATCTGGATCGCGCGGGCCAGCGAGACGAACGGCACACCACGGGAGGCGAGCATCAGATCGATGATCAGACGGCGGTGCAGCGAAATCGGCCTGGTGGTTCCGCGCATCCTGAACCTGTCGCTCCCGTTCGTTCTGCTTGGCCTGGTCCGGCTCCCCGGCGGCGGCTGCTGTTAACACCGCAGGCCGGGATACGGAAGCGCCGTTCGAGGGCGCCGGCGAGGCGAGCGGCTTGGCCTCAGCCCCCGAGGACGGCCGGCGACAGGCCGAAAATCGTCTTCTTCCTCATGGTCTTCTCCCCCAAAGTTGTTTTTCGTTTGAAACATGAAGCGCGGCTCGAAACGGCGCGAATCAGCGCTTGATCCCCTCGAAGCTCGCGGCGATGCCGCGCTGGAACAAGGACCAGTCGAAGCCGAGCGCCAGCGCCACGTAACCGCGCGCGATCATCGCATTGGCCTGATCGGCCGAGCGCGCGGCGCCGCCGATCGGCACGCCTGATCTGAGGATGCCGGCCTCGGCGCGGGCGATCAGGGATTTCACTTCGGGATCATCGAGCTGGCCGCGCTTGTTGATCGAGGTGGCGAGATCGCCCGGGCCGATCACCGCGATGTCGATGCCGGGCGTGGCCATGATCTCGTCGATCCGCTCGACCGCCTCGACATGCTCGATCGTCACCATGCAGATCATGTCGTCGTCGGCGGTCGCCATGTAGTCGGCCATCGACACGTTCCAGCGGAAGGGGGCGTGGAACGGACCCCACAGGCGGTCGCCCTGGGGCGGGTAGCGCACGCTACGGACCGCCTTCTCGGCATCCGTGCGGCTGGAAATCATCGGGAAGTTGATGCCGAGCGCGCCGAGGTCCATCGGCGCCTTCGCCAGATGCGGCTCGTTGGCGGCGATGCGCACCAGCGGCACGCAGGGCGTGCCTGCGGTAGCCGTGATCATCGCATGCGCCGTCGAGAGATCGATCGGCCCGTGCTCGAGGTCGACGATGATCCAGTCGAGCGACTGCGCCATGATACGCACGGTCTGGATGCTCGGGATGGTGGCGATGGCGCCGAAGGTCGGCTGCTTGTCGCGCCAAGCCTGCTTGAGGCGGTTGAGCGGTTTGGGCGCTGCGGACATCGGCGGTCTCCGTCAGGCCGGGACGCGGCCGCCGAAATAGGGCGTGAGCGCGCGGCCGAGCTGATGTGGCTTGTTCGAGGTGAAGATCATGGTGGCGCCGCCATTGTCGGAGCCGCCGGCCGAGGGGCCCAGCAGGTCGGCGACGCGGCGCGCGATGGCGGGCGCGGGATCTATCCAGGTGACCGGCCAGGGCGCCAGGCGTTCGAGCCGGTCGAGCAGCAGCGGATAATGCGTGCAGGCGAGCACGACCGTGTCGGTGCGATCAGCGGGATCGGCGGCGTCGCCCACGAAGCAAGGCGCGATCTCGGCGGCAATGGCCGCGTCGCTGACCTGGGTTCCGCTGAGCGCGGCCTCCGCCAGTGACGCGAGTTCCGGCGAGCCGACCAGCGTGACGGCGCAGCCCCGCGCGAAGTCGCGGATCAGCGCGTGGGTGTATTCGCGCTGCACCGTCGCCTTGGTGCCGAGCACGGAGACGCGCTTCGTCTGCGACTGCGCGCAGGCCGGCTTGATCGCCGGGACGGTGCCGACGAACGGCGTCGCGTAGGCCGCGCGCAGCGGCGCCAGCGTCTGCACCGAGGCGGTGTTGCAGGCGATCACGACGAGGTCCGGCTCGTGCGCGGCGATCAGCTCGCCCATCAGCGGCACCACGCGGGCGATCAGCGCCGCCTCGCTGTGATGGCCGTACGGAAAGAACGCGTCGTCGGCGACATAGACGTAGTGGGCATCGGGCCGCGCCCGCACCACCTCGCGCAGCACGGACAGGCCGCCGAGGCCTGAGTCGAAGACGAGAATCGTAGGGCGATGGGTCACGCGGCGAGTCTACCGGATCGGGGAGGCGGATTCAGTCGGTTTTTCTGCGGGATTTGGCGGGAGTGAGGCGCTTGGGTGTGTTCGGGCAGCGGGGGCGAAGGTTCAAAGCTGCGCATTGGGGCCACGGTGGCTGTCAAAATCTCAGTGTCATCCGGCGAACGCCGGGATCCATAACCACCGGCGGGGTTGGGCGTGCGAGCTGGACGCTCCAGCGTGCGTCACACGACCGCTGCGGAGTATGGTCCCGGGGGCGGCGCCGCGCCAACGCTGACGCGTTGCCGCAGCTTGCCCGGGACGACAGTGGAGATGGAGGCGTCATGCCGAGCGAAGCAATCCAGAGTCTCGCGACGACTCTGGATTGCTTCGTCGCTGCGCTCCTCGCAATGACGCTGAAACATGAATGACGCTGAAACATGTGCTCTCATCCTCGCGCCCGCTTCCGCGTCCGAGTGTTGCTCGTCTGATCGCCCTCTTCAGAATGAGGGCGCGGGAAAGGCCGGGTGCCGGTCGCACCCATGGCCCGCCTGCGAAAAAAATGCAGGCGGCAGGAACCACAGGTACGGGCCGGATCATCCCGGCCTTCCCCGCGCAATGGTTTGAACGGCTTATACGTGATCTCCCCGGGGATCGGCTTTCTTGCCCCCGTCGCCAGCGCGCTAGTCGAACTTACAGCGCCGGCTTGGCATCAGCACCGGGATGCCAGGACCACACGATTTCGCCGTGCGCATCGGATCGTTCGTCGGCATGATTGCTCATGCTGCAACCCGACACGCCCACCGCATCCCGCACCCAACGTTCGTGACGATCGCGAAACGCCCCTCAAGTGAGGCGGGACGCGACACCATAGCATCAAATTCTGAAAAACGGAAGAGTAAAAATTCGGATTTTCGAGCGGGCGATTTAGCCGTGGAGGTTGAACTCCCCTTGCCATGACGAAATGCCAGGCGGTCTTTCCAGTAATATTAGCATTGACTAATTGATTAGTGGCTGCTATTGTGTTTTCCATGATCCAGCCTGAACCCATCACTGCCGTCATGCGCGCGCTGGCCGATCCGACGCGGCGTGCGGTGTTCGAGCGCATCGTCGAGGCCGACGAGATCACCGTCGTCGAACTCACCCGCGGCAGCACCGTCACGCAGGGCGCGATCTCCCAGCATCTGAAATCCTTGAAACAGGCCGGCTTGGTCTGCGAGCGCCCCGAGGGCCGCAAGGTCTATTACCGCGCGGAGCCACGCGGCCTGGAGCCGCTGGCCGACTGGATGAGCCATTACGGCGCGTTCTGGCGCGACCGCTTTGCCAATCTGAGAAACCTGCTGAAGGACATCGATCCATGAACCAAGCCGTGAACGCGGATACGCGGGCCATTGTCGTCGAGGACATCTTTCCGCATGCGCCGGAGATCATCTGGAAAGCCTTGACCAACGGCGAGCTGATCGGCCGCTGGCTGATGGCGCCCAAGGGCTTTGAGCCGATCATCGGCAATCGGTTCACCTTTCAAACGACGCCGGCCGGCGAATGGGATGGCACCATTCACTGCGAGGTGCTGGAGGTCGTGCCGAACGAGCGGCTGTCCTACGCGTGGAAGGGCGGCCACGACAGCAATGTCGGCTACGGCGCGAAGCTGGAGACGGTGGTCACCTTCAGTCTTTCCAAGGCGGACACGGGCACGCGCCTTCGCCTGGTGCATTCCGGCTTCGTGCTGCCGACCAATGACACCGCCTATCGCAAGATGGGCGAGGGCTGGAAGACGGTCGTCAAGAAGCTCGATCAGATCGCCGCCGAACAGGCGTCATCGCAGCGGCCGCATTGAACAAGGAGAGCGACATGACGAAGTCCTATGCCGGCGGCTGCGCCTGCGGCGCAGTCCGCTACGAGATTACGGGCGAGCCGGCCGTGATGCTGGACTGCCAGTGCCGGCAATGTCAGCGCGACAGCGGCACCGGGCATCAATCGCATTTGACCTTCGTCGCGGCGGAGGTGAAGGTCGACGGCGAGGTGTCGCATTGGCAGAGCATCGGCGACGGCGGCACCGTCAAGCGGCGCGCGTTCTGCCCGACCTGCGGCTCGCACGTTCACCTGACATTTCCCGCGATGCCCGAGGTGTTCATCGTCCCGCCGGCCAGTCTCGACGACCCCGGCCGCTACAAGCCGCAACTGGTGTCGTGGACATCAGCCGGGTACGCCTGGGATCACCTCGATCCGGCGCTGCCGAAATTCGAGAAGATGCCGCCGCGGTGAGTCTTGGTGCTTGGGGCGAACGAGACGAGCATTTCCTGAGAATCGGCAATTGGCCGTGGGATGAGCTCTCGCCGTCTCCAATGCTGTCATGCTCCGCCAAAAGCGGAGCATCCAGTATTCTGCTGCAGAAGATACCGAACCGAAAAACCTCGGCGTACTGGATCGTCCGCCTTCGACGATGACCAGGGTTACGGCCCCGGGGTTACTGTGCACTACACTAACGACGGCGTGCGCGGCGGTGGGGCAGTGGCGACTGCACGCTCTATCTTGCCCCTCCGATGTTGGACCGGCCCTTTCCTCGGTTGCTGCATCGAGCCGGGCCGCGCTGGCAGGCGATAGGATCGACAGGAAGCTCGCGGCATCACCGGTTCCCTGGCGGAACATTGCGCTTGCGCCTTGAATGTCAACGGTGGGCATCCATATGCCATCCATGCACCATCCCAGTGGATGGTGGAATTGGATGCCGCTGTGCCCGACAACGTCCACCCACTCCGCGGGAAAGTTCCGGACACCGAGAAGATCACCGTCAATCTCGGCTACGTCGATCTCGGTCAGGTCGATCTGATGGTGCGGGAAGGGTTCTATTCCAATCGCACCGATTTCATCCGCACCGCGATCCGCAATCAGCTCGACCGGCACGCCGACGTGGTCAGGCAGTCGACGGTGCGCAACAGCCTGGACCTCGGCTTGCGGCATTACAGCCGCGCCGATCTCGAAGCGGCGCAGCGGGCAGGGCAGATGCTGCAAATCAACGTGCTTGGGCTTGCCACCATCGCCGCCGATGTGACGCCCGAGCTGGCCCGCGCCACCGTCGCCTCGGTCTCCGTGCTGGGCGCACTGCATGCCACCCCCGCGGTCAAGGCCGCTCTCGCCGACAGAATGAGGTAGCGCGATGCTGAACCAAGAGATCATGCGCGAAGCGACGCGCCTGACGCGGGCCGGCCAGTTGGGCGAGGCCACGGCGTTGCTGCAACGTATGCTGCGCGGCGATGGCTCGCCGGCGGCAGCGGCCAGTCCAGTGCGATCAGTGCCGGCGCGGCTCGCGCCTCCGACCATCGAGGGACAGGCGACGCGCGTCAGTGAGCGCGACCGGCCGTCCGCGAAGGTTGCCCCGGCGCAAGCGCGCGCCACGCAGGCCAAGCCATCGCACAAGCCATGGCAAGCCAAGCCATGGCAAGCCAAGCCCGCTCAGGCGCGCCAGCGACCCGTCCGGCGCGAAGATCTCGGCGAGCTGCCGGGCTTCGGCCTGCGAGGTCCGCATCTGCGCGCGCCTTCGGCGCGCGACACCACCCCCGAAGGTGCAAGATTCGTCCAGGCCAGCTTCGGCAATGCGGCGGGACGCCGGAGCTACAAGCTGTTGATCCCCAGCAGGGCCGAGGGCCGTCAGCTTCCGCTCGTCGTCATGCTGCATGGCTGCACACAGTCGGCGGACGATTTCGCGGCCGGCACACGGATGAACTTCCTGGGCGAGGAGCAGAGCTGCTTCGTCGTCTATCCGGAGCAGCCGAGCGGTGCCAATCAGTCGAAATGCTGGAACTGGTTTCGCACCGGCGACCAGCAGCGCGAGGGCGGCGAGCCGTCGCTGATCGCGGGCATCACCCGCCAGGTGATGCGCGACCATGCTGTAGATTCCAGGCGCGTCTATGTCGCCGGCCTGTCGGCCGGAGGCGCCACGGCCGCCATCATGGCCGCGACCCATCCCGATCTCTACGCCGCAGCCGGCGTCCACTCCGGTCTCGCCTGCGGGGCCGCGCGCGATCTTCCCTCGGCGTTGATGGCGATGCGCCAAGGCGCCGGCCACACGGCGGATCGGAGATCGGCTGTGCCGACGATCGTCTTCCATGGCGATCGCGACACGACCGTGCATCCCGCCAACGGCGACCGGGTCGTTGCGCAGGCGACCGGCGCCATGCGCGGGACATCGTCGGTCGTGCACGGGCGGGTGCCCGGTGGCCATGCCTATACGCGGACGATTCTGACGGAGCCGAGCGGGAAGGTGACGTCGGAGCACTGGACCGTCCACGGCGCCGCTCACGCCTGGTCCGGCGGCAGTCCGGCCGGATCCTACACCGATCCGAAAGGACCGGATGCGACGCGGGAGATGCTGCGGTTCTTCCTCGCGCAGTCATGCGCGGACTAGCAAGACAACGGCGCCCGTGAAAATGCCGGTGGCGCTGCATTCCGTCTTGCGAGGTCAAGACATCTGCACATCTGCGCGTCGCTGCTACCGGCAACCATGATGCATCTCCCCCGTTAAGCGGGCACGATTATCTTGGCGGGTGTCGTCCTCGGGAGGGCGAATGACCATGTCACGACGAACGCGGGTGGTCCGATGTCGCGATTCCTGAACTGGTTCTTCCGCAATCGCGCGACCGGCGAGATCACGATCGCCCAGATGCCGAACCCCGCTCTTTGGATCGTGCTGGCGGGCAGCCTCGTCGGCTGGGTCTGGCATCCGCCGGGTCAGACAGGCGCCAATCTGGATTGTCTGGTCAAAGCCAGTCTCTTCGTCTGGGCGTTCGACGAACTCCTGCGCGGCGTCAACCCCTGGCGGCGCTGCCTCGGCGCAGCCGTGCTGGTGTATGTGATCGCGACCGCGGTCTGATGGGCATCAGCGCGTTGGCCACGTGATGATGTGGTCCGCTTGACATGCATCAACGGATGACGATGGCTGCCGACCGATGGTCGGGGATGTCATCCGATGTCGAGGATTCAGGCGTGAGACGTCTCGCACGTTCGACGCGGGCCTTTGGTGCAGGAACCGCAGCCCGATGAGTTCGGCCGTCACCAACGACGGGGGCCCCGCCGCGCCTTCTGATCGGCCCGGCGCCGCCCCGGTGTTCCGCGCGCGCAAGCTCTCGAAGACCTATCGGATGGGCGAGGTCGAGGTGCATGCGCTGCGCGATGTCGACCTCGACATCTACGAGGGGGAGCTCGTGGTGCTGCTCGGGCCGTCGGGATCGGGCAAGTCGACCCTGCTCAACATCCTCGGCGGACTGGACAGCCCGACGTCGGGCGAAGCGCAATGGCGCGATCATCAACTGGTCGGCGCCGGCGATGCCGAGCTGACGCGCTACCGGCGCGAGCATGTCGGCTTCGTGTTTCAGTTCTACAACCTGATCCCGAGTCTGACGGTCCTCGAGAACGTCGCGCTGGTTACCGAGATCGCCGACAAGCCGCTCGATCCGCTCGAGGTGCTCAAGCTCGTCGGCCTCGAGCGGCGGATCGACCACTTTCCCTCGCAACTATCCGGCGGCGAGCAGCAGCGCGTCGCGGTGGCCCGCGCCATGGTCAAGGCGCCCGACGTGCTGTTGTGCGACGAGCCGACCGGTGCGCTGGACTATGAGACGGGAAAGGTCGTGCTCGCCGCGATCGCCCGCGCCAACGCGCAGCTCGGGACGACCACCATCATCATCACGCACAATGCGGCGATCGCCGGCATGGCCGATCGCGTGCTCCGGCTCGGCGGCGGGCGCATCGTCGGCGAGACGCGCAATGCGCGGCGCCTCTCGGCCGATGAGGTGCGCTGGTGAGCCTGCTGGACCGCAAGCTGTGGCGCGACGTCGGCGCGATGCGCGGACAGGTGGTCACGATCGCGCTGCTGGTGGCGGCCGGTGTCGCCGTGTTCGTCGGCTCGGTCTCGACCTATTTGTCCCTGCGCGGCGGCTGCGAGCAGTTCTATGCCGACGGCCGGTTTCCGCAGATCTTCGTCACGCTGAAGCGGGCGCCGCTGGCGCTGGTGCCGCGGCTCAGTTCCATTCCTGGCGTGGTCGCGGTCGAGCCGCGCATCGTGCGCGAGGTCATCGTCGATTGGCCGGCCGTCTCGCAACCGGTCTCGGCCCGCCTGGTGTCGCTGACCCACGCCGGCGATGAGCCCCTGGCGCGGTTGCATCTGCGCCGCGGCGCCGCGCCTGAGCCGGGTGCCGCCCGCAGCGCCGCGGTCAACGAGGCGTTTGCCGAGGCCAATGGCGTCAGTCCGGGTGACGACATCCGCGTGCTGCTCAATGGCCGCGTGCAGGGCTTCCGGGTTTCCGGCATCGCGTTGTCGCCGGAATATGTCTACGCGGTGAAGCCGGGATTGCCGATCCCCGACGATCGCCTCTACGCCATCCTGTGGGTCGACCGGAGCGCGGCCGAGGCCGCCTTCGACATGAAAGGGGCGTTCAACGATGCCGTGGTCGCGCTCGCTCCGGGGGTCGATCCCAAGCCCGTGATCGAGGAGCTCGACCGGCTGCTCGAGCCCTATGGCTCGATCGGCGCGATCGCGCGGCGGGACCAGCCGTCGAACCGCTTTCTCGAGGACGAGCTGAACCAGCAGAAGGTGATGTCGATCACCATCCCCATCATCTTCTTCGGTGTCGCCACGTTCCTGCTCAACGGCGCGCTCGGGCGGCTGGTCGCCGCGCAGCGCGAGCAGATCGCGGCGCTGAAGGCGCTCGGCTTTCCGACGCTGCGGCTCACCTTCCATTATCTCAAGCTGATGCTGGTGATCGTGCTGATCGGATCGGTGCTCGGCATCGCCGGCGGCGTCGGCTTCGGCCATGCCATGATCGCGAGCTATCAGGGATTCTTCCGTCTTCCGGAGCTGCCGTTTCGGCTGGCGCCATGGGCGGCGGTGGCCGGTGTCGCGATCAGCGTCGCGGCGGGCGCCCTCGGTGTCGTCACGGCGCTTCAGGAGGTCGTCGGCCTTGCGCCGGCGGAGGCGATGCGGCCCGCGATGCCGCTGGGGTTCCGCCGCTCCTGGATCGAGCGCATCCTGCCTGGTACGGCGTTCGGCGCGCGGCGGATGATGATGCTGCGCAACGTCGCGGGGCGGCCGTTCCGTTCGCTGTTCACCATCGTCGGCATCGCCTTCGCGGTGCCGATGATGGTGCTCGGGATCTTCTGGCGCGACGCCATCGGCGAGATGATCGAACTGCAGTTCAATCTGGTCGAGCGCGGCAACGCCACGATCACTTTCATCCATCCGATGGACCGCGCGATCCTGCGTGACCTGGCGCGCCAGCCCGGCGTGCTCGCGATCGAAGGCCAGCGCATCGTTCCGGTGCGCCTGCGGGCCGGGCACCAGAGCTACCTCACCTCGGTGATCGGACTGGCCGCCGCCGACGAGCTGCGCCGACCGCACGATTCCGCGCGTCGTCCGATCGTCGCGGCGCCCGATGGCATCACGCTGACCCGACGCCTTGCCGAGCGGCTGGCGCTGGGCGCAGGGCAGGTCGTGACGGTGGAGGCGATGGAAGGCCACCGTCGGCGGCGCGACCTGCCGGTGAGCGCCATCGTCGACGAGGCGATCGGCATGGCGTCCTACATGGACATCGACACGCTCAACCGCTTCACCGGCGAAGGCGCGGTGATCTCGGCGGCGAGCCTCCAGGTCGAGCCGGCGGCGCTGGCTTCGCTCGGCGCGAGGTTCAAGAGCATGCCGAAAATCGAATCCGTGACGATGAAGGCCTACACCCTCGCATCCTTCATCGAGAAGATCGCGGGCCTCGTGTTCGTCACCGCCGGCATCCTCACCGGCTTCGCCGCGATCATCACCGTGGGCGTGGTCTACAACAGCGCCCGCATCAGCCTGCAGGAGCGCGCCTGGGAGCTCGCGAGCCTGCGGGTGCTGGGCTTCACCCGCGGCGAGGTCGCCGGCATCCTGTTCGGCGAGTTCGCGCTGGACATCGCGGTCGGGATTCCGCTCGGCCTATGGCTGTCGCACGCCATCATCGGGCTGATCGCGCGGCTGCATTCCAGCGAGAGCTTCCAGATCCCGGGCGTGATCGCGCCGCAGACCTACCTGATCGCCACGGCGGTGGTCTTGGCCAGCGCCGCGATCAGCGCCATCATCGTCCGCAGGAGGGTGGATCGGCTCGATCTGGTCGCGGCCCTCAAGACCAGGGAATGAGCATGCCACCCGTTTTGCGCCGCGTCGGCATCGTATCGAGCGTTCTGGCGGCGGCCGCCGTCATCGCCTGGATGATGATGCCGGGCCCCGTCCCGGTGGAGACGGCCGCGGTGACGAAAGGGCGGTTCGTTGCCACCGTCGAGGACGACGGCAAGACGCGGGTGCGCCAGCGCTACGTCGTGGCCGCGCCGCTCGCCGGCCGTCTCGGCCGCATCCGCTTCAAGGCCGGCGACCAGGTCAAGACCGACGACGCGGTTGCTACCATCACGCCAGCGCCGGCGCCGCTGCTCGATCCGCGGGCCCGCCGCGAGGTCGAGGAACTGCTCGGTGCGGCCGAGGCCAATGTCGAGCGCGCCAAGGAGGTGGTGGCCCGAGCGCAGGCGCAGAGCGCGCAGGCGAGCGCCGATCTGGCGCGTACCACGGCCCTGGCCGCCAGCGGAGCCGCGACGGCGCAGGCGCGGGAGCGCGCCGAGCTCGCGATGCGGATTGCCGAACGTGACCTGCGCGCCGCCGAATATGCCGACCATGCCGCCGAGCACGAGCTCAGCCAGCTCAGGGCGATGCTGGCGCGCTACGGGAGCAAGACCGATGCCGATGCGCCGGCGGATAGCTGGAGCGTGACCGCGCCGGTCGGCGGGCTGGTGCTGAAAGTGATCCAGGAAAGCGAGACGACGGTGCAGCCAGGCGCGGCGCTGCTCGAGCTCGGCGATCCCCGTGATCTCGAAGTGGTCATCGACGTGCTGAGCACCGACGCGGTCGAGATCCGTCCCGGCGCCGAGGTCACGATCGATCGCTGGGGCGGGGCAGGCCGCCTGTCGGGCCGGGTTCGCCGGGTCGAGCCGGCGGCTTTCACGAAGATCTCCACGCTCGGCGTCGAGGAGCAGCGGGTCAACGTGCTGATCGACATCGTCTCGCCGGCCGAGCAATGGCAGCGGCTCGGCGATGCCTATCAGCTCGATGCGCAGATCGTCGTCTTCACGCAGGAGGATGCGACCATCGTTCCGACCGGCGCGCTGTTCAAGCGCGGTGACGACTGGTCGGTGTTCGCGCTGAAGGATGGGCGCGCCGAGTTGCGCACCGTCCGGCTCATCCGGCGCTCGGGCCGGTTCGCCGCCGTGGCCGACGGCGTCGCCAGCGGCGATGTCGTGATCATCTATCCCAGTGACCGGGTCGCCGCCGGCGTCAAGGTGGCGCCGCGCTGACCTGCGGCGGCCGCAGACGCGTTCCTCAGCGCTGCGACGCCAGTTGCCTGAGCCGGGCATGGCGCGCCAGCGCGTGTGCGATCAGGCTGTCCATCAGCGCCGGCTGGGGCAGGCCGGTGGCCTCCCACATCTTCGGGTACATGCTGATGTTGGTGAAGCCCGGCAGGGTGTTCACCTCGTTGACGTAGACCTCCTCGCCGCGGACGAAGAAGTCGACGCGCGCGAGACTCTCGCAGCAGAGCACGCCGAACACCTCGGTGGCCATTTTGCGGATGCGCGCGGCGAGAGCGGGTTCGACCTGCGCCGGGACGTGCAGCGAGGCGCCCTTGGCATCGGTGTATTTGGCCTCATAGGAATAGAAGCCGTGGCTGTCGGCGGGCACGATCTCGCCGAGCTCGGAGGCGGCGACCTCGCCGTCGGCATGCTCCAGCACCGCGCATTCGATCTCGCGCACCGGGCTGATGCAGCGCTCGATCAGGATCTTCAGGTCGAAGCGCAGCGCCAGGCGGCAGGCGGCTTCGAACTCCTCGGCGTTGCGCGCCTTGGAGATGCCGACGGAGGAGCCGAGATTGGCCGGCTTGACGAACAGCTCGGATGACCCGACGGCGTCGACCGCCGCCGCATAGGTCACAGGCGACGCTTCCGTCATGGTGACGAACGGCACGATCGGCAGGCCGGCATCGCGCAGCAGGCGCTTGGCGACGTCCTTGTCCATCGCCGCCGCCGATCCCATCACGCGGCCGCCGACATAGGCGACATCGGCGAGCTCCAGCGCGCCCTGCACGGTGCCGTCCTCGCCGTTCGGACCGTGCAGCACCGGAAACACGACGTCGAAGGCGAGCTCGCGCGGGGCGCCGTCGCCGATGACCAGCGCGCGGCCCTGGCCGGCCGGCAGCAGCACGATCTGCGGGCCGTCAGCGGGTACGGTCAGCGCCGCGCCCGTGCCGTCATTCGCAGCGTCGGCGAGCACCCAGCGTCCGTCGGTGGTGATGCCGATCAGCGTGACGGCGTAGCGACCGGCATCGAGCGAGCGGACGATGTTGGCCGCCGAGGCCCGCGAGACGTCGTGCTCCGCCGAGCGCCCGCCGAACAGGATCGCCACGCGCGTCTTTGTCTCCGTCATCGTCCTCATCCAGCCCTGATCTCTGCGATGCGCGACCGTACAGCCAGAGGCCAACGCGTGGCAATTGAGGTGTTGTGTCGGGTGTGGTGGAAGGCGACGTCGTCATGCGGCGGCGCTCACCGCCAGCCGATCCCGCCGTCCGAGCACACCGACGTCGTACCGCCGGCATGCATGCAGCTCCGATAGAGCGGCGGCGCGATGAAGCGGCCCGACCAGATGCCGCGGCCGGCGCGGCGGGCGGCGCGCTGATCGGCGGTGTAAACGCCGCGCGAATATTGCGGCTCCTCGACCGCAAGCCCGCGCGACACCATGAACTGGCCGAGATCCGTCGCGCCGGCGGCGCAACGCGCGACGATGCGGCCGTAGCGATCGCCATCGACCGGCAGGCAGCGCAGAACCTTGCTGCGCGTGAACGCGTCCAGCGTGTTGGCGGCCAGCGCGCCGCAGCGATATGGCTTGCGGTCGCGGCCGCGGCAGAGCTGCGCGCTTTCGGGCGCGTCGATGCCCCACAGGCGAATCCGTTCGCCGTGAATGTCCAGCGTGTCGCCATCGACGATGCTGACGCGGCCGACGAGCTCAGCGGCTGTGGCGGGGAAAGCGAGGAGAAGCGGCAGAACGAGGCAGGCGAGACGGGGGAGGAGACGTCGCAAGATCGGCACCTGTGGCGCTGAGAGGGGCGTGATCGCTCGCTGCGCGAATCGATCGCGGATCATCCCGATCTATAGCGAATGGGAGGTGCGCGATTGTGTGGCGAGCACCGCAACAGCAGCGGAGCGCAATCGGCGCAGTTCGTCCGGCGAGCGTCGCGGTTCAGCGCAGGCTCGCATTCTCTGCGTGCCCATCCCGTGCGCGCGCCGCGTGCTCGACCTCGGCGGCGAGCATGCTCAGATGCTCGGCCAGGCGCGCGAACAGCTCGCGCTTGTCGCGGTCGGTGGCGAGATCACGAATGAGGGCGCATTCCGCTGCGTCGGCCCGCAGCTTGTCCGGCTGGGTCATCAACTCTGACATGTTCCGCTTCCCTGCCGCGCCGGCAAGTTTTCGAAACAACGGATCGTCATGATTGTTCCGGGTGTCCATGCATTTTTTCGAGCGGCGCCGTCAGCGCCTGATCGGAGTACCTCTATGGGGATGCGAGATGACGCGACGCTCGGCATTCGACTGTCTATCGTTCACCGGGCCACCATGTCGAGGCCGGATGCGCGGCCGAGATCTTGGTCGCGCGCAATGCCACCAGCGCGCTGCGCTTGTAGGGACGACCGCGCAGCCGCGAGCAGTCCTGGCAGCGCATGTAGCGCTCGAGTTCATGGATTGGCGTCGTCTTGGCGCGCCTGATGATGTCGAGCGCAACGGTCTGATTGGTGTCGCAGCCGAGGCAGCGCACTTCGAGATAGTAATAGCCCGCGTTGAGCGCGTCGCCGAGCAGCGGCGACGGCTGCGCCGGTCCCTTGTAGCCGAGCATCCGCTTGTTCCAGGCGTCGCAGGCTAGACGATCCGCTTCCTTGCGCGCGCGCGCGGCCTGCTCCTGCGCGATGCGGATGCCGGCACCGTAGAGTCTCTCGCGCGATTTCGTCGTCATGACCGCCATGATCGACGCTGCGGCGCTCAGCGGCAAGCCGCTAGGGTTAGCGCAGCAAGAGGCGCCGGATACAAGCTCTCTCGCGTGCAGCGTTCCGATACCGTTGTCTTTCAGTTCATCGGCGCAGCCGGCGACGAGCTCATCATGCAACGTCCAGCATTCGTGCTGCGCCGACGCGACGCGGAGTAGCACTGATGGTGTCGAGCAGAGGCGCTGGGGGCGCAGGGGCCATGTAGTCACGCTTGCCGGTGGCGGCGCAGCGGTCGCTTCTCCCACCACGCGGCATGATGCGTTCCGTCTGGCGCAACAGGGCCGTCAAACGCAACGGCGCGGCAAAAGTTCCTAAAATTTTTGCGCCCATGCGGCAGTTGCTTCAGCTTGTTCCTGCAGGCGTCCGGCGATAGACCTTGCGCTCGGGGTCAATCGTGCGCGCGGGTCGGAGTTTCTCAGATTGGATCGTTCGGGGCAGACAGTGGTCGGCGACCACGTTTCTGCTCACCATGCTCGCCGTCGCGATTTCGACCGCGGGCCGGATCGGGCTGGACTA
Source organism: Bradyrhizobium sp. SZCCHNRI2009 (assembly GCF_032485115.1). Classification (NCBI taxonomy): domain Bacteria; kingdom Pseudomonadati; phylum Pseudomonadota; class Alphaproteobacteria; order Hyphomicrobiales; family Nitrobacteraceae; genus Bradyrhizobium; species Bradyrhizobium sp. SZCCHNRI2009. The sequence goes on from NZ_JAUEUH010000001.1 coordinate 627,770, forward strand.
TGCCGGCGCGACGCTGCCCTACGCGACGTTCTACCCTGCGGTGGTGTTCGCCGCGCTGCTCGGCGGCATTCCCGCGGCCATTTTTGCCGCCTGGCTGTCTGCCACCGTGGTGCTCGTCGGCTTCACCGATCGTCCCGATCATGCCGAGGCGATCAACCTCGTCGGATTCCTGAGCACCGCGGCGCTGATCATCTGGCTCGGGCATCTCTGTCGCGGCGCGCTGATGGAGCTGAAGCGCAGCGAGCATGCGCGCGAGTTGCTGCTCGGCGAGCTGAGACATCGCGTGAACAATCAGCTCGCGTTGTTTCAGGCGATCGTCAGATCGAGCCTGTCGGGCGAGGATCGCGCCAAAGGGGAAGCGATCGCGCTGCGGCTCGACGCCGTCGCGCGCGCCAACAGTCTCGCCTGGTCGGACCACCGCCTGATGACCTTGCGCATGCTGCTCGACGTCGAGCTGCAGCCGTATCGCGCCTCCGGCGCCGTGACGGTGGACGGCCCGGACATGCCGTTGGGACCGGAAGCGGTGCGTAATCTCGCGCTGGTGTTCCACGAACTTGCGACCAACGCCGTCAAATACGGCGCGCTGCGCGGCCAGGGTGGACGACTCGAGGTCCAGATCGCGCAGGAGGGCGGCCGCGGCAGCGTGGCCTGGCGCGAGCTCGGTCCGCACCCGATCGAGCCGCCCGGGAAAGAGGGCTTCGGCACGCGCATGATCCGTGCGAGCCTTGCGGCGATCGGCGGCAGCATCGAGCAGGATTATCGCGACGAAGGTCTGGTCTGCCGGATCAGGTTCGACGCGGCGATGTGAAGGCCCGGTTCCTCGCAGGCGTCGCATGTCTCGCGGCGCGTGGCATGGCTGCGATGCGAAACGCGCAGCGGCGTTGCTGCGTATGTGTTCGATGGAACGGCGCGACATGCTGCTGCTGGCTGGATTGCTGCTGCTGGCACTCACCATTACCTGGGTTGGCACGGAATATGTGCTGAACCATGTCGTGATCCCGCTGATCGATGACTGAGAGCCGGCGGCGCCGCGACCATCGGATTTGCGTTGCGTTCGCGTTGTCTGTCCGCCGCGCGGAACGAGGCTCGGCTTGATCGCCGGCACGAAACGCTTCACCATTCCCGGCAGAACAACGAAGCGGCGACGCCGCTTGGGCGGGAGACATCGGATGCAATGTTACGAGCTGCAGGGGCCCGGCGGAATCGATGCGCTGGCGCTGGTCGACAAGCCCGTGCCGCAGCCGGGGAGGGGCGAGGTGCTGGTGCGGCTGACGGCGGCGAGCATCAACTATCGTGACCTGATCACGGTGAGGGGCGGCTACGGCTCGCGGCAGAAATTTCCGCTGGTGCCGCTGTCCGACGGCGCAGGCGTGGTCGAGGCGGTCGGTGAGGGCGTCACAGCATTCGCGACCGGCGACCGAGTCATCGGCAGCTTCTTCGAGAGCTGGACCGGCGGCGAGCCGAGCGAAGCGAAGATGCGTGCGGCGCTGGGCGGCGCCGTCGACGGCACGTTGACGGAGTATCGGGTGTTTCCCATGCACGCGCTGGTGCGGACGCCGGCGCATCTCACCGACGTCGAGGCCGCGACATTGCCGTGCGCCGGCGTCACCGCCTGGAGCGCGGTGATCAAGCTCGGCGGCATCAGGCCCGGCCACACCGTGCTGACGCAAGGCAGCGGCGGCGTCTCGATCTTTGCGCTGCTGATCGCGAAGATGGCCGGCGCGCGGGTGATCGCGACGTCGTCGAGTGAAGCCAAGATCGCGCGGCTGAAGGCGCTCGGCGCCGATGTCACGCTGAACTACAAGCAGGTGCCGGACTGGGGCAAGAAGGCGCGCGAGATCACCGGGCAGGGCGTCGATCTCGTGGTCGAGGTCGGCGGCGTCGGCACCTTGAACGAGTCGATCCGCGCCACCCGGATCGGCGGCACCATCGCCTTCATCGGCGTGCTCGCCGGTGCGCCGGCCTCGGAGCTGCGGCTGCCGCTGATGGTGATGCAGCAGCAGCAGCTGCAGGGCGTCACGGTCGGCTCGGTCGACGATCTCCAGGCGCTGGCGAACGCGCTGACGCTGCATCAGGTGAAGCCGGTGGTCGACCGCGTGTTTCCGTTCAGCGAGGCGCGCGAGGCGTTCCACTACATGGCGAGCGGCGCGCATCTCGGCAAGGTGACGATCGCGATCGGGGATGAGTGACCACGCTGCTGTCGGCGACTGCGTCATCGAAGCAGGGCAGCACTCTTAGCCTCACTCTCTCCGCCGTCATTCCGGGGCGCGTCGCGCAGCGGCGCGAGCCCGGAATCCATAGCCACAGGATGCTGTGCGACGCGAGCTGGCCGGTATGCTCGTCTTCGCCACATGCACAGTCGTGGTTATGGATTCCGGGCTCGTCGCTGCGCGCCGCCCCGGAATGACGGCGAGAGAAACGGGCTGCTAATGACGTGGCGGTTTGCGGTGCTGTTTTGGCAGCTTCAATTGCCAGCGGCCGTTGCTGCGTTCGACAGAGGCCGGGAATGGCTTCATCTCGGTGCCGACCTTGAAGGTGGCGATGAGCTTGACGCGGTCGTCGCCGTCCCAGCCGTCGAACTCGTAGAAGGTGTAGTCGTCGTCAGGGGTGAGATAGGACCAGCCCCCCAGCTTGAGGTCGAACGGCGCGGCAACGATCTCCATCCCGTTGCCGCAGCCGGAGGGACCTTCGCTGGAGCAGACCGAAAACAGCCAGCGGCGGCTTGGCGAGGCGTGCGGCGGCGAATGGATCTTGGTCTCGATGCCGCGATTGAGCCAGAGCAGCATCCATTGCACGCCTTCCCAATAGCCGATCTCGATCAGCAGGAGTTCGTGCTCCGGAAAGTAGCCGACGAGCTTGTACTCGACCGAGTCGTCCTCATGTCCGGGTAGGTCATCCGGAAGTCGGGTCACGTAGCTTCTGGTGGAACCATCCTTGAATGTGATTTCCAGCGACTTGCCGTTGCGCCTGACGACATCGTTCAACTGAGCGAGGCAGGCCTGCTCGTCGCGGTCGAGGTCGGCCTTGCCGGTGTCTCCTTTGCAGCGGCCGTCTTGTGAAGGATGCTCCGACATCGCGTAGGGGATGTCGGCCGAGGCCGCGGCCGGACCAATCGTGGTTGCCAGCGCGACAAGAAGCAAAACGAAGATGCATTGCATTTTATTGATCCAGCGTTGCCGCTTTGGGTTCAAAGCAGCGCTGGTGCGTGCGGTCAACCTTGGATCGGATCGCCTGTCGGCTTCTTGCGCGCGGGCAGCGTCATCGCGATCACACCAATGAGGACACAGGTGAGGCCGATCCAGGCGGTCGGCGCGAGGTGCTCGCCGAGCCCGGCCACGGCGATCGCAACGCCGATCGAGCCGAGCGTCTGCACCAGGCGGAAATAGATCACCATCGCGGCCGCAGTCGAGACGGTCGCGAGCGCGACCAGCGCCAGCACCGAGCGCAGTGACGGTGCCAGCGTCCACGGATGGTCGACGACCAGCGCAAGCGGGATCAGCACCGCGGCGCCCGACAGCAGCGATCCCGCGGCCGGCAACATCGGATCGAGTCCCTTGAAGCTCTTTCCCATGATCGCCGCACCGGCATAGCAGATGGTGGCGGCGACGATCGCAATCTGCGCCCACAGCTCGCGGCCAAGCCCGCCCAGCGCCTCGGTGCCGACGATGAGGCAGGTGCCGGCGAGTCCGGCGGCGACGCCGACCAGCTTGCGCAGGGTGACAGGCTCGTGGTGCGTCACCAGCGCGGTCAGCAGGAAGGTGAAGATCGGCGAGGTCGCGTTGAGGATCGTCGCAAGACCCGCCTCGACGGTGCGCTCGGCCCAGGCGATCAGCGTGAATGGCACGACGCTGTTGAGACCGGCCTGGATCACGAAGCGACGCCAAATCGTCCGGTCACGCGGCCAAGCGAGGCCGCGGCTGCGGATGATCGCGGCCAGCAGCAGCCCCGCAATCAGCGTGCGCGCGGCGATCAGGGTCAGCGGCGGAATGGTTTCGACGCCGATCTTGATGAAGGTGTATGAGGCGCCCCACAAGGTGGACAGAACGAGCAGGAGGGCGAATTCTGTCGTGAGATCGGAGCGGCTCTGCATGGTGCCTCGCGGGCGGGAGAATGGCTTCTCCTAGCCGGGCGGCGGCGCGTGATGTTTCGATACGGGGCGAACTGTTCGTGGAAGGAAGCCGAAGCCATTCCGATCGGTGCATAGCGTCCCTGGATCGCTTCGCTGGCGCTCGCGATGACGGAGCCTGTGGGGCCGGCGATGTCAGCCACACCCGTCATTGCGAGCGGAGCGCGGAGCGAAGCAATCCAGACTGGCGATCCGATGAAGATCCTGGATTGCTTCGTCGCCTACGGCTCCTCGCAATGACGCCGTTGCGAGCTTGCGCGGTCGCTCCGATCAGTTCGCCGGCATGCTCTTCTCGACCAGCTTCACCCAGTACGATGCGCCGGCGCTGAGGATGTTGTCGTTGAAGCGGTAGGCCGGGTGGTGGCACTCGTTGCCGGGGCCCATGCCGAGGAACACGAAGGCGCCCGGACGCGCCTCCAGCATGAACGCGAAATCCTCGCCGCCCATCAGCGGAATGGCGCGGTCGTTGACACGCTCAGCGCCGGCGACGTCGCGGGCGACGTCGGCGGCGAAAGCCGCCTGCGCAGGGTGATTCATCGTCACCGGATATTTGCGCTCGTAGATCGCCTCGGCCGAGCCGCCATAGGCGCGCGCGGTGGCCTCGGCGACCTCGACGATACGCCTCTCGACGAGATCGCGGATCTCCGGATCGAGCGTGCGCACGGTGCCCAGCATCTCGACCGTCTCGGGGATCACGTTGAAGGTGGTGCCGCCATGGATCGAGCACACCGAGATCACCGCCGACTTCAACGGATCGACGTTGCGGGCGACGATCGACTGCAGCGCGTTGACGATCTGCGAGGCGATCAGGATGCTGTCGACCGCCCGGTGCGGGCCGGCGCCGCCATGGCCGCCCTTGCCGGTGACCTTGATGTGGATCGCATCAGCCGAGGCCAGCATCGCGCCGGGCGAGATTTCGAAATGGCCTTCGGGCACGCCCGGCATGTTGTGCATGCCGTAGACCTCCTGGATGCCCCAGCGCGTCATCAGCCCGTCATCGACCATCGCCTTGCCGCCGGCGCCGCCTTCCTCGGCCGGCTGGAAGATGACGATGGCGGTGCCGTCGAAATTGCGGGTCTCGGCGAGATATTTCGCAGCGCCCAGCAGCATCGCGGTGTGGCCGTCGTGGCCGCAGGCGTGCATCAGGCCCGGCGTCTTCGAGGCGTAGGGAACGCCAGAGGTTTCCTCGATCGGGAGCGCATCCATGTCGGCGCGCAGGCCGATGGTCCTGCCGGAGGCCGACTTGCGGCCGCGGATCACGCCGACCACGCCGGTGCGGCCGATGCCCGTCACCACCTCGTCGCAGCCGAATGCGCGCAGCTTGTCGGCGACGATGCCGGCGGTGCGATGCACCTCGTACAGCAGCTCGGGATGTTCGTGGAAGTCGTGGCGCCAAGCGGCCATTTCGTCGGAGAGCGCGGCGATGCTGTTGAGGATGGGCATGAGGACCGGATGACTCGCTGAAGTGGATCGGGACGCTGCAGTGGATGCGGCCAAGCCAGCCGGCAGCACCGCGCGGTGACCGACTATGACCCGGTCAAAAAAGCCAGGCAAGTTGCCGCCGGCCATGGCGCCATGCGCGGATGCGCGGTCACCTCGACGGACCACGCCGGGCGTTCCGGATTGCGGAACGGGAGTCAGGTGAGCGGGGCGGGGGCCGGCACGCGGGGATATTTGCGCTCGGGTGGTACCTCCAGGCGGAAGGCCCGCAGCTTCGGCTCGTCCCACGCCGCCAATGGCGTGCCGCAGACGCCGCAGTCGAACCGCCCGGCAGCGCCAATGGCGGAGGTCGATTCCGCGATCTCGTAGGCGGCACGGCAATGGGGACACGTCACGCTGGATATCTTCATGAGATCACGCTCCCAAACAGCTCGACCAGACGCCTTGAACCAGATCAATGCGGTCCAGGTCCATGAACCGACGTCACCGCGTCCGGTCGTCACGCCTCCTCGGCCTGCCATGGCGTCGGCGCCTTGGTGAAGGCGCGCCACGCCTCGCGCAACGGCTCCTCCACGCCGGCCATGGCATGCGACTGCCAGCCGGTGATCGCGGCGGCCGCGATCGCCGCCTCGGTGGAGGCGGTGCCGAGGGTCTCGATCACGCCGGCGGTGACCGCCATGTCGTTGTAGTGGCCAAGCTGTTCCTGGAAGCCGGCGAGCGTCCTGGCATATTTCTTCGCCGATTTGCTCGCGCCGTAGAGCGGCAGCAGGAAGTCGATGCTGTAGCGCAGCTTCTTCAGCGCGAGACGCAGCCGGTGGCGCCGCTCGGCCGACAGCTTCTTGAAGCGGCGGCCGCGCTTGAGCACCTTCTGGTGGCGCTCCGACAGGACAGGCCCGGCGAAATCGATCGCGGGCGCCGCGAGGCGTCGGAGATCGTCGGGGGAGACGTCGTTGCGCCAGCCGCGGGTCTCGATCCATTCGCCGAGGCCGAGCACGAAAGCGGCGCAGCGGCGCTCGGCAAGCGCGATGCGCAGCGTGCGATAGGCGAGATCGCGCCGCCGCTCGGCGAGCGCCCGGAGCGAGTCGAAGCCTGCAACAGTGGGGCAGGCCTCGGCGATCTCGGGCAGCGTATCGGTCAGGAACACGTCGAGGTCGCGCGCCGCCGAGAGGCTCTGTGCCAGCCAGCGCGCATCCGCCTCGAGACCGTCGAGCGTCGCCGAGGTCCCGAGCGGCCGCATCAGGTGCAACGCGGCGCGCAGGCGGCGCAGCGCCACCCGCAACTGATGCACGCCTTCCGTATCGCGTCCGTCCTCTGCCGCAGGCATGGCCTGCAGCAGATGATGCAGGCCGCCGCGCAGGACGAGGGCGAAGCTCTCGTCGAGAGACACCGCCGGATCGAGGCGCAGCTTGGGCGGCTTTTCGGCCCCCGGCGCTGCTCCGGCTGCGAGGTCGAAACCGCGCGCGGATTTGCTGCGGATCGAAGGTCTGATCGGTCCGTGATCGGCGATGCGCTGTGCGATCTCGTAGATGGCGGCGGGGTTGCCGCTCTTGAGCTCCAGCTCGATCTCGCTCACGATCTCACGGTGCTCGCCGGCCTTGATGACACCGCTGTCGAACGCGATCTCGATGGTCGCACCGGGCAAGTCGAGCATGCGCGCGTGACGATGCACGTCGGTCGTGAACACCGCCTCGAGCGTTGCCTCGGCCAGCGCGGAGCGAAGCTCCTCCGGCAGCAGCGCGGCCGCCAGCACCGGATCTGGCGCCAGCGAGCTGACGCTGGCCTCCCACTCTCCGCGCTTGAGCGGGTCGTCGCTGTGCTGCTCTTTCACGGTCTGCACGAAGCGCGAGCCGCTCTGGCGCACCCGCAAGGTGAAGCCGTTCTTCCACAGCGTGCGCTTCGGCGTGTCGTAGTAGACCGATGTCAGATGCTTGCGCGAGCCCTTGTTGCGCGCATGCGCGGTGACGACCGGTGCGTTGTTGAAGCCGGCGAGTTGATCGGGCGCGACGAGGAGTTTCAGCTCGATCTCGTGGCCGCTGCCGGCCGCCGGATCCGGCAAGGACGGCGCCGCGACCTCCACGCCAAGCGCTGCGGCATCCTCCTGCGTGGCCGCGTGATCGGCTAGGTGCTGCGCAGTCAAGCGATCGGCGGCGCCACCGGGATCGCTGCTCGCCGACTCACCACTCTCCCGCACGCCGACCGCATGGCCACTGCCGTGGATCGACGCCGGTGCGTTCGAATCGGGCATGTGTCGATTCTGTAACCGTTTAATGACAGTCATCTCTCGTATAGCTGCAGCCGGCACAAAGGGACAGTGGCATTTCTCGCAGGCCGTCGACGATGCGCGACGCGCCAGAGCTTACCGGTCGCATTTTTTGTTGCTGCTTCAATGACAAGTGCTCGCGCTTCCGGCCGGCAGGTGCTCACGAAGATATGTCCGTCGCAGCCGCAATGCACCGTCGTGCGGCCGCGCCGCCACAGGCGGAACTTCAGATCGAGCCGGTGAGCATGAAACGCGTGGCGATGAAGACGGCGGCTGCGGTGGTCGCAATGCTTGCGGCGGCCACGAGGCCGCGGCCGCGACGCGCCAGCGCGCGGGAGCGCTCGCGCGGATCCTGCGCCGGATCGAAGGATGCGCGCCGGCTGCGCCGGTGGCGTACCGCCTGCACCCAGAAGGCAAGCGCAGCGATGCCGGTTACCACTGCAAATACGGTTGTCACGCCTGCGGCAAAGCCGAGATCGACACCGACGCTTTCCAGCATCGCCCGCAGATGCACAGCTAAGCGGGCCAGGAGAGTTGCGGCATAGTCGGCTGCTGCGGCGCCGGTGTAGAGCAGAACGGCAGTCCAGACCACCGCAGCCATCGCAATCAGGATCGACACCAGCACGGCGAGGCCGTCGCCTGCCATGAAGCCGATCGAGGCGGCGATCAGCGCCAGCGCCGGCATCACGTTGCCCATCGGGATCGGCAGGATGATGGTGACCGCCATCAGAAGCAGCGGCAGCGCGAGCAGCATCCGCGCCGGCCGGCCGGTCAGCCAGACCAGCCGGTCCTCGCGCAGGCCGCGTTCGGCATAGCCCGCCCAGTCGAGACCGGCGCGGATTATCTTGCGCAGCAGCCGCTGCGGCACCGGCCGGCGGCGCAACTGTTCGGGCAGCCATAGCCGCTCGGCGCCGAACAGGATCTGCAGCGCGACCAGCGCGACAAAGGTGCCGAACACCATGCCGAATGGGCCCGGCAACGGGATCAGCGCCGGCAGGGTCAGCAGCAGCAGGGTCAGGCCAAGACCTTCCGATTCCAGCCGGTCGAACAACTCGCCGATCGACGGCTCCTCGGACCGCACCGTCCGGGCGATCGCGAGCAGCCGGCGGCTGATCGGCCCGTTGTGACGGCGCGGCGCCGAGGAGTCCTCGTCGTCGGATGTGACATCATTCATTGTCACGCAGCAACCTCATGTCCTCTGATCGGCCTCACTTCATCGGCTCGACCGCAGGCCGCGTCTTCCATAGCGAGTACGCGATACCTGCGCCGAGCAGACTGAAGGTGATGCCGAGCGAAATCGCGGGCGGAAACTTCTCCAGCCCGAGCAGGTCGGCCAGGAAGATCTTCGAGCCGATGAAGATCAGCACCGCCGCCAGCGCCAGCTTGAGATACTGGAAGCGATCCACCATCGCGGCAAGCGCGAAATAGAGCGCGCGCAGGCCGAGGATCGCGAAGATGTTCGACGTGTAGACCACGAAGGGGTCGGTCGAGATCGCGAAGATCGCGGGCACCGAGTCGACCGCAAAGATGACGTCGGCAAATTCGATCAGGATCAGCGCCAGGAACAGCGGCGTCATGAACCAGGTCGGCTTGCCGCGCGCATCAGGCTGGCGCACGAAGAAGCGCTCTTCGTGCAGGCGGTCGGTGACGTCGAAGCGGCGGCGCACCCAGGCCAGCGCCGGGTTGGCGCCGATGTCGTGCGGCGTGTCCGTGAACACCAGCATCTTGATGCCGGTCGCGACCAGGAACAGCGCGAACAGATAGAGTACCCAGCTCGCCTGGGCGACGATCGCGGCGCCGAGCCCGATCATGATCGCGCGCAGCACGATGACGCCGACGATGCCCCAGAACAGCACGCGGTGCTGATAGGCGCGCGGGATCGAGAAGTAGCTGAAGATCATGGCGATGACGAAGACGTTGTCCATCGCCAGCGCCTTCTCGATCGTGAACGCGGTGAGATAGGCGGTGCCGGCCTCGGCGCCGATTTGCCACCACATCCAGGCGCCGAAGGCGAGGGCGAGCATGATGTAGATGCCGCTCATGACGAGGCTCTCGCGCACCGAGATCTCGCGCGTCTTGCGATGGAGGATGCCGAGATCGAAGACGAGGAGGGCGAGCACGATTGCGAGGAAGGCGAGCCACATCCAGACGGGCTTGCCGGCAAACGCGATGAGCAGGAATTCCACGACGGGTCCCTCTTTCAAGCCGGTGAGATTGATGTCAGGTCCGACATCGTGAGCGCACCGGCAGCTTCACCAGAGGGGCCCGGACCAGGGGTAGGCGACGGACGTATGTGTCTGCCGATTGGTTTTCAAGAGCCTGCGGTTTTCAAGAGCCCGCCGTTCGCATCTGCGTTCAGCAAGATGAACGGCGAGGTGCGACAGAGTGTCTGCTGCCCGGCGGCCGTCTTGCGGCCGTGCGGCGGTGAACTAATTCCAGAGGGCCGGAGATCCGGGCCCCTCTGATAGTCCGTGAGACTATGATGTCGGACTCTCTTTCATGACCGCTGCCGCTGGCGGTATTGCGCACTTCGGGCGCTATTGAGGAGTTTGACGAGATGCGGCCCCACGCGTCGCTTGTTGCTATCGGGCCTTGCGGCTCTCGCCCCCACATCACCATCCCAACAATCGTTACCCCGCTCAAACCTCCCGGCATCGCCTGGAGGGGCGGCGGTGATCGTGATGGAACCGGAGCGCCTGCTCGCCACTTTGTATGGAACCTGCGTGCTGGAGCGCGCTGGCATTTTGTGTACGGGAGACAATCGTGACCACGGGGGGTGACCAGGTATCGATCGCGAAGGCGCCGCCGTCGCGCCCGGCCGTGGCAACGCGCCGCCTCTTGATGATCATCAATCGCGGCAGCCGCTCCGGCGGCGAAGCGGCCGGCGTTGCCGTGTCGCGGCTGAGCGCAGCCGGCTATGATCTCGTGATCTCGGCGCCGCATAGTCCGCGCGAGGTGGCGCCGTGGATCGAAGCACATGCCGACGATGCGGAGGCGGTCGTCGTCGCCGGGGGGGACGGCAGCCTGAACGCGGCTGCGCCCGCACTGCTCAAGACCGGCCTGCCGCTGGGCATCATTCCGGCCGGCACCGCCAATGACCTTGCCCGCACGCTTGGCCTGCCGGCGGATATGGAGGCCGCGGTCGATGTGATTGCGGCCGGCCATCGCCGCCGGATCGATCTCGGCGAGGTCAACGGGCACCCGTTCTTCAACGTCGCCAGCCTCGGCTTGAGCGCCGAGCTCGCGCGGCAGCTGACCAAGGAAACCAAGCGGAGGTTCGGCCGGCTCGGCTATGCGCTCACGGCGCTGAAGGTGCTGACCAATGCACGGCCGTTCCGCGCGATGATCGTATCGTCCGACGGCGCGGTGCGGGTGAAGACACTGCAGATCGCGGTCGGCAATGGCCGCTACTACGGCGGCGGCATGGCGGTCGATCACCGCGCCGAGATCGACGATTCCCATCTCGATCTGTATTCGCTGGAGATCGGCCGCATCTGGAAGCTGCTGGCGATGGCCTATGACTTCCGCAAAGGCCGCCACGGCCTGTGGCAGGAGGTGCGGGCCTCGCGTGATACATCGTTCGAGATCCGCACGCGCCGTCCGCGCCGGATCAATGCCGATGGCGAGCTCGTCACCTTCACGCCGGCGCGCTTCTCCGTGCTGCCGCGTGCGGTCACGGTGTTCGTGCCCGAGGTCGCAGCGCAGGACCGCACCTGACGCGCGGCCGCTTGATCCGCCGTTCGCGGACACTCGATTTCGACTGATCACCCGATTGAGAGACCCATGACCAAGCAGACCCGCTTCAATCTCTGGTACGCAATCGTCGCGATCTTCGTCGCGATGATGATCCACAATGCGTGGACGAGCTATCGCCAGGTCGCCGTCATTCCCTACAGTCAATTCCAGGACCTGCTCGCAGCCGGCAAGGTGAAGGAGGTCGGCGTCTCCGAGAACTACCTGGAAGGCACGCTGAAGGAGCCGCTGCCCAGCGGCCAGTCGCGCTTCGCGACGACGCGCGTCGACCAGGAGTTCGCCAAGGAGCTCAGCAAGGCCAACGTCACCTTCACCGGCCGCGTCGAGAGCAACATCCTCGGCGACATCCTCTCGCTGGTGATGCCGATCGCGCTGTTCTTCGGCGTCTGGTACTGGCTGTCGCGCCGGATGATGGGCGGCGCCGGCGGGCTCGGCGGCGGCCTGATGCAGATCGGCAAGAGCAAGGCCAAGGTCTACGTCGAATCCAACACGGGCGTTCGCTTCGACGACGTTGCCGGCGTCGACGAGGCCAAGGACGAACTGCGCGAGATCGTCTCGTTCCTGAAGGATCCGAAATCCTATGGCCGTCTCGGCGGCCGCATGCCCAAGGGCGTGCTGCTGGTCGGCCCGCCCGGCACCGGCAAGACGCTGCTCGCCAAGGCGGTCGCGGGCGAGGCCGGCGTGCCATTCTTCTCGATCTCGGGCTCGGAATTCGTCGAGATGTTCGTCGGCGTCGGTGCCGCGCGCGTGCGCGACCTGTTCGAGCAGGCCCGCGCCAAGGCGCCCGCGATCATCTTCATCGACGAGCTCGATGCGCTCGGCCGCGCCCGCGGCATGGGCCCGTTCGCCGGCGGCCATGACGAGAAGGAGCAGACCTTGAACCAGTTGCTGGTCGAGCTCGACGGCTTCGATTCCTCGACCGGTCTCGTGCTGCTCGCGGCGACCAACCGGCCGGAGATTCTCGATCCGGCGCTGCTGCGGGCCGGCCGCTTCGACCGCCAGGTGCTGGTCGACCGGCCCGACAAGCCGGGTCGCATCCAGATCCTGCAGGTGCATCTGAAGAAGGCCAAGCTCGCCGCCGACGTCGATCCGGAGAAGGTCGCGGCGCTGACGCCCGGCTTCACCGGCGCTGATCTCGCCAACCTCGTCAACGAGGCGACCTTGCTGGCGACGCGGCGCGGCGCCGACGAGGTCACGCTCGACGATTTCAACAATGCGATCGAGCGCATCGTCGCCGGTCTGGAGAAGCGCAACCGGCTGCTCAATCCGAAGGAGCGCGAGATCGTCGCCTATCACGAGATGGGGCACGCGATCGTTGCGATGAGCCTGCCGGGCACCGATCCCGTGCACAAGGTCTCGATCATCCCGCGCGGCGTCGGCGCGCTCGGCTACACCATCCAGCGCCCGACGGAAGATCGCTTCCTGATGACGCGCGAGGAGCTCGAGAACAAGATGGCGGTGCTGCTCGGCGGCCGCGCCGCGGAGCTCGTGGTCTACGGCCATCTGTCGACGGGCGCCGCCGACGATCTGCGCCGCGTCACCGACATCGCGCGCTCGATGGTGACCCGCTACGGCATGTCGGAGCAACTGGGCTCGGTCGCCTATGAGCGCGACAACCAGTCGTTTCTTGCGCCGGGCGTCTCACGCAGCGCCGAGTATGGCGAGGCCGCAGGGGATGCGATCGACGCCGAGGTGCGTGCGATCGTGACGAACGCGCTGGAGCGCACCCGCAAGCTGCTCCAGGACAAGCGCGACGTGCTGGAGCGCGCGGCGCGCCGCCTGCTGGTCAAGGAGACGCTCGACGAGAGCGAGCTCGCCGCCCTGCTGAAGCAGGACCAGCGCGCCGGCGATCTCGTTGTGGCAGCGAAGCCGATATAGTTGTCGAGTCGGGGAGCAAAGGCGCGGCCGTGCGGTCTCCACGATCGGGATTGTGTAGCGCCGTGCCCATCGTCTTGGCAATGAGCTCGCCGCACGACGATGGGCACGCTGCCGGCTGACGGCGGCTGCTTTGCCCACCCTACGGCGGCCACGCTCACCGCCGCGGCCACATCCGGGCCAGCGCCTCGTCCTTCTTGACAAACGCGTGCCAGAGCGTGGCCGCAATGTGCAGGCCGACCACGAGATAGACCAGATAGGCCAGCGTATCATGCGTGATCTCGCCGGCATGGGCGATCGTCCTGTCGCCGGCGAACAGGCGCGGCCAGCTGAAGGTCCCGAAATAGCGCAGCGAGTAGCCGCCGGCCGACGAGAACATGTAGCCGGTGACGGGCATGATCAGCAGCAGCGCATAGAGCGCCCAATGATTGAGCTGCGACAGCGCGCGGACCATCGGTCCGAACGTGGCCGGAGCGGCCGGCGCCGTGGTGCGAGCCCGCACGATCACGCGGATAATGGCCAGCATAAACAGCGTGACGCCGAGCGATTTGTGAACCTCCAGCAGCTCCCGCCGCGGCGACGTCCCGGCCGGCTGAAGGCCGCAATACAGCCCGATCAGCATCGCTGCGATGAACAGCAGGGCGGTCGCCCAATGAATCCATCGCAGCAGGGGATCGTAGCTCGCGATCGTCTCGGGCATGTCGGGCTCGTCAGTGGTGAATTCCGGCGACCTGCTTAGTCGCGGATCTGACCTCTGTCGAAGGATCAGAGGTCGACGACGAGATGTCGGACAACCGCACAAAGGCATCTGCTGATCATTTTTGAGTGATTCCATGCGTGCCGCTCTGTCAGTCGCGCCTCGATAAGCCGTCCCCCGTTCGATGACCGCATTGGATCAAGCGACGATGTTGCCTTGCGGATGACGGGCGGTGCTGAGAACTGAGCGGGTGGTCCTGCGGGCTCGCGCAGGGATTGTGCCTTGATTTTCCTGCAATTGCGGACCAATCTCCCTGCCGGCATTCTGGTCGGGGGGCCTCGTGTCCAATCCTGTTGCAAAGAACATCGTGCTGTTGTCGGACGGGACCGGCAACAGCGCCAAGGCCGTGTTCAAGACCAATGTCTGGCGCCTGTTCCAGCTGCTGGACCTGCGCGATCCGCGCCGGCAAGTCGCCTTTTATGACGATGGCGTCGGAACGTCCTCCTTCAAGCTGTTCGCAGCCCTCGGCGGCATCTTCGGCTTCGGCCTGAAGCGGAATGTGATTGCGATCTACAGCTTCTGCTGTCGCAACTACAAGCCGGGCGACCGCATCTACTGCTTCGGGTTCAGCCGCGGTGCCTTCACCATCCGTATCGTGGCGGCAATGATCGCGGGGCAGGGGCTCGTCGCCTACGACGACAATGAAGCCGATCTCGCCCGGTTCGCCGCAGACGCCTATCGCCGCTATCGGCGTCGCTACAATAGCGGAATTCTCAGATATCTCGGCAAGATCGGCCTGGACCTGCGCGGAGTGCGCGACTGGGGAATTAGAACGCTGCGCAGAGTGCAGGGCGTGGCGCTGCAGGCTCCGCCAGCAGTCGAGGTCGAGAGCGTGCATTTCGTCGGCATTTGGGACACCGTTGACGCCTACGGCGGGCCGATCGAGGAGATGACGCGCGCCATTGACTATTGGATCTGGCCGC
This sequence comes from Bradyrhizobium sp. SZCCHNRI2009, assembly GCF_032485115.1. Classification (NCBI taxonomy): domain Bacteria; kingdom Pseudomonadati; phylum Pseudomonadota; class Alphaproteobacteria; order Hyphomicrobiales; family Nitrobacteraceae; genus Bradyrhizobium; species Bradyrhizobium sp. SZCCHNRI2009. The sequence goes on from NZ_JAUEUH010000001.1 coordinate 642,904, forward strand.
TGTCGATGCCGGACCAGTTCATGAATTCCAAGATCCATCGCGCTTGCCACGCCCTCGCGATCGAGGAGGAGCGTGACGCCTTCCGCCCGGTGATCTGGGATGAGCGCTATGTGTGGGGACGGGACGAGGCTGTTTCAGGCCGCAGTGACAAGAAGGACTGGCTGTTCGGCATCGACCACGATCCGCGCAGCGCGGCTGCGAAACTGGCCGAGCCGCCGCCGCATCTGCGCACCGATCTGCCGCCACGTGACCGCGAGCGCATCAGCCAGGTGTGGTTTACCGGCGTGCATTCCGACATCGGCGGCGGCTATCCGCAGGATGGCCTTTCCTATGTGACGCTCGATTGGATGCTCGACCGCGCCCAGGCCTATGGTCTCGTCTATCTCGACGGGCGGCGCAGGCTGCTCTACGATCCCGAGATCGATCCGCTCGACACGCTGAACGACTCGCGCAAGGGGCTTGCGGCCTACTACCGCTACAAGCCGCGCAATCTGCGCGAGATCTATGACGCGCCGCCCTACAAGCTATCGCTCCGGTACGATGTCAGTCGCATCAAGTGGCTGCTTCATTCGCCGTTCAAGGCCCAGACCGGGCTTCTTGCTGACGATCTGCATCCGAGCCTGCCGCAGCCACCTCTGCCGCCGGTGAAGCCGACGATCCACCGCACCGTGTTCGAACGCATTGGGTCGGGTCCCGATCACTATGCACCGGTGGTCGTACCCGCCGCTTACCGCGTCACGGATGAGACCGATACGCCGGTCGATGCGCTGCATCCGCTCGATCACGGGCACGCGCGGACGCGGGTGCAGGACGATGTCTGGAATTGGGTCTGGCTGCGCCGCGTGGTCTATTTCGCCACCATGTTCGCGCTGCTGTTCGTCGCGGCGATCCCATATTTCGTCATCTATTGGCCGCGCGTGCTTTATGAGCCCTTGCATGGGCTGGTAAATCCGCTGGTCAACGGAGCGGCAGCCTTCTTGCCCAAATTTCTCGACCCATGGTTCGTCGCGTTTCGGGATTCGCCGGGTTTGCTGGTGGTCGGTGTGGCCGCTGCGCTCGGCTTGACGGCGTGGGGCACCTCACTGCAGCGAACGATCCGCGACGCCGCACGCATCGCCTGGAACGATCCATCCCGGCACAAGCCGGTGACCGGCTGGCGCGCGACGGTTTATTCGCTGCGACGCCAGGGCTGGTATGTTGCCGGTTTCTACGTCCTGAAATCGTGGATCTTCCCGACCGGCATCATGTTCTGGCTGTTCTGGTGGCTGGCGTTCGGCGCGGCCAACACGGCCGGTCTGTTCTGCAAGGCAACACTGAGGCCGACCGAGGTCAACGAGACAGAGATCGGCGCATGGCACAATGGAAGTATCCGGCCGTTGTTCGAGACGCGCCACCATTGCTATCCGACAGCGCTTAGCGTGGCGCAGGACGAGACGTATCAGATCACGCTCGATGTCGGAGAGGGATGGAGCGACGGCAGCATCCCTGCATCCCCGGCCGGTTTTGGTTACGGGACCTGGACGCAGCTACCGGGCGTGCCGTTCAAGCGGTTGATCTGGTCGAACTGGTTCGCGCCCATCGTGCGGGTGGGCAGCACGGGATTGGAGGAGCATCTCCCCACATTCCGACCCGAAGCACCCGGCAGTAGCCGCTGGACGGCCGAGTTCACCGCACGCAGCGATGGGGAGGTGTTCGTCTACGTCAACGACACCTCCATCCTATTTCCCTGGTTGTTGTACCGGTTCTATTTCAACAACAAGGGCAATGCGGCCGTCTCGCTCAAGAAGCTGTGACGGCGCGCGCCGTCACTCGGCGCTGCCGAACACGCGCCGGAAGATCGTGTCGACGTGCTTGAGGTGATAGCCGAGGTCGAACTGCTCGTCGATCTCGGCGTCGGTCAGGTACTTCTTCACGTCAGCATCGGCCTTGAGCAGGGTGCGGAAGTCGCCTTCGCCGCGCCAGACCGGCATCGCGTTGCGCTGGACCAGTCTGTAGGAGTCCTCGCGGCTCGCGCCCTTCTGGGTCAACGCGATGAGCACGCGCTGCGAGTGGACGAGGCCGCCGAGCTTGTCGAGGTTCTTCTCCATGTTGGCCGGGTAGACCAGGAGCTTCTCGATCAGGCCGGCGAGGCGGATCAGCGCGAAGTCGAGCGTGACGGTGGCATCGGGGCCGATCATGCGCTCGACCGAGGAGTGCGAGATGTCGCGCTCGTGCCAGAGCACGACGTTCTCCATCGCGGGCGTCACATAGGCGCGCACCATGCGGGCGAGACCGGTGAGGTTCTCCGACAGCACCGGATTGCGCTTGTGCGGCATCGCCGACGAGCCCTTCTGGCCCTCCGAGAAGAACTCCTCGGCTTCGAGCACCTCGGTGCGCTGCAGATGGCGCACTTCGGTCGCCAGGCGCTCCACGGACGATGCGATGACGCCAAGGGTCGCGAAGAACATCGCGTGGCGGTCGCGCGGAATCACCTGGGTCGAGATCGGCTCGGGGCTGAGGCCCATCGCCTTGGCGACGTGCTCCTCCACCCGCGGATCGATCTGCGCGAAGGTGCCGACGGCGCCGGAAATCGCGCAGGTCGCGACTTCCTTCCGCGCGGCGACCAGGCGCTCGCGCGCGCGAGAGAATTCGGCATAGGCATAAGCGAGCTTGAGACCGAACGTCACCGGCTCGGCGTGGATGCCGTGCGAGCGGCCGATGGTCGGCGTCATCTTGTGCTCGAAGGCGCGCGTCTTCAGCGCCGCCAGCACGCGGTCGAGATCGGCGAGCAGCAGGTCGGCCGCACGGGTGAGCTGGACGTTGAGGCAGGTGTCGAGCACGTCCGATGACGTCATGCCCTGGTGCACGAAGCGCGCCTCGGGACCGACGATCTCGGCGAGATGGGTCAGGAAGGCGATGACGTCGTGCTTGGTCTCGCGCTCGATCTCATCGATGCGGGCGACGTCGAAGGTGGCGTCCTTGGCCTTGGCCCAGATCGTCTTGGCGGCCTCCTTCGGGATCACGCCGAGCTCCGCCAGCGCGTCCGCCGCATGCGCCTCGATCTCGAACCAGATCTTGAACCGGGTCTGCGGCTCCCAGATCGAGGCCATTTCGGGACGGGAATAGCGGGGGATCATCGACGGCGCTCCGAGGCGGGAGGGAAGGTGGGCGGGACCAGGCGTCCGCGCCGGCATTTTACGCCGCGCTTTACCAGAGCGGCCGGATCGACACAAACGGCGGTCTTTCCGGCCGCTCGGCATGCCGTTACCGGATCATAATACCATTTTCAAAAAATCGAGCTGACAGATATTGAAATCTGTCAGCGCGATGGTGTATGTCGATCCTGCCATCTTGCTTAAGACCAACTTCCACTGTCTGACCTTGGGTTCAGCGGTTTCAACTGCGAAGGACCGCTTCGATGAAGATTGAAAAGCGATTGTTGCACTCACAATTTCAGGACTGGCTGAATCTCCAGGTCGCGCGTCACCTGGAGGCCCAGGCCACCAGGTTTCGCGCGCCATCGTCCGCCGACCAGGCTGAGACGATCCAGATCAAGGCGAATACGTCCGACGCCGATATGGTGCACGCATGAATGAGGCCGTGGTTCTGACATCCGAGCGCATCCTCGAAGTCACCGAGGACGTGTTGCGCCGTTATGGGCTCGCCAAAGCGACGGTCGTCGACGTCGCGAGAGCGCTCGATGTCAGCCACGGCTCCGTCTACCGTCACTTTCCGAGCAAGGCGTCGCTGCGCGAGGCGGTTGCCAAGCGCTGGCTCGAGCGGGTCAGCGCGCCGCTGGCGCAGATCGCGGCCGAGCCGGGACCGGCGCCGGCGAAGCTGGAGCGCTGGCTGCGCGAGCTGTTCGGCGCCAAGCAGAAACGGGTCTGTGAAGATCCGGAGATGTTCGCGACCTATCTCACCCTGGCGCGCGAGGCGTGCTCGGTGGTCAAGGCGCACAAGCAGAACCTGATCGCCCAGGTCGAGGGCATGATCGCTGAGGGGGTCGCGCAGGGGACGTTCGATGTCGCTGATCCCAAGACCGCGGCCGCGGCGATCTTCGACGCGACCCGAAGCTTCCATCATCCCGCCCACGCTGAGGAATGGGGCGAATGCACCTGCTCGGCCCGCGTCGATGCCGTGCTGACCCTGCTGCTCCGTGGACTTCAGGCGCGCTAGGCGCGCGCTCATCCGGGCTACAAATCCGTCAGCCCGCTGGTCACCGCCAGCCGCACCAGCTGCGCATCCGTCTGCAGTCCCGTCTTGGCCTTCACCAGATAATGATAGTTCTGCACCGTCTTGACGCTGAGGTGCAGGTTCGTGGCGATCTGCTCGGTGGTCAGGCCCGACGCGAACTGGCGCAGGATTTCGATCTCACGCTCGCCGAGCCGGTCGAGCACGGTCTGCTGCGGATCGAGACTGTCGGCGGCCAGCACATGGGCGACGTCGTCGCTGAGCGCGCGCTCCCCGCTGATCACCATGCGGATGGCACGGACCAGCGCCGACGGCTCGCTGCTCTTGGTGACGAAGCCGCTCGCGCCGGCGGCGAACGCCGCCTTCACCAACGGCGCCTCGCCATGCATCGAGAACACGAGGATGCAGGCGCGATTGTCGCGAGCGCGGATATTGCGGATCGCCTCCAGCCCGCTGGCGCCCTTCATCGAGATGTCGAGCACGACCACGTCGGGCGCATGCGCCTTGAACGCGGCATAGGCCGCCGCGGCGCTGTCGGCCTCGGCGATGACTCGAAACCCGTCCTGGCTCTCCAGCACGCGGCGATAGCCTTGCCGGACCACCGGGTGGTCGTCGACCAGCAGGATCGAAATGCCTGTGCGCTCGGGCATCCCCGTAATCTCAGGCGGCCAGTGGAATTGTCGCGGAGACGCTGAGCCCGCGCGCGGCCGGTCCGATCGACAGCGAGCCGCCGACGGCGGCGATGCGCTCGCGGATTCCGGTCAGGCCGAAGCCGCTCGATTGCGCCAGCAGGGTCGCATCGCCGCCGCCGTCGTCCTCGACTGAAATCAGCAGCGCACCGTCGGGCCCGGAGCGCCGCTCGACCCGCAACGACACCTCGCTCGCACTGGTGTGGCGCAGGGCGTTGGTCAGGCACTCCTGCGCCATCCGGTAGGCGGTGACCGCGACCGGGCCCTGGATGTCGGCGAGATCACCGTGGAGGTCGAGCCGGATCGCCGGTCGCGCGGCGTGCTGATAGTTCTCGGTCAGCGCGATCAGGCCTGCGGCGAGGCCGAGCTCCTCGGTGAGCGGACGGCGCAGTCGGCTCAAGGTGCCGCGCAGGCACGCCATCAGATGGCTGACGGATCGCGTGATCATGCGTGCGTCCTGGGCGATCTGATCGTTGCGGCCGTTGCCGGCGCTCTCGATCGTCGAGGCAAAAGCGAGGATCGCCGTGAGGTTCTGCCCGAACTCGTCGTGCAGCTCGCGGGCGAGCGCCCGCCGCTCCTCGTCGCGGATGTCGAGCAGGCGCTCGGTCAGCGCGGCGCGCTGCTCATTGGCCTGCGCCAGCCGGTCGCCGAGCTCGCCGACGGCGCGGCCGATCATCGCGAGCTCCATCGAGCGGAAGCGCGGCAGCGAGGGGCGGTGGTCGCCCTCGGCCATCCGCTGCAGCGCCGAGACGATGCTGCGCGCCGGCGCCAGCGCATGGGCGATCGCCAGCGAGGCCAGTACGCCGATCGCGACCGCCATCGCCAGCGCCACGCCAAAGCTGTCCTGGATGCGCAGCCAGGCGAGCTGGATCGCCGCATCGGGATCGGCGATCGCCGAGACGGTTCCCGCCGTGGTGGCGCGCGCGCTGATCGGCTGCGCGACCGCCGCGTGATCGCCGAGGATGGCTTCCACGGCGCTTGAGAACCAGCGCGGCGGCGCGGCGCCGAGGCCCTTGCTCTGGCCGCACAGCGGCTTCTCGAATGCGGCCTCGGGCTTGAACTGTACGCAGATGCCGGGCGCGATCAGCTTCATGGTCTCGGTCGTGCGCCAGTCGGGCAGCGGCAGCAGCCGCTCGCGCGATCGGTTGCCGCGCAGCAGCAGCTCGCGCCAGTACAGCGCCTCCAGCGCCTGCGAGACCCGGTCTGCCGATGCCGCGGTGGCGCGGTCGACGCTGCGATAGGCGTCGACGGTGACCCATATGGCCGCGGCGGCCAGACACAGCAGCACGATCAGCGCGAGGCGCGCAATGAGCTGGAGCACGAGACGCATGCGATCCTCTCCACGGCTTTTGCCGCAGCGTAACAATGGGCTGGTGCTCCGCCAAGCAAATGCACTGCAGCAAGTGGCAGGTTGGGAAATTTTCCCGAGAGCCTCGAGGCAGATGTCTTTGGACGCTGTTCCGCCGCTCTGCTTAACTCGCCTGCGAAGCGCCGAACGAAACGGCGCGCATCGGGAGTTCATGCATGAGCGTGGTCAGCAGTGCCGAACGAGTGGAACCTGCGCGCGACGCAGCCGAGCGCGGGCCGCTGCTGCTCTGGATGATCTTCACCGGCCTCACGATATTCGCCGCCGTGGTGCTCGCCCGCTACGGCTATTTCCACCTGATGGTCGCCTCCGACCGCACCTACATCTCCAGCGTCATCGCCGTGCTCTACGTCGCCACGTGCTGCCATTGCTTCTGGCGCACCAGAGCGATCGCGCGCGAGGCGGATGCGGCGCGGCGCTGCCGCGCCGTGCTGATCGGGCCCGATGCGGCGCGCGCGCTCGAACCTGATGCGCAGTTGCTTCCCAAAGGGCTGGTCACCAACCACATCCGCAGCCTCGTCACCAAGGCGCAAACGCAAGGGGCAGGGCGGCTCGACCAGACGCTGCTGCTGCGGACGCTCGCCGACCGCCTGCGCGGCTCCAACGGCTTCGGCGGCTTCGCCTCGGACACGCTGATGAAGCTCGGCCTGCTCGGCACCATCATCGGCTTCATCATCATGCTGGCGCCGATTGCCGGCCTCGACGTCAACGACAAGCTGGCGATGAAATCCTCGATGGGGCTGATGAGCGACGGCATGGCGGTGGCGATGTACACGACGCTCGCCGGCCTCGTCGGCTCGATCCTGGTGCGCATCCAGTACTACATGCTGGACGCGGCGACCGGGCGCGTGTTTTCGGACGCGGTCATGCTCACCGAGACGCGGGTGACGCCGCGGCTCGAGCGCGCGATGGATCGCGCGCCGGAGCAGGGCGCATGATGGACGATTTCGGGCTCTATCCGCGCGAGGAGCAGTTCGACCCGTTCAGCGTCATGCTGTTCAAGGCGCTGCAGATCGTCGCGTTCTTCTTCTTCATCGCGGTGCTCGCGATCTCGCCGGACGCCAAGGACGGCAAGGTCGACTCGAAGGCCGAGTTCCTGATCACGATGGACTGGCCGGATAACCATCCCGACGATCTCGACCTGTTCGTGCAGGACCCCGTCGGCAACATCGCCTGGTACCGGCATCGCGAGGCCGGCTTCCTCACCCTCGATCGCGACGACCGCGGCGGCGCCAACGATTTCATCCTGGTCAACGGTCTGAAGATCCCGTCGCCGATCCGCGAGGAGATCGTGACCATCAGAGGCATCGTCGCCGGCGAATACACCGTCAACATCTCGCATTTCCAGAACGTCAGCGGCGCGCCGGTCGAGGCCACCGTGAAGGTGCAGAAGCTCAACCCGACCGCGCAGGTGATCTTCGACGACAAGGTCGTGCTCGACCATTCCGGCGACGAGAAGACGGCGCTGCGCTTCAAGCTCAATGCCGAGGGCAAGGTGATCGACGTGCAGCGCCGACCGAAATCGCTTTTGGAGACGTTCCGCAGCAATTGGCGCAACGGCGCCGATCTCGATCCCAAGACCGGCGTCAGGGTGATCAGGCGATGATGAGCAGTCTGCAGACCGTCATCGTCACGCTGTCCGTGTGCTACGCGCTGATCGGCGCGCTGCTCTTGCTGGTGCTGGTCTATGCAAGGCTGCCTTGGCAGGCCAAGGCGGTCGCCGTGGTCATCACCAGTGCGTTCTATGTCGGCAGCTTCGCCGGCGCCCGCGGCCTGCTCGGCTGGGCCAGCGTCGACCGGCTGCCGAGGAGCTTCAAGGTGCTGCAGGTGCGGATCGTCGATCCGCACTCCGTCGAGGGCGATCCCGGCGCGGTCTATCTGTGGGTCGAGGCGCTGGACGACGACAACCGTCCGAGCGGCGTGCCGCGCGCCTATCGTATTCCCTACAGCGACACACTTGCCGACAAGGCGCAGCACGCCGCCGACCAGATCGCGGCGGGCCATCCGCAGGGCGGCCGCGCCGCCGATTTCGGCACCGGCGACGGCGGGGTCATCGACGCCGCGCGCGAATACATTCTGCCGAAGACGATCATCGAGACCGCCGGCGGTGATCCCTCCACCGGCGAGTTCAAGGCGGCCAAGAACGCCGGCGACGGCGTCTCGTTCACGCCACTGCTGCCGCCGCGCATGCCGCCGAAGGACGAGCAGTAGGCGGCTGCAGCCGTATCCTCCCGCGCGAAGCTCGCGCGCGGGTGATGGCGAGCATCGGGACGTTCCTGGCACGGCGCCTCGAGCTCAAGGTCAACAAGGTCAAGAGTGCGGTCGCCAGACCGAACCACCGCAAGTTCCTGGGCTTCGGCTTTACCCAGGGAAGAAAGCCGCACCGGCGCATCGCAGGGGACCTGCAACGCTGACATTCCGCATCTCTCCGCCTATCTTGTTTGATGTTCCTCAAGTCTCGTGTGGCCACGGCCGCTAGCCTTGAGAACCGGAGGACACGGGTTGCTGCTGGCGATTTTCACCGATATCCATGCCAATCGGCAGGCCTTCGCGGCCTGCCTGGAGGCGGCGCGTGCGCGTGGCGCGGATCGTCTCATCTGTCTCGGCGACATCGTCGGCTATGGCGCCGATCCGGAATGGTCGGTCGACACCGTCATGGAGATCGTCGCCGGTGGCGGGCTGGCGGTGTGCGGCAACCACGACAATGCCGTCTCGACGGCAAGCGAGAGCATGAATGCCGAGGCGCAGGCGGCGATGGAGTGGACGCGCGGGCGGCTCAGCGCCGAGCAACGCCGCTTTCTCGCCGAGCTGCCGATGAGCATCGGTGACGACGACCGGTTGTTCGTGCATGCGGAGGCCTCGAGCCCGCCGCGCTGGCGCTATGTGCAGTCGTCGGCCGACGCGGCCCGCAGCATGATCGCGACCGAGGCGCAGGTGACGTTCTGCGGCCACATCCACCGTCCGGCGCTGTACTCGATGTCCGCCACCGCGAAGATGACGAGCTTCACCCCGACCGCCAACATGCCCATTCAGCTGTTGCGCGGCCGGCAATGGCTGGCCGTGGTCGGCTCGGTCGGCCAGCCGCGCGACGGTGATCCGGCCGCGTCGTTCGTGACCTTCGACACCAGGACCCGCGAGCTGACCTATTGCCGCGTGCCCTATGACGTCGAGGCGGCGGCGCAGCGCATTCGCGACAACGGCCTGCCGCCCTGGCTGGCGCAGCGGCTCTCGATGGGGCGCTAGAGCATGACGAAATCAAGGCTCAAGCCGGGCGTCGTGATCGACGGCTTCACGGTGGGTGAATGCGTGCATTCCGGCGGCATGGCGACGTTGTGGAGTGTCACCCACCCGGACATCGACCGGCCCATCCTGATGAAGGTGCCGCGCGTCTCCGAGGGCGAGGATCCTGCGGCGATCGTCAGCTTCGAGATGGAGCAGATGATTCTGCCAAAACTGTCGGGACCGCACGTGCCGGCCTGTTTCGGCACCGGCGATTTCGCCACCCAGGCCTATGTGGTGATCGAGCAGATTCCAGGCGATACGCTGTACAAGCGGCTGCCCGAGCTGCCGCTGGCTTACGAGGAGGCGCGGGTGCTGGTCGCGAAGATCGCGACCGCGCTCGCCGATATTCACCGGCAGCACGTCATCCATCACGACATCAAGCCCTCCAGCATCATGTTCCGGCCGACGGGGGAGGCGGTGCTGATCGACTACGGCCTGTCCTGCCACAAGCACTTGCCGGATCTCTTGCAGGAGGAGTTCCGCCTGCCTTACGGCACCGCGCCCTACATGGCGCCGGAGCGCATGATGGGTACGCGTAGCGATCCGCGCAGCGACATCTTTTCGCTCGGCGTGCTGCTCTACTTCTTCACCACCGGCGTGCGGCCGTTCGGCGAGACCGAGACCTTGCGCGGCATGCGCCGGCGGTTGTGGCGCGATCCCTATCCACCGCGACAGCTGAAGCCGGACTATCCGCCGTGGCTGCAGGAGATCGTGCTGCGCTGCCTGGAGATCGAGCCGGTCTGGCGCTACCCGACAGCGGCGCAGCTCGCCTTCGATCTCGGCCATCCCGACCAGGTCAAGCTGACGGCGCGTGCGGAGAAGGTCAAGCGCGACCCGATCACGGCCGTGTGGCGCCGCCGCTTCAACCGCGGCCTGGTGCAGCCGGAACAGAAAACATCCGACGTCGCGATGCAGATCGCCTCCAGCCCGATCGTGGCGGTCGCGATCGACACCGTGGAAGGCGGCGAGGAGCTCAACGGCGCGCTGCGGCTGACGGCGCAGCGCATCCTCGCCACCTTGCCTGCGGCGCGGCTCGCCTGCGTCAACGTGCTGAAGCTCGGGCGCCTCACCATCGACCGCACCCTGGACGAGGAGGGCAACAACAAGCACATCGACCGCATGGTCGCGTTGAAGCACTGGGCGACGCCGCTCAAGCTCGACACGAGCCGGCTGACGGTGCACGTGCTGGAGGCGGTCGATCCGGCGGCCTCCATCATCGAATTCGCCGAGGCCAACCAGGTCGACCACATCATCATCGGCGCCCGCCGCGATTCCGTGCTGCGCTCGCTGCTCGGCAGCGTCTCGGCGAAGGTCGCCGCGGAGGCGGGGTGTACGGTGACCGTGGTGCGGACACGGCTCGCGGCACGGGAAGCCGAGGGCGACGATGATGATGCGCCGGCAAGGGTCGTGTCGGGGGAATGATGGACATGCGATGAAGATCCACGGCGCCTCCAAGCACGACAGTCAGAACGGCATGCACAGGCTGAAAAGTGAGGCGCGGCTGCGGTTGCGTTTCGAAAGTTACCCCTCCAAAGTGATCCGGCGCGTGCGGAACGTGTCGGTTTTTTTCTGAGGGGGGACGATCAATGGCGGCAACGGATGTGAGCATGGCGGGGACAGCCGCGCCGAAGCGAGGCCTGTTCGGCTCGCTCTTCTTTCAGGTCGTGGCTGCGCTCGTGCTCGGCATCCTGATCGGCGTCTTTGCGCCCGAGACCGCCCAGGGGCTCAAATTCTTCAGCGACGCTTTCCTGCGTCTGATCGCCATGGTGGTCGCGCCGATCGTGTTCTGCGTCGTCGTGCACGGCATTGCGAGCGCCGGCGATCTCAGGAAGGTCGGCCGCGTCGGCGTCAAGTCGCTGGTCTATTTCGAGGGCATGACCACGATCGCGCTGGCCTTCGGCCTCGTGCTGGCGCTGGTCTTCAGCCCCGGCCACGGCATGAACATCGACGTCTCCAAGCTCGACGCCAAGCAGCTCGCGAGCTTCGCCGACAACGCCCACAAGCTGCAGGGCGGCGGCTTCGGCGGCTTCATCCTCAACATCATTCCGCCGACGGCGTTCGACGCCTTTGCCCGCAACGACGTGCTGCAGGTGCTGTTCTTCGCGGTGATCTTCGGCGTCAGCCTGGCGCTGGTCGGCGAGCCCGGCAAGCCCGTGGTCGACCTGATCGAGTCCGTCGCCAAGGTGCTGTTCAAGGCGATGGGGCTGATCGTGCGCGTCGCGCCGCTCGGCGTGCTCGGCGCCATCGGCTTCACCGTCGGCAAATATGGCGTCGGCTCGCTCAAGCAGCTCTTGGCGCTGGTCGTGCTGTTCTACGTCTCGGTGGCGCTGTTCGTCGTGACCGCGCTTGGCCTCGTGATGCGCATGGCCGGCCTCAGCCTGTTCAAGTTCCTGCGCTATTTGAAGGAGGAGCTGCTGATCGTGCTGGCGACGGCGTCGTCCGACTCCGTGCTGCCGCAGATCATGCGCAAGCTCGAGGCGATGGGCGTCAAGCAGGAGGTCGTCGGCCTGGTCATCCCGACCGGCTATTCCTTCAACCTCGATGCGTTCTCGATCTACCTGACGCTCGCCGTCGTCTTCATCGCCCAGGCCACCAACACGCCGCTGTCGGTCAGCGACCTGCTGCTGGTGCTCGGCGTGTCGCTGGTCACGTCCAAGGGCGCCCATGGCGTGCCCGGCTCGGCCATCGTCATCCTGGCCGCAACGCTCGGCGCCGTGCCGGCTATCCCCGCCATCGGTCTGGTGCTGGTGCTGTCCGTCGACTGGTTCGTCGGCATCGCGCGCGCCGTCGGCAACCTGATCGGCAACTGCGTCGCCACCGTCGTCGTCGCCGCCTGGGAGGACGACCTCGACCATGCCAAGGCGAAGGCCGTGCTCGACCGCGGCACGGCGGAAGAGGTGGAGTATCAGGGGGCGTGAGGGAGGATCACTAGGGGGAGAATGAGGGAGCGAGTACGGCGTGGATTGGTCGATCGCGCGATCGAGCCGGTGTTCGAGGCCGATGAGGAGAAGCTCTTCGTCGGCGGTTGCGGCCGAAGATTCGACGAGCGCATCAGGTGGCAGTCTTGCGATAGCCGATGTCGTGGCCGCATTCATAGCGGCCGCTCGGATCATGATTGCGCAATTCGTAGACCCGCTGCCATGTGCTCTCCCACGCGCCTTCGGCGGTCAGACAGGTCCGGGTTCCGTCAGCATCGATGTTGATCACCTTCCAGATTAGAAGCGCCACGCAGGCGAAAGAATCGAAAAATGCATCCAGAAACGAGGTGAACCAGCCGGAGTCCATGCCCATATGGCGGAACTCCGGTTCGTGCGCAGAACTCACCAGGCCCCAGGGGCAGCCCGGTCCGAAGCCGTGCTCACAATAGGCGATCTCGGCACCGGATTGTGCATCGCGAAGCACGAACCAGCAGGGATATTGCTCCCCCGGTTGGCCATAGTCCCAATCGCGCAGCACCATGTGAGGTGCGACGAGCATGCCGCGGATATGCGAGAGCACACGCTTGTCGGACAGCTCAGCCAATTCCCCTTCGATCAAGCTCTCCAGGCGTTCGGGAACGGTCGACATCAGCCGTGTATCCAGGACTCATTCAGCGGATGCTGCTGGCCTTCACCTGAACGGCCGCAGCTTCATGTGCCGGTTGGCGTCCTTGTAGAGCAGGTAGCGGAAGCGGCCGGGGCCACCGGCGTAGCAGGCCTGCGGGCAGAAGGCGCGCAGCCACATGAAGTCGCCGGCCTCGACCTCGACCCAGTCGCGGTTGAGCTTGTAGACCGCCTTTCCCTCGAGCACATAGAGCCCGTGCTCCATCACATGCGTCTCCAGGAACGGGATCACGGCGCCGGGCTCGAAGGTGACGATGTTGACGTGCATGTCGTGGCGAACGTCGAGCGGATCGACGAAGCGCGTGGTGGCCCAGCGGCCCTGCGTCTCCGGCATCGCGGCAGGGGCGATCGTCGCCTCGTTGGTGACGAAGGCCTCGGGCACGGCGATGCCGGGAACGGCCTCATAGGCCTTGCGGATCCAGTGGAAGGTCGCGGGCGCCTGGCTGTCGTTGCGCATCGTCCACTTGCAGGACGGCGGCAGGAAGGCGTAGCCGCCATGGCCCAGGCGATGCTCTTTGCCGGCGATGGTGAGCATGATCTCGCCTGACACCACGAACAGCACGCCCTCGGCCTCCGGATCCGGCTCGGGCTGGGCGCTGCCGCCGCCGGGCGAGACCTCGACGATGTATTGCGAGAACGTTTCCGAGAAGCCGGAGAGGGGACGCGCGATCACCCAGGTTCGCGTCTTGTCCCAGAACGGCAGCGCCGAGGTGACGATGTCGCGCATCACGCCCTTCGGGATGACGGCATACGCCTCGGTGAACACGGCGCGGCCGGTCAGCAGGTCGGTCTGCGGCGGGTGGCCGCCCTGCGGGACGAAATAGTTCGGCTTGTCCATCATCGTCTCTCCTGCGCGCGGATCGTCGATCTCGCGCGCCCACATTCAAGGGATGCTCAAATACAGCGGCTCATCGAGCCACAGCTCCTCGAGATTGTCCGGGCTCATGCGATCGACCACCATGAAGCGCGAGGCCTCGTCGAACACCAGCAGCGGATGGTGCCAGACGTTGCGGGCGTAGTTCACGCCCTGGCGGCCGCTCGCCGTGAAGGCCCGGTAGCTCGCGGGATTGCGCGGGTCGGCGCAGACCAGCACCAGCCAGGGGCGGTCCTGCAGCGGCATGAACAGCTGGGTGCCGAGCGGATGCCGCTCCATCAGCTTGATCTCTATCGGCAGCGGCCGCGGCCTGGCCTCGAACAGGCTGATGTTCACGGCCGCGCCACCGGAGGTCACGTCGATGGCGGCCAGCCCGTTGCAGCGGTGGGCGAAGCCCTGGTTGATCTCGATCGTCTCGGCGCCGTCGGTCTCGACAACGTCGCCGAAGGCAGCGAACGCTGCCTTCGTCAGCGGCTGCGGCGTGAGCTTATGCATTCCGGGTCCGTGCGGCTCAGATCGCTTCGCCGCGTGCCGACGCGGCGGCATCGCGGATCGCGGCGATGTTGCTGCGATAGGCCTCTGTCGTGCCACCCTTGAACACGGCCGAGCCCGCGACGAAGGCGTTGGCGCCGGCCGCGGCCAGCGCGCCGGCATTGTCGCGGCCCACGCCGCCGTCGACCTCGATGTCGATCGGCCGGCCCGCGGTCATCGCGCGGAGATCCTGCACCTTGCCGATCGCCGAGGCGATGAACGCCTGGCCCCCGAAGCCGGGGTTGACCGACATGATCAGCACGAGGTCGACGAGGTCGAGCACGTATTCGATCACGTTGAGCGGCGTCGACGGGTTGAGCGAAACGCCGGCCTTCTTGCCGAGCGCGCGGATCGCCTGCAGCGAGCGATGCAGATGCGGTCCGGCCTCGGCGTGCACCGTGATGTGGTCGCAGCCGGCCTTGGCGAAGGCCTCGAGATAGGGATCGCACGGCGTGATCATCAAATGCGCGTCGAAGATCTTGGTGGTGTGTGGGCGCAGCGCCTTGATGACATCCGGGCCATAGGAAATGTTCGGGACGAAATGCCCGTCCATGACGTCGAGATGGATCCAGTCGGCCCCGGCGGCATCGACGGCGCGCACCTCTTCGCCGAGCTTGGAGAAATCCGACGCCAGGATCGATGGCGCGATGACGAGCGGACGCGGCGTGAAGGACTGGGTCATGGGCGGCTGTTCCAGGACGATCGGGGATGTCGCCGTATCATGCAGGGCCGGCTGCGGCAACGCGAGCGGGAAAAATCTGCCGGGCACGGCACGATCTGCCGGGTTCAGGCCACCGTAACATCGCGAAATATCTGGACATATCAGCGGTTTGGCGCTGGCATGGGGATTGCGACGGCGGTGGGAAGATGTTCTGCCGCCGCGTGGGCGGCCTTGCGGGAGTTTCGCCATGTGGTTTGCACTGGGGGCCGCCTCGTCGGTCCTGGACAGCCTGCAGTCGCTCGGCTCGACCAAGTCGGGCTCCGGCAAGTCGGGCGGCGGTCCGTTCAGCCTCGACACCAAGGGGGCGAGCGGCTCCGGCAATTTCAGCCCGTGGTCGAGCGCGGGCGGCAGCAGCAGCTCGGGGCAGATCGCGCCGGAGACCATGAGCGCGCTGCTCGCAGCGCAGAGCCAGTCGGGCGCGTCGTCGAGCGCAAGCTCATCGACCAATCCGCTGCAGGACCTGTTCTCGCAGATCGACGGCGATGGCGATGGTCAGATCAGCAAATCGGAGTTCGAGAGCGCGCTCGGCGCCGGCGGCACCAACGTCGCCAATGCCGACAAGGTGTTCGGCAAGCTGGATACGAACGGCGACGGCAATGTCAGCCTCGACGAGCTGTCCTCGGCGCTGCAGGGCGCCAAGGGGCGACGTGGCCACCATCATCACCAGGAGGCGGGCGGGAGCGGCGGCTCGGGCACCTCATCCAGCGCGGGCGCAGATGCGCTGATGCAGGCGCTGTCGGGCGCCTCGAGTTCCTCGTCCACCAACAGCGACGGCTCGACCACGACCACCATCACCTATGCCGACGGCTCCAAGGTGACGCTGACGACGCCGGCAGCCACAACCGCGTCTAACGCTGCGACCTCGTCCTACAACATGATCGAGAAGCTGATCCAGCGGCAGTCCAACATGCTGTCGGCCTCCACGTCTTCAACGACCGCGGTCAGCGCGTAAGCTCAACTGCCGAAGCGGCCTTGCCAGGACGGCAGCGCGCCGGCGAACGGCAGCGGGCTCGCGTGATAGACGCCGCGGGCGATCGCGCGCGCCAGGACGTTGGCCGCGACCATGCCGAGCTCACTCAGCTCGACCAGCGGCTCGATCGGCCTGGTGCAGGTCGCGGCCGCGAACACGATGTCGCCGTCGAGCGGCAGATGCACCGGATAGATCGCGCGCGCCATGCCGGTCTGCGCCATCATCGCGAGCCGCTTGGCCTGCGCCTTAGTCAGGATGGCATCGGTCACGACGAGGCTGATCGTCGTGTTCTCGGAGGCCGATGCTGCCGGGCCGCCCTTGATGCGCATCGCCAGCATGTCCGGCGTGAAGGCGGCCGGCAGGCCGCGGCCGCCGAACTCGCCGTCGATCTCGTACGGTGCCGCCCAGAACCAGGGACCGTCGCCGACAGTGACGCTGCCGACCGCATTCACCACAACAATGGCCGCAACCTTGATGCCGCCTGTCGTCGTCGCCGACGCCGAGCCGAGCCCGCCCTGCAGGTTGGCCGTGGTGGCGCCGAGCCCGGCACCGACGCTGCCGAGCGCGAAGGTCGTGCTGGCCGCCGCCGCGGCCGCGTAGCCGAGCTCGCGATACGGCGCGTAGCGGCCCCAGGCCTTGTTGCCGCCGTTCAAGAGGTCGAACACGATCGCGCCGGGGACGATCGGGATCAGCGCGTCGCGCACGGCAAAGCCGCGCCCCTGTTCCGCCAGCCAGGCCTGAATGCCGCTCGCGGCCTCGAGCCCGAACGCCGAGCCTCCCGACAGGGCAATGCCGTCGACCCGTTCCACCGTATTCGCAGGATCGAGCAGCGCATCCTCGCGCACCCCGGGTCCGCCGCCACGGATGTCGATCGCGGCGACCGCCGGCTGATCGAACAGGATCGCGGTCACGCCGGAAGCGAGCGCGGCGTCATGGGCATGGCCTACGCGTACGCCGGGGATGTCGGTGAGGAGATTCTGCACGATCGTCCCTCGCTGCAGATGATGATGCCGGATGGATAGCGCGGCCGGCGCGAGGCCTCAATGCAGGAGGGCACGCGCCTCGGCGCTGGTATGAGCGCCCCGCTTGCGTCCCGCGGGCGCGAGGGGGGGGGGAAGCGACATCCGGGTCTCACGTGCCGCGCCGGTAGGCCCGGATGTCGCTTACGCCGATCCGGGCGCGTGCTTCAGCGCTCCAGCGCGATACGGATCATGCGGGCCAGCTCTGGCTTCCGGTAAGGCTTGGGCAGCAGCAGCACGCCGGCGTCGAGGCGGCCGTGGTGCACGATCGCGTTCTCGGTATAGCCCGAGGTGAACAGCGTCCGCAGCGCCGGCCGCCGCACCCGCGCGGCGTCGGCGAGCTGGCGGCCGTTCATGGCGCCGGGCATGATGACGTCGGTGAACAGCAGGTCGATCTCCGGATGGCGCTCGAGCACGTCGAGCGCCTCGGCGGCATTGGCTGCAGCCAGGGTGGTGTAGCCGAGGCTGCCGACCTGGGCGATCACGTGCTGGCGTACCAGCGGATCGTCCTCCACGATCAGGATCGTCTCATTGCCGCCGCGCGCGTCTGGCGCCTGCAAGCCCGCGCTGGCCGCCGAAGCGGACGCCGAGCGCGGCAGATACAGCTTGATCGAGGTGTCGTGGCCGACCTCGCTGTAGATCTTGATGTGGCCGCCGGACTGCTTGACGAAACCGAACACCATGCTGAGGCCGAGCCCCGTGCCCTTGCCGGTGCCCTTGGTCGAGAAGAACGGATCGAACACCTTCTCGAGATAGGCCGGCGGAATGCCACAGCCGGTGTCGCTCACGGCGATCATCACGTAGTCACCGACGATGACCTCGCTATGGACGTCGGCATAGTCCCGGTCGAGCGTGACGTTCGCTGTCTCCAGCGTGAGCTTGCCGCCCTGCGGCATCGCATCACGCGCATTGAGCGCGAGATTGATGACCGCGGTGGCGAGCTGGTTCGGATCGGCGAGCGCAGTGCAGGGATCGGCGTCAAGGATACGCTCGATCTCGATCTGCGCGCCGAGCGTCGGCTGCAGCAAGGCTGCGGTCTCGTTCAACAGCGCGTTGACGTCGAGATCCGTCGGCTGCAGCGGCTGCTTGCGGGCGAAGGCCAGCAACTGCCGCGTGAGCTGCGCGCCGCGGTCGGCGGAGTCGTCGATCAGCTTGGCGACGGAGGCGAGCTCCGGCCGGTCGGACACGGCGTCGGCAAGAATGCCGATGCTGCCGGTGATGACGGTGAGGATGTTGTTGAAGTCGTGGGCGACGCCGCCGGTGAGCTGACCGACCGCCTCCATCTTCTGCGCCTGGCGGAACTGCGCCTCGGCCGCGCGCTTCTCGGTGAGGTCGCGGCCGACGAAGAAGTGGCGCTGCACCGGCTCCGACCAGCTCGCCATCCAGTTCAGGACGACGCCGCGGCCTTCCTTGTGCATGAGCTGCGCCTCGAAATTACGGACGTCGCGGCCGCGGCGGCAGGCGCGCATCTGGCTACGGACCGCCTCGAGCTCGGGCGGATAGACGAAGTCGCTGGCATTGCGGCCGACCATCTCCTCCGGCCGGTAGCCGAGCACGTCCAGCGCGCTCGGGCTGACCTGCATCAATTGTCCGTAGGAGTTGGCAACCAGGATCAGGTCCTGCGAGGTCTCGAAGATGCGGCGGCGCTCCTCGGTCTCACGGGTCAGGGCGGTTCGGGTGCGCTTGCTCTCGGTGATGTCGTGCGCCACCTTCGAGGCGCCGATGATCACACCATGCGCGTCGAGGATCGGCGACACGCCGAGCGATACTTCGATCTCGCGGCCGTCCTTGTGGCGGCGGATCGTCTCGTGATGCTCGATCTTCTCGCCGCCGCCGATCCGGCTCAGGATGCGATCGACTTCGCTGCGCCGTTCGGCGGGCACGATCAGGCCGGCGTCGTTGCCAAGCGCCTCGTCTGCGCCGTATCCGAACAGGTGTTCGGCGGCGCGATTCCAGGACGTGATCTTGCCCTGCAGCGTCAGCGTGATGATGGCGTCGTTGGAGGATTCCACCACAGCGCTGAACAGCCGCTCCCGCGCGATGAAGCGTGCCCGCTCGCTTTCGCTCTGCCGGCGCTGCTGCTGCAGCAGCCGCGTGAGCCTCGTCTGCAGCCTGACATTGTCGGCGAGCAGGACGCCGAGGACGAAGCTCGCTGCCAGCAAACCATAGATGCGGCCCGCATAGTAGCCGAGGTCGAACCGGGCGGCGTTGAGCAGCGAGGAGAGCGAGAGATCGAACAGCCAAGCGCACAGCACCACCATGACCCAGAGGTCGAGAATGCTGTGCGGCCTGCGCAACGCCAGGACGAGCAGGGCAGCCGATGTTACGCACCAGATGGCGCCGACCACGATCTTCAAAGCCGGAGTGGCAGCGTCATCGCGGACGAGCGCAGGCAGCGCCGTATCATGGGCGATCACCGCCCAGGTGAGTGCCGCAAGTGCAATCGCCACGCCGAGCACGGCGACCGAGAGAGACAGCGCAACCGACCCAACGGGCGCCGGACGGAGACGGTCGTGCAGCGCATAGACCAGAACGAACAAGGGGAACGCGCCGTGCCAGATCATGTAGACCCAGGCTGCGGTCTGCGGCCCTGCATCGAGCAGGCCGGTCTGAGAATACAGGCCTGGGAACACCAGCGTGTGCAGCAGCGAGGCCGGCGCGGTAAACAGGTAACCGCAGGCCAACCACAGCAACGGTCGCGAGCGAAGCAGCACGAACTGGGAGAACAGCAGGAACGCGGTGATGAGATCGTTCAGCGCCAGCGCCGACTGGTAGCTCGCGACGAACGCAGGCACCGGCGGCAACTGCACCTTGGCAAAGGGAGCGGCGGCGGCAAACAGCAAGGTCGAGATCGCAACCGCGGCGAGTGCTGCGATTTGGTCTCGGCGCGTCGCGGTGGACGTCGACAGGAGGACTTCGCGATGATCCTTGATGCTCTGCATCTCCAAGGGTCCTGCGCAACAGAGCCGACTTGCAAGCGGGCAGGTTTACAGCTGATGCGCGAAGAAAATCACTATTCTAATGAAGGTTGTATGGTACCAGATCGGATCGTTCTGTAGAATGAGTCAATAGTTGGAGTAACCGCACCTTTACCGCAAATGAGATAAATATACTCATAGTTGTGTCCGATTTCTTTCTACGTTGTAGGCTGTCCAACGGAAAAATTCTGGAGAAGTTGATGCCACGGATTCTGGTGGTCGACGATCAGAAGGATGTGCGCGCCATGATCTGTATGGTGCTGCGCGTCAATCAGTTCGACGTGGTCGAAGCGGGAACCGCTGCGTCCGGACTGCAGTTGTTCCGCGATCAGGCATTCGATGCCGTCATCGTCGACATCTATCTCGATGATTCCAACGGGCTCGATCTGGTCAGCAGTATGCGCGCGCTGGTTCCCGACGTTCCGGTGGTCGCCGTCTCCGGCATGACTGCCTTCGATGGCGCGTCGATGTCGGACGAGCTGACCCGTGTCGTTTACCTGCAGAAACCGTTCCGCCCGGCCGAGCTGATGCGTGCCGTTGAAACGGCCCGTGCAGCAGTGGCGGCGAAGGGGGCCCCATCGCTTTCGGCCTGTGCCGGCTGAGCCGGTCTGTTCCTCTGTACGACGTGGTTCCCCACGGTGGGCGGGCCTCAACGACGAACCAAGCGCTCAGCAGAACGCCCCGGTCCAGGACCGGGGCGTTTGTATTTTGCTGATGATGATCGAGACGGTCAGGAGTTCTATCAGGAGCCCTTGCCGCCGAGCTCGGCGTAGCCGCCCTTGGCGTCCCACTTGTAGACGACGTAGTCGATCTGCTTGATGTCGCCCTTGGCGTCGAAGCCGAGCTTGCCCAGCACCGTGTCCCACTCGCCGGCCTTGATGGTGTCCATCACCTTCTTGGCGTCGGTGGTGTTGGCCTTCTTGACGGCCTGCGACCAGACCTGGATCGCGGCGTAGGTGTAGAGCGTATAGCCCTCGGGATCGATGTTCTTGGCCTTGAACTTGTCCACGATCGCCTTCGCGCTCGGCTTGTTGCGCGGCTCGGGGCCGAAGGTGAACAGCGTGCCTTCCGCGGCCGGACCGGTGATCGAAGCGAACTCCTTGTCGTTCATCGCGTCGCCCGCCATCAGGATGGTCTTGAGGCCCTGGTCGCGCATCTGGCGCAGGATGAGGCCGGCTTCCTGATGATAGCCGCCGACATAGACGAGATCGATGTTGTCACGCTTCAAGCGGGAGACGATGGCGTTGAAGTCCTTGTCGCCCTTGTTGTAGGACTCGAACATCTTCTCGGTGACGCCGGCCTTGTTCAGCGCCTTCTTGGTCTCGTCGGCGAGACCCTTGCCGTAGGTGGTCTTGTCGTTGAGGATCGCGATGTTCTTGCCCTTGAAGTTCTTCGCGATGTAGTTTGCGGCAACGAGACCCTGCTGGTCGTCACGGCCGCAGACGCGCGCCACGTTCCACAGCTTGCGCTCGGTGAACAGCGGGTTGGTCGAGGCCGGCGTGATCTGCAGCACGTTGCTGTCGGCATAGGCCTCGGAGGCCGGGATCGACGACGACGAGCAGAAATGGCCGGCGACGAACGGAATGCCGGAGCCGGCGAGCTTTTCGGCAACCGAACGCGCCTGCTTCGGATCGCAGGCATCGTCACCGACCTGCAGTGCGAGCTTCTTGCCGAGCACGCCACCGGCGGCATTGAGGTCGGCGACCGCCATCTCGGCGCCGTTCTGCATCTGGCGGCCGAAGGCCGATTCACTGCCGGTCATCGGGCCGGCCACGGCGATGTTGATGTCTTCGGCGAAGGCAGCAGTCGAGAGCGCCAGCGATGCGCCCAGAGCCAAGCCGATGAGTTTGAGTGGTTTCATGAGAAATCCTCGCGGGGGTAGGTCGACACGGAACGGCCCGAACGGCGGGCCGCAGACCGCGCGCATTGTGGCTGATTTTCCGGCGAAGTCACCGGCAATTTTTGACCACACCTACGAAGGACTAAGGCCATTCTGGCCGCGTTTTGAGGGCCCGCCTCAGTGGCGGCCGCCCTCCAGATAGGCAGCGCGGATCTCCGGTCGCTGCAGCAGCTCGGTGCCGGTGCCCGACAGCGTAATCAGGCCGTTGACCAGCACATAGCCGCGATGGGCGAGCTTCAGCGCGTGATTGGCGTTCTGCTCGACGATCAGCACGGTCAGACCGTCCTGGCGGTTGAGTGTCCGAATGGCGTCGAAAATCTGGCGGGCGATCAGCGGCGCCAAGCCGAGCGAGGGCTCATCCAGAAGCAGCAGGCGCGGCCGGCTCATCAGCGCGCGTCCGATCGCCAGCATCTGCTGCTCGCCACCGGATAGCGTGCCGCCGCGCTGGTCGACGCGCTCCTTCAGGCGCGGAAACAGGGCGAAGACGCGCTCCAGCGTGCTTGCCCGCTCCGCGTCGGTCGTCTCGCCGGCGTCGGCGCCCATCTGCAGGTTTTCCGCCACGCTCATGCGCGGAAAGATGCGGCGTCCCTCCGGCGACTGCGCGATGCGCAGCCGCGCGATCTGATGCGTCGGCACCTGTGTGATGTCGTTGCCGTCGTAGACGATGTTGCCGGAGCTTGCGCGCGGGCGGCCGAAGATCGACATCATCAGCGTCGACTTGCCGGCGCCGTTGGCGCCGATCAGCGCGACGATCTCGCCCGGCTTGATGTCGAGATCGACGCCCTTCAGCGCTTCGATCTTGCCGTAGGACGCGCGCAGATTGCGGATCGCGAGCAGGGACGCACTCACGCCTCGGCCTCCATCACGGCTGCGGCCTCTTCCTCGTCGGTGCCGAGATAGGCGGCGATGACCTTCGGATCGTCGCGGATCTCGCGCGGCGTGCCCTCGGCGATCTTGACGCCGTAGTCCATCACGACGACGCGGTCGGAGATTTCCATCACGACGCTCATGTCGTGCTCGATCAGCAGGATCGACGTGGCGTGATCGGCCCGGATCGACAGCAGCAACTCGCTGAGGGCCGCACTCTCGCGCGCGTTGAGGCCGGCGGCCGGTTCGTCGAGGCAGAGCAGGGCCGGCGAGGTGCACATCGCGCGCGCGATCTCCAGCCGACGCTGGTCGCCATAGGCGAGATTGCCGGCCGCGTCGTCGGCGCGGTCGATCAGCCCGACGCGCTTCAGCCAGAACACGGCCGCATCGATCGCGTTCCGCTCGGCCGCGCGCCACGAGGGCACGCCGAGCAGCCCGAGCACCGTCATGCCGGACGCGCGCATCAGCGCGTTGTGCTGCGCGACCATCAGGTTCTCGAGCGCCGTCATGCCCGGAAACAGCCGGATGTTCTGGAACGTCCGCGCCACCTTGGCCTGCTTGGAGATGTTGAAGTCCTTCAGCTTCTGCATCTCGAACTGCGCGCCGTCATCATGGGTCAGGCGGATGACGCCGGAGGTCGGCTTGTAGAAGCCGGTGATGCAGTTGAACACGGTGGTCTTGCCGGCGCCGTTGGGGCCGATCAGGGCCGTGATCTGCGTGCGTTGCGCGGTGAACGACAGCGCATTGACGGCGACGATGCCGCCGAAGCGCATGGTGAGGTTTTCGAGTGCGAGAATGGGAGCGGAGCTCATCCGTGGCCTTCCTTGACGAGGTCCGAAGAGATGCTCTTGGATTTTTCCAGGAATACGGTCGGCGCGCGATGGCCGACAATGCCGCGCGGCCGCCAGATCATCACCAGCACCATGGCGAGACCGAACACCAGCATGCGGTAGCCCTCGAGGCTTCTGAACAGCTCGAAGCCGCCGATCATGGCGAGCGCCGCCAGCGCCACGCCGAGCTGCGACCCCATGCCGCCGAGCACGACGATGGCGAGCACCAGCGCCGATTCCTGGAAGGTGAAGGATTCCGGGCTGATGAAGCCCTGGCGCGTGGCGAAGAAGGCGCCGGCGAAACCGCCGAACATCGCGCCGGTCGCAAATGCGGTCAGCTTGGTGGTGGTGATGTTGATGCCGAGCGCGCGGCAGGCGACCTCGTCCTCGCGCAGCGCTTCCCAGGCCCGGCCGATCGGCAGCCGGCGCAGCCGGATGGTGACCCAGTTGGTCAGGAGTGCCAGCGCCAGGATCAGATAGAACAGAAAAACGATGCGATGCGTCGGCGAGAACGGGATGCCGAGCATCGATGCAAGGCCGCCTTCGCCCGGTGCGAGCGGAATGCCGAACAACGTCGGTCGCGGAATCCCGGAGACGCCGTTGGGACCGCCGGTCACGTCCTGCCAGTTGATGAGGACGAGGCGGATGATCTCGCCAAAGGCCAGGGTGACGATGGCGAGGTAGTCGCCGCGCAGCCGCAGCACCGGAAAGCCGAGCAGCACGCCCCAGAAGGCGGCGAGAATGCCGGCGAGCGGCAGGCAGACCCAGAACGACAGGCCGAAGGTGGTCGAGAGCAGGCCGTAGGAATAGGCGCCGACGGCGTAGAACGCGACGTAGCCGAGGTCGAGCAGGCCGGCGAGACCGACCACGACGTTGAGGCCCCAACCCAGCATGACGTAGGTGAGGACCAAAATGCCGAGGTCGAGAATGTAACGCTGATTGTAGAAGATCACCGGCACCAGCAAGGTGAAGATCAGCAGCGCCGGCGCGAGATAGCGACCGGCTACGGACATGCCGCTCCGCACGGACGGCGGCACGAAGCTGCCGAGGCCGCCGCGCGGTCCGAGCCACAGCCGCAGCAGTTCGACCGCGATCGAGCCGACGAACACCGCCACAACCAGGCTGGCGAGGTCGCCGAAGCGGGTCCAGTATACGAGCTGGCCGCTCTGACCCGCTTCGGTGCGGATGCCGACCATCAGGGAGAACAGACCGAGAGCGACCAGTGCGCTGAGAAAGGCCTTCTTGAGGATGAAGGCGGCTCCGACCGGTTCGGAGCCTTTCGACGAGGCGGGAAGGGACGCGCTCACGCGGACTCCATCTTCAGACTTTTTCGACTTCGGGCCGGCCGAGCAGGCCGGTTGGCAGGAAGATCAGCACCACGATCAGGATCGAGAATGCCGCGACGTCCTTGTACTCCACCGAAAAATAGGCCGACCAGAACGTCTCGATCAGTCCGATCGCGAGGCCTCCGAGCATCGCGCCCGGCAGCGAGCCAATGCCGCCGAGCACCGCCGCCGTGAACGCCTTGATGCCGGCGACGAAGCCCATGAAGAAATCGACCAGGCCGTAATACAGCAGGTACATCATGCCGGCGACGGCCGCGAGCGCCGCGCCGATCACGAAGGTCATCGAGATGGTGCGGTCGACGTCGACGCCGAGCAGTGCCGCCATGGTCTGATCCTGCTCGCAGGCGCGCATGTCGCGGCCGAGCCGCGTGCGGGATACCAGCCAGGTGAACAGCGCGAGCAGAACGATGGTGGTGATGACCACCACGATCTGGATGTTGGAGAGCTGGACGACGAAGCCGCCCGCGCCCTCGTGCAGCGTGTAGCCGCCGGTGATGATCGGCGGCACCGGCTTGACGCGCGCGCCCTGCGACACCTGCGAATAGTTGGTGAGCACGAACGACATGCCGATGGCGGACAGCATCGGCGCCAGGCGGAACGAGTGCCGCAGCGGGCGATAGGCGATGCGTTCGATGGTCCAGCCATAGAGCGCCGTGATGGCCATCGACACCAGCAGCACGATCAGCAGGATCACCGGAACCGCAGTCAGGCCCAGCGACACCAGGACCAGGAAGCAGATCAGCGCGATGAAGCCGCCGATCATGAAGATGTCGCCATGGGCGAAATTGATCATGCCGACGATGCCGTAGACCATGGTGTAGCCGATGGCGATCAGGCCGTAGATCGAGCCAAGGACGAGGCCGTTGATGAGCTGTTGCGCGAAATAATCCATGAACTGCCGTGAGTGAGACTGCCGATACCGGTTCGCAACGCGGCGGGGGCCTTGTAGAGCGGGTGCCGGTATGCCTGGAGACGCACCCGCGCCCAAGGCGACGCGTGCGGCAGTACTAACAGTTCGGAACCGGGTGCCGCAACAGCGTGCAGTGCCACAATTGCGGGCTTATCCCGCCTCCTTTGATGGCGCGGTTCCCCTGCCTTCCTCGGGGCCGGCCGTCGCCATCAAATGACCGCTTGGGAACCCAGCACGTAGCGCCGAAAAGGAGGGTTCTCGCACTGGTTGCTGGCGCCGCTATATGCCGCTACCGCTGTCTTCCGTCGAACCAGGCACTTTTGCCATCAGCTTCGACTGGAGCCTGACCAAGGCGTCGCGCAGCCGTGTCGCCTCATCATACCGGGTTTCCCGAGCCACCATGCCAGAAAACGGATCTTTCACCATGGTCTCGGCGGCCTGGGCAAGACGGCGCATCGGCGTCACCACCCATTTCGCGGCGAAATTGAGCAGCACCAGGATCGAGAACACGCCACCGGCAACGTTGAACCAAAACGAGCGCACAAGCTGGCGGGTCGGCACCATCGCGGCAACGGCGTCCTGCCGGATCAGAAGGGACCAGCCGAAGCTCGGCAGATCGGCGTACTTCACGGTGGGGAACGTGAGGGTGAAATAATCCTTGCCGTCGGGCCATCGCTCGATGAGCGCGACCGAGGCCCCGCGGCTTGCGGCCTGCGCCGAGCCGATCGTCAGTTGCTTGCCGACGAGATCCGGCGGGCCGAACAGCACGATGCTCTCGCGCGACAGCAACACCAGATCGATGTCGCGCGACGCCAGCGCCGCGACGGATTCGATCACCCATTTCCAATCGATCTGGGCCCCGATGACGCCGGCGGGGGCGCCGTCGTGCACGAGCGGAGCCGACATGGCGATCAAGCGGTCCGGTCCCGAAGCGGCCTGCAACATCCGGCCCAGGGCCTCTGATTCGCGATCATCGACCGCCGTCGGCACCCCGAGTCCATGCCGGAACCAGCGCAGGTCGGCGACGTTTTGTCCTTCCAGCATCCGGTCCTTGCTCGCGATGACCTTGCCGCCGGAGTCGGCGATGCCGAGCCAGGCATAGCGCGGCTGGAACTGGCTCACGAACTGGATCTGCCGGCGCGCCTCGGCGACGTCGGCGGGGTCGATGATCGCGGCGAGCCGCGACACGTCGCTCCACGTGCCGTACAACTGTCGCGCCAGCAGGTTTGCGCTGAGCTCACCGCGCGTCCTCAGCTGCTCGATCGCGAGCTCCTCGCCGCGCCGCTGCAGCGACGCCGAATAGAGGATGGCAACGGCCAGCGCCGTCACGACGATCAGTGTCGTGCCGCCGAGGAACACCGCTGTCTGTAAGCTCCACCGTCGCCTCGTCATTGTCTTCTCCTCAATCGGCCACGGCTCGCGCGATTTCTTTCAGCATGCGGCCGAGATCGCCGCTGTCGGCGCCGGGCACTCCGCTCGCGGTGTGCAGCCGCTCGATGATCTGGGCGCGCTGCTGCGGCGTCACCGCAAATATGAGCCGGTAGCCGTCGTTCGTCGGAGCCGCGACCTTGGTTGGGATATCGCCGATCAGGGGCAGGGTGAGCGTGCCGATGGCGCCGGTCGCAAGGCCGACCGGACCGCTGACGCGTGCGCCGCCGGGGCCGAGATTGACGATCCAGCCGCGTTGCGGCTCGCCGTCGACCGTCAGGGTTATCGGCTCGACGATCTGGCGTTGCGGCCGGTTGTAGCGTGGACGGTCGATGCACACGGCGATCGCCACCGACAGCACCAGAATGTTGTAGATCGTCCAGAACATCACGACGATGACGCCGTCTCCCGCGGTCCCCGTGGTATTGAAGACGAAATCGGACGTCAGCGACACGATCATGCCACCGATCGTCAGCGCCATCAGGATCAGGAAGGGCCGCATCAGCGGCCATTGGACAATGATCTTGGCGCGATCGCCGCCCTTGGCGGTCACTGAGAATTTGTGCGGACCGGGGGAGAGCAGGCCGAGAGCGGCGGCGCGGAGCACGGGCCAGGCGGCGACGATCTGCGAGACATCGTTGACGATCGGAATGAACAGTCCCTTGGACAGCCAGTTCAGCGTGTACATGATCGAGAGATAATAGGGGCCGTAATACCGGATGATGTCGGCGATCGAGGCGTTCACCACCGTCACCCCGCCCCACCAGTAGAGCAGTGGACAGATCAGCGCGGCGAGGCGGAACGGATAGGTCGACGTCCAGTAGAGCAGCGAGTCGAGCACGCTGAGCCGGTGGAAGAAATCGAGACCATGGGAGCCGAATGGATTGTAGACGTTGCGCACGATCTGCATGAGGCCGAGGCACCAGCGACCGCGCTGCGTGACGTATTCCGCAAGGCCTTCCGGCGCCAATCCCTCCGACAACGCCTCGTTCAGGTACACGGTCTGGTAGCCGTGCGCGGACAGGCGCAGCGTGAGCAGGAAATCCTCGGTGACGCTCTCGGTCGGCACGCCGCCGATCATCTCCACGGCGGAGACGCGGAATATCGAGGAGGTGCCGCAGCACATTGCGATGCCCCAGGCGTCGCGCGCCGGCTCGACGTTGTCGAAGAAGTGGCGCTGCTCGTCGGGATAGGACGCGCCGATGCCGAGATTGTGCTGGATCGGGTCCGGGTTGAAGAAGTGCTGGGGCGTCTGTACGAGGCCGACAGCCGGATCGTGGAACAACGCGAGCGTCCGCTCGACGAAGTCGAGATGAGGCACGAAGTCGGCGTCGAGAACGGCGACGAACTCCGGCCGGTCCGCATCCGCCGCGCGCAGCCGCAAGGCATTGTTGATGTTGCCGGCCTTGGCGTGCGACTTGTCGGTGCGGGCGACATAGCCGATGCCGTGCTCGGTGCAGTAATCCCGGAGCCAGGCGCGGCTGCCGTCGTCGAGGACGAAGACGCGCAATGCCGCATAGGTGATCGCCCTGGCGCCGACGATGGTTCGCTCCAGGACCTCGAGCTGCTCGTTGTAGGTGGTGATGAAGATGTCGACCCGAGGCGGCGGCCTCGGAAGCCACCAGCCGGCATGGCGATCAGCCTCCGTCGTCCGCTCCTTGGTCCTGGTCAGGATCAGGAAGGCGAAGGACGACGAAACAACGGTGAGCGCTTCGAGAATGGCGAAGCCCCAGCTGAGGATCCCATCCGGCGTGAGGCCGGGCGGAGCAAGGGTCTCGGTGAAGCGCCAGGCGACATAGCGCCAGGCCAGCAGGATCGAGCCGCTGAGGAGCAGGGTCCGCCAGTACCATATCTTCGGGTCCAGGAGAGGCAACGCCAGGACGCGCAGCCCTACGATGATCGCAACGACTGCGAACGCGGACAGGAATGGTGACAGCGTCGGCATCAGTAGCCGTACCGGGCGACGAAGCCGCGCAATGCCGCGATCGGTCCGCTGGTGAAGATCACCCGGCCGGTGCGCCCTATGGCGCAGGACAGATCCGGCTGCTTGGCGAGATCTGGCACCGCAACGGTGACGTCGAAGCGCTGCAAGTGCTGCGGCGTCGGGCCGACGGCGAGATTGGCGTAGAGTTGCGAGGCGCCCGAGCCGCCGAGACGTGTCACCGTCCCATCGAATATCCGGTCGTCTCCGAACAGACGGAACTGCACCGGGGCGCCGATCGACAGACGGGCGTAGAGACTTTCGGGAACGCTCGCGGTCACCACGAGACTGTTGCAGTCCACCAGCTTGACGAGATCCTGACCGCGACGGGCATATTCGCCATCGTCGACGAGGAAATCCCAGGCCATGCCCAGGACGCGGGCCCTCAGCGTCGCCGAGGTCAGCCGGTTGATCCGGACGCGTTCGGCGTTGATCTGCTGCTCGTATTGGACCAGGCGGGATTGGATCTGCTGCTCGTCCACGGCAAGTTCGGCGAGGCGCAGGTCGAGCTCGTGAATGCGCTGCATCGAGAACGGCACGTCGTTGTAGGAGTCGCCGATGAAGACCCCCGATTGCGCGGAGCCGAGCTCGGTCTCGACATAGTTGCTGCGCTGTTTCGCGCTTTCCAAATCCTGCTTGGCGATATCGAGCGAGGCGCTGGCCTGGTCGAGGCCGGCGACCGTCTGGACCCCGCGTTCCTTCAGCTCGTTGGCCCGCGTGAAGGTGAGATCCGCGAGCTTCAGCCGGGCGGCCGCGGCATCCTCCGCCGCCTTGGCCTCGGCGATGCGTGCCGCGATCTGGCGGACGCGGCCGGTCTTGTAGTTGGCCGACTGGGCCGCGAAGGCGGCCCGCGCCTGCTCGAGCGCCGAACGCTGCGCCGGAACCCGCTTGAGCGCGATCTTCTGCTCGTCACGGTCGCGCTCGAGATTGAGCAGGCGCGTGGTGTCGAACCGGTCGTCGACGATCTCGGCCATGAGTTCCCCGGCGTTGACCCTGGCGCCGATATTGCTCACCCCCAGCGTCACGCGGCCTTCGATCGGCGCGCGCACGACGTAAAGCCGGGCATTGACGGTCGCGTCGCCTGAAGTTCCGGCGAAATGCTCGCCGACCAGGATGTAGAGGCCGCCGGCGAGCAGGAGGATGCCGATGAATATCCGAGCCAGTCTCATGCAGTACTCCCGCTCGGCGGCTGCTTGCCGCATCACGATCGAGCTGTGCGAAACGCAGCAGCGCTCGTCTTAAGATAGTATCACATTGTCTAGCTACTTTGACGATAGTCAAAAGGAACGATGGCGCGGCGCACATAATTGCGGTGCAGCGGCCATCGACGCGATCGGACTGCCGGCGCTCGATCGTGACCCCGATGCAGGCGTCGGTTACGGCGATCATTCAGCGGAGCAGCCGCATCGCGGTGCTGAAGACAAAGCGGGCGCGCAATGTCGGATACGATGCAGACGTTCGAGGAGGCATTGATGGCCGGGAAGGCCGTTGTCACGCGGGAAGTCGAGGCCTGATCGGCGAGGTCATCGGCACGGTCTCTTGGACGGTGACCGTTAATGGATCGCGCCCGTCGCCACCCTGTTAAGGTAAACGAATGGTTTAAATTGCCGGGCGCGTTTGCCGGGCGTTAGCTCGTCTGGAAATCGGCCGGACGGGCAGTTGATGGGATGCAAAGGTGGGCGTGACATGATCAAGGATTGCGTGATCAGGAATTGGCGGCTCAGCTGCGTCAACGGTGTGCTGCTGGCGCTCTATTTCGTGCCCGCCTGGACCATCATCGCGTTTCAGATCATGGTGTCGCCGATCCAGGGGTTGTTCGCGCGGCCGAATATCGCGGTGGCCTTGTTCATCAGCGACCACCTGCAGCTGTCGGGCATCGAGACGGTTCGCGCCGCCTGGCTGCTTGCGCTGGCGCGACTGACGGTCGCAGGCTTCTTCGCGATGTTCCTGGTGCTGATCCTGGTTCCGCGGGTGCGAAAGGTGGCCGGCTATGTCGAGGCGCTGTCGATCGGGCTCGGCTTCGGCAGCATGCTCGCCTTCTTCAGCATGATCATGGCTGCCAAAGTCGGGGAGCCCCAGGCGTTGCGTCTGCATGCCACGGAACTCCTGATGCTGCTCGGCACGGCCATCGTCATGCTGGTGGAGAAGCCGACGACGCAAGCCTCGCCGTCTTCCGCATCCGCTTCGCCGAAGATGGAGCCCACGGCGACGCCGTCGCCGCAGCAGGCATGACGCCCCGATCCATCTCGGTGCATCAGTGCTGGGTCAGAAAGCCCAGCACGGCATCGTTGAACTGGCCCGCCGCTTCGACATTCGAGATGTGCGCGGCATCGACGATGGTCATGCTGGCGCCGGGGATGCGGCTGCGGATTGCTTCGGCCATCGCGATCGGCGTCGATTTGTCGTAGCGGCCGGCCACGACGAGGGTCGGGCTCTTGATGGCCGGCAGATCCTCACGCAGGTCCAGGGCACGCAGCGCCGCGCAGCAGGCAAGATAGCCGCCGACAGGGGTGGCCACGAGCATTGCCTTCATCCGGTCGGCGACATCAGGATTGTGATCACGAAACTCCTGCGTCAGCCAGCCAGCGATGACCGTGTCGGCGATTCCAGCGAGTCCGCTGTCCTCGACCGCCTTGATGCGGACGTCCCAGATTGCCGGATCGGGGTAGTAGCAGGTGGTGTTGGCGAGCACGAGCTTGCCGATGCGTTCAGGAGCATGGGCGGCGAGCCACTGCCCGACCATGCCGCCCATCGACACGCCGCACCAGTGCACCTTTTCGATGTTGAGGTCATCGAGAATCGCCAGCGCATCGCGGCCGAATCGCTCGATCGAGTAGGGCCCGGGCGGCACTTGCGACTTGCCATGACCGCGCCGGTCATAGCGGATCACGCGGAACACCTGCGTGAAGGCGCGCATCTGCGGCTCCCACATCTGCAGCGTCGAGCCGAGCGAGTTCGAGAGCATCAGGGTCGGCCCGCCGTCGCGGCCCTCGACGGTGACATTCAACAGACAGCCGTCGGCATCGATCATCGGCATGGGCGGAATCCTTGTCGCAGGCGGCCGCGCCGCCGGAGGAATCGTGCAGATTTGATGGCGAACTAACCACCGCCGCCGCCGTCTGCCAATCAAAACCCGACGGCGGCGAGGTCCGGAATGCTGCGGTGCCCGGCTTTTCTGCAACGCTTCCGGGCGCTGCTCGCCCTTCCTTTTGGGCGTTCGGTGCTTTACTTGAATGCCTCTAACCGCGCCAATCGGGGGGAGATGCACATGGCTATGACGATGACGGGCGAAGTCCAGCTGGCCGCTCCGCGAGAGCAGGTCTGGGACAAGCTGAATGATCCGGAGGTGCTCAAGGCCTGCATTCCCGGCTGCGAGGAGCTGGAGAGGACCGAGGATGGCGGCCTCCGCGCCGTTGCCAAGATGAAGGTCGGACCGGTCTCTGCGCGCTTCAAAGGCAAGGTGACCTTGAGCGATCTCGATCCGCCGAACGGCTACAAGATCTCCGGCGAAGGCGAGGGCGGTGTCGCCGGATTCGCCAAGGGTGGCGCGGTCGTCGCGCTGGCGGACAAGGACGGCGGCACGCTGCTGACCTACAATGTCGAAGCGCAGATCGGCGGCAAGCTGGCGCAGCTCGGCCAGCGGCTGATCAACGGCACCGCAAAGAAGCTCGCCGACGAATTCTTCGCCAACTTCGCCAAAGCCGTTCAAGGCTGACCGCAACCGACCCATGCGCGGCCGGGGGCGAGGTTGCCCGCCGCCGGGAGCGCCCATATGATGGTTTTCGACTGATTTTGCTGGGCTGCGCTGCAGTGCAACGCTGTCGCGCGGATAATAGAGAGTCCTGAATGGCCAAGATTTCCATGATTGTGAACGGTAATCCCGTCACGGCGAACGTCGACCCGCGGACGCTGCTGGTGCAGTTCCTGCGCGAGAATCTGCGCCTCACCGGCACCCATGTCGGCTGCGACACGTCGCAATGCGGCGCCTGCGTCGTCCATCTCGATGGCAAGGCAGTGAAGTCCTGCACGACCTTGGCCGTGATGGCCGATGGTCATGAGGTCAGGACGATCGAGGGACTCGCTGCCGACGGCGCGCCGCTGCATCCGATGCAGGAGGCGTTTCGCGAGCATCATGGCCTGCAATGCGGTTTCTGCACGCCGGGCATGATCATGACCGCGGTCGACCTCGTCCACCGCAAGGGACATGAGCTCAGCGACGAGACCATTCGCGAGGAGCTCGAGGGCAATCTCTGCCGCTGCACGGGCTATCAGAACATCGTGCAATCGATCGCCGCCGGCGCCAAGGCGATGGCCAAATCGGACCTCGCCTAAACGTCTGACCTTGCCTTAGTCGGCCCGCTGCGCACAGGACATTCCCCCATGTACGAATTCAAATATCATCGGCCGGCGACCGTGCGCCAGGCCGCCAATCTCCTCACCAAGAACGAAGACGCCAAGCTGGTCGCCGGCGGCCACACGCTGGTGCCGGTCATGAAGCAGCGGCTCGCGAGCCCGCCGCATCTGGTCGATCTCTCCCATGTCGAGGGGCTCGATACGATCGAGGTGAAGGGCCGAAACCTCGTCATCGGCGCGATGGCGCGTCACGCCGACGTCGCCAACTCCGCAACCGTCGGCGAGGCGATTCCGGCGCTGGCCCATCTGGCGAGCCTGATCGGCGATCCCGCGGTGCGCCATCGCGGCACCATCGGCGGCTCGATCGCCAACAACGATCCGACCGCGGACTATCCGGCCGCATGCCTCGCGCTCGGCGCCACCATCGTCACCAACAAGCGCAAGCTGAAGGCCGAGGAGTTCTTCCTCGGTCTGTTCACGACCGCGCTGGAGCCGGACGAGATCATCACCAAGGTGAGCTTCCCGCTGGCCAAGAAGGCGGCCTACGTCAAGTTCCGCAACCAGGCCTCGCGCTACGCGCTGGTCGGCGTGTTCGTCGCCCGCCGTCCGTCCGACGTGCGCGTTGCGGTGACCGGGGCCGGCGGCAATGGCGTGTTCCGCGTCACCGCCTTCGAGGAGGCGCTGCAGAAGCGCTTCTCGCCGAAGGTGCTGGAGGGCATTCCGGTCTCGGCCGAAGGCCTCAACAGCGACATCCACGGCAGCGCCGAATATCGTGCCCATCTGATCGGCGTGCTGGCGCGCCGTGCGGTCGATGCGGCCAATGCCGGCGCCAAGGCCTCAACCGCGTCGGAGGGAGCCGCCGAACCCGAGGCTCCGGCTTCGTGACGGACGCGTGAAGAAGGAAGCGGTCTCGCCCATGAGTGCTCCGGCCCTGCCAGCATCGGTCGACGCGATGCTCGAATTGTTGTCCTCGCGCGGCTATCTGGCCGAGCGATCGCTGGCGACGGTGACCTATCTGTCGCTGCGCATGGGCCGGCCGTTGTTCCTCGAAGGCGAGGCCGGCGTCGGCAAGACCGAGATCGCCAAGGTCCTGTCGGCGGCGCTCGGCCGCAAGCTGATCCGGCTGCAGTGCTACGAGGGTCTCGACGTCGCCTCCGCCGTCTACGAATGGAATTCAGCGGCGCAGATGATCGCGATCCGGCTGGCGGAAGCGGGCGGCGAGGTCGACCGCGATCAATTGACGTCGGACATCTTCGCCGACCGCTACCTGATCAAGCGCCCGCTGCTGCAGGCGCTGGAGCCGGATGTCGCCGGCGCGCCGGTTCTGCTCATTGACGAGCTCGACCGCGCGGACGAGGCGTTCGAGGCCTATCTGCTCGAGATCCTCTCCGATTTCCAGGTCACGATCCCGGAGTTCGGCACCGTCAAGGCGCCGCATCCGCCGATCGTCATCATCACCTCGAACCGGACCCGCGAGATCCATGACGCGCTGAAGCGGCGCTGCCTGTATCATTGGGTCGACTATCCCTCCGCCGAGCGCGAGCTCGCCATCGTCAAGACGCGGCTGCCGGGCATCTCGCAGCGGCTGTCGCAGCAGATCGTGCGCTTCGTTCAGGCGCTGCGTGACCAGGACTTCTACAAGTCGCCCGGCGTCGCCGAGACGCTCGACTGGGCCACGGCGCTGACCGAGCTCGACGCGCGCTCGCTAAACGCCGAGGTCGTCGGCGACACGCTGGGCGCGCTGTTGAAATATCAGGACGACATCGCCCGCATGCAGGGCGATGCGTTGCAGAAGGCGATCAAGGACGCGACCAACGAGACGTAGTTCACGCCGGTGCCCACAATAAAGGTCGTCATTCCGGGATGGGTGCGCAGCACGCAGGCCCGGAATCCATAACCACGATCGTGAGTATGGATTCCGGGCTCACCCTCCGGGCGCCCCGGAATGACGAGCTCAATTTGAGGCGTGTGCGAAGCGGACGAGGGATCAGAACGTGCCCACAAGCATCAATCACCTCGCGCCGCCGACCGGCGGCATCGCCGACAACATCGCGGGCTTTGCGCGGGCGCTGCGTGCCGCCGGCCTGCCGGTCGGTCCGGGTGCCGTGATCGACGCGATGACCGCGCTCGAGGTCATCGACATCGGCAAGCGTGCGGACGTCTTCACCACGCTCGAATCGATCTTCGTCAAGCGCCACGAGCATGCGCTGATCTTCTCTCAGGCCTTCGACCTGTTCTTCCGCCCGGCCGAGGAGTGGAAGTCGATGCTCGATTCGGTGCCGCTGCCGGATCACGCCAAGAAGAAGCCGCCGCCGGCCTCGCGCCGGGTCCAGGAGGCGATGTCGCAGCCGCAGACCCATGAGGAGCCGAAGGCGCAGGAGCAGGACCTGCGGCTCGCGGTGTCCGACCGCGAGGTGCTGCAGAAGAAGGACTTTGCGCAGATGAGCGCGGCGGAGATCGCCGAGGTTGCGCGCGCCATCGCCAAGATGCGGCTCCCGCAGGCCGAGCTGAAGACCCGCCGCCACACCGCCGATCCGCGCGGCCGTCGCATCGACATGCGCAAGACGCTGCGTCAGGCGCTGCGCACCGAGGGCGAGATCATCAACTTTCATCGCTTGGGGCGGATCGAGAAGCCGGCGCCGATCGTGGCCTTGCTCGACATCTCCGGCTCGATGAGCGAGTACACCCGCCTGTTCCTGCATTTCCTCCACGCCATCACCGACGCGCGCAAGCGCGTCTCGGTGTTCCTGTTCGGCACGAGGCTGACCAACGTGACCCGGGCGCTGCGCCAGCGCGATCCCGACGAGGCGCTGGCGAGCTGCTCGGCCAATGTCGAGGACTGGGCCGGCGGGACCCGGATCGCCACCTCGCTGCAGACCTTCAACAAGCAGTGGGCGCGCCGCGTGCTCGGGCAGGGCGCGATCGTGCTGTTGATCTCCGACGGGCTGGAGCGCGAGGCCGACAGCAAGCTTGCCTTCGAGATGGACCGGCTGCACCGCTCCTGCCGGCGGCTGATCTGGCTCAATCCGCTGCTGCGCTATTCCGGCTTCGAGGCGAAGGCGCAGGGCATCAAAACCATGCTGCCCCACGTTGACGAATTCCGCCCGGTACATAA
Organism: Bradyrhizobium sp. SZCCHNRI2009; assembly: GCF_032485115.1. Lineage (NCBI taxonomy): Bacteria > Pseudomonadati > Pseudomonadota > Alphaproteobacteria > Hyphomicrobiales > Nitrobacteraceae > Bradyrhizobium > Bradyrhizobium sp. SZCCHNRI2009. The sequence continues at coordinate 679,836 of NZ_JAUEUH010000001.1, forward strand.
CTTGACTTCGATCGAGACGCTGATCTCGGCGCTGTCGTCGCCGCTGCCGCCCCACCAGCGCAGCGCGATCCGGCCCGCCGCCTGAGAGGGAGATGACCATGCTCAACCGCGACGAAGACATCCTCAGGGCCGCCGAGGACTGGCACAAATCCGGTCACGGCGTGGCGCTCGCCACCGTGGTCGAGACCTGGGGCTCGGCGCCGCGCCCGGTCGGCTCCAACCTCGTGATCAACGATGAGGGCACCTTCCTGGGCTCGGTGTCCGGCGGCTGTGTCGAGGGCGCCGTCGTCACCGAGGCGCTGGACGTCATCTCCAGCGGCCAGCCCAAGATGCTGGAGTTCGGCGTCGCCGACGAGACGGCCTGGAATGTCGGGCTGTCCTGCGGCGGCACCATCCGCGTGTTCGTCGAGAAGGTGGGTTGATCCATGCAGCCTGCAACGCTGGCCGAACTGAACGCCGAGCGTGCCGCGCGTCGCCCGGCGATTCTCGTCACCGACGTCGGCTCCGGGGCGCAGCGCCTGGTCAGGGCCGCCGCCATCGCCAACGATCCGCTGCGCAACGAGCTGTCGACCCATCTGCGCATGGGCAAGAGCGGCATGGTCGAGGTGGACGGCAAGCGGCTGTTCCTGAACGTCTACGCGCCGACGGCCAAGCTCGTGATCGTCGGCGCCGTCCATATCAGCCAGGCGTTGGCGCCGATCGCCAAGTCGCTGGGCTATGACGTCACCGTCGTCGATCCGCGCACGGCTTTCGCCAGCCCCGAGCGCTTCCCTGACGTGCCGCTGATCGCCGAATGGCCCGACGTGGCGCTGCCCCCGCTCAACGTCGATCACTACACCGCCTTTGTCGCGCTGACGCATGATCCGAAGATCGACGATCCGGCGCTGCTGCACGCCTTCTCGCGCGACTGCTTCTATATCGGCGCGCTCGGCTCGCGGAAGACGCACGCCAAGCGCGGTGATCGGCTGCGCGCGCAGGGCGCCAGCGATGCCGACATTGCCCGCATCCATGCGCCGATCGGGCTCGCCATCGGCGCGGTGTCGCCGTCGGAGATCGCGGTCTCGATCATGGCCGAGATCACCGCCACGTTGCGGCTGCCGGCCAAGGAGAAAGAGCAGGCGGCATGAAGTTCGGTCCTGCCAGTCCAGCCGAGGCGATCGGCGGGGTGACGGTGCACACCCTGCGCAAAGGATCATTGGTGCTGAAGAAGGGCACGCTGATCGGTCCCGCGGAGGTCGAGGCGCTGGTCCGGGAAGGCGTCAAGGAGATCGTCGTCGTCCGGCTCGAGGCCGGCGACGTCTCCGAGGACGAGGCGGCCGCCGACGTCGCCAAGGTCGTCGCCGGCGCGGGCATTCACGACGATCGCGCCTTCACCGGGCGCGCCAATCTGTTCGCGGCGCGGGCCGGCGTGCTGATGATCGACCGCGCCGCGGTCGAGCGCATCAACGGCGTCGACGAGGCCATCACCTTTGCGACCCTGCCGGCGTTCAAGCCGGTGGTCGAAGGCGAGATGGTCGGCACCGTCAAGCTGATCCCGTTCGGCGTCGAAGGCCGCCTGCGGGATGCCGCCGTCGCGGCGGCGGGCAGGGGCGCGCTCAGCATCGCCTCCTATGTGATCAAGCGCGTCGGCGTGGTCTCGACGCTTCTTCCGGGGCTCGCACCCAAGGTCATCGACAAGACGCTGCGCGTCACCGCAGAGCGGCTCGCACCGGCCGGCGCCACCATCATCGCCGAGCGCCGCGTGCCGCATGAGCAGGCCGCGCTGGCTGCTGCGATCAGGGAGCTGCTGGCGCTGGGCGCCGAGCTCGTCATCGTGTTCGGCGCGTCCGCCATCGCCGACCGCCGCGACGTCATTCCAGCCGCAATCACCGGCATTGGCGGTGCCATCGAGCATTTCGGCATGCCGGTCGATCCCGGCAATCTGCTCTTGATCGGCAATGCCGGCGGTGTGCCGGTGCTCGGCGCGCCCGGCTGCGCCCGCTCACCGGCGGAGAACGGCTTCGATTGGGTGCTGATGCGGCTGCTCGCCGGCATCAAGGTCAGCCGCGCCGAGCTCACGGCCATGGGTGTGGGTGGCCTCCTCATGGAGATCGTGACGCGGCCGCAGCCGCGCGCCACGCCGGAGGCCGAGGGCGAACGCAAGGTTGCCGCCGTCGTGCTCGCCGCCGGACGCTCGACCCGCATGGGTGGACCGAACAAGCTGCTGGCCGAGCTCGACGGCAAGAAGCTGGTTCGCATCGTGACCGAGCAGGCGCTGGCCTCCAAGGCCGGTGAGGTCATCGTCGTCACCGGTCATCAGGCCGAGCTGGTCGAACAGGCGCTGTCCGACCTCAACGTCCGCTTCGTCCGCAACCCGGATTTCGCCGGCGGCCTCGCCAGCTCGGTGAAATCGGGCATCGCCGCGGTGCCTGAGGGCGTCGATGGCGCGGTGGTGTGCCTGGGTGACATGCCGATGGTGTCCTCGGATCTGCTCGACCGTCTGATCGGCGCGTTCGCGCCCGATCGCGGCAATTTGATCGTGGTGCCTGTGTCCGAGGGACGCCGCGGCAACCCCGTGCTGTGGTCGCGCCGCTTCTTCGCCGAGCTGATGACGCTGGACGGCGATGTCGGCGCGCGGCACCTGATCGCCAAGCACACCGAGGCTGTCGCCGAGGTGCCGGTCGACGGTGACAGTGCATTTCTCGACATCGACACGCCGCAGGCGCTGGAAGCCGCGCGGCGCGGTTGAAGCCCGTAGCCCGCATGAGCGTAAGCGACATGCGGGACGTCGTGCGTGAGAGCACGCATGTCGACTACGCTCGTGCGGGCTACCACTTCCCTCCGACTCAACCTCTCATTCACCAAGTTTCAACGACCCCCGGCTAGATTTGCCGACATTGGGCCTCGGGGGAGGAGAGAGTGATCATTTCGACCGCCGCGCGACGTTTCGCGCTGTTTGCATTTGGATTGACCGTGATCGTTGGTGCCGCGCGCATCGCAGACACCAGCGCTATCAGCCCGGCGCATGCGGCCGGCGCGTTCGCCATTGGCCAGTGCGCCGCCTATGGCCAGGCGTTCGACTATCCGGCGGAGCATCTCGCCAAGGCCGCGGCGCTCAAGCAGTGCAAGGGGGACTGCACCGCGGTGACGATGAAGAAGGCCTGCGCGGCGTTCGCGGTCGATCTCACCAATCCCTGCGGCGCCCACGGCTATGCTGTTCGGCCGACGATCTCGACCTCGCTCAACGAAGCGACCCGGGAATGCTACAAATATGGCGGCAAGGAATGCGTCATCCGCGCCTGGGTATGCGACGCCAAGGGTTGATTCAAGTCTGATGATCTCAGCGGCTCCGCTGCCGGGGTTCCACGTCCGCTTTCATTTCGATGCTTCACCCTGAGAACGGCTCGGCTATTCTCGGGGTTCGATGACATCGAACCCTGGAAGTGGCATGCAATTCGACACCAAGATCGCGCTGATCATCCGCAACGATCTCGAGGCCTGGCAGAAGCTCAACGTCGCGGCGTTTCTTTCCAGCGGCATCGCCGCGGCATTTCCCGAATGCATCGGCGCACCTTATGAGGACGGCTCGGCAACCCTGTATCACGCGTTGATCGGACAGCCGATCCTGATCTACGGCGCGCCGGATCGTGCCGCGCTGGCGCGTGCTCTGGATCGGGCGCTGTCGCGCAGCGTGAAGCCGGCGCTCTACACCGAGGACATGTTCAAGACCACGCATGACGAGGCCAACCGTGATGTCGTGAAGGCGGTGGCGCGCACCGATCTCAATCTGGTGGGATTGGCGTTTCGTGCGGAGCGCAAGGTGGTCGACAAGGTCGTCGACGGACTCAAATTTCACGCCTGACAGCCATGGGCACATTGCACTGTCATCAAACTGCTATTTCATGCAGCGGCGCGGCTTGATGCCGATCAAGCCCGGAATACGCCGACGTCGTTAGTTTGCGCCGCGACATGAGGAGCAGACAGATGCAGACCATGAAAGCCGCCGTCGTCAAAGCCTTCGGCAAGCCGCTCGACATCGAGGACGTTCCGAATCCTGTGCCGGGACCCGGCGAGCTTCTGGTCAGGGTGAAGGCGTGCGGCGTCTGCCACACCGACCTTCACGCCGCCTCCGGCGATTGGCCGGTGAAGCCGGTGCCGCCATTCATCCCAGGACACGAGGCGGCCGGGATCGTCGCGGCGCTCGGGCCCGGGGTCACCGACTTCAAGGTCGGCGACGCCGTGGGCGTGGCGTGGCTGCACGATGCCTGCCTGCGCTGCGAGTATTGCGAGACCGGCTGGGAGACCTTGTGCGAGCACCAGCACAACACCGGCTACAGCGTGAATGGCGGCTTTGCCGAATACGTGATCGCATCCGCGGCGTTCGCTGCGCGTCTGCCGGCCAATGTGGATTTCGCCAGGATCGCCCCGATCCTCTGCGCCGGCGTCACCACCTACAAGGGTTTGAAGGAGACCGACGCGCGGCCGGGCGAGTGGGTGGTGGTCTCCGGCGTCGGCGGCCTCGGTCATGTTGCAATCCAGTATGCGAAGGCGATGGGGCTGAAGGCGATCGGTCTCGACATCGCCGAGGACAAGCTGAAACTCGCGCTGCAGGCCGGCGCCGAACATGCCGTCAACGCGCTCGACAAGGATGCCGTGGCGCAGGTGATCGCAATCACCGGCGGCGGCGCGCATGGCGTGCTGGTCACCGCGGTGTCGACGCCGGCTTTTGCCCAGGCGCTGCACATGGTCCGCCGCAAGGGGACGGTCAGCCTCGTCGGCTTGCCGCCGGGCGAATTCCCGACACCGATCTTCGATGTCGTGCTGAAGCGCATCACCGTGCGCGGCTCGATCGTCGGCACCAGGCGTGATCTCGACGAAGCCATCGCGTTCGCCGCGGACGGCAAGGTGACGGCCGAGGTGACCACGGCGCCATTGTCGGAGATCAACACCGTCTTCGACCGCATGAAGGCCGGCAAGATCGACGGTCGCGTGGTGCTCGACTTCGGCTGATCGGCAAGACCGATCGACGCGCCGCCGTGCCGAACATTGGGGCGGCGGTTTGATCTGGATCAGGAATGGGGACGCGCGGCGCTGGCACAAATTGCTCATGGCAGCCGTCACCAAGATCGTCTTCCTCGGCGCGAGCAGCGCGTCCTTTGGACTCAGCGTGTTCCGGGACCTGTTCTCGACGCATGATCTCGCGGGTTCTACGCTCGTGCTGGTCGGCCGCGACCCGATCCGGCTTGCCCGGTCGGAAGCACTGGCCCGGCTGCTCAACGACCTCTCCGGCGCCGGCCTTAAGATCGAAGCGACCACGGATTGGCGCGCGGCGTTCGACGGCGCCGGCTTCGTGATCCATGCCACCGCGATCGACCGCAACCGCCTGTGGAAGCTCGATTTCGAGGTGCCGCGCAAATACGGCATCCGTCACACGCTGGGCGAGAATGGCGGGCCGGGCGCATTGTTCTTCACGCTCCGCACCTTGCCGGTCGTATTCGACTTCGTGCGCGAGATGGAGCGGCGCTGTCCGAACGCGCTGTTCATCAACTTCTCCAATCCTGAGAGCCGCATCATCCTCGCGCTGGGGCTTCACAGCCGCCTCGCGCATATCGGCCTGTGCCACGGCATCTTCATCGCGCGCAGCCAGGTGGCTTCCATTCTGGAACTGGCCGAGGAGCGCGTGGACGTGTGGGGCGCCGGGCTCAACCATTTCCAATGTCTCATGCAGATCCGGGATCGCGACACCGGGGCCGATCTCTATCCACTGCTCCGCGAAAAGGCTGGGAGCCACGACCCCAAGGTCGCGCCGCTGACGCGGGCGCTGTTGCGCGACTTCGGCTTCTGGCTGGGCTGCGGCGACAGCCATGTCGGCGAGTATCTCGCCTATGGCTGGGAAGCGGGCGAGAGCGGGTACGACTTCGCCTGGGACGAGGCGGAACGGGCCAAGCTGATCCGGCAGATCGACGAGGTCCTGGCAGGCAAATCCGGCATGCCGGACTGGTGGCGAATGCCGTCCGGAGAGCGCGCGGTCACCGTGATCGGCTCGGTGCTGCACGATCGGAAGCAGGTCATCGAGTCCGGCGTCGTTCTGAACCGTCACGTCATTCCCAACCTGGCTGCCGAGGCCGCGGTCGAAGTGCCCGTTGTCGCCGATCGCGTCGGTATCCATCCGGTGTCGCTGGGCCCGCTTCCAGATGCAGTCGCCAAGCTGATGTCGGTCCAGGTTCAGGTTCAGCAACTGGCGGTGCAGGCGGCCATGACCGCCTCCAAGGCTCTCGCGCTGCAGGCGCTGCTCATCGATCCCGTCGTCAACTCGGCGGCCGCCGCGCGCCAGATCGTGGACGAACTCTGGGAGGTCAATCGGCCTTACATCAGGTCCTGCGCGTGATCGCGCCGACTTCGTCTGACGAGGGGGCCGCGCGCGGTCGGGTAGGGCTCCTGACCCGCGCCGACGGATCTGCGAGGCCTCTTTACAATGACTGACTAGTCAGTCATAATCGTTCTATGTCGAAGCCGTCGAAATTGTCCGAGCGCAGAGTTCAGGCCGTCAAGCCAGCGGGAGCTGGCGGGTCGCGCCGGGCGGATCGCTCCGCAGAGCGCCGCGCGGCGATCGTGCAGGCGGCGATGGACGAGTTCATCGCCCGAGGCTTCGCGGCGACCCGGCTGGACGACGTCGCCAAGCGGGCCGGGGTCGCCAAGGGGACGATCTATCTGCACTTCAAGGACAAGGAATCGATGTTCGAGGAATTGATCCGGACCGCGATCGTGCCCTTCGTCGGCCGTCTTGCGGCGCCGCCGCCGGCCGGCGGCTCGGTGCGCGACATGGTCGAGGCGTTGGCGCGCATGTTCCTGCAGGAGGTCGCCGGCACCCGGCGGGCCGATCTCGTCCGGCTCATCATCGCGGAAGGGCCGCGCTTTCCGGCCATTGCCGATTTCTATTATCGCGAGGTCGTCTCCCGCGGTCTCGCGGCCATGCGCGCGCTGATCCAGTTGGCGATCACGCGCGGCGAGATCCGCGAGCCCAAGCTGGTGCAACACCCGCAATTGATGATCGCGCCAATGATGGTCGCGGTGCTGTGGAAGAGCCTGTTCGAGCGACACGCGCCGCTCGACGCCGAAGCGATGCTGCAGACCCATCTCGATCTGATCTTTGGCACGAGGAGGCCGACATGAGCCTGCTGCATTGCCTCGCCGTGCTGGTCACGGCCTTCACGTTCAACGCCTGCAAGGAGACGCGCGATCCCGGCTATCAAGGCTGGGTCGAGGCCGACATGATCTTCGTCAGCCCGGACGAAGCGGGTCGGATCACGAAGCTGAACGTGCATGAGGGCGACGTGGTCAAGGTCGGCGATCCGCTCTATTCGGTCGACGACGATCTGCAGCAGGCCGATCTCAACCAGACCAAGGCGACGCTGGCCAACGCGCAGCAGACCTATGACCGCGCCGCGGCCCTGAGCAAGACGGGCGCGGGGACACAGGCGACGCTCGACTCCGCCGTTTCGGCGCTGCGCGTCGCCGAGGCCCATCTCGTGACCTCGCAGACGCGGCTGGCACGGCGCAAGGGCGTGGCGCCGGTCGCGGGCACCATCCAGCAGATCTACTTCCGCGAGGGCGAGATGGTCGCGGCGCAACGGCCGGTGCTGTCGATCATGCCGCCGGGCAACATGAAGCTGCGCTTCTACGTGCCCGAGCCTGATCTGCCGAAGCTCGCGATCGGTGACGAGGTCCGCGTCACCTGCGACAACTGTGCTGATGATCTGACGGCCAGAATCTATTTCCTCGCGACCTCGGCGGAATACACGCCGCCGGTGATCTACAGCCTCGATGAGCGCAACAAGCTCGTCTATCTGATCCAGGCGCGGCCGTCGCGGCCGGATGCGCTGCGCGTCGGCCAGCCGGTCAGCATCTATCCGCATTCCAGGACGCCTGATCCGAAGACCCCGGTGGCGGACAAGCAATGAACGGAACGGGTCCCGCCGAGATCGCGATCGACGTCCAGGGATTGACCAAGTCCTTCGACGGCCGCGAGGTCGTGCATGATCTGTCGATGCAGGTGAAGCGCGGCTCGATCTACGGCTTTCTCGGCCCGAACGGCTCGGGCAAGACCACGACCATCCGGATGCTGTGCGGCCTGCTGACACCCGACGGCGGCGAGGGCACCTGCCTCGGTTTCGACATCCGTCGCGACGCCGACAAGATCAAGCGCCGGGTGGGCTACATGACGCAGCGCTTCAGCCTCTATCAGGACCTCTCGGTGCGGGAGAACCTCGAATTCGTGGCGCGCCTCTATGGCATGTCCGATCCGCGCCGGGCCGCGCGCGACATGGTGCAGCGGCTCGGGCTTGCCGGCCGCGAGCGGCAGCTCGCCGGCGAGTTGTCGGGCGGCTGGAAGCAGCGGCTGGCGCTCGGGGCCTGCACCCTGCCGAATCCGCAACTGCTGCTGCTCGACGAGCCCACCGCCGGCGTCGATCCCAAGGCGCGGCGCGACTTCTGGAACGAGATCCATGCGCTCGCCGGCGAAGGGCTGACCGTGCTGGTCTCGACCCACTACATGGACGAGGCCGAGCGCTGTCACGAGATCGCCTATATCGCCTATGGTCATCTGCTGGTGCACGGCGCCGTCTCGGAGGTGATCGCGCAATCGGCGCTCACCACGTATACGGTGAGCGGCGACGATCTGCGCGAGCTCGCGGCGGACCTCACCGGCAAGCCGGGGGTCGACATGGTGGCGCCGTTCGGCACCAGCCTGCACGTGTCCGGCCGCGACCGCGACGCGCTGGACGCTGCGATCGCGCCCTGGCGCGACAAGGCTGATCTGCACTGGCAGCCCGCCGCGCCCTCGCTCGAGGACGTCTTCATCGACCTGATGAACCGTTCACGGGACAATTTCCAATGAGCGACGCAGCCGTCCATCACGCGTCTTCCGAGCCGCGCTTCGGCTTCTGGCGGCGCACCTACGCGATGCTGGTCAAGGAGTTCATCCAGCTCAAGCGCGACCGGGTCTCGTTTGCGATGATCGTGATGATCCCGGTGATGCAACTGATGCTGTTCGGCTACGCGATCAACACCACGCCGCATCATCTGCCGGCGGCGGTGCTGCTGCAGGAGGACAGCGATCTCGGCCGCTCGATCCTGAAGGCGATGGAGAACACCGCCTATTTCCGCTTCACCCGGGAGGTCAGCAGCGTCGCCGAGTTCGACGATCTCCTGCTGTCCGGCAAGGTCCTGTTCGGCGTCGAGATCCCGCGTGGCTTCGAGCGCGCGGTCCGCCGCGGCGACCGGCCGGCCCTGCTCGTCGCGGCCGACGCGACCGATCCGGTCGCGGCGTCATCGGCGCTGTCCTCGCTCGGCATGATCGTGCAGACCGCGCTCGCGCACGATCTCTACACCGGCAATCCCGTCACGACGCCGTTCGAGATCAGGGCCCACGCGCGCTACAACCCGGCGGCGTCGTCGCGGCTCAACATCGTGCCGGGCCTCGTCGGCACCATCCTGACCATGACCATGCTGATCTTCACCGCGCTCTCGGTGACGCGCGAGATCGAGCGCGGCACGATGGAGAGCCTGCTGTCGATGCCGATCAAGCCGGTCGAGGTCATGCTCGGCAAGATCATCCCCTATGTGATGGTCGGCTTCCTGCAGGCGACGATCATCATCGGCATCGGCGTCCTGCTGTTCGGCGTTCCGATCATGGGCAACCTGCTGCTTTTGGCGCTGCTGTCGACGCTGTTCATCGCGACCAACCTCTCGATCGGCTACACCTTCTCGACCCTGGCGCAGAACCAGCTGCAGGCAATGCAGCTTTCGATGATGTTCTTCCTGCCGAGCATCCTGTTGTCCGGATTCATGTTTCCCTTTCTCGGCATGCCGCAATGGGCGCAAGTGCTCGGTGAATGCCTGCCGCTGACGCACTATCTGCGGATCGTCCGCGCCATCATGCTGAAGGGCTCGACGCTCCAGAACCTGCAGCATGATACGATCGCCCTGTTTGGCCTCATGCTGTTCGCCATGACGGTCGCCGTCCTGCGCTTCCGCCGCACCCTCGATTGAGGCACAATGGCGGCCGGGAGCAGGAACGGCTGAGGCAAGATGCAGATCGTGGGAGGAGCAGGACAGGCGAACGAAGCGCCGGCGGGAGCGCCGGCCGAGTTCGACCAGGCGCTGATGCGTCAGACGTTGAACACCGAGCTGCTGCGGGTGAGGGCGCTGATCGCCACTGCGGCTCTGTTTCTCGTGATATCGGTGCTGGTCGAAATCTTCGAGCCGAAGATCTCGGAGTGGATCTGGCCGACCCGAACCGGGGTCCTCTACGTCTACGCGATCATCGTCGCATTCATCAGCTTCCAGACTCTCATCCTGTTCAGGATCAAGGCGGACATCCGCCACGGCCGGGACGTACCGGTGATCTGGCGCTATGTCAGCGCCCTGGTCGAGACCTCGCTGCCAACGTTCGTCCTCATCCTGCAGATCGAGGGCATCGGCCACGACAAGGCGCTGGGCTTCGGCGCGCCGCTGGTCTATTTCATCTTCATCGTTCTCTCGACGCTTCGTCTCGATTTCTGGCTGTCGAGCTTCACCGGTCTGGTTGCTGCGGTGGAGCTGCTGGTGGTGGCGCTGTTCGACCGGCCTTCGATCGATCTCAGCCAGAATCCGGAGATCTATTATCACGGTGAGCGCAGCTTCATCATCCTGTTGTGCGGGATGCTCGCCGGTGCCGTCAGCGTGCAGCTGCGACGCCAGTTCGCGGCGAGCATCGAGGCCGCGTCGGCGCGCGACCGCGTCACGGATTTGTTTGGCCAGCACGTCTCGCCCCAGGTCGTCGAGCGCCTGATGAAGGAGGGGACCGCGGAGGCGCGCGACATCCACGAGGTCGCGGTGATGTTCGTCGACTTCCGCGGCTTCACCGCGGCGGCGCGGTCGAAGACGCCGCAGCAGGTTGTCGATCGTCTCGACGGAGCGTTCGCGGTGCTGGTGGAGATCCTCGAGCGTCATGGCGGCATCGTCAACAAATTCCTCGGCGATGGCTTCCTGGCGCTGTTCGGCGCGCCGTTCGAGTCGCGCGATGCCGCCGTGCAGGCGGTCGTTGCTGCGCGCGAGATGGTGGCTGCGATGGAGCGCGTCAACGCATCGTCGTCCTGGCAGCTCAGGATCGGGATCGGCATACATCTGGGCGAGGTGGTCGCCGGCAGCATCGGCTCACCGCGGCGCAAAGAGTATACCGTCATCGGTGACACCGTGAACTTCGCCTCGCGGCTCGAGGCGCTGAACAAGGAGTTCGATTCGCAACTCCTGATCTCGAGCGAGGTGCGGCAGGCGGCCGGCGACGGGGCGCGCGACGCCGTCTTCCACGGCGCGGTGTCGGTGCGCGGCTACGACCGGCCGTTCGAGATCTGGCAATTGCACTGACGCAGGCGATACGGCGCGATGTCGGAGATTTACATTGGCTGGCCTCCGCGTTTAACTGCCCCAAACGAGAAGCATCATCAGGGGGAATGCATGATCCGAACCGGGGCGTCGTTTTTGGCCGCAGCAGGGATCTTGTGCGTAACCGGGATGGAGGCGGTGCGGGCTGAGGATGTTGCCTGCAGCAAGGTGACGGCCGAGGCGTTGAAGGTCCCCGGGCTGACCTTGACGGGATCGAAGCTGCAGGAGGCCGCCGACGGGCTGCCGCGGCATTGCATTCTCTCCGGCAAGGTCAACGAGCGCACCGGCGTCGATGGCCATGCCTATGCGATCCAGTTCGAGATCAGGCTGCCGGAGACCTGGAACGGCCGCTTCCTGCATCAGGTCAATGGCGGCAATGACGGCGTGGTGGTGCCGGCGCTCGGCGACAAGGCCGACGGTCTCGTCAGCGGCGGTGTGACGCCGCTCGCCCGCGGCTTTGCCGTGCTGTCGTCGGACAGCGGCCACTCCGGCAGCGATCCCGCCAACAAGCCGCGCGGGCTTGCGTCCGGCTCAGCCTTCGGGCTCGATCCGCAGGCGCGCCGCGACTACGGCTATTCGGCCGACATCACGCTGGCGCCGATCGCCAAGGCGATCGTCTCGGCGCATTACGGCAGGAAGCCGGACTACTCCTACATCGCCGGCTGTTCCAATGGCGGCCGCCACACCATGGTGGCTGCCGAGCGCATGCCCGAGCAGTATGACGGCTTCCTGGTCGGCAATCCCGGCTTCAACCTGCCGCGCGCTGCCGTGCAGCACGCCTGGGACGTGCAGGCGCTGACCAAGGCCGATGTCGACATCCGCAAGTCGATCACGCGGGAGGATGCCAAGCTGATCGCTTCCAAGATCACGGAGGTCTGCGACGAGCTCGACGGCGCCAAGGACGGCCTCACGGCCAACCTGAAAGCCTGCCAGAAGGCGTTCAATTTCGACAGCCTGCGCTGCGCCGCTGGGGCAACCGAAGCCTGTCTGCCGGCCGCCAAGGTCGATGCCTTGAAGAAAGTCTTCGCGGGCCCCCACAATTCCAAAGGCGAGCCGCTGTATTCCGACTGGCCGGTGGATGGTGGCGTCGGCACCGGCAACTGGCGCGCCTGGAAGGTCGAAAGCCCGGTGGCGCCGTGGAACAACCTTCCGATCATTGCCACCATGGGCGGCGCCTCGCTCAACTACATCTTCTCGACGCCGCCGGTCGAGATCGAAGGCTCGCCCGACAAGCTCGTCGAGAAGCTGCAGACCTACGACTTCGACAAGGACGCGCCGAAGATCTACGCCAAGGAAGGCCCATTCACGGAGTCGGCGATGGACTTCATGGCACCGCCCGCGGTCGATAACCCAACCTTGCCGGCGTTCCAGAACGGTGCCCGCAAGATGCTGATCTACCACGGCCAGGCTGATCCGGTGTTCTCAATCAACGACACGATCCGCTGGTATGAGAAGCTCAACGCCAACGTCCAGGGCAAGGCCGACGGTTTCGCGCGGCTGTTTGCGCTGCCCGGCGAGACCCATTGCGGCGGCGGCGTCACGCTGGAGAAGTTCGATGCGCTGGGCGCGCTGATGGACTGGGTCGAGAAGGGCAAGGCGCCGGAGGCGATCACGGCCTCGGTCAATGCGGCCAACAAGGAGCTCCCATCGACATGGAGCCCGCAGCGGACGCGGCCGCTGTGCCCGTGGCCGAAATTCGCCAAATATGTCGGCGGCGACGTCGAGCAGGCGTCATCCTTCACCTGCGCGGCGGAGTGAAACGTCAGACCTGCGGCGCGATCAGATTCTCGACTCGGACATGGTCGCGCTCCTCGATGATCTCGGCGATCCATTGCCGGTGGCAATGGACGTGGTCGCGCTCGTAGCAGAGCAGGCAGACGGGACCGGCGCTCTTCACCAGCGAGGCCAGCTCGTCCATCTGCTCCTTCGCCTGCGGCGTCTTCAGATGGGCGCTGTAGATCTTGTGCAGCGTGTCGTAATGACCGCTGCGGGCGGCCTCGCGGCCCTCCTTCGGCGTGCCGAGCCCGCGCAGGTGCACATAGCCGATGCCTCGCTCGTCGAGCCCGGCCGCAAGCTGGCTCTTGGAGAAGCCCGGTCGGCGCGAGGCCGCCACCGCGCGCACATCGACCAGCAGCTTGACGCCGGCGGCCTGCAACTCATCGAGCACGGCCTTGGCCGGCGTGTGCTCATAACCGATGGTGAACAGGGTCTTGCTCTTGGCCATCATGCAACTCCTGCGTCAACTCACGCGCTCGATGAGCTCCATCGCGCCAGCCGGCGCGCGCACCTTGCCCTCGTGGATGACATAGGCGAACACGTCGCGCGGCATCTTCTTCGCCGGCTTGTCGTCAACCCGTGGCAGGTCGTCCGGTTCGCCGCCGCCGGCCCACAGCTGCAATCGCTTCGCCCAGGCGTCGAGCTGCTTCGGCGGATAGCAGGTCGCAAGCTCGTCATTGCCCTTCTGCAGCCGGGCGTAGACGAAGTCACCCACGACATCGGCGATCGCCGGATATTTGCCGTGCTCGGCGAACACGACCGGCGTTGCAAACTCGCGCAGCAGCGCGACGAAGCCGGGGACGCAGAAACTGTCATGGCGGACCTCGACGACGTGACGCAGCTTGCGGCCGTCGAGCTCGCGCGGCAACAGCTCGAGGAACTTGCCGAAATCGGCCTCGTCGAACTTCTTGGTCGGCGCGAACTGCCACAGCACCGGCCCGAGCCGGTCGCCGAGCTCGAGCACGCCGGTGTCGTAAAAGCGCTTCACCGAATCACCGGCCTCGGCGAGCACGCGGCGGTTGGTCGCGAAGCGCGGCCCCTTCAGCGAGAAGATGAAGCCGTCCGGCACCTCGCGCGCCCATTTGCGGAAGCTCTCCGGCTTCTGCGAGCCATAATAGGTGCCGTTGATCTCGATCGAGGTCAGCTTCGAGGCGGCGTATTCGAGCTCCTTCGATTGCGGCAGCTTGTCCGGATAGAACACGCCGCGCCAGGGCGCGAAGGTCCAGCCGCCGATGCCGATGTAGATGTGGCTCTTGGATTGCGAGGCGCGTGCAGGGGCTTTGCTCACGGATCGATTCCGATGCTGATTGCCGAGGGTGTTGCGGTAGGGGAGACGATAGTCAACCGGGCCGGTTCTGACCAGTTCGGCGCGGTCGCGCCGTCGCTCTTCCCGTGCTCCGGAGCCTCGTGTATCCAGGGCCGGGGCCGGGAAGGGGAGATATGACAATGAGAGCGGAATCGGTCGGCGGCCTGCTGGGGGCAATCGTCGCCGCTGTCGTGCTTGCGGCAGCCTTCTACTATGTTCCCGTCGGGCCGATGGCCCGTCAGATGCAGCCGGCCAAGGTCGAGGTGCCGCCCACGCCGGTGCAGACGGTTCCGGTGGCTCCGGCCGTACGCGGACCGGTGGTCCGGGAGGTTCCGAACTAGGCCGGCCAGGGACCCCTTGCAATCCTGCCGAGGTACCCCATTTTGGTCGGGACGGTGACGTCGAGCTGTAACGGCTCCGGCACCGAGACGACCACGGCAGAGCGGTTGCGCCGGATGTACGCGCGCCCTTTGTTTGTGGTCGTTGGCATTTTGGGCCGCCCGTTCGGCAGCGGTGCACGCCGGCACCACAGTCCGGGCTTTTTGCGCCTTCCTTCAGCCGTTGCGCTTGGCAGTGTGGAACGCGGCAGATATACGCATCCGCACCATGAACGATGTCCTCCGACCGGCCATGCCCGCGCCGCCGCAAACCGCTGATATTCCGATCGTTTCGGTGGTCGTTCCGACCTTCAACGAGCGCGACAATGTCACCACGCTGTACCGGCGGCTGGAGGCGGCGTTCAAGGATGTGCCGTGGGAGGTGGTGTTCGTCGACGACAACTCCCCGGACGGCACCTGGCAGGTGGTGCGCGAATTGTCGCGCAGCGACAAACGCGTCCGCTGCGTCCGCCGGGTCGGCCGGCGCGGCCTGTCCGGCGCCTGCATCGAGGGCATCCTGGCCGCCAGCGCGCCCTTTGCCGCCGTGATCGACGCCGATCTGCAGCATGACGAGACCCAGCTGCCGAAGATGCTGTCGCTGCTGCAGAGCGGCGCGGCCGAGCTCGTCGTCGGCAGCCGCTACATCGAGGGCGGCAGCGCCGCAAGCTTCGACAGCAAGCGGGCCGGGGCCAGCGCCTTCGCCACCGAGATCGCGCGCCGCGCGCTCAAGGTCGAGGTCAACGATCCCATGAGCGGCTTCTTCATGATCCGCCGCGATCGCTTCGAGGCGATCGCGCCGAAGCTCTCCACGCAGGGCTTCAAGATCCTGCTCGACATCATCGCCAGCGCCGAGGGTGGTCTGAAGACGGTCGAGGTGCCCTATACGTTCGGTTCGCGCCTGCACGGCGAGAGCAAGCTCGACTCGATGGTCGCGCTCGACTTCCTCGGCCTCGTGCTGGCCAAGATGACCAACGACGTGGTGTCGCTGCGCTTCCTGTTGTTCGCGATGGTCGGCGGCACCGGCCTGGTGGTCCATCTCGCCACGCTGTTCCTCGGTCTCAATTTGTTCGACCTTCCGTTCGCGGAGTCGCAGGCGCTCGGCGCCTTCGTCGCGATGACCTCGAACTTCATCCTCAACAACTTCCTTACCTATCGCGACCAGCGGCTGAAGGGCTTTGCCATCCTGCGTGGCCTGCTCGTCTTCTATCTGGTCTGCTCGGTCGGCCTGCTGGCCAATGTCGGCGTCGCCTTCTCGGTCTATGACCAGGAGCCGATCTGGTGGCTGGCGGGCGCCGCCGGCGCGCTGATGGGCGTGGTGTGGAATTACGCGATCTCCGGATTGTTCGTCTGGCGCAAGCGATGACCCCTGCGGCAGGTGCCGAGGACGCCCGGCTGGTCCGCAATGTCTGGCTGACCATCGCGGGCCTCGTCGTTGTCCGGCTGATCGCGGCCGCGGTCACGCCGATCACCTTCGACGAAGCCTATTACTGGATGTGGTCGAAGCGTCTCGCGGGCGGCTATTACGACCACCCGCCGATGGTTGCGGTCGTGATCCGGCTGGGCACCTTGATCGCCGGCGACAGCGAGCTCGGCGTGCGCCTCGTCTCGATCCTGCTCGGCCTGCCGATGAGCTATGCGGTGTATCGCACGGCCGAGATCCTGTTCGGCGGCGTGCGCGTGGCGGCGACGGCGGCGCTGCTGCTCAACGTCACCCTGATGGCGGCGGTCGGCACCTTGATCGTGACCCCCGACGCGCCGCTCTTGGTCGCCTCCAGCTTCGTGCTGTTCTTCTGCGCCAAGGTGCTGGAGACGGGGAGAGGCGCGTGGTGGCTCGCGGTCGGCGCAGCCGTCGGTGCGGCGCTGCTGTCGAAATACACCGCGATGTTCTTCGGCGCGGCGATCCTGATCTGGCTCGTCGCCGTGCCGAAACTGCGCCATTGGCTGGCCTCGCCCTGGCCCTATCTCGGCGGCCTCGTGGCATTCGCGCTGTTCGCGCCGGTGATCCTGTGGAATGCCGATCACCAATGGGTGTCGTTCATCAAGCAGCTCGGCCGTGCCAGGGTCGAGGCGGTCAGGCCTGTCTACATCGCCGAGATCATCCCGACGCAGTTTGCCTTCGCGACGCCGCTGGTCTTCATCCTCGGCCTGATGGGCCTCTACGGCCTGGCCCGGCGCAGGGCAGGGGATGCGGCGGCGCGCGTCCTGATCGAGGCGATGGTCTGGGTCATCGTCGCCTATTTCGTTTGGCATTCGCTGCATGCCCGGGTCGAGGCCAACTGGTTCGCGCCGGTCTATCCGGCGTTCGTGGTGGCTGCCGCGGCGGCGGCCCATCTCGTCGCCTGGTCGGCGCGCGAGCAGCGCACCGCGACGTTCTGTCTGCGCTGGGCCGTGCCCGCCGGCGTCGTGACGTTCGTCGCGCTGATCGTGCAGGCCGACACGGGCCTGCTGTCCGGCTACCGGCGCGATGCCACGGTGCGCAGCGTCGGCGTCGGCTGGCGGCCGCTGGCTGCCGAGATCGAGGCGGCGCGGGTGCGCGCCGGCGCCTCCTGCGTGCTGGCGATGGACTATGGCACCACCGCCTGGCTGTCGTTCTATCTGCCGCCGGGGACCTGCGTGCTGCAGCCGATCCAGCGCATCCGCTGGGTCAATTTCCCGGAGCCGGATCCGGCCAAGCTCGCGGGCACGCAGCTTTTCGTCGACGAGGCCCAGATCGCGACGCGGGTCTACGTCAGCAACACGTTCGGCCGCATCGAGAAGGTCGGCGAGGCCGCGCGCAAGCGCGGGTCCTTGACCATCGAGACCTACGCCTTCTACGCGCTCAGCGAGCCGAAGGGCGATCTCCTCGACCGCACGCCGCCGCCGGAGCTGCAGCGCTGACACGCGCCTCAGGCCTGCTGCGGAATGATGTCCGCCAGCGCCTTGTCCCCGCCGTGGATCGCGACCATGTTGATGTCGGCGTCGATGGTCTTGTAGCCGCGGCGATCGAACCATTGCCGCAACTGGTCGGCATCGGTCTTGATCTTCTCGACCAGCATGATCGGCGTGCAGCGTTCGATCGTCGCCGCCGCACCTTCGAGCGCCTCGAGCTCCATGCCCTCGACGTCGAGCTTGATCAGGTCGCAACGCGGCAGGTTGAAATCGTCCAGCGGAAGCTTGCGCACCTCGACCGTGTCGTTCTCATAGTCGATGGCCTGGCCAATGAACTCGGTGTTGGGACGCTGGCGCAGCTCGAGGCTGCCGAAGCTCGACGGGGTCAGATAGTTCGGGCTCGGGATGTTGAGCACGCCGCGCTCGGAGGATACCGCGGCATGGATCGCAATCGCGTTGAAGCAGTTGTTGATCGCGATATTGCCGGCGAGCGCGTAGTAGATCCGCTCCTGCGCCTCGATCGAGAGCACGGATCCCCAGCCGGTCATCGCCTTCGCCCATTCGATCGTGTGGACGCCGATATTGGCGCCGCAGTCGATCGCGACCGCGCCGTCCCCATGGTGCCTGCGGCGCACGCCGAGCAGGCGGACGGCCAGCTGCACCTCTCCCGGATCGAAGGCGCCGGTGTTGAGGATCTGGAAGCCGACGCCGTAGCCGCGGTTGGCGTCGATCATGCGATAGTCGAGCCGGTTGACGATCATCGTACCTTGATTGGTCGAGGCCAGCACGAAGGCCAGCTTCCGGCCGGGGATCTGCATGGAGAGGTCCTCTCGTGTCGTCTTGGCCGGGAGCGGACGCGGTACGATTCGCCGACGGCGTGTCGCAGAGAATCGTCCCGTACCATACTGTCGCCAGCGGCCACAGCGCCTGTAACTCCGGGTTGCTACGGATGCGCTTGTCGCGCACCCGGCCTGCCGGAGCAGGGGCTTTCGACTGGCGAGACCTGCGGCCTTTACCTCGTCAGCGCACGCATACGAGAGATCATCGATCGCTCGCCGCCGCCCCGGCCCAATCGTTAACGCGGCGTGCGCTGTTTTACGGATCGGCGCGACCGACGGATGCTGCCTCTCCCGATTTTTCCGGTACGGCAATATTGCCTCCGGCTGCAGTTTTGCCCTGTTTCTGCCCTGTTTGCCGGCAAAACAGGCCCTGATGGTTAACCCGCCTCTAATCCGCCAAAACTTAATCAGCATTTAACTAAAAGTCGCCTTAATGAAGCTCTGTGCTTCTGCGAGATGCAAAGCGGGTGTCCGTGGCGCATCGAGCGAGAGTTGTCGAGTATTCGTTCGGGCGTGAGTGAATGAGTAACAGTCGAGCTGCGTTGGCCGCACGAAATCGCAGGAAGTCCTCCCTGATCGCGTTCTCTCACAAATTGATCGGTGGCGCGGCAATCGCATGCCTGATCGGGGGCTGCGCCGTAACGGTCTATACCAAGATCATCGCGGCCGACGCTTATCCGACCCTGGGCAGCATCGAGCAGGATGAGCCCGTCGTGCGCCCGGCGCCGCGGCTTGCGACGCGCAGCGCCGCCGATGCTGTGGGTGAGGCCTTCTCGGCATTCCCGGAATCTCCGCCCGTCACCACGGCCGCCGCCATCACGCCGCAGATGTTCAACGACCGCTTCGGCGCGGCCGTGCCGCAGGGCGTCGCCTCCAACGCCGCGAACGGCGCGCCGCCGCTGCCCAAGCTCGCCGAAGCCGCGCCCAAGCAGATCGAGACCAGGCAGATCGAGACCAAGTCGGCCGAGGCCAAGCCGGCCGAGCCTGCGAAGGTCGCCGAGGCGTCGAAGAAGGATGCCCGGCCGCCGATGCAGCTGGCGCTCGCCAACACCAGGCCGGCCGCGCAGCCCGCGACGCCGGCGCAGGCTGCCGAGGCCAATGCGCCGAAGAGCAGCGGCTTCTCGCTGCGCGCGATGACCGAGCGTGCCAAGGCGGCGGTGCTGTCGATCGCGGGTGAGCGCCACTCGATCCAGGAAAAGCTCTGGGGCAAGCCGGAGAACCAGGATGGCGGGCTCCTGGCCTATGCCTCGGCTGATTCCAACATCACTGCCAGCATCGCCAAGGATCCGACCCGCGGCGGCCGGCCGCCGTACGATTTGAGCACGGCCGTGTACGACATCTCGGCCAAGGCGGTGTATCTGCCCGACGGCACCAAGCTCGAGGCGCATTCCGGCCTCGGCGACAACCTCGACAAGCCGAGCTCGGAGAAGATCAAGATGCGCGGCGTCACCCCGCCGCACATCTACGAGCTGAAGCCGCGCGAGGCGCTGTTCCATGGCGTGCCGGCGCTGCGGCTGAACCCGATCGGCGGCGAGGACGCCATCCACGGTCGCAACGGCCTGCTCGCGCACACCTTCATGCTCGGCCCGAACGGCGACTCCAACGGCTGCGTCTCGTTCCGCGACTACTATGCGTTCCTCGATGCCTACAAGAACAAGGGCATCCGCAAGCTCGCCGTGCTCGCCCGCATCGAGTGAGCCGGACAGGCGGCGTTGAGGTGGGATCTGCATGGTCGCCCTCACACTCAGCAGTAGTTCCGAACTGTAGGGCGTGCAAAGGTGCGCCGTGAATCCCGTCGCACGAGTGCTATATCGCCAACTACTACGCTGCGCGATACAGCGCCCTCTTCCCTTGTGGGAGAGGGCGCATTCACTTGCAGCGCTCGTCCGATCTCCCAATCTCCTAGAGCACGCACTTTTAGAGCCACAAGATCGAGAATCCGTTGGCTGCCGTGCAGTCACGAGCGCACGATTTCTGATGCGGCTTCGGGATCGGCGTCGCTCCGGGCGACCGCTTCATGCGATCGCACGGAAAGAAGGGAAAACGGATACACAGCTCGAACACTCCTGGACACGACATCGCATTCTCGCGGCGAACGACGCCCGAGGCTTGCCAGCGACGTCGCCCTCGAAAATCAGGAGAGGGCGCGGGGAATGCCGGGTGAGGGCCTCACCCATGGCCCGCCTGCAACAAAGAAAGCAGGCGGCAGTCACCACAGGTTCAGCCGCATCATCCGGCATTCCCCGCGCGATGGACCTACGGCTTATACGTGGTCTCCCTGGTGCGCCGGGCTTTCTGGCCACCATCGGTCGGAGCATTCGTCTCCCTCGACCTTGACACCAGCATCGGGGTGTCAGGACATCACGACTTCGCCGTGCGCGCCGGATCGTTCGTCCGCATGATCAGATCACGCTGCAACCCGACGCGCCCACCGCATCCCGCCCTCCACGTTCATGACGATCGCGAAGCGCCCCTCTCATGAGGGCGGGACCGGCATAGAATGCATGATTTCCGATTTTTGGAAACAAGAAAATGCGGGGCACAGGAGGCGAGCGGGGCGATCTGATTGACCCGGCTCAACAAATCAGCTTTCGCGCGCGCGCGTCTTCGATCGTTCGAGCGGGCGACAGAGCTCTTGTCGTGCGCGAAAACGCGCAACTGATTTGCCCGACGAGCAGTCCGGCTGTTGCAGATCCGTCGCATTGCGGAAGCCGGTAACGTCATCGCTTCACGCTTTGGTCTTGACGGTTTCGGAAAATTCTGCGCATAGCTCTGCCCCATCGCAATCGGCCGCCGACCATCACCGGCGCGCTCTTGAGGACTACGACCGTGTTGAGCCTACGCTCACATCTCGCGAACGCCGCCACCAACGAACGACCCTTTAATCGGTCGAGCGATTGGTCGGGTCTGCGCGTCGCCTGTCAGGGTCCAAGCGATCTCGTGAAAATCCTGGCCCGACCGGGACTCCAGATTTCAGCAAGAGCATAACAGCGGCGGGACTGCACCCTCCGCGCACCAAGCGGAGGGTTGGATGACCCGGACGTCAGGCGAAGATCCCGAGACTTGCGACATTGCGCGCGCACTGGATTCACCGGTGGCAGCAGCTTTCGTGCGCATCGTCATGACGTGCCGAGGCGTGACCGAAGCGCGCGCGCGGCAGCTCTATCTCGACTACCTCAATCGCACCGATCCGGACGCGTTTCATCCGCACGCGGTGGACGGCGGCGCGATGGCCGGCGAGCGTCGAGCAGTGCGCCGGGTAGACCATGAGGCCCATGTCCCCATCTGGCGAAGGGACCGGACCGTCGATCCGGGAAGGCGGGTTCGATTCCCGCCATGGGCGCCAGAACGACCAGGCGGTTGAAGCGAAGAGAGGAGGTCGACGATGTCAGCAACAAATCCGGCGCTGGTTCTCAACGCCGACTTCCAGCCGCTGAGCTACTTCCCGCTGTCAGTGGTCAGCTGGGAGGATGCGATCAGGGCAGTCGTCAGCGGCTCTCACGTCGTCGTCGCGGAGTACGACCGGGTGGTTCGTAGCCCGAGCGTCACCATGCGGCTGCCGGCGGTGATCGCGCTGCGCGACTATGTCAGGCCCGCGATGCGCGTGCCTTTCACACGGTTCAACGTGTTCCTGCGCGATCGCTTCGAATGTCAGTACTGCGGCGGCCGTTATCTGCACGGCGAGTTGACGTTCGACCACGTGGTACCGCGGGCCGATGACGGCGAGACGTCGTGGACCAACATCGTCGCCGCTTGCAGTCCATGCAACGCGCGCAAGGACCGGCGCTATCTCAAGCCGCGACGGCCGCCCTTCGAGCCGACGCGGCACGAGCTGATGGCCGCGCAGCGCCTGTTTCCGCCGAGATTCCTGCACGAGACGTGGCAGGATTATCTCTATTGGGACGTGGAGCTGGAGCGGTGAGGAGAGGTGGCCCAGATGAGCGTGCGCCGAGGTCCAGCGGGCCTCGGCGTAAGCGACATCCGGGCTACGAAATTGCGTCGCCCGCATTTGCATGCGAGCGACGTCGTTATTAGTAGATCGATATGTAGACGATTAGTTACGGAATGAGATCGTTCGAAAATATTCGATGTTTACGTCTTGCGCGTGCCGTTGATTGTGTGTAGTAGCACGGTCCTTCGTGATGACTTTGGTTCGGGCTCGCTGAAATCCCGACTGGCGCGGCCGGTGTCCGGTCCCGTGTTCCGTCGTCGCAAAGAACAAGGAGTCTGTAGCTCATGGAGAGCGTCGGGTTGAAGGCCCGAAGGCATCGGTTCGATTCCGATCGACACCACCAAAGGATAGCTCAGTTAGGTAGAGCAGATGACTGTGAATCATCGGGTCGCGGGTTCGACTCCCGCTCCAGCGCTTCGGTTTAGCCTGAAAAGCTAATCGCCTCTGACGAGGACCGGACGCGCGCTTCAGTCGCGGTCCGGCCGTTTTGCCCAAGAAGAAAGTTCTAGGGCATTTCGACCAGATCAAGACACTGCAGAACCGGCTCTGTGCCGCGGTGGATACCGCGTCTGAAGATGCCGGGAAGGCTGCGCAAGGACGCTCGGGCTGATAGCTCGTGTGACCGCGCGCGTGCGCCCGGCATCGTCAGATGCTCAAGCCTCGGTCCGCTCGGTTCACGCAGGAAGCGTCGTCCGGTCCTCACGTCCTTTGATCAATGAATCGCGTTTCGGCCGATGGGCCGGACGCAAGCTGTGGGAGTGTGTTGTGACTTGGCATCTGGTGACGAAGACCGTGACGGTGGAGGATGGCGAGCGGGCGCTGGTCTGGCGCGACGGCCAGCTCGTGCGCGTGCTCGCGCCGGGCCGTCATGCGCTGCTCGACCCGCTGCGCCGGCTGAAGGTGCAGGTGTTCGACGTGGTCAGGGCCGAATACCCGGCCGAGCGCTTCGCGGTGCTGAAGGCCGCGCGGCCCGATCTTGCCGCCGAGCTCTTCGAGGCCGTGGAGACCGGCGCGGACGAGATCGCGATCGTCAGCCTCGACGGCCGGCCAACGCATCTGCTCACGCCGTGGCAGACACGCGTCTACTGGAGGGTGGCGACGAAGGTCGAGGTCGAGCGTATCGACATCGCAAGCGACGTGCGCGTGAGCGCGCGGCATCTGGCGATGATCGAGCGTAACCGGCCGGGCATCGTGACCGAGGCCGTGGTCGAGAACCACGAGGCTGGTCTGCTCCATGTCGACGGCAAGCTGACCGAGCGGCTGGCGCCGGGCCGGCATGCCTTCTGGGCGATCGGTCGCAAGATCGAGGTGAAGCGCCTCGATCTCAGGCCCACGGTGCTCGAAATCACCGCGCAGGAGATGCTGACCAAGGATCGCATCGCGCTGCGGGTGACGCTGACGGCGTTCCGGCGGATCGTTGATCCGGAGGCGGCAGTGGCGACGTCGCCCGACGTGGATGCGTGGCTGTACCGGCTGGTGCAGTTCGCGATCCGGGAGGCGGTGGCGTCGCGCACGCTCGACGAGGTGCTGGCGGCCAAGGTCTCGCTCGATGCCGAGCTGCGCGACTACGTGCGCGCGCGGCTGGGTGTTTCGGGCGTCGAGGTGACGGAGCTCGGCGTGAAGGACGTGATCCTGCCCGGCGAGATCCGCGACCTCGTCAACAAGGTGGTGGAGGCGGAGCGGCTGGCCAAGGCCAACCTGATCCGTCGCCAGGAGGAGACCGCGGCGACGCGCTCGCTCCTGAACACTGCCAGGCTGATGGAGGAGAACCCGCTGCTGCTGCGGCTCAAGGAGCTGGAGTCGCTGGAGCGCCTGGTCGAGAAGGTCGGCCGTATCGACCTGCACGCCGGCGACGGCGCCGGCCTCGACGCGCTGCTGACGCGGCTGGTGCGGCTGAAGGCGCCGGAGACGGCGTGACCGATAAGAGAGGCCGCCCACGGGCGGCTTCTCGCTTGCGATGGAGGGAGCGTGGGACAGAATTGAAAAAGCTGCTGGGTTTCGTGAGTATGGATTCCGGGCTCTCGCTGCGCGAGCGCCGGAATGACGGGAGGAGAGATCACACCTCTCTCCACGCGTCATTCCGGGGCAGCCGCGTAGCGGCTGAGCCCGGAATCCATAACCACGGCTCTCGGATGGCATACTACGTCTATCTACTGGCGAGCAAAAAACACGGGACGCTCTATCTGGGCGTCACGAATGATCTCATTCGACGCGTCTACGAACACCGAACCAAGGCGGCTCCGGGCTTCACCTCGCGCTATGACATCGGCAAGCTCGTCTGGTTCGAAATCTACGACAACGCGATCACGGCCATCGCGCGCGAGAAGGAGCTGAAGAAGTGGCGGCGCGACTGGAAAATCAGGCTGATCGAGGAGAACAACCCGAATTGGGACGATCTGTATCCGGGGATTTGTGGTTGAGACGGTGCCTCACACTGATCGTCGGTAGTATGGACTCCGGGCTCGCGCCGTCTGCGCAAATGGCTTTGCCATTTGCTCGCCGACGCGCCCCGGAATGACGCATCGAGAGATCATGCGCTCTTTCCTCCGGCGTTCTGGGCCAGCACAGTGTCGTGGCATAGATCATCGACGGATGCCATATGCTTGGCCCGCGATGAGCGCAACATCTTGGTGTCACGAACTACGCACGCACAGCCACCACTCGTCGCGCTACGAGCGGCGAATGAACGCAGCTGCCGCTGGATGTTACAAACTGACCTGATTGGAATGTGAGACGAGCCATGATCGACGGAAACACCCTGATCGCCTGGGGCTTCAAGCCCGGTCGCTGGTTCAAGGAGGGGCTGGCGACGGCCAATGCGATGCGGGCCGATGGCGCCGATGATGACGCGATCTTCGCCGCGCTGCAGGAACTGCAGCCGGCGGAGACGCTGATGCGCACCAACGGCGTGCCGTTCGCGATGCTGATCGAAGCCGACAACGAGCTGGAGCGCGCCAATGTCGCGGCGGTGACCCAGCACATGGATGCGTTGATGCGGGTGCCGACCATCGTAGCCGGCGCCGTGATGCCGGACGCCTGTCCGTCGGGAACGGCGCTCGGCACCATCCCGGTCGGCGGCGTGGTCGCCTGTGAGGACGCGATCCATCCGGGCTTCCATTCCTCCGACATTTGCTGCTCGGTGGCGGTGACGGTGTTCGCGCGCAAGGACGATCCCAAGCGCATTCTCGATGCGGTTCACGCCGTGACCCATTTCGGTCCCGGCGGACGCGACCGGCTGCATCAGCCGCCCGACGAGGTGATGGCAGGGTTCGAGGCCAACCCCTTCCTGAAGGGGCTCGAGCGCTTCGCGATCGGCCACTTCGCCACGCAGGGCGACGGCAACCACTTCGCCTATGTCGGCCATCTCAGGTCGACCGGGCAGGCGGCGCTGGTGACGCATCACGGCTCGCGCGGCTTCGGCGCACAGCTCTACAAGCGCGGCATGGCGGTGGCGAAGCGGCACACCGCGATCCATGCGCCGAAGGTCCCGGAGCACAGCGCCTGGATCAAGGCGTCGAGCGACGACGGCCGCGCCTATTGGGAGGCGTTGCAGGTCGCGCGGCTGTGGACCAGGGCCAATCACCACGCGATTCACGATCTCGCTGCGGCGAAGCTCGGCAACGCCGTCGCGGACCGGTTCTGGAACGAGCACAACTTCGTCTTCCAGAAGAGCGACGGCCTGTACTACCACGGCAAGGGGGCGACGCCGAACTGGTCCGGCTTCTCGGCTGACGATGACGGACGCACGATCGTGCCGCTCAACATGGCCGAGCCGGTGCTGATCCTGAAGCATCGCGACAACAAGGATGCGCTCGGCTTCGCGCCGCACGGCGCTGGCCGCAATCTCGGTCGGAAGGCGTTTTTGCGCGCGCATCGCCCGGAGATGCCCGAGGGCATCGATGCGCGGTTCTATTGCGGCAAGCCTGATTTGTCGGAGCTGCCGCAGGCCTACAAGAACGCGGCGTCGGTACGGGCGCAGATCGCACGGTACGGCCTCGGCGAGGTGACCGACGAGGTGATCCCTTACGGCTCGATCATGGCCGGTGACTGGGAAGCCGACGCGCCGTGGCGGAAGGGGCGATGAAGACTCCAAATCGGTGAGGTCGCCCACGGGCGGCCTCCTGTTGACG
Organism: Bradyrhizobium sp. SZCCHNRI2009; assembly: GCF_032485115.1. Taxonomy (NCBI): domain Bacteria; kingdom Pseudomonadati; phylum Pseudomonadota; class Alphaproteobacteria; order Hyphomicrobiales; family Nitrobacteraceae; genus Bradyrhizobium; species Bradyrhizobium sp. SZCCHNRI2009. Next base: position 706,487 of record NZ_JAUEUH010000001.1, read on the forward strand.
GGGCGGCAGGCGCCGGAGGTGATCAGCGGCCGCGTGGCCGCCGGTTCATTTGGCGATTGCGCATGGCCGGGCCTTCCATCATCCTCAGGCTGTGAAGAAGGGGGGAGACGCGATGACGAGCCTGGATGCGGGTGCAATCGGGCCGAAGCGCGAGCCGTGGTGGGCGATCGCGGGGATATTCATCGCGGGCTTTGCGCTGCTGTGCCTGCTGCTGGCCTCGCCGGTACTGATCCGCTCCTTCCTGTATCAGCCGTTCAACATCCCTTCATCCTCGAACATTCCAACGCTTCTCGTCGGCGATGTCTTCTTCGTGTCGAAATATCCCTACGGCTACAGCCGCTTCACTTGGCCGTTGTCATGGCCTTCCTCGTTGCCGCCGTCGGCGCGCATCTGGGGCGCGACACCTGCGCGCGGTGATGTGGTCGCGTTCTTCCTGCCGAAAGACAATGCGACCGTCTACATCAAGCGCGTCGTCGGACTGCCCGGCGATCGCGTCCAGATGAAGGATGGAGTGCTCTACATCAACGATACGGCCGTCGAGCGCGAGCGGGTCGAGGATCTGACCGGAGAGGCTGCCTGCGGCGGCGATGCCAACGAGCGCGTCAAGCGTTGGCGCGAGACGTTGCCGAACGGGGCAAGCTACGAGACGCTGGATTGCCTGGACCACGGCTTCTTCGACAATACCAACGTCTTCGTCGTGCCGCCCGGGCGGCTGTTCATGCTCGGCGACAACCGCGACAACTCGACCGACAGCCGTGTGCTTGGCACCATCGGCTATGTGCCGATCGAGAATGTCATCGGCCGCGCCACGATGATCTTCTTCTCGGCCACGAGCGCCGAGAAAGGCAAGCCGGGCCGGATCCGTTTCGAGCGGATCGGGACGATGGTGAAGTAGGGCGGCGCGGAGCCCGTAGCCCGCATGAGCGAAGCGACATGCGGGATCACCTGGTCGGTTCGTGACACCCCGGATGTCGCTCCCGCCTGCGCCCTTCGGGATGCGGCGTGCGCTCATCTGAACTACGCATTGAATGCATCGGGGGCATGAGCCCGAAACCGAGGCTGGCGATGCGACAATTCCAGCACAAACGAAAACCCCGGCATCGCTGCCGGGGTTTTGCAATTGTCGTCTGCGACGAAGCGTCGGACTTAGAAGTCCATGCCGCCCATGCCGCCGCCCGGAGGCATCGCGGGGCCGCCGGCGTTCTTCTTCGGCAGCTCGGCGACCATGGCTTCGGTCGTGATCAGCAGCGCAGCCACGGAGGCGGCGTTCTGGATCGCGGCGCGAACCACCTTGGTCGGGTCGATGATGCCCTTGGAGACCAGGTTGCCGTACTCGCCGGTCTGGCTGTCGAAGCCATAGGCGTACTGGTCCTTCTCCAGGATCTTGCCGACGATGACCGAGCCGTCCTCGCCCGCGTTGATCGCGATCTGGCGGGCCGGGGCGGAGAGCGCCTTGCGGACGATCTCGATGCCGGTCTTCTGGTCGTCGTTCTTGGTGCGCAGGCCCTTGAGCTGCTCGGACGCCCGGAGCAGGGCGACGCCGCCGCCCGGCAGGATGCCTTCCTCGACAGCCGCGCGGGTCGCATGCATCGCGTCATCCACGCGATCCTTGCGCTCCTTGACCTCGACCTCGGTCGCGCCGCCGACGCGGATCACCGCGACGCCGCCCGCGAGCTTGGCCAGACGCTCCTGCAGCTTCTCACGGTCGTAGTCCGAGGTGGTCTCCTCGATCTGCGCCTTGATCTGCTGAACGCGCGCCTCGATGTCGGCCTTCTTGCCGGCGCCGTTGACGATCGTGGTGTTCTCCTTGTCGATCATCACCTTCTTGGCGCGGCCGAGCATGGAGAGGTTGACGTTCTCGAGCTTGATGCCGAGATCTTCCGAGATCGCCTGGCCGCCGGTCAGGATCGCGATGTCCTGCAGCATGGCCTTGCGGCGATCGCCGAAGCCCGGAGCCTTGACGGCCGCGACCTTCAGGCCGCCACGGAGGCGGTTGACGACGAGCGTAGCCAGCGCCTCGCCCTCGACGTCCTCGGCGACGATGACCAGCGGCTTGCCGGTCTGCACCACGGCCTCGAGCAGCGGCAGCAGCTCGTTCAGCGACGACAGCTTCTTCTCGTTGATCAGGATGTAGGCGTCATCCATCTCGACGCGCATCTTGTCGGCGTTGGTGACGAAGTAGGGCGAGATGTAGCCGCGGTCGAACTGCATGCCCTCGACGACGTCGAGCTCGGTCTCGAGCGACTTGGCTTCCTCGACGGTGATGACACCCTCGTTGCCGACCTTCTTCATGGCGTCGGCGAGGAACTTGCCGATCTCGGCGTCGCCGTTGGCGGAGATGGTGCCGACCTGGGCGATCTCGTCGTTCGACGTGACCTTCTTGGAGTTCTTGACGAGGTCGGCAACGACCGCCTCGACCGCGAGGTCGATGCCGCGCTTCAGATCCATCGGGTTCATGCCGGCGGCAACCGCCTTGGCGCCTTCGCGCACGATGGCCTGGGCCAGCACGGTCGCGGTGGTGGTGCCGTCGCCGGCCGCATCAGCGGACTTCGAGGCGACCTCGCGCACCATCTGCGCGCCCATGTTCTCGAACTTGTCGTCGAGCTCGATCTCCTTGGCGACGGTGACGCCGTCCTTGGTGATGCGCGGCGCGCCGAACGACTTGTCGAGGACGACGTTGCGGCCCTTCGGACCGAGCGTGACCTTGACGGCATTGGCGAGGATGTCCACGCCGCGCAGCATGCGGTCGCGAGCGTCGACGCCGAACTTTACGTCTTTTGCTGACATATTGGGTTTCCCTGAGTTGAATTGGTCGTCTCACCCTGGGCAGGGCGCCCGCAGGCGCTCCTCAGGGTGAGCGTTGAGCGGGTTGGCTTAGGCGGCCTTCTTCTTCGACGCGGTGTCGGTGAGCACGCCCATGATGTCGCTTTCCTTCATGATCAGCAGCTCGTGGCCGTCGATCTTGACCTCGGTGCCCGACCACTTGCCGAACAGCACGCGATCACCGACCTGGACGTCGAGCGGGACCAGCTTGCCGCTCTCGTCGCGGGCGCCCGGGCCCACCGCGATCACTTCGCCCTGCGAGGGCTTTTCCTTGGCCGAGTCGGGGATGATGATGCCGCCAGCGGTCTTCTCTTCGGCGTCGATGCGCTTGACCACGACGCGGTCGTGAAGCGGACGGAAAGCCATACAGTCCTCCTAAGCTATTGAGGCGATTGTCAGTTTCTGGAAATTTGGCAGTCGGCGCCGGCGAGTGCCAGCACGCAGGCTGGATTTAGGGGAGAGCATTCAGCCGGGCAAGGGCTTGTAGCAGAAAAATTAGCAGTCAACTGCGGGCTCTGCCAAAGCGTTCCGATAGCGTTAACGGGAGCGGAACGAACCATGAAACCCCGTATTAGCACCTGGGCTAAGTGGCTGCTAATGCAGCATTTTTCAACATGTCGTTAAACATTTAAGCTTGAGATGGGTTGAGGACATGCGTCACATTTCTAGGCAGTGAGCGCATCTTTGCCGGGTGGCTCCATCCCGGATGGCCACACGGACATGCGCTCCAGAAACGGAGGTTGGCATGGTGTCGAAGGTTGAGGTTTCCGAGGACTTTCGGAAACAGGTGCTGGGTTACGGGCTGACGACGGCGCAGATCCTGTATCGGATGCCGGACCATCGCTCGCTGCTGCAGACCTATGTCTGGCAGAACTACGACCTGTTTCCGAAATTCCCGGCGCTGCAGGACTTCCTGGCGTTCTGGCAGGAGAAGATCGAGGGTCCGCTGTATTCGGTCACGGTGGCGCATTCCAAGCTGATCAAGCCGGCCGAGCTGCGCGCCGTCGACGGCGTCTTCCGGCTGCATTGAGGCTGACAGCCACCGCTGCCGCCTCATGAGATTCCGGGGCGCGCGAAGCGCGAGCCCGGAATCCATCGGGCGGCAGAACGCGCGGAGGAATGGATTCCGGGCTCGTGCTTCGCACGCCCTGGAATGACGACCTTTGTTGGAGCGGCTGCTGGGACTCTCCAATATGTGCTACCCTCGCGACGAGGATACGCAGGGAGAGCACCATGGCCACCAAGAGCCGGACGACCAAGCCCGCATCACGCGCCGCCGCCAAGTCAGCGGCGCTGAAGACCGGCAAGAGCAGTAAGGCGACGGCGAAGGCCGTTACGAGAACTAGCGCCAAGCCGCTGGCGAAGACGCCCGCCAAGCCGGGCCGGGCGGCTGCGCCCTCGGCGCGCAAGGCGCTGGCGAGCAAGGGGCGACCAGCGCCGGCGCCGCGCCGCCGCAAACAGAAGGTCGCGATCAGCCATCACCGCGAGGAGGACTTCAAGGCCGACGGCCTGCGCGCCTATGCCCATTACCGCGACCTCGGCATCGCCGACGCGACGCACGGTTTGGCGCGCGCGCATGTCATCCGCATGCTGCCGCCGTGCAATCCGCAGGAAGTCTCCAAGCTGCACACCCATGCGGTCGACTTCCAGATGGTCTATGTGCTCAAGGGCTGGGTGAAGAGCTACCTCGAAGGCGTCGGCGAGACGCTGATGCAGGAGGGCAGCTGCTGGACCCAGCCGCCGAAGATCCGGCACATGATCCTCGACTATTCCGACGACGTCGAGCTGCTGGAAGTGATCCTGCCGGCCGACTTCAAAACCGTCGAACTGTCGACGTAAAGCCGACAGAAATGGATGGAAACATTTGCGCGCGATGGACGGCGGTCCCATCGCGCGTGTGTGTTGACATCCGGTCTCGCGTCACTGGGACGGATGGGCCGGCGACGAATCCGTAAGAGGTGTTCGCCGCGGGCTTGCGTAAAGGCGTACCCGTCCCGTTGCCGCGCTTCGTCGTCCAGTTCGCTCCCACGATCCCGCGCGCGCCTCGCACGCGCGCATCGATGCAGCCCCGCTTCGCCAGCGCGGGCGCCGGCTCGGCTTCGGGTGTAGGACATCGCGAGGACATCGACTGGCTGCGCGCCATCGCGGTGCTCTCCGTCGTCGCATTCCATTTCGAGGCGCCGGCGATCTTCGGCGGCTTCGTCGGCGTCGACATCTTCTTCGTCATCTCCGGCTACCTGATCACCGGCATCATCGCCGCGGAGATCGGGGCGGGCCGCTTCTCGTTCGTGCAATTCTACGAGCGGAGGGTGCGGCGGCTGCTGCCGGCGCTCTACGCCATGGTGGCGTTCGCGGCGCTCCCGGCGTCGCAGGACATGCTGGGCTCCGAGCGCGCCGAATTCTTCCGTTCCGCGGCCGCCGTCGTCACCTTCACTTCGAACGTCTTCTTCTGGCAGCAGTCGGGCTATTTCGACCACGCCGCGGTGGAGAAGCCGCTGCTGCACGCCTGGTCGCTCGCGGTCGAGGAGCAGTTCTATCTGGTGCTGCCGATCGTGGTCTGGGCCGTGTTGCTGATAGCGCGCGGCCGCAGGCTGGCGCTGACTTTCACGCTGGCGCTGCTGGCTGCCGGCTCGTTCGCGCTCGGTTTGCTGCTGATGCGCGAGGGCGCGTCCGCGAGCGCATTCTTCCTCAGCCCGCCGCGCGCCTGGGAATTCCTGCTCGGCAGCCTGGTCGCGATATCCGGCCTTCACGCACCGCGGCCTGGTCTCGCACGGCGCGGCGCCCGCGCGCTGTCGCTGCTGCTGATGGCGGTGCCGATTCTGGCGCTGCGCCCCGGACCGGGTTTCCCCGGCGTCGACGCGCTGGCGCCATGCCTTGGTGCCGCGCTGTTCCTGTGGAGCGGCGCCGGCGTGGCCAACGTGCCGCGTAGCCCGCTATCGCCGCTCGGCGTGGCGGCGTTCTTCGGCCGCATTTCCTATTCGCTGTATCTGTGGCACTGGCCGTTGTTCGCCTTCGCGCGCTTCGCCAAGCCCGGCCTCGCGCTCGACGGCTGGGAGCGGGTGGCGTTGTTCGCGCTCACGGTCGCAGTCGCCACGCTGTCCTGGCGCTTCATCGAGCAGCCGTTCCGCCATCGCAAACTCGCAGTGACCCCGCGCGCGGCCTTCGGTCTTGCGGCGCTGGCAAGCCTGCTGCTGCTGGCCGGCAGCGGCGTGGGTCTGTTGCGCGCCGGCGCCGTGTCGGACGCCGACCGCGCGGCGCAGCGGCTGGACGCCTACAACGCCTACGACATGAAGCCGGTCTATCGCTACGGCACCTGCTTCACGACGCCGGACGGGCGCGTGCCCGAGGATTGTCTCCGTCCAGTGCCTGGCAAGACCAACTTGCTGCTGTGGGGCGACAGCTTTGCCGCGCACTACTACCACGGCCTCAAGGCCGAGCTCGATCCGGACACCGTCAACATCATGCAGGCGAGCCAGCCCACCTGCATGCCGACCTTCAACGCGGAGACGCAGGGCGTGGCCGCCTGCCGCGCGCTGGCGGCCCAGATGCGCGACTACTTCGCGGCGCACCGGCCCGATCTGGTGGTGATGTCAGCAGATTGGCTCGAAGATGCCCGATCGCCGCGCTTTGCCGGAATGGTGCGCGACCTCAGGTCGACCCTGTCTCGGCTCAGTGATGCCGGCATTCCGGTGGTGCTGCTCGGTCCCTCCGTGCAATTCCGGGCGCGGCTGCCCTCGATGCTGGCGCGCGCCACCTTGCGCGGCATGGCGTCGGATCCCGTTGCGTTCGTCCGATCCGATATCTTTGCGCTGGATCAGGCGATGCAGGCGGCGCTGTCGACGAGCGAAGGCCTGTCCTACATCTCGATCCTGTCGGCGGTCTGCGAGAACGGACGCTGTCCGCTCACGGTCGGAGACGTCCCGCTGTCGTTCGACCACGCGCATCTCACGGCGGCGGGCTCGCAGCTCGTGATGGCCCGGATCGCGCCGCTGCTTCTCCCGAAGACGACCGAGCTCAGCTCACGTCAGCAGGCCGACGATCGCACCCATCAGGCAGGTGGTGAGGGTGCCCGAGACGATTGATTTCAGGCCGAGCGCGTTGATCTCGTCGCGCCGGGTCGGCGCCATGGTGCCGAGGCCGCCGATCATGATGCCGAGGCTGGCGAAGTTGGCGAAGCCGCACATCGCGTACAGCATGATCAGCCGCGCGCGCGGATCGAGCGCGCCTGCATCGAGCTTGGCCAGCTCGACATAGGCGATCAGCTCGTTCAGCACCGTCTTGGTGCCCATCAGGCTGCCGGCCGTGACGGCCTCCGACCACGGCAGGCCCATCAGCCAGCACACCGGCGCCATCACGAGGCCGAGCAGCCGCTGCAGCGAGATGTCGGCGCCGCCGATGGCGGGCAAGAGCGACAGGATCGCGTTGGCGAGATGCACCAGCGCGACCAGCACCAGCAGTAGCGCCACGATGTTCATCAGGAGTTCGAGCCCGGCGCTGGTGCCCTTGACGATCGCGTCCATGGTCGAGGTAGCCTGAGTCCCGGGATCGCCGAGCGCGCCGCCGGTGAGCTGCTTCGACGTCTCCGGCACCATGATCAGGCTGACCAGGATCGACGCCGGCGCGCCGAGCACCGAGGCGATGACGAAATGCGCGGCGGCATCCGGGATCAGTGGCGCCAGCAGCGTGGCGTAGAGCACCAGCACGGTGCCGGCGATGCCGGCCATGCCGCCGGTCATGACGAGAAACAATTCGCTGCGCGTCATCTGCGCCAGATACGGCCGGATGAACAGCGGCGCTTCGACCATGCCGAGGAAGACATTCGCGGCGGTCGACAGGCCGACGGCGCCGCCGACGCCGAGGGTGCGCTCCAGCAGCCAGGCCATGCCGCGCACCAAGGGCGGCAGCACGCGCCAGTAGAACAACAGCGTCGTGATCACGCTCATGACCAGCACGATCGGCAGCGCCTGGAAGGCGAGCACGAAATCGGCACCGGGCGCCTTCAGCTCGAAGGGCAGGGCGCCGCCGCCGACATAGCCGAAGACGAAGGAGGTGCCGGCCCGGGAGGCCGACGAGATGGCGCCCACGACGTCGTTGATGGCGCCGAACGCGCGGGCGACCGCAGGCACCTTGAGCAGGACAATGGCCGTCACGAGCGTCACCACCAGCCCGAGCCCGGCCTGCTTCAACGACACCGCGCGCCGGTTTTCACCGAGCGCCCATGCGATCGCGAGCAGTGCGATTATCCCGAACGCCGATTGCAGCTGAAGCATCAGATCCCCCGAACCCCGTTTCATTATGGGCGCAGGGAACTGCCGCGTGCAATGCCGCGCGGCCATGCGGGGCCCGCGATTGACAAGCAGTGAGGGCTGCGTCACGCAGGCGCCATCATGTCGTCCACCGTCCCGATCGGCGCGCGCGATCTCTTGAAGCAAAGCGCATTCCTGTTCTTCCTGTCGTCCCGCAGCCTGTCGCGCTTTGCGAGCCAGATCGCGGCGGTGGCGATCGGCTGGCAGATCTACGACCTGACCGGGCGCGCCTTCGATCTCGGCATGGTCGGGCTGATCCAGTTCCTGCCAACGGCACTGCTGGTGTTCGTCGCCGGCAGCGCCGCCGACCGATTCCAGCGCAAGCGCGTCGTGCAGCTCTGTCAGCTCGTCGAGGCGCTGACGGCGCTCTATCTGTGCTGGGGCGCTTACGCCGGTCAGCTCGGCGAATTCCAGCTGTTCGCGGCCGTCTTCGTGCTCGGCATTGCCGGCGCCTTCGAAAGCCCGGCCACGGCGGCGCTGCTGCCGCTGATCGCGCCGTCCGGGACCTTGCAGCGGGCCAGCGCGCTGTCCAGCGGTGCAGCGCAGCTCGCGACCATCGCGGGGCCTGCGATCGGCGGCTTCGCCTATGCGGTCGCGCCCGGTGTGCCCTACGGCATCATGATGCTGTTCTGGATCGGAGGCATGGCCCTGACCGGCCTGATGCAGGTGCCTGATGACGTGCCGGCCGAGCGGCTCGAGGGCAGCAAGGACGATCTGTTCGCCGGCGTCCGCTTCATCCGCGCCAATCCGGCGATCCTCGGCACCATCTCGCTCGATCTGTTCGCGGTGCTGCTCGGCGGCGTCACTGCGCTGCTGCCGATCTATGCGCGCGATATCCTCGACACCGGGCCGTTCGGGCTCGGCGTGCTGCGCGCCGCGCCCGCGGTCGGCGCGCTGGCGATGACGGCGGTGCTGGCGCGCTACACCATTCGGCGGCGCGTCGGCCTGCGCATGTTCCAGGCGGTCATCGTGTTCGGTGCGGCGACGGTCGTGTTCGCCGTCTCGCATGTGATGTGGATCTCGGTCGCTGCGCTCGCCGTTCTCGGCGCCGCCGACACCGTCAGCGTCGTGATCCGCTTTTCGCTCGTTCAGCTCGCCACGCCCAACGAGATGCGCGGCCGCGTCGGCGCGGTGAACTTCCTGTTCATCAACGCCTCCAACCAGCTCGGCCAGTTCGAGAGCGGCGTCACCGCCGCGCTGTTAGGGGCCATGCCCGCCGCCATCCTCGGCGGCGTCGGCACCATCGCGATCGCGCTGGCGTGGATGAAGCTGTTTCCGGAGCTGCGGAAGGTGGAGCGGTTGGAGTAGGGCGAGCCGGCTGCGCTCTCTCCGTCATTCCGGGGCATCGCGCAGCGATGAGCCCGGAATCCATCACCATGAGACGTCGTGTGACGAAGATAAATGCCACATCCATCTCGCGCCACACCACCGCGTGTGGCTATGGATTCCGGGCTCGCGCTTCGCGCGCCCCGGAATGACGAGTGGAGAGAGCAGGGAGCGGGATCTGAAAGAAGTGATCACCCCCGTCCCACGAACGGCATCTTCGTCGCCATCACCGTGATGAACAGGACGTTGGCGTCGAGCGGCAGCGAGGCCATGTAGGCGACGGCGTCGCCGACCGCCTTCACGTCCATGCGGGGCTCCGGCATCATGCGGCCGTCGGGCTGCAGCACGCCGCCGACCATGCGCTCGGTCATCGGCGTCTCGGCGTTGCCGATGTCGATCTGGCCGACCGCGATGTCATAGGCGCGGCCGTCGAGGTTCGACGCTTTCGTCAGACCCGTGATCGCGTGCTTCGTCGAGGTGTAGGGCGAGGAGAACGGCCGCGGCGCGTGCGCCGAGATCGAGCCGTTGTTGATGATGCGGCCGCCGCGCGGCGATTGATCCTTCATGATGCGGAAGGCGTGCTGCGTGCACAGGAACGGCGCAGTGAGGTTGGTCGCCACCACCGACTGCCATTGCTGCAGGGTGAGGTCCTCGAATGGCACCGGTGGCGCGCCCATGCCGGCATTGTTGAACAGCACGTCGAGCCGGCCGTAGGTCGACGTCACGGTGTCGAACAGCGCCGCGATCGAGGCGGGGTCCATCATATCGGCGGAGACGGGGAGGCTCATGCCGGCTGGGCCGAGCTTGGCGGTCTCCTCCAGCATCTCCTTGCGGCGACCGGCCAGCACCACGGTGAAGCCGGAGTTCATCAACGCGAGCGATGCGGCGCGGCCGACCCCCGTGCCTGCGCCTGTCACCAGCGCGATCTTCTTTGCCGCTTCAGCCATGTTTCCTCACCTTCAGTTCAAGTGTTTTGCAGTTTCAGTGTTTTGACTCGCTCTGAGTCTTATAGGGCGGCCTTGGAATGTTGTTATGCGCAGCGCGCAGGGCCGCCGACCAGCGCGAGCGGAGATCGTGGAAATAGGGCTCGCCGGCCTCGATGCGATGATTGAGGTCTGCCTCGCAGGCCTCCGCGCGCACGACCAGGACGTCGATCGGCAGGCCGACGCCGAGATTGGAGCGCATCGTCGAGTCCATCGAGATCAGGCCCGTCTTCAGCGCCTCGTAGAGCTCGACGTCGTAATGCATGGCGCGGTCGAGCACCGGCTTGCCGTATTTGTGCTCGCCGATCTGCAAGTACGGCGTGTCGGTGGTGCATTCGATGAAGTTGCCGGCGGTGTAGACCATGAACAGCCGCATCCGCGAGCCCTTGATCTGGCCGCCGAACAGGAACGAGACGTCGAACGAGATGTCCTCGGCCTTCAGGGCCGGCCCTTCGGTGGCGTGCACCATGCGGATCGCCTTGCCGATACGCTGCGCCGCCTGGAACATGGTCGGCGCATTCATCAGCGTCTCCACCTCGCCGGTGTCGGGGTCTTCCATCCCTTCAGTCAAGGTCGATAGGACGGACTGGCTGATGGCGAGATTGCCGGCGCTGGCGACCGCCACGATGCGCTCGCCCGGATTGGAGAAGATGTGCAGCTTGCGGAAGGTCGAGACGTTGTCGAGACCGGCATTGGTTCGGGTGTCCGCGATCATGACGAGGCCGTCACGCACCAGAATTCCGCAGCAATAGGTCATCTCAGTCCCCTCGAGCCATTGCGCGAATTACTAGCGAAAATCGGCCTCCCGTCCACCCCCGCCAATGTCGAAGCCGGAATGAGCGGTCGCTCCACAAAAGGTCGTCATTCCGGGGCGGAGCGAAGCGACGAGCCCGGAATCCATCCCTCCGTGCATTCTGCCGCCCGATGGATTCCGGGCACGCGCTTCGCGCGCCCCGGAACGACACCATGGCTGGAGCGCGCGTTCCAGAATTCAGGACTGCCGCTGCGACTGGGATTGCGACGGACCGCCGCGGCCGACCTGCTCGACCTTCACTTTCACGGTGAGCGTCTCGGTGCCGCCGCCATAGCGTGTGCCGCGCACCGGCGCCGCGCCGAGATAATCGAGTCCGATCGCGACCCGGACATGAGCGTCGGTGGTGCAGATGCAGTTGGCGGCGTCGAAACCGACCCAGCCGAGATCCGGTACATAGGCTTCCGCCCAGGCATGGCCGGCCTCCTGGTGCACTGCACCATCGGAACGCAGGAAGTGGCCGGATACGAAACGCGCGGGAATGCCGGCGGCGCGCGCGCAGGCGATGAAGATATGCGCATAGTCCTGGCAGACGCCGCGCTTCAGCACGAAGGCTTCCGCCGCCGAGGTGCCGCTGTGGGTCGGATCCTCGTCGAAGGTCATGTGCTCGTAGACCTGCATCATCAGCGTGTGCAGGAGGCCGAGTACGTCGCTCTCCGACTCCGCGCGCAGATCGCGCACGACGGCGGCCATGGCCGCATTTGCGGCCGTGAGCGGCGTCTGCCGGAGGAAGAAGCTGGGTGGGAAGCGTTCGTCCGCTCCCTTCAGCACGCCGCCGGTGTCGTGGGTCTCGACCAGTCCTTCGGCGGTGATCGTGAGGTCCTCGAGCGCGCCATGCGTGATCACGTGGGTGACGTTGCCGAATGCGTCCTCGTGCATGTCGAGGCGGGAATCGGTCGACACGTCGATCTGCCACTCCGCCACATATTGGCCGTCATTGCTGCCGGGCGTCATGCGGATGATCTGGATCGCGCCGGTCGCCGCCGGCTCGTAGCGGTAGGTGGTGGAATGGGAGATACGCAGGCGCATGGCGGTCGACCAGTCTTCGTCAGATGTGCTGTCCGCGGTAGCTCGTTTCACCTCTCCCTGAAAGGGGGAAGGAGGATCCGTCGGGCGGAGGGCAGGGGGCCGGGTGCCGGACGTGGTCTCGCAGTCACAGTCCGACGGCCGCCCATCGCCGTATTCGCCGCGCTCCAGGCGCTCAGATCAGATACTGCTTGGTGATGATCTCTCCGAGCCGTGAATTGTCGGCGATGAACTCCTGGATGAACTCGTGCACGCCGCGCTGGAAAATGTCGTCCATGTTGGAGTGGTCGAGCCGGTTGCGGACGCCGCGGGCATGGCGCTGCGCCGCCCCCTGGCGGCCATAGGCGACGCCAATCTGGTCGAGATTGCGGACGAGGTTGCCGTAGCAGCTCGCCAGCGAGCGCGGCAGCGTGTCGTTGAGGATCAGCAGGTCCGCGATCAGCCAGGGCTTCAGCGTCTCGCGATAGACCCAGTGATAGGCCGTGAGGGCCGAGACCGAACGCAGGATCGAGGTCCACTGATAATAGTCCAGCGGGCCGCCGACATGCTCCTCCTCGGGCAGTAACACGTGATATTTGACGTCGAGGATGCGGGCGGTGTTGTCGGCGCGCTCCAGATGCAGCCCGAGCCGCGAGAACCAGTAGGCGTCGTTGCGCAGCATGGTCCGGTAGGCCGAGCCGTCGAAGCGCAGCGAGGTTTCCTGCACGAAGCGCAGGAAGCGCGCCAGCTCCTCGCGCGTCTTGGTGCCCTTGCTCCAGACCTCCTGGAGCTCGATCCAGGAGCCGTTGAGGGTGTCCCACATCTCCGACGTCAGCGCCGTCCGCACCGAGCGGGCGTTGAGGCGGGCGGCCTCGATGCAGTTCTTGATCGAGGACGGGTTCGACTGGTTGAACGAGAGATATTCGACGACGTTCTGCTCGTTGGCCTCGGAGTAATGCTCGTAGAAGCTGACGTTGACGCCGGCGGTCATCAGCGCCGATTCCCACTCATTGGTCTTGCCGATATAGGCCGCGGGAAGCGCCGTGACGCGCAGGGTGGCGTCGATGGTGCGGGCGAGGTACTCGGCGCGCTCGACGTAGCGGGCCAGCCAGTACAGATTTTCGGCGGTGCGCGACAGCATGGGCAATCTATGAGGTGCGATGTGAACCCGCCCCGGCGAGGGGGAAGGCATGCACGGGAACGAAGCGCGTGAAGCGAGGGCGGCGAGGCTTACTCATCCAGCACCCATGTGTCCTTGGTGCCGCCGCCCTGGCTGGAATTCACCACCAGCGAGCCTTCCTTCAGCGCCACGCGGGTGAGGCCGCCGGGCACGATGGTGGTGCGGTCGCGGCCGGTCAGCACGAACGGGCGCAAATCGACATGGCGCGGTGCCAGCCCTGACGTGACGCAGGTCGGGCAGGTCGACAGCGCCAGCGTCGGCTGCGCGATGAAGCCCTCCGGCTCGCGCTTCAGCTTGTCGCGGAACGCCTCGATGGTCGCCTTGGTGGCGGCCGGGCCGATCAGCATGCCGTAGCCGCCGGAGCCGTGAACCTCCTTGACGACGAGCTCGCCGAGATGGTCGAGCACGTAGGACAGATCCTGCGGCTCACGGCAGCGCCAGGTCTGCACGTTCTTCAGGATCGGCTCCTCGCCGAGATAGAACTTCACGACATCGGGCATGTAGGAGTAGATCGCCTTGTCGTCGGCGATGCCGGTGCCGACCGCGTTGGCGAGCGTCACGTTGCCGGCAACATAGGCCGACATCAGGCCGGGCACGCCGAGCGCCGAATCCGGGCGGAAGGTGAGGGGGTCGAGGAAGTCGTCGTCGACGCGGCGGTAGATCACGTCGACCCGCTTCAGCCCCTCGGTAGTGCGCATGAACACCTCGTCGTTCTTGACGATGAGGTCGCGGCCCTCGACCAGCTCGATGCCGAGCTTGTCGGCCAGGAACGAGTGCTCGTAATAGGCGGAGTTGTAGATGCCCGGCGTCATCAGCGCTACCGTCGGCTCGGCCGAGGCGCTGAGCGGCGCCACCGAGCGCAACGCCGACAGCAATTCGTCCGGATAGCGCTCGACCGGCGCGACGCGGTGGCGCGCGAACAGGTCCGGAAACAGCCGCATCATGATCTCGCGGTTTTCCAGCATGTAGGACACGCCCGACGGCGTGCGCGCGTTGTCCTCGAGCACGATGAAGTCGTTGGCGTCGACGCGGACGATGTCGATGCCGGCGATATGGACGTAGACGTCGTGCGGCACGTCCTGGCCGTTCATCTCCGGGCGGAACACCGGGTTCTGGAAGATCAAGTCATCCGGGATGACGTTGGCGCGGAGGATGTCCCGGCCATGATAGATGTCGCGCAGGAACATGTTCAGCGCCTTGACGCGCTGCTTCAGTCCCTTCTCCAGCAGGGTCCATTCCTTGCCCGAGAGGATGCGCGGGATGACGTCGAACGGGATCAGCCGCTCCTGCGCCTCCGCCTCGCCGTAGACCGCGAAGGTGATGCCGATTCGCCGGAACAACAGCTCCGCTTCGTGGCGGCGATACTCTAGCGCCTCCGGCGGCGTTTCCTTCAGCCACCGCGACAGCTCCTGATACGCCTGACGGACCTCGCCGCCCGGCCCGTTCATTTCGTCGAACGCAACTGCCATAGATGCCCGTGTGTCCCAGCCTCGCCATACACTGCATGACTCCTCGGGATGGTAGCAAGGGGCGGGCCAGCGCGATATGCATTCTCCTGCGGCATTTCGTGGGGGGGTGCGAAGGCCGTGCCCGAAAAACCGGCTGCGTGGTGCTCAAATCCGCGGCATAGACTGCGACGTTCCGGATGACATTGGCGCCGTGGCGGGCCAAAAGAGACGACAGATGCGAGGAGAAACCATGAGCGAGATCGTCACCGCGGGGTTGCTGGTCATCGGCGACGAGATCCTGTCCGGCCGCACCAAGGACAAGAACATCGGCTTCATCGCCGAATACCTCACCAATCTCGGCATCGACCTCAAGGAGGTCCGGGTGGTCTCCGACGACGAGCCGGACATCATCGCGGCGCTCGATGCGCTGCGGCATCACTACACCTATGTGTTCACCACCGGCGGCATCGGTCCGACCCATGACGACATCACCGCGGATGCGATCGCCAAGGCGTTCGGCGTCGGCATCGACCACCATCCCGAGGTGGTGGCGCGCTTCCGCGAGCGCTGGAGCGAGCAGGAGCTCAACGAGGCGCGGCTGCGCATGGCGCGCATCCCCGACGGCGCCGAGCTGATCCAGAGCGCCACCATCCTGGCGCCCGGCTTCAAGCTCGGCAACGTCATCGTCATGGCCGGCGTGCCGTCGATCATGCAGGCGATGATGGACATCGTCGCGCCGAAGCTGAAATCGGGCGTGCGCATGCTGTCGGAGACCGTGCGCGCCAATGCCCGCGAGGGCGATATCGGCGGCCCCCTGCGCGAGATCGCCAAGGCGCACCCCGAGACCATCATCGGCAGCTATCCCTTCATCGACGAGGACCAGAAGCCGAACACGCATCTGGTGGTGCGCTCGCGCGACCAGGACAAGCTGTCGGCCGCGATGGCGGCCGTGAAGGAGATGCTCGCCGGGCTGAATGTGACGCGCTAAAGCAGGTGCAGCTTTCGAGAACTCACGGACGAGATGAGATGCCAGACAAGACTTTGAGTGCAGAGGAGCGCGCGGGCCGGGCCTTCCCGGTGTCCTGGGACCAGTTTCATCGCGATTGCCGGGCGCTGACCTGGCGGCTGAACGAGATCGGGCCGTTTCATGCCGTCGTGGCCATCACCCGCGGCGGACTGGTGCCGGCGGCGATCGTGGCGCGCGAGCTTGGCGTGCGCGTCATCGATACGATCTGCATCGCGAGCTATGACCACACCAAGCAGGGCGAGCTGCAGGTCCTGAAGGGCATCTCGGCCGACACGGCGCAACTCGGCGGCGGCACCGGCAAGGGGCTCCTGATCGTCGATGATCTCGTCGATACCGGCAAGACCGGACGCATGGTCCGCGAGATCCTCCCCGACGCCCATTTCGCCACCGTCTACGCCAAGCCGAAGGGCCGGCCGCTGGTCGACACCTTCATCACCGAGGTGTCGCAGGACACCTGGATCTTCTTCCCCTGGGACACCGCGCTGTCGTTCGCGCCGCCGCTGCGCGACGGGGCGGCGTAAGCCCGGAGAGTGGCGAATAGGGAGTAGCGAATAGGGAATTCGGGTGGGCGAGGCGTTCGCTATTCGCTACTCCCCATTCGCTATTCGCCAGCCGAAGGCTCGCCATGCCGCTGCAGAACCGCGTCACGCCGATGGGCGATATCGTCGCCGCGCCGCATCGCGGCCTCTTCACCGGAAATCGCGGCATCATCCACGACCCCGCGACGAAGACGCTGTTGCGGAAGCGCTGGTCGAGCCCCGCCTGGCTGGTCTGCCTGTGCGAGTTTCGCGGCAAGCGCCGAAAGGTCATGGCAACGCAAAGCTGGACCGAGCTGTTCTTCCTTGACGAGGCGACCGCGCTCGCCGCCGGCCATCGCCCCTGCTTCTATTGCCGGCGCGACGACGCCAAGAGGTTTCGCGCCGCATGGCAAGAGGGCAACGGCGTCGGGGCTCTGCGCATCTCCGAGATTGATCGCGTGCTCCATCGCGAGCGCCTCGATCGCGGTCGCAAGCGCCTGCATCCGCTGCCGACGCCGCTCGCCGCCTTGCCTGACGGGGCCATGGTGCAGGCAGGCGAGGAGAGCTTTCTGATCCGAAAAGGCAGGGCGCTGCCCTGGTCGGCGGCGGGCTATGACGCGCCACGCGCAGGGATCACCGACGCGTTGCTGTTGACCCCGCCCTCGACGCTGCGCGCGATCAAGGCGGGCTACGCGCCGGTGCTGCATCCGAGCGCGATGACCGTCGGGTGATCGGGGCGCCGTGCGGATGTGCCGCGCGGAGCTCCGCGCGTCACCACGTGTAGCGCACGATGCCCTTGCCGGCGTAGCTGCGGGTCACATCCGAGAACTCGCCCTCGAAGCTCGCGGCGGCCGACCAGCCATTCCGCCACTTCATTTCAGCGGAGACCGTGGTCAGCGCTGAATTCTGCGCCTGCCGCGCGCCGTTGACGACGAAGGATGCGCCCGGAAGGGTCTGGAACGTGGCCCCGGCCGACCGGCTGGGGTTGAAGTCATAGGCCCAGGCGAAGCGGCTGCGCAGCGTGAAAACGCCGTCAGCCAGCGCATAGGCCTTGTCGGTGCGCAGGCCCAGCTCCGACCGCGTATCGGTGACGTTCTGCGATCCAAAGCGCAGCGCGAAGGTATTGGCGCCGGAGACCGCATTCTCCGCATAGCCCGGCAGGCTGAACGTCGTGAACTGCGCCGCGGCGTAGGGCGTGATCCCGAACCCCATCCAGGGCGACACGAAGCGATAGCCGCCCTCGACCCGGCCGGCAAAGGTGTTGGCGTCGAAGTTGGCGCGCAGCTGGTCAACGCCGGCCACGGTCACGGTGCGGTTGGTGGTGATGTTCTGCCAGCCATAGGCCAATGCCGCGGAGATATAGGCCGGGCCGACCGTGTGCCGGACGAAGGCGCCGGCCTGGAACAGGTCGGACCGGCCGCTGCCGCCATTGGCGACGCTGAACGTGGTGCCGCCGCCGGCCATCGAGAACCCGGCGATCGTGGACGGCGAGAAGCGGTAGTCGGCGCCGACGGCCGTGCCGTAGATGTTGCTGGTGGTATTGTTGGACCCGAGCGCGGTGTTGCCATCAGTGGTCTGCGAGCCGCCGAAGCCGGCTGCCCACACGCTCCAGCCCGGCCTGACCACGGGCGCGGCCGGCGCCTTGGTGTAGATCGCGGCCAGCGCATCGTTCGGATTGCGCTTGGACGCAAAAGCAAGCGTCTCCTCCGCGTAGCCGATCGCGCCGCTGGGCGCAGAGCCCTGGTCGCCGCGGCCGCCGATGAACGGATCGGTCATGACGCCCATGAATTGCGTCATCGCATTGAACGTCGTCTGCTGCGAGCCGGTCGCGGTCTCGCCCGAGATCTGCGTCAGCCCCGCTGGCGTCAGCCCGGTGAAGACGACGGGAATGCTGCCGTTCGTGTTGAAGTAGTTGCTGAGCGCGTTGCTGACGTTCTGCTGGTTGATGTTCCCCGACGAGCTCATCGTCAGATTGAGGAAGGCGTTGTTGGCGTCGTAGCTCAACGTCGCGCTGAAGCCCGCCGGCAGGTTGGTGTTGGTGACGCCGCCGAAGGTGCCGCTGACGCCGCCGGTGGCGGTGAGAATGGTGTATTGCTTGGAGATGTAGCTGCCGTTTGCGAAGGTCGCGGTGACGGCGGCGCCCCCGAGCGTCGCAGTGCCGGTGACGGTGGCGAACGACGCCGTGCTCGGATTCACCTGCACCAGGTATTGCGCGCCCGACTGGAACGCGAGGTTGCCGACGATAGCCATGGAGGACGCCGGGGTGCCGTTGCCCGGCGCGAACGAACCTGAGATCGTCGCGTTGGCGCCGGTGACGGTGCCATCTCCGCTCAGCGTGCCGAACGTCTTGTTGAAGCCGTTGAGATCCAGCGTGGCGCCGGACAGCACGCTGAACACCGTGCTGGCGCCGAACGCGCCGGCCGAGCCCGCGCGCAGCGTACCTGCGTCGACATTGGTCGCGCCGGTGTAGGTGTTGGTGCCCGAGAGCAGCAGGATGCCGCCGCCCGCCTTCACCAGGGTGCCGGCGGAAGCGCCGTTGCCGACGATGCCTTGCAACGTGGTCGTGGTCGCGCTGGCTATGTCGATCGTCGACAGCCCGGCAATCTTGAAGTCGCGGCCGTTGGCGAACGTCGTCGTGCCGGTGACCGCCAATGTGCCGCCGTTGGAAATGATCACGTCGTTGGCGACGTTGCCGAGATTGGCGGTGGCGCCGACCGAGAGCGTGCCGGCGCTGATGTTGACGTTGCCGGTGAACGTATTGGTCGCCGACAGCACCAACGTGCCGATGCCGGTCTTGTTGATCGCCGTGTTGACGCCGCCGGTCGTCAGTCCGGTGCCGCCGATGGAGTCGCCGTAGGTCACGGTGCCGCCGGACACGCTGATATTGGCCGTCACGCCGCTCAGGAAGATGCCGGCGCCCTGCGCTGCACCGGCCGCTGCCGAAAACCCGTTGATGGCGCTTGGCCCGATGCCGATGCCGGGGGTGCCGGCGGCGCCACCGGTGACGGTGTTGCCCGAAATCGGCGAGTCGAGAATCGTCAGCGTGCCGCCGGTGGCGACATAGATGGCGCCGCCATTGGCTGCGCCGCCATTGCCGCCGGCGCCGCCGTCGGAGCCGGGCCCAGGCCCGCCCGCGCCGCTGGCATTCGTCGCGCCGTCGCCGCCGGTGCCGCCGTTGCCGCCATTGGCGTTGCCGGTGCCGCCCGGATTGTTGTTGGTGTAGGTGTTGCTGTTGGTGGTGCCTGAGCCGCCGCCGCCACCGCCGCCGTCGCCGAGCGCGGCGCCCGCGGTGCCGGCCGTGCCTTGCGTGCCGGTATGTCCGCCGGTGCCGCCCGCGCCGCCGCCGCCGCTGGCACCGCCGTTGTTCGCGGCACCGCCCGCGCCGCCGTTGCCGCCATTCACCGGGTCGGCCGCCGCATTCTGTGCGCTGCCGCCATTGCCGCCGGCGCCACCGGTGGCGCTGTTGCTGGTGAAGGTCACCGCGGCGATCGTGACGTTGGCGCCGCTGCCGACCAGCAGGCCGCCGCCGGCACCGAGACCGCCACCGCCGCCGCCGCCGGAGCCATAGGCCAGACCGCCGCTATAATAGCCGTTCTGGCCGTTCTGGCCGTTGCCGCCGATCGCGGCCGTGTTGGTGATCGCCAGGCTGGAGATGTTCACGGTCGGCGCGTTGGCACCGTTGACGACGATGCCCTGAAACGAGGAGGCGCCGTTGATCGTCTGGCCGTTGCCGGTGATGTTCACCGTGACGTTGCTGTTGGCGGCCTGCAGTTGCGCAAGCGAGCTCGACAGCGTGAAGCCGCTGGTGATGTTGATGGTGACGGTCGAGTTGGCGCCGGCGGCCGCGACCGCTGCCACCGCCGTATTCCAGTCGGTCTGGTTGGCGACATCGATCGCCAGGGCCTGGGTGCTCAACATGGTGCCCGCAAGAAGAACCGAGAGGGTCAGCCAGCGCCGCGACTTCGGCGCAGCAAACATCGTTCTCGCAAGGCAAGCCATTGCATTCCCCAATAATGAAAGCGGAGGTCAGATACGAACTGGATTAAGCAGCAAAAAATTCACGCCACACTTGTGGCCAAGAAATGAAATGTTAGGACACATACTGTCAAGCGCAGCAAAGACACACAGCGTCGGGAATGTTGTGCGTCTGGTATTTTGCTACCAAGGATAGATTTTCCGCATCCGGCGACCGTGATCGATGATCGCTGCGATCTGCCGCAAAACACAGAGCAGTGCATATGAAAGGCTGACGTGGCCATCGCGGCGGTCGTGCAGGGGCAGCAAAGGCGCGGCCGTGCTGTTGCGACGAATCGCGCGTGGTGAGGCCGTGCTCACCTCGGATGCGCTCTTACTTTGATTCCAGGCCCGTGTGCGTGTCGCCTCCCGGCGCGATCGCGATTGAGCCAGGGCCCCGAGCGCGATGCCTCGGGGGGCGGCGAGCCGTCGACGCCCTTGCCTCGGGTCTGACCTGACATCTGAGTCAGGCAAACCTTTGCCGTGCCAGCTTTGCGCCGGTGCCGAGCGCCATCAGCTTGGCCTCGGCGATCTCGCGCCGCATCGGCGCCATGCCGCAATTGGTGGTGGCGATGATGTTCTCCTTCGGCACCACCTTCATGACGTCCTCGAGGGTCTTGCAGACGTCCTCGGCGGTCTCGATCGCGTCGCTGGCGACGTCGATGACGCCGGCCTGCACGATCTTGTTCTTGAGCAGGCCGAGCAGCTCGATCGGCACCTTCGAATTGCGGCATTCGACGGCGACCTGCTGGATGGTGCTGGCGTCGATGACCGGGAAGGTCTCCTCATACTGCCGCCACTCGCCGCCCAGCGTCTCCTTCCAGTCGGTGTTGGCCTTGATGCCGTAGCCGTAGCAGATGTGCACGGCAGTCGGGCAGGTCAGCCCTTCGGCGGCGCGCTCCAACGCCTTGATGCCCCAGTCGCGCACCTCGTCCATGTAGACGTTGAAGGCGGGCTCGTCGAACTGGATCATGTCGATGCCGTCGTCGTGCAGCGCCTTGGCCTCCTGGTTCAGCAGCTCGGCGAAGGCGAACGCCATCTTCACACGGTCGCCGTAGTAATTGTCGGCGATGGTGTCGATGATGGTCATCGGTCCGGGCAGCGTGAACTTCAGCGCGCGCGTGGTGTGCGTGCGCGCGATCCGCGCCTCGTCGCCATGGACGCGGCCCTTCAGCGACAGCGGCGCCACCACCTGCGGTACCATCGCCTTGTAGCGGTCCTTGCGGATGCCCATCTCGACCTTGTGGGCGAAGTCGATGCCCTCGACACGTTCCAGGAAACCGTGCACGAAATGCTGGCGCGACTGCTCGCCCTCGGTGAGGATGTCGATGCCGGAATCCTCCTGCAGCTTCAGCGCCAGGATCGTCGCATCGCGCTTGGCACGCGCCAGCTCCTCGCCCTTCGACTTCCACGGAGCCCACAGCACGTTGGGCTCGGCCAGCCATTCCGGCTTCGGCAGCGAGCCTGCGATGGTCGATGGAAACAGCATGGTCGAACTCTCCAGCATAAAGGCGGTCAGGCTTGAGCGCCTGTCTGCCATGGCTTACCCTTCAGGTACAGAAGAACGAAGCCGCCTCGCGTGTTCCGCAGCGCGGCATAATGGTCCGGGGAAGGAATCGTGGAAGGATGATCGATCTCCATTATGCGCCGACGCCGAACGGCTGGAAGATCTCGATCATGCTCGAGGAACTCGGGCTGCCCTATACCGTCATTCCCGTCGACATCCGCGCCGGCGACCAGTTCAAGCCGGAGTTCCTGGCGATCAGCCCGAACAACCGGATTCCCGCGATCGTCGATCACGCGCCGGCCGACGGCGGCGCGCCGTTCCCGGTGTTCGAGACCGGTGCCATCCTGATCTATCTCGCCGACAAGACCGGCCGTTTCCTGCCGCAGGAGACGCGGGCGCGCTCGCGTGTCATCCAATGGGTGATGTGGCAGATGGCCGGACTGGGACCGATGATGGGGCAGCACGGCCATTTCGCGCTCTATGCGGCTGAGAAGATCCCTTACGCGATCCAGCGCTACCGCGACGAGGTGGCCAGGCTGTTCCACGTGCTCGACGTGCAGCTCGGCAAGACCGGCGCCTATGTCGCCGGCGACGACTATTCGATCGCGGACATCGCCTGCTTTCCCTGGATGATGACGCACAAGGCCCAGGGATTCACGCTCGACGACTATCCCGACATCCAGCGCTGGTACGCGGACCTGCGCGCGCGGCCCAAGCTGCAGGCGGGGCTGGCGATCGGCAAGTTCGTCAAGGAGCCGTTCAACGAGCAGTCGCGTCATGTGATGTTCGGCGCGCGCGCGAAGGAGATGACGGGGCGGTCGTGAGCGAGCTCCGCGGCATCGCGAGGAGCATGGGGATCAGCCATCCAGACCGTATGTTGCAGCCCCTGGATTGCTTCGTCGCTACGCTCCTCGCAATGACGGAAAGAGTGGTTTGCACCAACTCTCTCCGTCATTGCGAGCGAAGCGAAGCAATCCAGGGCCACGACCACACTCCGGATTTTTGCGCGCGCAAAGGCGAACTTATCGAGACCTTGAGGAAACACACATGATCGAATTCTTCTTCGACTGCTCCAGCCCCTGGACCTATCTCGCCTTCCACAACATCCAACCGCTCGCGCAAGAATTCGGCGTCGACATCGTCTGGCGGCCGATCCTGGTCGGCGGCATCTTCAACACCGTCAATCCCAGCGTCTATGCGCAGCGCGAGAAGCCGGTGCCGGCCAAGGCGGCCTACACGCTGAAGGACCTCGACGACTGGTCCCGCTCGGCCGGGCTCAAGATCAAGATGCCGCCATCGGTGTTTCCGGTGAACAGCGTCAAGGCGATGCGCGGCTGCATCTGGCTGGGCCAGGACATGGTGCCGTTCGCGCGGGCCGTGTTCGAGATCTATTGGGGCGAGGACCAGGACATCTCGCAGGATGCGGTGCTGACCGAGGTGTGCCGGCGCGTCGGCATCGATCCGAAGGCGTTCTTCGATGGGATCGCGCAGCAGGGCATCAAGGACCAGCTGCGCATCAACACCGAGGAGGTCGTCAAGCGCGGCGGCTTCGGCTCGCCGACCATCTTCCTCGACGTGACCGACATGTATTTCGGCAATGATCGGCTGCCGCTGATCCGCGAGGCGCTGGCGCGGGCGAAGGGGCGCGCCTGATGCCGCGTGCGATCGTCTGCCGCGAGCTCGGTCCGCCGGAGACGCTGCGGCTGGAGGCCCTACCGCCGCGCTCACTCGGTGACGGCGAGGTGCGGGTGAAGATCCGCGCTGCCGGGATCAACTTCCCGGACATCCTGATGGCGGCCGGCGAGTATCAGCTCAAGCCGGAGCTGCCGTTCACGCCCGGCGTCGAGGCCGCCGGCGATGTCGTCGAAACCGGGGCCGCCGTGACCGGCCGCGCCGTCGGCGACAAGGTGATCGTCCGCATGCGCTTCGGCGCCTACGCGGAGGAGGCGGTGGTGGCAGGGAGCCAGCTCACGCCGCTGCCGTCGACTTTCGACTACGCGGAAGGCGCGACCTATCTCGCCGGCCACGGCACCGCCCATCACGCCCTGGTCGATCGCGGCCAGCTCAAGCCCGGCGAGACGCTGCTGGTGCACGGCGCCGGCGGTGGCGTCGGCCTCGCCGCCGTCGAGATCGGCAAGCTGCTCGGCGCAACGGTGATCGCGGCGGCGTCGTCGGAGGAGAAGCTCGCGGTGGCACGCGCGCGTGGCGCCGATCATCTCATTCTGTATTCACGCGGGCCGTTCCGCGACGCCGTCAAACACATCACCGATGGCCGCGGCGTCGACGTCGTGTTCGATCCCGTCGGCGGCGAGGTGTTCGAGAACAGCGTGCGCTGCATCGCCTGGGGCGCGCGGCTGCTGGTGATCGGCTTCACCGGCGGCATCGGGCTCGCACGCACCAATCTGATCCTCATGAAGGGCGCAAGCGTGCTCGGCGTTCGCGCCGGCGAGGCGGTGCGGAAGTATCCCGAGCTGGGCGAGCGACGCATGGCGGCGCTGCTCGCGTTCGCGGAGCAGGGCAAGCTGCGGCCCAACGTCTCCCACCGCGTTCCGTTCGACAACTACGCATCGGCGATGCGGCTTCTGATCGAGCGCAAGGCCATCGGACGCGTCGCGCTGGTGATGGATTAGTTGGCAGGCGTCTGCCCAAAAATTCGGCGGATGGGGCTGTGTATTTTTTTACCACTGGATTCATAGAGTGATCGGACAGGTCGAGGCCGATCATGTTGAAGACGTCGAAGATACTTCACCGCATAGCCCTGTCTGCATTGCTGCCCATCGTCACACTGGCCGCGTTGGCGGCCTACGAGATTTCCACGAAATGGGCGGTGCGTGTCGAGATGACGCGCATGCAGCCGGCGGCGGACGCCGTCGCCAGGCTCAGCCGCTTCGTTCATGAGCTGCAGCGTGAGCGCGGCATGTCGTCGGCATTTCTGAGCAGCAAGGGCACGCAGATGCGTGCCGAGCTGGATCAGCAGCGCAAGCTGACCGATGGCGAGCGCGCGCACGCGGTTGCCGCGCTGGACGGGCTGCGCCGGAGCGCCGCACTGGCCGAGGCGGCGCAGGCGAGCGAACAGGCGTTGACGCAGCTCGATCGCCGCCGCGGCGACATCGATGCCCAAGCCGTCACGCCGGCGGCAGCGGTCAGCTCGCTCACCGAGATCGTCAGCCGGCTGATCAGCCTGATCAGCGGCATATCGAGGCTCAGCGATGACGACGATATCTCCAAGGCGATCATTGCCTATGGCAATCTGACCGAAGGCAAGGAGCGCGCCGGCCTGGAGCGCGCGGTCGTGGCGGGAGGCCTTGCCGCCGGTCGCTTCGAGCAGGCCGCCTACGCGCGCGCCATAGGGCTGGCTGCGGCGCAGGACAGCTATTTCGCGGCCTTTCGCGCCGCCGCCTCGGCGAAAGGACGTGCGGCGTTCGATGCGGCGATGACGGGACCGGCGATCGAGGGTGTCGTTGCCATGCGCAAGGTGGTGGAGCAGGGCGGCGTCAGCGGTGATTTCAAAGGGCTCGCGAGCAAGGCCTGGTTCGATGCGGCCACGCTGCGGATCGATCTGCTGAAGCAGGTCGAAGACGCTCTGGCCGTCGAGCTGTCCGAGCTGATGGCCGGCAAGCAGGCCGCGGCCACGGCCAGCCTCGCCGCCGTCGGCGCGCTGCTGCTGGTCGCCTTGGCGCTGAGCCTCGCGATCGTCGTTGCGCTGGCGCGCAGCATCACCGGGCCGATCAACGCGCTTGCCGATACGATGACGCGGCTGGCGAAGGGCGATGTGAGCACTGCAATCGACGCGGTCGATCGGCGCGACGAGGTCGGCCTGATGGCGAGGGCAGTGCAGGTCTTCAAGGAGAACATGATCCATGGTGCCGAGCTCGCTGCCAGGGATGCGGAGGCGATGAGCCAGCGCGCCGAAAAAGCCAAGCGCGTCGGCGAACTGACCGACCGTTTCAGCGGTGACATCGCGGCCGTGATCGACAGCGTGATCTCAGCCTCGGCACAGCTCGAATCGACGGCCGCCGTGATGAATCGGACGGCGAGCCGGACCTGCAGTGAAGCGAGCAGCGTCGCGCAGGCGACCGAGGCCGCGTCGAGCAACATGCAGACGATGGCCGCTGCGACGGACCAACTGTCGAGCTCGGTCGCGGGCATCGGCGGTCAGGTGACGCAGTCGGCCGACATGGCGCAGAAGGCGGCCGCGGAGGGGCAGAGGACCAACGAGACCGTGCAGGGCCTTTCCAGCATGGCCGAGCGGATCGGCGACATCGTGCGGCTGATCAGCGACATTGCCGGCCAGACCAATCTTCTCGCGCTCAATGCGACCATCGAGGCCGCGCGGGCGGGTGAAGCCGGCCGCGGCTTTGCCGTCGTCGCCGGCGAGGTGAAGCTGCTCGCCGAGCAGACCGCCAAGGCGACCGGCGAGATCCGCGCGCAGATCTCCGGAATGCAGGAGGTGTCGAGCGAGGCCGTCCGGGCCATCCGCGGCATCACCACGACCATCGGCGAGCTGAACGAGATCGCGTCGTCGATCGCGAATGCCGTCGAGGAGCAGGGCGCGGCGACACGCGAGATGGCGCGGAACGTCCAGCACGCAGCCAAGGGGACCGACGAAATTTCGCAGAACATCCAGCAGGTCACGGCCGCCGCAAACGAATCCGGCGCCACCGCCAGCCAGGTGCTCGGGGCGTCGGCGGAGCTGCTGCGTCAGTCCGAGAGCATGCGCCGCCATGTCGACGACTTCATTCGCGGCATCAAGGCGGCGTGAGCGATCGCACGCGATGGGATTGGCGCGGTGATTGGCTGCCGGGGTCGATTGCGATCCTGGTGCTGCTGATGGAGTCGTTGCAGTTGCCGCCCACGCGGCGTCGTCCCGGCCTTGAGCCAGGACCCATACCGCGCCATCTATCGCGTGGCGCTCTGGACGCCGTTCTTTGCCAAATGGTGTCCCGGGGCCGTGGCGCTACTTATACTCCCGCTCGTCCCACCACGGGAAATAGTCGGGCATATCGGCCGTCACCGTGTTCTTGAATTGCGCAGGGCGCTTCTCCAGGAACGACACCACGCCTTCCTTGACGTCGTCGGAGCGGCCGCGCGCGTAGATGCCGCGGCTGTCGACCTTGTGCGCCTCCATCGGATCGTCGGCGCCCATCATGCGCCACATCATCTGGCGGATCAGCGCGATCGACACCGGCGCGGTCTTGTCGGCGATCTCGCGGGCCAGCGCACGGGCGGTGGGCAGCAGATCATCCGGCGGCACGACCTTGCTGACGAGGCGGCCGGCGAGCGCCTCCTGCGCCGGAAACACGCGGCCGGTGTAGCACCATTCCAGCGCCTGCGAGATGCCGACGATGCGCGGCAGGAACCAGCTCGACGCCGCCTCCGGCACGATGCCGCGCTGGGAGAACACGAAGCCGAACCGCGCCGCGTCAGAGGCGATGCGGATGTCCATCGCGAGCTGCATGGTGACGCCGATGCCGACGGCGGGGCCGTTGACCGCGGCGATGACCGGCTTCAGCGACTTGAAGATGCGCAAGGTGACCTGGCCACCGCCATCGCGCACCTGCGGATCGGAATAGTCGACGCGGCCATCGGCGTGGCGCTTCACCGGTCCGCGCTTGGCATCGCGATCGAACGTGTCGGCCCCGGAGGAGAGGTCAGCACCCGCGCAGAACGCGCGGCCCGATCCGGTGACGATGATCGCCCTGACGCCGTCGTCCTTGTCGGCGCGATCGAAGGCGTCGATCAGTTCCTCCATCATGGTGCCGGTGAAGGCGTTGAGCTTTTCCGGGCGGTTCAGCGTGATGGTAAGGATCTTGTCGGCGACGTCGTAGAGGATGGTCTGATAAGCCATTGGCGCTTCCTGATGTTGTCGTGGCGCTTATTAGTTGTTTGCTCGTGCCACAATCTCCGCCGTCATTCCGGGATGCGCCCTCTTGGGCGCAGGCCCGGAATCCATAACCACCATCGTGAGTATGGATTCCGGGCTCGTGCTTCGCACGCCCCGGAATGACGACGACTGGGATCGACGATAGGGAGTACAATAGTTCAGCGAGAGGCCGCGTCAAATCGTGACGACATTCCGCATGGCGGGCAAAGCGCCGCGCTTTTCATTGGTCTCCCAGCACGCGATCCGGCAGCGATGTGGCCCACGCTCTGTCCCCGTCATTGCGAGCGCAAGCGAAGCAATCCAGAGCGTGGGCGGGACTCTTGCTTCGCTTCGCTCGCAATGACGGAGGAAGGAGTGGCGTGACGCGAATCAGGAGGCCGGCGGTATCGGCCATGGCCGCTGCTCGCCGCGTAATCCCTCGAACGTCTTGGCCATCCCGAGTACGCCGACATCATCGAAGCGGCGGCCGACGATCTGCAGGCCGATCGGGAAGCCGTCGGGGTCGTAGCCGGCATTGACGGAGATTGCCGGGTTCTCCGACATGTTCCAGGGCACGGTGTAGGTGATGTGCTCGAACGGCCTCTCGGGGTCGTTGACCGGCGAGGCGAACTCGGCGGGGAATTTCACGCCGGGCGAGACCGGCGAGATGATGTAGTCGTAGTCGCAGAACAGTCTTGCCGCGGCGGCGCGTAGCGCCATCGTGACGTTGAAGCCTCTGACGACTTCGACGCCGGAGAGCGCGGCGCCGCGTTCGGCCCAGCGCAGGATGTAGGGCAGGGTCTTCGCGCGCACCTCGGGCGCCAGCCGCGCCAGATCGTCCCACAGCCGTGCACGCCAGAAATTGTCGAGACCGTCGAGCATCTCGCGCGTCAGGAAGCCCTTGACCTCGCTGATCACGGCGCCGGCGTCCTCGAAGGCTTTCGCCGCAGCCAGGGTCGTCGCGCGCACCGGCTCCTCCAGTGGCTGGCCGACGCCGCCGAGATCGAGCATCAGGCCGATGCGCAGCTTGCGCACCGGCTTCTCCGTGACCTTCCAGTGCAGGTCCGACGGCGGCAGGCTGGTGCCGTCGCGGCGGTCGGGCTTGGACAGCACGCTCATCATCAGCGCGGCATCGTCGACGATGCGCGTCATCGGACCGGCGACGCGGCCGACATAAGGCGGGTCGATCGGCACGCGGCCGAAGCTCGGCTTCAATCCGACGAGGCCGCACCACGATGCGGGCAGCCGGATCGAGCCGCCGATGTCGGTGCCGACATGCAGCGGACCGTAGCCCGCGGCGGCTGCGGCGCCCGCACCGGCGCTCGAACCGCCGGGGTTCATGCGGAGATCCCATGGATTGCGCGTCAGCGGATGGAAGCTCGACAGGCCGGACGACAGCATGCCGTAATCGGGCATCGTGGTCTTGGCGAAGATGATCGCGCCGGCCTCGCGCAGCCGCGCCACCGGCGGCGCATCGGCGGCGAGCGGCGTGCGCGTGACGCTGGCTGCGCCGAGCGGCATCGGCTGGCCCTTGGTGGCGAGATTGTCCTTCACCGTCGCCGGTACGCCGTCGAGCACGCCGGCCGGCTCGTCATTGGCCCAGCGCGCGGTCGACGCCTCGGCCGCGGCCCGCGCGGCGTCGGCGTCGAGCAGATACAGCGCCTTGATGTGCGGCTCCCACGCCGCCACGTGCGCCAGGACCTCGTCCATCACCTCGGACGGCGAGAACTGGCGCGCGCGATAGCCGGCGATCAGGTCGACGGCGGAGAGATCATGAAGCGAGGTGACGTCATCCGAGACGGGCTTGTGCATGCTGGTACTCCCACGCCGAAGTTCATCTCGATCTGCCGCCCGCTCATTGAGTATGTCAGTCGCGCTAGGCCGCCGGCAGCCGCGTCTCGATGATGCGGGCGAACATGCTGGCGCCGATCGGCAGGATCTTGTCGTCGAGCACGTAGCCGGGATTGTGCACCGGCACCGAGCCGTCATGGCCGACCCAGAAATAGGCGCCGGGAATCGTCTGCAGCATGTCGGCGAAATCCTCGCTGCCCATCTTCGGCGTCGAGCGCGTCAGCACCTTGGATGGATCGACCACGGTGCGCGCGACTTCTTCGACCACCTTCGACTGCTCCTCCTGGTTCACCAGGACGCTGAACGTGTCGCGGATGTCGACATCGATCTCGCAATTGAAGGCGGCTGCCATGCCGGCGCAGATCGCGCGCATGCGCTCGCGCACCAACGCGCGCACGGGGTCCGAGAACGCGCGCACGGTGCCGCACAGCCAGGCGTCGCCGGGAATGACGTTGTAGGCCGAGCCGGCGTGGATCTGCGTGATCGAGACGACCGCGGCCTGCAGCGGCTCGACATTGCGGCTGACGATGGTCTGGATCGCCTGCGCCACGCTGGTCGCGATCACCACCGCATCCTTGGAACGCTCGGGCATGGCGCCATGAGCGCCGTAGCCGGAAATCCGGATGTCGAAGAAGTCGGCACCGGCCATTGCCGGACCGGGCAGGATCGCGATCTCGCCGTGCTCCAAGTCTGGCGCGTTGTGCAGGCCGTAGAGCTCGTCGCAGGGAAACTTCTGGAACAGGCCGTCCTTGATCATCGCGCGTGCGCCGCCGAGGCCTTCCTCCGCCGGCTGGAAGATGAAGTGCACGGTGCCGTCGAAGTTGCGGGTCTCGGCGAGATAGCGCGCGGTGCCGAGCAGCATCGTGGTGTGGCCGTCATGGCCGCAGCCGTGGAAACGGCCGGGGATGGTCGAGCGCCACGGCAGGTTCGTGTTCTCCTCCATCGGCAGCGCATCCATGTCGGCGCGCAGGCCGATCTTCCTGCCGCTGTCGTTCTTGCCCTTCAGCACGCCGATCACCCCGGTGCCGCCGAGGCCGCGATGCACCTCGATGCCCCATTGCGCAAGCTTCTCGGCCACGATGCCGGAGGTGCGCGTCTCCTCGAAGCCGATCTCCGGATGCGCGTGCAGGTCGCGGCGGATGGCGGTGAGCTCGTCGGCGTAAGCCTGGATGCGATCGATGGTGGGCATGGGGCGTTTCCGTTGTCGGGTTAAGCTTCGAACGCCGGGCCGTTCGGCTTGAGGCGGATGCCCGGACGCAAGCTGGTCCAGGGCAGGGTGGAGGGATCGGCGGGCATCGCGCCGGGCGCGGCGCAGATCAGGAGATGTTCGGCGATCGGTTCGAAATCGGCGCGGAAATGCACCGAGCTCTTGTTGACCAGGATCGCCTGCGCGGTCGGCTCGATGCCGACGAAGCGGTACATCTCCTGGTCGGCAAGCTGGGACTTGTGCGAGGCCACGACGACGCGGACGTCGCCAATGCGCAAACACGCTGACGGTCCCATTTCCATCTTGCGGCCGCCGTAGAACGGGCCGGGTGCGACGAAGCGGCCGTCGGAGATCTTCTCGACGATGAAGCTCTCCTCGAACGGCGCATCGCCGGGAATGCCGCTCTTGCCGCCGAGCGACAGCGTCACGGTGGCCCCTTCGCCGGCCGCATGCGCGGCGATCGCCGCTTGCGGATCGTAGATCATGCCGATCGCGGCGCGGCTGGCGCGATTGCGCACCAGCGCGCGCAGCATGCCGGTCGTATCGGAATCGCCGCCCGCGCCGGGATTGTCCTGGGTGTCGGCGATCACGATCGGACGCGTCGCTGTCTTCGCCAGCGTCATCGCATGGCGCACGCCGTCATCGGGCGTGTAGATGCGGCCGTCGAAATCATCCTCGTGGCCCGCGACGATCGCCGCGATCGCATCCGCCGCGGCGTCCGCGTCGGCCTGCGTCCGGCCATAGGCGAACACGCTTGGGCCGCAATGCGCGAAATCGGCGGCGGGAAAGCCGGGCGCGAACGACAGCGTCGGCACCGCCTCGCTCTGCAGCGCCGCAAGCTTCTCGTAGATGCCCTTGGTCGGCTGGTCATTGGTGCACTGCCAGCTGATCGGGATCAGGAACGGCAACTGCCGGAAGGCTTTCGCCAGCGGCGTCTTTGCGCGCAGCAGCAGCGCGAGGTGCTCGGCGCTGGCGCGGCCGGTGTCGGCCATGTCGGTGTGCGGATATTTCCGGTAGGCGATCAGCGCATCGGCATGTGCCATCATCTCGGGGGTGACGTTGGCATGCAGGTCGAGGCTCGCGACCAGCGGCACGTTCGGGCCGATCACCTCGCGCACGCGCGCCAGGATCTCGCCTTCGCCGTCGTCGAGATGCTCCGTCACCATCGCACCATGCAGGTCGAGATAGACGCCGTCGAGCGGGCCGGCGGCCTTGATGCGGTCGACCATCACGCCCGTGATGCGCTCGAACGCATCCCTGGTGACATGCGCGGAGGGACTCGCCGCGCAGGCGATGGTGGGCACGACGTCCCAACCGTTGGCTTCCGCGACTGCCATGAAGCCGGCCTGGCCGGCATTGATGCCGCGCATCGTCGTGAGCACGGAGGCCGCATCGGCGATCGAAGCGCGGCCGCCGCCGTGCATGAACGCGTCGTAGTCGGCTTTCGTCGGTGCGAATGTATTGGTCTCGTGCAGGAAGCCGCCGATCGCGACGCGCGTCATTACTTCGCCTCAGGCCGTTGAACGTGTCATGACGTTAGACCGGCCCTCGCGGCGCAGGCAAGCGAAGGAGCGATGCCGTTTTGCATGCGGGCCACGATGACGGCGCGCCGGCCTGCACGGACTCTCTCCGCGCGTCATTCCGGGGCATCGCGCGGCGATGAGCCCGGAATCCATACCCACAGGCGGTCGTTGGGAAGCAGGCTGTCGACCAGCCGATATCACCACACCCGCCGGTGGGTATGGATTCCGGGTTCGTGCTGCGCACGCCCCGGAATGACAGCGGTGGGTGGCGCTGCTACGCCACCGCCTCCGCCACCGGCCGGAAGTTCGCGAAATCCCAGTTCCGTCCCGGCGCGGCCTCGAGCAGGGACTTGGTATAGGCCTCCTTCGGATGCGTCAGGATCTCGCCGGCCGGGCCCTGCTCGACGATGCGGCCCTTCTGCATCACGACGACGTCGTCGCAGATCTGCGCGGCGACGCGCAGGTCATGCGTGATGAACAGGATGGCGATGCCGAGCCGGCGCTGGATCTCGTCGAGCAGCTCCAGCACCTGCGCCTGCACCGAGACGTCGAGCGCGGAGACCGCTTCATCCGCCACCAGCACGTCGGGATCGAGCGCGAGCGCGCGCGCGATCGCGATGCGCTGGCGCTGGCCGCCGGAGAACTGGTGCGGGTAGCGCGAGATCGCGTCCGCGGGCAGGCCGACCAGCTCGAGCAGCTCGCGCGCCCGCGCCATCGCCTTGTCATGCGAGGTGCCGTAGTTGACCGGTCCCTCGGCGATGCTCTCGCCGACGGTCAGCCGCGGGTTGAGCGAGCGGTAGGGATCCTGGAACACGATCTGGATGCGCTTGCGGTGCGGCTGCAGCAGCCGGCGGGTCAGGATCGAGATCTCGTGGCCGGCGAGGCGGACGCCGCCGGAGGTCGGATCGATCAGCCGCACGATGCAGCGGGCCACGGTCGATTTGCCGGAGCCGCTTTCGCCGACGATGCCGAGCGTGCGGCCCTTGCGCAGGGTGAGCGTGACGTTCTGCGCCGCGACGACTTCGCGCGCCTTGCCGAGGAACGAGCGCTCGCGATAGACCTTGCCGAGCTCGTTGGTCTCCAGCACCACCGGCTCGGTGCTCTCGGGCCGCGGCGGGCGTGGGATCAGGCTGGGGACGGAGGCGAGCAGGTTGCGCGTGTAGTCCATCTCGGGGCTGCGCAGGATCTTGTCGAGCGCGCCGGTCTCGACCAGGCGGCCCTGGCGCATCACCGAGACGCGGTCGGCGATCTCGGCGACGACGCCCATGTCGTGGGTGATGAACAGCACGGCGGTGCCGTGATCGCGCTGCAACTCGCGGATCAGCGAGAGGATCTGCTTCTGCGTGGTGACGTCGAGTGCGGTGGTCGGCTCGTCGGCGATCAGGAGTTTCGGCTCGAGCACCAGCGCCATCGCGATCATGATGCGCTGGCGCTGGCCGCCGGACAGGCGATGGGGATAGGAGCCGAAAATGCGCTCGACGTCGGGCAGGTGGACCTGCTCCATCATGTCGAGGATGCGCTTGCGCCGCGTCCGCGCATCGAGGGACGTATGCGCGCGCAGGACCTCGTCGATCTGGCGGCCCACCGGCACGACCGGATTGAGCGCGGTCATCGGCTCCTGGAAGATCATCGCCATCCGGGTGGCGCGCAGCTCGCGCAGCCGGCGATCGCTCGCGGTGAGCAGCTCTTCGCCGACCAGCTTGACGCTGCCGCCGACGGCATGCAGCGCGTTCTTCGGCAGCAGGCCCATCGTGGTCAGCGAGGTCACCGATTTGCCGGAGCCGCTTTCGCCGACGACGCAGAGCGTCTCGCCCTTTTCGACCTTGATCGAGACGCCGTCGATGATGCGCGGGCCGTTCGGGTTCTTCGTCTTGCCGACGGTGACGACGAGATTGTCGATGTCGAGGATGGTGTCGGTCATGTGTTCATTTCTCCAGCGTCATTGCGAGGAGCGAAGCGACGAAGCAATCCAGAGTTCCGGGCGTGGCCCTGGATTGCTTCGCTTCGCTCGCAATGACGAAAAGTGAGATGATCATCCGGGCTACGAAGGGCCGTCACTTGCCGGCCTCGCGCTGCTTCATGCGCGGGTCGAGCGCGTCGCGGGCGGCGTCGCCGATCAGGTTGATCGAGAGGATCGCGATCGACAGCAGCAGGCCCGGCCAGAAGATCAGCGACGGCTTGATCTGGAAGTAGGAGCGGCCCTCGGCCATGATGTTGCCCCAGGTCGGCGTCTCCGGGCTGATGCCGGCGCCGAGGAACGACAGGATCGCCTCGGTGAGGATCGCGGCGGCGCAGATGTAGGTGCCCTGGACGATCAGCGGCGCGATCGTGTTCGGCATCAGATGCCGCCACATGATCTTGGGCATCGACGTCCCCAGCGAAATCGCAGCTTCGACGTAGGGCTCCTCGCGTGCCGTCAGCACGACCGAGCGGACCAGGCGCGCGACGCGCGGGATCTCGACGATGGTGATCGCGATCATCACGGTGCCGACGCTGGCGCCCGACAGCGAGACGACGGCGATGGCGAGCAGGATGCTCGGGATCGCCATCAGGCCGTCCATCACGCGCATCAGGATGGCGTCGACCCAGCGGAAGAAGCCGGAGACGAGGCCGATCACGAGCCCGATCGCGATCGAGATGATCGCGGCGCCGACGCCGACCAGAAGCGAGATGCGGCCGCCATAGATCGTGCGCGACAGCAGGTCGCGGCCATAGGCGTCGGTGCCGAGCAGGTGTTGCGCGCTCGACGGCTTGAGCCGCTGCGCCGGCGCGAGCAGCACGGGATCGTGCGGCGCCAGCAGCGGTGCGAGGATCGATATCAGCACGATGAGCGACAGGCAGACGGTCGCCACGGCGATGATCGGGGTCGAGGTGAGAAAGCCGAACCGGGGCCCCAGTCGCGTGGTGACCGGGATCGACGGCTCAGGGGTGGTGACGATCGCCATCGGAAAGGGCCTCAGTAGCGGATGCGTGGATCGAGCAGGGTGTAGGCGAGGTCGATCAGGAGATTGACCGCGAGATAGATGAAGGAGGTCAGAAGGATCATGCCCTGGATGACCGGATAGTCGCGCGCCAGCACGGCGTCGACGGTGAGGCGGCCGATGCCGGGCAGGTTGAACACGCTCTCGGTGACCACGACGCCGGAGATCAACAGCGCGAAGCCGGAGCCGATCACCGTGATGACGGGCACGGCCGCATTGCGCAACGCGTGGCGCAGCAGCACCGCGATCTCGCTGACGCCCTTGGCGCGCGCGGTGCGCACGAAGTCCTCGCCGAGCACGTCGAGCATCGCGGCGCGCGTCATGCGCGCGATCAGCGCGACGTAGATGAAGGACAATGCGCAGGTCGGCAGGATGATGCGCTCGAAGAACGGGCCGAAGCCGGCGCTGAGACTCTTGAAGCCCTGGACGGGGACCCAGCGCAGGTTGATCGCGAACAGCTGGATCAGGATGTAGCCGATGACGAACACCGGCACCGAGAAGCCGATCACCGAGAGCGCCATCACGAAACGATCGATCCAGGTGCCGTGCTTCCAGGCCGCGATGACGCCGAGCGGGACCGCGACGAGAATCGACAGGATGATGGTCGAGATCGCGACCGAGATCGACGGCTCGATGCGCTGGCCGATCATCTGCAGCACCGGCACCTTCGAGATCAGCGACACGCCGAGATCGCCATGCAGCAGCTGATTGATCCAGGTGATGAACTGGATGTAGAGCGGCTCGTTCAGTCCGAGCGTGGTGCGGATGCGCTCGAGCTGCTCAGGGGTCGCGTTGTCGCCGGCGAGAATCGCGGCGGGATCGCCCGGCGTCAGCCGCAGCAGCAGAAAGACGAACAGCGCCACCACGCCCATCACGGGGATGGATGCGAGGATGCGGCGAAGCAGATAACCGATCATCTTGAGAGAACCGCCTTCATGGTGCTGGGGCGACGCGCGCAACGTCGTGAGAGAGTGTGCATGTCACCGATATCCATCGCTTTCAAGGTCTCCGGTGTTCGCTCGTCCGCTCGTGCACGCGCGATGACACGGCGTTCGTGATCCGCGCGAACCGTCGCATTTGCGAACAATGTCGCAGCACTTTGCGGCGAACCTTGCGCGAAACTTTGCAAGCCGCATGCCATCATGCGCGCGCCGTGGAGCCGTTGTCTACTCACCGTCCTGGTCCCGGAAAATGAAACCGTGCTGCTGCGCAGCAGGCGGTGCGTAGCCGGGAGAGCGAAGCGACCCCGGGGTCTCGCGCTGCGGCGGTGACCCCGCATGTCGCTGCGCTCATGCGGGCTACGAGATCTTGCCCGGAGGCAATCCTACGCCAGGGTCGCGAGCAGACCCGCCATCAGGCGGCCACGCTCGGCAAGGCTGTCGATCTCGATGTGCTCGTTCAGGGTGTGCATGTCGGTGCCGCGCACCCCGAGGCCGTCGAGGGTCGGAATGCCGAGCGCGCCGGTAAAGTTGCCATCCGAGCCGCCGCCTGCCGAGCCGTGCGGCAGCGACAGGCCGAGCTGTTCGGCGATGCCGCGCGCCTTGTCGTACAGCGCCATGGTTCCGGAATCCGGCTCCCACACCGGCCGCGTCACGCCGCGCGTCACCTTGAAGGTCACGTCGTCGGTGGTGCCGGACAGCGCCAGCATCCGCTCCACGCCGCGGTCGAGATCGGCCTGCCGCTTCGCCATGCTGAGCGCTTCGCCGGTGGCGGTGGTGGCGACGCAGTTGACCCACTGGCCGGCATGCACGATGCCGACCGAGAAGGTGCAGTCCTCCGTCGTCATGCCGTCGATGGCGAGGATCTGTCGCGCCATTTCCCGGATCGCGGAACGGCCCGCGCCGAGCCGCGCGCCGGCATGGCTCGGACGTCCGATCGCCTCGAGATTGAAGCGGGCGATGGCATAGCGGCCGGTCACCACGCCGTTGTCCTGACGGCCCGGCTCGGGCACCAGCACGTATTTGTTGCGCTGCGCCTCGGCTTCGATGATGTCGCGGGTCGAGGGCGTGCCGACCTCCTCGTCCGGCGTGAACAGGATGGTGATCGGCAGCGGCGTCGCGATGGAAGCCTTGATCAGCTGGCGGATCGCTTCCAGCGTGAGATAGTTGCCGCCTTTCATGTCGCAGATGCCGGGCCCGTAGCATTTGTTGCCCTCGCGGCGCCAAGGCAGCCTGGCCAGCGTGCCGACGGGGTGAACGGTATCCATGTGGCCGGCGATCAGGATGCCGGGCTCACCCTGCCGCGGGTGCGGGAAGCGGGCGCGCACGCAGCCGGCGAAACCCTGGCGCCCGGCGATGCGCTCGATCGTCGCACCCAGGATGGCCATGTCGCGCGCGGCAAGATCCAGCATGCGCTCCACCGCGGCGGCGTCCCAGGTCGGACTTTCGCATTCGACCCAGCCGCGCAAGCCCTGCAGCATGATGTCGGTATCGAAGGGAAGATGGGCTGGATTCATTTGTGCTCTCTCAAGGCTTTGTCGCGATCTCATGACACGAGACGGAGTTGCGCACGTCTTGTAAAGCGAAAGCTACGCAGACGTTAACGGCATTCTCAGCCCAGGGCCGCATGCGCTGAATGCGGATTGACGCGAAAGGCGACGTCTGCAACTGTCGAAAGCTCGCGACTTACAGCATGTTAGTTCGCACAAGGATTGATCTGCACGCCCAACGAATGGTCTGGATCTGATGAGTTTCAGGTCAAGCCATCCACTCAGGAGACCTCGTAATGTTCCACAGCCCGCGCTGGAAACGTCTGACGCTCGCGACGAGCCTCGCCGTTTCCATGCTTTCGCTCTCGACGGCGCTGAGCACCCAGGCCATCGCAGCCGGCAAGAAGACGATCACGGCGGTGATGCATTCGGATCTGCGCGTCATCGATCCCGGATTCACGACGGCCTACATCACCCGCGATCATGGCTACATGGTCTACGACACGCTGCTGGCGACCGATTCGAATTTCAAGGTCCAGCCGCAGATGGCGGACTGGAAGGTCTCCGACGACAAGCTGACCTACACCTTCACCCTGCGCGACGGCCTGAAATGGCACGACGGCACGCCGGTGACCGCCGAGGACTGCGTCGCTTCGCTGAAGCGCTGGGGCCGCAATGACGGCATGGGCCAGAAGCTGATGGACTTCACGGCGAGCCTGGAGGCGCCGGATGCCAAGACCATCGTGCTCAAGTTGAAGGAGCCCTACGGACTCGTCCTGGAGTCGATCGCCAAGCCGTCCTCGCTGGTGCCGTTTATGATGCCGAAGCGTCTCGCCGAGACGCCGCAGGGCGAGCAGATTCCCGAGCAGATCGGCTCGGGCCCGTTCAAATTCGTCAAGGCGGAATTCCAGCCGGGCGTGAAGGCGGTGTACGAGAAGAACACCGACTACGTGCCGCGCAAGGAGCCGGCGAGCTGGACGTCCGGCGGCAAGGTGGTGAAGGTCGACCGCGTCGAGTGGATCACGATGCCTGACGCGCAGACCGCTGTGAACGCGCTGCAGTCCGGCGACATCGACTTCATGGAGAACCTTCCCTACGACATGCTGCCGGTGCTGGAGTCGAACTCCGAGCTCAAGATCGACGTGCTGAACAAGTTCGGCTACCAGACGCTCGGCCGCATGAACTTCCTCAACCCGCCGTTCGACAACGTGAAGGTGCGCCGCGCGGCCTTCCTCGCCCTGAACCAGAAGGACGTGCTCGACGCGCTGGTCGGCAACGAGAAGTACCAGAAGGTCTGCGGCGCCGTGTTCGTGTGCGGCACGCCGCTCGAGACCGACGTCGGTGCCGAGACGCTGATCAAGGGCAACGGCATGGCCGAGGCCAAGAAGGCGCTTGCCGAGTCCGGCTATGACGGCACGCCGATCGCGATCATGGCGCCGGGCGACGTCACCACCTTGAAGGCGCAGCCCGTGGTGGCGGCGCAG
Organism: Bradyrhizobium sp. SZCCHNRI2009; assembly: GCF_032485115.1. NCBI lineage: Bacteria > Pseudomonadati > Pseudomonadota > Alphaproteobacteria > Hyphomicrobiales > Nitrobacteraceae > Bradyrhizobium > Bradyrhizobium sp. SZCCHNRI2009. The sequence continues at coordinate 745,772 of NZ_JAUEUH010000001.1, forward strand.
CTGTTGCGCGAGGCCGGCTTCAAGGTCGACCTGCAGGCCACCGACTGGCAGACGGTGGTGACGCGGCGCGCCAGCCAGAAGCCCGTGAAGGAGGGCGGCTGGAACATGTTCTTCACCAACTGGGTCGGCGCCGACGTCGCCAATCCCGTGGCGAACGTCTCGGTCGGCGGCCGCGGCACCAAGGGCGGCTGGTTCGGCTGGGCCGAGGATGCCGACATCGAGAAGCTGCGCGACGCCTATGCGCGGTCGTCCTCGCTCGACGAGCAGAAGAAGATCGCCACCGAAATCCAGAAGCAGAACTACGAGAAGGTGATCTACATCCCGCTCGGACAATATCTGCTGCCGAGTGGCTGGCGCAAATCGCTGACCGGCGTGCTCGACGGCCCGGCGACGCCGGTGTTCTGGAATGTCGACAAGAGCGAGTAGGCGGCGGACGCACTCGTGACGCAAACAAAGACGCGGCGAAGTGGAGACTTCGCCGCGTCTCTTTTTTGTTCCTGCATTCGCCCGTGCGTTAGCGCCCTTCAGCAGTGCGGATCGCGCACGGCTTCGAGACCCTCGACCATCAAGGGTGGGCTGATCTGATCCTGGGACGGGTTCTTATCGGTGCGGATCGGCATGGCCGGATGTCGGCTGTCCCGCGGCTTGGTGACTTCATTCGGCATCATCAGGCTCCTTGCTGCTGCGCATAACGGACGAGGCGCAGCCGAGTTCCAGATGGCGGGACGCCATCGTCGGCAGTCACGATGTGTGCAGCCGCGTGATGCGGTGACCCATGCGTCCGTGGCGATTGACCTCCGATGGAACTGCTGCAAGTCTCCCTCGCCGAGACTGTTTGCTGAGCGTTTGCAGACGCGACGCAGGACGCCTCGTCAGGCCTTGATCGGTATCGGGGCCCTCGGATGGAAGCCCACGTCAAGAGAGATCGCATGTCACATACTCCGCGCCGGACCGCATCCGCGCTCGTTTCATGGTTCGTCGCCTCGGTCATGGCCGTGTCGATGGCGGGCGTGACGACCCAGGCCCTCGCCGCCGGCAAGAAGACGATTACGGCGGTGATGCATTCGGATCTGCGCGTCATCGATCCCGTGTTCACGCCGGCCTACATCACGCGCGACCACGGCTACATGGTATACGACACCCTGCTCGGGACCGACGCCAAGTTTCAGGTCCAGCCGCAGATGGCAGAGTGGACGGTCTCGGACGACAAGCTGACCTACACCTTCACCTTGCGCGACGGCCTGAAGTGGCACGACGGCGCGCCGGTCACCGCCGAAGATTGCGTCGCCTCGTTGAAGCGCTGGAGCCGCAACGACAGCATGGGCCAGAAGCTGATGGAGGCCACGGCCTCGCTCGAGGCCACCGATGCCAAGACCATCACCTTGAAGCTGAAGGAGCCGTACGGCCTGGTGCTGGAGTCGATCGGCAAGCCGTCCTCCTACGTACCGTTCATGATGCCGAAGCGTTTGGCCGAGACGCCTGCGAACCAGCAGATCTCGGAGCAGATCGGCTCCGGACCGTTCAAGTTCGTCAAGGCGGAATTCCAGCCGGGCGTGAAGGCGGTGTATGAGAAGAACACCGACTACGTGCCGCGCAAGGAGCCGCCGAGCTGGACGGCCGGCGGCAAGGTGGTGAAGGTCGACCGCGTCGAGTGGGTCTCGATGCCCGATGCGCAGACGGCCGTCAACGCGCTGCAGGCCGGCGACATCGACTTCATGGAATTCCCGCCGCTCGATCTCGAGCCGGTGCTATCAGCCAATCCCGATCTTTCGATGAACGTGCTGAACAAGTTCGGCTACCAGACCTTGGGACGCATGAACTTCCTGTTTCCGCCGTTCGACAATGTGAAGATCCGCCGTGCGGCGTTCCTGGCGCTGAACCAGAAGGATGTGCTCGATGCGCTCGTCGGTAACGCCAAGTACTACACGATCTGCGGCGCCGTGTTCGGCTGCGGCACGCCGCTCGAATCCGACATCGGCTCGGAGACGCTGGTGAAGGGCAACGGCATGGAGCAGGCCAAGAAGCTGCTGGCCGAGGCCGGCTATGACGGTACGCCCGTCGTGATCCTCGCGCCGGGCGATGCGATCACCCTGAAGGCGCAGCCGGTGGTCGCCGCGCAGCTGTTGCGCGAGGCCGGCTTCAAGGTCGATCTGCAGACGACGGACTGGCAGACCGTGGTGACGCGGCGTGCCAGCCAGAAGCCGCCCAAGGAGGGCGGCTGGAACATGTTCTTCACCAACTCGGTGATCGCCGACTCCGGCAATCCGATCGGCAGCACCTTCGTCGGCGCACGCGGCCAGAAGAGCCCGTTCGGCTGGCCCGACGATCCCAAGATGGAGGAGCTGCGCGACGCCTTCGCCAAGGCCACGAAGCCGGAGGACCAGAAGCGGATCGCCGCCCAGATTCAGCAGGAGGTCTACGACCAGGTGATCTACGTGCCGCTCGGCCAATGGTTCATGCCGAGCGCCTGGCGCAAATCGATCACCGGCGTCCTGGAAGGGCAGGCCGTGCCGGTGTTCTGGAACGTCGACAAGAGCGAGTGACGAGATGTCGGCCGCGGCCCGTAGCCGCAGCCCGGATGAGCGATAGCGACATTCGGGTTCAAACGCGCTGTGGAGGAGACCCGGATGTCGCTATCGCTCATCCGGGCTACACGACTGCCGACGGGGCCGGCTCTCTCGCCGTCATTCCGGGGCATCGCGCAGCGATGAGCCCGGAATCCATATCCACGCGCCATCATGTGGCGAAGACAAGCGCCACTGCCATCTCACACCACACCCTGTCCTGTGGCTATGGATTCCGGGCTCGTGCTGCGCACGCCCCGGAATGACGCGAGGATGGAGTGACGTGACGTCGGCAGCAGCCTCGTAGCTATGAGGCCCTGATCTCGTCCAGCGCCGCCAACACCTCGCTGGAAGCGACCTCGACCCTGCCGATCTCGTTGAGCGCTTCATCGATGCGCCCTGAGCTGAACAGGCGCGCGGCTTCCTTGCCGTGGCGGTGCACCGCCTCGTGAGGGCGTTCGAGGTTGCGAAATGCCGGATCGCCGGCCAGACGCTGGCCGCCTTCGCCATAGTACCATTTGCCGAGCCGGCACGTGTGATGATCGGAGAGCTCGTCGGCGCGAAGTTGCAGCCGGCCGACCGACATGTCCACCAGCCGCTTCTTCCAGATCACGTGATCGGCCTTGGCCAGTCTCACCACCTGGTTGTCGAGCGAGAGCTTGGCGATCTCGCCCAGCATCTTGCCGACCTTCGCGTCCGTCTTGCCCATGGTGTCCGCGAGCGACATCACCTCGTTGGCATTGGCGGTCGCGAGATCGGCGATGATGGTGATGCCCTGCGCGACCTCGTCGGTTGCGGCGGACTGCTCGGCGAGAATGCCGGAGATCTCGTCCATCTTGGTGCTGACCACCGCGGTCCGGGTGCCGGCCTGATCGATCGCCTGCGCCAGATCGTTCATCTCGGACATGCCGACCTCGACCGCCTTGGCGCCGCCGGCCATGGCCTCGACGATGCCGCTCATCTCGGCCTGCAGCCGCTCGATGCGACCCTTGATGTCCTCCGTCGCCTTGGTCGTCTGCTGCGACAGGTTCTTGACCTCCGCGGCGACCACCGCGAAGCCCCTGCCGAATTCGCCGGCGCGCGCCGCCTCGATGGTGGCATTGAGTGCCAGCAGGTTGGTCTGGTTGGCGATCGCGTCGATGGTGCCGACGATGGATCCGATCTCGGCGGAGGCGGCGCTGAGATCGGCGATCTTCGCCGAGGTGTCGCGCACGGAGCTGGCGATGCCGTTCATCGTCTGCAACGTCCGTTGTACCGCGGTCACGCTGTTCTCGACGGCCTGGCGCGTCGCGGCGGCCTCGGCAGCGGCTTCGGTCGACGTCGACCGGATGGTGTGCACGGAGGCCTGCATCTCCACCGATGCGGCAGCGAGACTCTGACAGCGTTCGGACTGATTGTTGGAGGCGCCGATCAGGCGCGCCGCGCTGATCGAGGCTTCGTTGCTGTTGATGCAGATGTCGACGACGGAATCGAGATCCTGGGACGCGCGGGCCGCGAGCGCAGTGCCGAGACGATGGATGGCCTCGATCAGTTGCGGCTTGAGCTGGGCGCGCAGCGCGGCAGCATCGACGCCTCCGATATCGCGATTGAGCTTGCCGTCCGCCCAGTCACCGAGGCACTGCGCCAGCGCGTCCTGGAAGGCGTCGTGTGCGGAGGTGTCGGACGCAAGCGGGGCGTCCGATGGTTCGTTCTTTCGGCGGAATCCCAGCATCGTGCCTCTCATTGATGGCGAGCCCCGGCCAGCCTGAGCGACGTCGCACAACCCGCCCGGACGCCGGCAACCGTTGGTTCCACCCTGGTTCGGTTATGGTTAATGGCGGGTTTCTCCTTGCAACCGGCGGTGGCGAGATCTGCAGGGATCGGGGCTCTCGCGTTCTCCGGCCTGCCGCCTTGACGTTTATGTAAGTAGTGGCTTACAGTAAGCCATGACTTACGGAACGACACTGAATGTGCTGGCGGACCCGACGCGGCGGGAGGTGTTCGAACGGCTGCGCGGTGGACCGCGGCCGGTCCATGCGATCGCGGCCGGGATGCCGGTGTCGCGGCCGGCGGTCTCGCAGCATCTGAAGGTGCTGAAGGATGCCGGGCTGGTCGAGGAGCGCAGCGAAGGCGTGCGCCGCATCTACGCGTTGCGCCGTGAGGGGTTGGCCGAGCTGCGCGACTGGCTCGACAGCTTCTGGGACGACGCGCTGCTCGCCTTCAAGATCGAGGCGGAGCGCACGCATCGGCAGACGAAAGGGGGGATCGATGAGTGAGGGGGCCGTGATCGCGCCGGTGCGGAAGCTCGTCCATGTCCGGGCGCCGATCGATCATGCGTTCGACGTGTTCACGCGCGGGCCTGACGCGCTGGTGGCCGCATACGCATGGGGTCGGCCGCAAGCCGATCGAGAAGGTGATGCTGGAGCCGAAGCTCGGCGGCCGCTGGCTCGAGATCGCCGAGGACGGCACGGCGACCACGGTCGCGACCATCACGCTATGGGAGCCGCCGCATCGCTTCGTCATGCTGTGGCAGATCGATGCGCAGTGGAAGCCGGACGCGGCGATGCGCTCGGAGGTCGATGTGCAATTCGTTGCCGAGGGCCCGGACGTGACCCGCGTCGAGCTGCTGCACCACAAGTTCGAAACCATGGGCCGCGAGGCCGGCGCGTCGATGCGGCGGGATGTCGACGGCGGCTGGCCGGGGCTGCTGCAGCGCTTCGTAGCCGAGGCCGAGCGGCCGCCGGCGTCATCATGAGCAGTTCATCATCTGCGTGGGGGAGATCGTGATGTCCGAGTTCGTCGTCCATTCCGTGCCGGGGAGCCCGTTCGGGCGCAGCGTGCTGATCGCGCTGGAGGAGAAAGGCGCGCCGTATCGGCTCGCGGCGCTGGCGCCGGGCGACTCCAAGGGCGCGGCGCATCTGGCGCGTCATCCCTTCGGGCGCGTGCCGGTGCTCGCGCATGACGGCTTCGTGTTGTACGAGACCCAGGCGATCCTGCGCTATCTCGACCGCGTGCTGCCCGAGCCGGCCCTGACGCCCGCGGATATCAGGCAGGCCGCGCGCATGGACCAGGTGATGAACATCAGCGACTGGTACCTGTTCCAGGGCGTCTGCAACGTCATCATCTTCCAGCGCATCGTCGGCCCGCAATTCTTCGGGACGACCACCGACGAAGCCGCGATCGCGCGCGCGATGCCGCAGGCGAGAACCGTCATCACGGAGTTGTCGCGGCTGCTCGGCGAGCAGCCGTTCATGGTCGGCGATCATCTGTCGCTGGCCGATCTGCAGGCCGCGCCGCAGGCGAGCTTCCTGTCGTTGACGCCGGAATGGGCGGAGCTGACCGCCGGCCATCCCAACCTCGTCGCCTGGATCGAACGGCTGGAGGCGCGGCCGAGCTTCAAGTCCACCACCATGGCGGAGCTGACGGCGCGAGCGCAGGCGGCGTAGGCGCGTGGCGTCAATCATGCTTCGGGTGAGATCCAAAGCCCAAGCGAGCGATCGCGCCGCGACGGCCGTCGGGATGGATGCGCGACTTTCAGCCGCCTGATTAATCCAGGTTATATCGCTGCGGGCCGGTTCCATTTTAGCTGCGACGCAGGTCGAAGGGCCTCGGCATCCGCCGCACCCGATCGACCGCCACAGCGTCCCGATGACCGAATGACGAAGCCGGGTCGGCGGGACGGATTGGACACAAGCGCGCACCCCTTGATGCTGCGATCAGAACCCGATCTCCCCGGCTGCTGCGTCTCCTGCACCCACGTCGATTCCGGATTCTGTGCCGCGCTTTTCAAGGCCTGCCGGGCGCAGTCGGCGCTGCCGCGGCTCCATCAGCAGTTCTTCACCGTCCGGGCCGGCCAGCAGATCAAATGCCAGAGCGAGGCGCGCGACGATGTGCTCGTGCTCTGCAGCGGCTGGGCATTCCGTTACATCCAGTTGTCGGATGGCGGCCGCCAGATCCTGCGCTTCCTGCTGCCGGGCGACATCTTCTCGCCGGCGGCGATCTTCGCCAAAGGCATGAGCTTCTCGGCCAAGGCATTGACCCAGGTCCAGGTCAGCCGGCTCGATGGCGAGGAGGTCCGCAAGCAGTGCCGCGCCGACGAGCTGGTCATGATGGAGGTGTTCCGCTCTCTCGGCGACAACGGCCGGGCCTCCTACGAGCTCATCACCGTGCTCGGCCAGCGTCCGGCCGAGCGTCGGATCGCGCATCTGCTGCTCAGCCTGATGCGGCGCGTCGCGGTGGACGGTGTGGTCCAGCATCACCGCTATCCGTTTCCCTTGAAGCAGCAGCACATCGCCGACGCCGTCGGCCTGACCTCGGTCCATGTCAGCCGCGTGCTGGCGCTGTTTCGCGATCGCAAGATCCTGACGATCTCGGAGGGCAGGCTGGAGGTCACCGATCTCGCCGAGCTCGAGCGGCTGGCGGCGTTGAACTGAGCCGGGCAGGGCGGCCGAGCGGGGCGTGCACAGGGCTGGTGCGGACGGTGGGACTCGAACCCACACGACGTTGCCATCGAGGGATTTTAAGTCCCTTGCGTCTACCCGTTCCGCCACGTCCGCCTGTTGATTGCGCTACCCTTTTTCGTCTGCCGCGGCAAGCGTTAGACGGGAACCGCCCAGTGTTAGACAAAACTCGTTCTGTTCTCGTTCACTTCGCCACGAAGTAGCCAGCGGCAACAGCGAGCGCCTGGAGCCCGATAGAAATCCCGGTGACGATGGCGGCTCTCTGATTTAGGCGAGATCCTTCAGCAAAAGTCCCCAGCACGCTGATCTGCTTTCCTGCCTTTTTTGCCCAAGGATGGTTCATGCCAAGGTAGTACCCGGGGACGTCTTTGGGATCGCCTTCACACACCACTACGACAGAGGCGCGGTACCAAAGATATGCCGCTGCGCCACCGGCGAGCACAGATAGCCAAGTGAGGGTCGTTTGTGCAGTCTCCCAGGTGAGCATTTTCCCTGCAATCTCCATAATCTATGTTCCTCAGCCGCACTACCCCAGCATTGCGAGTGAGCGTGATCTTATATGCCAATGGTAGAGAGCCTTGCCTCTGAAGGAGCCGTCATGGACATAAATGGCCTCTGGACCGCTCAGTTCGCAGCTCTCAGCGAAGGTGTGGGGGTGATGACCATCCAGGATGGCAATTTGTCGGGTGGCGACAGCGGCTACTACTACTATGGATCATATCAACAGGACGGAAATCGCGTCACGGGTAAGATTCGCGTGGTGCACTATGCCGGAGCGCTCAGTAGCGCTTTCGGTCCGCTGAGAGAGCTCGAGGTGAGCTTCGTCGGGCTTGCCGATGATGATCTGATCATGGCGCAGGGCCGGGCGCTTGGTCGTGGGGTGCCTCCCGTCCCGCTGGCAATCAGTCTACGGCGCGTCGCGAGGCCCGGAGATTTCAAATGAAGCTTTTTATTAGCTGGTCAGGGCAGTCGAGCCAACAAATCGCCAACGAGCTCCGAAAATGGTCTCCGTTAATTCTGCCTGCGGTCAAGCCGTTTATCACTACAACTGACATCGAGAAGGGAGCTCAATGGCAGGGGGTGATTCGAGACGAACTTGAGAAATCCAGCTTCGGCTTGGTTGTTCTCACGCGAGAAAACCTGGATTCTCAATGGATTGCGTTCGAGGCTGGTGCCCTGTCCAAGCACCTGTCTGGCCGGGGGGCGACCGTCCTCTTCGACATCGGGCATTCTGACGTCAAAGCGCCGCTAAGAATCTTCCAGGGAACGGTCTTTGGCGAACAGGATTTCCGGAAGCTTATTGGTGATATAAACGAGGCGGTCGAGCCCGAGCAACGCCGTTCCGACGACGAGTTGGATCAGCTCTTTCCAATGCTTTGGCCGAGTATCGAAAAGCCAGTTTAGCTTCTGCTAGAACAATCCTCGATGGCACAACCCGCGGCGGCCGCTGATCGACCACCGGACTACGCCGAACTGGCGCAGGAGATGATGGCGCTGTTGCGTCAACAAAATCTGGTGCTGGCCTCGCCGGAGAAATTCTTTGCTCCTCTTGTCGATGAAATTACAGCAAGACTGACGTCACCCAGACGACGTGCCCCTCCGTCAGCTGATTACGAAACTATCCAAAGAGCTTTAGGAAGGTTACCCTCGGGCGAGATCGTGCGCACCTTGACCGAAGAAGAGCTAAGGGCGCGCGCCCGAGCGATCAGGGAGGAGCGCATGACCGTTGCACAGCGCCAGCGTGAACAGGAGGCTCTGATAGAGGAAGAGCTTCGGCTCGCGCGCATGAAAGCTGCTGAGATCTCGGAAGGCGGTGAGGCCGAAGGATCATAGCTTAAGCGCGGATCATTCTTCAGTTCCGTGTGAATACCCAGGCGATTAATCCATATTCTTCAATCGCTTGAACGCCCGGACTACATTGTCCTCCCGGGAGACGTGCCGAGTATAGTGGGTTCCCATCCGCTGCGACTTGTCGCCCAGCAGGTCGGCGATCTCCGCGTCCGTCGCGCCATTGCGCTTCCACCAGGCCGCGTAGGAGACGCGGAGGCCGTGCAGGGTGGTGCCGGCGCCGATCAGGCCCTCGCGCTCCTTCTCGCGCAGCCAATGGCTCACGGTGGCCTGCATGAGCTTCTCGGAGCTCCACGGCGGGCCGTCGCGGTGGCCTTCTGACGCCCGCGCCTCTTCCGAGACCTCTTCGTCACATCCGATCACCCCTCGACTGCCCTGGAAGACTTACACGCGCAGGTCGTTGTCGTGAAGTGCAATTCGGGTTTCGCGGGCGAGGTCGATGAGAGAAGCGCAGAACGTCAGCAGCGCAGCCATGAACAGCAGCGCCACGCCATATTCGTGGGCAACATCGAACAGGGCGCTGATGAAGGCAACGATGATGATGAGGGCGGTGAGGATCGCAGAAAGGATGGAGCAGAACAGCGACCTGTTCAGGAGCGAAGCCCGGTGCCGCAGCCGGGGAATATCCGTCTTGAGGTAAGCCTTTGAAGCATCATCATCGGTGATGCCGTGAAGGAACTGGGCCCGGTCGACCACACGGTTGATGCGGGAAATAAGAACCGAGATGAAGGACGCGACGGCTCCCAGCAGGAAAGCCGGGGCCGCCACGTTGCCGATGATCCGTGCCAGCTGGTCGATTGAAGGCGTTACCGGCACTAACTGGATTACACTGTCCATCTCCTCGCGCAGTCCTTGCAAGTTCTTCAGGTGTCGCGAACGCGCCGGATGGGCGGGATCTTGAACGTGCCATCCTTAAGGGCAGTCTTGGGCTGATAGACCCTGACGCTGAGATTGAAGGGCAGGCTCGGCGGACACGGAAGCCAATTCGTCTCCTTGTCGGCGCCTGGTGATTGCGCCTGGATGTAGATATCGAGCGAGCCGTCTGGATTGTATTTGATCGGCATCGCCGAAGTTATGCCGTAGCGGTTGATCGCGTTCCGAACATAGAAATTCTCGCGATAGGGCGAGACCGACCAGACCCCAGCTTCGGATGGGAATATCTCGTCCTTCTCCAGATGGAGAACATACTTCGCCGCGCCGTCCAGCACGTTGCCGTCGCCATCGACAAAGGCGGTTGGATAGACCGCATCGTCCGATGTCAGCGCCCCCAATCCAAACCAGGCGATGAATGCCCGCGTGGTGTAGTCGGTACCGAAGCGACCGATATTCAGCGCGCCCTGCCAGCCGTTGACGGTCGGCGCAGTGTAGGGGCCTGTTTCCAGCTTGTACCAGACCTCGGCCGGCGCCCGGTTGATCCCCCGCAGAACGGCCGGATCGAGCTTGGACGGTTCAAAGTCCTTGCCGACCTCGATCCCGATGCGCTTGAGCTTGTCGATAGTCTTGGCGTCGTCAGGGTAAGGCGGGTTGTCCTTCAACGCAGCGGCGAGGCGCTTGAAGAACATCTCGCCGGTCATGAGCCGCACCTGATCGTACGGCGTCGCCGTTGTATCGACACTGGTGTCGATCGGCACATCGGAGGGTGGCGTGTAGGACTTGCCCCAGGCGCTGAGCGGCGTCAGTTGCAATTCATCCTGCAGCTTGTTGATTGCAACGAACTCCTTGGGGCTGTCGCATGCGATCTGGACCAGAACGGATGCGTAGCGGGTCGTCGAACGGAACGTTTGCTTGATGCCATTGGGCGCAACACCGTTCCATTTGGGGCCGGCGATCAGGAAGTTTCCGGCGCCAGTTCCGGTCGTCCGACTGCCCGCCGAGGCGAAATCGTCGGTCCACATGTTGAGCGCCTGCATGATGATGTATCGCCCCTGAGTGTCGGGCTGAGAATAGACGAACGGCTCCTTGTCCAGGTCGATGAATGAAAACGCCCAGAGGGAGTTGACGCTGATGCGGACGCAGTCTTTGAAATCCGGATCGACATAAGTCCGCATCCTGCCGAACTGGTTGACAGGCGCTTTATACTGTTCGGACTTCGACGTGGCCGTCATCACCGCTCGGGTTGCGTCCATCATGACAAGCGGAAAGCCGTAGACATAGCATTCCAACGCAAGAACATACGCCAGTTCTTCCTCGACATCGCCCTTCAGGTCGCCGAGTGCGCGCAGCAGCGGGCCGGCCGCCTCGCTTCTTGTGGATGACAAGGCTGTGCCCAGCCCGGCACCGAGTGCGGTCGTGAGCAGGCAGCGGCGATCAAGCGAAATGCCTTCCTGTCCAGCAGATGAATTCATGAGCGATCTCCTTTTCATTAACGCGCCGCTCGACCCATATTTGACCTAAGCTCGAAACGTCCCGTCTTTCGGTCGCAAGCCGTGGAAGAGGGAGACCACCGCAGATGACGCCCGGAACATATCGGATTCTGAGAGTGGGGAGCTTTTGCTCCCCACTGCTTTGCTGGGAATGACCAGGCTAGTCGTTTGCTTTGGTCGCGGCCTTCTGCATGGCTTTGCGATCTTCCTCAGCCAACTGTTCCGGCTTGATGTTGTAGGTCAGTTTGTCGATCTTGCCGGTGAATCGGAATGGCAGCGTATAGCTATCATCGACCGCGGTGCGGGTATCGAGCCCAACGTCCATGGATTCATCGATCGCCATCATGAATGGAATCGTGTGTTCCATTTTTTGTTGCGACAGCACCCGGCCGTCAACCGAAAGGACACCGCTGCCGCCTTTGCCGAGTCCGGGTCCATCGTATTTGAAGTCGAAGGCGATCTTGTGCTTACCCGGACTGAGCGCCTGGCCCAGCCAGTCATCGGCTCCAACGCCGCCCTCCCAGCTGTAACGTTTGAGATTGAGAAGATTGTAGACGAAGACCGGTTTACCCTTGAGCAGGTAAAGGCCGTAGCCACCGAACCTCCCGCCCATTGTAGCGATCATCCCTTCGGCACCGCCACTGGGCACGGTGATCTCGGCTGTGATCGTGTAGTCCCTGTTCAGGAGGCTGGGAGCATTGGCAATCGGAATGTCAGCGTTCTCACCGACATAGGTGAACTCCGTTCGCCCCGCCGTCCCACTCGGCCGCGGCGTGAGAAGTCGCGGGAGCACCGAGTTATCCAGCGGAAACACCTGGTACCTGCTCGCCTCCGCCGCAAACACCGCCTGCAGTTCCTTGAGCTTCTCGGGATTCTTCGCCGCAAGGTCGTCCGCCTGCGAGAAGTCCTCGGCAAGGTTGTAGAGCTCCCACTTGTACTGCTCGACCGGCGGCAGCGCCTTCGTGCCGACAAGCCACGGCGGCTCGGGTGGTGTGGTCGCGGCGTACCAGCCTTCGTGGTAAATGCCGCGGTTGGCGAACATCTCGAAGTACTGGGTCGTGCGCTTCGACGGTGCGTTGGCATTTGCCTTGTCGAACGTGTACGCCATGCTAACGCCTTCAATGGGCTTCTGCTTGATGCCGTCGACCATGTCGGGCGCCTTGATGCCGGCCGCCTCAAGGATTGTGGGCACGATGTCGATCACGTGATGAAACTGGGGGCGAATGCCTCCGACATCGTTGATGTGGCCGGGCCACAAGATAGCCATACCCTGCCGCGTCCCACCGAAATGCGACGCGATCTGCTTGGTCCACTTGAATGGCGTGTCGAACGCCCACGCCCACGGCACGGCCATGTGCGGATAGGTCTGGTCCGAACCCCAGGATTCGTAATATCGAAGATACTCGACCTCCGGCAAATCGAGCACGCCATTGGCGACCGTCAGCCAGTTTGGCGTACCCATCATCGAGCCTTCCGAACTCGTGCCGTTGTCGCCGTTGATGTAGATGATCAACGTGTTGTCGAGCTTGCCCATGTCTTCGACCGCCTGGATCACCCGGCCGATCTCATCGTCGACATAGGCGGTATAGGCCGCGAACACGTCGGCCTCGCGAATGACGATCTTTTTCTTCACCTCCGAGAGCGAATCCCACTTCGGCAAGACGTCCGGCCACGGCGTGAGCTGCGTGTTTGCGGGAATCACGCCCAATCGCTTCTGGTTGGCGAAGATCTGGTCTCGCAACTTCTCCCAGCCCTGGTCGAACAGGTGCATCTTGCTGATCTTGTCGATCCATTCCTTGGTTGGCTGGTGCGGGTCATGGGTTGCGCCAGGTACGTAGTAGACGAAGAACGGTTTCTCGGGCGCCGCGGCGTCAAGTTCCTTCATGTAACGGATCGCGTCGTCCGCCATGTCGGTGATCAGGTTGTAGCCCTTCTTCCCGACCCACGGGTAAACGGGGGTGTGGTCGCGGAACAGGTACGGCGTCCACTGGTCGGTCTCGCCACCCATGAAGCCGTAGAAGTACTGGAAGCCCATCCCGCTCGGCCATTGGTCGAACGGACCGGCCGCGCTGTATTGGAAGGACGGCGTGTTGTGGTTCTTGCCGAACCACGATGTGGCATATCCGTTGTCGCTCAGAATCCGGCCGATAGTCGCGTTCTCCGGACCGATGACCGAGTCATAGCCCGGATATCCAGTCGCCAGTTCGCTGATCTGGCCGAAGCCGACCGAGTGATGGTTGCGACCGGTGATCAGAGCCGCTCGCGTCGGCGAGCAGAGCGCCGTCGAGTGGAATTGGGTGTAGCGCAGGCCATTCTTGGCGATGCGATCGAGCGTTGGCGTTGGGATCACCCCGCCGAATGTGCTCGGCACGCCATAACCGGAATCGTCGGTCATGATCAGCAGAACGTTCGGCGCACCTTTACGCGGCACGACCGTCGGAGGCCACCACGGCTTCGAGGTCTTCGCATCCTCCGTGATCGTGCCGCCGAATTTCGGCGGTGGCGGTGGAAGCTGGTCGCCCGGAATGGTGATGGTCGCGGCCGGGGAGCCGAGCGGCGGCGTAGTCGGTTGCGCTTGCTGTGCAAACGCGGGGGCGGATATCGCCGACGTCAAAAACAATATGGAAGCAATCGCACGAAAATTCATCGCAGGCCCTCCCCAAGAGGTGCGCGCAACCGCGCAGATACTTGTGATCCTCTAGGACGGCGCAAGGAGCGACGTTGACGCAGATCAACCCACGCGCGAAGGCGCCTAGGGCAGATGCGATCGCCTGGCTGTGCTAACCAGCGGGGCACGCTCATCTATTGTATTATTGTATGGACCTGCCGATGTCTCACGCCGGTCAGGCATCTGCAAAGAACCATCAAATATCGAAGAAATACTGAAGAGCAGGACACGCGCACACGTTCGGCATCGTGCTGCACCGAACAAGTCGAATAACGGACCTTGAGCGAAATCAATGGGGAACATTTTCTGAGTCTCAAACCGTCAAGGGCAAGCTTTCCTGGTCTTCCTGGATCGACAGCGATACGCTATGCTCGCCTACAAGCTCAATCATCCCGTCGTCGGCGCCGCGCTCGCGATCACCTTGGTTGCAGTTTCGTTGGTTTCTTGGCAGAAGCTTTCTGCGAAGCATCGGCTTGCGATCAAGAGCGATCGTCTCGAGTAGGGCAATCGTCTTGACCTGGGAGATGGCTGTGCGGAGACAGCGTGGCCCTATGGATGTAGCTGGCAACTGCCTCCTGAAAGACGAGAAACCAAAAGGCACTTTCCCAAGCGGCGACAAGGTTTGTCTTGGTTTCTCTCATGATCACGCGCGAGGCTGTCCTGTCTCTTAGAGAGCCGCGTGAATTTCCCTAGGAACAAACAAGCAATTCTTTGCTAAGCGGCGGACCAGGGCGACACTGTGCTTCACTTGCAACATCCGGTTGCAAATTGTTCCCTGTCATCGTGACGGCTATCGCCCGGCGCAGTACGGCCTGTCATACTGTCAGCATCATGCTCGTCACTCACTATGAGCGAGGGTCGTGGTTCGGCAGGAGATTGCCATGAGAATGACGAGGGCGCTTGGCGCTATTGCATTTGCGACCATTGCATCAGTACCGACGATTGTCTCGGCAGATGAGAGCGGCATCAGCTTTTGGATTCCGGGCACATTCGGTAGCCTTGCCGCCACGCCTCAGCAGCCCGGTTGGTCGGCTGCGTCAATTTATTATCATACCTCAGTGTCTGCCGGCAGGGACGTGGCGCGCGCTCGTGAGATCCAGATCGGCCGTATTCCTGCGAATCTGACAGCTACCTTGAACGCAAACGTCAATGCGAACGTCGATCTTGGCCTGCTGAACGCGACCTACGTCTTCGCGACACCGGTTCTCGGTGGTCAGGCGTCTGCAAGCCTGATCGGAATCTACGGCGCAAATACAACCTCGCTCAATGGATTGGTGACGGGCTCGCTTTCAACACCGGGCGGCTCAATTCCGTTCTCGCGCTTTGATTCCGTCAGCGATTCCATCACTGGCTTCGGCGATTTGATCCCCCAATTCGCACTGCGCTGGAACGCGGGCGTCAACAACTACATGACCTACGTGATGGGTGACATCCCTGTCGGCGCTTACCAGTCCACGCGCCTCGCCAATATCGGGATCGGGCATGGGACGATCGATGCGGGCGGCGGCTACACCTATTTCAATCCACAGAGCGGACATGAGCTCTCCGGCGTGCTAGGCTTCACCTACAATTTCACAAATCCTGACACGCAGTATCAAAGCGGCGTCGACATGCACTTCGACTGGGGCGCTTCGCAATTCCTGAGCAAGCAGGTCCAGATCGGGCTGGTGGGCTACGTCTACAAGCAACTTGGCTGCGATAGCGGCTCCGGCGATCGCGTCGGCTGCTTCCGCTCGCAGGTCGCGGGTGTCGGCCCGCAGGTCGGGTTTATCTTCCCGGTCGGTGACATGCAAGGCTACCTCAACTTCAAGGCCTACAAGGAATTTGCCGCGGAAAACCGGCCTGACGGCTGGAACGCCTGGGTGACGTTTGTCATCTCGCCGGCAGCACCAACACCGACCGCGCCACCGAGGCGGATGATAACGAAATAAGGCTTTGATGAGCCGTGGCGGCCCAGCTCCCGCCCCGGCAATCGCCAGCTGACCTGCCCGGCTCTCCCCGGCGAGCGCGCTGCCCCACCGCTAGCTACACCACCACCGGGGACACGACCTCGGATCCGGCACGGTTGGTTGTGGATGCACGAGGAGCGGGGACTGATGTGAAGATTGCGCCTGCTAGAGTCGAGCTGTTCGCATGAGAAATTGCCGCAGAGCATTCAACTCGTGCGGGTGTAGCGCTATTTTGCAGCTTTGTGACTAACAACGACTAATCGTCATCTTTGCGGCATATGGTACCTCCAGCCCACGCAAGGGCGATCATTCGATCAGGGAGGCTATTTTGCATCGCTCTTCTATTCTGGTCCTCGTCGGTATCACTGCAAGCGCGGCGGCGTTTGCTCATGATCACCCCAGTCGGCTTCACGGGACCTATGCGATGACGGGCGCATCGGACTGTATCCAGAACTCGGCGTCGATCGGATTCGACTCGAACTTCTTGCCGAAGGGTCCGGTCGTGTTCTTCGCCACCACCGTCGACGGCGTCATGGTGTTTCGCGCCGACGGCACCGGCACGGTGAACAACCGGTCCTTCACGGTCGACGCCGGCGAAGGGACGACCAGCGATATCTCGTACCAAATCACCTACTCGATTGACCCCGGTGGCAAGCTGTCGGTCAAGGCGGTGCCAGGTACGTACAGCTCCACGACCCTGACCGGACCGAACGCCGGGTTGACGCAAGTCGTCGATGTTCCCGACACCAGCGGATTCATCGGCGAAGAAGCACGGGCCATCGTCCTCGCTCCGCCCGCGCCGACCGTCCTGACGGTCAGTCGTTCCAATGGCACCCAGTTTGCCCGGATCTGCAATGGATCTCTCATCATGACCCGCCTCAGCGACGACGACCGCTGATGTAAGGGCGAGCCATTGTTCTGATCGGGGAGGAAACCATATGCACCGCCTTCTTATTTTGGCCGCCGCTGCGACGGCAAGCACGGCCGCGTCTGCGAATGATCATGCAAGTCTACGCGGAACCTATGCGTTAGCTGGCAAATCGTTGTGCATCCGGAATCCGGCCGCTGTCGGATTCAATTCGAACTTCACGCCAAAGGTCGGCCCGCTGAAGCTCTTTTCCTTCACCGTCGAAGGCGTCATGGTGCTTCGCGCCGATGGCACCGGGATGATGGATGTCCAGGACTTCTCGGTGGACACCGGCGGAGGCGAGACCGGCGTTACCTCATACAAGTTCACCTACACGATCACCTCCGATGAGAGGGTGTTGCTCAAGGCGGTGCCGGGCACGTACAGCCACACGATCCTGACCGGCCCGATCGCCGGGCTGACGCAAGTCGCCGACGTTGCAGATGCGACTGGGGTGATCAGCGAGGGCGCGCGGACCATCACATTCGCCCAGCCCGCGCCGATCGTCCAATTGGTCAGCCGTTCCGATGGCAACCAGTACGCTCAGATCTGCAATGGATCGCGCATCTATATTCGCATCGGTGATGCCGATCGCTGATCTCGCCAACGGCGGCGCTCTGTGGCCGGCGCCGCCGTCCCGCCCCGAAGCTTGTTTCTCTCGCTCGGGCGGCCTCCTCGTCGCTCCCTTGGGCGCGGCGAGATCGGGTCCCCGCCGCCCGCAGCAAGGGATAAGAGGGGATGGTGTCGAAACCGATTGACCGCCCGCACCGTGAAAGGGACCGGATCAAGGTGAAAAACCGTAAGCGTCCGGCAATGGCGTGCCTGACGAAGCTCCTGCTCAAGCCAGCGCGAGCGCCTTGGTAAAGCCTCAATCCGGCCGTCACCAGCTGCTTTGAGATGCCTTCGCGTTGAAGCGCTTTGCCAAGTCTGGGATCACGTGGTGCAAGACATGGACGAAGCGGCCGTTGTAAGGCACGGACCCATCACGAGAATCCGATTCGGATCCGCATCCCTTGCGGGCCGGTCGTTGGGCGAGGTGAGCGTGACGAATCCGAGGACCATCGCAGAGACGAATGCTGCCGCCGTTCGGGCCGATGTCCGCGGCCGATCAGCCCATGATCGAGCCCAGGATCGAGCCAATGGCTCGACGCCGCTGCACGGTCGAGGCTGCGTGACCAGCGATCGGCTTCGCGTCGCGCTGGCCGCGGGACTGCTGGGGTTGGGATCGTTGCTGTCGGGCTGCGCCGGCATGAGCGACAGCGTGTCGACCGCCTTCGCGGATCCGGCCAAGTATGAGCTCTATGACTGCAAGCAGCTCGAGGCCGAGCGCAAGGCGCTGGCCGGGCGCGCAGCCGAGCTGCAGGGCCTGATGGCCAAGGCAGAGACCGGAGCCGGCGGCGCGGTGGTGGCCGAGGTCGCCTATCGCAACGACTATATCGCGATCCGTGGCCAGACCCAGTTCGCCGAAGAGGCCTGGCGCCGCAACAAGTGCCAGGAGACCCCGGCACCGCAGCCGGCTGCTGCGAAATCCGGCAAGCCGGTCAAGCCGGCGCGTCCCGCGCGGCCGATGGCCTCCGGTGCGGGCACGCCGTCGACCCTGCCGCGGGACGGCTCGGTCTACTGAGACCGGGCCGCTTCGCCTACGGCCGCCAGTCGTAGATCCAGCTCTGCCGCGCCGACAGGCGCTGCGGGCCGAGCGCCTTGATGCTGAGGTCGCGGGCCAGCGCCAGCGGTCCGGTCATGTGATAGAGGCGGCCCTGATTGCGTGCGGTGCGCTGCACCTGGCCGACGCGCGGGCGGCGCAGCTTGGCGTAGCGTTTCAGCGCAGCCGGGATCGCGCCCGGACCGTCCGGGCGCGCCTCGCTCAGGCACTTGGCGAGCACCACCGCGTCCTCGATCGCCATTCCCGCGCCCTGCGCTGCAAAGGGCAGCATGGCGTGCGCGGCGTCGCCCAGCAGCGCGACGCTGCCCTCGGTCCATTCGATGCCTTCGGGGACGCCGAACAGCGCCCATTTGCGCCAGCCGTCGACCGCATTGAGCAGCAGCCGCGCCGTCGCGGGCCAGCGCGGCGGCGCGAACGCCGCCTTCAGCTCGCTCGGATCACCTTCCGTGCTCCAGCCCGGCCGGTTCCAGGTCCCCGGCACCACCGCGACCACGTTGACCTGGCGGCCGGCCGAAATCGGATAGGCGACGAGATGGGCCTCGGGGCCCATCCAGAGCTGCACCCGCGCTGCCGTCAATTCGCGTGGCAATTGCCGGGCGTCGAGCGTGCCACGCCAGGCGATCAGGCCGGAGAACTCGGCGCGGACCTGCGGAAACAGGTGGTGCCGGACCGCCGACCACACGCCGTCGGCGCCGATCAGCGCCAGCGCCACGTCCTGGCGGCGCTCATTGCCGCGGCGATGCACCACGGTCAGGCCCTTGGCGTGGGCGGCGACGTCCTCGAACTGGCAGCCGAGCCGCAGTTCGACGTCCGGATGCGCCATCACCTCCGCGGCCAGCGCCGCCTGCAGATCGGCGCGGTGGATCACCCAATAAGGCGCGCCAGCCGCCTGGCTCGCGGCCTCGCCGAGCGGCAGGCGGGCGATCTCGCCGCCGGCCCGCGCGCTCATGATGCTGACGGCGTCGGGCACCACGGCACGCGCGGTCAGCCGCGGCCCCAGGCCGAGATCGAGCAGGATACGGCTGGCGTTGGGCGAGAGCTGCAGGCCGGCGCCGACCTCCTCGAGCCGTTCGGCCTTCTCCAGCACGACGACGCGGAAGCCCTTGGTGGCGAGCGCGAGCGCAGCCGTCAGGCCGCCAATTCCGGCCCCCGCCACATAGACGGTACGCGATGCCACGACACGCCGATCAGGCGACGTCCTTCAGCACGCATTCCGGCGGCCGCGCCTCGCCGGCGGCGAGGTCCGGCGCATAGCGGTACAGCGTCGAGCAGTACGGGCAGATGATCTCTTTGTCGTTGCCGAGATCGAGGAACACGTGCGGATGATCGAACGGCGGATTGGCGCCCACGCACATGAACTCATGCGAGCCGATCTCGATGACGGGGACTCCGGCATCGTTGTTGAAATGCGGGACGATGTTATCGGCCATCGGTATCACCTCGCGTGGCAACGGGAGCGTATGCGGTCAGCACGACGGAGCAGGACGGGACTGAGGTCGCACGGCCGCGCGCGTCGAAAACGGCGCGACCATACTGAGCCTTAAGGCCAATTCCTAGTGCTGGGAACCCGCGTTTGGTGCAACGCACGCCGTTATGTTGTGGCCTGTGGATTCGACACAAACTCAGGGCCGCCGAGAAGCCCTTCTTTCGTCGGGGCCGTTGTGTCAGGCACAAAAATTATTATGTCTCTCCGCATCGTTCCCGCGAAAACGTGAAGGCGGCGTGATCTCGAAGCGAATCAAGCTGGGACTCGGTCTGGCGCTGGCCGGGCTCGCCGTGAGCGCCGCGGTCGGCGCTGCGATATGGCCGCACGCCTATGGGGCCGGAGCCATCGTCGTGGCGCAGGACGATCCGGCGAGGCTGTCGGAGCTTCAGATCGCGTCCGTTCTGCAGAACGATCCGGCGCGGATCATCAGCAATATCGAGGACGCGCTCGCCGCCGGCGATCCAGATCTCGCGGAGAGCTTCGTCGCGCTCGCGCGGGATCAGCAGGTGGTGCTCGACGAGGGGCTGGTGCAGCGCGTGAGCGATGCGGTGGCCGCCGAGAAGGCGCCGGCCAGCGTTGCCAAGCGGTTCGCGACCGGGCTCGTCACCGGCCAGGCCGACGACGTCGCGAGCCTGTCCGGCACGGTAGCCGGCGATCTCTTCGTGTTCGGCGACATCCGCGACGCGGTCCGCGAAGGCAAGCATCTGGTGATGGGCGAGGAGACCGACCGCCTGGTGCTGGGCCTGGCCACGGCCGGTCTTGCCGTCACCGCCGCAACCTATGCCTCGGCCGGCACCGCCGCGCCAGTGCGGGCCGGGCTGACGCTGGTGAAGGATGCGCGAAAGGTTGGCCGGCTGGGCGAGGGGCTCGCCGCCTGGGCGGGACGTTCCGCGCGCGAGGTGGTCGATGCGCCGCTGCTGCAGCAGGCGGTGGCCTCGGGCTCGGTGCTTCGTCCGGGCCAGACCGCGACCGCGATCCGGGCGGCGTTCCGCGCCGAGAAGGCCGGCGCGCTGGTGCGGCTCGCCAAGGATGTCGGCCGCATCACCGAAAAGGCCGGCACGCGCGGCGCACTGGATTCGCTCAAGCTCGCCGAAGGACCGAAGGACATCGCCCGCGCGGCCCGCCTGGCGGAGGCCAAGGGCGGGCAGACGCGGGCGATCCTGAAGCTGCTCGGCCGCGGCGCGCTGCTGCTGACCGCGGGCGCATTCAATCTCGCGCTCTGGCTGTTCGGCGCGCTGATGACGCTGCTCAGCTTCGTCGCATCGCTGAAGGCGATGACCGAGCGGGCCACCCAGGCCTGGCTCGACCGGAGCCGGCGGCGCCGCCTGCGCCGGATGCAGACCGCGGCCGTCGCTCCCGAACTGGCCGCAACCGCGTCCTGCGGCTAGAGCATGATCCGGAAAAGTGGAAGCCGGTTTTCCGAAAAGATCATGCTCAAACAAAGGGATAAGATCATGATGCGATTCCGTGGAATCGCATCATGATCTAGACTTCGTCCGACCAGCTTCACTCCAGCGTTCCGGGATTCGCGACCGATGCCGAGCTTTCACAACGGCGCCGTTGAAATTGCCTTCATCGACGAGGGGGAGGGCGATCCGATCGTGCTCGTCCATGGCTTTGCCTCGAGCAAGAACGTCAACTGGGTCTATCCGGCCTGGATCTCCGAATTGCGCAAGGATGGCCGCCGGGTGATCGCGCTCGACAACCGCGGCCATGGCGATTCGGCCAAGCTGTACGACCCCACGCTGTATTCGATCGCGGAGATGGCGAGCGACGTCACGGCGCTGATGGATCATCTCGGCCTCGCCAGCGCCGACGTGATGGGCTACTCGCTCGGCGGCCGCATCGCCGCGCATATCGCGCTCACCGCGCCAGAGCGGCTGCGTTCGGCGATCTTCGGCGGCATCGGCATGGCGATGATCGAAGGCGGCGGTCCCGGCGAGAACGTCGCCGCCGCGCTCGAGGCGCCCTCGATCGATAACGTGACCGATCCCGTGGGCCGCACCTTCCGCGCCTTCGCCGACCAGACCCGCTCCGACCGTCTGGCGCTGGCCGCCTGCATGCGCGGCTCGCGCGGCCTGATCTCGCGCGACGACGCCCGCCGTATCGCCGTGCCGGTGCTGGTCGCGGTCGGCACGGCCGACGAAGTGTCGGGCTCCGGTCCGGCGCTCGGCGCGCTCATCCCCGGTGCCGAAGTGCTCGATATCCCCAATCGCGATCACATGCGCGCGGTCGGCGACAAGGTCTACAAGGCCGGGGTGATCGACTTTCTGTCACGGCGCTGAAGCCGTAGCCCGGGCGAGCGCAGCGCCCCCAAGGGGTCTCCGGCATAGCGCGCGAGACCCCGCATGTCACAATCGCCGACCGGCGCCGGCTGTCGCTGATGCGGGCCACGGGGGCGTCATGCGGCGGAGCCGTCCACACGCTCGCCGCTGAACCACCTCATCGCCGCGATCAGCGCGGTGAAGGTGGCGATCCACACCATCCGGGCGCCGTAGCGGTCATGCGGGCCGGAGATGACGCCGCAGATCACGGCATTGCCGAGCAGTGCCAGGGTCACGGTGATGGCGAGCAGGGCCACGTCGTCGCGTCGCCGGCGCCAGATCGCGTGCGCCGCGATCGCCGCCGCCGCCAGCATCGAGGCCAGCGCGACCGGCACGTGCAGCCAGTTGATGACGGCGAAACTGATCTCCCAGTGCTGCTGGTGTGCGGCGCGCATCTTCTTGACCTGCGAGGGGATGTAGCGCTCGATGATGCCATAGGTGTGCGGTAGCCAGCCGTTGGTGCCCTCGCCGGTCGCCACATGCACCAGCTGCTCGGCGGTGGCGACCGCGGCGGCCCTGGCCTGCCACAGCGGGTAGGCCGCGAGCGACCGCTTCACGATGAAGCCCATCTCGTCGTTCATGCCCTCGAAGCGGCCGAGCTTGTTGAACATGCTGTTGCCCCACAGGAAGTCGTCGGCGGTGGGCGGCAGCTCGTTGCGATAGGGGCAGAGCTTCAGCTTCTCGCGGGCGCAATGGTCCTTCAGATATTGCGCCACGATGCCGTCCTGGAGCATGCGGCCGAAGGCGACGCCGGTACCGCCCGGCGTCCACGCGAGCTGGCCGGACAGGGCAAAGTTGGCCGCGAGCAGCATCGCCGCACCCGCGACGATCGTCATGCTGGCCTGGATCAGGCCGGAGAGCGCGATCTGCCGGCGCAGCCAGGGATAGGCGATCCAGCCGGCGCAGCACAGGCCGAACAGCACGCCGAGCGTGGCGCTGTGGGTGGCGGAGGCGAAGGCGACGAAGCCGAACAGCGCGCACTTTTCCAGGACGGTGGTCCGGCGCGCCTGGGTGACCATGATGTAGAGCGCGAGCACCGACAGGCCGGCGAAGATGTCGGTCAGCAGCATGCTGGCGAGCCAGGGCAGGGCGGTGGTCAGGATCAGCAGCAGGCCGATCCAGAGCAGACGCAGCGGTTGGGCCAGTCCCAGCAGGCGCAAGGTGAGCTGCAGGATCCACAGCGTCGCCAGCGCCTGCAGGCCGAGATTGAGCCAGAAGCTCGAGCCCTCGCCCCAATGCAGATAGAGCCCGAACACGGTCGAGCGGCTCGGCACCAGATAGCCTTCGTACCAGCGCGCGAGATAGCCCCCGGTGTCCCACTGCAGCAGCGGGTAGCCGTTCCACAGCGCCGGCGCGACCAGGAAGAGCGGGATGACGATGACGGGGAGCCAGGCCAATCCGGCCTCGGTCGCGCGTTCGTCCAGGATCTGAGTGTTACTGATACCCGTGTCCCCCCGATCAGGAGCACCGTGGCCGAAGTATGGTCAGGGCGATATTCACTAGTAGACGCAGAGCGATGGATGGTAAAGCCGATCCCGTGATCGAACGGGGGCCGCCGGCCTTCGATCCCCCCGGGTGGTTCCTTTTTGCCGCAGCCACCGGTATCCGCCCCATCCGCCCGCAGGGTGCTCCAGGGGCGGGAACCGATTGCTTCCCCGGTGATCGTCTTGATTTCGGGTTCCTGCTGCCCACCTTGAGCCGACGCGGTGCCGAATGGCATGGCGGCGCAACCGGGACGTCACCGGCGGGGCGTAACGGAAATGTCTCAATCCCGTGTTCTCTGGGAGGCAGGCTGGCTGGAATGGATCCCCGGCCTCGCGCAGCCCGCTGAGGACATCGTTCCATGCGCCGTGCTATAAGGCCCGCCCACTGAAACTGCGAGAAGCAGCCATGGCTATGCATCAGACCAATCCGCAGCAGGGCAGCAAGCTGGCGACGCTTGATCCGATATGGGATCGGATCCGCCACGAGGCAGAAGAGATCGTGCGTCGCGAGCCCGAGCTTGCGACCTTCATCTATTCAACCGTTCTGCACCACGGCCGTCTCGAGGATTCGGTCGTGCACCGGGTTGCCGATCGTCTCGATCATTCCGCGCTGTCGGGCGACCTGATCCGCCAGACCTTCGACGACGCGCTGCGCGACGAGCCGGACCTCGGCCATGCGTTTCGCGCCGATCTCGTCGCCGTCTACGATCGCGATCCCGCCACCACGCGCTTCATCGATCCGTTGCTCTACTTCAAGGGCTTTCACGCGCTGCAGACGCACCGGCTGGCGCATTGGCTGTACCGCAAGAGCCGCAAGGATTTCGCGTTCTATCTGCAGAGCCGGTCTTCGGCGGTGTTCCAGACCGACATCAATCCGGCGGCGCGCATCGGCCGCGGCATCTTCCTCGATCACGCCACCGGCTTCGTCTGCGGCGAAACGGCCATCATCGAGGACAACGTCTCGATTCTGCACGGCGTGACGCTCGGCGGCACAGGCAAGGAGAACGAGGATCGGCATCCCAAGATTCGTCACGGCGTGCTGATCGGCGCCGGCGCCAAGGTGCTCGGCAACATCGAAGTCGGTCATTGCGCGCGCATTGCCGCCGGTTCAGTCGTCGTGAAGCCGGTGCCGAACAACGTCACCGTCGCAGGCGTGCCGGCGAAGATCGTCGGCGAGGCCGGTTGTGCGGAGCCGTCGCGCACCATGGATCAGATGATCAACGCGATCGGGATCTGAGCCGCGAGCGCGTCGGCGACAGCGAAGTCAAGACCTTCTCATCCAGGGAAATTCGTGCGAACACATTGGCGTCTGTGGATTTGACGATCCGCCGTTTGTCTTGGCGGAGTGAATGTGAGATCCACGGCGTCCCTTTCAGGTCGTTCGACATCGCCGGCTCGTCTTGCCTCGATCGATGGGCTGGAATGTCGAACTCATAAGGACACGGACGTTCGCGCTGCAACGTCCGCATCATCTGCAAACCTCGCTGTCGATTGGAGATCACCGTGGACGTTCAGGAAGTCAGGAAGCTCGACGCGTATCTGAAGCGCGTGTTCGGCAATCCCAAGATCCGTGTGGTGCCGCGGCCGAAGAAGGAAGACTCCGCCGAGGTCTATATCGGCGAAGAGTTCATCGGCGTGCTGTTCGTCGACGACGAGGACGACGACCGCTCGTTCCAGTTCCAGATGGCGATCCTGGAAGACGATCTGGTCGAGTAGTTGCCGGATGCAGCGGCCCGCATGAGCGCGAAGCGCATGCGGGGACGCTTGCGAAGATGGCGGCGTTGCCAGAACGAATCGTGGTGCAGGCGCGCCCAGGGGCGCGCTCGCGCGGGTTGAGAGAGCAGCTCCCGCAGACCGGCTCCAGCGTGCTTACGCACACGCTGTCAGCACGCAATCCGTCCGCGGATGAGCCCAGCTTCCATCCACGCCGTCATTCCGGGGCGCGCGAAGCGCGAGCCCGGAATCCATAGCCCCAGGACGGCGTGAGACGCGCGATGGCCGTGGCGCATGTGGTCGCCCCAACATCCGCTCGTGAGTATGGATTCCGGGCTCACGCTTCGCGTGCCCCGGAATGACGATCGGAGAGAGTTTGGCAGCTCTCACATTCGACGTCCGTGCGCGGGCTGCGCTCATCCGGGCCACGATTTCAACGATTGCCTACGACCTACTTCACCGCGTGCATCTGCGCAGTCAGCCGCTCCATCGCGCTCGCCACGTCCTGCCATTGCGACAGCCAGCTGCGAGGGTAGCGAAACACGAGATCCGCGCCCTCGACGCGGCGCTCGCTGAGGCACATGCCCGGCGTGGCGGCATCACGCGTGCAGCGGGCGACCAGCAAAGGCTGCTCGGCCGTGAACAGATCCTCCATGTCGTACGCTGTGCCCGCGCGGAAGCTTCGCAGGCTCAATCCGTCCTGCACCGGCACGGCCGTCGGATTGAGATAGCGCGGATAGATCGTCTTCAGTCGCGTCTCGGGCGACATCGCGTCGTGATGCGCCGATATCGAGACGAAGATGCGATCGATCGGGTGCGGCGCCTGATCGATCTGGTCGGCGCTGACGTGATGCGGCGCCTCGGGCGGCGTGAGCGAGGGATATTCGAAGCCGAGATCGACGCGCTCCTGCGGCCCCGTATGGCGCTGGATCTTCACCCGGATGGCGGCCGCCGGCACGTTGAACACGGTGCCGCCGATGCTGACCGGCAGGCGCTCGGGTCCCTTGAAGGTGCCGGCGCGCCAGGTCGGCCAGAGCAGGTAGGCGACCAGCGCGATTGCCGCCGCCGCCAGCACGCAGCCCAGGATGATCGGCACGGCATGGCCATGTCCGTTCGAAGGGCGGGCACTGCGGACCGAAAACATCGTCATGACGGGCAGGGGATCTCAAGGACCGAATCAGCGCCGACTATGCCATGGCGATGCGGCATTCTGCAGAAACTTACCTGCAGGGAGCCGCGCACCGGCCGCGGCCACCATTAACCCTTCCTTAAGGATAATGTGGCGGGCGCGGTCGCTTTTTGCCAAACCAGCATCGGTCAGTTCTGCAAGTGTGTGAGTGCGTACGATGTCGGCAGAGGCGTTCAATTCCCTGTTCTCGCTCCTCATCGGTTTCGCCTTGGCCGGCGCCTTGGCGAGCGGCTACCAGGCCTATGCCGAACGTCCGCCGGGCTTCGAGCTGCTGCAGGAGGGCGTCACGCCCCGGCGGTTCGCCGCGGTGCCATTCCTGGTGTTCGCCGCGCCTTTCATCATCATGCGCAACACGCTGCGCGGCGCCCGCATCGAGCGCCGTCGCTTCGAGTTCGTGATGCTGGCGACCGTGATCGCCGGCTTCTGGAGCATGATGTGCGGCACCTTCGTGGTGATGACGCTGCGCGCCGCGGGCGTGCTGGCCTAGTTCCCGTGCCGGGCGCCGCAGCGGCGCTTGCTTGAAATCGCTCCGGGGGCTGTGCCAAGGTCGCCTGCGAACGGGAGACCTCGATGGCCATCTACGAACTCGACGGGCAGGCGCCCAAGCTGCCGGCGGACGGCAACTACTACATCGCCGACAATGCCACCGTGATCGGCCGGGTGAAGCTCGCCAAGGAGGTCACGGTCTGGTTTGGCGCGGTGATCCGCGGCGACAATGACTGGATCGAGATCGGCGAGAGCTCCAACATCCAGGACAACGCCACCTGTCACGTCGATCCTGGCTTCCCGCTGCGCGTCGGCCGCAACGTCACCGTCGGCCACAACGTGATCCTGCACGGCTGCACGGTCGAGGATGATGCCCTGATCGGCATGGGCTCGATCATCATGAATGGCGCGCATATCCGCCGTGGCAGCGTCGTCGGCGCCGGCGCCATCATCACCGAGGGCAAGGATTTTCCGGAATACTCGCTGATCATCGGCGCGCCCGCGCGTGTCGTGCGCACGCTGGAGCCGGCGCAGGTCGAGCGCATGGGCATCGCGGCCAAGGCCTATGTCGCCAAGGGACCGCGCTACACCAAGGGTCTGAAGAAGATCGGCTGACATCACGGCCGATGGAGTCGGAGATTCTTCACGTCCCTTCGGACTCGCCTGCCTCCACTGCGCTGGCGACACGTTCGTGGCCGCTCGCCCACAGCGCATGCTGTTCGCTGCCGTCCTGATAGGGATTGGCCTCGGCCGGAATGTTCGCGCGCGCGGCGCGCTCGCCCTGTTCGAACGGATCGGGGTCGGTGCTCATGCTGACGTCCTGCTCCTCTGCTTCGGCTTGTGCTTCGACTGGTTTCTGGACTTGTCGTCGGGCTCGTTCTTGCGTTTGCGCGCAGGCTTGCCTGCGCCATCGCCATCCTCCGCAGCGCTCTTGCGCAGCGCGTCCTTCAGATCCGCCGGTACGCCGTGCTTTTCCAACAGGTCCATGAACGCCTCGTCGGCGAGGTCCTGCAGACTCAGCATCTGATCGCGGCCGAGCTGCTTGAGCTTGTCGAACGTGTCCTCGTCGAAGGCGATCAGCTTGCGCACGGCTCCTTGCTCTCCTCGCCCCATCAATCCTCTCCGATCAACATTCGTTCCGGAACGCGGTCCGTCCGGCTGGGTTGAAGTGTAAAGGGAGACGGTCCCATGGCCAGGTTTTCATTGGGCACCTTGATCGTGATTGCAGGCCTCGGCACGGCCACTGCGGTGTTCGCGCAAGGCGGTGGCGGCGGTGCGGGAGGCGCTGGCGGTGGAGCGAGCGCAGGTGGCGCGGCGAGCGCGGGAGCCGCCGGCATCGGCACGACCGGTACCGCTGCAGGATCAGGGAACGTCGCCGGTCTCGGCGACGCGCAGAACGAAGCCGGAAGCGGTAGCAATCCCTCGCGGCTGTCGCAACCGGGGGCGGCAGCTGCAAACGGGACTAACAGCCTCGGCACAGCGCAGTCGTCCGGCTCGGGCGCAAGCGGGGTGGGGTCGAGCAATTCCGGCGTCACGACCGGCGTGGGTCGTGGAGCGGCGGGAGGCACCGCGGCGACGGGACCGAACCGCGCCAGTGATACCGATGAGCAGGTTCAGCAGGAGAACAAGACGGCCGACCGGAAGGTGAAGAGCATCTGCCGCGGTTGCTGAATATTGCCCGCGGCTCCGGACGTCACGTAACGACATCGAGATCGCGCAGATGTGAGCGGGGTTGCCCGCGCGCCGTTCCAAATCCGGCTTAGAGACATTCGATGGACAGTACCGAGTGCAATGACATTGTCATGCCGGTTGAATTTGGAGACGGATCGATGCGCAAGAGATTGATGGGATTGCTGGCGGGCGCCGTGATCGCGGCCGCAATGATTCCGGGCATGGCGTCGGCGCACGGGCCGGGCGGTTTCCATCATGGCTTCGGCCATCGTGGCTTTGGCCCGGGTTTTGGACTCGGGTTTGGCTTGGGTTTTGGTTATCCCGGCTACTACGGATACGGAGGCTATCCCTATTACTACCCGTACACCTACGAGGACCTCGGCGGCTGTTACGTCGCCCGCAAGCGTGTGCGGACAGCGCGCGGCTGGCGCTTCCGCAACGTCGAGGTGTGTGAATGAAGCTTGGGTGAGGCGACCGGCCGATCCGGTCACTTCGCCTTAACGACATCTCGTGACGATTTGTTGCCGCTCCGATCGGCGGAGCGGCGGCGGAGAAGTAGCTGGCGCAACGCTTGCATGGGATCCAGGCATGATCAACACACTCACATCCCCTGAACTCACGTTTGTCTTCATGGGCGTCGTCGTCAGCCTGGGCGCCGCGCTGGTCTGGATGGCCTGGGAGCTCGAGCAGGGCGGCAGGCAGCTGGCGAAGATCCGTCGCGACGATCGTCGCCTGCGCTAGCAGCCGACGGTCCGGCGCCCGCATGAACGCAAGCGACATGCGGCAAGCGACATGCGGGAAGCCTCGCGGGCGCAGTCTGACGGGTTCGCTCGCCCGGGCCGCGGCTGTCAGCTCAGCACGCCATATTTCTTGAACCACGCCTGCATCTGCGCCCAGCCGTCCTCGGCGGCGTCCTTGCGATAGCTGGGGCGATAATCGGCGTGGAAGCCATGCGGCGCGCCGGGATAGATCTTGAACTCAGCTGTCTTTTTGTTGTCGGCAAGCGCGGTCTTCATGGCTTCGACGCTGGCGACGGGAATGCCGGTGTCGGCTTCGCCGTAGAGGCCGAGCACGGGCGCCTTCATCTCGGGTGCGAGCTGCGTCGGACTCTTCGGCCAGGCGGGATTGGGCGGATCGATCAGCGGGCCGTAGAACGCAACGCCCGCCTTCAGCGCCGAACTATGCGCCGCATATTCCCACACGGTGCGGCCGCCGCGGCAGAAGCCGACGATGCCGAGACGCGAGGTGTCGCCGCCCTGCGACTTGGCCCAGGCCACCGTCGCGTCGAGGTCCGACAGCAGCTCCGCGTCGGGCTTGGCATTCACGATCGGCAGCAGGTCCTTGATCTCGGTGATCTTGGTGAGGTCGGTCCCGCTGCGGAAGTAGTAGTCCGGCGCCACGGCGAGCGCGCCGAGCTTGGCGAGACGGCGCGTCACGTCCTTGATGTACTGATGCAGGCCGAAGATCTCCATCGCGACCAGCACGACGGGCGGATTGCTGGCGCTGGCGGGGCGCGCGAAATAGGCCGGCATGTCGCGGTCGCCGACCTTGATCTTCGCATCTCCGGCATTCAGGCCGCTGGTGTCGGTGGTAATGACCTCGGCCCGCACCGGGCCGGCAGCCAGCGTGTAGCCGGCCGTCACGGCAGCGGACGCGGTCATGAAGCCGCGGCGTGAGAAGGGGGCGACTTTTGTCAGCCCGATGACATCGGACGTCAGTGCTGGATCGGCGGACATGGGGGCTCCTCTGCGTCTTACGGGCGCATTGAGCCGAGAATTGACGGGGAAAAGCAAGTCACCAGCCGGAGAGCCGCGGCGTCGGATCCGTTGCGGGCGGTCGAACGCGCCGCCACAAAAAACAAGGCCGTCGGCGCAGTATGGCGCCAACGACCTTGCCAGCCCCGGATATTGAAATTGGCCCTGTGCCATCCTGAAATTGGCTCGCCATCCGGTGAAGGCAGGATGGCGTGACTCCCGGTTTCAATCTGTGAAGCACTTCACAGGATCCTGGGAATATTCGGCGGGAATTCTACGAGCAGGCGTCGGGACCGGCCGTCTCAGGATCGGTTACGACGATGCCGATGGCCGCCGCGGCTGGCATGGGCGCGGGCGCGGATGCTGCGGTTGCGTGGAGCAGGCGCGGCCTGCTCCGAGCTCTGCGTGCTGGCGAACGACTGACGCAGGCCATCGATGGAGTCCTTCAGGGTCGAGACCTGGTCCGACAGGCGCTTGGTGTCGGCCTGCTGGGCCGCGAGCAGGCGACGCATGCTCTGCAACTGCTCCTGCATCATCTGCAACTGGTCGATCGATTCCTGCTGGGTGGCCTCCAGGCCCTTGGTCTTCTCCACCAACTGCTCGGACGCCTGCACCGTGCGCGCCTGCAACTGCCGCGTCACCGCGCCGCGCTCGGCTTCCGGCGCGCCGCCATAGGCACGCCACAACATGATGCCGCCGATGCCCGCGATCAGCACCACGAGCGTCGCGGCTGCGAGCGCGATCGGCTGGGCGCCCTTGACGGGGGCCGGGCTGAGCTTCTCGGGGTAGCGTCTGGTGTCGCGCGTCACCGGATTCATCACGAAACCACCCAAATTGAAAAAGCTTCGGATGCTCCTCCCGAAAACTGGGAGAGGCGAAAAACTCGAGCAGAGAACGCTGTCCGCCCAGCCCGCAAATCGTGCATCTGGCGAACGAACCAAGTCGTCAGCTTTTGATTAGGAAATCCGACAAAAGCGAGGCCTGCAAGCCCGAAATGGCGCGCCCGCCGCATGCACCACGCCGGTTCCGGGGCGCGGTCGCGACCAGCCGAAAACTGCGGCCGGACAAATGCTTACTGCGTTGCGCTGCAGTTCCGGCAGATCGTGAGCTTCTGCTTGAGGCGGGCCTCGTCGGCGAGGTCGGCCGCCTGTTCCTCCTCCCAGCTCATCCGGCCGCGATAGCCGGAGCTCGACTGCGCGGACATCACGTCGACCCGCGAGTCGCCACGGCGCTTCGCGCCTTTGCGCGGTGTGCCGATGTCCGGCTCCGTCACCATCTCGGTGTCGGCGTCGGAGGTGGCGACACGGCCGTCCCAGTCGGCCGCAGCGCTCGTCGGCTGCGCGGTAATCACCGCGGGCGTAGCGGCCATCGCCGGCGCGGCTGGGCCCGCCGCGGCCAGCGGTCCCGAGCAGCCGGCGCCGGACATGCAGCAGTTCGCCAGGGTCAGGGCCGCGGCCAGCAAGGTCGCGCTTCGCAGGATCATCATCATGCCGACAACCTAAACCCGACGGTCGAGGGAAAACAAGGTTGGCCGGCCGTTGCCGCGCCCCGCCTGCGACATATCGTCAAAGCAAGGCCAAAAAAAGTTGCGGCCAGGCCTTGGGGGAGGCCTGGCCGCGCGCGAACCGGTCTGGGACGGGGAGGGGTGGGGATGTGACCGGGTCGCGTAACTCGAATTCGTGTCTCGCCTCTCTGATCAGCGCTTGCGGACGCCTTAGCGTTCTCTGGCGCTGGCGGTGGCCACTGCCGGGCGACCGTCGCCGAGCGAGACCCAGACGTTGGGGTCGCTCTGCGACTGCCGCTTGACGAAGCGGTAGCCGGTCTCGGTCCAGGCGACGACGCTCTCGTTCTGATTGTCGAGCACGTACTCGCCCTTGTCGGTCTTCACGGTGAGGACGGCGTGTCCTTCACCCTTCTTGTCGCGCACGACCGTGATCAGCAGCGCCTCGCGGGGCCAGCCGGCATCGATCAGCAGCTTGCGCTTCAGCAGCACGTAATCCTCGCAGTCGCCGTAGCCGTCCGTCGGCAGCGACCATTTCTCGACCACGCCCCAATGGTCCATGTCGGTGATGGGCTTGACGTTCTCGTTGACCCAGCGATTGACCTTTAGCAGATCGCGCCACGCGGTCTGGGACAGCACGATGTCGCGGGGCTGCGACGCGCCGCCGCGGCATTCCTCGGGGGTCTCGGTGCAGAACTCGACCCAGCCGATCGGGGCCCGCGTGGTGTCGCCGAGGCTCGCATAGAGCACCCGGTCATCACCGGCATGCGCCATCGTCCCCATCGCCATCAGGAAGGCTGCGACCGCCAACCCCTTTGCCTGTCCCGTCCGCTTGACCATTTTGGCCCCCGTTTTCGTTGGGACCATGTGTCTCACAAAGATTTTTCGCTGCCGCTAAATCGCCACGATGGATTTGACGCAAATCCAAGTAAAACAAAGGGCTTATTCGACTTTCACTTGAATCGAATCTAGCTAAAATTTGAATCATTCGCGGTTGAATCGAATGCGCTGCATTAAGCCGGGAACCGCTGCCGTTGCAGGGTCCCGTGCGCTTTTCCCGCCAACTATTAACTGCGCCGGATTACCTGTGCGATGGCCGAACGCCACACGGCGCCCGTGGTGGCGGACGCCGTGTGCTCCGTGAAGTTGCGGGATTTCAGAGGCTTGCGGCTTTACCGCGCGGTAACGCTGTCTTCGAGCGTTTCGGCGAGCTGGGCGTGCATGAACTCGATCGCGAAGCCGCCTTCGAGATTTCGCACCACGCGCGCCTGGACGCGGCCGAGCATGACCTGCGATTTCAGCGGCGGCCTGGTCTCGGCCGCAATCGCCGCGCCCGACAGCGACATGTCGATGATGCGGCAGGTCATCTTGGTGCCGTCCTCGAGCGTCAGCACCGCGATCGGGTTGCGCGGAATGATACGGTCGTGGCGGCGATCCTCCGGCAGATTGAGGATGTCGCGGTTGGCGAGCCAGGTCAGCTGCGCGGCGAGCTTGTCGCGCTTGCGCGCGGTGGCGCCGATCGTCATCGCGAAGCCGTTGTCGATGATGCGGGTGATCTTGCCCTCGACGCGGCCGATATGGTCGAGATAGGCGATCACGCGGTCGCCGACATTGCCGATGCCGGGCGCGAGCAGCGCCAGCCCGCCCGGCGACATGTTGATCACCTGGCAGGGAAACTCGCGCCGGTCGGGCAGCATGTAGCGGCCGAGCAGGTGGACCTTGACCCGCTGGAAACGGCGGCGCTCCTCGGCGGCCGGAAGAGAGAGTTTTTTGTTCGGCAACGCCATGTTTCGCCACTCAAAGCCGGCTCTTAGCGTGCCGGATGATCCAGTGTTGAAACTAAGTCCTTCACGGTTAATTCAGCGTTACGTTGTGCTCCTGCAGCACTCTGCCGCGGGCCATGACGAGCTGATAGAATGGGCAGGCGCGACATCGCGCCAATGACGCCAACGGAGATGGGAGAGACGTTCATGCGGAGCTTGTTGGGAGCCGTCGTGGCGGTCGTGGTCTGCGTGGTGGCTGGATCGCCGCCGGCCGCGGCAGCCGAGATGAAGGTGACCCTGCTCGGGACAGGCACGCCGACGCCGCGGCTGTCGAGCTTCAGCGCCTCGACCCTGATCGAGGCCGGGCCTGAGCGGCTGCTGTTCGACCTCGGACGCGGCTCCACGATCCGCCTGTTCCAGAAGAGCATCCCGCTCGGCAGCATCACCGCGCATTTCCTCACCCATCTGCATTCCGATCACGTGGTGGGACTGCCCGACATGTGGCTGAGCGGCTGGATCGGCACGCCCTGGGCCTCGCGCAAGGGGCCGATGGTCGTGTTCGGACCGAAGGGGACAGTGGCGATGACGGAGAATCTCACCAAGGCCTTCTTCGAGGACATCCGCATCCGCATCGATGACGAGCACTATCCGCCGGAAGGCGTCGCCTTCGCCGCGGCCGACATCGGGCCCGGCGTCGTCTACGAGCGCAACGGCGTCAGGGTGAGCGCCATCGAGGTCAATCACGGCGAGAAGATCAAGCCGGCGCTCGGCTATGTCGTCGAATTCGACGGCAAGAAGGTCGTGCTGTCCGGCGACACCAAGCCCGATCCGCGGGTGGAGAAGGCGGCGGAGGGCGCCGATCTTCTGATCCACGAGGTGGCGGTGATCGATCCCGAACTGATCAAGACCTATCCGAACTATCGTGCGATCGAGGACCATCACACCTCGCCGGAGGAGGCCGGCAGGATCTTCACCGAGGCGAAGCCGAAGCTGGCGGTCTACTCGCACATCGTGTTCGCCACCGTGAAGCCGGTCCAGGACGTGCCCGAAGAGGCGCTGATCGCGCGCACGCGGACGAGCTATCAGGGCCCGCTCGTGGTCGGGCGCGATCTCACGTCGTTCGTCATCTCGGATCAGGTCGCCGCGTTTGCTCCCGACGGCAGTCCGATCACGCCGCTGACCGGCTCACATTGAGGAGGCGGGACGGCAGCCCAGATCCCGTAGCCCGCATGAGCGCAGCGACATGCGGGGACGTCTGTCCGCCGGCGATTCACCGTCGGCGTGCGACAGCTTCGACGCGGGCACGCGATGTAAGGATGGTCTGTCCCGGATGTCGCTTTCGCCTGCGCCCTTCGGGCTCCGGCTGGCGCTCATCCGGGCCACGAGATCGGCGCTGCACTCAGCGCAGTCCCTCATACACCATCAGGCCGCGGGCGAGCGCGAGCTTGCGCAACGCGCGCGGCACGATCGGTCCGGCGGGCGGATGGATGTAGCGCCATGACACCATCTCCAGCGGACCGAGCGCGCCTTGCGGCGTCTCGAACGGGGCGAGCAGGCCGGTCAGGCTGATCGGCTCATGCGCGCGGGTGGCGAACGGCAGCAGCAGCAGTTCGAAATGCGCGGTCGTGCGATCCGGCGCCTGCGCCGTCACGCCGGCGATCGCCGGCAGCGTCTCTTCGCAGACCACCGCGGTGATCTCCTCGATCTCGCGGCGGCTGGCGGGCGCGAACTGCGCCGGAAAGCTCCTGTCCTTGACGTCGCCGCCGAGCAGGGCGCACAGCCGCGTGCCGGCCATGCGGAACGGAAAGCCGCTGTCGGCATCGCAGGACAAGACGAAGATGTCGCCGAGCAGCTCGCGCACGGCCGACGGCTCGAAGTCGCAGCGCTCCGGCGCCTTGGCATGGCCGCGCCTGTCGTTCCAATAGGCGAAGAGCTCGCGATTGGACGGATGTTTCATCTCGGTGATCCCTCGCGCCCTCGACGTCACGGAGGACATTGCTGTCCCGCTTTCGTCCAGGCGCCTCCCTGGTTTGTTTTCGCAGGAGGGGTGGTGCAGCGTCCATGCCGATGGTGCGATCGTGCCGGCTTTCCCCCGGCCTTCCGCGCGTTAAGGTTAAATTAACGATGAGCTTGGCGGCCGCCGAGCGATCGTTAACAATGCGTTCATCAGATCGCGGCCGGAAGGTGGAAGGTCCGCCGCGATACGGTGAGTTACACGCAGGCGGCGTCAAACAAGTCTGGTCGTCGCGACGGGGCGGGGTGGGGAAAACGACCCCGGGCGCTCCGGACGCGGCAAAGGCCGGCAGGTCTCGGAGGGAGGGTTTTCTCAGAACCCTCCCTCTTTCTTTTGGCGGATCGGCTGTCCTTTCGCCTCCGCGGCCCGGGGCTGCACATCAACTCTGCCGCCATGCGCTTGCACAGGCCGGCCAAAGCCGCCTATCTGACGGATCTGTTCCTCTCGTCGAAGGCGTGCGTTCCGTTGGATTCCCCCTCGTCAGACCTCACGCAGGATCCGCCGCTCCAGCAGGCGCGGGAGCCGATCCTCAATCTGCCGGGCGCACTGACCGCCTACATCCTGCTGATCGCGGTGATCCATCTGCGTGTGCTGCTGCCGGACGAGTGGAACGGCTGGATCATCGACCTGTTCGCCTTCGTCCCGAAACGATACGACCAGACCCTGATGGACGGGGCGTTTCCCGGCGGCACGCCGGCCAAGATCTGGACCTTTTTCAGCTACTCGCTGCTGCACGCCAATCTGGCGCATATCGGTTTCAACGTGCTGTGGCTGCTGCCGTTCGGCAGCGCGCTCGCGCGCCGCTTCGGTGCGGTCAGGTTCTATCTGTTCATGGCGGTGACGGCGGCGGCCGGTGCGCTGGCGCATCTGCTCACCCACGAGCACGCGCTGGCGCCGATGATCGGCGCCTCGGCCTCGGTGTCCGGCACCATGGCGGCGGCGATGCGCTTTGCCTTCGTGAGAGGCAGCTTCCTGTCGTTCACCCGCGGCGATGCCGAGGCGGCGGCCAGGGTTCCGGCGCTGTCGCTGACGCGTGCGCTGCGCAATCCGCGGGTGCTCGGCTTTCTGGCAGTGTGGTTCGGCGTCAACATCGTGTTCGGCATTGGCGGCATCACGCCCGGCGCCGAGGGCGCCGACGTCGCCTGGCAGGCTCATATCGGCGGATTCATCGCCGGACTGATCCTGTTTGCGCTGTTCGATCCCACCCCGCATGTGCGTGACGATGCTGCGCCTGCGTTGCCGTCCGACGTGGTCGACCGTTAGGTGCCGCGATCCTGCGCTTGCGAGCGCAGGTGATTTCATTCATCATTTGTGTCCACTGCAACCGGGGCACGATTCCGGATGAACGAAAGCAGGCGATTTGTGCCGCGCAGGCCAGCTTGCGGAGTGCAATGCAACCAAAGCGCGATCAGAAGGATTGGATCCGTTGCATTGTCAGACTGTTGATTGAAGACTCGCTTGACTGACGATCGCTGGAAGCATCGGCCGCAACGACGCCTCGCTCAAGAAGGCACACCGGCCCCTCAAGGAGACGAGCAATGACAGTACGTGCGATCCTCGACACCAAGGGCCATCAGGTCGAGAGCGTCGAGTCCCAGACCACACTCGCCGAAGCCGCCAAGCGGCTCGCCGACCGCAAGATCGGCGCGGTGCTGGTGATGTCGGGCTCCCGGATGGAGGGCATCCTCTCGGAGCGCGACATCGTCCGCGCGCTCGGCGAGCGCGGCGCCGCCGCGCTGACCGAGCCGGTGTCGAACGTGATGACGCGGCGGGTGGTGAGCTGCAAGCCTGCGGATACCGTCGCCTCGATCATGGAAATGATGACCAACGGTAAGTTCCGCCATCTGCCGGTGATCGAGGGCGGCGTCGTGGCCGGCCTGATCTCGATCGGCGACGTCGTGAAGTGGCGCGTCCAGGAATACGAGGCCGAGCAGGAAGCACTGCGCCAGTACATCAAGACGGCGTAGTCGCTCCGCCGCCGGTCGGCGTCACCGCGCCGATCGCTTCCTGGATGGAATCCAGCGCACGTTCGGCCGCCCTCGTGCCGAACGCGATGAGGTCGGCCGCGCGATGAAAGTCGAACCAGCCGATCTGGCCGACGCGCGGCGAGATCAGAAGGTCCGGCGGATCGCCCGCGAGGCGCGCGCGGGTGATGCGGTCCTGCATGATGTTGAAGGCGTCGACCATCACCGACGAGATGCCCGGCCGGCCACCCTCGCCGAAGAACTGCCGCTTCACCGCGCGCTCCGGCGAGAACAGCCTGCGGAAGCGCCGCTTCGGCGGCGCGCTCTCCATCACTGTCTCCGGCACCTCGACCGGCTGGCCATGCGAGTAGATCGTCGTCGAGTGCGTGAACACGTCGCTCGACAGGTTGGCGGCGATCACGATCTCGGCGCCGAGCGCGCGCGCCGCCGACACCGGCACCGGATTGACCATGGCGCCGTCGACCAGCCAGCGGTCGCCGATCAGGACCGGCGCGAAGATGCCGGGCAGGGCGTAGGAGGCGCGCATCGCGTCGACGAGGCTGCCATGGGTCAGCCAGATCTCGTGCCCGGTGCGGATCTCCGTCGCCACCGTCGCCACCTTCATCGGCAGCTCCTCGATGGTGACGCGGCCGAGCGAGGCTTCGAGTTGGGCGGCGAGCTTCTCGCCGCCGATCAGGCCGGAGCCGTTGAGGCGGATGTCGAGATAGCCGAGGATGTTGCGCATCTGCAGGCTGCGCGCCCATTCCTCCAGCGTATCGAGCTGGCCGGCCGCATAGGCGCCGCCGACCACGGCGCCGATCGAGGTGCCGACCACGACATCGGGCACGATTCCGTGCGCCATCAGGGTCCGGATCACGCCGATATGGGCAAAACCGCGCGCCGCGCCGCCGCCAAGCGCAAGGCCGATGACCGGCTTGCGGATCGTGCCGAGACCGACATCGGAACCTTCGGTTCCGTTCGCACGGCGTCCTTTCAGAATGTCCAGCACCGAGATCTCCACGCCTACGCAAACTGTGTGCAACGAGTCGGCAACGGACTCATGACGCATGACAGCCTAGCACCAGCCTACCAGAAGCATCCTTTATGCCGGGTCGACGGGAGCGCCGGATGCCGCTGATTTGAACTCTCCGCCGGAGAATGCGACCAAGTCGCGCGCTGCTTACGGGGTTCCTCCGGGACAGTTGAGTAGAGGCTTGAATTTGCCGCGTTTTTGTTCAAAAGCAAGACGATGACGACAGGTCGCGGGTTCACCAGATTCCGGCGCAGCGGGCGGCTATGGCTTGTGCTCGCCTTGTCGTGGCCGCTGACCGGGCTCGTGACGCTGCCGGCCGCGGCGCAACTGTTCAGCGACCGGCCACCGCCGATTCCGCCGGCTTCGGTGCCCGATCCCGGGGCGGCGGTGAGCCTGGCGCCACCCTCCGGCCCCGCCGCCGGTCCCATTCCGCCACCGGCCCCGCAGGTGCTGCCGGGACCGCCCGTCGCCGCGATCCCACCCGGCGCGCCGGCTGCGATCCCGCCGGTTGCTCCTCCACCCGCCGCGGCTCCCAATCAGGGCGTGCTGTCGCTGTCGGCGCGGTTCGGAAAGGACCTGCCGAACATCAATGGCGGTCTGGTCTGGCGCGTGTTCGCCGACCGGCCGGACGAATCCGGCGCCTTCAAGATGCTGCGCGAGGATCGCGGCCCGACGCCGAACATCGTGCTGCCGCCCGGCACCTATGTCGTGCATGTCGCGCTCGGCCTCGTCAGCGCGGTCAGGTCGGTGAACCTGAAGACGGAGACCGATCGCGAATCTTTCGTGCTGCCGGCCGGGGGCCTGCGCCTCGAGGGCAGGGTCGGCACCAGCAAGATCCCGCAGAACCAGATCTCGTTTGCCATCTACAAGGGCAGCCAGTTCGACGGCCGCGAGCGGGCGCCGCTGGTGCCGAACGTCGCCGCCGGCGACATGCTGATGCTGCCGGAGGGCACCTATTACATCGTCTCCAACTATGGCGACGCCAACTCGGTGGTGCGCTCCGACATCCGCGTCCAGGCTGGCAAGCTCACCGACGTCACGGTGACGCACCGCGCCGCGGTCATCACCTTGAAGCTCGTCTCCGACAAGGGCGGCGAGGCGCTCGCCAACACCGCCTGGTCGGTCATCAACCCCGGCGGCGACGTGATCAAGGAATCGATCGGCGCCTTCCCCAAGGTCGTGCTGTCCGAAGGCGACTACCGCGCGATCGCCAAGAACGAAGGCAAGGTGTTCGAACGCTCCTTCAGCGTCGTCAACGGCGTTGACGGCGAGGTCGAGGTGCTCGCGCGGTAAGCGGCTCGCACGCGAAATGGCACCGCAGAAGGACACAGACTCTCCCCGCTATCTATGAGAGCCAGCCTCCGGGAGAGCCGCATGCAGATATCCCACATCATCCGCCAGGCCATCGAGATCGGCGAGCGCAAGGGCTGGATCACGTTCGACGAGCTGAACGCACTTTGCCCGGCTAACACAATCGACCCCGAGGACATCGAGCGGATCATGCGGGCGCTCAGCGACGCAGGCATCCGTCTGGAGGAGGACTGATGCAAGAACAGCGTTTTTGGCAGGAGCGCGCCTGACCACGGGTGTCGTCCCGGCGAACGCGGGACCCATACCGCGGATGCTATCGGGGGACCTAGCTGTCAGTGGCCCGCATCACCGCGGCCGGTGGCTATGGGTCCAGGCTCAAGGCCGGGACGACAGCGGCGATTGTCGAAGCAGTGGTGCGCGACACGACTCGCCAAGTCGTGCACATCTGCCCGTCGGGTTAATTTGTCGCACTTATTAGTTCTTGCGCCGTCGGGCAAATCAGGCGGATCTTTCCGCGCATCCCGCCTCGAGAT
Source organism: Bradyrhizobium sp. SZCCHNRI2009 (assembly GCF_032485115.1). NCBI lineage: Bacteria > Pseudomonadati > Pseudomonadota > Alphaproteobacteria > Hyphomicrobiales > Nitrobacteraceae > Bradyrhizobium > Bradyrhizobium sp. SZCCHNRI2009. The sequence goes on from NZ_JAUEUH010000001.1 coordinate 786,399, forward strand.
GAGGGGCGTATCGCGGTCGTCACGACACGCGAGGCGGGGAGCGGTGGGCGTGGTGGATTGCAGCGCGGGTTGCTCGCGCCGACGAACAATTCGCTGCGCACGGTCAAGTCGCGCGGTCCTGATATCCCGATGCTGATGTCAACTCACGTTGAGGCTTCGCTTCGCGTGGGGATGGTGGCCAGAAAGCCCGGCGCACCAGGGAGAACGCGAAGCAGCCGTTAAAGCCATCGCGCAGGGAGGGCCGGGTTTCCGGCTGACCTGTGGTACCTGCCGCCTGCATTTTTTTCGCAGGCGGGCCACGGGCCTCAGTCGAGGTCCGGCTCTCCCTGCGCCCTCTGTTTGAAGAGGGCGGTTCGAACAAGAAAACTCGGGCAGATATTGTCGCGAGATCGCGCAGTCACATCCGCAGCCATGCTGTATCGCTCTCTCGTTGGGACAGCGCCGATGAACGTGAAGCGATGCTGTCACAGTCGCTAATGCGCGATAACCATGGAACCACTTAAAACTGTCACAATCGCTGCGCGCCATGCGCGAAGGCAATGCATTTACAGCTCGTTAAAGCCGCGTCTGCTTCAGATACCGCTGGAACAGGCTGGGCGATTGAGTGGGAATGATGCGTGCCGCGACGACCAAGGCGTTGACTCCGATCAGCAGCGATCTCTTTGACGACATCCCGGTGCTCAGACGCAAATGGCAGGCGGCATTGAAGCCGGGCCAGCGCCTGCCGCGCTACGAGGACGTCATGCTGGGCAGCCTCGGCCGTCTCGCCGATCATATCGCGGTGCTCAACAACGAGGACGGTCGCCTGCAGATTTCGCGCAGCGGTCGCTACGTCCAGCAATGGCTGCAGGATGAACGCTGGGACGTCGCGGTCGAGGCCGTGTCGCCGGATTGCGCCACGGTGCTGGTGGAGGCCGCCAATTGTGCGCTCGCCAGCGGCCAGCCCTATCTCGCTTGTGCGCATTGCGTGCGCGACGGCATGGTTCGCAGCTATGACGTGCTGGCGCTGCCGACCAACTCGCGGTGGGGAAGCACGCTGGTCGGGACCTACGTCAACGAGCGGGCCACGCAGTACAATCTGCTCGACGCGATCTTCTCGACGACGGACGACGGCGTGGTTTCGCTCGCGACCATCCGCGACAGCGTCGGCATGCCCTGCGATTTCCAGGTGGTTCATCACAATCGCGCGGCGGCCGACCTGCTCAGGCTGCCGTCGGCGACGCTGCAATGGCATCGGCTGAAGCAAGGCGGCAACACGCTGTGCACGCCCGAGGTGATGGCGCGGCTGTTCGACGTCGTCACGCACGGGCGGAGCGACCAGTTCGAGCTCGACAGCGAGGCGCGCAGTCTCAGGCTCGGCGCCCACGCCTTTGGCGACATCATTTCATTGACCATTGCCGACGTGACCGCGCTGAAGCGGCGCGAGGCCTCGTTCCGGCTGCTGTTCGACGCCAACCCGGTGCCGATGTGCATCCTCGATGCGAAGACCGCGCAGATCCTCAATGTCAACGATGCGATGGTCGGACACTATGGCTACGGCCGGGCGGATCTGCTGTGCATGAATGTCTGGGATCTCTGGCCGCCGGGCGAATGGGAAAGCCTCGATGACGCGCTGCTGCGGCTGGCCGACGGTGATCTGTTTCACCGCGACTGGCGGCATCGCAAGGCCGATGGCAGCGAGATCGAGGTGCTGACCTACGGCCGCGAGATCACCTTCGATGGCCGCGACGGCGTGCTGGTCGCGATCGTCGACATCACCGAGCGTCGTCGCGCCGAGGCGCGCATCGCCTACATGGCGCACCACGACGGGCTGACCGGCCTGCCGAACCGCGAATTCTTCCAGCAGCGCCTCGCGCAGGAGCTCGACGGCGCCGGGGCGGCCGACCGCCGCATCGCGGTGATGTGCATCGACCTCGATCTGTTCAAGACCGTCAACGACTCCTTCGGTCATCCGATGGGCGACCGGCTGCTGCAGGCGGTCGCGGGCCGCCTGACACAGCAGATGCATGGCGGCAAGCTGGCGGCGCGGCTGGGCGGCGACGAGTTCGCGGTGATCATCAGTCAGAGCTGCGGCGCCAGCGACGCCAGTGAGTGTGCCGCCCGCCTGATCGCGGCGCTCAGCGCGCCCTATGACATCGACGGCAACGAGCTCGTGATCGGTGCCTCCATCGGCATCGCGCTGTCGCCGGGCGACGGCGCGAGCTGCGAGGAGCTGATGAAGAACGCCGACATGGCGCTGTACCGCGCCAAGCAGGACGGCGGCCGCGTGCATCGGTTCTTCGAAAAGGAGATGGACCGCCAGGCGCAGAAGCGCCGCGACATGGAGCACGATCTGCGCCGTGCCTTCGCCCAGGGCGAGTTCGAGCTGCACTACCAGCCGCTGGTCGACGTCGCGACCGGCGCGATCTCCGCATTCGAATGCCTGCTGCGCTGGCGTCATCCCGACAAGGGCATGATCTCGCCCGCCGATTTCATTCCCGTGGCCGAGGACATCGGCCTGATCGTGCCGCTCGGCGAGTGGGTGCTGCGCGAGGCCTGTCACGAGGCGGCGCGATGGCCCGACGGCATCAAGGTCGCGGTGAATCTCTCTGCGGTGCAGTTCCGCAGCCGCAACCTCGTGCAGGTCGTGGTCCAGGCGCTGGCGCAGTCGGCGCTGACGCCGGAGCGGCTCGAGCTGGAGATCACCGAGTCTATCCTGCTGGCCGAGACCGAGGCCAATCTGGCGACGCTGCATCAGCTTCGCCAGCTCGGCATCCGCATCTCGATGGACGATTTCGGCACCGGCTATTCCAGCCTGAGCTATCTGCGCAGCTTCCCGTTCGACAAGATCAAGATCGACCGCTCCTTCGTGAAGGATCTCGCGCAGCGCTCCGACTGCCTCGCCATCGTCCGCGCCATCTCCGGCCTCGGCAAGAGCCTCAACATCATCACCACCGCCGAGGGTGTCGAGACATCGGATCAGCTCGAGTGGCTGCGCGCCGAGGGCTGCAACCAGGTCCAGGGCTTTCTGTTCAGCGCGGCCAAGCCGGCCTCGGAGATCGCGGGCCTGCTGGCGCAGTTCGGCACGAGATCATCGAAGGCGGCGTGAGGATTAGAGGGAAGCCTACGGAATGTTGCACGCGGCTTCGGAGTGCCAATTAGTTGGGGCTGAGGCATCTCCGCGCGTCATTGCGAGCACAGCGAAGCAATCCGGACGGCCTCCGCGGAGGAATCCTGGATTGTTTGCGCTCGCAAGGTTGGGCGGATGGAGCGTGGCGCGGCAATGAGCCGAGCGATCGCCGGGCGTCTGCTCCTGAAGGTCGCGCCGGTCCCGCGCGTGCCTTCGTCAGAACCGCGTCACGATGTCCGCGAGCGCCGGACGCGGCCGGTCCTCGCTCGGCTTGGCCGGCTTGCCGATGTGAATGAGCCCGGCGAGCTTCTCCTCCGTCTTGAGGCCGAGACCGTCCATCACGTCGCGGTCGAACATGAACCAGCCAGACAGCCAGCAGCCGCCATAGCCGAGTGCGGTGGCCGCGGTCAGGATGTTCATCGCGCTCGCGCCGGCGGAGAGCTCCTGCTCATAGGCCGGCACCTTGGGATGCGGCCGGGTGAAGCTGACGAGGCCGATCACCAGCGGCGCCTCCATGAGGCGATTCTTCTCGACCTCCAGCTCGGCGGCGCTCGCCTGCGGGTTCTTCCTGGCGAACACGGCCGCGATGACCTCGCCGGCGCGGCGGCGGCCGTCGCCCTCGAACACGATGAAGCGCCATGGCGCGAGCTTGCCGTGGTCCGGCACGCGGGCGCCGATGGTCAGGATGGTGTCGAGCTCGGCGGGCGAGGGGCCGGGGCCGCTCATCTCGCGCGGCTTCACGGAGCGGCGGGTCTTCAGCAGTTCAATCGCGTCGGTCACGTCGGTGGGTCTCGTTCGTTGCACGCGCGACAGATAGCATGGGCCTCCGCCTGCAACGAGACCACGGCACGGCGTTTTGATCGGTTCTACTGCACCCGGTGCTGCAGCCTTTGCGGGTTTCGGCGAAGACTTCGCGCGGGACGACGCGGATCGGGCATATCCGATGCGGCCATCTGTCCTAAGCACGATATTCCCAGCGAATTGTCGAACCTTGGGCGGGCCGGTAAAAACATAGTGCTAAGAGATCCGCCGGGAGTTGCCTCGAGTGCAAGATCTGACGTGCCGATGACCGCACTGATTCCGTCACCTGACGCCGTCGCGCGGCTGCGCGGGACGGCTGGTTTCGCACGGGCGATGCGCGCGTCGACGGCATCGGCGATCAGGCTGTATCGGGGCGATCGCATCCTCAATGCGCTGCTGAGCGACCGGGCGCGGGCGCTGTTTCCGCACGTCGCGCTGTATCTGCATTTTGCCGAGCAGCGCGACGGCGAGCTCGGTCTCACCGTCGGCGCCATGAAGGAGATGTGTGCCAGGCTCGACCTGTGCAGCGGCGGCCGCTGCGAGGCCATGCTGGCGCTGATGCGGGCGACCGGGCTGGTGGCGTCGGCCTCGAATCTGGACCGCCGGCGGCGGCCGCTGGTCCCGACCGACAAGCTGATCGCGCTGCATCGCGAGCGCTGGGGCGTACAGTTCGACGCCATGCGCGCGGTGCTGCCGGCCGCCGTGGGTTACCGGGCTGCGTTGAACGATCCGGCCTTCGTGAAGAGCTTCGTGCTCGAGCTCGGCCGTCGCTTCATCGCCGGCGTCCGGATCCTCGACGGAGCGCCGGAGCTCGAGCCGTTTGCCGAACGGACCGCGGGCATGGTGATCCTGTTCAGCCTGGCCCAAGGCGCCGGGCCGGACCAGCCATTCCCGCCCGACGGCCCCGTGCCGTTCTCAATCAACGGTCTGGCGACCCGCTTTTCGGTGTCGCGCAAGCACGTGCTGACGCTGCTGCGAGACGCAGAGGAGAAGCGCCTGCTCATCCGCAGCACCGACGCCATCACCATTCTGCCGCTGGGGCGCGAGGCGATCGAGCGGATGCTCGCGACGATGTTTCTCTACATGGCCGAATGCGCCGACGTGGCGCTGCAGGCCGCGGGTCGAGACAGAGGTTCGGCGGATGCTGTCGCCAGTCTGTCGGCGTAGCCGCGTAGCCCGGATGAGCGCGCGCCGGAGCCCGTCAGGGCGACGGCGGGAGCGACATCCGGGATCTCACGCGCTGTCGCGGCGACACCGCATGTCGCTGCGCTCGTGCGGGCTACGCGCTACGACGTCACGCCGCCTCGCGCTGACGGCGCCGCACGTCCGGCGGCGTCGCCTCGTCGACCAGGGCGGCGATGGCCTCCGCGGTCGGCATCACGGTCTGGCCGTCGCGGCCGAGCCGGCGGACGGAGACTGAATGCGTCTCGGCCTCCTTCTTGCCGACGACGAGCAGGGCCGGGATCTTCTGCAGCGAGTGCTCGCGGACCTTGTAGTTGATCTTCTCGTTGCGCAGGTCGATCTCGCATCTGAGCCCGGCGCGGCGCAGCGCAGCCAGCACCTGCTTGGCGTATTCGTCGCCTTCCGAGGTGATGGTGGTGACGACGACCTGGGTCGGCGCCAGCCACAGCGGGAAGCTGCCGGCATAGTGCTCGATCAGGATGCCGATGAAGCGCTCCATCGAGCCGCAGATCGCGCGATGGACCATCACCGGCGCCTTCTTGGCGCCGTCGGCGTCGATGTAGAACGCACCGAACCGCTCCGGCAGGTTGAAGTCGACCTGCGTGGTGCCGCACTGCCAGTCGCGGCCGATGGCATCGCGCAACACATATTCGAACTTCGGCCCGTAGAACGCGCCTTCGCCCGGATTGATCTCGGTGCGGATGTGGTTGCTCTGCGCCTTGATCTCGTTCAGCACGGTCGCCATCACGCGCTCGGCGTGATCCCACATCTCGTCGGTGCCGACGCGCTTCTCCGGGCGGGTCGAGAGCTTCACCGTCAGTTCACCCTCGAAGCCGAAATCCGAGTAGGTCGACAGAATCAGGTCGTTGATCTTCAGGCACTCGTCGGCGAGCTGGTCCTCGGTGCAGAACACATGCGCGTCGTCCTGGGTGAAGCCGCGCACGCGCATCAGGCCGTGCATGGCGCCGGAGGCCTCGTAGCGGTGCACGACGCCGAATTCGGCGAGCCGCAGCGGCAGGTCGCGGTAACTCTTCAGGCCATGCTTGAAGATCTGCACGTGACCCGGACAGTTCATCGGCTTCAGCGCGAACCAGCGCTTGTCCTCGGCCTCGTCGCCGGCGGACTGCGCCGCGAACATGTTCTCGCGATACCAGTTCCAGTGGCCGGAGGTCTCCCACAGCGACTTGTCGAGGATCTGCGGCGCGTTCACCTCGTCATAGTCGCCGGCGAGGCGCCGGCGCATATAGGCGATCAGCGCCTGGAAGATGCTCCAGCCTTTCGGATGCCAGAACACGACGCCCGGGCCTTCCTCCTGGAAGTGGAACAGGTCCAGCTCGCGGCCGAGCTTGCGGTGGTCGCGCTTTTCGGCCTCCTCGATCTGCTTGAGGTAGGCGTCGAGCTGCTCCTGCTTGGCGAACGCCGTGCCGTAGATGCGGGTCAGCATCGGATTGTTGGAGTCACCGCGCCAATACGCGCCCGCCACCTTCATCAGCTTGAAGGCGTTGCCGATCTTGCCGGTCGAGGTCATGTGCGGACCGCGGCAGAGATCGAACCAGTCGCCCTGGTAGTAGATCTTGATCGGCTCCTCGCCGGGAATGGCGTCGACCAGCTCGACCTTGAAGGCCTCGCCCTTGTCGCGGAACACCTGCTTGGTCTTCGCGCGGTCCCACACCTCCTTGGTGAAGGGTTTGTCGCGGCCGATGATCTCGCGCATCTTCTTCTCGATCGCGGCGAAGTCTTCGGGCGTGAACGGCTCGTTGCGGAAGAAGTCGTAGTAGAAGCCGTTCTCGATGACAGGGCCGATGGTGACCTGGGTGCCCGGCCACAGCGCCTGCACGGCCTCGGCCAGCACATGCGCGCAATCGTGCCGGATCAATTCCAGCGCGCGCGGATCGTCGCGGTCGACGAGCTCGAGCCTGGCGTCCTCATTGATCGGATCGTTGAGGTCGACGAGATCGCCGTTCAGCGCCATGGCGACGGTGCGCTTGGCGAGCGAGGGCGAGATGCCCTTGGCGATGTCGAAGCCGGTGGTGCCCCGGGGATATTCACGCCGGGCGCCGTCGGGGAAGCTGATGGTGATCTTCTCGACCGGAGCGGCGGGCTTCAGGTTGCTGAGGCTGTATTGGAAATTGGACTTTTGCTGGTCGGACTTGGAATCAGGCGATTTCGGATCGGACATGGGTCACTCCTTGAGCTCACTCCTGCGAACGAGCGCAGGTAAGCGGGAGCAAGGGGTATAGCAGGGGATTTTCAGGCTGCAACCGGGAGAGGGACGGGAAAACCGCCCAATTGCGGCTGGTGCGGCGATGCGGAGATTGCCGCCGCGGGCCGGTATGATACAACTTCAAGTGTTCGGGGCGTGGGGACGCGTTTGGCGATGGAGTCTGCAGGAGAGGCGCCGCTGTCTGTGTGTCGGCGCGGCGGCATTCATGTTGGGGCCGCGCTGATCGTGTTCGTGTTGTCGAGCCTGTCGTCGCTCGCGGCCGTTCCGGCGATGCCAAAGCCGGCGACCCAGCCAAAGCCCGCGGCACATGCGAGGCCGGGTGCCCCGGCCAGGCCTGCAACGGAGTCCAGGCCGGCCGCGCGCCGCGCCGCGCCGCCGCGGGTCGCCGACGGCTCGACGCCGATTGCGTTCGCTCTCGTCAAGGGCTCCTCGGACGCCTGTGGACATGGCTGTGACAGCTGGATCGCCGCCGAAGGCAAGATCGACGGCGGCGCCGCGGCGCGCTTTCGCAAGTTCATGAAGCAGATCGGGGAGCGCAGACTGCCGATCTACTTCAATTCTCCAGGCGGCAATCTGCAGCAGGCGCTCGCCATCGGCGACATGCTGCGCGAGCGCAAGGCCGCCGTGCGGGTGGGACGCACCACCTTGCGCGAGTGTGGCTTCGAGCCTCAGGAGGGCGAAGCTTGTACCAAGCTGAAGCTGTCCGGGCGCGAGCTGCATGGCGAGGTCTGGACGCGGGGGGCGATGTGCAATTCGGCCTGTCCCTACATGCTGCTCGGCGCGCCCACGCGTGACATCGCAGCGGATGCGACGCTCGCGGTGCATTCGCCGCGCGTCATCCTGAACTTCACCGGCGGCGTGCCGACCCGCGAGATGCGGGCGCAGGCGATGCAGCAGGCGATGGCGCGGGCCGACAAGATGGTGCTCGACTACATCACCAAGCTCGGCGCGGATCCCGCTCTGCTCACGGTGGCGCGGTCCGTTCCGTTCGAGAGCATGCGCATCCTGACGCGGGAGGAGATCGCGCGGTTTGCGCTCGACAGGCGGCAGCGGGTCGAAAGCCCCTGGATGTTCGAGACCGCCAGCCGTGGGATTGCCTACAAGACCATTCTCGCACGCAAGGACGGTGAGAGCACGTTCCAGACCACGCGCTTGCAGATGGTCTGCTTCGATCAGGACCGCTTCGAGCTCGACGTCGAGCGCATCGCGCCGGCCGGCTCGCCGCCGGGTCCGCTGGCAATGGCGAGCGGAGATATGCGGCTCAATTTCCTCTCGCCGCCGCGGCGGTCGGGCGACCGCGAGACCTGGGGCGTGTTCCTGAATGCAAGCCAGGTGAAAACGCTGTCGTTGATGCCGTCGGCCGAGCTGAGCGATTCCCTGTTGAATGTCGCGCGTCGCAATGTCTCGACATTTCCGGTGAGCAGCGAAGGCCTGCAATCTGCTCTGAAGATGCTGATCGAGAGCTGCCCGCCGTCCAAGGCCGTCGCCCGTCCGACGAGTACGCCGGTTCCGTGGACGCAGATTCCCTCGCCGCAGGCCTCGGCGGCGCAGTCCGCCCCCGCGCCCTGACGAGAATGGCGGCCAGGACGAAGGAGGGAGGACGAAAGAAAGTCATGGGCGGCATGAGACATTTTCATGCAAATGCATGAAATTCTCTGCTATTGAGGCGCGATGACATCCACTTCCGCTTCCGGGCGCTTTGCGCCGACCGCGCTCATGCTCGGCAATCTCGTCACCGGCTGCTCGGTGCTCGCGCCCGCCGGCCTGCTGTCCGAGCTCGCCTCGGATCTCGCTGTCGGCGTTCAGACGGCGGGGCTCCTGATCACCTTCGGCGCGGTGGTGCTCTGCATCTGCTCGCCCTTGACCGCTTGGCTGACGAGCCGCTTCGATCGCCGCCGTCTGCTCGCAGCGACGCTCATGGTGCTCACGCTCGGCAATCTCGCCTCGGCGTTTGCGCCCGATTATGCGAGCCTGCTGGTGCTGCGCCTGGTGATGCTCGCGGTCGGCGCGCTCTATACACCGCAGGCCGCCGGGACGGCGGCGCTGATCAGCCCGCTCGAGAGACGCGGCAGCACCATCGCCTATGTCTTCCTGGGCTGGTCGCTGGCGGCCGCCGTGGGGCTGCCCATGATCACCTTCATCGGCAGTCATTCCGGTTGGCGGGCTGCCTATCTCGCCGTCGGTGCGGCCGGCGCGGTCAGCTTTGTTCTGCTGACATGGCGCCTGCCATCCGGCCTGAAGGGCGCGCCGGTTGCGTTGAAGACCTGGACCGAGCTCGGCCGTAACCGTCTGGTGGTTCTGCTGCTCCTGGTCACGACCCTGCAGATGTCGGGGCAGTTCGTGATCTTCACCTTCATGGGACCGCTGTTGAAGCGCCTGACTGGCGCGGACTCCAACCAGATCGGGCTCGTGTTCGCGATCTACGGCGCCTGCGGCTTTCTCGGCGTCGTCATCGCAACCCGGATCGTCGATGGCTGGGGGGCCTACCGGACATCGCTCTTGTTCACCTGCCTGATGTTCGCCGGTGTGTCGGCCTGGACGCTGGCGGCGGGCACCTACGGCCTCATGGCGGTGGCGGTCGCCATCTGGGGGTTGGGGTTTGCGTCCACCAATTCGATGCAGCAGGTTCGGCTGGTGGCAGCCGCGCCGCCGCTTGCCTCGGCCTCGGTGTCGCTCAACACCTCCGTGCTCTATATCGGCCAGGCCATCGGCTCCGCGATCGGCGGCAGCCTGTTTGCACGCGACCTGCTCGGAGCCACCGGCTACGTCGCACTGATGTTCCTAACTCTGGCGTTGCTGGCAATTCTGGCCAGCCGCCAGCGCGCGCGGACCGCGGTTCCGGCCTGAGCAGCGGGTTGGCGCTTGGCAAAGCCGGCCCGACCGGATTAAAGGCCGATGTCGTGGGGGTTGCTGGGGCGTGGATTCTGCCACGGCCGGCGAGTAGCATCGACGGACGTCCTCGCGTGCCCACGGGTCGGATGAGAGAGATATGGCATGAAGAAGATGATGTTGAGCCTGGCCGCAGTGCTGCTGTGCACCCCTGCGCTGGCCCAGAGCGCACCGATGGTCGGTGACCGTCCGCTGGTGCAGGTCAAGCCGAAGGGGACGAAGACCGCCGCCGCCGCGCCGGCCAAGCCGCAATCGGCGGCCGCCAAGCTCCAGGCCTGCCTGGAGATCGACGACGGAACCAAGGAGCGCCTGAACTGCTACGACGCCGTCATTCCGCCGGCAGCCAAGCCGAAGGCGATGAAGGCCAAGGTGGTCGGCGACTGCAAGTTCACCAAGGAAGAGGATGAGCGGCTCGCCTGCTTCAACGGCTTCGTCGAGAAGCTTCCGAAGTCCTGAGGCATTGCGGCGGCCTCTGTCTCAGCGGCTCGACACGCGGTTCGACATGTCCTGGGCTCCGGCCGCGATCCGGATCGGCGGCTGGGCGGCCGCCATCTTGACCAGCACATCCTTGATCGGGTTGCGGGTCCATGCCTGCGTGACGTAGTCGCGATGGGTGATGCCCTCGTCGGTCTCGACGAAGACGACGCTGCCCGGGCGCAGCGGCCGTTCCATGTCCTCGGAGACCTCGATGCCGCGATTGCGCAGCATCGTCATCAGTTCCTGATCATGCCGCGCCGTATAGCGCGTGTAGGAGCTGATGAAAAAGCCGGAGCGGTTGCGCTCGACCCAGTTGGCGAACTTGTCGAGCTGGCCGTAGACCGCATCGAGCAGCACGACGCCGCGCACGCGATCGCCGATGCCGCCGACCTCAAGGCTCCAGGCCGTGGGGAGAAAGCCACCGCTGTAGCCGACGATCACGATGGGCATGCCGGCGAACGTCTTCGCGGTGGCCGGATTGCCGGTCAGGCGGGCGAGGCTGGCCGCGGCCTCGTCCATGAAGCGCTTGAAGCCGCCGGGCTGCCAGAACTTGCCGGCGCTCGAATCGGCGGCGTCGACGGCCATCTGCGGCGCGAGCAGTACCGCGTTGACGCCCGCCGCGGTGATCTGCTGCGGCACCAACTGGCGGTCGCGCACGTCGCGCTCCAGCGTGGCGCCGTTGCCGTGGAAGAACACGACGATCACGCCCGGCTTGCGCACATCGAATTGTTCGGGGACGTGCACCAGCACACGGCTGTCGTTGTAGGTCTGGTCCTGCCAGTAGACGCGGCCGGACAAGCTGCGGTGGCCGCGGCGCTCACCGTTGCTGACGTTCAGGAATGGCGCGTCGGATGCCGGATTGTTACCGAAATAGGGAAAGGCCGACGACTGCATGCTGACGAGGGTCGTCAGATCCTCACGCTGCCGCCGTTCCGACCGTTGCGGCTCCAGCGATGCGATCTGTGAGGGCGCCGGCTTCGGAGCGAAGTCGGAGGGCGTGTGAAGCCGGAAGCTCTCCTGCGCGGACGGGAAGCGGTCGCTGAATTCAGGTACCGGAAAACGATCGTCGAAGGTCAGCCCCTGGGCCGTCGATGCGTTGGCGGCCAACGCCTCGGGATTAGGCGCCTTGCCGCAATGCGTGAAGGAAAGGCAGATTGCCAGCGCCGATGCCGCGCGCCACCAGAGGCACGAGCCCCTGCGCACAGACGTCACCACTTTCTCGTCTTCCCCGATCATCCGTCCCCAAAGACGCGTTCGAGCCGCAACACGGCTCTTCAACCAGCGGATTTCGTTCAACCTGCGCCGCCGAAATTGAGGTCGCGTTAAGGACCGTGTCCGGTCGACCCCGGGCGTACCGGGACACACCACGCGAACGTGTCGCGATTGTGGGACGGCCGGAGGCCCGATGCAATGCCGCAGCCCAGCCCGGCCGAAATCGGTTCAAAAATACCCTTGAAGAAGGTCATATTTAACGCCCGTTAACGATGTTTGAATGCTTCGGCGGGAACCTGGGCTGAGGCAGAGGAAGGGGCGCCGGGCGTCCCTCGACGAGATGGCTGCATCCGAGGCGGACGATCCCGGCCGGGGCCGGACAGACGGCGACCGGGTTCCATCCGTGTCCTTGCCGGTCGCGACCGCGATCGTCATCGCCGACATGATCGGAGTCGGCGTCTTCACCAGCCTCGGCTTCCAGGTCCGGGACATCCCGTCCGGCTTCTCCATTCTGGCGCTGTGGGCGGTCGGGGGACTGGTGTCGATCTGCGGGGCGCTGTCCTATGCCGAACTCGGCACGATGTTTCCGCGCTCGAGCGGCGAATACAATTTCCTCACACGGGCGTTCCATCCGGCGATCGGCTTCATGGCCGGGTGGGTCTCGGCGACGGTGGGCTTCGCGGCGCCGGTGGCGCTCGCGGCCATGGCGTTCGGCGAATATGGTCGCGCCGTCATCACCAGTGCTCCGCCGATGCTGCTCGCCACGGGTGCAGTCTGGCTCGTGACAGCGGTGCAGCTCGGCGGCATCAGGCAGTCGAGCCGCTTCCAGCTGTTGTCGACCATGCTGAAGCTCGCGCTCATCACCGCCTTTCTCATCGCAGGCTACACCATTGCCGCCCCGCAGTCGGTCACTTTCCTGCCGACCGCGGCCGATATCGGCCACGTGACGAGTGCGGCGTTCGCAACCGGACTGGTGTTCGTGATGTACGCGTTTTCCGGCTGGAACGCGGCGACCTACATCATCGGCGAACTGCATGCGCCGGAGCGGACCTTGCCGCGCGCGCTGCTGCTGGGCACGGTGATCGTTCTGGTACTCTACATCGCGCTCAACGCTGTTTTCCTGCGGGCTGCACCGATGGACGCTCTCGCAGGCCAGCTCCAGGTCGCGAGCATCGCGGGCAGTCATATCTTCGGCGAGACCGGCGGGCGCTTCGTGGCCGCGATGATCTGCGTCGGACTGGTTCCTTCCATTGCCGCGATGATGTGGATCGGCCCGCGCGTGCTGATGACGATGGGCGAGGACATTCCGGCGCTGTCGGTGTTTGCGCGGCGCTCGCGTAATGGGGCGCCGGCCTATGCCGTGCTGTTCCAGCTCACGGTCGCCACCCTGATGCTGTTCACGGAAAGCTTCGAGGCGGTGCTGGACGTCGTCCAGTTCTCGCTGTTGTCCTGCTCGCTTCTCGCTGTGCTCGGACTGATCAAGCTGCGCATCGCGCAGCCCGAACTCACGCGACCCTACCGCGCCTGGGGCTATCCGGTCACGCCGTTGATTTTCCTCAGCGTGACCTTCTTCATGATGTACTATCTCATCACAACGCGGCCCTTGCAGGCAGGGCTCGGCGCAGGCGCAATGGCGTCGGGATTGGTGATCTATTGGTTCGCTCACGCGCGATCGCGCCGTATCGCCGCAACGCTCGCATCGGGTTCGGATTGAAATGCTGTTGGTCTCGAGAGTCTGGTTCGCCGTCGCATGTCTGATCCTTGCCATGAGCTTCGAGGCTCGGGCTCAGACCACCACGCCGGACGATACGGCGCGGGTGCTGGCGGGCATGCCGCCAGCAGCGGGCTCGCCGCTCCTGCCCTTCGTGCAGGATCCGGCGTGGCGGCGGCACGCGGCGTTCTTCGACAACGCCTTCAATCAGCTCGAGCAGCGACAATTGTCGAAGATCAGGGCCTGGGCGGATGCCAATCTGGCCGCGCCGCGGCCGTCGATGTTCTATTTCTTCTCGGGGCCGGATTTTCTCTATGCCGATGCCTTTCATCCGAAGGCAACGACCTATGTCCTGGCGGCACTCGAGCCGACGGGCCCGATCCCGGACCTGACCAGATTGCCCCGAGGCAGCATCGGCCCGGCGCTGTCCTATGTCGAACGCTCGTTGCAATCGGTCCTGAGCTTCTCCTTCTTCATCACCAAGGACATGAAGGTCGACTTGCGCGAAGGCGAGCTCGAAGGGACCTTGCCGATCCTCTACGTCTTCCTGGCGCGCACCGGCAAGACGATCCGCGAGGCCAGTCTGATCTGGTTGGACGAGAACGGCGGATTGCACGGCAACGACGAGGCGCCGACGCGCAATGCGACCAAGGGCGCGCGCATCCTGTTTGCCGGCGCCGACGGGGTCGCCAAGACGCTCTACTACTTCTCCAGCGATCTCTCCGATTCCGGCGTGAAGGCGAGCGGGTTGCTCAAGTTCTGCGAGCCGCTGGGGCCGGGCGACAGTCTCCTGAAGAGCGCGTCCTATCTGTTGCATGAGAACGGCTTCGGGCGGGTCCGTAGCTGGCTGCTGAAGAACAGCGCCACCATCATCCAGGACGATTCCGGCATCCCGCTCGCAAGCTACGAAGCGCGGGCTTGGCGTTTCCTGCCGTTCGGACGCTACGCCGGGCCGATCGACAAGTTTCCGGACATGTATCAGAGGAGCTATGCGAAGCTGTTCGAGCGCGCGCAGCCGCTGGAGTTCGGGATCGGCTATCGCTGGCGCACGCGTGAATCGAATGTCCTGCTCGCGGTGAGATCGCCTCCGGCCGACGCGACAGTCTCGGCCGAAGCGAGCGTCCTTCCAGAGACGGATTACCAGCCGCCGCCGCGCGCCCGGCGCGTGCCGCGGGCGCCGGAGCCGGTTCCTCTCTATCCGCCGCCGCGGCGCGACGATTTCATCTTCTGGCCGAGATGGTAGGGGCGAATCTCACCAGTGCACGCTCTGGCTGGGCACGATGTAGGACGTCGTCGGCGGGGGCAGGGCGGTGCTGTCCGTGAGATAGCGCCAGGCACCGACAATGACGATCAACAAAGCGATGATGCAGAGCAGGTCCACCTGGCGTGCGTCATGATGGCCGGCATGATCGGGACCGACACTCTTGCGCGCTCGGTGGCTTCTGGGGCTGATTGTCCAGCGCATCGTTGTTTCCTCCCGAAGGAAGCGTCACATCAATGCCAGTCCAAGCGGCGCGGTTCCTGCTGACAGCGCCGTCGCATTGCAGAAGCATAGTCCTGGCGTGGGATTTCGCCAGCGCCATCTGCGAGGTCGATCGATCGATTCGGTGCTTGTTGCGCTGCACCTCAGTTCGGCCCGTTGACGCCGCGCCATCGCGCATAGCGCCAAGGCAGGTACCAGCGGGCGCGCGCAGGAGCCGTCGTTGGGACGTTGTCGATGCCGGAGGTGCCAAAGGGCTGGCAGCGCAGCAGCCGGGCGAGCGTCATCCAGCCACCCGCCCAGAGCCCAAAGCGCTCGATGGCTTCATCAGCATAGACCGAGCACGTCGGCAGGTGCCGGCAATTGTAGCCGACCAGCGGCGACAATGTGTGGCGATAAAGCCAGATCAGCGCGTGAGCCGCGCGGCGCGGGAGTCGCCCCAGCAGCGACCCGATGTGCGCAGAATGGCAGCCGATGTCGGAGCATGAGTGCTTCATGAGCGAAATGCCAGATGGATGTGCGAGCTTCTGACCGGTTCCTCGGCAGGGAACCCTGCTCTCGTTCATTTGTGGTGATGTGATGCAACAATGGCCAGTTTTCAGCGGCGCCGCAGCACGCCGCAGCTGGACGGTCGGTGATTGCCCGGATACGTTTCCCGACAAGGATGTGACAGACTAATAACGGATTTGAGGCCAGCTTGTCAGGTCTTTCCGCAAGAAAACCGAGGAACTGCGTACCGAGCTATACGAGGGGGACGGATTGCGCGTGAGATTGCTGCGGTCGCATGAATTGCGCTGGATGCTACTCGGTGTGGCAGCGCTTGGTTTGGTGGTCGGTGGGGCGATCACCGTTATGTCCAACACGGCGCGCGCCGGCGGCGCGCTCGAAGAGCGCAAACTCCCGATGCGGTTCGGTTGGGTCGCCTGCGAGCCGAATTGCGGCTGGGTCAGCGCGGTCGGGATCGTTACCGGCGACACGCCGAAGGATTTCGAGGATTTCGCGAGGGATCGGGACCTGACGGGCGCCACCCTGGTGCTCGACTCCAGCGGCGGTTCGGTCAACGACGCCATAACCCTGGGTCGCCGGTTCCGTGGGCTGAAGATGCGCACCACGGTCGGCATGACCCAGCGTCCGAGCCGCGCGGGTGACCGGCCGCGCGTGGTGCCCGAGGCCTATTGCGAGTCGATGTGCGTGTTCCTGCTGCTGGCTGGAACCACGCGTTATGTTCCGGACACCGCCCATGTCCGCGTTCACCAGATCTGGATGGGAGACCGAGCGGACGACGCCAAGGCGGCGAGCTATACGGCGCAGGACCTGATGATCGTCGAGCGCGACATCGGGCGTCTCGCCAAATACACCTTCGACATGGGCGGAGCGGGCGATCTGCTGTCGCTGGCGCTGAACGTGCCGCCCTGGGAGGACCTGCATGAGCTGTCGCGCGCCGAGCTGCGGCTCACCAATATCGTGACCACGGATTTGGTCGCCGAGGTGCTGCCGCCAAAGGGGGCGGTGCCCGTCGCCGAGCTCGCGCCGAAGCCGCAGGCCAGGGACAAGCAGCAGGACCGCTTCCCGGCCGCGCTCGACAAGCAACTCTCCCGCACCGCCGAAGCGCTTCCGGCGGCGACGGTGGCGGCGACGCCGCCGCAATAGGCAGCGACGTCGCTGGCGAACCGGCGCCAGCGTCCGAAAGGGGCGACAGGTGCCGTCACCCTCGCGCGAGCTGGCTATGCGATTTTGACGTGCGGGGGAATGATGCCGCCTCAGCCCTGGGCCGCGGCCGGCTGCTCGCCGTTGGCTTTGGCCTCGATCTGGCCGATCGCATCCACCACGGCATCGAAGGTCAGCATCGTGGAGGCGTGGCGGGCCTTGTAGTCGCGCACCGGCTCGAGCAGGGCGATGTCGGCCCATTTGCCTTCCGGCGGCGCACCGTTCTCCTTCAGCATCCTTCTCACCGTCTCCCGCAGCTCCCGCAGCTCCGCGGCGCTGGAACCGATGACGTGACGGGCCATGATCGAGGAGGAGGCCTGGCCGAGGGCGCAGGCCTTCACGTCGTGGGCGAAGTCGGTCACCACGGGCCCGTCCATCTTGAGGTCGACCTTGACGGTCGAGCCGCACAGCTTGGAATGGGCGGTGGCGGTGGCATCCGGGTGGTCCAGCCGTCCGAGCCGCGGAATGTTGCCGGCGAGCTCGATGATGCGCTTGTTGTAGATGTCGTTCAGCATGTGCCTGACGTCCCGGAATTACCGGCGTGGCGGCCTTGGCGGCCGGGTTTCATCGCCCTATATTGCGAGCATATGGAAACGATTGGCAGGAATTCCAGCCACATCCACAGGCGTCCGGCGCGAGAGGCGCCAGCCTGCGTGTGGCACCTCTGCAGGTGACGCCCTCAAGGTGATGCTGTGCCGGTGACACTCCGGTCGGACCGCCGACCGGTCGAACGGAGTTGAGATGGACACTTTGATCAAGACGTTGCGCGCGAACAAGCCCGAGGGCAAGCCGTTAGACGCCAAGCTGACTGACCCCCGCGCTGCAGAGCTCGATCCTGCCGATTTTCTCGCCGCCGCCGTGCGGCCGGATCGGCCACGGCCGTCGCGCGCGGAAGCCGAGGCCGCGGTTTACACGCTCCTGAATTACATCGGCGAGGATCCGACCCGCGAGGGGCTGGTCGACACGCCGCGCCGGGTCGTCGAGGCCTATGATGAATTGTACCAGGGCTATCACCAGTGCCCGGCCGAGGTGCTTGACCGCACCTTCGGCGAGACCGCCGGCTATGACGACTTCGTGCTGATTCGCGACATCGAGTTCACGTCGCAATGCGAGCATCACATGATGCCCTTCTACGGCCGCGCGCATATCGCCTATACGCCGGTCGAGCGGGTGGTCGGCCTGTCCAAGCTGGCGCGCCTGACCGACATCTTCGCCCGCCGCCTGCAGACCCAGGAGCATCTCACCGCCCAGATCGCGGCTGCGATCGACGAGGTGCTGAAGCCGCGCGGCGTCGCCGTCATGATCGAGGCCGAGCACACCTGCATGTCGGTGCGGGGCGTTGCCAAGCACGGCGCCATCACCTTCACCAGCCGCTTCACCGGCATGTTCAGGGACAATCCGGCCGAGCAGTCGCGCTTCCTGTCCATGGTGCGGTCGCCGCAACGGTAAGCCTGCCAACCCGTTGAGCAGAGAGTTTCGTGTCTTCATCCTCAGTTGAGCGCGAGGAGGGCTTGGCCTTCCTGCCCAAGTTCGACGCGGCCGGCCTCGTCACCTGTGTGACGACCGATGCCGTGAGCGGCGACGTGCTGATGGTCGCCCACATGAACGAGGAGGCCCTGCGCAAGACGGTGGCGACCGGCGAAGCTTGGTATTTCAGTCGCTCGCGCAATGCGTTGTGGCGCAAGGGTGAGAGCTCGGGCCAGACCCAGCGCGTGGTCGAGATGCGCACCGATTGCGACCAGGACGCGGTCTGGCTGCGCGTCGAGCAGGCTGGCGCGGCGTGCCACACCGGCCGCCATTCCTGCTTCTATCGCAAGGTCGAGCGATCGGATGACGGCAGCGGTGCGCAGCTCGTCTTCGTCGATGCCGACCGTCTGTTCGATCCGGCCGAGGTCTATCGCAAGTAGGCCAGCGACCTGCCTCCGGGTCTATCCGGTCGTTCATTGGCCCGGCCGGGCCCAGCGAATTAACTCGCCATTAACCATGCCCGCCGCATTTTGCCGGACGTTTCCGGCGCGTTCGTCTGCCAGCAAATCTGCAAACAGCGGGTCTTCCCATGTCGGTCGACGCATCCAACTCCTCGTCCACCGGTTTCCTCGATGGCGTCCGGGCGAAGGTCGCCGGCGCGATCAAGCAGGCCGCTGACAGCGTCGGCACCAGCTTCGAATATCTGCTGTCGACCGCCAAGATGGAGTCCGACTTCAATCCGACCGCCGGCGCCTCGACGTCATCAGCGCGCGGGCTCTACCAGTTCATCGACCAGACCTGGCTCGGCACGGTGAAGGAAGCCGGCGCCGATCTCGGCTATGGCCAATATGCCGACGCAATCACCCGGACACCGTCGGGCGACTACACGGTCAGCGATCCCGCCATGCGGCAGGCGATCATGAAGCTGCGTGACGACCCGCAGGCGTCGTCCGCAATGGCGGCGGCGCTTACGCAATCGAACAGCTTTCAGCTCACCGGCAAGATCGGCCGCCGGCCGACCGACGCCGAGCTCTACATGGCGCACTTCATGGGCGTTGGCGGCGCCGCGAAGCTGATCACCAGCACCCAGGAAACTCCGAATGCATCGGCTGCGCGGATGTTTCCCAGCGCCGCCGCGGCCAACCGGCCGATCTTCTACGATCGCGACGGACAAGCCCGCAGCGTGTCCCAGGTCTATGCGGTCCTGAACACGCGCTATGCCGGCGCCGCCAATTCCTCGGCCACCAGGGGCGCGCTTGCACTCTATGGTGGGACGAATGTCGCGGCCAATGCGGCCGGCGGCGGCGCGCTGCCGACCACCGACACCGCAACCTTCCTGTCGATGTTTCCGGATGCGCGCGGTTCATCCCGGTCCGGCTCCTCGACGACGGCCGATGCGTCGGCGGTCAACCGGCCGGCAGATCCGATGTTTCGTTCGCTATTCCAGGTTGACGGCCAGTCGAGCCAGGCGGTCTCGCCGACCGTGCGCGAGTTGTGGGGCCATTCATCGGTTGCCAGCGCGACCCCGTCGGAGAGCGGCAGTATCGATGCCAGCGGCAATAGTCAGCGCAGGCTCGACCTGTTCAGCGATCCGCACGGCACCTTCTCGGGCTGATGCACCGGCGAAGGCGGTCGCGCTCGTCGCTGAACCATTGATCAAAAAGAACTATTTTGAAGTCCCGCCGCGGCTCGCGCCGCTGGCGGCGGCCGCATTTCCCCCGTCGGATTACGGCCAAATGCGGCGTTGAGTGGTACCATAGTATGTAAACAACTTGCCGCCTTAACAAAACATCAACAAAACCAGCCACTTATGGTGAACGCTTTGTTAAGCGTCGTGGTTTATTTTCGGTGCTGTTGAGGCCCTCGTGGCCTTTGTCTGCAAGTTGCGTAAGCCGGAAAGACCATGATCGTTCGGCAGTTTCTCAGTTGGGTCAGAACCGCACCCGCCGGTGAGCGGGCAGAGGCCACCAGGGCGCTCGCGCGGGCGTGGCTGTTGTCGGATCTTTGCGATGAGGATCGCGGCGCCGCGGAGGGCGCGCTCCTCATGCTGCTGGACGATCCGTCGCCGCTGGTGCGGCAGGCGATGGCGGAGGTGTTCGCCCGCTCGGAGGAGGCGCCGGCCGCCATCGTCCAGGCGCTCGCCACGGACCAGGCTTCCGTGGCCGCCATCGTCCTCGAACATTCGCCGCTCTTGATCGATGCCGACCTCGTCGACATCGTCGCGACCGGCAACTCCGACACGCAATGCGCGATCGCGCGCCGCGTCGGCCTGCCCGCGCCGGTGTGCGCCGCGATCGCCGAGGTCGGCAGCGCCGCCGCCGCGCTCGAGCTGATCGAGAATGCCTATGCCGAGCTCGCGCCGTTCTCCTGGGACCGCATCGTCGAGCGCCACGGCCACCTCGCCGCCATCCGCGAAGCGATGCTGGTGCTGGACGACCTGCCGGCCGCGACGCGCGCGGCGCTGGTCGACAAGCTGTCCGAGACGCTGGCGCAGTTCGTCGTCGCCAGGAACTGGCTCAGCGCCGACAGGGCAGGGCGCATCACCAATGAGGCGCGCGACCGCTCGACCATCACCATCGCGGCGCGCTCGCGCGGCGAGGAGCTGCGCGGGCTGGTCCAGCATCTGCGCGCAACCTCGCAACTCACCGCGGGCCTGATCCTGCGCGCGCTTCTCTCCGGCAACGTCGAATTGTTCGAGATCGCGCTATCGGAGCTCGCCGACATGCCGCGGGCGCGGGTGTCGGCGCTGCTCAACGATCGCGGTCGCGCCAGCCTGCAGGGGCTGCTGCGCAAGGCCGGCATTCCCGACACCACCTTCGACGCGTTCAGCATCGCGCTCGAGGTCTGCCGCGAGAACGGCTTTGCCGACACCCTGAGCGGAGCAGCGATCCTGCGTCGCAAGATGGTGGAGCGCGTGCTCACCCATTGCGCCACCGACCGCGACGCGGCCGCGCCGCTCTTGATCCTGCTGCGCCGCTTCGCCACCGAATCCGCGCGCGACGAGGCCCGCGAGTTCTGCGACGAGGTGATGGCGGAGGATTTCGTCGCCGGGCTGGAGTTCGGACTGATCGCGGCCTAGCGCAGCTCGCCTGTTCGTCCGCGGATTCCTCAGCAGATTAAGGCCGACCTCTCTCCGCCCGTCATTCCGGGGCGCGCGAAGCGCGAGCCCGGAATCCGTAACCACAGGGCAACGTGCCGAGGCAAGCTGTCACCGCTCGCGCGCCTCACATTCCATTCTATGGCGATGGATTCCGGGCTCATCGCTGCGCGATGCCCCGAAATGACGCCAGGATGGATGGTGGCCAACGATCCTGCGATGGAATGCATGGATAGTGAGCGGCCTGCCGGCCTATGGCTGATCGCTCGGCACGAGGCTCGGCGCCAGGATCGCTTCGAGATGCTCAGGCCGGTTGCGGTTGACCTGGATCAGATAGTCGTCCGCCACGCGGCGCAGCCGGCGGCTCAATTCGCCTGCGACCGTCGCGCTGTCATACTTCGTATGATCATGCACGATCGCCTGGATGGCGTTGACGTGATGCTCGAACAGCTCGGCGGGGACCTTTTCGAGGTCGGGCGCGTGCTCGATGATCCGGCACAGGCTATCGGCAACCTCGGCAGCGGCGGGATAGCCGAAGGTCGCGGCGTCGCCCTTGATGTCGTGGGCGGCGCGAAACATCTCCTCGCAGGCGTCGTCGTCGAAGCCGGTCTTGAGCACTGCTGCATAGGCCTCGGTCAGACGATCGGCCTCGGTGTCCATCCACGATTTGAACTCGCCGGACAGCCCGGCCAGCGCGGCTTCCGCGCGTGCGATCGGATCGTCGAGATCCTTCTCCTCGGCGCGGCGCAGCACCTTCTTCAGCGGATTGGGCTGGGTGATGACGTGATGCGAGGCGTAGGTCTTGACCTGGACCGCCGGGGCCTTGTCTTTCGCCATCTCGATATCCCCTGATGATGCCGATCAACGCAAATCGACCCACTTCCCCGATTCATAGCCGAGGACCTTGGCGCTCTGGGCGCCGATCCCCGGATTGCGTTAACGCGGGCTCACTGCCGCGCCCCTAAACTGCGGAGCGCGCCTTATCCAGAAGTGACGGCTGCTGGAAGATCTCCGCCTCGCCGCCGATCCGGCGTTCCGGCCCGATATAGGCCGTGTTGGTGTTGCGGCGCCGGTCCGGGCCGAAATAGGTCTTGGTCTTGATGAAGGGCCGCGGATTGGCGACCACGTTGAGGATGCGCTGATACAGGCCCTTGGCCGAGATCGGCTTGGCGAGGAATTCCGTGACGCCGGCGTCGCGCGCGACGGTGACGCGGCGCTTCTCCGAATGTCCCGTCAGCATGATGATCGGCGCGTAGGGATTGCCCTTGGCTTCCGGCTGCCGGATCATCTGCGCGAGCTCGAGGCCGTCAAAGATCGGCATTGCCCAGTCGGTGATGACGATATCTGGCGAGAAATGAGTGTACATCTCGAGCGCGGTCGCGCCGTCCTCGGCCTCGTTGACCTCACGGGCGCCGAACGAATGCAGCAGCGTGCGCAGGATGCGGCGCATGTGCGGGTTGTCGTCGCAGACGAGAAAGCGCAGCTTGTTGAAGTCGATGCGGTACATTTGGCCGGCCCGAAGGGATCACCGGTGATGGCGGTATACCCACATTAACCATACGGAGCCGCGGGTTAACAAAGCGTTGCGCAGCGCGGCCACGGAGCAAAAAGGCGCGGAAAACCGCCCGATGTCAGTAGCCGAACTGCTCGCTCAGGATCCGCTCTTCCAGGCTGTGGCCGGCGTCGAACAGCATCCGCATCGAGATCGTCTTGTCGGAGAGCACCTCGACCCGCTGGACGTTGCGGACCTCGTCATGGTCGGCCACCGCCGCGACCGGCCGCTTGTCGCCTTCGAGCACCTCGATGATCACATAGGCCGTGTTCGGCAGCAGGGCGCCGCGCCAGCGACGCGGCCGGAACGCGCTGATCGGCGTCAGCGCCAGCAGTGCGGCGTTGATCGGCAGGATCGGGCCCTGCACCGAGAGGTTATAGGCGGTGGAGCCTGCGGGCGTGGCGACGAGCACGCCGTCGGCGATCAGCTCCGGCATGCGCTCGCGCTCATCGATCAGGATGCGCAGCCGCGCCGTCTGTGCCGTCTGGCGGAACAGGTAGACCTCGTTGATGGCGTGGTGGATGTGAACGACGCCCGCGGCATCGGTCGCCCGCATCAGCAGCGGATGGATCACCGATTCCTGCGCCGCTTCGAGCCGTCCGTGCAGATCGATCGTGCTGAATTCGTTCATCAGGAAGCCGACCGTGCCGCGATGCATGCCGTAGATCGGCTTTCCCGACCGCATGTGGTCGTGCAGCGTCTGCAGCATCAGGCCATCGCCGCCGAGCGCGACCACGACGTCCGCCAGGTCGGGATCGGAGTTGCCGTACAGCGCGGAGAGCTGCGTCAGTGCGGCCTGGGCTTCGGCACTCGGACTCGCGACGAAGGCGATCCGCTCATATCGCTTGGACGTGGTCATGCGTCGCAGGGCTCGCTGGTCGGTTGGCCGGTGACAGGCGCCGTGTCGTCTAGCCGACCTTGCCCGTGCTTGTCCATCGCGGCCGGTATCCTGGGGCAATGGGGCCGGGATGAGGCTGATATGGCCCGGACGTGCGCGCACGCACGGAAGTCATCGTGGCGTCATTTTTCCTGCAGGCTGCGCACTGGGTCCCAGGCCAGGGATCCGGTCGCCAAGCTTGCTTTCACGCGTTCGGCGAAGAAGTGGCTTGGCGGATCGCTCAGTGCGCTTTGCGCGAAGCAGTCGACTGCTTGCGGCAGCTCGCCGGCGCGCCAGTGCGCAAGGCCTGTGGCATAGCTGGTGAGGAGGGCCTGTTCCTCCGGCGTGAGCTCGGCTGCGCGGCCATGCAGCTCGTAGATCTTCAGTGACTGCTCGCGGCCCTTGACCCGGATGGTGTCGAGCTCGCGCCAGGCAAACTCGGTGCCGGCCAGCGCCACCGTGCTCTCGGAGGCGATGATCGTGGTGCCGTAGAATTTGTTGGCGCCCTCCAGCCGCGAGGCCACGTTCACGGCGTCGCTCATGACGGAGTAGTTGAAGCGGCGTTGCGAGCCGAAATTGCCGACCAGCGCGGCGCCGCTGTTGATGCCGATGCGCTGTGCCACCTTGATGCCCTGGAACGCCGTCGACGAATGGTTGAGCTCGGCGAGCCTCACCTTGCAGTCGAGCGCTGCACGCGCCGCGCTGCGCGCATGGTCGGGATCGTCGAGCGGAGCGCCGAACACGGCGACCACGGAGTCGCCGATGTATTTGTCGACATAGCCGTCGTGGCTTTCGATGACGTCGGTCATGGCCGAGAGATATTCGTTGGTGAGCGCCATGAGCTGCTCCGGCGCCATCTGCTCGGCGAGGCGCGAGAAGCCCTCGATGTCGGAGAAGAACACGGTGACCTCGCGGGTCTCGCCGCCGAGCTGCGGCAGCCGGCGCGAGGCGAGCATGCGGTCGATCTCGTGCGGTGCGAGGTAATAGGCAAAGCTCTTCTGCAGCAGCCTGCGGTCCTTGTCGGTGACCATGAAACGATAGCCGGTGGTCGCAGCCAGCGCGAGCGCGCCGGCTGCGAGCGGCTCCGTCAAGGGCAGCCCGTAGGCATGGTCGAAGAGGGCGGTGGCAAGCGCGGTGTAGAGCAGCGCGAGCCCTGCCAGGATTGCCGCTGCAGAGGCGGGGCGCAGCAATCGGGCGAGCAGCGCAGCCAGCAGGGCGATGGTTGCGGCGATGGCGAAGATCGCTGGGCGTCCGAGTTCGGTGACCGCATCCTGCCGCACCAGATTGTTCACCGCCGTGGCGTGGATGTAGACGCCGGCAATGGTGCTGCGGGCGAACGTCTCGGCAATCCTGCGCTCGTCCAGAACGCAGCGCGGCCGCCGCCCGCCCTCGGCGCGGGTTGCGAAGCGCTTCGAGGTGAGCCGCCGATCCTCGATCCCGACGGTGCCGAGCAGGACGACCTTGCCGGCGAACTCGCGGTGAAAATAGTCCTTGTCGCCCTTGAGCGCGCAGGCGCGCAAGTCGGCAAACGAATAGGTCGGAATGTCCTGGGCGCCGCCGGCGAAATTCAGGGTCATGGTGCTCGGCACGCTGCCGGGCACCATGTACGCACCGAGTGTGACGCCATCGGCGGCAATGACCGGCGCGGTGCCGGTTGCGCGCCCCGCCAATTCCAACGCCATGCTCGGAACGGCCTTGCCGTCGACCGACAGCGTCAGCGGATGGCGGCGGACGACATCGTCGCTGTCGGTATAGGTGTTGAGCGGACGAAGGTTCTGCTGCTGGCGCACCGCGATGCGCTGTCCGGGCGCGGGCAGGATCGGCGGCTCGGCAAAGATCTCGCCCAGCACCACCTTGCCGCCGGCGGCCGCGGCCGCGAGCGCACGCAGGAAGTCGCGATCGAAGCCGCGCGTCTTCTCGCCGAGAGTGCTGTCGCCGAGCGGAATCTCCGACTGCTCGATCGAAGTCTGGAACACGATGTCGAAGCCGACCACCTTGGCGCCGCCGTCGAGGACGGCCGTCAGCACGCGCCCGATCTCGCCGGTCCAGGTCAACAGCGGCGCGCCCTTGAAGGGGGGCGCCTGGTAGCTCTCCTCGTCGACCGCGATCACCACCGCCGGACTCGCTGCTGCATCGTGACGGTTGCCGAAGGTCTCGAAGCGCAGCCATGTCAGTGCATCCAGCGACAGGCCGCGGCCGCGCTCGAAGAGGGGCGACACGAACAGGCCCGCGCACGCCAGCGCGATGGCGATGACGGCAAGCGCGTCGCGCGTCCGGCGTCCGATCGCCACCGACAAGAGCTTTCGGCTCAGTTGAACCGGATCAATCGCCCGACCGCAGGGCCGGGGCCTGCCTTGGCCTGTGCATCGACCTTGAACACGATGCGCAAGTTGCTGAAGCTCGCGACATAGGTGCCGCCGGGCGTGAGCGGGTGACTGGTGCCGGCGAAATCGTAGAATCGTCCCTTGTATTGCCGGCCCGAGAGCTCGACCTGCTGGCGCTCGCCGGGCTGGTCGAGGCGTTCGACGGTCAGCGTGCCGCGCCCTTTGGCCTCGAAGATGGGCGACGCGCTGTAGATGATCGCCTGCGCCACCGGCGCGCTGTCCGGTCCGACGCTGCGCACGATCGTCGCCGCGACCTCGCTGGTCTCGCGCGAGGTGGCCTGTGCATGGCTGGCGTCGCAATTGACGATGTCGCTCTTGAGCGTCGCGCCGTCGACCGTGCTTTCGCCGGGGCCGACGGTGACACTGCCGGCGCCGTTGACCGTCTCGCGCCGGCACGATTTGAGGTAGCTCATCACCACGGCGCCATCCGGGCCGAGCTTGATCACCTGGCCGGGCGCGACATAGTCCATCAGCTCGGCGCCGGCCACATCACCCTGGACGTCCTCGACCAGCGCCGCTGGCGGACCGGCCCAGGCTGCCGGCGATCCGATCACGGCCGGTCCGGCGAGCCCGGAGAGGGCTGCGATGATGAGCGTCGGCAACTTCATGATGAACTCCGTGATCGCAATCGGCGGCGGCCTCTTGCCCCAAACCTGGGTGTCCCAGTGATGGGACGTCGGAGGCGATGGAGAGGTTCGAGCCCATAACACACCTGAGGGGAACAGGCACTGGTGCGGATGTGACTTGGATCACGGAAGAGTTGCTTGAGCTTGCTCCCAAGCCGCGGTTCATGCCCTTGCAGAGGTGGCGTGTTGCGCCAAGCGCCTAGGGGAGTGAGCTGATGGCAGGGATGAGATCGTCCGTCGCGTGGCCGAGACTGATGGCTTTGACCGTGACGGCACTGCTCGCCAGCCCGGCCCTGCACGCCGAGGATGCGCCACCGGCGGCGCACGACGCCGCAGCGCCGGGCTCGCATCGCACCGGCTCGGCCGGAAATCGCGCCGCCAGCCCGCCCGGCTCAGCATCGACCGCCGAGCAGCACAAGTTGCCGCCGGACTCCACCACGACACAGAAGCTCGAACTGCCCGGCCGCACGCTGTCGTTCACGGCGACTGCCGGTTCGATCCGCCTGTTCGACGACAAGAGCGAGCCGCAGGCCGACATCGCCTACACTTCGTATCAGCTCGATGGCGCCGACCGCGCCAGCCGCCCGGTGACCTTCTTCTTCAACGGCGGGCCGGGTGCCTCGTCCGCCTATCTGCAGCTCGGCAATGCCGGTCCGTGGCGGATCGGAATCGACGCGGCCAGCGTGACGCCGTCGTCGAAGCTGGAGCTGATGCCGAATGCAGACACCTGGCTCGACTTTACCGATCTGGTGTTCATTGATCCCGTCGGGACCGGCTACAGCCGTTTCGTCGCAACCGGCGACGAGGTGCGCAAACGGTTCTTCTCGGTCGACGGCGACGTGCGTTCGCTGTCGCTCGTGGTGCGTCGCTGGCTGGAGAAGCACGACCGTCTCGCATCGCCCAAATTCATCACGGCCGAGAGCTATGGCGGCATTCGCGGTCCGAAGATCGTCAACAACCTGCAGCATGACCAGGGCATCGGCATCAGCGGCCTGATCCTGCTGTCGCCGCTGATGGACTTTCGCGACTATTCCGGCTCGAGCCTGATGCAATATGTCGCGAGCCTGCCGAGCTATGCGGCCGTCGCGAAGCAGATGAAGGGGCCGGTGACCCGCGCCGATCTTGCCGATGTCGAGCGTTACGCCAGCGGCGACTTCCTGCTCGATCTCGTCAAAGGCGAGGCCGATACGGAAGCCACCAATCGGCTCGCCGACAGGGTCGCGACCCTGACCGGCATCGACCAGGTGGTCAGCCGCAGGCTGGCCGGCCGCTTCGACGTCTCGGAGTTTCGCCGTGAGTTCGACCGCAAGAACGGCCGCATCACCGGGCGCTATGACGGCTCGGTGCTGGGCATCGATCCCTATCCGGATTCGAGCCGCTCGCGCAGCTCCGATCCATCCGGGGACGTGCTCACCGCGCCGTTGACCAGCGCCGCGGTCGAGCTGACGACACGCAAGCTGAACTGGCACCCCGACGGCTCCTATGAGCTGTTGAGCGGGGCGGTGAACCGGTCATGGGATTTCGGAAAGGGCACCAACCCGCCGGAGTCCACCGGCGAACTCCGGCAGATTCTCGCGCTCGATCCCAAGCTCAAACTCCTGGTCGGCCACGGCCTGTTCGATCTCGCCACGCCATATTACGGCTCGAAGATCCTGCTCGACCAATTGCCGGCCTTCGCGCGGCCGCCGCGGGTCAAGCTCGTGGTCTATCCGGGCGGCCACATGTTCTATTCCCGCGACGATGCGCGCAAAGCCTTCCGCGGCGAGGCCGAGGCGTTGATGAAGGAGGGCAGGGAGGAGGCCCGATGAGTGCAGCGACACCCGGGCTATGAGTCTTTCTTGCGCCGGCCCTTGGGATATTTCCGCTCCATCTCGGCCTTCACCACGCGCTCCGGCCGCACCCGTGCGCCGGCGAGCCAGATCTCGCTGACGCCGGACTTGGTGCGCACGCGCCGCACCGCCTCACCATGGCTGGCATAGCCGGCCGCGTGCACGATGCGCCCGGTGTCGCGTCCGGTCACCTCGATGCGGGCGGCATCGAGGAACGGGTTGATGAATACCGGATTGGCGACCATGACCTTGTCACCAAACGGGACGAGATCGACGGCGCCCCACAGCGTCCACCAGCGGCCGGTCCAGTCGCGCGTCTTGCGCGACGGCGCGCCGTGGGTGGCGAAGGCCTGCAGGATGAACTTGACGCCATTGGCCCAGCCGGGTGCCCAGCCGTCGACGGCATTGGTCAGCACGGTGATCGTGATGTCGCGGGCGGGAATGACCGACGTCCGCGAGATGTAGCCCTGGAAGCCGCCGCCATGGCCGAACCAGTCGAAGCCGGCCGTTGTCCCGCTCATGAGCGCCAGGCCGTAATAGGCCTCTTCGACGTCCTGGGGCACGCGCCATTGCCGGCGCACCATCTCGCGCCGGCTAGCGACCGACAGCAGGCTCTTCTTCGCGTTCGGGGCAAGCTGGGCGAAGAAGCGGGCGGTGTCGGCCGCGGTCGCGACGATGCCCGCTGCCGGCATGATCGCGTTGGTCGGATTGTCGCCGGGAATCACGACCCGGCGGCCCACGGGGACGACGCGTGAATGGCCGCGCGCGAATGGGACACTCTTGCCGAGCAGCGTCATGTCGGGCGCGCTTTCTCGCAAAGCCAGCGGCGTCATGATCTCGCGCTGCAGCCAGGCCGGGTAGGGCTCGCCGGTGATCGCCTCGATGACCATGCCGAGCAGGCCGTAGCCATGGTTGGAATATTTGAACCGGCTGTTGGGATCGATCGCCGGCGGCTGCTTCAGCTCGGCCAGCAGTTCGTCCTTGTCGAGATAGGACCGGCCATCCGTGAACTGGCCGGAATCCTTGCCGTCACGGATCAGGCCTGCCGTGTGCGACAGCAGCTGGTTCAGTGTGGCCGCGGCGACATCCGGATGCAGATCCTTGACGTATTGTCCGACGGTGTCGTCGAGCTTCAACCGCTTGTGCTCGCGCAGGCGCATGATGGCGGCGGCGGTGAACGCCTTGGTGTGCGAAGCGATGCGGAAGCGGTGCCGCGGCGTCAGCTTCTCGCCGCTGTCGAGATTGGCGTGCCCGAAGGCCGCCTCCAGGACGATCTCACCGCGATGGGCGATCGCAATAATGCAACCGGGTTGCTCGGAGACCGCGACCTGAAAGGCCAGCCAATCCCTGATGTAATCGAGTGCTGCGCCAAGCCAGGACTCCACGAGGCAATCTCCCATTCAAAAATCTGATGAAAATGGTCTGCACGAGGTTTCATCCATAACGGATCAACGACAGCGGACAAACGAAAATGGCGCAACCCTTTCGGGTTGCGCCACTTTCGAGATCGGAGCTGGTCCGATCGCGTCGTCAGTAGACGAGGCCGGTGCCCGGCTGCTTCTCGAGCGCGTCGGCCAGCGAGCGATATTCGGGGCTGTTGGTGCCGGCGAGCTGCGCGACCTTGTCGAGGTGGTACTTGGCCTGCTCGCGGTTGCCCTGTTCGAGCTGCCACAGGCCGTAGTACTGCCAGGTGCGCACGTGGTTCGGATCATCCGCCAGGGCCTGCTCGTAGTACTGCTTGGAGGCCTGGTAGTTGCCGAGCTTGCGATAGGAGTAGCCGATCAGATTGGCAACGTCGGCGACGTCCTCGCGGTTCAGCGCCTTGAGCTGCTGGATCGCGGTGGCGTAGTCGCCGCGATCATAGATCGAGGTATAGGCCGTGCGATAGGCCGCCAGGAACTTCGGATCTTCGATGCTCGAGCTCTTGTCCTTCTTCTTCTTGCCCGAATCCGACGCCGGCGGCGACGACGGGGTATCGCTGCCCGCGGCATAGGCCTTCGACAGAAGCAGCGGCCCGGAGGCCACGGCCATCGAGAACAGAGCCAGCGTGGCAATCCTGAGCGCAGACTTTTTCATTCGTATCTCCCGAGTTGTCGATCCAACAGGTGACTGCGTACGGGGAAGAACTCCCGCAGCTGCGAAATATTCCCGGCCATTTGCGCGGATTTTGCGCCGCGATCGGTGCATTATACGGACGACATGATGACAGACCAGTCACCTCGATGACTATCCCTTCATGTCCATGAACCGAAAACAGCGCTTTACTTCAGGGTGGGTTCAGTGCCGGTTCCCTATCGTCGTCTCCATGATCACGAGCCCATCCAGACTGGATGGTGCCTCCAGATCTTCACATCACGGAGACGACCATGCTGAAGTCAATGTCTGTTGCGCTGCTCGCCGCGTCGATCCTGACTGCGCCCGCATTCGCTGCTGGTGCTGCAAAAACCGATACGTCCGCGAAGTCCAGCCAGACCACTGGCACCGCGAAGACCGATGTGAGCAAGACCGATGCGGCCAAGACCAACGCCACCAAGCCGGGCGCGACGCAGGCCGGCGACAAGGCGAACGAGATGAAGCCCACCGTCGGCAAGACGAAGACCAAGCCGCATGCCTCGCTTGTCCGCCACAAGCATCGCCACGTGGCGCATCTCGGCCATCACAACAAGGTGAGCTTCAAGCGCGTGACGCCGGCGACCCGCCGCGGCTGATCTAGCCAAGGCCGCGCAGAGCCGATCTGGTCGTTGACCGCCGGAGCGCGCCAGAGCGCTCCGGCGGCAGCGGCTTGACGAAGGCGTGAGCCGGGACGGATTTCCCGGCCTCTGGCTTTGAGCTAGAACGGCCGCGGGATTGGCTTTCAAGAGTTGGGCGCCTGGGGATGGGGAGAACGAGCTGGTGGCCGGCAACCGCGCTGGCGCTGCTGTTGGCGGGGTGCGCCAGCGGAGGTCCCGCCGCGTTCATGAGCGAGGACAATCGCGGCATCTCCTACACCGGCGATCGCGGCGTCGGCAGCCAGCCGTTTCCGGCCAACCACCGCAGCGAGATCCTGTCCTATCTCAGGACCTACCTGAACAATCCGGTCGGGGTGCGCGACGGCGTCATGGCGGAGCCGGTGCAACGGACGGTCGGTGGCCGGCTGCGCTATGTGAGCTGCCTCCGTTATGCGGCGCGCGAGTCCGACGGCAGCTACCGTCCGGCGCAGGAGCGCGCGGCGGTGTTCGTCGACGGCCGGTTCGACCGTCTGGTCGAGGATGCCGGCGAGCTCTGTGCCGGGTCGACTTACGCGCCATTCCCGGAGCTGGCGGGCCTCACGCGCTAGACCGCGGCGTTTTCAGGTCCCGGCGTTTTCGAAGGATTGCCACGTCGTCGCAGCGCCTTGCCAAGCCGCTTGCCCGATCACAAATCGGGGATGGACCGAACGCTTTGTCGCCTCGCGGCGACCAAATATCGGGCGAGGCGTCAGCTTCACGAAATATTCGGGAAGCCTATGGAACAAAAGGCCTTTGTTGCCCTCTGGTGACACCGCAGCGGCAATCACAGCTGCGTCACCGCCACCGGGCAACCCAAATGCGGCCATGATGTTCGATAGATGTCGCAAACGAATAACGGGGACGTCCCATGAAGCGGTTTTTGTTCAGTGCAGTGGCTTTGACCACATTGGCTGCCCCGGCTTTCGCCGCCGATATGCCTCCGCGCACCTACACCAAGGCGCCGGTCTACACGCCGCCTCAGGCGATCTACAACTGGACCGGCTTCTATCTCGGTGGTCACCTCGGCGGCGCCTTCGCGGGCAATAACAGCCTGGAAGGCAACAACGGCCGCTTCCTGGGCGGCGTGCAGGGCGGCTTCGACTACCAGTTCGCCCCGAACTGGGTGCTCGGCATCGAAGCCCAGTACAGCTGGATGGATCGCAATACGACCAATTTCGGCTTCCCGGGGGCTGCGGTCGTGACCTCGACCGGCGCCAACCAGCTCGGCTCGGTCACCGGCCGTCTCGGCTACACCTGGGGACCGGCGTTGCTCTATGCCAAGGGCGGTTATGCCTGGCGGGACGGCAACAATCTCGGGGTGAGCGTCGCCGGCGTGCCGACGGGCTTCAGCACGTCCGGCAATACCAAGGACGGCTACACCGTCGGCGCCGGCCTCGAATACATGTTCGCGCCGAACTGGTCGGCCAAGGCTGAATACCAGTACTACAATTTCGGCAATACGACCTTCACGGGTGGGCCGGCTCCGGTTGTGGGCAGCCGCTTCAACAGCGACGAGCATACGGTCAAGGTCGGCGTGAATTACCGCTTCGGCTGGGGCGGACCAGCCGCCAGCAAGTACTAAGCGAGATCGCCGAGCCCGCGGCCGGCGGCGTTCGGCTGGAAGCGGATCACGCCTCAATTCCAACACGCCCGCGCCGTCTGGTGCGGGCGTGTTGCTCTCCGGTGGTTGGCTGGCGATGGTTTCGCGATCGCTCACGCAGTGCGAAAAAATTTTCAAACCTTCGTGAAACTTTCGCCATCAGTTGATATTATCGGTGCGCCGGTTTGATGGATCATCCCACATGCGTATCTTGGTGTCCGTGCTGTTGTTGTCGGCGGCTGTTTTGCCGTGCTCCGCCCAGACCGTTCTGAAGACCGAACCGTTGATGCTGGCCCCCTACGAGGTGGCGCTGGTGCAAACCGCGTCCTGCCCGTCGGGCAAGGTGCTGAAGGTGACCGGTGCGATCCGCGGTGTCAGCCGCAAGCGTGCCTGTGTCGCCCTTCCGGCCGAAACGGCATCGCTGGCGACGGCGACGCCCTGAGAACGGGCTTCATGGCGACCTTCCAGCGGGCAGCTCCGGCTGCCCGCTGATCGCGGGTCTGTCTGTCGAAAAATCCTTGATGAAGGCAAGTCGTCCGCGGGACCGGACTGGCATGAAGACGTGAATGTCTTCTGCCGGCGGCTTCCGTCCAGGCACGGCGAGGCTCGGGGACAGCAGCGCACAGAGACTATAAGTATCACCCGAGAAGTATCACCCGCGGCGCGCTTCCGCCGCAGCCGCTCAGGATGCGAACGGGATGTTGAACTCCTGCTCGGCTTCGGCACGGTTCTGCCAGGGATCTTCCTCGGGCTCGGCGGCGCAGGGCCGGATCTCGTAATCATTGTCGAGCTGCAGATGCGCGGTCGATCGCGCATTGATCATCACGTCCACCACCAGCCCGCTCTGCCGCGCCAGCCGCCAGACATCCCCCTCGGTCGGATAGGCCTTGCTCAACTTGGCGTCGTTGCAAAACAGCGCGTAGGGCATTCCAAACAGCTCCAGAGAAGCGAAGGATGAACCGAGAATGAACGGCACGTGCAGCGAGACACTGGCGCGCCTGGGGCAGGAAAGGGGCCTTTTCGGGCGGCCGAGTCGTAAACGAGTCCTAAATTTTTGAAAAAAGAATCCGTGGGACTCCGGGGCTAGAATCGCCAGATGGTTAAGCCCATGGGAACCGATCTCCACATCTTCTGCGGGCGGATCCAGCTGACGCTCGCCTTTGGGCTGCTGCTCGCCTTCGTCGCCAATGTGGCGCTGCTGTGCGCCTGGCTGTGAGCCGGCGCGGCGATTGCGGATATGTTTGTGTACCCTCGGCCATAGATCCTCAGCGCGGTCGCCTTTAGTCCTCAGGGAGGGCGCTCCGTCCGGCCGATGCTTTCAGGCGCGCGAGTGTCGCGCTGAAATATTCCTGACGCTCCCGATTGAAGCGCTCCTGATGGGCCCGGAAGCGCGCGACGCGGGCGCGAATCTCCGCCTGCATGTCGCGCTGGAGATCGAGCTGCGAGGCGATGCTGGTGAAACGCTCCGCAGGGACCGGGCTCGGGGCGGCGAACGAAGCCTCGGATGCAATGGCGTCGGGCGCTCTCGGCCTTGCAGGCTCCCCCACGGCATTGGGGATTGCGACTTGCACGTTGCCGCCGCGACGTGCCTCGGTTTCAACGGTGTTGGCGATCACGTGCTCGACAGCGGCGTGCGTCGGGCGACCGGCCCCGGCCTGCTGCGGTGTGATGGGGGTGCCGACCGGAACGGTAGGCAGCTCGAACTGGGCGAAGTCGGCCGGCTTGCCGGTCACAGACTGCACAAAGGCCATGGTCTGCGCGATCAGCGCATCACGCTCTTCCTTCCACGTCATGACGCTTGTCCCCCGATGCCTCAATTGCAACAAAAGCGGCTGACGAAATCAAGTTGAAGACCAGTGACTTCTGGGGATAAGCAGGAGTTCTAGGTGAGATGTGACAACAATGTTGCCACAGTCTGAACTCGTTTCGTCCCCCACCCGCGAAAGGCGATACCGGAAATCCAATCCCGCACAGATGGTTCCTAAGCGGCGTTTTTCCGGAGCTCTTCTTGACAGAGGAGCGCGGCTCGCCCCTATGGCCGAGCCGCCCCGGTCTTCGGGGCATCATCTGCTCGCAACCTTCGTGCACCGT
Organism: Bradyrhizobium sp. SZCCHNRI2009; assembly: GCF_032485115.1. NCBI lineage: Bacteria > Pseudomonadati > Pseudomonadota > Alphaproteobacteria > Hyphomicrobiales > Nitrobacteraceae > Bradyrhizobium > Bradyrhizobium sp. SZCCHNRI2009. The sequence goes on from NZ_JAUEUH010000001.1 coordinate 821,461, forward strand.
CCGGGCACTTCGCAGACTTCGATGGACAACCCTTCACGCTCCGAGCGGTCGCGCAAGGCCGCGCTCACCGCCGCCCTCACCATCATCGCCCGCGATGGTCCGGGGCGGCTGACGCTCGACGCCATCGCCCGCGAGAGCGGGCTGAGCAAGGGCGGCCTGATGCACCAGTTTCCCAACAAGGAAGCGGTGCTCAAGGCTCTGCTGGAACAGCAATTCCTGCATTTCGACGAATTCGCCAGCAGGTACAGGGCTGGAGCCGGCAAAGCGGCTGATCAGCCCGAACTCGCGACGCAGATTGCGATCTCGCGGGAGCTGATCGCCCAGCAATATTCGGTGGCTCAGGCCATGCTCGGGGCGCTCGCCCAGGAGCCGGGATTGCTGGCCGATGCCCGTGCCAAGGATGCCGAGAGAGTAGCCGAGATCCGCGGCGAGGCCGATGACGCTGATCTCGCGGTCCTGCGATGGGCGGCGGCACGTGGGCTTGCCTTGATGACGATGCTGCGCGTCTCGCCGCTGGAGCAGCCGGATCTGGACCGTCTGTTTGCCCGCCTGCTCGACGACCAACAATGGACCACATTCCGGCAGGCCGGGACGACTGGGGAGCGATGACACGCTCGAGCTCGGCGCCATCTCCATCATTGGACGGTTCGATCTGAGCGAAGTCGGGCTGGCTTGCCGTCCGACTTCCGTCCGCCGATGCCTCCTGGAGGTCCCGTGCCGACCGCATCGACGTGTGAACAATTCTTTTCATTCGATTTGTATTTACAAACCGCCTGGTCGGTTTATTGGGGTGGCCATGTCGACGCGCTGGCAACGGCGCCGCAATCGTGGAGGAGGGGGATGAGGAGTCGATTTCCGATGTCTGGCTTCGCGGCGATCGCCGCGAGCCTCTGTGCCGGATGCAACACGGTGACGCCGGTGGCCTATTCCGGGGTGGCGTCGGCGCACTATCTGGCGCCCAACACATCCGATCCATCGGGCCGGGTGCCTTACCGCTACGGGACTGCCACCGACTGGCGCAGCTACGACAAGGTGACGCTCGATCCGGTCGTGATCTATCGCGGCGCGGATCATCAGTTCGGCGACATGTCCGACCGGGACAAGGCTGCGCTCGCCGCCTACATGCAGCGGCGTTTCCTGGAAAGTCTCTCGGCGCGCTTCCAGATCGTCCATCAGCGGGGGCCGAATACGCTGCGCGTGCGGCTCACCCTGACCGGCGCCGTCGCCAACACGCCGGTGCTCGGCACCGCCTCGCGCTTTGATCTCGCGGGAGCCCTCTACAACGGCGTGCAGAGTGCACGCGACGGTGAGGGACTGCTGACCGGCTCGGTATTCTACGCGGCCGAGATCTTCGATGCCGCGAGCGGGCGACTGCTGAGCGCCTTCGTCAGCAAGCAATATCCCTCGCCCTACGACATCAAGGCCAGCGTTGGTGCGCTCGCGGCCGCCGAGGCCGGAATCGACAAGGGCGCCGAGGCCCTGGTCGCGCAGCTCCAGTGAGCGGGCCGTGCGAACGATCGCGTCGCGCGGGCAGATGGCCCCGCATCGGGGCGCCTTCGTGTGCGCGCTTTGGCATCGAGGGCACGGCCAGATCTCGGGCAGTCAGCGGTGACGTCAACCCGGCCGTACGAGCGCGTGGCTCGAGGCCATGGAGACAGTGAGGTCCCTGGACATGACATTGAGATTCGTTCTGCGCGTCGGCTTACGCATCGTCGTCGGCCTGCTGCTGTCGATGGCGGAGGGCCGCGGTCACGCCGCTCCCGTCGGCGATCCGTTCGGCACATGGTTGACCGAGGACGGCCGCGCCCGCGTCCGCGTCGAGCGCTGTGGCGCGATGGCCGACCGCGTCTGCGGCTACATCGTGTGGATGAAGGCGACGGCGGATGCCAAGGGGCAGCCGTTCCGCGACCGGCTGAATCCCGATCCGGCCAGGCGCGGCCGTCTGCTGCTGGGCCACCAGATGCTGCTCGGCCTGAAGCTGAACGCCGAAGGCCGCCACAGCGGCGAGGTCTACAACGCCGAGGACGGCAAGACCTATGCCGTCTCGATCTGGCGCGAGGGCACGAAGATGCTGGCGGTCAAGGGCTGTCTGCTCGGGCTGTTCTGCGCGACGCAAGGCTGGGTGCTGGTCACGGATCAGGTGCCCGGCCAACTCATCGGAGCGACCGGCGAGGGCGGCGGGCCGCTGCCGGATCCAGAGTGGACTGCGCCCAGGCTGCCGTCGGCGACCGGCATCGCCAGACCCGCGGTCAGGACGAGGGCGAATTGACGCCTAAAGCCGGTGACAGCCATTGCCGCAGCAAATCCCAACTTCACGGAAGCTGGTGCCGGCTGAGGGGATTGAACCCCCGACCTTCGGTTTACAAAACCGCTGCTCTACCGCTGAGCTAAGCCGGCGAATGCACATTGGTGGCGGAGATCTCGTCGTCAGTTTGCGACGAGGTCTCGCGAAGCGCGGTGTTCCTACCAGAGTTGATGCAGTCCGGCTACTCCCCCCGTGAGCGCCGCTTCTGCCATCAGCCCAGCAAAAAGGGCGGCCGTTGGGCCGCCCCTGTCGGAGCCGATCGTCGAAGCCGCTCCGGCTCGATCTTTACTGGCAGATGTGCATCAGCCCGTCGCTGCCCTTGAACATGGTGCCGGGGCGGCAGACCAGGCCGTTGCGGGTCGCGTAACTGTTCCAGTCGCCATAATAGCCGTTCGGGCCGCGATCATAGCTCGGTTGGCCGTAAGAGGGGCCGGGACTGTACGCATAGGCATCCGCGGTGCGGAACGGCGCGGTCGCGATGGCGCCGGCGGTTCCGATGGCTGCGCCTGCGATGCCGGCAGCGGTGCCGACCGCTCCAGCGGCGACGTCAGCCGGCCAGAAGCCGCTGTTGCGGCGATCGCTGTTGCGGCGATCCCAGCCGTTGTTGTTCCATCCGGTATCGGTGCGCTGCTGCATCATGGCCCCGTCCTGGCGGGCCATGTGCCGGTGCTGCATCATTCCTTCCTGCTGGTGGTTCATATGCCGGTGGTGCACGTCGCGCGCCATGGCCGGGCCGGCGAGCGCCGTTGCGAGTACCGCAGCCCCGAGAATAGCAAATCGTGTCATGGAATACTCCATCGTTGCGCCCCACCTGCTAAGCGCAAGCCGGCCCCGTCGTTCCCGCCGCGACGGGAATGTTTTGGAACGACATGAGGCCCGGTGCCTTCGGAGGCCGGAGCCGCGGTTGCGGTCCGGCTTGCTCCGACCCGAAGGCTGTTAGTCTTGCGGACAGGGCAGCGGGGTTGATGCTGGCAATATTGTCGCTCATCGGCTGATGATCAGCCATTAACCCTCGCACTCGAACCCCACCCGGGCTTTAACCCGGAATGGTGGCTCCCGCGTTAGTCTTACCAGCAGATTGATGTGCGCGTTTAACCCATCGGGGCGCGCGTTGCGGTATTGGTAGGATGGCAACCGGGGCGTGAATTCATGCGTACTACAACGGCTCTTGTGATTCTGATTGGAGCGTCTTCCGCCGCGCTCGCCAGCGAAGGCTTCGAGATCGTCATTCCGCAGCGGCCCGGCGTGCCCGTCGTCATCAACGGCATCGATGCGTCCTACGCCGTCGTCGAAGGCCAGTACGGTCTTGGCAGGGGCAACTACATGCAGCCGACGATCTATGGCGGCCGGCCGGTCGAGCCCGAGCCATATGTTGGTCATTACTATCCAACCCTCGGAGCAAGGCCCGGCTATGGCCGGATGGAGATCGAGCCGCCGGCCGATCGCAAGCTGCCGAAGCCGGCCGAGAGCTATTCCCGCTCGTGGGGCGCCCAATCCCAGATGCAGCCGCCGGAGCCGGCGGTGCCGATGTATCCGCCTGCCGTCATCCTGGCTCCGCCCGATGGTGATCCTCGCGGCTATCCCAATCGGCCGCCGGCCTACCGCCGCTAGCCAGCAACTCACCATCGACAGCCAGACCAAGCAAGAACAGATCAACAGGAGAGAGTTATGCGTGGAGTAGTTTCAGGACTTTTCGCCATTGCCGGCCTCGCCGTCGCCGGCAGCGCGCCGGCCGCGGCCTGCGGCGCCACCGCCTGCGGCCCGTGCGGCTACGCCGCGCCGTGCGCGCCGCAGGTCACCTATCAGCCGACCGTCACCTATCAGCCGACCGTGACGTACCAGCCCACGGTGACGTATCGGCCGCAATATTTCTATCAGCCCGGCTACACCTACACCTACGGCCATGGCTGCGGCGCCTGCGGCGCGAGCTATGAGCGGCTGCCCGAGCCGACCCGGCAGTATTACTATGTCAACCAGGGCCCGACCTACAGCGGTCCTGGCGCCTTCGCGCCGTATCCTGCCTATGAGGAGCAGGCGCTTCCGGTCTACAGCTATCATCACCGCCGCCACGCCTATCGCTGGGGCGCTTCGCCTTATTATCACGGGCAGCGCGTGCTGCGCCGCTATTACTGATCAGACGGACGTTCGTTCGCGCCAACGCCCGTGCGCCTCATGCGCGCGGGCGTTTCGTCATTTTGACATCAAGCCGAGCCGGCTCGCGCCGATATAGAGCGCGAGCACGGCGGCATTGGAGACGTTGAGGCTCTTGATCGCGCCGGGCATGTCGAGCCGCGCCACGACGCTGCAGGTCTCGCGCGTCAATTGCCGCAGGCCCTTGCCCTCGGCGCCCAGCACCAGTGCGAGCGGCTCGCGCAAGGCGACCGCCGCGATGTCCTCCTCGCCCGCGCTGTCCAGCCCCACCGTCTGAAAGCCGCGCTCGTTCAGCCGCGTCAGCGCGCGTGCGAGGTTCTGCACCGTGATGATCGGCACCAGCTCCAGGGCGCCCGATGCGGACTTGGCCAGTACACCGGTGGCCTCCGGACTGTGGCGGGCGGTGGTCACGATCGCCTTTACGCCGAACGCCGCTGCCGAGCGCAAGATCGCGCCGACATTGTGCGGGTCGGTGATCTGGTCGAGCACCAGGATCAGTCCCTCGGCCGCGAGCGTGTCGATGTCCGGCGAGGGCAGGGGCTCGGCCTCCGCCAACAGGCCCTGGTGCACGGCGTCCGGACCGAGCCGCTGGTCGATCTGGCTGGGGCGCACGATCTCGGGCGTCACCCGCGTCTCGATCCGCTCGTCGGCAAGCCGCCTGGCGGCGTTCTCGGTCAGGTAAAGCTTGCGAATCCGCCGCTTCGGATTGGCGAGCGCCAGGGTCACGGTGTGCCAGCCATAGAGAATGACGGGGGCATCCGAGTCCTGGTCGCGCTCCCGCCACGGCTGGGGGCGCTCGAATCCGCGCGGTTTGCCGGAGAATTTACCGCCCGGACGGCGAAAAGGGGGCTTTCGATCGCGTTCGCTCATGGCCCGAGCTTCTGTCACGGCCTGCGGATTCTGGCAATTTGGCACCGCTGAGACGGGAAAATTCGTCGTCCCTTGGTTGACTTCGAGGGCCGGGTTCGATCATAAGGGCCCCGGCCGCGCGCGCCCGCTCCTTCGGGTCCCGCGGTCTTACCGTCTCCATGGCGCTGATGGTCCCGACGCTGCTGTTCCGCGGCCGGCCCGAATTGCCATCGATACGGGGGAGTGTCCCGAGTGGCAAAGGGAGCTGACTGTAAATCAGCCGCCTCATGGCTTCGCAGGTTCGAGTCCTGCCTCCCCCACCATTCACTGCCTCTCAGCTCCACGAGATTTTTCGAGGACAATGGACCCCATTGGCCATTGCTTCCCTGCAGACTATGCGTCGAAATATATGGGTCGCATCTGGGTCTGCCGGCCGGTCGTGATCTTCATTGGATCCTTCGTTGTTCGCGATCCCTGGGCGGCGATCGCTCACGGCTGTCGTGACGGCGCGCCAGAACCCAGGCTTCCGACATCTGCGGGGCCGGCGTGGCAATGGCGGGCGACTGATCGCCTGTTGCCGTTCCGCCGTCTCGGGTTGAGGGCCCCGGCTGCGACATCTCAGTTAATGCCGCGGAAGCGGTCCATATTGAAGATAAACACAAAAAACTCGACATTCTCTGACGCGAGATTTTTCTTTATGAAATAAATAGCTGACTTTAAATCACCGCCTCAGCCTCACGTCATCCCCACGACGTTGATTTCGCTTCAGATTCTGAAATCTTTGCCCTGAGGAATATGGCGGAGCGTAGCTATTCTGCCACAACCGGGCGGCTTTTCGCCGCAAATGTGGCGAGTCACATTGCGAGCCGATCTCGGGTTTGTTATCGGTTCCCTATGTTGAAGATCGTATATACACCCATTTTCATATGTGTTGTGGGAATGAGCTTTAGCCCGGCATTGGGCGCTGAGCCGTTCACCATCCAGGACGCCATCAACCAGGCGGTGAAGACCAATCCCGGTGTCGGAGAGGCCGCCGCCAATCGGCGGGCCACCGAAGCCGAGCTTCGCCAGTCCCAGGGGACGCTGCTGCCGCAGGTCCGGCTCGATGCGAGCGCCGGACCGGAGATGCTCAAGCAGTATGTCTCGCCGGCGCCGAGCAACAATGGCCGCTACCTGCGCGGCCGCGAGGCCGGCGTGGTGGTCCGTCAATTGCTGTTCGATGGCTTTTCCTCGATCAATGAAGTGTGGCGACAGGCCGCGCGGGTCGATGCCGCCGCGTACCGCGTGCTGGAGCGAACCGAACTGATTGGTCTCGATGCCGCCGAAGCCTATGTCGACGTGGTGCGCTACTCCAGGCTGGTCGCTCTGGCCGAGAAGAACCTCAAGGTTCATCTCGAACTGCGCAAGAACGTGCTGGCCCGTTTCCAGGGCGGCCGGGCCGGCGAGGGCGACACGCAGCAGGCCGAGGAACGGGTTGCGGCAGCGCAGGCCGTGCTCGAAGAATTCCGTCTCAGCCTCGAAGTGGCGCGCGCGAAGTACCGCAAGGTCGTCGGCGTCGAGCCTTATAACCTGCGTTTCCCCGGCCGGCTGTCCGACATGCCGCGGGACAAGGCGGAATCGCTCGACATCGCCTACAAGTTCAATCCGACCCTGCGCGCTGCCGCGGCGGATGTGACGGCCGCCAAGCGGGGATTCGATGCCACCACCGGCACCTTCCTGCCGACGCTTTCGCTCGAAGGCCGCGCGACGACCGGCAAGGAATCGATCACCTACAACAATCGTTACGACGAGGTCAGCGGCAAGGTCGTTGCATCCTGGGATATCTTCAACGGCGGCCAGAACAGCTGGCGCCGCGAAGAAGCCGCGCAGCGGATGATCCAGGAGCAGCAGAAGCATGCTCGCCTGCAGCGCGATGCGCTGGAGTCGATCGACAAGGCCTGGGCGGCCCGGATCATCACCGCCGATCGCGTCTCAGCTCTTGTCCGCGATGTCGAAGCGGCCCGCCGCACGTTCGTCGCCTACAACAAGGAGTATGAGCTCGGCCAGCGCACGCTGATCGATCTCTTGAACTCCCAGAACCAGTACTTCAACGCCAACGTGTCGCTGGTGTCGGCGCGCGGTGTGGTGGTGTTTGCCGACTATCAGCTGCTCGCCGCGATGGGCCAGATGCTGAACTACCTGAAGACCGGGCATCCGCCGGAGACCGAGCCGGTGGACACGCCGAGTGGCTTCATCGGCTACAGCCTGGCGCCCATTCGGCTGAGTGCGCCGGCGCCCGGACCGCAGCCGCTGAGCTCCGCCGGTCCGGTGCCGATGTTCGGCCTGCATGACGGTACGCCGAAGCATCCCGCGCCGATTACCTTTGGCGATCGGTGGGCCTCGAGCGATCCCGAGGATACGACGCTGTTCGTCGCGTCCGGAAAATACGGCGGATACGCTCAGAGCCCCAACGGGCACGCGCCGAAATAGGTGAGACTAACAAGAGCCGGTGCATGTCGCGCCGGCTTTTCACCATACGCATTTACTTTGCGCTGAGTTTGTCGCGAAACACCTGTAAAAATCTCAGAAAAGCCAAGTGCGGGCCAAAGAATTAGGCTAAGGCAAATTATTAGCAAGAAGCAATGGGTGCCGGTCCGCGTTGCTCGGTGGGCCAGATGGATTTCCGAGGCGTCGTTGAACATTCGTCCGACAAGGTTCGAGCTCGAAGAGACGGCGCACGTGATGCCCCAGATGAGCGCAGCCGCACCAGCAGCTGATCCTCTCAGTGACAGTCTGCTTTACCTCGCTGCTCATCACGGCCGCGCCCTGAGCCGCAGCGCGCTGCTGTCCGGATTGCCGCTCGACAGCGGCGTGCTCAGCATCGCGCTCTACGAGCGCGCCGCGCAGCGGGCCGGGCTCGAGGCGCAACTGGTCGAACGGCCGCTGAGCGATATTCCCGCGCTGGTGCTGCCCTGCGTGCTGATGTTTCACGACGGCACCACGCGCATCCTGCTGACGATCGACGAGGCCGCCGGCCGTCTCACCATCGTCGATCCTTCGCGCCGCGAACAGCCGGCGATCGAGCGCTTCGAGGCGGTCGCGGCGCGGTATGTCGGCTTCGCCTATCTGGTGCGGCCCGCCACAATTGCCGATCCGCGCGTGGCGGCAGCCGGTGAAGTGCCGAAGACGCACTGGTTCTGGTCGGTGGTCAGCCGCTTCGGCGCCAATTACGGCCATGTCGCGATCGCCGCGTTCATCGTCAACATCCTGGCGCTGGCCGCGCCCCTGTTCACGATGAGCGTCTACGACCGCGTGATCCCGAACGGCGCGATCCCCTCGCTGGTCGCACTCGGCGTTGGCCTCATGCTGGCCATCGGATTCGACTTCCTGCTCAAGGTGGTGCGCAGCCGCATCATCGACATGACCGGAAAGAAGATCGACGTGGTGCTCGCCGCGAACATCTTCGAGCACGTGATGTCGCTGAAGATGGACAAGCGGCCGCCATCGGTCGGCATCCTCGCCAATCAGCTCCGCGACTTCGATTCGGTGCGCGAGTTCTTCACCTCCGGCACCGTGGTGTCGGCGACGGACATGCTGTTCGCGGTCGTGTTCATCATCGTGCTGTTCATCATCGCCGGTCCCATCGCCTGGATTCCGCTGCTGATGCTGCCGGTGATGATCGCCGTCGGGCTGCTGATCCAGCGGCCGCTCGAACGCGCGATGCGGCAGATGCAGGCGCAATCCGCCGCGCGTCACGGCATTCTCGTGGAATCGCTCAACGGGATGGAGACGGTCCGCGCGGTGGCCGGCGAGAGCCGGGTGCAGACGGTGTGGGAGCGTTCGGTGGCGGCGCAGGCGCGCTCCAGCGAGGACGTCCAGTTCTGGGCCTCGATGGCGATGACAGCGGCGAGCGTCGCGAGCCAGTTCTGCAGCCTGCTGCTGGTCGTCGTCGGCGTGTTCCTGATCCTCGACGGCAAGCTCTCGGTCGGCGCGCTGGTGGCGGCCAACATGCTGTCGGGTCGCGTGCTCGGTCCGATCGCAGGCATCGCCGGCCTGATGACGCGCTTCACCCAGACGACGTCGGCGTTGCGCTCGATCGACCGGCTGATGTCGCTGGACCGTGAGCGTCCGCCGGAGAAGATCTACGTCGCGCGCGAGATCAACCAGGGCCGCATCCAGTTCAAGAACGTCAGCTTCTCCTATCCGGGAAGCCAGACCAAGGCGCTCGACAACGTCTCCTTCGACATCAAGCCCGGCGAGAAGATCGGCATCATCGGTCGCGTCGGCTCGGGCAAGACCACGGTCGGTCGCCTCGCCACCGCGTTCTATCCGCCGACCGAAGGCAGCATCCTGATCGATGGGATCGACATCCAGCAATACGACCCGGCCGATCTGCGCGCCGGCATCGGCTTCGTGCTGCAGGATACCGACCTGTTCTACGGCAAGCTGCGCGACAACATCACGCTCGGCCGTCCGGCGGCGACCGATGAGGAGGTGCTGGAGGCCGCGCGGCTCGCCGGCGTCGAGACCTTCATCGCCGGTCATCCGCAGGGCTACGAGATGATGATCGCCGAAGGCGGCCGCAGCCTGTCGGGCGGGCAGAAGCAGGCGATCGGGCTCGCGCGCGTCCTGATCCGCAAGCCGCGCGTGCTGTTCCTCGACGAGCCGACCGCACATTTCGACGTCCGCAGCGAGGGCGAATTCCTCGAGCGCCTGAAGTCGCTGGCCAAAGGCGAGATGTCCATCATCGTCTCGACCCACCGACCGTCGTTGTTGTCGCTGGTCGACCGCATCCTGGTATTCGACTCCGGCAAGATCGTCGCCGACGGGCCGACCGCGCAGATCCTCACCATGCTGCGTCCGCAGCAGCCCGCGGCGGCGCCGGCCGCGAGCCACGCGGTGAAGCCGGTCCAGGGGACGAGGTGACATGGCGCACAGCGATTTCGCGTTCTCCAACGACATCAGGGCTGCCGTCGAGCTGCGCACGCCGAAGACGGCGCGGATGCTGCTGCTCGCCTCGCTCGGCCTGTTCTTCACCTTCCTGATCTGGGCGCATTTCGCCGTGCTCGACGAGGTCAAGCGCGGCAACGGCAAGGTCGTGCCGTCGCGCCAGACCCAGGTGGTGCAGTCGCTGGAAGGCGGCATCATCGCCGACCTCCTGGTGCAGGAAGGCGCGATCGTCGAGAAGGATCAGCCGCTGGCGCGCATCGAGGACACCAATTTCGCCTCGCAGTTCGGCGAGATCCGCGAGCGCCGCGGCGCGATGGCGGCCCGGGTGATCCGGCTCGCGGCGGAGACCGAGGGCCGCAGCCCGGTCGAGTTTCCCGACGACCTCGTCGCCGACGCCCCGCGCGCGGTGCAGACCGAGCGCGCGGTGTTCGACGCCCATGCACGCAAGCTCGCGCAGGACATCGACGTGGTGCAGCAGCAGGAACAGCAGAAGAGCAAGGAGATCGACGAGCTCAGGGCCACCGAGAAGCGCTTCTCGGAGACGCTGGCGCTGCTCAATCGCGAGCTGGGACTGACCCGCAAGCTGTTCGACCAGAAGGTGGTGCCGGAGATCGAGATGCTGCGCGCCGACCGCCAGGCGACCGACATGCGCGGCCAGCTCGCGGTGGTGCAGGCGAGCATCGTGAAGACCGAGGCGGCGGTGCAGGAGGCGCGCTCGCGCCGGCTCAACATCGTCACCGCCTTCCGCGCGCAGGCCGAAGACGATCTCGCGAAATCCCGCGGTGATCTCGCCGTGCTCGACGAGAACATCAAGTCGGCCCAGGACCGGGTGCGACGCACCGAGCTGCGCTCGCCGGTGCGCGGCATCGTCAACAAGCTCAACGTCACCACCATCGGCGCGGTGGTCGCGCCGGGCGCCAGCCTGATGGAGATCACGCCGCTCGACGACACGCTGCTGGTCGAGGGCCGCATCCGTCCGCAGGACATCGCCTTCATCCGTCCCAACCACGAGGCGGTGGTCAAGCTCAGCGCCTATGATTCATCTGTGTACGGCTCGTTGCACGGGCGCGTCGAGCGCATCAGTGCCGACACGATCACCGATGAGAAGGGCGACAAGAACGAGCGCGGCGAGACCTTCTATCGCGTGATGGTGCGCACCGAGAAGAACCATCTCGGCACCGCCCAGCAGCCGCTTCCGATCCTCCCCGGCATGGTCGCGACCGTGGAGATCCTGACGGGCAAGAAATCGGTGCTGGACTATCTGGTCAAGCCCGCCCGCATGCTGCGTGACGAGGCGCTGCGCGAGCGCTGAGCAGGCGTCCGCGCGAGCGCACCGAAACCCGGGTTCTCCACGAAAGCGCGTGTGACCCAGAATGCCGCTGCGCTCATCCGGGGCGCCCCGTGCGGCGGACAGCGTTGCCAAAATCTGAATCGTTCAAATGCGACGCGATTTGGTCGGCCGTGATTAGTCGCGTTCGCAGCTTGGCGGCGAACATCACCGCGGTTTAACCGGCCCGCAGCAGCGCCGGCCCTATCCCTGATCCGATAACAACCGGGACAGGGATCGACGCGATGACGTCGGCCGATGCCCCGGAGCATACGGGGCGTCACTGATGTTGCGGATCGATCGGCCGCGGGTTCTCCCGCGCGCGCTGGGGCTTGCGCTTGTGTTGTCGGTCGTGGCCGGTTGGGCCGGCGCTGCGTTTGCCGAGACTTCGAATCGTAGATCTCCGCAGGACACCGCGCATGGCGCGCTGCCGGTACCGCCGCCCGTCCGTTTCTTCACCATCAATGCCGTGCTTGCCAAGCATGACGGCCTGCGTCGCGCCGCCTCCGCTGCTGTGGAAGTCGCATCGACCGACCCGGCCGGGCCTGCGGGATCAGTCAGCGACGCTCCGCAGGGACCCGCGGTCGCGACTCCCAGCGACGAGCCGTTCGGCCTGATGACGTTCCGCGCACCCGAGGGTGTGCTGTGGGTGAAGTGGCGTGGCATTCAGGGCGCGATGGCGAGCGAGCGGATCTCGGTCGAACGTTGCAACCGCGATGACGCGCGCTGCTCGGCCTCGGAGCGCCTTTTCGTCGCGCTGACCCGGTCGGCGTCTGCGGCGAGCGACGGCCGCACGCGCGCGGAAATGATCAATCGTGGCGTCAACCAGGCGGTGCGCTACGTCAGCGACGATCAGCAACACGGCCTGCCGGACGTCTGGAGTTCGCCACTGCAGACCTTGCGCAGTGGACTCGGTGACTGCGAAGACTACGCGATTGCCAAATACGCGCTGCTGCTGGCGGCGGGGACGCCCGAATCGGATCTCAAGCTGCTGCTGGTCCGAGACCTCGCCGTGCGGCAGGATCACGCCGTCGTCGCCGTGCGGCTCGACGGCAAATGGTCCGTGCTCGACAACCGGCGGGCCGCTCTGATGGAAGGCCGCGATCTGCAGTCCTTCATGCCGTTGTTTGCCATCGATCACCGCGGCGTCAGCCTGTTCGCTGCGCCCTATGCCGAGCGGCCGCACCACGAAAGCGAGAGCGACGTCACGCCGGCGGCGGAGGCCGACATCGGCGGTGGCGGGAATCCGGGGCGGCCGCTGCTGCTCTGAATGTCGCAGGTGGACGGCTTGTAGCCGAGGTCATTTGCGGTCTTAATGCGCGCAGGGAAGCTGGCGAGCAGGGGGCCGCGGTGAATATCAAGCAAGTCATGGTTTGCGGGGCATTGGCCCTGTCGGCGATCGGTGGATTCATCGGCGGTGCACAGGCTCACGCGGTGATGCTGCCGGGCGCTGCGTTTTCGATCGCCTGCGAGAATGGCGGCAGCTACGTGCTGCGCTCTCGTCCCGTGCTCGCGCCGGGCGAGATCGTTACCGCGCAACTCTACCTCCATCCTCACCGTGCGATTCCGGTCCGTCTCGTCCCGATGGGCGACGGCTATCGCTATGCGGGCCGCGGCGTGTGGCTCGATGGCATCGGTGACCAGGCATTGTTGTATTTCCGCAAATACGAACCGGTGGCCTGCGTGGTCAGTCGCATCTGAGGCAATCTGCCGCGACTTCGACGCTCCTCAAGAATAGTTCCTGCCTTTCGCAAATAATTCGCGAGAGGCCGGTTCCATTTCGGCCGTTTCATGGCGGCAAGCTTTTATTCCCAACAGCGTGCGTGTTGTTCCCCAAGTATTGTGTGATCGAATAACTGCCAATTAGCAGTAATTCTCCCGGCCCTGCCTCCATTTATTCTTGTCGTTCCGCCCCTGCCGCGCGGGGGACGGAAGCATAGGCACAGCCTTGTTTCCCTTCATAAATGCCGCTGCACTTGACTGCATTTACCCAAAGTCCCTAAAGTCCGATTAACAAGAACCGGTAATATTGACCCGTATTCTCGTTTAATAATAGTTTAACGATTAGAAATGGGGCGCCACCAAAACGCCCCATATTTGGAGGTTTTGGCGCATGAATGCTCCTGTCCTGCTGGCCCAGTTGACCGGCACGTCCACGCAGCCATCCAGCGCCTCGGCCAAGCACCTCAAGATCGGGAAACCGCCGGGCAATCAAGCCGTTACGATTCATCTCGACGGCCAGAGCCAGATCGATTTCAGCGATATCGCCAGCGAGCGGCTGACCTTCGTCAAGATCGGCGACCGCCTGATCATCCTGTTCGACAATCAGTCGACGGTCTCGATCGACCCGGTTTTCGACGCCAACGGCGCCCCGCTGAAGGACGTCAGCTTCGAAGTCGGCCCCGACCGAATCATCAATGGCGATCAGTTCGCCGAGTTGTTTCCGATCACCACCGACCAGTCGGTGCTGCCCGCCGCGGGTACGCCCGGTGCGCCCGGCGTGCCTGCCGGCGCGAACTTCGGGACGTTCAAGGTCGACCCGCTGACCGTCGGCACGCCGCTCGGGCTGCTGGGACCCGAGGACTCCACCACCAAATTCGGCGACAACCCGGTCACGCCGAATCCGACGCCAATCGCCGGCGTTGCCGACAGCGTGGTGCTCAACGAGGACGGCCTGTCCGAAGGCCGGCCCGGCGGCAGCGGCGACATCGGCGGCGTGGTGACGAGCTTCACCGGTTCGCTGAACGTCGACTTCGGCACCGACGTGATCGGCCGCGCCTTTGCGTTCGCGGCGTCACAGCCTGGTCTTGCCGGGCTGACGTCCGGCGGCCAGGAGGTGCATTTTGCGATCACCACGGTCAACGGCCAGCCGGAACTGATCGGCTATATCGGCAGTGATCCTTCGATCGTCGCCAACCAGGTCTTCACCGTCACGCTCGACGCCAACTCGACGATCGCGGGGACCTACACGGTTACGCTGCTGCAGCCGCTCGATCATCCGGTCTTCGGCACCGAAGACACGCTGAACCTCACCATCAACGTCATCGCCATCGACGGCAGCGGCGACACCGCGCCGGTGACGATCGTGATCGGCGTCAACGACGATTCGCCGGTCGCCGGCACCGTCGAGGCGATCAATGTCGCCGAGCACACCGGCGGCGGAAGCGAAGGCGGCGGCGAGAGCGAGCTCGTCGCCAAGGTCGTGGGCGGCGACGGCTTCGAGCCGTCCACCGCGAGCGTGGACCTCAACATCGGCTGGGGCGCCGACAACGGCAACAGCAAGGTCGATGGCGGCTCCAACGGCACCGTGGTCGACGGCGACCGCTCGCTGGTGTTCGATGCGTCCGAGATCGCGACCTTGCAGGCGCTGGGCCTGACCTCGAACGGCGAGGCCATCTCCTACACGCTGTCGGCCAACGGCACCGAGATCATCGCGACCGCAGGCGAGGGTAAGGGCGCACGCACCATCTTCACCGTGTCGCTGTCCGACACCGGCTCCGGCAGCGCCACCTTCACGCTGTCCGACAATATCGACCACAACGGCGCCAACGACGCCTCGCTGCCGCTGACCTTCAAGGTGGTTGCGACCGACGCCGACGGCGACCCCGTCAACAGCGCCTTCACCGTCAACGTCGCGGATGACGGCCCGAGCTTCGGCGAGAAGCCGAGCTATTCGGTGGTCGACGAAGACGGGCTCGGCAATGCCGGCAACAGCTACGCCGACGGCCATGATGCCTATGGCGAAGACCTGACGGTCACGGATACGCTCGGAATCCGCTGGGGCTCCGACGACGCCAACAACAATGTCGACGGCGGCATCAACGGAACGCCGGTCAATGGCGACCGCGCCGTCACCTTCGCCGCAAACGTGGCGGCCTCGCTCGAGGCAAAGGATCTGACCTCCGACGGCTTTGCCCTGCGCTACGAGGTGTCGGGGAACGGCACCGTGCTGACCGCCTATCGCTATGATGCCGCGCACGAGACCTATGTCGACGCCAACGGCAAGCCGCTGGAAGGCGAGGGCCTGTCGGGCGCCGTGGTGTTCACGGTGTCGCTGTCAGACCAGGGCCATGGCTCCTATACCTTCGCGCTGTCGGGCAACCTGGATCACCCGGTGCACGGCACCGAGGACGACATCACCCTCAACATCGGTTTCGTCGCGACCGATTCCGATGGCGATGCGATCACCGACACCTTCACGGTGAAGGTCAATGACGACGCCCCGAGCTTCGGCGAGAAGCCGAGCTATTCGGTGGTCGACGAGGACGGCCTCGGCAACGCCGGCAACAGCTACAAGGACGACGGCGACGCCTATGGCGAAAGCCTGAAGGTCACCGATACGCTCGGCATTCGCTGGGGCGCCGACGGCGCCAACAGCCATGTCGATGGTGGCATCGATGGCGCGCCGGTCAATGGCGACCGCGCCGTAACCTTCGCGGCCGACGTGGTCGCGACGCTCGACGCCCAGAATCTCACCTCGAACGGCTTCGGTCTCACCTACGTCGTGTCCGAGAACGGCACGCTGCTGACCGCCTATCGCTATGACGCCGAGCACGAGACCTATGTCGGCGCAGACGGCAAGCCGACGGATTCGGCCCACGCGACGGTGTTCACCGTGGCGCTGTCCGATCAGGATCACGGCTCCTATACGTTCGAGCTGAAAGGCAATCTCGATCACCCGGTGCACGGCACCGAGGACGACATCACGCTCAACATCGGCTTCGTCGCCACCGATTCCGACGGTGACGCAGTCACCGACAGCTTCACCCTGAAGGTCAACGACGACGCGCCGGTGTTCGGCGATGCGCCGAGCGCTGGCGTGGTCGACGAGGACGGACTCGGCAATGCCGGCGACAGCTATGCGCAAGGCAGCGACGTCGCCGGCGCCGATCTCACGGTGACCAAGACGCTCGCGATCCTGTGGGGTGCCGATAGCGCCAACAGCCATGTCGACGGCGGCATCGATGGCGCCCCGGTCAAGGGTGATCGCGCCGTCACTTTCGCCGCCGACACCGTTCCCTCGCTCGAGGAACTGGGGCTGACGTCGAACGGGATTGCGCTGAGCTATCAGGTCTCCGAGAACGGCACGCTGCTGACCGCCTATCGCTACGACGCCGCCCACGAGACCTATGTCGACGCGAACGGCAAGCCGACGGAGGACCTCGCCAGCGCCACGGTGTTCACCGTCTCGCTGTCGGATCAGGACCAGGGCTCCTACACGTTCAATCTCACCGGCAATCTCGATCATTCGGTCCACGGCAGCGAGGATAATCAAGGGCTGTATTTCGGCTTCGTCGCCACCGATTCCGACGGCGACGCAATCCACGGCAGCTTCAATGTCGAGGTCAACGACGACGCTCCGGTGTTTGGAGAGCGCGTCAGCTACTCCGTGGTCGACGAGGATGGTCTCGGCAATCCCGGCAACTCCTATTCGGACGGCAAGGACGCAGCCGGCGCCAATCTGACGGTGACCGATTTCCTCGGCATCCGTTGGGGCGCCGACAGTGCCAACAGCCATGTCGACGGCGGCATCAACGGTACGCCGGTCAATGGCGACCGCGCCGTCACCTTTGCCTCCGACGTGATCTCGACGCTCACCGGCCAGCATCTGACGTCGAACGGCGTCGCGCTGACCTACACCGTGTCCCCCGACGGCACGCTGCTGACCGCTTACCGCTACGATGAAGCGCATCACACCTACGTCGACGGCGAGGGCCATGCCACCGGTGATCCGGCCAAGGCTGCGGTGTTCACGGTGTCGCTGTCCGACCAGGGGCAGGGGTCCTACAGCTTCACGCTGATCGACAATATCGATCATCCGGCCCACAACACCGAGGACGACGTCACGCTCACCCTCGGCTTCGTCGCCACGGATTCGGATGGCGATGCGGTCTCCGACACCTTCACGGTCAAGATCAACGACGACGCGCCGGTGCTGAACCGGGAGATTGCGACCGGCGTGGTCGATGAGGACGGGCTCCCGACCGGGCTCGCGGGCGGGTCTGGCGACGTCCCCGGCCAGAACACCGTCGCAACGGGCGATCTCGGCATCTCCTGGGGCAGCGACAGCGCCAACAATCTCGGCAATGTCGGGATCACCGGTGCGTCCCCGGTGAACGGCGACCGCGCCGTCACCTTCGCGTCCGACGCCACCACCACGCTCGCCGCGCAGCACCTGACCTCGAACGGCGTCGCGTTGACCTACGACGTCAGCGAAGGCGGCACGTTGATCACGGCCTACCGCTTCGATGGACAGCATTACATCGACGGCAACGGCAACTGGACCGGCAACAAGGCCAATGCCGCCGTGTTCACAGTGAAGCTGTCCGACCTCGATTCCGGATCCTACAGCTTCACGCTGCTCGACAATCTCGACCACCCGGTGCCCAACACCGAGGACAGCATCGCGCTGACATTGAAATACGTCGCCACGGATTCCGACGGCGACCAGGTCAGCGGCACGTTCAAGGTCAGCGTCAACGACGACAGCCCGGAGGCGCATACCGGGACGGCCAAGAGCATCAGCGAAGCTGATCTCAACGCTGGCGGTGGCGATTGCGGCCCCGATTTCGGCGGTCACGATTTCGGCGGTCACGATGGCGGCAGCCGCGATCCCCAGGTGACCGGCGCGCTCAACATCAAATGGGGTGCCGACAACAACGACAGCGGCGCCGCCGATCGCTCGGTTCGCTTCGCCAATACGTCCAACGCCGCCGACGACGTCCATGTGACCAACGGCAGCGACGTCGGCCTCAGTGGCCTGACGTCGGACGGTCAGCAGGTGAAATACGCCTTCGATCATGGCGCGCTGGTCGGCTACACCGGCAACAGCCTCAATTCCGGTCAGCGCGTGTTCGAGGTCTCGCTCGATGACGACGGCACCGGCACCTACACCTTCAAGCTGCTCGGCAATCTCGATCATCCGGCCGGGCAGGAGAGCAACGTCGTCAAGCTGACCTTCGATTACACCGCGACCGATTCCGACGGCGATTCGAGCAGCAGCACGTTCACCGTCACCGTGGTCGACGACGTCCCGACGATCGGACACGCCGAGAGCGAGACCGTCAGCGAAGCCAACCTGCCGACCGATCTCTATGACGTCCTGTTCCCGGATTCGCCGTACTCGACGGTGCAGACCGGCCGTCTCGCGATTTCCTGGGGCGCCGACGACAATGATTCCGGCGCGACCAACAACCGCTCGGTGGCGTTCTTCAACACGACCGCACCGGACGGGCTCACGTCGAACGGCTATGCGGTCAGCTATGTGGTCTCGTCCGACGGCACCACGCTGAGCGCGGTCACCACCGATCACCGCACCGTTTTCACCGTCACGCTGAGCGATGACGGCGACGGCAGCTACAAGTTCACGCTGCTCGACAACCTCGATCATGGCAAGTCGGGCACCGACAGCCTGGCGCTGAGCTTCGGCTTCAAGGCCACCGATTCCGACGGCGACAGCGCCGCGAGCAGCTTCACGGTGGCGGTGACGGACGACGTCCCGACCGTCGGCTGCCCCGAGGACGAGACCGTCAGCGAGGCCAGCCTGCCGACCGACGGCTACGACACCAGCCATCCGGATGCATCGAACTCGACGGTCCAGACCGGCAGCCTCGACATCTCCTGGGGCGCCGACGACAACAATACGGGTGTCGGGCACAACCGCGCGGTGGCCTTCACGACCGCCGCCGGCGCCGCGGGCCTGACCTCCGACGGCTCGGCGATCAGCTACACGATCTCCGGCGACGGCACCTTGCTGACGGCGGTCACCGCGGATCACCGCACCGTCTTCACGATCCAGTTGTCCGACAGCGGCGATGGAAGCTACAAGTTCACGCTGTACGACAACATCGACCACCCGGCGTCCGGCCAGAACGATGACAGCCTGCCGCT
The DNA here is from genome assembly GCF_032485115.1 of Bradyrhizobium sp. SZCCHNRI2009. Taxonomy (NCBI): domain Bacteria; kingdom Pseudomonadati; phylum Pseudomonadota; class Alphaproteobacteria; order Hyphomicrobiales; family Nitrobacteraceae; genus Bradyrhizobium; species Bradyrhizobium sp. SZCCHNRI2009. Next base: position 840,912 of record NZ_JAUEUH010000001.1, read on the forward strand.
GACGTTCGGCTTCAAGGCCACCGATTCCGACGGCGACAGCGTCACCAGCAGCTTCAAGGTCACGGTGCTCGACACCGCGCCGGTGGCGGCGGCCGGCGATGCCAGGACCGTTGACGAGGACGATCTGCCGGGCGGCACCGATGTCTCCAAGGAGCCGACCGCGGTCAGCGGCGACCTCAACATCAGCTGGGGCTCCGACGACAGCAACAAGACCTCGGGCGGCGGGCTCGGCGACCGCTCGGTCAGCTTCCGCTACACGAGCGCAGGCGCGAATGTCGACGCCGAGGACAGCGCAGGCCGCAACCTGGCGCTGACGTCGGACGGCCAGACGGTGAAGTACAGCTTCGAGAATGGCGTGCTGGTCGGCTACACCGGCAGCGATCTCGCCCACGGCACCCGCGTGTTCGAAGTGTCGCTGAGCGACCAGAACGACGGCTCCTACAGCTTCAAGCTGCTCGGCACCCTCGATCATCCCGCCGGCAGCGGCGAGAACATCGTCAAGCTGTCCTTCAGCTTCACGGCGACCGATGGCGACGGCGACACGTCCAGCAACAGCTTCACCGTCTCGGTCAAGGACGACGTGCCGGTGCTCGGTTCGCCGACCGCAGCGACGGTGACCGAGAACACCACCGGATCCGCCGGGGCGGAGGTGTTCCAGACCCAGACCGCGTCCAATGTCGCGCTCAACATCAATTGGGGCGCGGACGACAACAATTCGGGCGCGGCCAATCGCAGCGTCGCGTTCGATAGCGCGATCCATACCGGCGACGTGGTCAAGACCACCGGCGCAGGCAGCCCGACGCTGACGTCGAACGGCACGGCGGTGCAGTTCATCCGCGTGTCGGACACCGAGATCTGGGGCGTCGCCAACGACAATGGCGGCCAGCTCACGACGAACGACCGCAAGGTGTTCCACATCACGCTGTCCGACGACGGCTCCGGCAGCTACACCTTCGAGCTCCTGGACAATGTCGATCACGTCGGCTCGGGCCAGACCAATGCACTGTCGCTGAAGCTCGGCTTCACCGCGACCGATGCCGATGGCGATACCGCCTCCGGCGGCAACTTCACCGTCACCATCAATGACGACAACGGCCGGCCCGCGATCGGCACGGCTGATGCCGGGACCGTCGACGAGGATGGGCTTTCCGGCGGCAACACCGGAGCGGCCACCGGCGACGTCGCCGGTGCCAATGTCACGGCCAACGGCTCGTTGGCGATCTCCTGGGGCGCCGACGACAACAACAGCGGCAGCGTGAACCGCGCGGTCGCGTTCAGCGGCATCACCAACGGCCAGAACGCCACTTCGGACGCGGGCTCGCTGACGGTCGAGGGCGTCCAGGTCAAGCTCTGGGTCGTCGGTAATACGGTCTATGGCTACACCGGCAGCAATCCGACCAACGGCAACCCGCCGTCGGTGGCCAGCCAGGTGTTCAAGGTCTCGCTCGATGATTCCGGTGCAGGCAGCTACAGCTTCACGCTGCTGAAGCACGTCGATCATCCGGCCGGCCAGAACGAGAACGACGTCAAGCTGACCTTCGGCTTCACCGCCACCGATGCGGATGGCGACAGCGCCAGCTCGTCATTCGCCGTGACGATCGACGACGACACCCCCGTCGCGACCGCGACGGTGTTGAGAGCGGCGGTCTACGAGAGCGAGCTGCCGAACGGAACGGTAGTGACCGCGACCGGCAACCATGGCGGCGACCTCAACGGCGACGGCAACGGCAACGATTCCTACTTCACCGGCAATCTGAGCTCGCTGGTGTCGTTCGGCGCCGACAGGCCCGGCACCTATACGGTCGAGAAGACCAACCTCGCGCCCGAGCTGCTGTCGCTGACGTCGGGCGGCGTGGCGCTGACCTACAGCATCGGGGTCGACAACACGCTGATCGCCAAGGCTGGCAGCGTCACGATCTTCGAATTCCAGGTCGATGCCAACACCGGCCAGTATTCGTTCCGTCTGAAGGGCGCGCTGGACCACGTGGGCACCGGCCATGACAACACGCTGACGCTCGATCTGTCGACGGCGGTGACCGCCACCGATTCCGACGGCGATTCCGTTGCGCTGCACGATCAGATCATCATCACCGTCAACGATGACAGCCCGCAGTCGCAGGACGTCGACACCGTCGCGATCTCGGAGGCAGCCGGCAGCGTCTCGACCGGCGCGGTCGATCTGCGCATCACCTATGGGGCCGATGGCGACAGCTCCGGTCCGTCGGTGACGTTCCTCGGCGCGTCGCCAGTGCGCGCCTACGATGCGGCCAACCACCAGCTCTCCGGGCTGACCTCGCTCGGCTTCGGTCTGACCTACGTCATGTCGGCCGATCACACCACGCTGACCGCCTATCGCATGAGCGGTGGCAGCTACATCGGCCAGAATGGTCTGGTGACCGGCAACGCGGCTGATGCCGCGGTCTTCACGGTGACGCTGTCCGAGGCCGGCACCGGCTCCTACAACTTCACCTTGCTGCAGCCGCTCGATCACCCCGCGCCGATCGGGACCTCGAGCGCGGCCGACCAGTATCTCGACATCAATTTCGCCTTCGCGGTCGAGGATCGCGACCATGACGTCTTCACCAACAATTTCACCGTCCGGGTCGATGCTGCCGGCACGGTGACGACGACTCGCTATGACGCGCCGAACTCGCCGGTGTTCGTCAATCTCGGCGATACCTCGGCGACGGTCCTCGGCGAGACGGTCGGGGCTCACAGCGTGACCGACCGCGCCGCGGTGACCGACAAGGTGGTCGGCACCGACAAGCTCGGCGGCGTGACCGAGGCCCACGGCTCAAATGGCGACGACATTCTGGTCGGCGGCAACGGCGTGGGCGGCGATGTCCTGTATGGCGGCGCCGGCAACGACATCATCATCGGCGGAGGAGGTGGCGACCGGCTGTTCGGCGGCGCCGGCAACGACACCTTCCTCTACACGGTGGGCGACGGCAGCGACGTCATCGACGGCGGCTCGGAGTCTGGCACGACCTTTCCGAACTACGACGTGCTCGCGATCACGGGCGATGGAAATGCGCGCAATTTCACCATCGGCAAGACCTCGACCGGCACCGAGATCAATCCGACGCTGAACGATCCCTCCGCCAGCAACGCCACCGACATTCTGGTGCGCTATGACGGTCCGAACGGAGCGACCATCCGCGCCGACGAGATCGAGCGCATCACGATCACCGGCGGCACTGCCAGCGACACGGTGACGATCACCGATATCAGCGGCACCGCGATCGCGCCGTCGACCATCGTGTTCAACGGTGGCTCCGGCAGCGACACGCTGGATCTCTTCCGGTTTGCCGGCAACACCAGCGTTGTGTCCGACGGCGGATCTGACACCGACACCGTGAAGTTCGGCTTCAAGTTCGCCGAGGCGACCTACACCAAGGTGTTCGCCACCGACGGCGTGACGCTGATCGGCGTGCAGGTCACCCACAACGGCCTGACCGATACGTTCACGAACTATGAGAGCTTTGCATTCACCGACGGCACGCGCACGCTGACCGGCGTCTTCAACACGCCGCCGGTGGCTCATGACGACGCGGTGCAAGCGAGCGAGGACAGCCCGCTCACGGTCAACGCGCTGCTCAGCCTGCTCAACAACGACACCGACGTCGACAACAACACCTTGACCGTCAGCGGCGTGTCGAACGCGACGCACGGCACCGTTTCGCTCTCCAACGGCAATCCGGTGTTCACGCCGGACAAGAACTTCTCGGGCGTTGCCGGCTTCGATTACACGGTCAGCGACGGCGATGGCGGGACCGCGACCGCGCATGTCACGGTCGACGTCGCACCGAAGGCGGACGCGCTGACGCTGGGCTTCATGGATCTCGGCCCGGCCTCGGGTGCCGAGGACACCACGATCAACCTGAAGCTCATCAGTGCCGCCGTCACCGACACCGACGGCTCCGAAAGCCTGCGGCTGCTTATTACAGGTTATCCGGCCGGCGCGACCTTCTCGGTCGGCCATGCCGGAACCGGCGCTGACGCCGGCAAGTGGGTGATCGATAGCGCCGCCGCGATCGCCGCGTTCGACAGCCATCCGCTGCAGATCACGCCGCCCGCGAATTACAACGGCACGTTCTCGCTGTCGGTGGTCGCGGAGGTTACCGACCAGGCTACGTTGTCGGACGGCAACGTCCACACCGACGTCGTCAACACCGCACTGCAGACGATCGATGTCACGGTGACCCCGGTCAACGACGCGCCGCAGATCCATGCGCCGGCGCAGGTGACGACGAACGAGGATACGCCATTCGCCTTCACCGGCGCGAACGCGTTCTCCTTCTCCGATGCGGACGGCGATGTCGTCGAGTCCGTGAGGTTCGACATCTCCGGCGGCACGTTCGCGATCCCGTCTCTCGGCGTCTACAACGCCAGCCAGACGCTCTCGATGAGCGGGTTCAAGATCAGCGATCTGAACACCTATCTGGCGTCGGCGGTGTTCACGCCGGCCGCCGACAACGACGTGACGGGATCGGTCACGATCACCATCAACGACAACGGCAATGTCGGCGGCGGCAATCTGAGCGCGACGCAGACGATCACGATCAACATCAACCCGATCGAGGATGCTCCCAGGGCCGTGGATGACACGGCCAGCGTGAACGAGGACACGACGCTGACCGTGTCCAATCCGGTGCAGGGCGTTCTGCACAACGACCGCGACCCGGATACGGGCGACACGCTGAGCGTGGTGGCGGGTGACTTCACGACGGCCAAGGGCGGCACGATCCATTTCAATGCCGACGGCACCTATGTCTACAAGCCCAAGGCCGACTTCTATGGCGCGGATACCGTGGATTACACGGTGCGTGATGCGGCCGGACAGACGGACACCGGCACGCTGACGATCAACGTGGCGCCGGTGAACGATGCGCCGGAGATCCATGCCCCGACGCATGTGACGGCCAATGAAGGCGCCTCGTTCGCCTTCACCGGAGCGAACGCGATCACCTTCTCCGACGCGGACGGCGATGTCGTCGAGTCCGTGAGGTTCGACATCTCCGGCGGCACGTTGTCCATTCCGTCGCTCGGCGTCTTCAACGCTGAACAGACGCTCTCGATGAGCGGGTTCAAGATCAGCGATCTGAACACCTATCTGGCCTCTGCCGTCTTCACCCCGAACAGCGACCATCCGGGGTCGGTCACGATCACCATCAACGACAACGGCAATGTCGGCGGCGGCAATCTGAGTGCCACCCAGACCGTCAGCGTCGAGGTCATCCCCGCCAACCACCCGCCGGTGGCGAACTCCGACACCCATGCGGTGCTGGAGGATGGCAGCCTCAACATCTCGGCGGCGAACGGCGTGATCCGCGGCTCGACCGGCGGCTCGGTGGCCGACAGCGACGTCGACAACCCCGTCAGCTCGCTCGTCGTGTCCGGCGTCGTGGCTGGCACCGGCAGCGTGACGCAGGGGGCGGGCGTCGGCACCTCGATCGAGGGCGCCTACGGCCATCTGACGCTGAATTCGGACGGCTCCTACACCTATGTCGCCGACAAGGCCGATGCGCTGGCGGCGGGCGTGCCCGCGGTGGACACCTTCACCTATACCGACAAGGATCCGTCGGGCGCGGTGTCGAACACCGCGACGCTCAAGATCACGGTCACCGGCGTCAACGACGCGGCCGTGATCAGCGGTGACGCCACCGGCACCGTCGCCGAGGAGGGCGGCATCGCGAACAGCCAGAGCAGCCCGCTCTACGGCATCGCCCGCGGCGACCTCAATGCGACCGACGTCGACGGGCACAACGATGTGTGGCAGGCGACGTCCTCGAACACGGCCAACGGCTACGGCTGGTACGACATCGGCAGCGATGGCAGATGGACCTACGGCATCTATAACAACGACCCGAGAATCCAGGCGCTGAAGGAAGGCGAGACCACGCTGACCGACAGCTTCACGGTCTACACGGAGGACGGCACCGCCAAGGCGGTGACGATCCAGATCCTCGGCAACAATGACGCGCCGGTCCTGCAGAACGCGCTGACCGACCGCAGCTCGGCGGAAGATCAGCCGTTCAGCTTCACCATCCCGTCGAACACGTTTGCCGATGTCGATGGCCGCTTCGATGGCACCGCGAACCCGCTGACGCTGTCGGCGAACCTCAGCGACGGCAGCAACCTGCCGGCGTGGTTGCACTTCGACGCCACGACCGGCACCTTCAGCGGCACCCCGCCGGCCAATTTCGCAGGCACGGTCAACGTCACGGTCTACGCCAGCGACGGCGAATATGCCGTCTCGGACGCCTTCACGCTGACCATCACGCCGGTCAATGACGGCGCTGCGAGCGTGACGGTGTCGGGCACGGCGACGCAAGGTCAGACGCTGACCGCCAATCTCGGCAGCGATCCGGATGGTGCCGCGTCGAACGTCGTCTATCACTGGCTGCGCGACGGCGCCGTCATCAACGGCGCGACGGGCTCGACCTACACGCTGGGCTCCAACGACGTCGGCCACAAGATCTCGGCCAACGTCACCTACACCGACGGCCAGGGCTTTGCCGAGAACGTGACCAGCGGCCAGACCGGCTCGGTCACGGCGCCGAACCACGCGCCGACCTTCGGGGCGGGAACGACCACGGCAAGCGTCACGGAGGACGCCTCCTATGCGGCGCCGAGCGGCAACCTGATCCAGAACGGCTCGTTCGGCTACTACAACGGCAACTTCTACACGCTGGATGCGTGGACGGTCGGGGGCGCCCATGCCGTCACCGTCGTGGGCGGCCGCACGGACGGCGGCTCGGCCGATTTCTACGGCGCATCGAGCTCGATGAGCCAGACCATCAGCACCGTCGTCGGCGTGACCTATACCGTCGACTTCTACGTGATGACCTACGGCACGGCCGTGACATCAGCCGTTGATGGAACAACCCTTCTGACGACGAGCGCCTGGAACTTTGGCTGGACGGAGCAGACCTACCAGTTCACCGCGACCTCGACGTCGACCACCATCAAGTTCGCGAGCGGCGGCGGCGCCGTCATCGACGACATCTCGGTGCAGCCCAGCACGGTCGTGACACCGGGAGTGGAGCAGGCGTCCGGCGCGATCGCCTTCACCGACGTGGACGGCGATGCCCAGACCGTGACCTACACGACACCGGCCGGCAGCAACTACTACGGCTCGTTCAGCGCCACGGTCGACAATACCGGCCACAAGGTGAACTGGACGTTCGCCGTCAATGACGCCGACATCCAGTCGCTGCGCGCCAGCGACCATATCGATCAGACCTATACGGTGAAGATCGATGACGGTCACGGCGGGACGACGATGCAGACCGTCACCGTTACGGTGAACGGCGTCAACGATGCGGCGTCGATCGCGGGCATGGCAAGCGGTGCGGTCAAGGAGGACGCCACGCTGACGGCAGGCGGGACCCTGACGGTCACCGACGTCGATAGCGGAGAAGCCCAGTTCCAGACGCCGGCTTCGCTGGCGGGGACGTATGGCACCTTCACCTTCAATGCGGTGACAGGCGACTGGGGCTATACGCTGAACAATTCGGCTGCCAACGTGCAGGCGCTCAACAATGGCGACGTCAAGCATGACACGCTGACGGTGAAGTCGGTCGACGGCACGGCCAGCCAGGTCATCGACGTGACCATCAGCGGCACGAATGAGCCCGCGCCGCTGGCCGTGGTGGACACCACGAGCGCCGACGGACGCTATGCGCTGTCGAAGAACAGCGACTCGCCGAACGTGATCAGCCTGGACGCGGCGACGCTGTTCTCGGGCGGAATGGGGACGGTCACCTACACCTACAGCCTCGTCTACAGCTCGACCGGCGACGACAGCTGGATCCACCGGACCGGCAATCAGTTCACCGGAGATCCGAGCAACAACGACGCGGGCCTGTATGTCTACAAGGTCACGGCCACCGACTCGGTATCGTCCGTATCGACCTATCTGGCCTTCAATGCGCTCGACAATGGTGCGCTCAACCTCACCATCAACTCGCTGTCGGACAAGTCGTGGGTGGTCGGTTCGGCCCCGTGGCTGTCCGGCTACAGCGCCAACGACGGCGACGCGATCACCGCCACGGTCGACAACCCGCTCGAGGCCAATGCCAACAACGGCTACGACGTGATGATCGGGTCGAGCGGCGGCAACAACTTCAACGGCGGTGCCGACGACGACGGCATCTACGGCCTCGGCGGCAACGACACGCTGCTCGGCGGCGCCGGCAACGACTACATCAACGGCGGCGCCGGCAACGACTCCATCCGGGGCGGCAGCGGCAACGACGTCACCATCGGCGGCTCCGGCAACGACACCTTCTATTGGGGCGTCAACGACGGCGTCGACACCGTCGACGGCGGCATCGGCACCGACACGTTCGTCATCGAGGGGACGTCGTCCCAGGATCTGATCTATGTCACGGTTGCCGGCGGCGTGATCACCGACGTCAACGGAACCAAGCTCAGCAATATCGAGGCCGTGACCGCCGATCTCGGCAGCAGCAGCAGCGATACCCTGACCTACATCACCAGCGAGGACGTGACGGTCAATCTCGGCGCCGGCACGGCCACCGGCTTCAGCTCGATCGCCAATATCGAGCGCGTGACCGGCGGCTCGGGCGACGACATCCTTATCGGCAGCAGTGCTGCCAACGCGATCAATGGCGGCGATGGCGACGACATCATCCGCGGCGGCGGCGGCAACGACACCATCGATGGCGGGGCAGGGATCGACCTGCTCGACTTCTCGGATGCGACGGCCGGCATCACCTTCACGCTGACGCAGAGCAGCAGCAACACTACCGGCCCGACCTTGTCCGGGATCGGCCAGGACACCTACAAGAACATGGAAGGCGTCATCGGCTCGGCCTATGACGACGTCATCAACGGTTCCTCGAGCAACGACGTCCTGATCGGCGGCGCCGGCTCGGATAAGCTGACCGGCAATGGCGGATCGGACACGTTCAAGTGGAACGCCGGCGATCTCGCCGGCGGCGGGCTCGACACCATCCTGGACTTCCAGACCGGCACATCCGGCGACGTCATCGACCTCTCGGGCCTCTTGGCCAGCGTGTCCGGCAACCATGCCGACGCGGTGCGCTTCGTCGACAGCGGCGGGCACACCAGCCTGGCCTCGGCCAACGGCAGCGGCGTGCTGAACAACGGCGACCTGACGCTGCAGATCAACGCCGGCTCCGGCTGGACCAACGTCGCGACGATCAAGGACACCGGCGGCAACCTCACGGCCGGCGACGACGTGATCAAGATGATCATCGACAACAGCCACGCCCAGACGCAGGTCCACGTCTGATCCGGTCGGCTTGGAACAGCAGAAGCAAAGGGTCGCCCATGAGGCGGCCCTTTTTCATGGCTGGAGGCGGCGGCGCGCCGATGCGCTGCGGCTCAGATCTTCTGCCCTGCCGGCCCGACGCCGACGTTGATCATGATCCGCTGCACTTCGGTGCGGCCCTGCGGGAACTTGACCTCGAGCGTCACCGTGTCGGTGCCGGCGAAGTCGGCCTTCGACTGATAGAAGGCGATGAAGCCCGGCACTTCCAGGGCGAGGCACTGCTTGTAGTTGGTGGCGCTGACCTTGCCGCGCTTGATCGTGACGGTGCCGTTGCCGGGCGGCGACACAAGGCGGATGGCGGGAAGGGGCCCGGATGAGCAGTCGGGCTGGACGTTGAGATAGATGCCGACCTGGATCGGCTTGCCGGCGACGCCCTTGGCGTTGCGCTCGACCGTGGTCTGAGCGGGACCGGGCGCGGGAGCAGGCGTCTGGGCTTGCGCCGAGGCTGCGGTGGCCGCCGCCAGCAGCGCCGCGACGGCTATTCCCGCGAACGCTGCCCGCCATTCTCCTCGCAACAGGTTCATCACCGCTCCTCAGCCCCGCATTGTCCCTCAGCGCCGCCAGATTGCCGTATTCGAGCTGATCGTTCAACGGATTGCCGAACTTGCGGCCGACTTCAGCAAACTTCCTTCACGTCCGCCACGGCATCGCCCGCGCGGTGTCATCGGATGGGTCCGATGACGTCATGACTGTTTCCCGCTGTTGCCATCCGTGTCTGCGCAACTCGTCCGCCTCGAGGAATGCGCGGAGTGGACGACATTGGAACGCAGTCATCGGGCTGACATCGATGCCCTTCGGGCGATCGCTGTCGTCATCGTCATTCTCTTCCATCTGAGGATCACCGGCTTCGAGGCCGGCTATGCCGGCGTCGACATCTTCTTCGTCATCTCCGGCTATCTCATCACTGGGCAGATCCTGCGCGATGTCGCCGCGCGGCGTTTCTCGCTGTCGGACTTCTATCTGCGACGGGCACGGCGCATCCTGCCGGCGCTGGTTGTGACCATTGCGGCCACGTTCGCGGTCGGTTGGCTGTTCCTGTCGCCGGAAGCCCTGCGCCAGCTCGCGAAGGAGGCGACACACGGCCTGCTCTCGATCGCCAACATCCAATATTGGCGCGAGGCCAGCGCCTATTTCGCGCCGAGCGCGGATCAGTTGCCGCTGCTGCACCTGTGGTCGCTGTCGGCGGAGGTTCAATTCTACGCGCTGGCGCCGCTGCTGCTGATGTGGCTCGGCACGCGCCGGCATGTGTTCGGTGCCATTGCCGCGATCGGGTTGTTGTCCCTTGCCGCGGCCACACTCTGGTCATCGCGCGATCCGGACGCCGTGTTCTTCCTGACGCCGTTCCGGGTGTTCGAATTCGCCCTCGGCGCGCTCGCCATTCCGCTCGAGGCCCGGCTGGCAGCGTCGCCGCGCGCACGCTCTCTCGCGGCCGCCTCCGGCGACGTTCTGTTGTTCGGCAGCCTTCTCCTCATCGGCTGCTATCAATTCCAGGCAGGCGTCGCCGCGCTGCTGCCCTGCATCGCCACAGCCGTCATCATCGCGGCCAATGCCCCGACGTCGCTGGTGATGGCTCGCCCGGTTCGCGTCGTCGGCGCTGCGTCCTATTCGCTCTATCTCGTGCACTGGCCCGTGATCTTCTTCGTCCGCTTCATCTTCGGCGATGCGGCGCAGACCGTGGCGGGACTGGCGGCGCAGCTCGCGCTGATGGCGGTGCTGACCACGCTGATGTTCGTCATCGTCGAGCGGCCGCTGCGGCGGCTGCCGTGGCCGAGGGGCGCGCAGGTGGCGAGCTTTGCGACCGTGCTCGTCGTCGGTGCCGCGCTCACCCATGTGACGTTCCGCGCCAATGGCGTCGTGTCGCGGCTGCCCGACGATCAGCTCGCGCTGTTCCAGCTGCAGGGCTTCGGCCTCAACAAATGCGGCCGCACCGTCGGCCGTCTGTGCGCGTTCGGCGATCTCGAGGGCACGCGCGGCGTCGAGCTGCTCGGCGACTCCTATGTCCAGCAATATGTCGCCGCGCTCGATGCGACGCTGAAGGCGCGCGGCATGATCGGGCACGTGTCCACCATGAGCGGATGTCCCACCCTCGCGGGGCTCATCGCCGAGGGACCTCGCGCCCAGGTCTGCGCCGAGCTGCGCGACAGCGAGCTGCCTCGGATCCGGCAGTCGCAGGCCGATTTCGTCGTGATCGGGCAGGCGTGGCAGCACTATCTCGACCTCGGCGAAGGGCCGGCAGCGCGGGCCCGCAACGCCGCGGTCGCCGGTCATCTCGCCGAGACCATCCGTCTGCTCGACCGGCCCGGCCGGCATTTCCTCGTCGTCGGCGGCCAGGTCCGACCGGTGAATTGCGCCTTCGATCAGTTGCGCATGCTGCCGGGGCCGCGCTGGCACGCGCCCGCCAAGCCGTGCGATGCCGTGCCGAAGAGCGAGGCGATCGCGACCAACCGCGTCATCGACGCCGTCCTGTCGGAGGCGATCAGGCCGCTCGCCAAGGTGACGCTGCTCAGGCCCTCGGAGGTCTATTGCGACCGGGATTGCCCGGTCGTGGAGGGGGGCGTGTGGTTGTTCCAGGACGCCGGTCATTTCACCGTGGCAGGGGCCCAGCGGATGGGCGAGCGCGCTGCGCCGGTGTTCGCGAGGTTCCTGTCGGACGATTAGGTGGCGCTATTCGCTGTCGGCTGCGGCGCTTGCGGCTGCGGCCAATGCCGGCGACGCCGCGACGATCCGTGCGCCTGTGAGCTCCGAGCCCTGCGCCGTGAGGTGACCATCGTCCCAGGCGAGCGGCGCGCCGTCGGAGGTCTGGAGCACGCAATCTCCCGCCGGACACAGCAGCGCGAGCGGCGACACGTATTCGGTCTGCGCCACGTCCGCCAGCAGCGTGCGCATGAAGTCGTCGACCTCGCCGAGCAGATCCAGCATGTGCCCGTCGGTCCCGACGCCAAAGCGCTTCGCCGCGATGAGCAAATGCGGCAGCGGACGATCGAATTGCGGGCTCGGCCCGACCACCACCACCTTGCTGCCGGTGTCCGCAATCGCGTTGATCGTGGCGAGCAGGCTGGCCTGTGCGGCCGGCGTCATCGCGGTGCGTGTCCAATTGCCCGACAGCACGACGATGTCGGGCGTGAGCTCGCGCACCAGCCGAGGCAGCCGGCGGTTGAAATCCATGCAGGCGGCGGACTGGCCCGCTTCGGCGTGAGGGACGCATTGCGCAAGGCTGGCGCGCAGCAGCGAGGCCTGGGGCAGGGCTCGCGTCAGGCCATGGGTGAGGTGAGCGGCGTGGCTGTCGCCCCACACCAGGATGCGCGGGCGCTGCCCTTTGGCAAGGCATGACGGCTGCAACGCCGCGAACGTCTGGCCCGGATCGAGGAAGCAGGTGCCGCTCTCGTAGGCGGACTTATGATCGTAGCTGATGAATTCCGCCAGCGCCCGCTCCTGCGGCGAGAAGCGGGCGGGAAAGCCGGCAAGTCCGATGATCGAGAGCGAGGCCAGCAGCACGACCGATGCGCTCGCGACCAGCGCGCGCGCGGCGATCGGCGACTGCGCACGCCTCGCCGGCTGCTCGATCAGATGGAAGCTCGTCAGCGCCAGCACGGTGCAGGCTCCGAGCAGCGCCAACTTGTCCGCGATCGAGCTCGGCGGACCCCAGACCGCCGTCGCCAGCGAGACGACGGGCCAGTGCCAGAGATAGAGCGAGTAGGACCACAGCCCGATTGTGATCATCGGTTTGACCGCGGTCAGCACGGCCTTGCTCGGGGGCGGATTGGCCCAGATCACGGCGGCGGCGCCGAGGCACGGCAGCAGCGCGGCCGTGCCGGGATAGGGCGTGTGCGGCGAGAACAGGTTGACGGCGGCGCCGAGCGCGATCCAGCCCAGTGCGGCCGCCGTGATCCTGAGCCATTGGCTTTGCGGCGCCGGCAGGGCTTCCACGGCCAGCAGCGCGCCGAGCGCGAGCTCCCAGACCCGGGCCGGCAACAGAAAGAACGCGGCGGCGGGCTGCAGCCCGGTCTGGATCACGCAGAGCAGGAACGAGGTCGCGCAGACCGTGGCGAAGCTCGCAAGCATCAGCGACCGCCGCAGCGCGAAGGCGGCGAGCGCCAGCGTCGGAAACAGCAGATAATACTGCTCCTCCACCCCGAGCGACCAGGTGTGCAGCAGCGGCTTGGTGATGGCGGCGGCGTCGAAATAGCCCTGCTGCGACCACAGCAGGATGTTGGAGCAGAAGACGAGGACGGCCAGCGCCTGCTGCGCCACGGACACCGCATCCCGCGGCAACAGGATCACGCTGGCGCCGAGCAGGGTCACGGACAGCATCGCGAAGGCGGCGGGCAGGATGCGCCGGGCACGGCGCCGGTAGAAAGCGGCGAACGAGAATGTTCCGCTCCGCACCTCCGCATGAATGATCCGCGTGATCAGGAAGCCCGAGATGACGAAGAACATGTCGACGCCGACATAGCCGCTGCGAAACGGCGAGATGTCGTAGTGGAACGCGATCACCGAGATCACTGCGAAGCCGCGCAGGCAGTCGATGTCGGGACGATAGTCGGTTGCGCTCAAGGGGGCTGTCCGGACGCTCGCATCTGGCGGCGGCCGTCAATCCCCGACGGTCACTGCACGCAGGCGACCCTGGTAGGCTCCGATTGCAACCGCATTGAGGGATTCCTGCGGCACCGTTGGTCGTGCAGACAGGACACAATGCCATCGAATTGACACCGCAGCGGGAATCCGCGGCTTGCCTTCACAGACTTGCCTCAATGGCGTGATGGCCTTGTCGGAGTTCATGCGTCGAGCGAGCGTGTCATGCGTACATTGGGGCGGAAGGCCGGCCGGGCCGGATTGTTGTGCGGCGTTGTTCTATTTCAGGTTGCGGTTGGCGTTTCGCTTGCGCGAAGCGCCGAGCCGGGCGGCTCCTCACCATCCGCAGGCGAGGTGGCCAAGGATCAGGGCAAGGAGAGCGGGCCGTTCGGCGGATGCGAGCCGATCGGGTTGACGGCATCGGGCGAGCTGGTGTTCCCGCTGGAATGCAAGAAGCTGATCAAGAAGCCGGCTGAGGCGCCGGTCGCCGAGGACAAGACCCCAGCCGACGACAAGACCGCGTCGGTCAATCCCGCGCCGTCCGTTCCGAGCCAGGCGGCCAGCGCCGACATTTCGGCCGGTCCCGAGGTCAAGCCTGCCGCGGCTGCGGAGGCGGTTGCGACGACACCCGCCGCGTCGGCTGAGCCGAAGCAGGCCGCAGTTGCGGACAAGCAGGATGCGGCTCAGAAGGTCGCCGTAGCAGAGCCAGCCGCCGGCAAGCCCTCCCTGACCAAGCCGTCCGTGAAATCGCCATCGGCGCTGGCGCCAGCGAACAAGCCGCCCTCTGCCAAGTTGTCCTCTTCCAAGCCGTCCTCTGCCGAGCCGTCATCTGCCAAGCCGTCCTCTGCCAAGACGGCCGCGGCCAATCCGCCTGGGACGACGCCATCGCCAGCCGGCGCCTCGTCGGGTAAGCCGTCATCCGGCAAGGCGGCCCAGGCGCAGGCCGTTGTGGTCGCCGCCAGGGATGCAGCGGTCAAGGATGCCGGCAGGACATCGCGCATGGTCGCCAGCCGGCCGATGATCGTGATCGCGAGGCCTGCCACCGCAACCACGGCCTCGGTCCGGCTGCAGGCGGAGGGCAGGCCGCGACTGCGCACCGCGGGACTGCCGGCCTGCGTCCAATTCCGCAGCTATAATCCGGCGACGCACAGCTATCGCGGCTTCGATGGCCACATCTATGCCTGCCGGTGAGGGCTGACGCTCGAGGGCCGGTTTGGTCTGGAGGGTGGCGAGTGACGTGACAGCCTGCCGCCCAAGGGCGGCAGCGAAGTCGGGCGGCGCGGCGCCGGAGCTGCTATAGAAGGTGAGTCCTCATCTCCGTTCCTCGCCGCGGTTGCTTCCGATTCGACATGGCAGAGCCTCAGTCCGACCTGTTCGAGATGCGCCGGCTGGAATCGCTCTCCAACACCATCTTCGGTGTTGCGATGACGCTTCTCGCCTACGACCTGCCGAAGCCCAATTTCGCGCATATGCCGGGTTGGATCGACCTGGTGCATACCTATTTCGGGCGGCTTGCCGGGCTGGTCCTCAGCTTCATCATCGCCGGCGTGTTCTGGATCAGCCACCACCGGCGGCTGGCCCGGCAGCCGTTCGCGGGCCGGCCCGTGGTCATCCTGAATCTGTTCTTCCTGTTGTCGATCGTGCTGCTGCCGGTGACCAACGGGCTCTACGGCGGCTACAGGCTGAGCAGCGCGGTGGCCGTCCTCTATGGCCTGCATCTGACGATCATTGCGTCGCTGAACGCCGCGCTGTGGTGGCTCGCGCTTCCAAGCGGCCGCCATGCCGAGATCGCCGGCGCGATCTTTCCCGTCATCGTGTTCGTGCCGGGCATCGTGATCGCAGCGCTTGCACCGGAGTATGTGCAGTATTTCTGGATGCTCGGCTTCGGCGGCTTCCTGGCGCGGCGGTTCGTCCGCAGCCCGGCGCCGTCGGCCGGCGAGCAGGCGGAGTTGCCATAAAAAAAGACGCGGCGGGCCGTGAGACCCGCCGCGCTTCCGTTCTTGAACTCGCTGGTCCAGGGCCGAGACCGCCCCGTTGCCGAGCCGCGATGGCGCAATCCGCTGACGAATCACGCCCTCAAACGTCGCTCATGAAGAGCCGCTCAGCGGGCGATCCCAGCGAGGTGACAGCGCTTGGTGAAAGACACTGGATCACCTCCTTTCGTTGTTGATGGTGACGCCAATATAGGACGGTCCGGGCGGCGAGGGTAGGGGGGCCGATTACGGAACCGGGCCGCCGCCGCCGTGTCGCGCCGCGGTCTCAAGGTCGCGCGCTGCCATCGCTTCGGGCCGTTGCATCAGGCCGGATCCGGGACCCATCCGCTTCGAAACCCCGCCCCGAAGAGGTTGAGACCCGCCGCGGACCATGTTAGGGAACGCCCAATGCGGGTGTAGCTCAATGGTAGAGCAGCAGCCTTCCAAGCTGAATACGAGGGTTCGATTCCCTTCACCCGCTCCAACGATTTCAGGCACTTGTCGCGCCGTCAGCTTTCCATTCGGACAAGCAGGCTGATGCTCATTCGGACAAATGTCCTTCCTTTGTTCGAGCTGCCCGCCGCTTTTTGGCGCCGTTGACGATCTGCCGCGTCGTGCGCTTGGTGTACTTTGGCAGCACCTTCACCGTCGTGTGCCGGCCCTGTGCCAGCATCTCGCGGTCAGTCAGTTCGGCGTCGCCACCTTCAGTAAAGCCGCCATGCCGGAACGATGTGAACGACAATTCATCGCGAAGGCCAGCAGCACGGGTGACTTCTTTGACCTTGCGGCTCACGTGCGTGAAATCCGGCTGATCCGGCTTCGGCCATGTCGGCCATGGTCCGCGCTCGCCCCAATCCCGGCACAGCATTAGGCCGCCGATGCGGTCGCGTTTGATGGCGTCGAGCTCCGCCATCAACTCGGGATAAACCGGTGCACCTGTATCGTCGAACAGCGGTATCCAGTCCTTCTGCCTAGTCTTCTCATCGATGATGCGGACCATACTCGGGCGCCCTTTCGGGCGTTAATGCGACACGTCGAAAGTCGCAAAGACGTCTGTCTCGCGCTGGAGCCATTCCCAGCCGATCAGGGCAGCGGTCGTCGGTCAGTGCCGTATCGATGATCGTGTCCCCAAGCGTGGTGTAGCTGGCGGCCCACCGCGTTCGCCGGCTGGAGCCGGGCCTGTCAGCTGGCGATAGCCGTGAGGCTGACGTTCGGATCATCGCTCAATGGCGCGATGGTTTCCAGCGTCATGTAGCGGGCGCGTTGGACCGCCCATTCATCGTTCTGTTCGAGCAGGACAGCTCCGATGAGGCGGACGATAGCGTCCTCATTGGGGAAGATGCCGACCACCTCGGTGCGCCGTTTGATCTCGCCGTTGAGGCGTTCGATCGGATTGGTGGAGTGCAACTTGGTCCGATGCTGCGGCGGGAACGTCATGTAGGCAAGCACGTCGGTCTCGGCCTCGTCGAGGAAGCCGGCAAGCTTGGGCAGCTTGGGACGGAGCTGATCGGCGACCTTGCGCCATTGGGTGCGAGCGGCCTCGGCATCGTCCTGGGCAAAGGCCGTGGCGATGAAGGCGGAGACCACGCGCCGTCCGCTCTTGCCGGCATGAGCCAGCACGTTCCGCATGAAGTGGACGCGGCAGCGTTGCCAGCTGGCGCTGAGCACCTTGGTCACGGTGGCCTTGATGCCCTCGTGGGCGTCGGACACCACCAGCTTGACGCCGCGCAAGCCGCGGCGGGCCAGCTTGCGCAGGAAGGCGGTCCAGAACGTCTCGGCCTCGGACGGCCCGATGTCCATGCCGAGAACCTCGCGCCGGCCGTCGCTGTTGACGCCGACTGCAACGATCACCGCGACGGAGACGATGCGCCCCTGCTGGCGCACCTTCACATAGGTGGCGTCGATCCAAAGATAGGGCCAGTCACCCTCGATTGGACGGCCGAGGAAGGCCTTCACTTTGTCGTCGATCTCGCCGCACAACCGACTGACCTGGCTCTTGGAGATGCCGGTCATGCCCATCGCCTGCACCAGATCGTCGACCGAACGGGTCGAGACGCCCTGAACGTAAGCCTCCTGAACCACGGCGGTGAGCGCCTTCTCGGCCATGCGCCGCGGCTCCAGGAAGCCGGGGAAATAGGAGCCCTTGCGCAGCTTTGGGATGCGCAGCTCCACCGCACCGGCGCGGGTCTCCCAGATCCGGTCGCGGTAGCCATTGCGCTGGGCCAGACGTTCGGGGCTCTTCTCGCCATAGGCAGCCCCGGTCTGGCTCTCGACCTCCAGCTCCATCAGGCGCTGGGCCGCAAAGCCGATCATCTCGCGCAGCAGATCGGCGTCTGGGGTCTTCTCTACCAGCGTGCGCAGGTTCATCATGTCTTCGGTCATCGGTGGTTCCTCGGTTGCGTTGGCGTGTCGCAACCCGATCCTACCGGAGAACTGCCGGTGACCACCGCAAAGCCGCCCGCCCGCTACGGCGCTATTTGGGAGCGCGCGTCCGGGCGGCTTTGCTCCACCGAGCTACACCACCTCCGGGGACACGACCGTATCGATTGCGGTGAGGCGCTTCTCGCCCAGTCGCTTGCCATCTTTCAGGACGTAGCCGCCGACAAGCTTGAATCCGACCTCGTGATTACGCTTGGACTTAGGATCGAGCTTGGCGTAGCGGCGATCAGAGCGGTATTCGGCAAACATCCAATCGAGCGTTCCGACCGCATTGGGAGGCGACGCTGCCAAGGCCTTGCCGCCGGTCCGCCACGCGCGCCACCCGTAGATTCGCTTCTTCTGGACTCATCTACAAGGGCAATTTGCGGGCTTCAGTCTGTGGTCTTCGCGTACCCGCCAATCAAAGCAGGTCGGAGGACTTGTTCATCTGGAAATACTGCAATTTGCGATGCCTAAGCAAAATAGTCGTCGAAGGCACATCGTACAATTGGATGCTGCGGCAAGCAAAAAGGAAGGATCACCGACATTTTTCGCATTCGGCAATCTTGTCGATTTTCACCCTGCCGAATTTGCAGAACCTTCAGCAAGAGCCCCGCGGGGGGGTGCCGTTTGGCTGCCGAATTTATTGTTGCTTGTTCACCAAAGGTCGAACCTGTAACCAGACCGTTATGAGCGGGAGGAGATTGAATAGGTTTATTGATTTTGCAGCATTTTTGCCCAATGTTGATAGCGCCTGTCGCGGTTTGTTCAGTTCGTTTCTGGTGCGAAACTGGTGCGGCCGCGTTCGGAGGCATCGCCCTTTAAGGCAAGGCGGTTCGATAGGGGGAAGGGCAACGGCAAGCCGCTTGCCTTACACGCCGCTTCGATGAAGAGCCGAGCGGCTCAGGCGTACCAGTAAATTCGCTCGATAGCCGTACCCAATTGGGTTCGGTCGGCCTCAATTGAGCTCGGACACCGTCCTTCTCGAGCGATTTTGTGCGTTCCTTCAGCCCGATCCGCGATTGCAGTCCGGGTAGCCGTACCATGATGTAATATTTGCGCGCGCTGGTGTTTTATGGCCAAGCATCGCCGGCAAACAGCCCATCCAAAACGTGGATGGTCGGCTTTTGTCCACCATGAGTATTCCGGAAGTCACGACGAGCCATCCGCCGAAGTTAAAAGTCGGAGTTATGCTTGAAACTGTAAAGTCCGCGATCGATATCGACGTAGACGCCGCGCAAAACTCAGAAGACCGTCAACCCGATCCTCGTGTCGGCGATCTCGGGCGCAATTTTATGGCACCGATTTTCTGCACCGTGGAAATGCTTCCCAATAACCAGCAGTTCTTTGGAGGCATCTTTTCAAATTTGCGAGTTGGTAAGGCGCGCCTCGCGACCGCTTGAGCAGTCGTTCCCCTTAAGCAGCCCGCAGCGCCTGGCGGAAAGCGTTTGCGCCGGATACATGGCGACGGGGCCGTCATTGACCATGTATCTCAGTTGCGCATGGCGATGGCGTGCCGCTACACCGCGAACCCCGCCCCGCCCCACGCGTCTCGGTCGCGGCGACCTCAGAAGCGCGCCAATTTGCAGGGCGCGAAGCGGCTTCCTCAGTCGGTCCTGGTTACATACTCGACCGGGAGATGCTTGAACGGCTTGCGGTGCTCACGCGATACGGCCCCGCCAATGATGATCCTGGAAAACGCATGGAGGTCGGCGAAGAAGGCCGGCTTCAGGCTGTCGAGCTTGCTCGCATCGGCGACCAGAATGCTTTCGATCGCCGTTGCGATGGCCGCCTGCTTGACCGCCGTCTCATGAAAGTTCGAGCAGCTCGCGCCCCTATTCGCATGTACGCCGCCCGCCGAGATGAAGGCCTTGTTGATGCCGAGCTTGCGCAAATAGGACAGGCCTTCCTCCGATGAGAAGGATTGCGACGAGGGATGATAGAGCCCGCCCATCAGCATCAGCTGCGTGGCAGGACGTCGCGTCGCCAGCGCCGCCACGTTCATCGAATAGCAGATCACTGAGAGGGACATCGTCGAACGCAGTGTAGCGAATCATAGCGAGGAAACGGATCAGTGTAGCAAGGGTGCCGCCGGCGACAGATCGGGAGGGCTCCGCAGTTTTGATAGTTGGAGACTGAGGGCTTGGTCCGCGCTCTGTTCCGGGACGCAGGGGCTAGCCGAAGGCCTGACTGACGACGCCGTAGATCTTCGGTTGGTCGTTGCCGCGCAGGAAGGCACCCTTCACGTCGTTCCGCAGCGACATCGTGGTGACGGCATCGAAGAGAGCGAGCCCCGACCGCGCGAGAAAGTCGCGGAACTCTCCTGTCGCTCGATGAGTGTCGAGCCTGAGGAACTGGCCTTCGTGAGCTGCCACGTGCGGCGCCAACACGGCGATCGCGTCGCTGTCGCAGGATGCGACCACCGGCCCCGCGACATGTCCGCGTCCGAACCGCCGGCACATCGCGAACGTCTCCAGCCGCCCCGCGCGAAACAGCCCAAAGCTGCGCGACTGGTGAAACAGTCCGGTCATCAGCCCGGCTCGCCGGACGCCATAAGCAGCCGCGTCGAGTTCGATCAGCGCCGGCAGGTCTGCCTCCATCAGCACGCGAATATTTCCCGCTTCGGCCGGCGCCGCGTCCGAGGCAATCGCCTCACCTTGACACTGAAACAGAGTCTGCTCACGCTTGAAATCGAGAGATCGGTAGAGGCGATAGGCGGCGCGCGTGGCGTTGAGGCGCAGCGTCCGACCGCCGCATTCGGCCATCACCCGATGCATCAGCCATTGCCCGGTGCCAAGGGCCTGCAGCCGCGGCGAGGTGATGACCATCCCAACCGCAGCAAAGCCGTCGCTGTAGGGAAACCACATGGCGGATCCGAGGGCCCGACCGATCTCATCGAGCGCGACGACGCCGCGGCCGATGCTGCGCATGAATTGCCAATCCTCCGCCCGATGGGGCCATTGGACGGCGATCGACAAGGCGAGCAACTGCGCGAGGTCGACCCTGTCGATGTCGGCGAGGCGCATCTCGAACACGTCGGCGATTCGCGATTCCACGTCCGGATTGTCCATGCACGCTGTCCCTGTCTTCGTTCCGCCCGCCACGCGTCACCCAGCCTCGATGAGGTCGAGAGCGAGCATGCTGTCGTCACCTCCGCATATTGAGGCGTCTGCGGGCGAACTTCGCAACATTCTTCTCAATCCTGCCCTGTATTCGGCACGTAACGCAGGCCGCGACCGCCATGATCGGAGGCGCGACGAGCCAGATCGGCCGCTGGGATGACCGCATGACCTTGTTGTTCAACTCCGATGCCACGCGCGGCGCGATCTTTCGCGAGGTGCTTGCGCGTGAGATTCCGGATCTTCCGTTCGAAATCAATCCGGCGCAGGTCGATGCCGATGAAGTCCGCTACATGATTACCTGGCTGGTGCCGCCGGACCTCGGCGCCTATCGCAATATCGAGATCCTGTTCTCGATCGGCGCCGGCATCGATCAGTTCAACGCCGCGTCGGTGCCGGCGAGCGTCAAGATCGTCCGCATGGTCGAGGACGGCATCGTCAGGATGATGCAGGAATACGTGACGCTGGCCGTGCTGGCGCTGCACCGGAATTGGACCGTCTATCTCGATCATCAGCGGCAGCAGCTCTGGCGCGCTATCCCGCAGCCGCAGGCACATGTGCGGCGCATCGGCGTGCTCGGCCTCGGGCTGCTCGGCCGGGCGGTGCTGGAGCGGCTCAAGCCGTTCGGCTTTCCGCTCTCGGGCTGGAGCCGCAGCCGGCACGCGATCGACGGCGTGACTACGTACCATGGCGCCGACGGCCTCGATGCGATGCTCGCGGTGACAGACATCTTGGTCTGCCTGCTGCCGCTGACGGAGGAGACGCGCGGCCTGCTCAATGCCGAACTGCTCGCCAAGCTCCCGCGAGGTGCTTCGCTGGTGCAGACCGGCCGCGGCGCGCAGCTCGACCAGGCGGCGTTGCTCGGAGCACTTGACTCCGGGCATCTCGCGGGCGCCGTGCTTGATGTGACCGATCCCGAGCCGCTGCCGACGGATCACCCGTTGTGGCGGCATCCGCGCGTCCTGATCACGCCGCATGTCGCCAGCGTCACGCAGCCGGAAACAGCGGCGCTCGCGGTCGCCGCGAACATCAAGCGACACCGCGCCGGGCTCGATCTGGTTGGCCTCGTCGACCGCAGCCGCGGCTACTGATCGCGGTCGCGCCGTCACGGCTCAGCGGATCCAGTCCAGGGTCTTGTAATACGCGCCGACGAACGGCAGGAACCAGGGCTTGCCGTAATGGCCTGGCACGACCGGCCAGCCGGCGTCCTTCATCGGATTGCGGTCGGGCCGGCCGAGCATCGCATCGGCCATGATCATGCCGAGATGGGTCGAGAGCTGCGCGCCGTGACCCGAATAGCCCATCGCGTACCACAGCCCGCCCTGGCGACCGGCGCGCGGATAACGGTCGGCGGTCATGTCGACGAGGCCGCCCCAGCAATAGTCGATGTCGATGCCGGCAAGCTGCGGGAACATCCGCTCCATCGCCGCGCGCAGGATCGCGCCGCTCCTCGCATCGGACTGCTGATCCGATGTCGCCGAGAAGCGCGCGCGGCCGCCGAAGATCAGGCGATTGTCCGGCGACAGGCGGAAGTAGTTGCCGATGTTCATGGAGGTGACGTAGGTGCGGTGGCCCGGCAGCACCGAGGCCGCCTCGGCCTCCGTCAGCGGCCGCGTCGCGATGATGAAGCTGCCGACGGCAATGATGCGGCGGCGGAAATAGCTGAAGCTCGCCGGCGTGGTGGCGCCGGTGGCGAGCAGCACCTGCTCGGCGCTCACCGTCCCCTTGGCCGTGGTGAGGCGAAAGTGCTTGGTGTCCTGCACCCGTTCAGTGACGGCGGCTTGCTCGACAATGACGGCGCCGCGGCGGCTCGCGGCAGAGGCGAGGCCCGCGGCGAAGCAGCCCATGTGCATCATCGCGCTCTTCTTGAACAGCATGCCGCCGTGAAAGGGCGAGCCGATCTCGGATTTCAGCTCGGCCGGCGAGAGCAGCGCCGTGTCGGGATCGACCTCGCGGTGGATCGCTTCGAAGTTCGTTGCGATCCCCGCGAAATGGCCAGGCTTGGACGCCAGCTTGAGCTTGCCGGAGCGGCGGAAACCGCAAGCGATGTCTTCTTCCGCGATCAGGCGCTCGAGCGTGTCGATCGACTCGTCGAACGCTTTGTAGAGCGCGATCGCGCGCTGGGTGCCGAGCTCGGCCTTCGCGGCCGGATAGCTGTGCGCCAGCCCGTTGTTGAGATGCCCGCCATTGCGTCCCGACGCGCCCGAGCCGACCTGATCGGCTTCGAGCACGATCACCTTGGCGCCGGCCTTGGCGAGCTGCAGTGCCGCGCCGAGCCCGGTGAAGCCGCCGCCGATCACCGCGACGTCGTAATGCCCCTCCACGGGCCCGCTATGGCCGCCGGAAAATGCGGTCGCCGTGTCGCGCCAGTAGGAGACATATTTCATCGCGGGCACTCTGCTTACAGGCCGAACACGCCGGGCAGCTCGGAAATGGTCTTGATCTCGGTGTAGCCGTAATAGGGATTGGCCGGCTCGTGGCCGCGGTTGACCCAGACCTTGTTGGTGATGCCGAGATCGTGCGCGGTCATCAGGTCGTAGCGGAATGAGGAGGAGCAGTGCGTGATGTCCTCGGGGCCGCAGCCGAGCATGTCGAACATGTATTCGAAGGCGCGCATCCGCGGTTTGTAGGCCTGCGCCTGTTCCGCCGTGAACACGGCATGGAACGGCGCGCCGAGCCTGACGACGTTCGAGGGGATCTGCACGTTCATGGCGTTGGAGAGGATGACCAGCGGGATCTCCTTGGCCACCTTGGCGAGACCCGCCGGTACGTCCGGATGTGGACCCCAGGTCGGCACGCGCTGATACACCATCTCGGCATCCTCGGGCTTGAAGGGGATGCCGATCTTGCGGCAGCTGCGCGCCAGGGCGTTGCTGACGACCTCGGCATAGGGCTTCCACGCGCCGAGGACTTCATCGAGGCGGTAGGCCGAGAAGACCTTCACGAACTCCGTCATCGCCGACTCGGAGAGCTGTGCGCTGTAGAGATCGCGTGCGGCCTCGGCCATCTCGAAATTGATCAGCGTGCCGTGGCAGTCGAAGGTCACGTATTTCGGGCGAAAGCGGCTCATGGATCCTCATGCCGGTCGTGGTCTCGACGTCCGATGATAGGCCGCCCCGCCAGCATAAGATGCGGCTTTGCCCCGGTTCGGCGGCGGAAGATGTTGTCGGCATCATCGCCTTCAGACGATCTGCCGGGGGCCGCTCGCCCAGACTCCGGTGCAGATGGGAGTGCATGACATGACGTCCGACGCCGCGAGCTTCAGAGCTTTCAGCGGGGAGCACCTGGATGCAGCGACGCGGCTGTCGCAGCAGGTCCGCTGGCCGCATCGTCGCGAGGACTGGCAGATGGCGCTTGCGCTGAGCAAGGGCTGCGTGGCGGTCGCGGCGGACGGTCGCGTGATCGGCACCGTGCTGATGACGCCGTATGGCCAGGATGCCGGGACCATCAACATGGTCATTGTCGACGAGGCGGAGCGGGGGAAGGGACTCGGACGGTGCCTGATGCAGCAGGCGATGGCGCTGGCCGGTGAGCGGCGGTTGCAGCTCGTCGCGACAGAAGATGGACTGCTGCTCTATGAGAAGCTCGGCTTCCACCGCAGCGGTGAGATCGTGCAGCATCAGGGACATCTCGCGGAAGCTGTCGCACAGCCCGACGCCGTGCGTGCGGCCACGCCCGACGACATCGCCGTCATCACGGCACTCGACATCGCGGCCTTTGGCGCGGATCGCCGCGACCTGATAGCCCATATCGCATCCATCGGAGAGTTCGCGGTGTTGGAGCGTCAGGGCCGCGCGGCAGGGTTCGCCGCGCTGCGTCACTTCGGCCGCGGTCTCGTGATTGGCCCCGTGGTCGCTTTCAGTAGCGAGGACGCCAAGTCGCTCGTCGCGCATTTCCTCGCTGGGCGACAGGGCAAGTTCATCCGCGTCGACACCGGCAGCGAGACGGGACTCGCACCATGGCTGGGCGGCTTGGGCCTCGATCATGTCGGCGGCGGCATCGTCATGCTTAGGCCGGCCGCTGGTCACACGAGGCGGCGCGCCCCGACATCGTTTGCCTTGGCCAGCCAGGCGTTCGGCTGAACCGGAGATCATCATGCTCAGCAACTCGCTCATCGAGCTCGATCGCGCCCATCTGGTGCATCCGGTCGCGTCCTATCGCGGACACGAGGCCGCCGGCGCGCGGGTCCTGAAATCCGCCAAGGGTGCGATCGTGACCGATGCCTCGGGCCATCAACTGGTCGACGGCTTCGCCGGGCTGTGGTGCGTCAATGCCGGCTATGGCTATGAGAGCATCGTCGAGGCGGCGGCGAGGCAGATGCGCGAGCTGCCTTATGCCACCGGCTATTTCAGCCTCGCCTCGGAGCCGGCCATCCGGCTCGCGGCCGCGCTCGCCGAGCGCGCGCCGGGTGATCTCAACCACGTCTATTTCACGCTTGGCGGCTCGGACGCCGTCGACAGCACGGTCCGCTTCATCCATTACTATTGGCACGCGAGGGGGCAGCCGCAGCGCGATCAGTTCATCACGCTGCAGCAGGGCTATCACGGCTCGTCGACGGTCGGTGCAGGACTCACGGCGCTGCCGGCCTTCCACGCCAATTTCGGCGTGCCACTGAACTGGCAGCACAAGATCCCGTCGCACTATTCGTACCGCAACCCCGTTGGCAGCGATCCCGATGCCGTCATCGCGGCCTCGCTCGCGGCCCTCGAAGCCAAGATTGCCGAGGTCGGCGGTCCCGAACGGGTGGCCGCGTTCTATGCCGAGCCGATCCAGGGCTCGGGCGGCGTGCTGGTGCCGCCGGACGGCTGGATGAAGGCGATGCGCGAGCGCTGCCGGCAGCACGGCATCCTGTTCGTCGCCGACGAGGTGATCACCGGCTTCGGTCGTACCGGACCGCTTTTCGCCTGCACAGATGACGACATCGTCCCGGACTTCATGACCGTCGCGAAGGGTCTGACCTCCGGCTACGTCCCAATGGGCGCGGTGCTGATGTCCGATCATGTCTATGGCGTTATTGCCGATGGCGCAGGTTCTTCGGCCGTGGGGCACGGCTATACCTATTCGGCGCATCCGGTGAGCGCGGCGGTCGGCCTTGCCGTGCTTGATCTCTATGAGAATGGCTTGCTGGAGAATGGCCGGCGGGCGGGTGCGCGGCTGATCGCGGGCCTGCGCGCGCTGCAGGACCATCCGTTGGTGGGCGAGGTACGCGGCCGTGGCCTGCTGGCGGCCATCGAGCTCGTGACCGACAAGGAGAAGAAGACGCCGCTGCCGGCGAGCGCCGAGCCGTCGCGCCGCATCTTCGATCGCGCCTGGGCCAACGGCCTCGTCATCCGTGCCTTCCCGACAGGGGTGCTCGGCTACGCGCCGCCGCTGTGCTGCAGCGACGCGGACATCGATGCCATCCTCGAACGCACCGCACGGACGCTGGATCAGACCCTGGCCGATCCGGACGTCCGCGAGGCCATGGCGTGAAGGTGGGCACGGGCATATCGGTGCGTGTGCAGCAGGGCCGATATGTCGGCGGCTCCTCCTATTCGCAATTTTCTGCCGTCGGGTCCTCGCAATTCGGAAGTTTTCGCCGGAACCCGGCTTCACACTAGGACCGATGACGCGGAAGGGCCTCACAGAATGACCAAGCTCGATCTTGCTCAATTCAGGTACCTGACCTTCGACGTGGTCGGCACGCTGATCGACTTCGAAAGCGGGATCGTCTCGAGCCTCGGCGAGATCGCGGCGGAAGCAAACAAGGCAATCGACGGTGAGCAGGCGCTGAGCCTGTACCGCGCGGCACGCTACGCGGCGGACGCCGACCGCTTTCCGGATGATCTCGTCCGGGTCTATGACATCATCGCACCACAACTCGATCTGCCCAGGCAGACCACGCTCGGCGAGCGCTTCCGCGACTCCGCCGCACGCTGGAAGGCCTTCCCGGACAGCGCCGCCGCCATGGCGCGTCTCGCCCGGCGCTACAAGCTGATCGCGATGACCAATGCGCGGCGCTGGGCACTGGATCATTTCGAGCGCGAGCTGGGCTCGCCGTTCTACGCGAGCTTCACGGTCGACGACACCGGGACGGAGAAGCCGGATCCCGCCTTCTTCACTCAGGTGTTCGATTTCATCGAACGTGACGGCGGCTCGGCGTCACAGATCCTGCATGTGGCGCAGAGCCAGTATCACGACATCGGCATCTCCCGGCAGCTCGGCGTCATCAATTGCTGGATCGAGCGGCGCCACGACAAGCAGGGCTATGGCGGCACCATCGCGCCGGCGTCCTTCACCAAGCCGGATTTCCACTTCCATTCGATGGCCGAGCTGGTCGACGCGGTGGACCAGGTGCCTGCCAAATGATGTGCGACTGACGATTTTCATTCTGCCGGATCGAACAGGGGACGGATGACATGAGCAAAGGGATCGCCAACTGGACTCCGAGTGACGATGTGCTGGTCGAGGCGGCAATCCGGCGCGGCGCCTCGCGCCGGGATCTCCTGAAGATGATGCTCGCCAATGGCGTCGCGCTCGCTTCCGGCAGCACCATCCTCGGTCGCGTCGAGCGCGCATTCGCGGCCACGCCGAAGAAGGGCGGCGCGATCAAGGCCGCGGGCTGGTCCACCTCGACGGCCGACACGCTCGATCCGGCCAAGGCGTCCTTCTCGACCGACTATGTGCGCTGCTGCTCGTTCTACAATCGGCTCACCACGCTCGATAAGAGCGGCGCGGCGCAGATGGAGCTCGCCGAATCCGTCGAGTCCCAGGATGCGCAGACCTGGACCGTGAAGCTCAAGAAGGGCGTCACCTTCCACGACGGCAAGCCGCTGACGGCCGACGACGTCGTGTTCTCGCTGAAGCGGCATCTCGACAAGGCGACAGGCTCCAAGGTCGCCAAGATCGCGGCGCAGATGACCGGCTTCAAGGCGGTCGACAAGACCACCGTCGAGATCACGCTGGCGAGCCCCAACGCCGACCTGCCGATGATCCTGGCGCTGCATCACTTCATGATCGTCGCCGACGGCACCACCGATTTCTCCAAGGGCAACGGCACCGGCGCGTTTGTCCGCGAGGCCTTCGAGCCGGGCGTCCGCTCCATCGGCGTGCGCAACAAGAACTATTTCAAGGACGGCCCCTATCTCGATCAGATCGAGTTCATCGCGATCACCGAGGAGAATGCGCGTGTCAACGCGCTGCTGTCGGGCGACATCCAGCTCGCCGCCAGCATCAACCCGCGCTCGCTCCGGCTGATCGAGGGCAAGGAGGGGATTGCTCTGTCGAAATCGACGACCGGCAACTACACTGACCTCAACATTCGCCTCGACATGGCGCCGGGCAACAAGAAGGACTTCATCGATGGCATGAAGCACCTCGTCAACCGCGAGCAGATCGTCAAGTCGGTGCTGCGTGGCTTCGGCGTCGTCGGCAACGACCAGCCGGTTTCTCCGGCGAATTTCTTCCACAACCCCGACCTCAAGCCCAAGCCGTTCGATCCGGACAAGGCGAAATCGCTGTTCCAGAAGGCCGGCGTGCTCGGCACGTCGATCCCGGTCGTGACCTCGGAAGCGGCGAACTCGGCGATCGAGATGGCCATGGTGATCCAGGCCTCGGCGGCGGCGATCGGCCTGACGCTGGACGTGCAGCGCGTTCCCTCGGACGGCTATTGGGACAATTACTGGCTGAAGGCGCCGGTCCATTTTGGCAACATCAATCCGCGCCCGACGCCGGACATCCTGTTCTCGCTGCTCTATGCCTCCGAGGCGCCGTGGAACGAGAGCCGCTTCAAGTCCGAGAAGTTCGACAAGATGATGCTCGAGGCGCGCGGCCTGCTCGACCAGGCCAAGCGCAAGCAGATGTATGCCGAGATGCAGGCGATGATCGCGGAGGAGGCGGGCACCATCATTCCGGCCTACATCTCCAATATCGATGCCACCTCGTCGAGACTGAAGGGCTTGGAGCCGAGCCCGCTCGGCGGCATGATGGGATATGCCTTCGCCGAATATGTCTGGCTCGATTCGTGAATGTTGTCTGAGTCGCGTGGCGCCGGTCACTCGGGTCGGCGCCGCGATGACCATGATCTGATCAGGCCCGCGGACCCAAAGTTTGAAACATCGGATCGCATCCCTCATCCTGGCCCGGCTGGCGATCGCGCTGGTCACCGCGATCATTGTCTCATTCGCCGTCTTCTTCGCCACCGCGATGCTGCCGGGCGACACCGCGACCATCCTGCTCGGCCAGGCCGCGACCCCCGAGGCGGTCGAGGGGCTGCGCAAGGCGATGCATCTCGATGATCCCGCCATTTTCCGTTTCCTGCGCTGGCTGGCCGGCGTCGTGCAGGGCGATCTCGGCGTGTCATATGCCAACAACATGCCAGTCGCGAAGCTGATCGGCGGGCGCCTCGTCAACACCCTCAAGCTCGCCGGCCTCACCGCGACCGTCGCGGTACCGCTGGCGCTGACGCTCGGCATCACCGCGGCGATGCTGCGCAACACGCTGTATGATCGCTGTCTGACCATCGCCGTCATCGGCATCGTGTCGGTGCCGGAGTTCATGATCGCGACCCTCGCTGTGCTTTTGTTCGCTGTCTATCTTAATTGGCTGCCGGCGGTGTCCTTCATCAGCGAGATCCGCACCGCCTCTGATTTCGCCCGCGCCTATGCGATGCCGGTCGTGACGCTAACCATAGTGATCTCGGCGCAGATGATCCGGATGAGCCGGGCGGCCGTGATCGAGACCTTGAACACGCCCTATGTCGAGATGGCGCTCTTGAAGGGCGCCTCGCGCGGCCGTCTGGTGCTCCGCCATGCGCTGCCCAATGCGCTGGGCCCGATCGTGAATGCGGTGGCCTTGTCATTGTCCTATCTCCTGGGTGGCGTCATCATCATCGAGACCGTCTTCAACTATCCCGGCATCGCCAAGCTGATGGTCGACGCGGTGTCGACCCGCGACCTGCCGCTGATCCAGAGCTGCGCCATCATCTTCTGCTTCGGCTTCCTGCTGCTGACCACCACGGCCGACATCATCGCCATCCTGTCCAATCCGAGGCTGCGATGACGAGCGCCGCGAAATCCGCCTCGCGAACCCCGCGCTTCGGTTACCGCATCAACGCTGTCGGGGTTGCCGGGGCGCTGATCGTGGCGTTCTGGATCGTCGTGGCGTTCGTCGCGCCCTCCATCATTCCGCATCCGATCGGCGACATCGTCGACACCGATTATTTCGGCCCCATGAGCCGCGAGCTGTGGCTGGGCTCCGACTATCTCGGACGCGACATGACCTCGCGCATCCTGATGGGCGCGCGCTATACGCTCGGCATTTCGGTGGCCTCCGTGATCATCGCCGGCGTGTCGGGCGTCACGCTCGGCATGATTGCGGCGATCACCGGCGGGGTCGTCGACATGGTGCTGAGCCGGCTGCTCGACGCGTTGAGCTCGATTCCGAGCAAGCTGTTCAGCCTCGTCGTCGTCGCCGCGGTCGGCTCGTCGATCCCGGTGCTGATCGTGACCATGGCGGTGATCTACATTCCCGGCGCCTACCGCTTCGCCCGCGCGCTCGCGGTCAACATCAACACCATGGATTTCGTCACGGTGGCTCGGATCCGCGGCGAGAGCCTGTTCTATTTGATCCGCGCCGAGATCCTGCCCAACATCATCGGCCCGGTGCTGGTCGATCTTGGCCTGCGCTTCGTGTTCATCGTGCTGCTGCTGTCCGGAATGTCCTTTCTCGGCCTGGGCGTGCGGCCGCCTTATGCGGATTGGGGCGCGCTGGTGCGCGAGAACATCGGCGGGCTGCCCTATGCCGCGCCGGCCGTGATCTCCCCGTCGCTGGCGATCGCAAGCCTCACCATCGCCGTCAATCTCCTGATCGACAATCTGCCGACCAAGATCCGCGACCGGGAGGCGTCGTAGATGACGAGCCTGGTGCAGATCCGCGATCTTCGCGTCGAGGCGACCACCGATTCCGGCCGCACCATCGAGATCATCAGGGGCGTCGATCTCGACATCGCCGAAGGCGAGATCGTCGCGCTGATCGGCGAGAGCGGCTCCGGCAAGACCACCATCGCGATGAGCCTGATGGGCTATGCCCGGGCCGGCTGCCAGATCGTCGGCGGCTCGGTCACGGTCGATGGCGTCGACATGGTGACACTCTCGGAGAAGGACAAGGCGGCCGTGCGCGGCGCCAAGATCGCCTATGTGCCGCAGAGCGCCGCCGCGGCGTTCAATCCGGCAATCCGCATCATGGATCAGGTGATCGAGGTCGTGCGCATCCACGGCGTGATGCCGGTGGA
The DNA here is from genome assembly GCF_032485115.1 of Bradyrhizobium sp. SZCCHNRI2009. NCBI lineage: Bacteria > Pseudomonadati > Pseudomonadota > Alphaproteobacteria > Hyphomicrobiales > Nitrobacteraceae > Bradyrhizobium > Bradyrhizobium sp. SZCCHNRI2009. The sequence continues at coordinate 872,586 of NZ_JAUEUH010000001.1, forward strand.
GGAGGCACGCAGCAAGGCCGCGGCGCTGTTCCGTGCGCTGTCGCTGCCCAACCCCGACACGATCGGCGAGCGCTATCCGCACCAGGTGTCCGGCGGCCAGCTGCAGCGGCTCGCCGCGGCGATGGCGCTGATCGCGAGCCCGAAGGTGCTGATCTTCGACGAGCCGACCACGGCGCTCGACGTCACCACCCAGGTCGAGGTGCTGCGCGCGTTCAAGTCGGTGATCTCGGCGCATCGCATCGCCGGCATCTACGTGTCGCATGATCTCGCCGTCGTCGCCCAGATCGCCGACCGCATCGTCGTGCTGCGCAATGGCGAGGTGCAGGAGAGCGGGACGACCGCCGACATTCTCGAGCGCGCGCAGCACCCCTATACGCGCCAGCTGCTCGCCGCCATCGCGCCGCATCATGAACCGCGAGCGGAGGCGTCCGTGGCGGCCGAGGCATTGCTCGAAGTGCACGAGGTGTCGGTCGGCTACGGTCCGCTGCGCTCGGACGGCCTGCCCGCGATCGTGGCCGTCGAGAACGTCAGCCTGCGTGTCGCGCGCGGACGCAATCTCGGCATCATCGGCGAATCCGGCTGCGGCAAGTCGACGCTCGCCCGCGCCATCGCTGGCATCCTTCCGCCGTTTGCGGGCGGCGTCGTGTTCGACGGCCGCGAGCTCGGGCGCAGCGCGCGCAGCCGCGATGCGGACCAGCTCCGCCAGGTGCAGATCGTGTTCCAGCATGCCGACACGGCGCTGAACCCGGCGCATACGGTCGAGGACATTCTGGGGCGGCCGCTGAAATTCTATCACGGCATGCCGCGCCAGCACCGCAGCGCCCGCATCGATCAGCTGCTCGACATGGTGAAGCTGCCCCAGAGCTTGCGGCTGCGCCGTCCGGGCGAGCTCTCGGGTGGACAGAAGCAGCGCGTCAACTTCGCCCGCGCGCTGGCCGCCGATCCCAAGCTCATCATCTGCGACGAGATCACCTCCGCGCTCGACACCGTCGTCGCCGCGGCGGTCATCGATCTGCTCAAGGAGCTACAGCGCGAGCTCGATCTCGCTTATGTCTTCATCAGCCACGATCTGTCGGTGGTCGAGGCGATCTGCGACGACATCGTCGTGATGTATCGGGGACGCAAGATCGAGCAGATTACGCCCGAGGCCATGGCGCGGCCCGAGCATCCCTATACGCAGCTGCTGCTGTCGTCGGTGCCGAAGCTCGATCCCGCCTGGCTCGACAATCTCCGCCAGGATCCCGAGCAGGTCCGCGAATACTGCCAGCGCTGACCGCGCGGCTACATCTGGAACAGGCTGGTCAGCGGCAGATAGGGTTTGACGATCGGCGACTTCAGCACGACGAAGCTGAAATATTTCTCGATGCCGATGTCCATGTCGGTCAGCCGCTCCATGATGGTCTGGTACTCGCCGATCCCCGCGGTGACGAACTTCATCATGTAGTCGTAACCGCCGGAGACGAGGTGGCACTCGATCAACTGGTCGATCTTCTCCACCGCGGCAAGAAAGCGGGCGAAGTCGATCTGCCGGTGGTTCTTCAGGGTGACCTCGGTGAACACGGTCAGCGTCTGGCCGAGCTTGGAGACGCAGATCTGCGCCGAGTAGCCCTCGATATAGCCTTCCGCCTGCAGCTTCTTCACCCGCATCAGGCAGGGGCTCGGCGACAGGTTGACCAGCTCGGCCAGCTCCACATTGGTGACGCGGCCGTTCTTCTGCAGTTCGTGCAGGATCTTGATGTCGATGCGATCGAGCTTCATGAAGCCGTGGTCCCGTGTGACGCCGCGTCCGGTCCCCATTACAGCAGAAAATTCTGCCGCTGAGCCATCGAAACTTCCGTAAAGCAAGAATGGGGCCGTATCCGCCGGGATTATGCGATGCAAAACAATACGCCGGCGATGTGCAGACGGGCAGAATGATATGCCGTTCGGACCACGAATCCGGCGCCCGAACGGCCGGCTGCCACTCTAGGCTGAGCCAGCCCACAGCCGGAGAGACCGCATGCCCGCACCGCTGGTGCTCGTCGAGACATCGCCAACGCTGCCCGCGCGTGCAGATGCCGTGGTCATCGGCGGCGGCATCGTCGGCGTGTTCACGGCCTATTACCTCGCGCGGCGCGGGCTCGCGGTGGCGCTGATCGAGAAGGGCCGCATCGGCGCCGAGCAGTCCAGCCGCAATTGGGGCTGGTGCCGGCAGCAGAACCGTGATGCGCGCGAGCTGCCGATGGCGACGCTGAGCCTCGATCTGTGGGAGCGCTTTGCGGCCGAGAGCGGCGAGGCGACCGGCTTCTCGCGCTGCGGGCTGTTCTATCTCAGCAATGACGAGGCGGAGCTCGCCGGCTGGGCGCGCTGGGGCGAGTTCGCCAGGACCGCCGGCGTCACCACGCATATGCTCGACAGCCGCCAGGCCACCGCGCGCGGCGCGGCCACCGGGCGCAGCTGGAAGGGCGGCGTGTTCTCGCCGACCGACGGCACCGCCAGTCCCGCCGATGCCGCGCCCGCGGTGGCGCGCGCGATCCTCAAGCAGGGCGGCTCGGTGCACCAGATGTGCGCCGTGCGCGGCGTCGAGACCAGCGGCGGCCGGCTGTCGGCCGTGATCACCGAGCGCGGCACCATCCGCACGCCGGTCGCGGTGCTCGCCGCCGGCGCCTGGGCTTCGTCGTTCTGCCATCAGCTCGGTGTCGCACTGCCGATGGCCTCGATCCGCGCCTCGGCGCTCGCTCTGTCGCCGTCGGCGGAGCCGCTGCCCCCGGCGCTGCACACCGCCGCCGTCTCGATCACTCGGCGCGGCGACGGCGGCCATACGCTCGCGATCAGCGGCCGCGGCCGCGTCGATCCTACACTTCAGCAGCTGCGCTTCGCGTCGCACTTCCTGCCGATGTTCGCCAGGCGCTGGCGCAGCCTGCTGCCCGGCGGGCTCGAAGGCCTACGCGCCGGCCACGAGACGGTCGGCCGCTGGCGGCTCGACGCGCCGACGCCGATGGAGCTGACCCGCATCCTCGATCCCCGGCCGGACCAGGCCACCATCCGCCTGACCCAGGCGCGCGCGGTCGAGCTGCTGCCGGCCTTGAAGCAGAGCCGCGTCACGGCGGCGTGGGCGAGCTACATCGATTCCACGCCCGACGGCGTGCCTGCGATCGGCGAGCTCGCCGCGCTGCCCGGCCTGATCGTCGCCGCCGGCTTCAGTGGCCACGGCTTCGGCATCGGGCCAGGTGCGGGCCATCTCATCGCCGATCTCGTGACCTCCGCCAAACCGATCGTCGATCCCAGGCCCTACGCGCCCGCGCGTTTCGCCCGGCATGAGTCCAAGGCGGTCGCAGACTTCTGAAGGTTACGTCTCCGGGACGTCAAGCCCCCGACTGCGCCAGACCGTTCGGTTCGCCGAATTCACCGGTTCGCCGCTCGGCGGCCCTTCGGTCTGCGGCTGACTTCGTCCAGTCCGTTTGGGGCCTGCTCTTGGAAGGCGTTGCAGAACAATGATGCCTTTTCCCCCAAACGAGTTCTCAACTCTCTGATTTTGTTGGTATTCGCTGACCATGCCCCTGGGGCTTAATCCAGTTTGAAGTTCGTTCTGGCCCAACGAGGACCAGAGCATGAAGCGCGGCCGCTTTACGGAAGAACAGATCATTGGGATTTTGAAGGAGCACGAGGCTGGCGTTCCGGTCGCCGATCTCTGCCGCAAGCATGGCGTGAGCGACGCGAGCATCTACAAGTGGAAGGCCAAGTTCGGCGGAATGGACGTCTCGGAGGCCAAGCGGCTGAAGACGCTGGAGGACGAGAATGGCGCTGGTGGCCGACACTTCACTCTCGGGCGCCCCGGTCGCCCGGGAGCTGGACCGGCTGGGCGCCGAGCGCGGCAAGCCCAAGATGGTGGTGAGCGACAACGGCAGCGAGCTCACGAGCAATGCCATCCTGACATGGACCGATCAGAGCCGTGTCGCCTGGCACTACATCGCGCCGGGCAAACCCATGCAGAACGCCTTCATCGAGAGCTTCAACGGTCGCCTGCGGGATGAACTGCTGAACGAGACGCTGTTCACCTCGCTTGCTCAGGCCCGCGTCGCGCTCCGATGCTGGCGGACCGACTATAACGACGCTCGGCCGCACTCCCAGCTCGGATGGAAGACGCCATCCGAGTTCGCCGCCACCTGCAATCCGCGTCGGGATCTGGCGCTGCGCTATGCCGAGAGCTCCGCGCCAGCTCCCGCCGCTACGACCGCCCAGATGGGCACATCAAACCGCCCGAACGAACTCAGATCTGGATAAAACTTGGGGGCAAGGTCACTGCGGACGAGTCTGATGTTTTGGTAGCAAACGAAACCCGGCTCGCCTCAAAAGTTCATCGCGCCGGATTTTCGGTCAAGGTTTGGTCGTAAAGTGAATTCGTCGGGTGGTTGACTGTTTGGCGGCCCGAACTGTGACCTCCTGCTTGCCAGCCGTCATCACCGCAGCATCAACGCCAGCCAGCATGACGCCGCATTCGATTTGGCCTGGTCGCTACTGACTCCACGTCAGCCCTTTAGCTGGTAGCCACTCTTCCCAATCCGGAGGCAGCTGGGAATAGCTCGCTTGTTTTCTGTAGCTCCCAACGACGGGTTTCAGGTTGTCGCAGGAGCAGAACCTGTCGACGACAGCCTCCTTGATGGCATGAGCGGCTCTATTTCCCAGTCTGGCTTCTTCGCTGCGGAACTTTCTCCAAAGCAAGACTTCGATGAACTCATGGACGAGAACGCTGTTGAAATCCAATCCCTTCATTTCCGGATAGCTTACGACTAATCGCGGCGCCATCGATGCGCCATTGTGCGACCCGCCCGGACCAAACTTGGTGACATGGACGCGCACGACCTTTGGCAACTGACGCGTAAGCTGCGCAACGAAATCGGAAGCAAATCGATCCTCCACCCGCCGCCATGACTGCACGACGCGCTCCAGACTGGCGCCCGGCAAGTCGTGACGCACGATCGCGTCGCGCAGTCTCTCATCTGAAAACCGAGCTATACCCTGCGCGATCTCCGCTTTGAGCGCATCTGGCCAGGTCACATCATATTTTTCGGCGCGAAAGAATTCGAGATTTCCAAGTTGGAAGCGGACGTGGGAGACCTCGTCTTCGATCGTTGAAGAAAAGCGAAACTCCATGATGGCCACCTTCATGAAACGCCAGTTGAACGACCGTCGACCGGAGCCGCCATGCCCCGATGCAAGGGTTCAATTCCCTATATTTCGAAGATTTCCAGCTCCGAGAAGCCGTTGCAGCGGCGGTCACATTGGCCGAATCGCCTAGTCGCACGAGACGCGATTAACCATCCGCCGGCACGTCCTGCCATCACTGAAATAGGTCGTGCTTCCGACCGTGTGCGACGACGTGCCATCGCTGTAGTAGGTGTGGTTGCCGATCTGCTGCGAGCTGCTGCCGTCGTTGTTGTAGGTGAAGCGCCCGATCTGCTGGGACGAGGAGCCGTCGCTCCAATAGGTGTTGTTGCCGATCCGCTGTCCCGACGTCCCGTCGTCGCACAGGATCTGGTTGCCGATGAGCTGGCAGGTCTCGGCCTGAGCTGCTGTCGCCGCCCACAGGCCGAACGCGATCGCGAGAGCGTGGCGCATGAAGTCGATTCTCTAAATTACAATATCCAATCGCAACCCACGCGCGAGCGCAACGGAAAACGATCCGTGATGATCTGTGCGGATCAACGTCCGGCGCCGCGCGTCCTGGTCTTGCCGGCGGCTCCGCCGACCCGGAACGCCCGCATCTGGCCGCTGAGAAAGCGCAGCAGATGGCTGGCGGCATGCGGCAGCTCGCGGCCGCGCCGGGTGATGACGCAGGCTTCGCTCGAGGCCAGCAGGCGGTTGTCCACCGGCACGGCGGCGAGGGAGCCGTCGGCAAGATCGGCGGCGATCGCGAAGGCCGGCAGGAGCGTCAGGCCGAGGCCGCTCCTGACGAAGTGGCGGAGCACGTTGATGGAGCTGGTGGTGAGCTTCGGCGACAGGGCGATGCGCTCGGCGGCCTCCGCCATTGCCACGACCTGACGCGTGCCGTAGCTCGGATGCATCAGTCCGAGGGGGTGATCGGCGAGCTCGCGCAAGCGCAAGGGACGGCCGAGCCGCGCGAGCGCATGATCCGGCGGCATGATCGCGCAGAGCGGCTGCCGGCTCGCGGTCGCGATCCGGATGCGCGGATCGGCTGATGGGTTGAACACCAGGCCGATGTGATGGCGATCCTCGGCGACGGCATTGACGACCTCGTTGGTGCCGGCCAGATCGAACGCCATGGTGAGGTCGGGATGGCGTTGCCAGAACCGGCCGAGCGGGCCGGACATCAGGTCGCTGACGAAACCCTCGCCGAGCACGATGTCGACATGGCCGCGTTTGAGCCCCTGCAATTCGCGCAGCTTGGCGACGGTGTCGGCCTGGTCGGCCTGCCATTGCCGGAAGCGCTCGACCAGCAGCGCGCCGGCCGCGGTGGCGCGGATGCCGCGGCTGAGGCGCTCGAGCAAAGTGAGGCCGAGCTCCTTTTCCAGGAGCGCGATCTGCCGGCTGATCACCGACGCGTTGACGTCGAGCGCTTCGGCGGCGGCGCGCACCGAGCCGAGGCGGATCGCCTCGTGCAGATAGTGCAGGCGGTGGTGATCGAGCAGGGCGGACATGGCTTCGGAACGTGTTGACCTGAGGTCAACACTAGCGGCGGACGGCGCTGATGTCTGCTCCGGAATTGCGCGGCTACGCTGGCGAGGCAAATCTGGCAGGAGGCCTCGTGACCGCGGTCGGCATCATCGGACTTGGCAACATGGGGCGCGGTATGGCGCTGACGCTGAAGGGCGCGGGCTTCGCCGTCACCGGCTACGACACGCTAGCCGCGACGCGCGCGGCGCTCGCGGCCGAGGGCATCGCGATTGCCGACGGCATCGGCGGCGTGATCGCCGCCGCCGACATCGTGATCCTGTCGCTGCCGACCGCCGGCATCGTCGCCGATGTCGTGGAAGGCGCCGGCGGTATCCTCGCGCAGGCCAGGGCCGGCGTCGTCATCGTCGACACCTCGACCTCGCATCCCGAGACCTCGCGCCGGCTCGCAGCCCTTCTCAAGGCGCGCGGCATGGGCTTCGTCGATGCGCCGGTCAGCGGCGGGCCGAAGGGCGCGGCGACCGGCACCATGACGATGGTGATCGGCGCCGATGGCGATGATCTCGCGCGCGTGCTGCCGGTGCTGGAGCGCATGAGCGCCAAGCGCGTCCATGTCGGCGGCGTCGGCGCCGGCAACGTCGCCAAGATCGTCAACAATCTTCTCTGCGCCGCGCATCTGCTCACCGCCGCGGAGGCGCTGCGCATCGCCGATGCGGCGGGCGTCGACGCAGTGCGGCTGCTCGAAGGGCTCAATGCCGGCTCCGGCCGCTCCGGCGTCACGCTCGTCAACGTGCCCAACTGGATTCTCAACGGCGCCTTCGACTCCGGCTTCACCATGCAGCTGATGCGCAAGGACGTCAGGCTCGCGGCGCAGTTCATCGGCGAGCTCGGACTGTCGCTGCCGATGGCCGCCGACACCGCGCGCATCTGGGCGGACAGCGCCGCCAGCATCGCCGACACTGATGATTTCAACCGCATCGTCGAGCTGCAGCTCGGTCCGATGCCGAAGCCGTGAGCGTGCCGCCATGACCCATTTCATCGATCCCCGCCTGCGCGCCGCCACGCTGCCGTTCTGGCCTGACTTGGAGGCCGTTGGCTCCCATGTCGGCGGTGACCTGATCGTCGGCGATGGCGCGACGGTCTCGGTGAATGATCCCGCCACCGGCAGATTGCTGTTCACCTATGCCGATGCCGGTGCCGACGTGGCGGCCAAGGCGGCTGCTGCTGCGGGGGCGGGGCAGGCGGAATGGGTGAAGCTGACCGCCGCGGGCCGCGGCCGCGTGATGCAGGCGGTGGCGCGGGCGATCCTCGCCGCGGCCGAGCCGCTGGCGCATCTGGAAGCGCTGTCCGCCGGCAAGCCGATCCGCGACACCAGGGGCGAGGTCGCCAAGGTCGCGGAGATGTTCGAGTACTATGCCGGCTGGGCCGACAAATTCCACGGCGACGTCATCCCGGTGCCGTCGAGCCATCTCAACTACACGCGTCGCGAGCCGATGGGCGTGGTGCTGCAGATCACGCCGTGGAATGCGCCGATCTTCACCGCGGGCTGGCAGATCGCGCCGGCCATCAGCATGGGCAACGCCGTCCTGCTCAAGCCCTCGGAGCTGACGCCGCTGACCTCGCTGGCGCTGGCAGGCATCGCCGAACGCGCGGGCCTGCCGAAGGGCGTCGTCAACGTGCTCGCCGGTTTCGGCCACACCACGGGGCAGGCGGCGCTGGCGCAGCCCGCGGTCAGGAAGGTGGTGTTCGTCGGGTCGGTACCGACCGGGCGGCTGATCGGCGAGGCTGCGGCGCGCAGGCTGTTGCCGTCGGTGCTCGAGCTCGGCGGCAAGTCCGCCAACATCGTGTTCGCCGATGCCGATCTCGAACGCGCCGCCGTCGGCGCGCAGGCCGCGATCTTCGGCGGCGCCGGACAGAGCTGCGTCGCCGGCTCCAGGCTGTTGGTGCAGAGCGCGGTCTATGACCGCTTCGTCGATCTGGTTGCAAAAGGTGCAGTGAAGATCAGATGCGGCGATCCGCTGTCGGCGGACACCGAGATCGGTCCGATCAACAACGCCAGGCAATATGATCACGTGCTGTCGTTGATCCGGGAAGGCGCGGCGGAGGGGGCGGAGATCGTCGCTGGCGCAAATGGCGTGGCGCAGGACGGCGGATATTTCGTCAAGCCGACCGTGCTCAAGAACGTCACCAACGCCATGGGTATCGCGCGCAAGGAGGTGTTTGGTCCGGTCGTCGCCGCGATCCGCTTCGACACCGAGGCGGAGGCGATCGCGATCGCCAATGACAGCGAGTTCGGCCTCGCGGGCGCGGTGTGGACCAGGGATGTCGCGCGCGCGCATCGCGTCGCAGCACAGGTCAAGGCCGGGACGTTCTGGATCAACGCCTACAAGACCATCAACGTCGCCTCGCCGTTCGGCGGCTACAACAACAGCGGCCATGGCCGCTCCTCCGGCATCGAGGCGCTGTACGAATACACGCAGGTGAAGAGCGTGTGGGTCGAGACCGCGGCCGAGCCGGCCGTGGCGTTCGGCTACGCGCCGGGCTTGCGCGACTGAGCGGGCATGGCATGATCGGTGCAAGAGCTGCGCGCCACGGAACGACCACTTAGTTCCGAAATAAGGAACGGAAACATGCCGCGCTTCGTCAACGTCGCCATTGGTCAGCTCGGCCCGATTGCCAAGAGCGAAACACGGACCGCGGTGGTTGCGCGACTGATGGCGTTGATGCGGCAGGCGCACGCCAATGGCTGCGACCTGATCGTTTATCCCGAGCTCGCGCTGACGACGTTCTTCCCGCGCTGGTACATGGCCGATCAGGCCGAGATCGACCTCTATTTCGAGCGCGAGATGCCGGGGCCGGAAACGCAGGCCCTGTTCGCGCTCGCGAAGGAGCTGCGCATCGGCTTCTGCCTGGGCTATGCCGAGCTGGCGCTCGAGGGCGGCATCGTGCACCGCTACAATACCGCCATTCTCGTCGACAAGACCGGCGCGATCGTCTCGAAATACCGCAAGGTGCATCTGCCGGGACATGCCGAGCACGAGCCGTGGCGCAAGTTCCAGCACCTGGAAAAGCGCTATTTCGAGCCCGGCAAGCGCTTCGGCGTCGCGAGCGCCTTCGGTGGCGTCATCGGCATGGCGATCTGCAACGACCGCCGCTGGCCGGAGACCTATCGCGTGATGGGGCTGCAGGGCGTCGAGATGGTGCTGATCGGCTACAACACGCCGGTGCACAATCCGCCCGCGCCGGAGCATGACGATCTCTCGCTGTTCCACAACCGCCTCGTGATGCAGTCCGGTGCCTATCAGAACGGCACCTGGGTCATCGGCGTCGCCAAGGGAGGCATCGAGGAGGGCATCGACCACATCGCCGGCAGCTGCATCATCGCACCCTCCGGCGAGATCGTCGCGGCCTGTGCCACCAAGGGCGATGAGATCGCGCTGGCGCGCTGTGACCTCGATTTGTGCAGATCCTACAAGCAGACGGTCTTCAACTTCGACGTCCATCGCCAGCCGCAGGCTTACGGCATGATCGTCGAACGCAAGGGCGAGACGCTGATGGCCGACGGCTCGCCCGTCAGAAAGCAGGCGTGACGCACGATGTTGCTGCACGGCACTTTCCGTAGCCCGCATGAGCGAAAGCAACATGCGGGTTCGCATGAACTGTGCGGGAGAACCCGGGGGCGCTGCGCTCGCCCGGGCTACGCAAAAGCTTGCGCTCCGTGCCTCATTTGCGTTCAAATGAATGCACTCCACGCGCATGGCATGGGCCTTGCTTATAATTTCGGCAATTGAACTTGGCATGTTGCATCAGGAGAGAACATGGATCGCAGGACGGTATTGAAGGGATTGGCGGGCGCGGGTGGTCTGGCGCTGACGGGGATTGCGGCGCCGGCGATCGCACAAGGCGCTGCCGCACGCACCTTGCGTTTTGTGCCACAGGCCAATCTCGCCAATTTCGATCCGATCTGGGGCACGCAATATGTCGTGCGCAACGCGGCCGCGATGGTGTGGGACACGCTGTACGGCATCGACGACCAGTTCGTGCCGCAGCGCCAGATGGTGGAATCCGAGCAGGTGTCCGACGACGGCCTGACCTGGACCTTCAAGCTGCGCCCGGGACTGAAATTCCATGACGGCGAGCCGGTGCTCGCCAAGGACGTCGTCGCCAGCCTCACGCGCTGGTCGGCGCGCGATCCGATGGGCCTGATGCTGAAGGCGCTGCAGAACGAACTGACGGCCGTCGACGACAAGACCTTCAAATGGGTGTTGAAGCAGCCCTATCCGAAGATGCTGTTCGCGCTCGGCAAGGGCAATGCGCCCTGCGCCTTCATCATGCCCGAGCGCATTGCGCAGACCGACCCGTTCAAGCAGATGTCGGAATATGTCGGCTCTGGCCCGTTCAAATTCGTCAAGGGCGAGTGGGTGCCGGGCGCCAAGGCCGTGTTCGAGAAGTTCACCGACTACGTGCCGCGCCAGGAGAAGCCGGTGTGGCTCGCCGGCGGCAAGCAGGTGCTGGTCGATCGCGTCGAATGGGTGATCATGCCGGATCCTGCGACCGCGGCTGCCGCGCTGCAGAATGGTGAGGTCGACTGGTGGGAGAACCCGATCACCGATCTCGTGCCGGTGCTGAAGGGCAACAAGAACATCGGCGTCGACATCGGCGATCCCCTCGGCAATGTCGGCTCGTTCCGCATGAACCACCTGCATGCGCCGTTCAACAACGTGAAGGCGCGCCAGGCGATCCTCATGGCGATGAGCCAGGAAGATTATATGCGCGCGCTGGTCGGCGACGACAACGCGCTGTGGAAGCCGCTGCCCGGCTTCTTCACGCCGGACACGCCGCTCTATACCGAGGCGGGCGGCGACATCCTCAAAGGCAAACGCGATTTCGCGGCGGCCAAGAAGCTGCTTGAGGAGGCCGGCTATAAGGGTGAGCCGATCACCTGCGTCGTCGCGCAGGACCAGCCGATCACCAAGGCATTCGGCGACGTTACCGCCGATCTCCTCAAGAAGCTCGGCATGACCGTCGACTTCGTCGCCACCGATTGGGGCACCGTCGGCGCCCGCCGCGCGCAGAAGACGCCGCCTTCGCAAGGCGGCTGGCACATGTTCCACACCTGGCACGCAGGTGCCGACTGCATCAACCCGGCCGCCTACACCGCGCTGCGGGCCAATGGTGACAAGGCTTGGTTCGGCTGGCCGACCAGCGAGCCGGTGGAGAAGGAGATCACCAACTGGTTCAACGCCAAGTCGCTCGACGAGGAGAAGGCGGTCGCCGGCCGCATCAACAAGGCGGCCATCGACGACGTGGTGTTCGCACCCACCGGGTTCTTCCTCGGCTATACCGCTTGGCGCAAGAATGTCTCGGGCGTGACCAAGGGGCCGATCCCCTTGTTCTGGGGCGTGTCGAAGACCGCATAGGGCGAAAGACCTCCCATGCTCACCTATGCGCTCCGCCGAGTCCTGTCGACGCTGCCGGTGATGGCGATCGTCGCGCTGTTCGTCTTCAGCCTGCTCTACATCGCGCCGGGTGATCCGGCCGTTGTGATCGCAGGCGACCAGGCGAGCCCGGCCGACGTCGAGCGTATCAGAGCCAATCTCGGACTGGACCAGCCATTCCTGGTCCAGTTCGGTAGCTGGGTTTGGCGCCTGCTGCACTTCGATCTGGGCACCTCGATCTTCACCAACCTGCCGGTGTCGGCATTGATTGCCCAGCGTATCGAGCCGACGCTGTCGCTGATGATGGTCACCCTGGTCCTCACGATCATCATCGCCGTGCCGCTCGGTGTCATCGCGGCCTGGAAGGCGGGCACCTGGATCGATCGGATCATCATGGCGTTCGCCGTGTTCGGGTTCTCGGTCCCGGTGTTCGTGGTCGGCTACATCCTGGCCTACGTCTTCGCGCTGAAGTTCGATTGGCTTCCGGTGCAGGGCTATACGCCGCTGGCCCAAGGGTTCTGGCCGTGGCTGCAGAACCTGATCCTGCCGGCGGTCGCGCTCGGCTGCGTCTACATCGCGCTGATCGCGCGCATCACCCGCGCCGCGATGCTCGAGGTGCTGCAGCAGGACTACATCCGCACCGCGCGCGCCAAGGGCCTGGGGCAGGGCGGCATCCTGTTCATTCATGCGCTGAAGAATGCCGCGGTGCCGATCGTCACCGTCGTCGGTATCGGCATCGCGCTCCTGATCGGCGGCGCCGTCGTCACCGAGAGCGTGTTCGCCATTCCGGGCCTTGGCCGGCTCACCATCGATGCCATCCTGCGCCGTGACTATCCGGTCATCCAGGGCATCGTGCTCTTGTTCAGCTTCGTCTACGTGCTCGTCAATCTCCTGATCGACGTCACCTACACCCTGGTCGACCCGAGGATCCGCTATTGACCGCCACCTCCATATCGCCGCCGCCAGGCCTCGTCCTCGCGCCTGTTCTGCCCGACCTGATGGTCGCGCCGAAGATCCGGCGCGGCGCCATCGGCTTCCTGCGCAACCATCCGACGGTTGCGATCGGCGGCGCGCTCCTGCTGCTGCTCGTCATCATCGGCGTGTTCGCGCCATTCCTCTTCACCGTCGATCCCACCGCGATCGCGCCGGCCAAGCGCACGCGGCTGCCGTCGGCGGATTTCTGGTTCGGCACCGATGCGCTCGGCCGCGACATTTATTCCCGCGTGCTCTATGGCACCCGCGTCTCGCTGACGGTCGGCCTCGCGGTGGCGCTCGGCGCCTCCCTGATCGGCCTCACCATCGGTCTTGTCGCCGGCTTCCTGCGCTGGGCCGATGGCGTCCTGATGCGCTGCATGGACGGGCTGATGTCGATACCGCCGATCCTGCTCGCGGTGGCGCTGATGGCGCTGACGCGTGGCAGCGTCGGCAACGTCATCCTCGCCATCACCATTGCCGAGATCCCGCGCGTGGCGCGGCTGGTGCGCGGTGTCGTCCTGAGCTTGCGAGAGCAGCCCTATGTCGATGGCGCGGTCGCCTCGGGCACGCGCACGCCGATGGTGATCCTGCGCCACATCCTGCCCAACACCATGGCGCCGATGCTGGTGCAGGCGACCTACATCTGCGCCAGCGCGATGATCACCGAGGCGATCCTGTCCTTCATCGGCGCCGGCACGCCGCCGACCATCCCGTCCTGGGGCAACATCATGGCCGAAGGCCGCGCGCTGTGGCAGGTCAAGCCCTTCATCGTGTTCTTCCCCGCCGCGTTCCTCTCGGTGACCGTGCTCGCCGTCAACCTTGTCGGCGACGGCCTCCGCGACGCGCTCGACCCGCGCATGGCGAAGAGCCCATGAGCAGCGCAGTCAGAGATCGCCGGGAGCTCAAATGATGCCGCTGCTCGAGGTCGAGAATCTCCAGGTCCATTTCCGCACGCCGACCGGCATCAACCGTGCCGTCGATGGCGTCTCCTTCCACGTCAACCCCGGCGAGACGCTCGCCATCGTCGGCGAATCCGGCTGCGGCAAGTCGGTGACGTCAATGTCGATGATGCGGCTGATCCCGGAGCCGCCGGGCAAGATCGCGGGCTCGATCAAGCTCGAGGGCAGGGACATTCTTAAGCTCCCCGACCGCGAGATGCGTCAGCTCCGCGGCAACGACATCTCGATGATCTTCCAGGAGCCGATGACGAGCCTCAACCCGGTGCTGACGGTCGGCCGCCAGATCGGCGAGACCCTGCGGCTGCATCAGGGGCTCGACCAGGCGCAGGCGGAAGCGCGCGCGGTGGAGATGCTGACGCTGGTCGGCATCCCCGAGCCGGCGCGCCGCGTGCGCGAATATCCGCACCAGCTGTCCGGCGGCATGCGCCAGCGCGTGATGATCGCGATGGCGCTGGCCTGCAACCCGAAGCTCCTGATTGCGGACGAGCCGACCACAGCGCTCGACGTCACCATCCAGGCGCAGATCCTCAAGCTGATGCTGGAATTGAAGCAGCGCGTCGGTGCAGCCATCGTCCTGATCACCCATGATCTCGGCGTCGTCGCCGAGGTCGCCGAGCGCGTGATGGTGATGTATGCCGGCCGCAAGGTCGAGGAAGCGCCGGTCAGGGAGCTGTTCCGCTCGCCCCGCCATCCCTACACTCAGGGCCTGCTCGGCGCGCTGCCCAAGCTCGGCTCGTCGCTGTCGGGCGAAACCAGGCGTCTCGCGGAAATTCCCGGCCAGGTGCCGGACCTCAAGCAGCGCATCGAGGGCTGCGTGTTCGCCGGCCGCTGCGCGCTTGCCACCGACGTCTGCCGCCAATATGCGCCGGGGCTGGAGCAGAAGGCCAAGCATCACATCGCCGCCTGCCATTTCGCTGCCAAGGAGCAGGCCGCCGCATGACCATGCCGCTGCTCCAGGTCAACGACCTCAAGAAGCATTTCCCGATCCGCAGCGGCCTGTTTGGGCGAGCCAAGAGCCGGGTGCACGCCGTCGACGGCGTGTCGTTCGAGATCGCGCGCGGCGAGACGTTGTCGCTGGTCGGCGAATCCGGCTGCGGCAAGTCCACCGTCGGCCGCGCCATCCTGCGCCTGTTCGACATCACGGCCGGCCAGATCGTGCTCGACGGCACGCGGATCGACGATCTCGGCCCGGGCAGCCTGCGCGACATGCGCCGCCGCGTTCAGGTCGTGTTCCAGGACCCGTTCTCCAGCCTCAACCCGCGGATGCGGATCCGCGACATCCTGGCCGAGCCGATCAACAATTTCGGCCTCGCCAAGACTGCGGCCGAGCGCGATGCGCGCATTGCCGAGCTGATGGAGATCGTCCGGCTGCCGCGCGACGCCGTGAACCGCCGCCCGCACGAATTCTCCGGCGGCCAGCGCCAGCGCATCGGCATTGCGCGGGCGCTCGCCGCCAAGCCCGACGTGATCGTCTGCGACGAGGCGGTCTCCGCGCTCGACGTCTCCGTCAAGGCGCAGATCGTCAACCTCCTGCAGGACCTGCAGCGCGAATTCGGCCTCGCGCTGCTGTTCATCAGCCACGATCTCGCCATCGTCGAGCACATGACGCACCGCGTCGCCGTGATGTATCTCGGCCGCATCGTCGAGCTCGCCCCCAGACGGCAGATCTTTGCGTCTCCCGGCCATCCCTACACCAGGGCGCTTCTCTCAGCCGTCCCAATTCCCGAACCCGGCGCCGAGCGCACCCCAATCATTCTCAAGGGCGACGTTCCCAGCCCCGTCAACCCGCCCAAGGGCTGCCGCTTCAACACCCGCTGCCCTCTCGCATTCGACCGCTGCCGAATGGAGGCGCCCGAGCTGCGTCTGAAGGGCGAGGACCAGTGGGTGGCGTGCCATCTGGAGAATGCGTAGTTGTAGTAGCGTAGGGTGGGCAAAGGCGCTACGCGGCGAAAGCCGCGAAGCGACCTGCCCACTGCGCCCGGTGCGAATGACAGCTTGACGCACGAGACTGCCGCGCCAATCCTCATTGCGAGCGCAGCTCGCAATGAGGGAGGAGAGATGGTGCGTTTCTCGCGCGGATATGGGTGCAGCGCGTAGCCCGCATGAGCGACAGCCGGCGCGCGGGACGCGCGTCGGCGCCAGCGGTCTTGCGTGCCGTGTCGGCGAACCCGGATGTTGCTGCGCTCGTCCGGGCTAGGTGGCGACCGAACGAAACTTCGACGGCATACGGCATCGCTGCGCCGCGCGTCGTCGCTGCAGATCATGTCTTGAGGAATGGTACCGCAGCCGCGCCCGGTTGCGACCAGGCGTCGGCTCACCGGGGCACGGCCTCGCCCGCTTCAGGCTGCGGGCGACCGATTGAATTTCGTCCAATAGAACGTCGCAAAGCGCGATCTGCGACAGCAGGGCGGCCTCTGTCGATTGGTACGACGTCGGCCGATCGAGGTGTAGCTTTGCTGTGCGGATTCTGCTTAGCGATTTCAATACCGAATGATTGGACAGGTCGCCGCCTCGAATATCGGTCATTTTGCCTGCACCACCACTACACGAGATCTGTCGCATCAGGACCAATTTGGTTCAAAACAATCGGTGTGCCGCGAAGGGGGCCGCGAGCGGACAGCGCGACCTTGCGGGTCCCTCCGGCGTCTGCAAAGCAGCGCCCACGGACATCAATCGGCGGTTTACAGTTGGTTCCGAAATTGAAACTTGGCTCGTTGAGTTGACGCTTTGCCTGCCTGATTGGCAACTTATCGCTCTTGGTCGAGCGATTGGCGACCTGCTGATGACCTATTGCAGCCGTGCCAGACTGGAAGACGCTCGCTGTGCCCGGCGAGGGGATGACCTGGTGCACCGCCACTGAACTGGTAATGCCTACAAGATAACTAAGAGAATGCAACGTGACCGTCTTGATAAGCATGATTGGACTCACTTCATCTCGCCTCATATCGACAGGCGTGTGGACGTTGCCAGGTTCGCGTTGTGACAAGGGCATAAGTTCATCGCTTCGGTGACCTGCTTCGCAAGATCGAGAATCTCAAGCGCCGAGCGTCGCCGGTTAGGTGTGTTGGTGTTCCGAACATTATCGTCTCCCAAAAGTGCCGCGGGTCTCGGCTCGCTCGGTCACGTTCAACCCTGTCTGTCGCTGCGAGGATGCGCTTAGCGAGTCTTGATTTCGTGGTGGAGTTTTGCCCGGCCTTGGGCAGGGGATCACCGCCTCGTCCAGCACGGAACTCATGAGTTCCACTTCGCCGGGATGCCGGTTCCCGTGCCGCCACGTTCATCTCCTCTCTTCCGGTCGCACTCTACAGAACCTGCTGCCTGCTCATCTCAACGAGATTGAAGCGCGTCGCGCGGCGATTTTGAAGTTATTCTCAAGTCCAAACTCTGCAAACGTTGCTCAGAATTAGCCGCAACACTAGCCAGTTACCTGCTCAAGTTAACATGTGAGAAGTCGGGAACATGATCGAGCTGCGGCGCCTGGCCGCCTCCCGCGTGACGGGAGTTTCGCGGAGTTGACTTGGATCAGTCCGGAGGACGTACTCTTCAGTATTCAAGCGAGCCGTGAGCGAGGACAGACCGATGAACTTGGACCGATCCGTGAGCCTATTGAGCCGGGCTCCCGTCATTCGTACGGACGATCCGGAGGCGATGGAGCACGCGTTGCGTACGGTCTACGGGGCAACTGGCTTCGCAGTCACCAAGGCAGATGGCTTCCAGGGGGTGGGCAACTACCTTCAGCTTGCGAATATCGGCCTTGGCTTTTGTGCCTATGGCGGGGCGAGGGCGGTCGTCAAGTTCCCGGAAAGCGACTACGCGCGGCTGCAAATTGGCCTCAAAGGCAGCGCTTTGACCGTTCTGAATCGCACGGCGATCGCGATAACCGAGCGGCAGTCCTGCATAGTTGCGCCTGGCGAACCCAACAGGATTGTGTTCGAGCCAGGTTATGAGCAGCTCATTCTTCGAATAAGCGCGAGGGCGTTGGAGCAGACATTGACGACGCTGCTCGGTGCAAAGCCAGCCGGTGTCCTCAAGTTTGATCCCATAGCGGCTGCGGTGCAGCCGAACGCTCTGGTCTTGCGCGATCTGGCGATGTTCCTCGCTCATCAGCTGGATGCGACGGCGACAGAGCTGCCGCGCGCGGTGCTGGCCGAACTGGAGCAGGCTCTCATCGTTTCCTTCCTGTCGGCTCACCGCCACAATTTCAGCGAGCTGTTGGAGAGAGCCGAAAAGGATGTCGTGCCGCGGATCGTCCGGCTGGCCGAGGAGTATATCGAGGCCTCTTGGGACCGCGCCATCACGATCGAGGCGCTGGCGTCGCAGACAGGCGTCAGCATCCGCGCGCTCTATACTGCGTTCAAGAAGAGCCGCGGATACTCGCCGATGGCGTTTGCGAAAACGGTGCGATTGCGACGGGCAAAGCAGATGCTCTCGGGGGCAGATCAGCGCACCTCCGTCTCTGCAGTCGCCTACAATTGCGGCTTCGGAAATCTCGGACACTTCGCAAGAGACTATCGCGAGATGTTCGGTGAGCTTCCATCCGAAACTCTGTTGCGCTCGCGACGAGCCGCCTAGCTCGCCTTACAGAAGCGTCGGTCAGGCCAGTCCCAATAGCGCTTGGGCAGCGGCGAAGCAAAGCGCGGGTCGCCAACTCAAGCTGAGAGCCAATCATGATGACGCCGTCCGACTGCGGCGAGGCGCCAAGAAGCGGGTCAGGTCTTTCGAATATTCTCGTCTCGTAGAAAGCGCCGCGCTTTTCAACTTGTTCGGGTCACGTTCACCTGACGTCGCTGCTGGATATACGCGTAGCGAGCTTCAACTTCATGGCGGATATTCTCTCGGGGGTAGGCGGGAGGGTTGCCGCATCGTCCAGCGCAGACCTCATGAGATGAGGCCAAGTAGTAATCTGGAAGGAAATTGAAGCGCGTCGATGAAGAAGATGGAACTGCGACACCTCGCCGCTGACCGGTGTTTTCCCGGAGTATCAGTTCGGTCAAACCGAGGTACCATCTTCCGATGAACCTAGATCAATCCGTAAGCCTGCTGAGCCGCGCTCCCGTCATTCGTACAGACGATCCGGAGGCGATGGAGCACGCGTTGCGTACCGTCTACGGGGCAACTGGCTTCACAGTCACCAAGCCAGATGGCTTCCTGGGGGTGGGCAACTACCTTCGGCTTGCGAATATCGGCCTTGGCTTTTGTTCATATGACGGGGGAACGTCGGTCGTTAAGTTCCCGGAGGGCGACTTCGCGCGCCTGCAAATTGGCCTCAAAGGCAGAGCTTTGACCGTTCTAAATCGCACGGCGATCGCGATAACTGAGCGGCAGGCCTGTATAATTCCGCCGGGTGAACCGATCAGGATTGTGTTCGAGCCAGGTTATGCGCAGCTCATTCTTCGAATAAGTACGGGGGCGCTGGAAAGGTCGTTGACGACGCTCCTGGGCGCAAAGCCGGCTGGCGTCCTCAGGTTCGATCCCATGGCGGCTGCGGTGCAGCCGAACGCTCTGGTTTTGCGCGATCTGACGATGTTCCTCGCTCATCAGCTGGATGCGACGGCTACAGAGCTGCCACGCGCGGTGCTGGCCGAACTGGAGCAGGCTCTCATCGTTTCCTTCCTGTCGGCTCACCGCCACAATTTCAGCGAGCTGTTGGAGAGAGACGAAAAGGACGTCGCGCCGCGGATCGTTCGGCTGACCGAAGAGTATATCGAGGCCTCTTGTGGGCGCGCCATCACGATCGAGGAGCTGGCATCGCAGACAGGCGTCAGCATCCGCGCGCTGTATGCGGCGTTTAAAAAAAGCCGCGGATACTCTCCGACGACGTTTGCAAAAACGGTGCGATTGCGACAGGCAAAACAGATGCTCTCGGGGGTAGATCAGCGCACCTCCGTCTCTGCAGTCGCCTTCAATTGCGGCTTCGGAAATCTCGGACACTTCGCAAGAGACTATCGCGAGATGTTCGGTGAGCTTCCATCCGACACTCTGTCGCGCTCGCGGCGAGCCGCCTAGCTCGCCTGACAGAGGCGCCAGCCAGGACCATTCCAAAGAGCGCCGGGGCCAGCAACGCGCGGTGGGCAGGTTGTGCCCGGCGAAGCTTGCTGATGATGTCCAGTATTCGCAGCCAGGCTGGGCCACCGTGCTGCGTCTGGAGGCAAAGCGACCGAACTGCGACATTACGGGCGACGTGTCATAGTCATGCGCTCGGCGGCGGACATGCTGCAGGGCGGGTCAAGGCGTGCACGCGACCATTCGCCGCTAGCGACATGCCATGGCGATTCACGCACCTCCCGCTCGGCGATGCGGGGCAGCGGCAACCCCCCGCTTGCCCAGCCTGCGATTGAAGGCTTCGCAGCCTGCGACCGGCCTGCCACACCAATACAGCCAATCGTCCATATGCCGTGCCGTCGCCGGGCGGGTGCATTGTCAGGAGACCTTATGGCGATTAAAGATTCCGGCCCAGACCGCGTCGGCGCCGCAAGCCCTCCCGCGCGGTCGCGCGTTCGATGAGGCCGCCATGCATCTTGCCCATGATCCCACAGCGCCGGCGGCAGCAGGGATCAGCTTCGACCAGTTCCTGGCCGTCGACATCCGCGTCGGCACCATCGTCGCGGCCGAGCCCTATCCGGAGGCGCGCAAACCGTCGCTGAAGCTGACCATCGATTTCGGGCCCGGCATCGGCACCAGGCGCTCCAGCGCCCAGATCGCCACGCTCTACGATCCGGCCACCCTGGTCGGCCGCCAGGTGGCCGGCGTCGTCAACTTCCCGCCGCGCCAGATCGGCAAGTTCATGTCCGAGGTGCTGACGCTCGGCTTTCCCGATGAACAGGGCAACGTCGTGCTGTTCCAGCCCGACAAGCGCGTGCCGAACGGCGCGCGGCTGTTCTGACGCGCGGAGAGCCGACCGCCATGGATATGCTGCTCGAACCTGTTACGCTGCCGCCGTTCCCCGAAGGCCTCAGGATTTCGCTCAGGCAGATGCATCTTCTCCAGGCTCCCATGGGCGGCACCCTGGTGACCGGCGGCGCCACCTTCCGCGTGTTCGCGCCGCATGCCAAGGCGGTCTACGTCTCCGGCCCGTTCAACGACTGGGCGCAGGACGCGAGCTGCCGGCTGGCGCCGATCGGCAACGGCCATTGGGCGATCTTCGTGCCGTCTCTGAAGGACGGCGACGCCTATATGTACTTCGTCGAGGGTGAAGGCAGCTCCGGCTACAAGCGCGATCCGCATGCACGGCTGCTTACGGTCGATCCGCCGTTTCCGCAGGCGCATTCGGTGCTGCGCAATCCGCACGCCTTTCCCTGGCACGACACCGACTACACGCCGCCGCCCAACAACGAGCTCGTGATCTATCAGCTCCATGTCGGCACCTTCGACATGAAGGCGGGCAATCCCGACGGCTGCTTCTTCGACGTGATCGAGCGCGTGCCGCATCTGGCGAAGCTCGGCGTCAACGCGATCGAGCTGCTGCCGGTGCAGGAATTCCCGACCATGTTCAGCATGGGTTACAACGGCACCGACCTGTTCAGCCCGGAGACCGAGTACGGGGAGGCAGAAGACGCGCATCTCGCGGCCTACTTCAAACGCACCAACGAGATCCTCGTCGCAGCCGGCGCGACACCTTACGCCGATATCGGCGTGGTGCGTCACTGCGACGACCAGCTCCGCGCGCTGATCGACGTCTGTCATGTCCATGGCATCGCCGTGCTGTTCGACGTCGTCTACAACCACGCCGGCGGCGGTTTTGACGAGAGCAGCATCTGGTTCTTCGACCGTCAGGCCTATGGCGATCCCAATCGCAGCCTGTATTTCACCGATCAGGGCTGGGCGGGCGGCCAGGTGTTCGCCTACTGGAACGCCGACGTGCGGCGGTATCTCGTCGACAACGCCGTGATGTTCTATCGCGAGTATCACGCCGACGGCCTGCGTTTCGACGAGGTCAGCGTGATGGACCGCTTCGGCGGCTGGGCGACCTGCCAGCAGCTCACCGAAGCGCTGCGCGCGGAGAAGCCGGATGCAATCCAGATCGCGGAATACTGGCCGGTGAACCCGTGGGTGGTGAGGGACATCGCGCATGGCGGCGCCGGCTTCGATGCGACCTGGAGCGATGGATTGCGGCTCGCGGTGCGCGGCGCCGTCGCGAGCGCGGCCGGCGGCGCCGGCGCCATCGTCCCGATGCAGCCGATCGCCGCGGCGATCGCCGATCTCAGCCTGGACAAGCGCTGGCGCGCGGTCAACTCGATCGAGAACCACGACATCGTCTATGCCGGCCGCGAGCCGCGCATCCCGCGCCTCGCCGATCCCGTCGACAGCCGCTGCTGGTATGCGCGCAGCCGCAGCCGCGTCGCCACGGGCCTGTTGCTGACCGCGCCGGGCATCCCGATGCTGTTCATGGGCCAGGAACTGTTCGAGGGCAAACCATGGAGCGACACGCCGAACCCCGACACGACGATCAGTTGGGCGCTGCTCGACGGCGAGGACAAGATCACCGCTGATGCGGTGCGCTTCACGCGCGAGCTGATCGCGATCCGCCGCACCCATCCGGCGCTGACCGCGGAGGGATGCGCCATCGTCCACGTCCATGACGGCAACCGCGTGCTCGCCTTCCACCGCTGGGACGGCCAGGGCGACGACGTGATGGTGATCGTCAGCCTCAGCGAGACGCCATGGCGCGACTACGCTATCGGCTTTCCGGCAGCGGGGCAGTGGAAGGAGGTATTCAACAGCGACGTCTATGACAACTGGGTCAATCCGGATGTGGTTGGTAACAATGGCTCGGTCACCGCAGGCGGCCCGCCGCTGCACGGCCAGCCGTGCTCGGCGATGGTGACGATCCCCGCGAATGGCGTACTGGTGTTTGCGCGGGCGTGACGGCCGTAGGGTGGGCCAAGGCGCATCCGCACTCTGTCCACGATCGAGATCGTCATGGCGCCGTGCCCACCATCTTTGCTGATGCGTTCGCGGATGGAAGGTGGGCACGCCGCCGCCTTCGGCGGCCGCTTTGCCCACCCTACGGCAGCGCGCCCGCAGCGACGACCTGTGGAAGATGAACGCTTGGTCTTTCCTCCGTCATTGCGAGCGCGGCGAAGCAATCCAGACTTTCTCTGCGGAGGGACTCTGGATTGCATCGCTGCGCTCGCAATGACGTGGTGAGAGCGGGGCGTGCCATGAGCAGATCGACCTGCTGAATCGGACTACACGATCAGCCGGCCCTGTCGCTCCGCGATCCCGATCACCGCTTCTGTCCCCGCATTGAAATCGAGGTGATCCGCCTCGATGCCGTCGGAGAAAATGACGCCGTTCTCGGGCATCAGCGAGCGCAGGCGCAGTGTTTCGGCGCCGTTCAGCCCTCCGCAGACCAGGGATGTCTGTGACGTCTTGCTCGGGAACGGCTCGCGCACGGCAAAGCGCAAGCTCCGGGCGTCCCAGGGCAGGGCGGTGTAGTCGCCGCCCGTCGTGGGGCTGCCGAAGTTGCCGGCGATCGCCAGCGCGCCGGTGACGATGCTCTTGAACCACGCAGTCGAGCCGAGTCCGGTCGCGACGATCAGGCCGCTGGAGGACTGCCGCTCCTGATGCTCGCGGGTCGCGATCTCGTAGCGGGCCGAGACATGCGTGCGCGCGCCGATGAAGAGGTCGTTGACCGCATGGAGCACCTGGCCGTCGGCGAGGCTCGCGCGCGCCATGGTCACCGTCTTGGCCGCGCGCCGGTCGGCAGCAACCTCCGGCAGCAGGCTCGCGAGATCGGCCGGCGCGAACGGCAGCAGCACGCCGTCATGCCGGGCCGCGTCCGGGTTCAGGCCGAGCAGCGGCTGGCCGTCGAGATATTTCATGGTGTTGGCGACGAGCCCGTCGGGGCCGAGCGCCGCGACGATGTCGGCGGGGCCGAAGATGAAGTTCGGCAGGAAGCCGCGGTCGACGATCTGGTAGCGGCCCCAGCGCTCCAGCGTCTGGACGCTGGTCAAGCGCGCGGCCTGGTAGGCCGCGTGCTCGCGTTCGTAGTCGGAGAAGTCGGCGCCGAGATGCTCGACATAGAAGCGGGCCTGGTCCGCGGTGAGGAATCTGGTGATCAGCTCCTCGAGCCGCGTTCTCCTGACAACCAGCACCACCTTGCGGTCATTGCCGGACACGGGCGGCCTCCGCGGGCTTCTGCATCAGGCTGTTCAGGAGCTCCGGCGAGACGTTCAGCTGGCCGATCTTCTCGGCCTTTTCGGCGAGGCCCGAGAACGCCTGCGCGATCAACTGGCCCGGTTGCATGCCGGTGGCGGCCAGCGCCTGGATCACGCGGGTGTCGACGCCCTCGAAGATCTTCATCAGCGCGCCGACGCGATAGGCTTCGGCATCCGCCAAGGTGCGGGTGTTCGCCGCATTCAGCGACACGAAATCCTTCCGCTTCGCCTCCAGCCCGATATCGGCGACCATGCCGGCCTCGCGCAGCTCGTTCTTCTTCGCGGCGACGCTGGCCTCCGCATCCATCTGCGTCTCGCGGATCAAGCGCTTCTTCTGCTCGACCGCGATCTCCGTGTCGAGCTCGCTCTCGCGGATCGCCCGCTCGCGCTCGACGGCGAAATTGCGCCGCGCGAAGATGGCTTCGTCCGCGGTCCTCAGGATCGCCTCGCGCGCCTCGGCCTCCAGCGCCTTGGCGGTCTCCGGCGTCGGCTTCACCGCGCGCACGGCGACGCCGAGGATCTCCAGTCCCAGCGCCTCGATGTCGGCGCGCCGCTTCAATCCGGCCGCAATCGTCTCGGCGATGCGGTCGGAGGCGCGCAGCGCTTCCTTCAGGGTCATGTCCTTGACCGCCTGCTGCGCCAGCACCTCGACCGCGCCGAGCACGCGCTGCGACAGCTCCTCCGGGTCATCGGACTCGTAGGTCTTGCCGTCGCGCTTGAGCGTGAAGTTGAGCATCGCCGCCGCCTTCCTCGGCTCGCCGATGCGGTAGGTCACCTGGCCCTGGATCGTCAGCGTCTGAAAGTCGCGGGCGATCTGCTGGAAGATGAAGGCGGCGTCGCGGCTGCCGATGGGGATCGCGACCAGGGAAGTGGCGGGCCCGTAATAGAAGGTGGAGAGCCCGGCACCTTCCTCGACCACGCTGCCGGCGCGGTACTTGAGGAGATAGGTGGTGGGTTGGGCCTTGATGAAGCGTAAGCCGAACATGGCGGCCTCCTGACGTTCAATGGCATAAGTGTGTCACGCCAACTTAGTAAGTTGGACAGTACAACTAAGTATGCTAGTGTCAAGGGACAAATTCGGGGGCGGACGGTATGGCAGCACGGCAGGGGCGGGGCGGCGGAGCGGCTGCGAGAGCGGGCGGACTGGATTTTCCGCGGCCGCTGACCACGGTGGACATCGTCATCTTCACGATCCGGCTGGAGGCGCTGCATGTGCTGCTGGTGCGGCGCGGCCACGGCGAGGGAGAGCCGTTCCCGGACGCGTTTGCGCTCCCGGGCGGTTTCGTCGATGTCGACAAGGATCGCGATCTCGAAGCCTGCGCGCGGCGCAAGCTTGCCGAGAAGACCGGCGTCATCAGCACCTATCTGGAGCAGCTCGGCAGCTGGGGCAGTGCGCACCGTGATCCGCGCGGCTGGTCGGCGACGCACGCGTATTTTGCGCTGATCCCGGCGTCAGCGGCGGAGGCCGCGCTCGCGGCCGATGCGCAATGGTTTCCGCTCGTGGGCATGAGTGTGAAGCCGAATCTCGCGTTCGATCATGCCGAGATCCTGCAGGCCGCCGTGCGGCGGCTGCGCAACAAGGTCGAGTACACCTCGCTGCCGGCCTATCTGATGCCGGAGGAGTTCACCTTGCCCGAGCTGCAGCGGACTTACGAGATCGTGCTCGATCGTCCGCTGGAAAAGAGCGCCTTTCGCACCCGCATGCTCTCGGCCGACCTCATCGAGCCGATCGCTAAGATGCGCAAGGGGCCAAACCGGCCGGCGCAGCTCTATCGCCTGAAGGCGGCGGCCGTGCCGGTGTATTTCGCGCGGACGTTCAATGCGCCGGAGTGAATCTCCGTAGCCCGCATGCGCGCAGCGATATGCGGGTTCTCATCAGGTGCGGCGGCGAACCCGGATGTCGCTCCGCTCATCCGGGGCAACCAAGGCGAGACGGCCGCATCAGGCCGAGAAGTCCACCACCAGCGACTTGCTGGTCGAGCTCGACGAACTCGTGCCGCTGGCGCTGTAGGAGGAGGTCTTGCTGTTGTTCGAGCTCTGCAGCGCCTCGAGCAGCTTCTTCAACAGCTCCTCGACCTGGGACGAGGACGATGAAGACGACGAGGAGGAGGTGCTCGACGTGGTGTCGGTGCTGGACTCATCGCTCGGCGGGGCCGGCGGCGGACCGCCGGCGCCACCCGAGCCGCCCGGACCGCCGGAGAAGGCGTTGGCGAATACGTTCTTCAGCTCGGTCGCCTGGTCCGAGGTCAGCTTGCCGCTGTCGACCTCGCTCTGGATGAGGTCGTCGATCTTCGACTGCATCTCCTTGGGCGACGGCGGCGCGCTGGAGCTCGACGATGACGACGAGCTGCCGCTCTGCAATGCGGAATCGATGTCGTCGAGCGCCGAGGACAGCGCAGTCTGGTCGGCGGAGCTGACCTTGCCGGCCGAGACTTCCTTGGTGAGTTCCTGCTTGAGCAGGTCGAGCGGCGAATATCCGCTCATGGAGGATGCAGAGATCGACGTCATGGCGTGCTCCGGGGTGCGACATCAAACCTGCGTCCAGGTGCGACCGGAACGCTTAACAGCCCCTTGTTCCGTGTTTCTGGATGTGTCCCGCCGCAGGCTGCACACAAAACGAAGCAAGAAAGTCAGCACGGCTGCGTAGCCCGGATGAGCGGAGCGACATCCGGCTTCGGCACGAGCGCCGGTGGAGACCCCGGATGTCGCTGCGGTCATCCAGGCGACGGTCCACGGCAAGGCGGCATGCCGCCAGCGCAGTGCTCCGGCGCGGGAAATGGTGTATCCGCGGGTGACAGGCGGGGCTCTCGCTCGGGATGTCCGCCACAAGGAATAAAGCTCCCGGAGGAACTCCATGTCGGCCCTGCCGCTTTCTGGCATCAAGATTCTCGATCTGACCCGCGTGCTGGCCGGACCGCTGTCCGCGCAGATGCTGGCCGATCTCGGCGCCGAGGTGATCAAGATCGAGCGGCCCGGCACCGGCGACGATGCGCGCGCGTTCGGTCCGCCCTACCTCAGGGACCCCGATGGCAAGGCCAACAACAACAATTCCTTCTACATCTGCGCCAACCGCAACAAGAAGTCCGTCACGGTCAACATCGCCTCGCCGGAGGGGCAGGAGATCATCCGCGCGCTCGCGAGGGATTGCGACGTGTTCATGGAGAACTACAAGGTCGGCGATCTCAAGCGCTATGGCCTGGACTATGAGGCGATCCGCGCCGTCAATCCCGAGGTGATCTATTGCTCGGTCACCGGCTTCGGCCAGACCGGGCCGTATGCACCGCGGGCGGGCTACGATGCGATCTTCCAGGCCATGGGCGGGCTGATGAGCGTGACCGGCCACATGGACGGCGAACCGGGGGCGGGGCCGATGAAGGTCGGTCCCTCGATCGTCGACTACATGACCGGCATGAACACCTCGATCGGCATCCTCTCGGCGCTGTATCACCGCGACGTCAATGGCGGTGGTGGCCAGCACATCGACGTCTGCCTGTTCGACACCGTGATTGCCTCGCTGTCGCACTATGCCCAGATCTTCCTGATCAACGGCAAGTCGCCGCCGCGCCGCGGCACCTGGGGCAATGGCGGCATGCCGGCCGGCGTGTTCCGCTGCACCGACGGCGAACTGATGCTGGTGGTCGGCAACGACGCGCAGTTCGCGCGCACCTGCGCGGTGTTAGGGGCGCCAGAACTGGCGACCGACCCGAAATTCGTCAGGAACAACGACCGCGTCGTCAACGGCAAGGAGATCATGGCGATCTTTGCCGGCCTGTTCCTGAAGAACTCGGTCGCGCATTGGCTGGAGGAACTGGAGAAGGCGGGCGTGCCGTGCGGGCCGGTCAACGACTTCGCCCACGTGTTCGCCGATCCGCATGTCCGCTCGCGCGGCATGGAGGTGAAGGTCGAACACCCGTTCGAGCCGCATCTGTCCCTGATCCGCAACGCGCTGACCTTCTCCGGTACCCCGATCACCGAGTATCGCGCGCCGCCGCTGCTCGGCGAGCATACGCAGGACATGCTGTCGGGGCTCGGCTATGATGAAGCGAAGATCGCGGCGCTCAAGCAACAGGGCGTGGTGTAGCTGCTGCGGCGGCCGTTCTCTCCCGTCATTGCGGGGCTCGCGACGCGCCGATCGTCCCGCATGTCGTGCTGCGCATCGGAGTCCACGCCCTCTCTGCGTCATTGCGAGCGCAGCGAAGCAATCCAGGGTCCCGCCCACCACTCTGGATTGCTTCGCTGCGCTCGCATGACGGGGAGACAGCCGGGCTTCCGCGCATAGCCCGGATGAGCGGACGCTTGCGGGCAGGCACGCGGCCGCCTTGCGGCGGCCGCTCTGCCCACTCAACGGCTCAGTGGACGTGGTGGCGACGGTGCCGCTTCGCCTTGGGCCGGTAGTAGCGCGGCTCTGCGACGAAGGGCGGCGGCGCGCCGAGCTGCTGCCGGGATTCCTGCAAGCGGCGCTGATAGCCGGGCGAGTTCATGATGCTGGCGGCGGCGCCGCGCGCCAGCGCCGGCTCGCTCGCCATCATCATGGCGAGCGCACTGGCCGCAGCGGCCAGGATCAATCGCGAACGGACCGTCATCGGGCGAGTTCCATTGTCATTGGTGGCGACGTCATCTGTGGCGATCGGCGCTCAGCGCGCTGCAATCCTGGCCTTCGACTTTGCCGCCTGATCGCGCGTGGTCAAGCCGAGCACGGCGCCGCGCACCACCCGCGCGATCACATCCTCGACATCGTCGAGGTCGCATCGGCCGTCGGAGAGCTTGGTGAGGCGCTCGCTCTCGCGGATGGTGTGATGCGCCATGGCGAGCGCAAAATGCAGGCCCCAGAACAGATCGACCTCGGAGCTGTCGGGCAGGGCGCGCTGCATCGCGCCGGCGAATTTGCGCAAATGGTCGATTTCCTTGGTCTTGATGCGGCGAATTGGCGGCACCGATTCGATCGAGGCGCGGATCATGAACTGCGCCACCGCCGAGCGTTGGTTCTCAGGGCCAAGACAGCCGCGCAGGATCGGGCCCACGAGGGCGCGCAGGATGTCGGAGATGTCGGCGCGACCGCCGCCCGCATCCTCGGCTTCACGCAATTCGCGCAGGCGCTCGCGGTTGAGCGCGATCGAGCGGGTCACGAACAGTTCGGCGATCAGCTCGTCCTTGGAGCCGAAATGATAGTTCACCGCGGCGAGATTGACGTTCGCCTCCGCCACGATGTCGCGCAAGGTCACGTCGGAGAAGCCGCGTTCGGCATAGAGCCGCTCGGCGGCGATCAGGATCGCAGTCCGGGTCTGGTCGGTCGCCATGCTCGTCCTCCCGAACGATGAAGCGGGGTGGGGAGTTGCGTTTCAAACAATTGTATGAAACTATTGTTTGAGACGGCCGCAATGTCAATCACGGTTCTTCCGTGGGGCGACATTTCGGCGCTGCAGCGACGGTTCGCGCGGTCGTGTCGCGCAAGATCACACTTGCACGGACGCCGTGGGCGGGCCGACACTGCGGCCAAAGTTTCAGAGGAAACACCCAAGGAGAGTCCCATGGACTTCACGATGTCGGCGAAGCAGCAGGAATGGCTGGAGCGCGTGCGCAGCTTCATGACCAAGCATGTCCGCCCGGCGGTGCCGATCTACAAGCAGCAGGACGCCGAGGGCGACCGCTGGAAGGTGATCCCGATCCTGGAGGACCTCAAGGCCAAGGCGAAGGCGGAAGGCCTGTGGAACATGTTCATGCCGCCGTCGCCGCATGAGGACGACGAGTTCCGCGGCGCCGGCCTCACCAATCTCGAATATGCGCTGCTGTCCGAGGAGATGGGCCGCATCTCCTGGGCGTCCGAGGTGTTCAACTGCTCGGCGCCCGACACCGGCAACATGGAAGTGTTCATCCGCTACGGCACCAAGGAGCAGAAGCGCAAATGGTTGCGCCCGCTGATGGACGGCGAGATCCGCTCGGCCTTCCTGATGACGGAGCCGGCCGTGGCCTCGTCGGATGCCACCAACATCGAGACGCGGATCGTGCGTGACGGCGATCATTACGTCATCAACGGCCGCAAATGGTGGTCGTCGGGCGTCGGCGATCCCCGCTGCAAGATTGCGATCCTGATGGGCAAGACCGATCCGTCGGCCGCCAAGCATCAGCAGCAGTCGCAGATCCTGGTGCCGCTCGACACCCCCGGCATCAAGGTCGAGAAGATGCTGCCGGTGTTCGGCTTCGACGACGCGCCGCACGGCCACGCTCAGGTGCTGCTCGAGAACGTCCGCGTTCCGGCGGAAAACATTCTGCTCGGCGAGGGCCGCGGCTTCGAGATCGCGCAGGGCCGTCTCGGTCCGGGCCGCATCCATCACTGCATGCGCACCATCGGCAAGGCCGAGGAGTCGCTGGAGAAGATGGTGCGCCGGCTGATGACGCGCCAGGCCTTCGGCAAGAAGATCATCGAGCATTCGGTGTGGGAGCAGCGCATCGGCGAGGCCCGGACCAACATCGAGATGTGCCGGCTGTTGTGCCTCAAGGCGGCCGACATGATGGACAAGGTCGGCAACAAGACCGCCCAGGGCGAGATCGCGATGATCAAGGTCGCTGCCCCCAACATGGCGCTGAAGATCATCGACGACGCCATCCAGGCGTTCGGCGGCGCCGGCGTGTCGGATGATGCGGGTCTCGCCAAGGACTACGCCAACATCCGCACGCTCCGTCTTGCCGACGGCCCGGACGAGGTGCACAACCGCGCCATTGCCCGGCTCGAGATGAAGAAATACGCCAACGAGCCGCGGCATTGAGCGTCGACTTCTAGGGTGGGCAAAGCGTCCGTCGCCGCGCAGAGCGCGGGGGCGGATGCGTGCCCACCCACTTTCGAGTTCAAGCCAACAGGGTGGGCACGCTTCGCTTTGCCCACCCTACGAATTCTAATGCCGAGCGGTGACTCACCACTTGCGTCATTCCGGGGCGACGCGCAGCGTCGAACCCGGAATCCAGAGATGGGTCCGCCAAGATAGAGATTCCGGGTTCAGCCCTGCGGGCTGCCCCGGAATGACGAACACGTGAGAAGGGAGCCTCGTCGTGGCCGACGGCGTCAAGAAGGACGAAGAATTCTCCGGCACCAAGCCGGTCGAGGAGCGGCATCGTTTCGACGAGGCCAAGCTCGCGGCCTGGATGGCCGAGCATGTCGAAGGCTATCAGGGCCCGCTGACCGTGCTGCAGTTCAAGGGCGGCCAGTCGAACCCGACCTATCGTCTGAACACGCCGGCGCGTTCCTACGTGCTCAGGCGAAAGCCGTTCGGCAAGCTGCTGCCGTCGGCGCACGCAGTCGATCGCGAATTCCGCGTCATCGCCGCGCTCGGCAAGCAGGGCTTTCCGGTCGCCAAGGCCTATGCACTGTGCAACGACGACAGCGTCATCGGCGCTGCCTTCTACATCATGTCGATGGAGGAGGGCCGGGTGTTCTGGGATCCGACCCTGCCGCATGTCGCAGCGCCCGAGCGGCGCGCGATCTTCACCAGCAAGATCGAGACCTTGGCCAGGCTGCACAGTTATGATCCGGCGGCGATCGGCCTCGCCGACTTCGGCAAGCCCGGCAACTACTTTGCTCGCCAGGTCGACCGCTGGACCAAGCAATATCGCGCCTCCGAGACCGAGCATCTGCCGGAAATGGAGAAGCTGATCGAGTGGCTGCCGCGCACCTTGCCGGCGCAGCAGCGCGTCTCGATCGTGCATGGCGACTACCGGCTCGACAACATGATCTTCCACGCGACCGAGCCGCGCGTCATCGCGGTGCTCGACTGGGAGCTGTCGACGCTTGGTGATCCCATGGCGGACTTCACCTATCTGCTGATGCAGTGGATCATGCCGGGCCTCGACGGCGTCGACCTGAAAGCGCTGAACATCCCGACCATGGAAGAGGCGGCGGAGATCTATCGTGGGGTCACCGGCACCGAGCTGCCCGATCTCAACTGGTACTTCGCCTACAATCTGTTCCGGCTCGCCGGCATCCTGCAGGGCATCATCGGCCGCATCCGCGACGGCACCGCCGCCAACGACAAGGCGATCGAGTCGGTCAAGCGCATGGTGCCCATGACCAAGCAGGCCTGGTCCTATGCGCAGAAGGCGGGGGCGGTGTAGTCTCCTGTAGCCCCGGATGAGCGAAGCGACATCCGGGGTCACACGCGCTGCGGCGATGAACCAGGATGTCGTTTCCGCCCATCCGGGCTACGAATTCCGCGCGCCGGCTAGGCCAATCACCGCCCACCGCCGCCGCCGCCACCACCTCCACCGCCGCCACCGGCCGTGGTCATCGCGCCGCTGTAGCGCGGATCGGTCTGCTTCATGTAGATCGGCGAGGTGTCGCGGCTCTGACGGCGCATGGCTTGCTGCACCTGGACCTCGGTGCCGCAGGCTGTCCAGGAGACGAGCTCACAGCCCGGCCACTGGAATTCACGGGCGCTTGCGTTCGTCACCAGCGAGCCAGCCGCCGTGGCGGCCATCAGGGTGAGCAGCGCGAGTTTCGATAGTCTCGACATGTTAACCATCCTTCGTTTCGGCGAGGCCGGAATGGTCCGCTTGCGAGGTTCGACGGCGGCTCGGAGAAGGGGGTTCGAGGACGTGGGCGTAAAAGATCGCCGGTCATTAGGGGGGCATGCTTGAACCCGAGCGTGGCTCATGGCGACGCGATGGTCTTGCCGCCACGCTCCATCGACACGGGTTGGTCCGCGCGGCGCATTGACCTGACTGCCGGGAGCTTGACCACGACG
The DNA here is from genome assembly GCF_032485115.1 of Bradyrhizobium sp. SZCCHNRI2009. Lineage (NCBI taxonomy): Bacteria > Pseudomonadati > Pseudomonadota > Alphaproteobacteria > Hyphomicrobiales > Nitrobacteraceae > Bradyrhizobium > Bradyrhizobium sp. SZCCHNRI2009. The sequence goes on from NZ_JAUEUH010000001.1 coordinate 905,462, forward strand.
GGCGCGCGCAGCTAGGCACTGTCGTCGCTTGCCATCTCGCAAGAATGTCCCGCGAGCGGAGCTTTGCTGCCATGTCGCCGGTGTCCATTCGCCCGGATCTCGAGGTCGATCCCGCAACCGCCGATGCGATGCTTGCGCGCGCGGAGATCGACGCGCGGGTCGCTTCGGTGTCGCTGTTGCATGGTGGGGAGATCAGTGCCGTGTATGCGCTGGCTCTGCAAGGCAGCCAGCCGTCGCTGGTGCTGAAGATCTATCCTGACAGCATGAGCTGGAAGATGCGCAAGGAGGCGCGCCTGCTCGATCTGGTCCGGAACCGCCTGCCGGTGCCGGCGCCGCGGCTGCGCGCGGCGGACGCCTCGCGCGAGCTGATCGGCCTGGACTACGTGATCATGAGCCGGCTCGACGGCGATCCGCTCGGTCCTCTCGAACAAGCGCTGTCCGCGCCGGAGCGGCGTGAGGCTTTCGAGCAGGTCGGTCGATTGTCGCGTGCCTTTCACGACATCGCGATGGATGCGTTTGGCTACATCGGCGCCGACGGCATCATGTCGGGCCATGCCGACAATCGTAGCTATCTCACCTCTCAGTTCGAACGCAAACTGGGCGAATTCCGCAGCCGCGGCGGGCCGGCTGATCTCGCCGCGCGCATCGCGCGCCAGGTGGCCGACGCGAGTGATCTGTTCGCCGCCTGCGGCGCGCCGGTGCTGTGTCACAATGATCTTCATCCCGGGAACGTGCTTGCGCGCGTCACCGGGGGCCGGGTCGAGCTCACCGGTGTGGTCGATTTCGAGGGCGCGCTGGCCGGCGACCCGCTCAAGGATGTCGCCAAGGCGATCTACTATCTCTCGCCGGAGCAGCGCGAGGCGTTTCTGGGCGGCTATGGTCCGATGAGCCGAACGGAGATCGAGCCGACGCTCGCGATCTATCGTCTGCTGTTCTCGCTGGAGCTGTGGTGCTGGTATCGGCAGTTTGGGGCGGCCGAAAAGCTCGCGCCGCTCATCGAGGACCTCGACCGCCTTGTGAGCGGCTAGAGCATGATCCGGAAAAGTGGAAACCGGTTTTCCGAAAGGATCATGCTCAAACAAAGAGATCCGATCATGATGCGTTTCCTTGGAAACGCATCATGATCCAGGTCCGTTCGGCCAACGCTTGCCCGTCGGGCAAATCGGCATGTGAGCGTGGCGTTGTCGGCCCCGCGCAGGCTGCGGTTATGACTGCAATCATCGTCGCCGATGAAGAAAGTTCGCGAGCGCGGTCAATGTGATGGTCTCGTCCAGTCCGGAAGGCTAAAAGATTTCGCTTTCGCTTTTTCGGAATTTGTGATCTGATGCGCTCATCCCGTCCCACCGAAGGGGCGTTGCGCGCGATCGTCACGACACGCGGGGCGGGGAGCGGTGGCCGCGATCATGTCGCAGCGTGTCCGGAGGGATGCGCGGACGAACGGCATGGCGCGGACGTGAAGTCGCAGCGTGCTGGCACCCCGATGCTGGTGCTACGTCGCGACGGCGCTCGCGCGCCGCGCGGACAATGGTGGCCAGAAAGCCCGGCGCACCAGGCAGACTGCGTATAAGCGTGAAGACCATCGCGCAGGGAAGGCCGGGCGTTGTCCGGCTGCACCTGTGGTACCTGCCGCCTGCATTTTTTCTCGCAGGCGGGCCGCAGGCGTCAGCCGACGCCTGGCCTTCCCTGCGCCCTTCGCTTGAGGGGCGGTGACTATCGGGATCACTCGGGCGCGAAGGCGTCGCGGGAGGGCGTACTCATGTCTGTCGTTCGAGAGCGAAGTGATTGTTTGACGCGAGGGCCGTCGTCCCAAGCTCGTCATGCCCGGGCTTGTCCCGCCTGCGCGGCCGAAGCCGCTTCGGCGCGGCGAAGGCCCGGGCATCCACGTCGCTGCGTGCATGCCGATCGACGTGGATGGCCGGGACAGGCCCGGCCATGACGGATGAGAGAGGAGCGGCCATGTCGGCGCGCCGCCAAAAGGCGACAGCGCTAGATCGGCTTGCCTGCATACGGCATCGACGCGGTCAGGCCGCCATCCACCGGGAAGGCCTGGCCGTTGACGTAGGAGGCCTCGTCGCTGGCGAGGAACAGGCCCATTGCGGCGATCTCGTGCGGCTGGCCGGCACGCTTCAGCGGATTGAGCTGGCCGATCTTGCCTTCGGTGCCGCGCTCCTTGGCGCCGTCGAAGATCGGCTTGGTCATGCCGGTCTCGATCAGGCCGGGACAGACCGCGTTGATGCGAACGCCGGTGCCGGACAGCGAGTAGGCGGTGGTCTGCACCAGGCTGATGACGCCGGCCTTGCTCGCGGCATAGGGATGGCCCGAGGCGCCCGACTTCAGGCCCGCAACGGAGGCCGTGCAGACGATGGCGCCGCGCTGCTGCCGTACCATGTGCGGCATCGCGTATTTCACCGCGAGGAACGGGCCGATCAGGTTGATGCGCAGGATCTCCTGCCAGTGCTCGACGGTCTGCTCGGCGATCGGGATCAAGCCGCCGGAGATGCCGGCATTGGCCCAGATGACGTCGAGCTTGCCATAGGTCGCAACGGCGCGATCGATGAAGCCGCTGACGTCGGCCTCGGAGCCGGCGTCGGCCATCACGGCCTCCGCGATGCCGCCCTGCTGCTTGACGAGTTCGACCGTCTCCTTGACGCCTTCGCTGCGATCGACGGCGATCAGCCGCGCGCCTTCCCTGGTGAACATCAGCGATGCAGCGCGGCCGATGCCGCTGCCGGCGCCGGTGATGATGACGGATTTGCCTTCGAGGCGGCCCATGTTTCCTCCCTGCTTCAATTGTGATCAGTTGCGTGCCGCGCAACGGAATTCAAACGCCGTTTCAAACGTGCTGAGATCGCCAAGCGGCTTGAGACGATCTGGGCCTTCACGTACAGCGGGAGACGAGCGGAGGGAAGGGTCTGAGCGATGTCGGCTGATGGAACGAAACCTTCTGTCGTCACCACGCGCTGGTGGTGGGTGCGTCACGCGCCGGTGCGCAGCGACGGCGGCAACATCTACGGCCAGTCGGACATCGCCTGCGATACCTCCGATCGCGAGGTGTTCGAGGCGGTCGCGAAAATCCTGCCGCGCAGCGCGGTGTGGTATGCGAGCAATCTGATGCGCACGCATCAGACGGCGGAGGCGATCTGGGCCGCCGGATTCCCGCGTCCCGCAGCAATGATCAGGGAGGCCGCTTTTGCCGAGCAGCATCTCGGGCAATGGCAGGGCATGAACCGCGCCGCGTTCCTGGCCAGCCGTCCCGCGGGCAGCCACTGGTTCGCCGACATCGATGAGCCGGCGCCGGGCGGCGAGAGCTACATGGATCTGTACACCCGCGTGACAGCGGCGATTGCGCGCATCACGGTTTCGGAAGCCGGCCGCGACGTCGTCGCCGTCGGCCATGGCGGCACCATCAAGGCGGCTGTTGGCCTGGCGCTCGGCGGCCTGGTCGAGAAGGGGCTCGCCTTCGACATCGACAATTGCTCGGTGACCCGGCTCGACCACATCGTGGCCGGCGAGACGAGTACTTGGCGGCTGCCGATGGTCAATCAGCAGCCCTGGATCGCGGACGTCGCGCACCGCGCGATGCACCAGCCGGCCGGGCCGGAGGTGACGACGAGCAAGCTGGCGTGAAACGAGTAGTGAGTTGCTATGCGCGTCATTCAAAAATCTCGCCCGCCACACGGGCAGTGCACCCTCTTCCCTTGTGGGAGAGGGCGCAGTCACTGGCACCGCGGAAAAGTCTCGTGGACGTCGCCGTGCCAATTTCGAAACCGACAACAGCTAAATAAGTAGGAGGAACTCCCCATGACCCTGTTCGACATGACCGGCAAGGTCGCCGTCATCACCGGATCCACGCGTGGCATCGGGCTCGCCATTGCCGAACGCATGGCCGAGCACGGCGCCAAGGTGGTGATCTCCTCGCGCAAGGCCGATGTCTGCGACCAGGTGGCGCGCGAGATCAATGACCGCTTCGGTGCAGGCACGGCGGCGGCAGTCGCCGCCAACATCTCCAGCAAGGAGAACCTGCAGAACCTCGTCGACGAGGCCAACCGCATCTACGGCAAGATCGACGTGCTGGTCTGCAACGCGGCGTCGAATCCTTACTACGGGCCGCTCGCCGGCATCTCCGACGATCAGTTCCGCAAGATCCTCGACAATAACATCGTCGCCAACAACTGGCTGATCAGCATGGTCGTGCCGCAGATGATCGCGCGCAAGGACGGCTCGATCATCATCGTGTCGTCGATCGGCGGTCTGAAGGGCTCGACCATCCTCGGTGCCTACGCGATCTCCAAGGCTGCCGACATGCAGCTCGCGCGCAACCTCGCCTGCGAATACGGCCCGCACAATGTGCGCGTGAACTGCATCGCGCCCGGCCTGATCAAGACCGATTTCGCCAAAGCGCTGTGGGACAATCCGGAGAACCTCAAGGCCTCGACCGCGCGCTCGCCGCTGCTCCGCATCGGCATCCCCGACGAGATCGCGGGTGCTGCGGTCTTCCTGGGCTCCGCCGCGGGCAACTTCATGACCGGCCAGACCATGGTGATCGACGGCGGCGCGACGATCAGTTGAGGGGGACACACGGGTGTGGTGCGCGATGATGCCGCCACACTCTCAACTGTCGTCCGCCGGGACGACAGCATTTGCTGCGCGCCGCCCTCATTCCACCGCCGCGTACACCACGTCGCGCACCAGCGTGCGCAGATAGTCGCGTTGTCCGGGGGCCTGCGCCATGAACACGCAGAACAGCTCCTCCTTCGGATCGATCCAGAAGAACGTGCCGGCGATGCCGCTCCAGAAGAAGGTGCCGGGCGAGCCGGGGAAGGGGGCGATGCCAGCCTCGCGGCGCACCGCAAAGCCGAGGCCGAAGCCGTGACCGGGCGACAGCAGCGTGCCCTGCGTCTTCACATGGGGACCGAGGTGGTCCGACGCCATCAGCTCCAGCGTCTTGCGGCCGACCAGCCGGGTGCCGTCGAGGCTGCCCTTGCCGAGCAGCATCGCGCAGAACCGGGCGTAGTCCATCGTGGTCGCCACCAGCCCGCCGCCGCCGGATTCCATCAGCGGCTGCTCGGTCATCTTGAACAGATTGACCGCCTCGCCGGTCCACGGGTCCTTGGCGAACGGCTCGGCCAGCCGGCCAGCATTCGCCTCGGCGGTGGAGAAGCCGGTCTCCTTCATGCCGAGCGGCTCGAGGATGCGCTCGGAAAGGAAGGGGCCGAGCGTCTGGCCCGAGACGACCTCGATGATGCGCCCGAGGATGTCGGTCGAGCGGCTGTAGTTGAACTCGGCGCCCGGCTGGCAGATCAGTGGCAGGCCGGCGACGATCGTCGCGTGCTCGGCGTTGGTGATCTTGCGGCTGCGCACTCGCGATTGCTGGTAGAGTTGGTGCACCGGCCCGGTGCCGGTGTGCTCATACGCCAAGCCCGAGGTGTGGCGCAGCAGGTCCTGGACCGTCATCGGCTGGGCGACCGGGACAAGCTCCAGCTTGCCGCCGGTCTCGACGCCCACTTTCTGCTCGCCGAATTCCGGGATGAACTTGGCGACCGGGTCGGACAGCAACAGCTCGCCGTCCTCGACCAGCATCATGATCCCGAGCGAGACGATCGGCTTGGTCATCGAGAAGATGCGGAAGATCGAATCCGGCCGCATCGGCGTGTCGGCGTCGGGCGCTTGCCGGCCGATGGCGTCGAACCAGCCGATCCGGCCGCGGCGGCCGACCAGCAGGGTGGCTCCGGGGATGGTTCCCTTGTCGGCCTCGCGCTTGAACGCATCCGAAGCTCGCTGCAGCCGAGCCTGGGACAGGCCCAGCGCCTCGGGGCGGTCATCCGGCAGCGGCGGCGTCAGCGAGCGGAGCGCGGAAAGGTGCGCGCTGGATGCGGCAGTCGGCGGGGTCATGGGCTCTCCCTGAAGTCCTGTTGTCGGTTTGCATCAAGTCTGGCGCGGAAGTTGTGGTCTGACCAGTCGATTTGCCCCATTGCACCCTTGCATTCGGGGGGAGGTCTATGCTTCAAAGCGCGCGAGCCGGCGACACTGTCCCGGCTCGCTAGGAGTGTAGCTCAATTGGTAGAGCACCGGTCTCCAAAACCGGGGGTTGGGAGTTCGAGCCTCTCCACTCCTGCCAGCTAAGTGCTTGAAATCCTTAAATTCTGGGCTATTTGATCGATAAACCGGTGTACAAAACCGGTGCACATCAATCATGAGCCTGAGAAAAACCTACGTGGCCAAGCGCAAGGATTCTGCCCAAGCCCAGTTTCGGATGCGGGTGCCAACACGTGTTCTAGATCGCGTCCGAGGTCGTCGCGCCATTCTCCCTCTTGGCGACCTCACGGTCACCACCACCATTGGCAATGTTGTCAGCTTCTCGCTCCGGACGAGTGACCCCAAGCTGACGCAGCGTCGCGAGAGGGCCGCCCGAGAGGCGCTCCAAAACATCTTCGATGCCGCGGAGCAGGGGCCGCAACGGCTGGACCACCGTCAGCTCGTTGCTCTGTCTGGCGATGTCTATAGGCTATACATCGAGATTTTCGAGCGGGACCCGGGAACCTCATTTCAGTGGGCGGCTCACAAGGCCTTCCATCGGGCCGCTATGGAGGGCCGACTCCAGGTGTCGGGCGTCACACCCGGTCGCATCGATGACGGTGAGGTCGACCTGGCTGCGGCCACCTTCGGCCATGATCTCACCGCCGGCGTGAATGCTCTGCCTCCTGGCGAACCGGACGGGGCGCTCGAGGCACGCTTCGGCATGCTCGCCGATTGGGTGCTCGCGCAACGCGGCCTCGAACTGGATCAGGAAACCCGGCGGAAGTTCATGATCCAGGTTGCCTCTGCTTCCCTCGACGCCGGCTGGCGCCTGAAACGGGCTGCGCAGGGCGATTATGCGCGCGACCCGAAGGCCGAACGGTTTCCTGTATTCGAGGAGAAGGGAGGCTCTGTGACCCTGCAATCGTTGCTGCAAGGGTGGTGGACAGAAGCCGCAGCGGTGGGGCGCAAGCAATCCACCTATGAAGCCTATTCTGGGACCGTCGAGACGCTCGCGACGTTTTTGAAACACGACGACGCCCGCAGGATCAGCGAGCACGACATTCTGCGGTTCAAGACACACCGTCTCGCAGAAGTGAGTCCGAAGACGGTGAGGGATAAAGACCTCGCCGGACTCAAGAGCCTTTTTCGGTGGGGTGTCTCGAATCGCAAGTTGACCTCCAATCCGGCAGAGAGCGTCACTGTGCTACGGGGGAAACGGCGCCGCTCGCGATCACCGGGCTTCACCGATCATGAGGCGGTCGACATCCTTAGCCGCTCGTTCAACTATCTGCCTGAAGGAAATGAAGGCGCAAATTCTGTTGCCGCCAAGCGCTGGCTACCATGGCTCTGCGCTTACACAGGTGCTCGCATCGGCGAGTTGGCACAGCTTCGAAAGCAAGACGTCTTTCAAGAGGCTGAAACGTGGTGCCTACGGATTACTCCAGAGGCAGGGACGGTAAAGACGGATCAAGTTCGCGTCGTGCCGGTCCACCAGCACCTGATCGACCAGGGATTCCTCGATTTTGTTAAAGGGCGCCGCGAGGGTCCTCTGTTCGCGGACAAGACGCGCGGAGATGGAAAGCCGGTCGGCGCAGAAAGTCTTGTCAACCGCTTGCGGGACTGGGTTCGCGCTATTGTCCCGGATCGGGACGTGCAGCCGAATCATGCTTGGCGCCATCGGCTAAAAACGCAATTCCGCGATCTCCGCATTGAGCAACGTGTTGCGGATGTGATCCAAGGCTGGTCGGAAGAGGACTCGAACAACGCCGGAAGTGGATATGGTGAGGTCAGCCTGAAGGCCAAGGCAGACGCGATCGCGACCATTCCGCGTTACCAGGTCAAGGCGGTTTCGGACGAGGCACATCGGCACGCGGTTCTTGCCGGACCGATGTCGTAGGTCTGCGTGCAATTCGTTCTGCCGCGCTCGCTTGATAATCGGGATGGTGATGGCCGTAGACGCGCTCCAGCACCTCTGCAGTCATTCCCAGATAGCCAGCTGCGTCCCAGATGCTGGTCCCGTTTTGCATCAACCAGGTCGCTGCGGTGTGACGCAATGTATGTGGCACGACGGAACCGATTGATGTATCGATCCTCGCCAGCTCAACGACCTTTCGGAAAGCCTTCTTGATCGAAGCGACGGGACGTCCGTTGAATTCGACGAAGCGCTCGCTTGCAATACCCGCGCGCACCCATCGTCGAAGATGCGCCAGCAGGCGTGGCGGTATGGGAGCCGTGGTTTGACGCTTCTTGGTCGCCTTTTTCCCGATCGCCTTTCGATAGAGAATGCCGCGCTCCAAATCCACGAACGAGTGTCCCGGGACTTGTCGATGAGAAGCTGAGGCGATTGTGCCCGCACGGCTGCCGGTATAGCAGCCGAGGAGGAGAAAACGAGCGACGTGACGGAGGGGCCGCCGCTCGGTCACGACCTTCTGTCCGTTCCTACGGCCGACATGAATGGTTTGAACCTCGCGATACCGATACGCCGCCCAGATCATGCGAGCCACCTCGGAGCGGGTCAGCCATCGGTCTCGTGGTTCACCGCGATCGGGAAGCCATAAACTGACGTTACCGTAGTGGAGATTTTCTCTCGAATGATGATTGATGGCGGCCCGCATGACCTCAAGGTCGCGGCGAGCGCCACCTTCTCCGCCGCCTTTATAGATCCGGTGTTTGACATAAGCCTTTGCGGCCGGTGTGTTGATTCCAGCCAGGGTTAAATCGCCCCAATAGTCATTGAGACGGCTGACGTGTTGTATCAGAGCGCGCATCTTTATGGTCAGCACGGTCTGAGAACATTTCGGATCGAACTGATCCTCCAGGTAGACGGCCAGCACGTCAGCAATTGGAATCTGATCGATATCCCTGGAGCGCCGCTCTCCGTTCAGGTGAACAGTCGGCAAAGTGGCTGAGCTGCCCACTTCGTTACACAGATATTGTCTAATCTTTGCCCGCAACGATGCCCTTGATCTTGCTCCGTGCGCCCTCTCAAAAGGAGAGACCGATCCGCCAGGAGAGCCGATGGGCTTTATACCTTGATTTCCAGGTGAATTCGGCCCTGCCGTCTGTCTACGGCAGAGTCGCCGCATATTCTCGATGTCTCCCAGTGTTGTGTAGTATTTTCCCGCGATCAGTTCATAGCCAAGGCGCCCGCGGGTTATCTCGCAGCGCAGGCCAGAGAGCGTCATGGAGCCGTCTGGAAAAGCTAGGCCTGCAGCGACATCCAGCCTCAGCGGAGTCGTCGAATCGACGTTACGCAGCTCGTTCGCTTCAATCTGGGCCGGCTTCTTTGTCATTTCGAGCGCCTATGAATTGCTGCCGCTCATGGTCTGCCCAACGGGACGTTCGGCAGACCAGCCGGCCGACCACCCGATTGTCGTGAATCCCCATTTGCATATCAATTTGCATTATCGTGGATCACGTAACGCAGTCGCCTATTGCGAGTGCGAAAGCCACTGCCTTCAGGTGTATTCAGTCTCACTGTCGTGAGCACGCCAGTTCATCGACTCATCGATGCGTCGCTGTACCAGGGTCGCCAGAGCTTCCGGATCATGCGAACCACCGTTAATATGAATCGCGACATTTCCGGGCACCGAGCGCGCATCCCCTGCACCGACTCCAGACGTCGTTGCTGGAGGTACGTTCTTCACCGTGTCGGCCGGTATCGGAATCTTGTCCAACCAAGGCTTTTTTCCTGTCCATTCGAAGTGCATGGGATCACGGTAGCGTCGCGACCAGTCGCCTCCCCACGACAAGCCGTGCTTGGCAGCCATGTCGCGGACGTTGGCCGGCATGTCGGTGCCGCCGTACTGCGGGTTAGCCGCCGGGTTGATATCGATCGCGTTGCCGTAGGCATGCTGAGACCAACCGGATGCGCCCTTCTTCTTGCGCGGGCTGTATCCTCCTAGCGACTTGATCTTGTAGCCCGAGGCTTCGAGTTCATCGACAAATCCTTTGAAGGACTCCGCCGCAGCGGCGTTGACTGTGAACCTCTTGCCGGTGGCAGTGGCGATTGAGACTTGGTTTTCGCCAATACCGCCATACTGACCGTGCATGAAGTTGGCTGCACCCTTAATCCCGAGCTTCTCAGCCAGGCCGGCCGAAGCGCCGGGCGTGATGTTGGAGCTACCAGACTGGCCTTCAGCCATCTGGCTCATGAATTTGCCGACACCGCCGACCCAATGCTTATTCAGTCCATTCGGATCGTTCGCGGCTCCAATCGGCGCGTAGATGTGGCCCATACGACCGAGATCGCCACGAGCCCTGGACCAGTTTTTGGCGACAACCGAAGCCGTCTTCTCAATACCGGTATCGAGGCTACCAAACCGCATCTTGCCGGACGACGTCATGAGACCACCGGGGTTGTTCCAGTTCAGGTTCTTACCCTGACCAGTCTCATGGGCCATTATGCCCGCCAAAAGCGCAGGACTGATGCCGTTCGCCTTCGCTGCGGATACGACCTGATCGTACTTGTCTGCCATCGCAGTGCCAGCGAACACCCGGGCGAATGCCGACCTGTTTAGGCCGTTTGCCATGCTGCCACCCGTTCCGGAGAACGAAGGCACTCGATCACGGCGGATTATGCCGTCAGACCCAATACCAAAATTCGGCAGGATGTTGCCGGGCGTGCTCTTAAACAGAGCAGTCGGACTGGCGCCACCAAGTGCCGGCTGGATTGGAACGGTCGATACACCCGAACTACCAGAGAGGAACGAAGAACGCTCGACGATGGCACCATACTTTGCAAGCTGATCCTTCAACTCATCGACGGCAGAGGACGTTCTGCGTCGACCGGAAAACTCAGTCGGTGTACCGTTCTTGTCCTTGCCCTGTTCTTTCCTGAGGCGCTTCTCTCGCTCCCGTTTGAACTCCTCCTGCAGCGCTTTGAAATCTTCAGGGCTGTTGTCCGGCCTGCCATCCCCATAGAGCAGCATGCCAAGCCAGCCGGCCAATGGAGCAGCTGCACGGCCGGCCACCTTTGGGGCTGCCTTCTTGACGACTTCCTTACCGGGGATCAAACCAGCGACCCATTCGACCCACTTGCCGATGCGCCATAGGAACGCGGTGACGGCTCCAAGCACCGTGGCCAGCGGTGCGAGGAAGCGAAGCACCAGCGTGAAGCCGAGCAGTTCAGTCGCGAACTTCGCTACTGCCTTGGTGTCACCGACCTTGACGCCCGCAATCTTCGCGACACTGGTAAACACGTCATCGATGGTGGACCAGACGGCCTTGATCCCTTCGGCAATACCCTGGCCTATCTCGCCGTACTTCTTGGCATCCCCTGCGGACGCGCCACCGAAAGCATCATCAAGAAGTCGTCTCCAAGAGCCGTATCCGAATCCGGTACGGATGCCAGCAACGAAGTTGCGGACGTTCTCGGTCATTCGGCTGTAGTCGAATGCGTTGCTGACGTCGCGGAACCAATCGCTGATTTCTTCGAACGCATCAGTGAATCCGCCGCCGACATGCTCGAATGCCAGCGCGAAACCCTGAACGATGCTGCTCCACCGACCTTGGAGCGAGTTGGTTTTGAGCTTCGACGCTTCAGCGATCTTGTCTGTCTTTTGTTCAACGGCTTTCCGGGTTGAGATGATCTGATCGACGGCGTTCCCGATCTGCAAGATTTCGTCGTCCCAAGACTCGCCTCCAAGCAGCCGAGCAACATGGGTTCTCTTCTGGTCGGAAAGCGACTTCATGCGGTTGAACATGTCGATCAGAAGATTCATGGGGTCATCGGCCGCGCGTCTCGACATTGCAGACTTGCTGCCAAGCCCTAGCAGTCTCGCTGCCTGATCCAGATCCTTCGCCTTCTGACCTCTCGCGCTGCTGCCACCGACCAACGTTGAAATCAGGTTACTGATCGCGTTGCCGGCTTTGCCAGGTTGCACGCCGCTGGAAATGGCGACCGACAAGAGGGTTGCAAGATCACGTTCGTTGAGCTTGCTCATCGAAAGGGCCGCGTTGCCTTTTTTGAAGCCCTGGACAATTTCATCAGGATCGGCGGCTGTTTCTGCGGCTGCTACGCCGATCGCGTTCATCATGGCAAGCACGCGCTTCGGGTCCACGTTCCTGACATCTCCGCCGAAAATGGTGGCCACCTTACCGCTGAGCTTGATCAGTTGGTTGACGTCCAACTCAAGCGCAGACGTCGCCTCTAGAGCACCCTGCGTGATCTGGCGAGCAGCGCCCCTGCCGAATCCCGCCTTCAGCGACTCGGTGAAGCTGTCGATGATCTTGCTGGCGGACTCGCCGAACTTGATAGAGGACTTATCGATCCAGTCCCTCCGCTCGTTCTTGATTTCATCGCGGCTAAGGTCACCGAAAATGGAGGCCTTCACCTCACTCAGATCGGATTGCATGCGGCGCTTTAGGGCCGCTCCGATGCCGCCGGCCGTGGCTACGCCACCGATCGCGAGTTGGCGGGCAGTCGGTCCGGGAATGCGGCCAACACCACCATATCCAAATCGACCACCGCCGCCATGTCCGGCCGATCGTTCGGCTCTGCGCTCTGCAGCAACGCGACGCTCGACTTGACGCAGATAGCCGGCTTCCATCCGCTCAAGTGACTGAAACATGCGGCGAGTATCGCTGACACGCTGATCGGCCGCCTTGCGCCAGTCGTCAGACATGGAGCGGGCGGCAGACTTTCCGGTGTTCGCAAGACCTCGCATCTGTTGCGCGGCTGCCTGCGCTGCCCGGTTAAAGCCGTCCATTGAAGACAGGCCGGCGCGTCCCACGCCAGATAGCTGATTGTTGATCCGCTTAGTGATGTTTTCGAACTGCTTAAAGTCCGCGATCACTCGTTTGAGGACCGGCGACATCTCATTGACGGCGGTCAGTCGGGCGTGGATATCGAGGTTTTCTGCCATCGTGTTTTTCTTGCTTGGTGTTGACACGTCCAAGTGATAGGACGCGAAAAATGACCTTTTAGGATGCGCTATCAAAGACGCGATCTATCAAAGGGGGGTACTTTGAGTTCGGCCGTGGGTCGGAAACAAGGTCCTTTTGTCGGCGGCTAGTCGGCGCTGGCTTCTCAATGCCGGCGGCATGTCGTCATAAAAGTTTCGACTCCGCCCCGCCGTTTCCAGTGCTGGGAAACCGTTTGGACACCTGAGCAGGCATGGCCTTGGTGACCAAGGCGGCGGATCGCATCATGCGACCAACGTATCATGCGAAGCCTGGTGGGTACGAACGCAGATGGTGGCGGAGGTGCGTCAGCGACAAACACCGCACCTAGGCGGAGAGGCAAGCCACCATGCTGAGATCGCGCATACCGATCGCGGACAGCATGCACCGACGCGAGCAACCGGAATCACGACGCGATGCAGCCGGTGGCGTGGCCCCCACCAGATAATGCAAGCAAGACCACTGGCGATGCAGCGGGCGGTGTGGTGCAGCCGGTGGGCACCGAATGCAGCTAGGAGCCTCGCCCATACGCCAGGGGCGGCAGCCTGAGTGACGGAGAGCACGACAGCCGGAACCATCGCGAGCGCCCCGCAAGCCAAGGCAGGAAGAATCTCATCCGGGAGGCAAGATTCCTGTTGCGCTCGCCTCCCCGCTTAAAATACAAAACGGACTAACGGTCGTTAGTCGGTTTTGTATTTGGAGCAGTGGTAATGAGAATCGTTACTTACGTCCGCGTTTCAACAGCGAAGCAGGGCCGCAGCGGACTCGGCCTTGAGGCGCAGAAGGCAGCTATCCAGGAATTTGCCCGAACGAGCGGCGCTAGGATCATTGGGGAATACAGAGAGGTTGAGAGCGGAAAGGCCAACGATAGACCGCAACTCAAAGCCGCCTTGCATCATGCCAAGATCACAGGTGCAACGCTGGTGATCGCTAAGCTTGATCGGCTATCCCGGTCCGCTTCGTTCACCATGACCCTGCGGGATAGCGGCGCGAAGTTCGTTTGCTGCGACATGCCGGACGCCAACGATCTGACTATTGGCGTTCTGGCGATAGTTGCACAACAGGAGCGCGACGCAACTTCAAAGCGGACCAAAGACGCGCTCCAAATGGCTCGCAAGCGCATTGCGGAGACTGGCCAACGTGGTCATGCGCAGATTAAGCGGCTTGGTAACCCGAATGGCGCAGCGGCCTTGAGGCGCGCCGGAAAGGGCAATGAGGCTGCCATTACCAAGGTGAAAGCTGAAGCGGACAAGCACGCCAGCGATCTGGCGGAAGTTGTTCAGGATATCCGCGCTGGCGGTTCGGTTACGCTGGCAGCAATCGCCAGTGAATTGAACAACCGCGAGATGGTGACGCCGCGTGGTGGCCGCTGGCATGCATCGTCTGTCCGCAACCTATTGCAGCGCATTGAGCAGGCTGCTTAGCGGAAAGCCTTGCAGTGATCGCCGCTGGTAAAAGTACCAGACGGGCAGGCCGCGCTCTTGATCTTCGGATAGGCGCGAGGCGTGTCACGGTGCAGCGCCTCGCAGAAGACACCTGGACCTACATATCCCGTAGGGCAGCTGCCAGTTCGCGGGATGCGGTTCCGACCATCGTGAGTCGGGTCCGGATACGGCCCCGCCATTGCCGGTCTATCAGCATGGCGAGGGAGAGCATTGCCGCAATCGGTTTCATCTTTCCTCCGGTGTCATCGGGCAGAGGGGGCGGAGGCGCAGGCGACGAGAGCCACCGCGCTGGAGAGTCGCGTGTCTCATCAATCACCTACGCCTCCAGCGAACGACGGTCTCCGGAGGCCCCCGTCAGCTCAGCTTGCGCGTCAGGCATCCGCCTCCGCTTCGATCTCTGCCAGCTTCGTCAGTGCTGCGTCCAGCGCGGCTTCCTCTGCGGCGGCGTCCCGGACCCGGTTCAGCGCCACGCGAGCGGCCTCAACCTCCTGTCGGGCCGCCTCAAGAGCACGACGCCGTTCAAAGTCCTGGATAGCTCTGGCACGCTCTGCCCGAACATCGGACGGGACGCTTTCGATCAGGTCGGCGGCGGCACGAACCGACCGTGGGCGGCGGAATGTGTAATTCGTCATTTCATTTTCCTTGGCGACGGGTTGTCGCAACTGCATCCATGTGAGCCCGGGTGACGGTGCCGGCTGCATAGCGCTCGCGGACCGCGTTCCAGTCGGCCGGCAACGCCTGCTTGCGCGACGCGGCCACGGCGGCCCGCATCTGCATGGTCAGATTGCCGGCTGGTGGAACATCGGGCCTGTCTGTATCGAGGGGGCGGAATGCTGCCGGCATCGCTGCCCGTAGTGCAGCGGCGTAGTGAGCCGGGGAGAGGGCGCCTTTACCTGGAAGTATTATCAAGCCCTCGTCGCTTAAGACGGCCCCTGCCAAATCAACAACTGCCTGTCGGACCGCGTCTGCGGTGGGCTTAAATCCCTGTTTTCTTGCTGCATCGACTACCAGCGATTCCAGACCATGTGACATGCCAGTCATGCCGGGACCTTGGATGTAGCCGCTTGTTCCTGAGCCGACAGCGCATGCAAGATGGTGCGGCGGACCCAAGTTGAGCGGCTGATGAGTTCTTTACGAGCATGCTGGTCGATCGCGTCGACGAGCGGCTTGGGGACGATAACGCCAATGTGGCGGTTGTCCTCGAAGCGGACTTCGGAGTTAGACATTTTCTTTCCTATGGTAGAGCGGGATGGACGTGAAGAGACCTCACGCGGAATGGAGGTCCCGCGAATACGTATCGGCGTGAGATGCTGAGGAGGAGGGACGGCCGGCGAAACGGCCGCGCCATGGCCAGATATGCGAAAGGCTGCCAGCGCTTTCACATCTGGCAGCCTTTTGGCGACTTAGTTTCATTATGCACGAATATACGCCTCGCGTCAAATCCAGGATTCTAAAATGCAAACCGTTGCATCCGCTTTCACAGAAATCTAGCGAATTGCACGGATTTGCAGAATTCGCGCAAAGACCTTGAATCCTAGAGTGACTCGAGGAATTCGCTCCGATCCAAAATTCACCTATACTTTTAGGCTCGGCAATGAGCGGCCTCCGGAAGAGGCGAACGGCAGGATCCAACCGAGGTTTAGTTCGCCCTGTTGAAGGCTCAACCCTGGTTGATTTAGTTCGATCGATACTAGCTATCGCACGCCTCGACCTTCATCTCCTCGCGCCCCAGAGCCTGTATGCTGGCCCTAGAGCGCTTTGAACGAGCCGGCCGGTGGTCGGACCGTGAAGCCCCGAGAGAACGCACCGGTGAGGCCCGCAGGGGCCGGGCTGACCGGCTTCCGAATACGAAAATCCCGTGGAGACCGGCTGCCCGTTCAGATAGCGACGGTCCGACGCGCCAAGACGCGGCGATGACGCTCCTCCATCGTCTCTCCCGGTAAGTCGTACTCATCCGTCCAGCGCCGTTTTGCGAGCCAGTTGGCCGGATAGCTGACGAACCGGCGGCGGTCCGGATCCCTCACGTCCCTGCGGACATCTGGACTTTGCGCATATCGCCTCATTCCATTGATGATGTCCTTGAACTCGACTGTGTCAGATCGCTCGATGCGCTCAAGCTCAGAGATCGCGGCGTCCTTTCCAACCTTGCGGGGAACCACGTTCCAGAACTGCTCTCTGTAATCGTCCGGCCATTGCGCTGTCTTCCGGCGATTCGACTGTGCTGCCTGCTCATCGAGCGTCTGGTTGTCGTTGCTTGCCTGTCGTTGCCGCCCTCTGAGCTGACATTCCAAGCCAAAGCCAGCCGGTACACGCCGACGCGAAGCGTTCGGGACCGTGTTAGGTTCACTGTGTTCTTTCTCTGAGTTCAGTTCACCGTGTTCGTCGGTCATCAGTGACCGATCTGCTAAGTCTCCAGTGACCGACCGGCTACCGTCTGCATGACCGATCGTTACGTCATCGTTGACCGAGCGCTCGGTCACTGGTGACTGATCGTCATCGAGCTTGGTGATCCACTGCTCACCTCTCTGGAACTCGAGTTCGACCTGACTGCTCGTTTTCAGACCCTTGAAGGATTTGGCGTAAGCTTTCAGGAAGCCGGCTGCATCGAGCCGTTTGAATGAACGTTGGACGGTTGAAACCGAGACGCCGATCTCAGCGGCGATCGTCGCATGAGACGGATTGCACTGACCGGTCTGGTTGTTGCGATGGCCGATCAGAGCCACCATGACGAGCAGGTCTACTTGCTCCAAGAGCTTCTTGTGTTTTTTTCCTTTGGCCTCCTCTTTCGCTTGTGCCTTTGTCAGAGCAAAGAGCAGGTCTAACCGCTCGGTGGGCGAGACGTAGAATTTGCTTTTGCCGTTGTGTTTCTTGCGGTTTTCGGGCATGGTTGTGATTGTTCGATCTAAGCAGGTTGGACCAAGGATAGGTGAGATTCGAAGCCCATGGCGCGCCAACGCCATGGGCTTTTTAGTTAGTGGTCACTCGCGGTAGTCTGGAGCCGTTGCAGACGCTCCTCTATGGCCTGCCTCACGAACTCTGACCTGCCCTGACGTAGGTTCAGGCGTGCTTCATCCAACGCCGCCAGTTGGTGCGCCGACAGCCTGAACCCGATGTAGGGGCGTGCCGTGTCGGGATCGTAAAAGAGACGGCTCATGGTTCCTCCAAAACGAAAAACGCCCAGGCGGGATTGCCCAGGCGGGGACGGGGTGACGAAAAAAGCCCCACTTGTGGCGGGGGCCTTCCTCAGCGAATGTGTATAGCGATGTGGTGGTCCAGTAGCACAAACCGGGAACGTTGTCAAATATTTGCCTGCCCGGCCGTATTCGCGATGGACGTGCGGATCATCAGAGCCGCCGTACGAGATCGCTCCGCGACGTCCCGCCTTGATTGGCTTTTCGAGGCCATGAGAGCGAACCTAGTGGCGATGCTGGAGTAATACCGACGAATGTCGCGGGCGACTACGAGTCACGCGCAGAGGCGTGCTGATCGGGCCGTCGATTGCTGCTACCTTAGACCACGTCGAAGTCGTCCAAGAACTCGGAGACCGGCGTTACGCCGCAGACGAGCAGGTGATCGCGGGCGCGGGTGCAGGCGACATAGAGAAGGTGCCGCTCAGTCTCATAGACCTCCTGCAGGTCAGCCTCGTCCCCCACGTTCTCGATGCGCTCCTGGAGCGGAATGACCTCGTCGTCGCAGGCCATCACCACGACGACCCGAAACTCCAGACCCTTCGCCAGGTGCATTGTCGCAATCGAGACCTGTCCGGTGGCCGTTTCGACGCGATCATCGAGCACCCGGAAGGGAAGGCCTACTTTCTCGACCGCGGCTCGTGCACGGTCGAGTTGGGCCTCCGAACGAACGAAGACGCCGAATTCATGGGGCAGCACCCCGCCGGCAGCCTGGTCTGTGATCCATTGCGCCACGGCCGCGCATTCTCCGGCGTCGTCCGGGAGAGCCATGATGGTCGGCTCCGGGCCGTTGAAGACGGAGATGGCATCGTCCCGCCGTTCACTGTTGCCGTCGACGTCCGCCACGGTGGGGCCGAGCAGGCGGTCGGCTTGGCTCCGGATCTGGTGCGACGTCCGATAGTTGACCCGCAGCGTTCGGGAGCGCCCTCTGATGTCGACCCCGACGGACTTCCACGAGAAAGGCTGCTGGAAGATGCGCTGGCCCAGATCGCCTGCGAAGAACAGCGCGTTGGGCCGGCCGGCACCAAGCGCCGCCAGGAATTTCAGGTGGGCCGGGCTGATATCCTGCGCCTCGTCCACGACGGCAAAGTCGAACGTGATCCGTTGTCCGAGTGAAATGGTGCCGGCCAGCGTGGTGAAGAGTTCAGGCCACGTGATGAGGCTTTTCGATCGAAGCTCATGCTGGACACGCTCGAAGATCGACCAAAGCTGCCGGCGCTGCGCATCCGACAGCCGGGTCTTGCGTCCCAGCCGCGCCACATCGCGGTAGGCTTCCCAAGAGTTGAGCTGCCAGGCATCGACGATCTCGTCCCATTCGGTGACCAGGAAGCGCAGGCTGAATTTGTGGGGGCCAGCCTTGTCAGCCTCTGTCTTGATCAGGTTGCGGACGACGTACGTCTCTGCAATCGCCGCCGGCCCGACATGCGACCTGTAGAGCCGCAGCCCGATGCCGTTGAGGGAGTGGATGTCGATCCGCTCCCCCAGACGCGGCTCGCTGCCCAGCAGCCGCCGGAGCTTGGCCTGGAGAGCGTTGGCGAGGGTGTCCGAAAACGTGGTCAGGAGTACGCGCGACTGCGGATGAGATCGCGCCAGATGCACGGCCCGGTGCAAGGCTACGATGGTCTTTCCCGTGCCCGCTGAGCCGGACACGCGGGCAGGCCCGGCATAGTCGCGCTCGACCAGCTCGCGCTGGTCCGGATGCAGGAAGACGGTCCACTTGTCCCAGGGGGCGTCGAGTGCGATGCGGAGTTCATCGGCATCGCGAATCGTCCTGAACCTACGCTTTGCGTCGGGGTGATCGAAGGCGCTCGAACCCGATGCTCCGAGCAGGGTTTCGAGCTGCTTTTCGAGGGCTTCGAAATCTGTAGCGGAGGCCTCTCCATCTGACCATTCCGCATCAGCCGCAAGGCTAGGAAGGGACAAGCTTTCCATCCTGGCGGCAAGCGTATCGTCTGGAAGTTTCGGAAGTCCGCGCGGTTGACCGCCCGTGGCCAATTCCAGCAGTGCCTCGGATGCCTCCGCTGGCAAGTGGTCTGTCAGGGCGAACAGTGTATCCTCTGTTGCACCCCTGACATCCTCGAGCCATTCCGATGGCACGCCGAAGCCAAGCAGTTCGTCGTCCGAGACCCCGGCGAACAGCAGTGGTTTGGCCCGGTCCAGAGGCAGCGCGGCTTGCACATAGACCGGGACAACGATCTCTTTCACGGTCTCGCGGATCTCAACGAGTTGGGCCGCTCCCGTTTTGGGGTGAGTTTCCAGTTTGCGGCGCTCGGCCCAATCATAAGCCTTGTCGTGATGGTCGACATAGCAGAGCAGAAGGCTCTCCTTCGTCCGGTGCACGATAAGCCGGATGTCGCTGTTCACCCGCACCGACCAGAAGTTCTTGTCCCTAGCCTTGTCGAGCTTGTGAAAGCTCATACCCGGATTGGCTGGATTAAGCTGCAGATCGAACGCTGTTGTCTTCACAGCTTTCTGCTCCTCGCCTGTCAGTCGAGCGAGGCTGTCGGTGAAGGTATCAGAGATCCGAAACTCCGTCATGGGCGAGGCCAGAGTGATACAGCGATTTCAGCCAAGGATTTCGATCGCGCATCGATATTGCTGAATTTGAAATTCGACAGCTTCGCCAAGTCTTGCGTGAGCTTGATCGCGGAATCCTTATAAGCAGTCTTCTTTCGCCCAAAGGGATTGTTGGAGGCTCCTATGTTGAGGGGGCCAGCAAAAAGCGTAAGATTTCCGATCCGGTCTACGTACCTCGAATGCGCGGATTCAGCGTTACTTCCCAGATAGGAAACCCAATCCCCGTATTCGTCCTTTGCTTTCTTGGTCTTTATTTTTTGCGGCATGATGTGTTCGACGTGAACGTCATCTGATCCCAGCACCTGCAATTCGTCGTGTTCGCCGTGCTTCGCAATCTCTATCTTTTCCAGGCAGTACCGCGCTCGATCTATTAGGTTCGCCGAAAAATGGGCGTCAGCAAACTCGGCCCGGAATTTGTCGTCGGTCGGACAAAGTTCACGATAGGCAACCCTGGTTGATTCAATGGGATTTTTTGGAGAATTCGCGCAAAGCCGCGCGAACAGGGCTTCGGTATCATTCGATCGCTCTCGACAGACGTGTCGGCGGAGCACGAAATTCTCCGTAAGCTTCAATATTTCACGGAAGTCTTTATCACTGCAACCGTTGGAACGCAGGTGCATTAAAAATCCGTACGTTTGAACCGCCTTGATCATCTGCAAATTGCGAAGGTGTCGGTCGATGCGCTTGTCCCTGGTTCGAGCGAATATTAAGTCGCTGTAAACCTCGGAACACAATGTCAGTCGCGATACGAATTCATTGAATCCAACCTTCTTGAGAGCTGGCGATTGAACGATAGGGAGCTCGGCTACAACAGCATCAGTTGTCGCAGCATCTTCGTCCTGGTCATCCTCAGGATCGTTGTAAAAGCCGTGCTCGGGAAGCGTCTCTGCTTCCTTCACTTGATTCATAAAGAGGCTCTTGAACTCGGAGATGACTTCCGACGTCATTACTCTGCGCTGGAGAGTGGCCATCAAGAAGTAGCGGAAGAACGCATCGGAGCTTGTTCCGTCCAGGTTAACTAGTAGCTTGCTCCAATGCTTGCGAGCAAATTCGAGCGAATCCGACCCGAGCCTAGCCGCATTGCCAAGTAGAAAATTCTTGACGATATCTGTTGGACTTAATTTCAGGCCGCGATTGTTGATCGTCTCGAACAGCTTGAAAGCGTCTTTGGCGTTACCAACATCGAGCCTGATTATGACCGCTTGATTGCGGAGCATGTAAAGGAACTCACGAACATCTTTTAACGAAGCCTCAGCTACCCGCTCACGAACAAAGCTGAATGCAGCAGCCAAATTCTGATTCTTGGCGCCCGCTATTTCACCTTGAAGCAGATGCTGTGCAAATTCATCTGCATCAATCGATTCAAGTGCAATTTTCTTTACTGCTTTACCACTGAGCGGCTTTGCGTTCAGGAGTTGATCTATCTCAAATGTTTCGTCCGACGTTCCTTCCGCTTCGAGCCGCTCTCGAATGCACTCGAGAATAATGCTTACGGTAGTAAGCCGTTGCTGCCCATCGACCAGCTCCAGATGATTTAGGCCGGCTTTGTGATGGCCGGCCAAGCACACGATGCTGCCAAGCAAATGAGTGTCGCCATTCTCGATTGCGGCGATGTCGTCCATAAGTTCCCCTACTTGACGCTCATGCCATGAATATCTCCTCTGGTATGTCGGAATGACATACTGCTCGTTTGTGGAGCCGAACAATTGATTCAGTGTAAGCGACGTCGGAGTAATCTTCATTGTCAATCCCAAGTAGCAGGAATCAGGAAGTGTTCTGTTAAATGAGTTCACCGCGCACGACATTTCACGGAGAAGTGGTCGAAACTGATCTCGTCGATGCTGTCTCTCAAGAGCTTGCCAAGTCCCGAGAGGTTAGGGTCTGCAATTGCACCCGGCTTCAAGACGGAGATGTGAGGCTGAAAATGATGTGCTCCAAAGGCACTCCGTCGGTGATCACTCGGCCTCCTCGTTCCGAGCACATCGATAGTTTCGTGGCAGTAAAAGCGTTCCCTTAAACCTTCGATTGCCGCGGAAGCTCCGTTGGCGCGTCTGATGCGGAGGCCTATCATGCATCGCGACGGATCTACATCATCCCGCGGATTCTCACCACCGGGTGCCATCGCCATCATGCGCAATTCCGAGCCGGGAATAGCAAAGCTCACCGCTTCGGTCGTATTGCTTAGATTCCGCATGTTGCGTCTCGCATGGTAGACCGTCACGTGCAGCTCGCGCTTCATCAAGCTGCTGGGAATGCCAACGATCTTGGTGAAGAAGTCTCGTAATTTTTGTTCGCTCTTACTGTCCAGATGTGCGGTTGCCCAAACAGAATACTGCATCGGATCAAGCCAGATTTAGACCCTGAAGACCTTCATCACCTCGTCCCCGAGATGGTTGATGACCTTCACGGCGATCCGGCCGCTCTTGGGCTTGTGGAAGGGGCGGGAGATGTCGCTGTTCAGGCTTGCCCAGGCTTCCGGGTCGATCTCGGCTTTCAGTGTGGTTTTGAGCGCTCCATAGGGATCGTTGGCGCCCAGGAAATAGGCGTGGCGGACGAAGAAGCTCTCTTCGTTGTAGTCGGTGTCGATGAACCAGCAGGCAATGCCGTCGGCGTTATCGCTGATGACCTCACCGGTCTGGGGCTTGAATACGTCGACGCCGTTGACTTTCACGCGGAACCGCCCGTCGCTCTCTTGGATAAGGTCAATATCGGGCTCGCCGAAGATCACGAACAGGTTGCCCTTGCCGGTGTTCTTGAGGTCGTCGGCCATGTGCAGGTCGGCGTTCATGCGCGCCTTGAGCACGGGAATGCGGCCGAGCTTGTTGAACTCGGTGGTGTGGGCCTCATAGTTGAAAGCGCAGGCGATCAGGACATCAAACGAGGCGTCCCCGGCCTCGCGCGCCGCGGCCACAAGGTCGGCTCGCAGGACGGTCCCGAACTCAGGGCCAATGAAAATGGCGGCGCGCCGCTCGGTCTCGCCTTCCATGTAGCGGCCTTCCGCGCAGACGAGGTCGCCAGGCCAGGGCGTGAGCGCGGCGAAGGTGATCCGGTCCTCTCTGTGCGCCTGCTGAACGCCGGCGGCTCTCAGATTCTCGAGGATCATTTCCGGAAACGACTTCTTCGGACCAAACTTGGCGCTGTGGTCGGCGAGGCCATCGATGAGATCATCATTTTCGTTCACGCCGAGAACTCGGTGCGGACTTAGGCTTTCGACCGTAAAAGGACCGGCAACGCGGACCGTTTTGTTGTCGGTGTAGGGCTTGTCGTAGAGGTACTCGAACTCCGCCTTGGCGGCAATTGAGGCATCGATCTCGTTCTGTCGTGCTATGCGCGCGCGCCACCATTCGGTGTGCAATTCCGTGGCAAGGTCAGACCATGACTCGTCCGCGTCGCGCGGAAGCTCCCATTCGCGCCATTTCTGTTTCAGTGCGGCATTCAGCTTTTCGCGCAACAGCTCCATGCGCGCCTGCCACTTGTCCCAGAGAACATCGATCTCCGCATTGTTGGCGATCGATTTCAGTGTCACGTGCGGCACACGTTCGTAGACAAACCCTAGACGTATGTTGCCCTGGACTGCTCTTGTGCTGGGTGCGACGCGAGTGAGTTCAGACTCCTTCATCTGCCCATCACGTGAATCCGCCAAAATGTAAAATGGATAGCGCGCCCCCATAATGCGAGCGCGCGCCAATGCTAGAGCGACGCGAGACGTATCGATCGTTATCCAACGACGACCCCACTGCTCGGCGACAGTAGCTGTTGTGCCTGAGCCGCAAGTCGGATCGATTACGAGATCGCCGGGATCGGTTGTCATGAGTACGCACCGCTGAACGATTTTCGTCACCGTCTGCACGACATAAACCTGCTCCTCCAGAAAACTGCCAGCGCCGGTATCAGTCCAGACAGAGGTGATAGGAACAACGGGGAAGTCGTCTAAATAGCGGACGTAGCGAAGGCTGTTCGTTGTAGTATGAAAGCGTGAAGCCTTGGCAAGTCGCGCCAGTCCATGGGAGTGCGTCTTCCAACGATGGTTGTACATCTTGCCTTGGAAAGTAAACTCATATCTTGGATTAGCTGACTCAACCGACGTCGGTTGATAGATTTTCCCGTTCGTTACGTCGAGCCCAGCAGCTCCGGCTCCCTTCATCGACCAACGTGAGCCATCCGGCATTTCTACCGAATTGTAGCCAGCAACCGTCTCGCGAGTTTTCTCAAGATATAGCGGCCGAAATTTAACTGCTGACATGTTCCGGCAATACCAAAGCAAATAATCAGAAGTTGCAGGTACGAGGGATTGAGAAAGTCCTCCGGTCTTTTGGACGGTGAAGGCGCAGCAAATGTTGTCGCTGCCAAACACCTCATCCAGCACCGTCCTGACGCGATGCACGTTTTCGTCGCCTATCTGTACAAAAATAGACCCGGACTCGCTGAGCAAGTCCCGAGCGACAGTTAGGCGATCACGCAAATACGTCAGATAGCTGTGTATGCCATCACGCCAGGTATCTCGAAACGCTTTGACTTGCTCTGGCTCGCGGGTGATCTGATCAAGCTTGCCGTCTGTTACATTGCGGCTGGTTGTGCTCCACTGGAAGTTGCTGTTGAATTTGATACCGTAAGGTGGATCAAAGTAGATGCATTGCACCTTGCCGCGTAGACCCTCGCGCTCAGCGAGACTGGCCATCACCTGCAGCGAGTCGCCAAGGATCATGCGGTTCGACCAGTTCTGGTCGTGCTGATAGAATTCGGTCTTGTCGGCGCCCTTTGGAATGCCGTTGAAGTCGGCGAACAGGTCGGGCGTAGTCTCACCGTCCTCGTGCTCGCGCTCCCGGGTAGCGCGGAGGAGGTCGTCGATCAGGACCTTTGGGTGTACCTTCTCCTGAATGTAGAGCGGCGGCGCCTGGACGACGAGGTCGCTCCAGTCCTGCTCGTCCTTGCCGCGCCAGACCAGCTGCGGGTCGAGATCGCGATTCCGGGGATAGGACACCTTGCGAGGGTTCTGCTGTTCCTTCTCCAGCACGGACTGATATTCCGCGGTCGGGATGTTCGTCCGCTTGGCGTCGTCGTGCTTCAGCGTCTCGACCGACTTGGCGGCCTGTTTCTTCGTGTTCTTTGCCATGTCGTCCTCTCGGCCTGGCGTCCTGACCAATCTCAGGCCGGTTCCTTGATGCAACTTTGTTCGATCAACTTGTCGAACTCGGCCTTCACTCTGGCCTCGAAGTCCGTGCCGATCTGGTAGATCTCGCCGAATTCCGCGAATGCCCAGCGTCCGAAGCTGCCGAGATGGTTCACGCCGGGCACCCAATAGGTGTCCATGGTGGCCTTCTTCTCCTTGGCGTCCTCGCGGCGGTAGCCCTTGATCTCGACGATCATGTTAAGCAGATCATCGGGGCCTTTGCCGTCGTCGACCTTCACGATGAAGTCGGGCAGATACTTCCGGTTCTCCGACCCGTAGCGGTAGGGGACCTCGAAGCCGAGATTGTGGTTCTTGGTGTAGGCGATGACACGGGGATGCGCCTCGGCGACGCGACAGAACTCTGCCTCCCAGTCGGAATCCAGAATGACCCAGTTGACGTGGTTCTTCGGTGGCGGCCCACAGGTGTCCCACCGCTCAGCGCGCGAGGTGTTGAAGCGCACGCGGCGGGTCGAGCCGACCTGGTTGTAGGGATTGAGCAGGGCCTTGATCGGTCGCTCACCGATGAAATGGCGGGTGATCGCGGCGGTGATGCGGTTGCAGGCCATGTCGGCCAGCTCCTGGTACATGAGCTGGGCCGGGTAGGTACCACCCTTGCACACCAAGCACGTATCGAGCCACTGCTTCACGATGCGTTTGAGCTGGCCGAACAGCGTCAGGTTCGGCTCCTCGCCCGGCTCGCGCCATTTCGTGGTGATCAGCCGATGGGTGAGATTGTAGACCAGCGAGGAGGGACGCATGTCGCCGAGATGGTCGAGGCTCATGTCGACACCCTGGCCGATGATGCCGGAATTGCGCGTGATCGACGGGCCGACCAGATCGGGGCTGAGCTCCAGCACGGAATCGTCGTTGAAGTCGGCCGACAGCCGCTCCTCAGGCAGTTCGACCCGATAGCCTTCGACGCGGGGAAAGCGGATCTCCAGGACATCGCGATCCGGCGTGATGGCCTTGACCTGGATGGTTTCCCGCGGCGGCTGCGGCGGAGCAATGACCGGCTTGGCCGTGAAGTCGAAGGGAATGCCGAACACGTCGGCATATTCGACGTTGAACAGACATTCCTCATTGAGCTGATACGACTGCCGGCGCAACGCGCGGCCGATGACCTGTTCGCAAAGCAGTTGGGTGCCGAAGGCGCGGATACCGAGAACATGGGTCACCGTGTTGGCGTCCCATCCCTCGGTCAGCATCGAGACGGAGACGACACACCGGATCGAGCCGCCGAGCTGGCCGAGCTTGCCAACCGTATTCATGACCTCGCGCAGCAAATCGGATTCGCTGATGTTGTCGGCGGCACGGGCGTCTCCGGTCCGCTCGATGATATCGCGCTTGAACCGATCGATCTCGTCGGCAGCCATGGCCCTGAAACTATCGTCCAGCGCATTGCCGGCTTCGAGCTGCTCGCTGTCGATCAGGAGTGTATTCGGCCGGGCCAGCGGGTTGCCGGTGACGTCGTCGAAATTCCGGAACAGCGCGAAACGGCTGTTTTGGAGAGTCGTTGAGCCATCCGAATTCTTACGGTGGAATCCCGATATGAAGTCATAGACCAGCTTCGAGATGGCCGTGTTCTGGCAGACGATGATGAAGCAGGGCGGGACCTTGATGCCCTTCTCTTGCCAGAGCTTGAACGTCTTCTCATAGTGGCCGTACAGCGCCTCGATGGCCGTTTGCAGCCGTGTCGGCAGTTGGAGCGGGTCCAACTCCTCGCCCTGGCCGCGGCCCTTCTTCGGCATGTCCTTGCGGATGTTTTCCCAGAGATCGCGGAACATCGGCATTTCGTTGCCAGGAATGTTCTCAGCCACGGGCACGCGCGGCAGCTTGACGATCCCGCATTCGATCGCGTCCATCAGCGAAAAGTCGCTCATGGTCCATGGAAAAAGTGTGCCCTCAGCGTAACCTGAGCCGCGCAGGAAGAATGGCGTGGCCGAGAGATCGATGACTCGCGCCACGCCGAGCTTGCGGTTGACGGCCTCGATGCCGGAGATCCAGAGCCGGGCCGCCTCGTTGTTCTTCTCAGCTTCCTTGCGCTCGTCGCCCTTCAAATCCTCATCGTCGGGCTCCTTGGGTTTTTCCCGGTAGCAGTGGTGCGCCTCGTCGTTGATGACCATGATGTTCTTCAGGCCCATCAGCTCGCCCATGACGCGCTGGATCATCTGACCTTCGGTCTCGAGCGTGTTCAGTTCGTCACCGGTGCGGCCCTGCAGCAGCTGACGACCGCCCTTCGACAGCTCGACGCGCTCGCGGAGCTTGAAGGCGTGATAGTTGGTAATGACGATCTTGGCCCGGTTGAGATCGTCCAGCATATCGGTAGGGACGATCGCGCGCTCGGAATAGTAGTTCTCGGGGTCATTGGGCTGCAGGACGCGCAGCCGGTCCTTGATGGTCAGGCCGGGAGCGCAGATCAGGAAGCCGCGGGTGAAGTTCTTGCTGCCTTCGTGGCGGCAGGCGTTGATGGTCTGCCAGGCGACTAGCATGGACATCACGGTCGTCTTGCCGGCGCCGGTCGCGAGCTTCAGCGCCAGGCGCATCAGCTCGGGATTGGCATCCTTGTTCGCAGCTGCGAGGTGATCGAGCAGCCGTTTCCCTTGCCGAGTGCCAGGCGCGACTTCCGTGAGCCAGATCGCGGTCTCCACGGCCTCGATCTGGCAGAAGAACGGTCGCACGCCTCCGGAGTCGTTGTGCCTCCAATGCTGGAGCAGGCGGGCGGTCTCGGGCGTGACCTGCCATTGATTCGGGTTCGGCAGGGTGCGCCAGGAATCGACGTGGCTGCGCACCTCGTTGATGATCGAGGTGATGTCGTATTGCTGCTCGGTCGTCGAAAGCCCCTGGCCCTCGTCGAACACGAAACCCTTCTGCGATGCAGCCTTCCGCTTCTTTGGCTTCGGAATCGGCGTGACGAACTTGGCGCCGCGCCGGCTCTCGATGATACGCTGCGTCGGCTGGCCGGTCTCGTCGAGTTCCCAATGGCGCGTCGGATAAGCGTAAGGCGAATTGAGAATCGGGTGGTCGAAAAATGGATTGGACATATCCCCTGGACTTCCTGGTCCGTGCCTTCATGCTGTCGCTGAAACTATCCGATCCCTGGACGAACGACACTTTGTCATTCTTTACTTTTGCGCGCGGCACCTGCCAATGCAACCTTTTCGGGATGAACGTCCTGCACGGAAACGCGCCCGAGACGCTATGGCCTAGGGCGTACGTGAGTCGCCGGTCGCTGTCAGGCGCAGATGGTGCCTTCCACTGCGATCACTTCTCGGAGCGGGCCTGCAGGCACTCCGAGATCGCGGCGTGGAGGGCGGCCGGCGATTTGAGGTCCCTCGCAACCATTCGGGCATCGCGCTCGAGGCTCGCATGTGCCAGCACGTTGCGAATGGCCTTTATGCGCATGTAGGCCCGCCCGCGCTCGTCCCGAGGTCTTCCTGGCTCGATCCTTCCCTCGTGGTCGCTGTAGCGCTCCTGGGCGCCCTGTCGAGTGCGCGAGGACTGGAGATCTTTGCCGGCGAGCAGCGGGTCGTTCTCCATCAGCGCCGACAGCAGCGCCTCGAAGCCCATCAGGGCGGCGCCGACATAGTCGCCGGCGGTGAGCGCGCGCTGCGCCAGGGCGGCCTGCTGTTCCGACAGCGACAGCTCGCCCGCGCACCACGAGATCTCGGCTTCCAGCGCCTTGCGGAACAGTCGCGCGATCGGGTCCTTGCGGCGCCGGATGATGGCGAGGCAGGCGCGTGCATTGTCGACCGCGGCGTGAAGATCGAGCGTCCGCGCGCCGAAGGCCTGCGAGGCCGCGCCGCGGGTGAGATTGCCGCCGCCATCGTCGAGCAGCCCGGCGATGGGGCGCAGGTCACCGGCGGCGCGGAGGCTGGTCAGGGCGCGGATCCAGCGGATGATCTCGGTCAGGCCTTCGAGCCTGAGTACCGGCGCGGCGCCGTCGCGCTCCAGCTCGCGGGCACCGTAGGTGAGGCCGGCGATGTGGCCACGCCCGGCGTCCTCCAGCACGAAGCCGCCGAGCATCAGGCCGAAGGCGAGATGGCGCAGACCGTGGGTCACGTCGATGATCGCGCTCTCCCCCGGCAGCACGCTGCGGGCGACGGTCTCGACCAGCGCAAAGGCCTCGTTGAGATTGAGCACGTAGGGGATGAGCTTGAGGTCGATCGGAAGTCCGCTCGTCTGCCTGACGTGTCGCGTCAGCCGGTTGAGCAACTCATCCGTGGTCCTGTTGTGTCTCGCTGCATCCCACAGCTCCAGCTCGAGGTCGGTATCCTCGCCGCCGAACTGGCGCACCAGAACGTCCCACATGCTACCGGGCGTTCCGAGCACGACGACGCGCCGGATCGGCTGCCTGGTCTGGGTCGCAGCGGCGTGCTGCAGCAGGGCGGCCGGAAACCACGAGGCCTCCGCGCGACCGTCGCCGAAATCATAGACGATGCGACCATAGCCGGCCGCCTTGGGGCCTACACCGCCGAGCACGGTGATGAGAACGCTCCCGGGCGCGGTGCCGAGGGAGGCAGGCCGGGCAGGAGCGGACTCCTCGGTGACCCGGTACTCCACCAGCCGCGCGCGGTAGCGCATCATCTCGGCTTTGGAGAGCGCATCGCCGCGCCGCTCGCGCGGGACATCCATGGCGATGTGCAGGAAGCGTCCGCCGCGCTGGTTCACCTCGGCGGCGAGATGCACCGGCAGCGTGCCGATGATGGTGTCGCCGGCCTGCACGATGTCCGGATCCAGCTCCTCGACCTGCAGATCTGCCGAGATCCCCTGGCTCGCCAGCCAGTCCACGGCGCCCGCATGCCGCGTCACGACGATGCTGCGGGGCTTGCTCGATTGCGTCATGGCTCCCCCAAACCGGACGGCGAACCGTAGCATGGTCGGTCCAGGATGAGCACGCTGCGCAAACGACGGCCCAAGCGCCTTGCGCAAAGCGAGATGGGAAGAGACCCTGTGGAAATGGCCTTAGCTATTGAATTATATGAAAGAATATCTATATTGATTGATAGCAACAGGCGAGTTTGATCGCCGATCGGAGAACGACGGGGGACCCCGTGGAATTGATCCCATTTCTTGCCGATTTGACAATCCCTTGGAAACGGGGGACCTCAGCCTGCTGCGCAGTGAGAGCGCTTAGAAACGCGACATGCAATTAACCCTTGTTTTGAGTAGGTGCCTCAGCCTGCTGCGCAGTGAGAGCGCTTAGAAACACGCCCTCCATGACTTCCTCCTTTCGCCCCTTGGGCGAGCCTCAGCCTGCTGCGCAGTGAGAGCGCTTAGAAACCTGAGAATGGTCTTACGGTTCGTCATGGATTTTGCCTCAGCCTGCTGCGCGGTGAGAGCGCTTATAAACAGTAGCGATCGTTGGGCATCGTTCTCTCATGTGTGAAAGCCTCAGCCTGCTGCGCAGCGAGAGCGCTTAGAAACGTCCTCCTTGCGTTAATCTTGCCCTAGCGGCCTCAGCCTGCTGCGTAGTAAGGGCGCTTCGAAACTTGTGCTTGCCCCTGGTTGATGAGGAGAGATGCATCAGGCTGCTGCGCAGCGATGGTGCCTAGAATTCAGTGGCGAATGACTTCTCGACCATCGGTCAGGTTTCACGCAAACAGCGCCAGCCGGCCGAGGCCCAGCGCACATTCGCTGCCGGCATGAAAATACTCGCCGAACCGCAACAGGGGCCAGACCTGTGCCACTGGGCCGCTGACGATGGTGCGGCCGACGATGCCGCGCATGTGGAGCGGGGCAAGCTGTGTCGATGATGAAAACCGGCTCCAGGCCTCGGCTCCCAACTCCTCATTGGTGTAGGAGAGGCGGCGGCAGGCCGCCAGCAGGTCGTCGGAGGGGGGCGCCAGCGACCAGTCCTGCCAACGCGCCAGCGCCGCCATCCGGTTGTGCAGGTTGAGCGGCAGCATCGTCAGATCGCCCACGACCGCGCGCCCGCGCCGGATCGCCAGCGGGGTGACGAATTGAAGCGTCGCGCTGATGGGCGCACGGTCGCAGCCAATGCCGCGTCGGGCGCGGATCCTGATCAGTTCGATATCGATCGGCACCCGCAGCCGCGCCCGGCTCTTCAGCGCGATGCCGCCCTTCAGCGCTTCGGCCAGCGCCTCGGCGCATTCAGCGGACCAGTGACTCGCGAAGCCGATCAGCCTGAGTACGATGGCGACGCGGCCGCCGCGTCGGTCGCAGCGGATCACGAACGGCCGGATTGCCGCAGGCCCGCGCCGCGGCGCGAAGCAGACCTGCCAGGCGGAGACGGTGCGCGGCGAGGCGGCCTGCCGGGCTTCGAGCTGCCGGCCGAGCGCGCCGCGAATCCGGTCGGGCAGGTCCGGCGGCTCTTCGAATTGCGGCGGCAGCCGGCCGATGAGGATCACGTCGGTCCAGGACCAGCGCGCCAGCGCCTCGCTGATATCGACGACGCGATGCGGATGGGCGAGCCGATGCGTGATCGGGTCGTCGCCAGGTGCGAGCGCCGGGAACGGCTCAGAGCAGATAGAACTCATGCGCTTCCACCGGGGCGCCGCCCTGCACGATGGTCTGTGAAGCGGCCGTGTTGCTGAGCAGATAGACGCGCAGGCTGTCCTCGGGCGCGAGGTGGCGGCTGAGCCGGCCAGCGAGGCGCTTGGCCTTGGTGCGCGTCATCCGCCCCTCGAACACGCTTCGTTGCACGCGCACGGCATGCAGCTCCAGCGCCTTGGCGACGCGATTGCGCACGGAGTCGCGCCCGATGTCGTAGACGAAGACGGCGAAGACCTCTCCGCGGCTCACGAGCGCTGCCCCTCAATAGTCCATGGTATAGGGAACGAAGGCGGGGCCGCCGAGCACCGCCTCGCGAAACGCCAGCACGTCGTCATCGACCAGCCGGCGCCAGATGCTGTCGGTCTTGCGCCGTGGGTTGCGCACCGGACGGTTCAGCCATTGCTCATAGGCGCGGATGAAGCGATCGCGTCCCTCGGCGAGCAGGCGGAAGCCGGTGCTCTCGCTCCAGGTGAAGTGATCGGCGACCAGGATGCGGTTGTTTAGGACGTAGCCGACGAAGCCCTCGATCAGCGGCGCCCGGAACGCCTCCACCAAGTCCCAGGCGAGCGGCCCGGACTTCCTACGCACGACATGCAGGATTCCAAAGCCAGGATGGAGGCCATGACGGCGGACCAACGTCTCGACCTCGCGGGTGATGAGATGCGCGGCAAAGTCGAGCAGCACATCGGTGCGTGTTGCGCCCTCGTTGCGGCGCCGTGTTGCGATGGTGAAGTCCACCGGTAGCATCCGTCCATAGGCCGGCCAAAACTCGGCGCCGGCTTGGCCCTCGATGCCCCGCACGACGTCGATCGTGGTCGCGACGTCGAGCTTCAGCGCGATGCGGCCAAGATAGGACGCAACCCGCCGGGTTTCGGCGTCGCCGCGTTTACGGTTCAGCCGGAAAAGCAGCGCTCGCTGATTGCGGATGCGGCCGCGGACCACGGCTGCCGCATGGGCGAGGCTTGCCGCCGGATCCAGCACCATCTGCGCCTGGGCGAGGTGGATGTCGCCATGTCGCGCCGGCGTTGCGGCGAGATCACCGTGTGGCGCGCCCGTGGTCGAGACGAACACCAGTGGGATCTCGTGCAGCAGCGCATGGCGCATCGCAGCCGCGCTGACCTCGGTTTCCGGCCCGACCTCGATGCGGTCGATCCGCGCCGGCACTGCCGCGAACACCACACGCTCCTGCTCGTGGACCGCGAAGGCCTCGCCTTGCAGATCGAGCCGGCGCCCTGGCGTCGTCAGATAGAGCGGCCGGATGATCGGCGCGAGATCGGTGAGCGGGGCTGGGGCAGGGGCGTCCGCCGTTTCCGGGTCGACCATCCCGTCCGCGTCCTCCGGGACGAGATGAAAGGGATCGTCGATATCCTCCGCGATCGATGGCCAGGCCGGATCCTGCAGCGTGAGGTCGTCGTGCTCCAGGCGGGTGCTTTCCGTCGTCAGCTGCGCTTCGGCCTCATGGGCGATGAAGGCTGCGGCATGGACGAAGACACGGCCGAGGAAATGGAAGCCGTTGTCGAAGTCGACGACACGGGTTTTTTCGGCGTTGAGGCGCAGGCCGAGATCGGTGAGCACGCCGGCGATCCGGGGGAGCATCGCGTGGGCGGCGGCCTCGGTGCGACAGAGCACCAGGAAGTCGTCGGCAAACCGGACGACGCGCGCGGCGTCCGATTGAATGCTGCGGTCGAGTTCGTCGAGATAGAGGTTGGCCAGCAGCGGGGAGATCGGGGCGCCCTGGGCCAGACCGCGGCCGTGCGTCCGCGAGCCGGTTTCGAGCCAGACCGTGATCAGCTGCAGGACGGCATTCTCGGCAAGCAGCACACCGAGCCGGCCTAGCAGCTTGTCGTGCGGGACATTCTCGAAGAAGCGCTCGATGTCGGCGTCGACAACATGCGTGAAGCCGTCGGCGCGGGCGGTCTCGATCGCCCGGACCGCCTGATCGATCGAACGGTGCGGACGGTAGGCGAAGCTGGTCGGCGAGAGCTGGGGATCGAGCAGCGGCTGCAGCAGGAGATGCAGCGCGCTCTGCGCCACCCGGTCGCGCACGCACGGGATCGACAGCGGCCGGGCCCCGCCGTCGTGTTTGGGAATGGCGAGATGCCGGCAAGGGCCGGGCGCGTAGAAGCCGAGCGCGAGATCGCGGCACAGCCTCGTGATCTCGTCGTCAAGCGCCGCTTCGAACTGCTGTAGCGTGACACCGTCGCCGCCCGGTCCGCCGGCATTGCGCCACGTCCGCTCCCACCCCGCCAGCAGCGAGACGTGGCGGCAGAGCCGATCGAAAATGGAGCCTGTGGAAGAGAGCTTATTCATTGATCCAATTTGCAAAAATTGGCATAAACTAATTGTCGTGCAGGCGACTCTGCCGAAAATCAGTTTAAAGGATGGAACCCCGTGGAAACAACCCGAAATCTTGTCGATTTGACAGGGGCTTGGAAATGGGGGAGCCTGCAGCCGCTGCGCACTAACAGCGCTTAGAAACACCCGCTTTGAGTTTCCCTTCGACAACCAGCCTGCAGCCGCTGCGCACTAACAGCGCTTAGAAACTCAGTCCTTGTTTTTGTGGTAGGTACGATGCCTGCAGCCGCTGCGCACTAACAGCGCTTAGAAACTGCCAGAGCGGCGGCGGCGAGGATATACTGCCTGCAGCCGCTGCGCACTAACAGCGCTTAGAAACTTCATCCCTCCAGCTTTAACTGCTGATTAGTCGCCTGCAGCCGCCGCGCACAGCTGATAGTGGGCATCGCACGGCGGCGTTCCGCCGCGCAGCCTCCAAATGTCGCTAGCTAGCCCAACCTTCTCGGTGCGCAACGGATAGACCTGCGCGGGAGCAGCTTCGTGGTCGCCGCTGCTCGTTGGCTTTTCAGCGCCGCGATTGGGCGGATTGCCGGCGCTATCCATGGCGATCGTAGGTCGGACGTCATTCCCGCTTTCAGCCGCGCGTGCTATGATCGCGACTGGCGGGGATCAGAGATTGCGTGTTGGGGCAGATGACGTTGGGATACAGAAAATCGGGGCACGGCAGCAGCAACGTTCTCAAGGTTCTCATCACTCTCGGCGCCGCCATCCTACTGGCTACGATCGGAGAATCCATCGGTGGCCGTCTGCTGCACAGCCTTGCCTGCAGCACGGCGGCAGCGGCGAAGTTCCATTTGTCCTACGGCTGCCTTTCCCCGCCCGAGCATGCTGAATCGCCTTTGAAGGAGGCGTCCCACGGAGACTCGGTCGGTCAGGGGACCGATGGCCAACATCGATCTCCGCCCGCAGCGGCAGAGGACTGGTGGGGCGGCCGATTCCTCGCGGCTTGGCACGCGGAAGCCCTGATCCAGATCGGGCTTGCTCTGGTTCTGGCGCTGGGGGCAGGGCGTTTTCTGCTGTTTGCCGAGCACCGCCTCTCGGAGCATTTCGAGATCACCGCTCATCCGGAGGCCGCCTCGCCGGAGGCCGAGGTTCTGGTGATCCCGGTTTCCTGGCCGCACCGCTTCCCCGGCAAGGAGTTTTCTGATTCCGATTTCGATTGGTTGGTCGGCTTTGCGCGCGGTGAACCGGATTACTCGGCCTACCTGGATGGACGCACGATCGCTTCGGCCGACGCCACGCTCGGCGACCTGCGCGAGCCTGGGCTCGCGATCAGGCGCAACGGCGTTCAGCGCGAGACATTCCCGCTGGAGAACTGCGCCTGGCAGCAGGCCTTGCGCGCGCTCTATCCGCATCTGATGAGCGAGACCGGCGATCCGGTGCTGGCGCGCATCATCCTGCTGCCGTCGCTGGGCGGGCCGCATGCGACGAGCGGTGCGCTGGCGGCGCGGCTTCAAACGCTGATCGAATCATGGATTGCGCTGGCGGCCCGCGAGCGGGCGCGTCAGCAGAAGACGCCGTGCAAGGCAGTGGTCGAACCTGAGACGCCCGTCAATTTTGCCGACGCCAAGCAGATATCCGCCGTTTACGATTCCATCATCGCGAAGCAGCGCCGGGGTGGCAAGGAGCCGCGGATCTGCTTCGACATCACCGGCGGAACGTCGGCCGTGTCGGCTGCGGCCTCGATCGCATCGCTGCGCCAGAGGGTGACATTTTCCTACGTTGCGGAAGAGCTGGCTGCGCAGGGGTCATCAGACCGATGGAAGGTCGTGTTCAGCGATTTCGTTCCGATGCGCTACACGCCCGTGAAAGGAGGCTGACGCGGGCCGGTCTATCATATTCGCTCGAACCGGCCGTATCCGGCCTTGGTCTTGGCGCCTGCGCCGATGATCGCAAGCGCGTCCGTCATCCAGTCCATGACCATGCGGCAGTCCGACATCGCTTCTTCAAGGGCGTCGGTGTTGGCTCTCACCTTGCCGACGAAAGGCAGTGATGGCATCACCGCAAACTGAAATCGGGCGCCGGTCTCGACCGCGAGAAATTCGATCGGGTTCGGGCCGCTGCGCCGCGACGGCTCGCCGCCAGGTGTTCGCTCCCCGATCGGATGCGGCGTCATCACGTCGCCGGTGAGCGTGACCGGATCCACCGGGATGGCGTCCAGAAACACGACGCTGCCGAGCAGGATGTCGTCATCGGGCGTGGACGATTGATCGAGGGTGCGCAGCCGGCCGAAGATGCGGCGGGCTCGCGCTTCGGGCTCGGCGCGGACGTCCGCCGGATCGTCGGGGCTGCCGAACGCGCCGGCCCATTCATGGGCGTAGGCCTGGACGAGACCCTTGACCGACGACCCCGGAATGTAAGGCGTTCCCAGCACCCTATGCCATGCGAGCGCGTTCTCGATCGGGTTTGCAATGCCCATACCGATCAGAAGACGGCTGGTAGTCTTGAAAGCGTCGGAAATCCCCCCTTGTGACATGACTAGACGCTTCAGCCGCTCTGCCGCGGACGCAAGCTGCTCCTGATCTCCCCGCAGTCCGCAGACGGATCTGATCCAGGTCTTCTTGTCGGGCTTGTGGCCGTTCTTGTCGGGCCGCCAGCCGGCTCCCATCCGTTCGAAGAACAGCCCGGCGTTGCCGGCCTGCGCGCCGGATCCGAGCGTCGCTGTCTGCGCTGCCTGATGGACGGCTCTCATGTCGATGCGCGCGCCTTCTTCTGCGGATATTGAACCTTGGCGGCCTTGGCCAGCATCTTCATCGAGCCCATATACGCCGTCGCCTCTTCCTCGAGATGTCGGACATCGGCCCGTCTCTCGGTTGCGGCAATGCGCCCGACGATAAACCAGGGCCTTGGCTGAACATCCGGCAGCAGATCGCCGCATTCCTGCACCAGCCATTGGCATAGCCAGTTGGCGACGTCGACCGTCAGCTGCTTGCGTTTTCCCGAGCCGGCCTGAGCGATCGCAAGCATCGCCGGGAGGCCGTTCACGATCAGCGCGCTCCCGAGCGCGTCGATCTCCTTGCTGAGATCGTCGGGACTGTTGCCTTTTTCGATCGATGTCGTCAGCCGTTCGAAGGCATGTGCGTAGCGGGCAAGCGGCAGGTCCGTGATGTTCATGACTGGGCCCCATGCAACGAGAGCCAGCCTTCGCCCACCGTCTCATTGCCTCCGACCTGAAGATAGCCGCATCCGCTGTCGTGGATCAGCTCGGTCAGCTCGGTCAGCTTGCCGACATAGGCCGGCCCGCGGGCGCTGAGGATGTTGTACATGATGGTCTCGGGCGGAAGACTTTCCTCGCTCCACAATGCGCCCGTCGCCACGGTCTTGCTGATGGGCAGCAACCTGTTGCGGGACCGGACATGCAGGCGGCGACGAGTGAAGAAGCCGAAATCGGGATCGCTGACGATCGCGACCCGCCGGATTGCGTCCGGGATTCCGTCCAATCCCGTCAGCAGCGCCTCCAGTCCCGGACGGAGCGCGTCCCAGAGGCCGGGATCACCGCGCGGAAACCTGAACTCCTCGATGAACAGCTGATCACCATGGGCAGGATCGGACTGCACCGCCTCCTCGTCCCAATTCTCCAGATTGGCGAGGAACATCGCCGGGTCGAATGCGATGCCGCCGGCAAAGCGCCTGTCCCGCACCAAACGCTGCAGGACGTTGGGGCAGGTTGCGAGAACGAAGGCCGACGACAGCGAGCGCAGCGGCAGAAAAGCAAGACGCGCATCCGACACCAGTACCGGACCGGCGTTGTCCTGCTCTCCAAACAGCGAGAGCAGCCGCGGATCATCCGTCGCGTGCTCCTCGTCGCCAGTGACGATGGCAGGGTATTTCACCCGGCACATCGCCCGGTAGGCGCCCTTCATGCCGGAGCCAGGAATGTAGGGGTAGGACGTTCCGCTTTCGCGGGCGAATGGCAGGTCGATGAGCGACGATGTCTCGCCCGCGCCGACATGGATGAAGGTTTCGGCGCGCAGCCAGATGAAGCGGTTCGAGGACGCGGCGCGATCGGTCGTTGAAGCTGTAGGGGTCATCTCGCTTGTCCGTTGTTCAAGGCCAGTTTCCGATCGCGAAGGCGCCATATCCGAGCGCTGCGAGTTCGGGCGAAGCGAGTCGGAGATGCGTGGCCGCGTCTGCGAGCTGCCGGGCCGCATTTTCCGGGTTCTTCTTGGTGGGCACCGTGACGAACCAGGTCGATCCCGCCGGTACAACGCGAATGCCGGAGACGCGGCCGGATCGCCAGATGCCGGCGACGCGGGGACGATCGACCACCGCGCTCACGATCTTCATGCCGCTGAACTGGCCAAGCGCCTCTTTCGGACCGGTCATCGCCGGCAGCCCCTGCGGGACTGTGACCGGGACGGGTGTCAAGGCCGTGAGACGCAGGCGAAGGCCGTCCCGATCAGTCTTGAACAGTTTGAACTGACCACCGCTGAGTCCGGGCATGGCGAGATCGCTGATGCTGATCGCGACCTGACGGCCTTCACCGCCGAGTGGAGCGCTGTCGGGAAGCCAATCGGGCTGAAGTTCGGTGGCGCTGTCCAGAACTACGGCAAGTGAAAAGCCTGGGTTGAGACGAATGTGGCCGGCGGCGTAGAGATTGCCGGCGCGCGCCGTGCCGGTGATGGGGTCTATGGCGATGCCGATCCGTTCATCGACGCTGAGGATGTCACTGCGGCCGACGCTGAAATCGTTTAGCCCTTCGGTCGGCTTGAAGGCGCCCGCGAGGTCGGCGAGATGGCGGCAGAACGCAGTCCATTCGATCCAGCGATCGTTGAGACGTTCGAGCACGATCGGCTCCTTGACGGATCCGATCGGCAGCACGCTCGGGACGGGGCCGGACGTCTGGTCGCTCGCCAATGGCAGCAGCGCGGCGTTCGGAGCGACGCTGCGCAGCGATCGCGATTTCTTCTCGACCATCAGCGAGGACGGCCAGGGAACGTAGAGCCTGCGTTGCCGGCCTGTGGTGCGCAGCAGATAGGGCCCGGTGGTACGCAACGTTGCCGGCGACGCCCCCTCGGCGCTGCCCTCGGTCGTTGGCGGCATCGGCGATGGCGCCGGCGGCGCGCTCCGTCCGGTGAGGCCGCGGACAAGGGCCAGCCGCTCGCGCAAGGCCTCGTTGCTGGCGGCCTCCAGGCTCGGCAGGGCAGGACGATAGTCGAGGTCGCCATACCAGTTGTGATCCGCCGGATCGAGTTGATCGCCGGCAGCCTGCCTGACCATCGCCAACGCCATCATCGCGGCGAGCGTCGAGGGCAGCGGCGGAAACTGTGACGATGCCTCGGCGAGTCCGGCGTCGAGCTGATCGAACGGGCGGCCTTCCCTGAGAAACAGGGTGTCGGTCGGGCTGAGCTCGACGAGTGCCGACTTCGTCATGCCGTCAGCTCCATGGACGCTGGCTGCGCAGATTGAGCCCGCCAGTTCTGACTGAGGAAGCGCAGCAGCTTCATGCCGGCAAGGCTCATGGGCGCGATCCAGGACGCATGCTTGCCGTCGACGGCGCCGTGGATGCGGCAGAGCTGCATCACGCGCTCGATCAGCTCGTCGTCGACCGGGGCATCGTTTCCCTCCTGCGCCCGCTGTTGCAGGATCCGGCGGGTCAGCATGTTCGCCATGCGCTCATGCGCAGTCCGCGCAACGCCGTGGCCGCCCGGCCGCGCATAGCGCCTGTCATATTCCTTGGCCGCGGCGATCCGGGTGCCGGTGCTGGCGTCGTCCGCTCCGTCAGTGAAGGTTTCGAGCTGTTGGTCGAGGTCGTGCAGCAACTGATTGCTGCCGAGGAACGGCCGCGGGCCGATCGCGTCGGTGACGAGCGCCAGCAGGGTCTCCGGTCCGCCGGCGCGTTCATCGCCCACCCGGTTCCAGGGGGCGGCCCATTCAGCGAGCTGACCGGACCGGTCCAGGATCTCGATGGCGAGCGCATCGCGGCCTGCGTCTTCCTTCGCGACTTTGTTCAGCAGAACGCGGTTCGACTGCATCACCCATCGCAGCGGCACCTGACGATGTGCGAAGGTGATCGCGCCGGAAATCGTCGCCGGACGGGACAGGCGAAGGCCGCGCGTGCTGCGTGCGAATTCGTTGCGAATGGCGAGCGCCGCGGCCAGCGCGTCCTCGATCGGCAGCAGCGCCAGCATCTCGTCGGCGCTGGCGTAGAGCAGGATGCCGTTGTGGCGCGCGGCGAGGCCGAGATCAGCGTCAGGCACGTCCTGGCCCGCTCGGCCCCTCAGATCCTGGGCAAAGCGGGCCAGCCTCTGCGACAGCTCCGGCGTCATCAGTTCGCCCATCCGGTCGCCGTCCATCTTCAGGACGGCGTAATAGGGGGCGGGCTCGGATTTCACCTGACGGTAAAGCGCGGACAGCAGCGAGCCGGCCCTGGTGATCGCGTCGGTCGAGCCGTCGAACTTCATGAGGCTGGAAGCAAACAGCGATGCGCCGTCGACGCTGAGGATAGCGGGGTCTTCGAGTTTGTCCCTGCACGCGGCTGCCGCATCCTTCAGCCGCTTCACCCAGAGGTTCTGTTCGGCAAGGGCGTATTTCGGGCTGACCCTGGCGATCGCCTCGGCGAATCGCTCGGTCTCCACTGGCGCCCGTTCGAGCGCGTCGGCCAGCCAATGCGTTGCGGCGATGCAGCTCGTCGACGGCCAGAAGATCGGATTCTGATCGAATGAAGCGTCGCTCGGCTGCGCGAAGCCGGTACGCGCCGGCGACGGCGGCAGCCCGAACGTCCGGCGAAGCCTGTCCTTCCACCAGTTCTCGGGATGCAGCTGAAACACCGCGTAGCTCACGCGGATGCTTGGCGTCCAGCCGATGATGCGCCTGAGAGAATCCGCCTCATCCGGCGGATGATCGAACGCCAGCAGAGGAAACAGCCGCTTGACCAGCGCCGGCGCCGACAGCATCTCATCCTCGCGCAGGTCGAGGCAATCCGAAGGCTGTCGCGCATAGCCGGCATAGCGGACGTCGACCAGGCGCTGGCGGACGTGGCGCCAGAAGTCCTGGCGCTGGGTACGTTCGAGCTTGGAGCGGCCAGATATCTCGTCCCAATCCCCCATCATGGAGCAGATCGCGCCCTCCACCGGCGGCAGACCTTCCGCATCCCTGGACCAGCGCCAGCGTTTGCGGGCGTCGAGCAGAGCGTCGCCATCCTGGCCGGCCTTGGCGCACACCCAATAGATCTCCCACATTGGGGTGCAACTCGTCGAGCCGATCTGGCGATTCCATAGCCGCAACGCGCGCTCGCGATCATCGGGCCGAGCCTGCCAGTGCTCGGGCGCGAACAGCATGTCGCGCACGGCGCTGGCGAGCGTTACCCAGCGCTCCCTGATGCACTGCTCGGCCGCCTTGCCGGCCTCTCTCGCCAGCTTCTCGCTGCTGAGCGCCGCGACGAAATGATTGGGCAGGGTGGACAGCATCGGGCCGTCCTTCGGAACGTAGCCAGGCTTCATCGCGTCGATCGCACAGGCCAGCACCGGATCGTTCGGCTGCCTGACGCGGCTGCCGCGCCCGAGCCCGACATCCGGGCTTTCGATCGTGCCGCGAAATTTCTCGGTGACCACCGCCATCGCGTTGGCGACCAGCCACGACAGCAGAAACGACCCGGCCCACCAGTCTCGCGTCCGACGCGCCTCGGAGATCAGGCCCTGAACCGGGCCGAGGTGAAAGTGCAGGTTGACCTCAGCCACGGGGAGTTAGCTCCGGGTGCAGGGGGATGGCGTCGATCTCGCGGACGAATGTCTCGATGCGCGCGATCGCGGCCGGCTGATGCTCGACGTCCTGCCGGGTCGGCAGCAGGCTCATGACCAGCAGAGACGTGTCGCCGAGCGGATGCACGTGAACGTGCAGCGGACTTGGAAGGCGGGTGCGCAAGAGCGATTGTTCGGAAAACACGTCGGATGCCGCCAGCCTTGACCCACTCGCGAAGCGCGCGGTCAACTCGGCATAGGCGCGCAGCGCCGCAGCAGCGTCACCCTGGATCTCCTTGGTCCAGATCCTCGCCTGCGGTCCGAGCGTAACAAAATCGGCAGGTGCTGCGGCCTTGGCCTCGTCCGGCGGAAGCAGAAAGCGGATCCGATCCGCGACGGCGCTGGCCGTCGCGGGCGCCGTCCACGCGCTATCCCCGGCCAAAGCGTCGACGACCACGCTGCCAAAGCCACGCCGCTGGCCGGTGCCGACGCCACCGACAAGTCCCCACAGCTCCGTGGCGCGGGCGATCTGAGGCGCATATTCGGCATGAGCGGCGCGGAAGTAGAACGTCACGACGAAGGAGCTGCCGGAGGCCAGCACGCCCGACTGCTTTCGCGGCCCGAGCAGCTTGCGCTCAGGACTGCTCGACCTGAAGACCTGATCGAGCGTCTGTGGGCTTATGCTGGTGGCCGGCGTCAGTACGGCTG
Organism: Bradyrhizobium sp. SZCCHNRI2009; assembly: GCF_032485115.1. Lineage (NCBI taxonomy): Bacteria > Pseudomonadati > Pseudomonadota > Alphaproteobacteria > Hyphomicrobiales > Nitrobacteraceae > Bradyrhizobium > Bradyrhizobium sp. SZCCHNRI2009. The sequence goes on from NZ_JAUEUH010000001.1 coordinate 948,018, forward strand.
AGAAGACCGACTGCCCGCCGGCCTCGGCCGGCTTGGACGGATCGGCATTGTCGCCTTCGCCACCGGCGGCAGCGCCGAAGATCTTTGCTTCCAAATGCTGCCAGCCGCCGACATGGTAGTTTCGGGCTCGCCACCATTGCCGGATCATTCCGAGCAGGCTCGGAACGCGCAGCTCTGCGGTGGCTTGATCAAAGCCTACAAGAATCGCCGGCGTCGCAAATTTCAACGTAACCCGAAGCTGATGCATTCGCAGGTAATTTGACGGTGTGAAATCTGACAACTTCAAATCGAGCAGGCTTAATTGTTCGCGAAACCCTCTACGAGCGCAAGACAAAAATTGACTGTCCAAACGCAAATCCCGCCGAATCTGTCGCGTGTCCGGCATTCGCGCCGCGGCCTGAGACGCGGTTCGCATCCGCTTCCCCGGCGGAGTATCTTTTCGCGCGAGAGGACGCTCGTGTGGGACAGTGCGCAGCGGCGACGCGCGTTCCGTTGATCACGACTCGAGAGCGTCCAACACGTGCGCCGCCACGTGAGCATCATCTAGATACCCCACGATCCCGTGCCGGTTGTCGGTCGCGTTCAGGACCTGTCCGTAGTTCTCCACGGCCGGCCTCACCGGGAAGTTCGTGCCGTCGAGAGGATAGAGCGCGACGACATCGTGAGGATCGAAGGCGTTGTACCAGCTGCGCGCCTTGGTCGGGAATCCGATCGGCCTGAATCGGTCACGTATCGCCCTGATCGCAAGGGGGGATCCGACGGTCACGAAGGCCCTCACGTTGAGCGCACGACGATCGGTCCGGAGCAGGTGGTACGCTATCACCGAACCGAGCGAGTGAGCGATGATGACGCAGGGTCTCTCGTCGATGTCGGCTCCGACCAGATTGTCGATCGCGTCCTGCACGCCGGGCTGCGACGTGTAGAGGTAGACATCGCGCATGAACTTCTCGATGAACGTTTGGCTGACACTGCCTGCGTTACGATCGATGGCACGGATGATGGCCTGAACCCATGCCCAGTTTTGGGGTCCCTTTTCGGTCGGGTTGGGTCCAAATTCCTTCTGCACTAGGACATCGGTGATGCCGGCCTGGCTCCGCATCTGCTCAGCGACCTCAGCCTGGAAGCTCAGGAAGTCGCTGTCGATCCCGCTGCCCTTGGTCTGGATGTCGGTCGTGAGCGGCAGCTCATACCGTCGTGCGAAATCGTCGAGCTTGTCGCCGTAGTATGGAAAGGCGACTTCGAGGGGCTCGGGCAGCTTCCTGTCGAGCTTCGCGGCGCCGCGTCTCAGCGTCTCTAGCCAGATCGCTTTCAGGACCATCGGATTGAGGCCCTGTTGAGAGCGGCCGTGGACGAGAACGAGGCGAGCCGGCCCATCGGCTGCAGCAGCTGTCGTCAGTCCCGCCGCGGCTGCCAGTCCTGTCGCGGTGACCGAGAGGAATTGTCGACGGTTCATGGTGGCGCTCCCGGAGGACGTGTCTGCTCAGCCTGGCTCGCGGGTCGTCGCTCGATCCGGGCTATGTCATGTAGTTAAGGACCAGCTTCATTCCTTGCGGATCGAACGTCGTCCACAAGGCCTCACGCAGATGATATCTCGCCTGACTGATCGCTTCCGGCAAGGCGACCTCCTTGACGCGAAGCAGCTGCCAGCCCTGGGTCAACATCGGGCAGAAGGGGACAGGGTCGTTGGGATCCCCGGCGCGCGTACCGGTCAGCCTGTTGGCAAGGAGTGCGACGTCGAAAAGGTTGCTGCCGAGATCCTCCTTCATGAAGGACTGCACGGACCGTACCTGGTCCACCAGATTGGCGTCGGCATAGGCGTAGGCTGCGTAGATGCCGAGCGTGGGGTCGATCCCCTTCATCACCCGCACCTGGCTGGCAAGCCGCTCGGCTGACCTCGCTCGCTCCTGCTCTGATCCCTCGATGCGAAAGGCACCGTACTTCGCTGCGGCTCCGACGAGCGCGTGCAACTCGTCCAGTTGCGTCTTTTGATCGCCGGATGCCGCGGGGCGACCGCCGCGGACCGATGGTTCGTAGGTGAGACTTGTGACCCGCCCGCCTTCGACGGTAATTGTCCCGATGAAGCCGGGCAACGCCGCAAGGACAGTCCCCGAGCCGTCCTCGAACATGAGCGCGACGGCCGCAGGCCGTCGATCCGCGGGGGTGACGCGGACCAGGGCAGGAGCCACCCGGTCAGCCATGATGTCGATGACGGTTCGCCCCGTCGACCTCGCGTGGCGTACGGTCGCGCCATTGATGGCGAAACCCGTTTCAGCATCGAAGGCGAGCGTGCTCTTGGCCTGGGAGATGGAGATCTTTGCGTCCGTGAAGCCGGTTTCGTCTGCGACCTGCTTCAGTGCGGAAGCGTAGATGTCGCGCAGCGGCCCCAAGGTGCCGAGCGAGGAGCGAGCAAACTCGCGATTGGCGACATCGAAGATCCGGATGTTTTCCGGTGCGATCGGAGTGCCGGCGTCGGCCGTGGCAGTCTGCAGGGCCCGGCCGATGTAGAAGTTGTCGCGGGACTCGATCCGCGCTTCGGGAACTTGCCTGTGCTTGAGATCGATCCTGGCGAGCCGGAGCGGGACCTCCTTGCGAAGATAGTCTTCGAGCAGATAATTCGGCACAACCGATTGTCCGTCTATCTGCCGCACCATGTCTTGTCGAGGGTGCTTGTACGCATCCAGGAATGCGGATGTGAAGATGCTGTCATAGGCCGCCGCTGCGGCGCTCGCCTCGATGGAGGATTGCCCGGGCTCGGTGGCCAAGAAACGATCCACTTTTCCGCCGGTGCCGGGCGCCGTCGCGATGGGAAAAATCAGCGTGCCGGTCAACAGACTGGTCTGGTATTCCGGAATCGAGCGGCACGCATCCGAAATGAACACGACATTCGGAATGCCGCTTCGATGAGCAAGCTCCCAGCTCTCCATCAGGGTCACTGCCTCGCTGGCGTCCCGGGGCGCACCCGTCAGCAGCCAGTACTCGTTGAAGCCGACACAGACGCCGTGGCCCGAGAAGTAGACGACGAGGTGCGTCAGCGTCCCCCGATCGACCAGCTCGAACACGGCCCGCTTGACCGAATCCGCCGTCACCGGCCCTGTTTCGTCGACGATGAGCTTGACTTCAAAGCCTTCGCTGCACAGCCAAGCTGCCACCGCCTTCGCGCCCGAGACCGCCGCGCGCAAGACGGGCAGAGCCCCAGTCTTGTTCACGCCGACGACCACAGCCGCTCGCGCGCTTGGCGCGCTGCACTGCGCGAGTCCCTTCGACGCTGCGAATTGCGCCAGAGCCAAGCCGCCGCCAACAAGCAGATCCCGCCGTTTCATGCGGCACAACCTCAATGGGATCGATCAGACGTTGAGATCTCATGGTAGTGCTTTTCGCAAGATTGCCAATCGGCTTTCTTTGGGGATTTTCGGCTGCCCGCTTTCGGACTGATCAAGGCTAGCGGACCAGCCGTCGTGGCGCCGTTAGTGTGCAGCGTCCGCAGGCCTTCCTCCCCGGCTTCGGCCGTTCAGGGGGTTTCTAAGCGCTGTTAGTGCGCAGCGGCCGCAGGCTTGCCAAGGAGACGACTATGAACGCCATGGTTGTTTCTAAGCGCTGTTAGTGCGCAGCGGCCGCAGGCATTCCAGGAGCTACGTCATGCATCGCATCGCGTTTCTAAGCGCTGTTAGTGCGCAGCGGCCGCAGGCCCCTCGTTGCTCTCATCTCTGCCGATTCGTTTCTAAGCGTTGTTAGTGCGCAGCGGCCGCAGGCTTACGACGACGGGAGCATCTCATGTCGATCAAGTTTCTAAGCGCTGTTAGTGCGCAGCGGCCGCAGGCATTAAGGAGGTTCCTTTGAAAGGGAAACGCAGCGTTTCTAAGCGCTGTTAGTGCGCAGCGGCCGCAGGCTTGATAGGAGACTTGTGATGGCTATCCAGGTTTCTAAGCGCTGTTAGTGCGCAGCGGCCGCAGGCAAGGAATGAAAATGTCGTCTTTCGATTAGTTTCTAAGCGCTGTTAGTGCGCAGCGGCCGCAGGCTTGATTAAGAAACTGGACGAAAAAAGTGCTGTTTCTAAGCGCTGTTAGTGCGCAGCGGCCGCAGGCTCCCCTGTTTCCAACCCTTTGTCAAATTGTTGAGAATTGGGTTCAGTTCCACGGGGTCCCAGGAAAATTGCCTGTTGAGCGATGACATGGCGAAATATAGACGATCTTCGGCGTAAAATCTATATAATAATCAGATGGTTGAGTTAATTCCACAGGGTCCGTCCCGTGGATTTTCCGGTAGCCATGGGTTCTTGCTGTATCGGTGTCAAATTACCGAAGCCTTCGTTACGAGCAGAGACGCGGATCTAGCTGCAGCGCGTCGCTGCCAATGTCGGGGACGAGGGAGGGGAGCAGCGAGTCGGGTTGAACGCGGTTGTCACGCGCGACGGAGCGACGATACGAAGATTAGAGCGGGCCGATGCGGCCACCTCGGCTTCAGGCGCAGAGCCATCCCTCTCGCCACATGCACCATTTTTTTCATGCGACAAGACGGTTCGTCGGTGGGCAATCCAGCCGCGCGACATGATTCCGCTCACGTTTGCCCGGTGCACAAAAACGGTGTACAAGCGGTGGCCGGTCCGATCAAAAAGCCCTGTAAATCCAGTGGTTCCAGGCAAAAGCAGCAGAGTTCGAGCCTCTCCACTCCTGCCAGCGAGATCAAGCACTTAAGCCAAAAATCGACGAGACAGGTGAGGTCGGGGCCCGCAGCGCGCGAGCCCCGAATGCATTTCGGCGACCCCTTATTGTTTCACATAAAGGCAGTTTCCGTCCTTCAGCGGCCGGAACACCTGGTCGCCGGGCACCTCCGCCAGCACCTTGTAATAGTCCCACGGGCCCTTCGACTCTTCGGGCTTCTTCACCTCGAACAGGAACATCGAGTGCACCATGCGGCCATCCTCGCGCAGGATGCCGTTGTCGGTGAAGGCGTCGCGCACCGGGGTCTCGCGCATCTTCGCGAGCACCGGCTTGGTGTCGCGGGTGCCGGCGGCCTTGACGGCATTGAGATAGTGCAGGGTGGCGCTGTAGGTCGCGGCCTGGTTCATGGTCGGCATCCGCTTCATGCGCTCGAAGAACTTCTTGCCGAAGGCGCGGGTGCGGTCGTTGAGGTCCCAGTAATAGGCCTCGGTGATGATCAGGCCCTGCGCCAGCTTCAGGCCGAGGCTGTGGATGTCGGAGATGAACATCACGATGCCGGCGAGGTTCTGGCCGCCGGCGACGATGCCGAATTCGGCGGCCTGCTTGATGGTGTTGATGGTGTCGCCACCGCCGTTGGCCATGCCGATGATCTTGGCCTTACTGGCCTGCGCCTGCAGCAGGAAGGACGAGAAGTCCTGGTTGTTGAGAGGATGCCGGGCGCTGCCGACCACCGTGCCGCCGGCGGCGCGCACGACGTCGCCGGTGTCGCGTTCGATCGAATGGCCGAACAGATAGTCGGCGGTGATGAAGAACCAGGTATTGCCACCGTTCTTGACGATCGCGCTGCCGACCGTGTGCGCGTTTCCATAAGTGTCGTAGGTCCAGTGCACGGTGTAGGGCGAGCAGGACTTGCCGGTGATGTCGGAGCTCGCGGCATCCGTCACGATCATCAGCTTCTCGAACTGCTTCGACATCTCCATGCCGGCCAGCGCGGTGGCCGAGGTCGGCATGTCGATCACCATGTCGACGGCCTCGTTCTCGTACCATTTGCGCACGATCGCGGCGGCGATGTCGGCCTTGTTCTGCGGATCGGCGCTGATCACCTCGATCGGCTTGCCGAACATGCTGCCGCCGAACGCCTCGACCGCGAGCTTGGTCGCCTCGAGATTGCCCTGGCCGCCGATGTCCGAATAGACCGACGAGAAGTCGCTGAGCACGCCGATCTTGAGCGGGGCTTGTGCCCGGGCCGGGATGGCGGTGAGGGCGAGAGCGGCAAGACCGAGAGCAGCAAGGCTGACGGCGGCAAGGCGCGTCCGTCCCTTGCGCGGGGCAAAGGTCATGGGTTTCCTCCGGATTGTTCTTGTGCGGACGAGAATGAGCGGGCGCCGCAGGCCCGGCAAGAGCAGGAGCCGCTCCACCGCGGGCATTTCGTCGCGGCAACTGCTCAACCTGCCGTGGTGCGGAAATGGCTTGCCGCGGCACGAAAAACCGCGTTGTTGCGAGCCTGGCGGGGGCCTGCCACGGGAATGACCGCCGACGCCCGGCATGCCCATATCTTGACCTTTGGCCCGCCGGACAGTAGATATCTTGGCAACCTGCAGCCGGCCCGCGACAAAAGCGGATATCCGGCGCGGCTTTTCACTCCCCGAACAAGCGAGCCCGTGGATTCGGCTCATCTCTCCGACAAGAGGGTGGGCCAAGGACGGCTGTTCGGTTTTCCCAGTCAACTCTTCAATCGTCCGATGACGGACGCGGACCCCTGACGATGGCTACCAGCCCGTTCAAATTCCTGCAGGAAGTGCGCTCGGAGACCGCCAAGGTCTCGTGGCCGAGCCGTCGCGAGGTCACCATCACCACGATCATGGTGTTCGTGATGGTGGCGCTGGCCTCGGTGTTCTTCTTCGCCGCCGATCAGATCATCCGTTATCTCATCACCCTCGTGCTGGGCATCCACTGATGGCAACCGCAACGCAAAGCTCCGACAAGCGCTGGTACATCGTCCACGCCTATTCGAACTTCGAGAAGAAGGTCGCGGAGTCGATCCGCGAGCAGGCCAAGCAGCGCAATCTCGAGGACCTGTTCGAGCAGGTGCTGGTGCCGATCGAGAAGGTCACCGAGGTGCGCCGCGGCCGCAAGATCGACGCCGAGCGCAAGTTCTTCCCCGGCTACGTGCTGGTGAAGATGAAGCTGACCGACGAGGCGTTCCACCTGATCAAGAACACGCCCAAGGTGACCGGCTTCCTCGGCGCCGAGAACAAGCCGATGCCGATCTCCGAAGGCGAGGCGATGCGCATCCTGAACCAGATGCAGGAAGGCGTGGAGCGGCCGAAATCCTCGGTGTCGTTCGAGATCGGCGAGAACGTCCGCGTTGCCGACGGCCCGTTCGCCTCGTTCTCCGGCGTGGTCGAGGAAATCGACGAGGCCCGCTCGCGCGTCAAGGTCGCGGTGTCGATCTTCGGCCGTGCGACGCCGGTCGAACTGGAATTCAACCAGATCGAGAAGATCGTCGGTTAAGGGCCGGGCTGCCGGCTCTCTCGGCGTCCCGGGCTTTCCTTTTCGTCCGATCTCGTGTATCGGGCGCGCTTCGCTCCCCGAACGGGGGGCGATTTCGTTCGTGGGAGGCGTGACCGGCTTTGCCAGCCGGGCCAAGCGCGCCGGACCACGGTCCCAAACCTCGCCTGACGGGTTTTGTCGCCCCAAGGCGTTGCGTTCGCATCAGGCAGAATCGCGAACGCATTGGAGAGTCATAATGGCAAAGAAAGTAACCGGTTACCTGAAGCTTCAGGTTCCGGCCGGCGCGGCCAATCCGTCGCCGCCGATCGGTCCGGCGCTCGGTCAGCGCGGTCTCAACATCATGGAGTTCTGCAAGGCGTTCAACGCCCAGACCCAGAAGGAAGAGAAGAACACCCCGATCCCGGTGGTCATCACCATCTATGCGGACCGGTCCTTCACCTTCGAGATGAAGACCCCGCCGATGTCCTACTTCCTCAAGCAGGCCGCCAAAATCCAGTCGGGCTCCAAGGCCCCGGGTCGCGACAAGGCCGGCAAGGTGACCAAGGCGCAGGTGCGCGAGATCGCCGAGAAGAAGATGAAGGACCTGAATTGCGACTCGATCGAGTCGGCCATGAAGATGGTCGAGGGCTCCGCCCGCTCGATGGGTCTGGAAGTTGCGGGGTAAGGCGCCATGGCACTCGGAAAGCGTTTGAAGAAGGCCCGCGAGGGCATCGATCGCACCAAGCTCTACCCGCTTGCTGACGCGATCAAGATGATCAAGGAGCGGGCCGTGTCGAAGTTCGACGAGACCATCGAGGTCTCGATCAACCTCGGCGTCGATCCGCGCCACGCCGACCAGATGGTCCGTGGCGTCGTGACGCTGCCGAACGGCACCGGCCGTACGCTCCGCGTCGGCGTGTTCGCCCGCGGCGCGAAGGCCGAGGAAGCCAAGGCCGCCGGCGCCGACGTGGTCGGCGCGGAGGACCTGGTCGAGAAGGTGCAGAACGGCAATATCGACTTCGACCGCTGTATCGCCACCCCCGACATGATGCCGCTGGTCGGCCGTCTCGGTAAGGTGCTCGGTCCGCGCGGCATGATGCCGAATCCGAAGATCGGCACCGTGACCATGGACGTCACTGGCGCCGTCAAAGGCGCCAAGGGCGGCTCGGTCGAGTTCCGCGTCGAGAAGGCCGGCATCATCCAGGCCGGCGTCGGCAAGGCCTCGTTCGCCGAGGACAAGCTGGTCGAGAACATCAAGGCGCTGGCGGATGCGGTGGTGAAGGCCAAGCCGGCCGGCGCCAAGGGCACCTACGTCCAGCGCGTCGCGGTGTCGTCGACCATGGGCCCGGGCGTCAAGGTCGAGCCGGGCACCTTGCTCGCGTAACACCTTCGGACATCGTCAGCATTCAGTGGGGCGGGATCGGCAATCGATCCCGCCCTTCGCATTTCCGCACCCCAAGTGAGCGGCACGCCCGCTGCAAAATTGCAGCCGGGCTGGCGCAAACACAACGAGGCTCAGCCCCGGGCGCCTTCGGATGTCCGGGCCTCGGATCGCATGCTGGGCCTCGCAGCCGCCAGCAGCTTGCCGATCTCGGGCTTGCAGGCGCCGCAATTGGTCCCGGCCTTCAGACGTTGGCCGACGGCCTCGACGCTCCCTGCGCCGTTCTGGATCGCCGACGAGATCTGGTTACGACCAATGCCGAAACAGGAGCAGATGACCGCACCGATGTCGTCGGCGGCCGCCAATGGCTGGCCCGCGAGCAGGGCGTTGCGGGCGTTCGGTGACAGCCGCTGCTCGGCAAACAGGCCGATCAGCCACGACCGCGATCCCAGCCGCTGGTCGGGCGCGACGAAGACGCAGCCCTGCAGCCGGCCATCCGATACGCCTGCGTAGCGGAACCGGCCGGCGGCCGGGTCGCGATACGCAATCCAATCGATCTCCGTTCCAGCGATCCCAAGCTGTTCGGCGGCCCACTCGCGCCAACTCGCAGGCCGCTGGTCGAAGGCAAGCTCGAGCCGGAAACACGCTCCGACCTTGCCCTGCACCCAGTACTCGCATGGCGGACGGCGGATCTCCTGCCGGCTCAGGATGAAGACGTGCCAGTTCGGCGCATATGGCTCCGCCTTCACCGGCGTATGCTTGGACTCGGGCTGACCCGACAGCGGATCAGTCGCGGGATTGACCAGCGCGTTGACACGGCCAGCGCCGGCGAACTCCTCGTTCCAATGCATCGGAACGAACACGCAGCCCCGCCGCTGCTCGGTCGAGATCGCGACGCGCGCCACCATCTTGCCCCAGGGGCTCGTAAGCCGCACCAGCGCCTCGTTCTCCAGACCGGCAAGGCGCGCATCCTCGGGGTGGAATTCGGCGCAAGGCTCGAAGACGTGCGCGAGCAGCCGCGCGGATTTTCCCGTCCGCGTCATGGTGTGCCACTGGTCGCGAATGCGCCCGGTGTTCAGGACCAGCGGATAGTCGCGGCTGGTGGCGTTCCGCGCCGCTCGGGGCGTGACAGCCACGAAACGGGCTCTGCGATCCCCGGTGAAGAATTGCCTGTTCTCGAACATCCGCGCCGTGCCGGTCGGAAAATCCCGCGTCACGGGCCATTGGATCGGCGCCAGCGCCTCATAGGCGCGGCTGTCGAGCGTGCTCAGCGCCGAGATGTCGAAGTCGCGCGCGCCATTGTTCTCGAAGCCGGACAGCGCCGCGTGCTCGCGAAAGATCTCGGCCGCGCTGCCATACTCGAAACCGGCGAACCCCATCCGCTGGGCGACGTCGCAAATGATGCGCCAATCCGCGCGCGCTGCGCCTGGCGCGGGCAGGAACGCCCGCTGCCGCGAGATCCGTCGCTCCGAATTGGTGACTGTGCCGTCCTTCTCACCCCAGGCGAGCGCGGGCAGCAGGACATCGGCGTGCCGGTTGGTATCGGTGTCGCGCATGCAATCGGACGCGACCACGAACGCGCAGCGATCCAGCGCGGCACGAACCCGATCGGCGTCGGGAAGGCTGACCACGGGGTTGGTCGACATGATCCAGACTGCCTTGATGCGGCCATCGGCAATCGCATCGAACATCTCGACCGCCTTCAGCCCCGCTTTTGGCGCGACCACCGGTGACCGCCAGAATCGCTTCACCAGCTCGCGGTGCTCGGCATTCTCGATATCGAGATGCGCGGCGAGCTGGTTGGCCAGGCCGCCCACCTCGCGGCCCCCCATCGCGTTGGGCTGGCCGGTCAGCGAGAACGGTCCCATGCCGGGACGGCCGATACGGCCAGTCAGGAGATGGCAGTTGATGATCGCATTGACCTTGTCGACCCCGCTGCTCGACTGATTGACGCCCTGGGAATAGAGCGTGACAACGCGCTCCGTCTTCGCGAACCATGAAAAGAACAGCTCGACCGCGCCCTCGCTCAGCCCGCAGGCCGCCGCGGTCTCGGCGACTGTCTGCCGGCCGGCGACCTGCAGCGCCGATTCAACGCCGCTGGTGACCTCACTGACAAAGCCGTCGTCCGCATAGCCGCCGCGTGCGAGATAGGCGAGCAGGCCGTTGAACAACACCGCGTCACTTCCGGAACGCAGCGGCAAATGCAGGTCGGCGCCTTCGCAGGTCGCGGTCCTCCGCGGATCGACAACGACGATACGGCAGCCGGGATTGTGCTCCTTGGCCGCCAGCATGCGCTGGTGCAGCACCGGATGGCACCACGCGGCGTTGGAGCCGACCAGGACCAGCAGGCCGGCCTGCTCAAGGTCCTCGTAGCAGCCCGGAACGGTGTCGCTGCCGAACGCGCGCTTGTGGCCCGCGACGCTCGACGCCATGCACAGGCGCGAATTGGTGTCGATGTTCGCGGTCCCGACGAAGCCCTTGGCGAGCTTGTTGACGACGTAATAGTCCTCGGTCAGCAACTGCCCCGAAACATAGAATGCGACGGCATCCGGTCCATGGTCGCGGATGATTTCGGTGAAACGGCTCGCGACGAGGTCGAGCGCCTCATCCCAGCCGGCTGCCCGTCCGTTCACGACCGGCTCGAGCAGACGTCCCCCGAGATCGATCGTCTCCGCCAGCGCCGATCCCTTGCCGCACAGCCGGCCGAGATTGGCGGGATGCTGCGGATCGCCGCGGACGCTGATGGTCCCTGAGTCGTCCCGATCGGCGACGACGCCGCAACCGACGCCGCAATAGGGGCATGTCGTCCTGACGCTCATGCGATACCGTTCAGGCCGCGGCCGTCTGCTGCAGGGACAACCACACCTCGCCATCCTCGACCTTTGCGGGATAGGATGGCGTACAGCCCTGGTCGGGTGCCACGGCCTGTCCGGTCGCGAGCTCGATGACGAAATTGTGCAGCGGGCATGTCACGCGGCGGTTGTGGACGATGCCCTGCGACAAGGGGCCTGCCTTGTGCGGGCAGCGATCGTCCAGCGCGAACACCTCGTCACCATCGGTGCGGAAGACCGCGATGTTGCCGCGCGGCGTGCGCACGACGCGCGAGCCGAGCGGGGGAATGTCGTCGAGCGGGCCGACTTGAAACCAGGTGGTCATGCGAGCTCCAATTCAGCCATCGGCGTAAACTCGTTGCGATCGACGCCGCGACGGGCGCGCGCCGCCCATGGATCGCTCTGCGAGAATTGCTGCGAATAGGCGAAGCGTTCAAACAGCGCCTTGCGGTTCTTGACGTCCTCGACCACCTGCTTGTGGATGTTGTCGAAGCCGACGCGGTCGCACCATTTGTACATCCGTTCCAGGTACCAGCCCTGCTCGCGATAGAGCTGGGTCAGCGCGACGATGATCTCGAGCGCCTCGTCCTCGGTCGCGGTCTTGGTCAGGAATTCCGTGCCCTTGATGTGCAGGCCGGCGGCGCCCGCAAAATGGATCTCGTAGCCTGAATCGACGCAGATCACTCCGACATCTTTGCAGGTCGATTCCGCGCAGTTGCGCGGGCAACCGGAGACGGCGAGCTTCACCTTCGCGGGCGTCCATGATCCCCACATGAACTTCTCGATCTTGATGCCGAGGCCAGTGGAGTCCTGGGTGCCGAAGCGGCACCATTCCGACCCGACGCAGGTCTTCACGGTGCGCAGACCCTTGGCATAGGCGTGGCCGGAGACCATACCCGCATCGTTGAGATCGGCCCATACCGCCGGCAAATCTTCCTTCTTCACCCCGAGCAGATCGATACGCTGTCCGCCGGTCACCTTGACGGTCGGGATGTTGAACTTGTCGGCGACGTCGGCGATCGCGCGCAATTCGCCGGGCGTGGTCACGCCGCCCCACATCCGCGGCACCACGGAGTAGGTGCCGTCCTTCTGGATGTTGGCGTGAACGCGCTCGTTGATGAAGCGGGATTGCTGGTCGTCGCGATACTCGCCGGGCCAGGTCGCGAGCAGATAGTAGTTCAAGGCGGGCCGGCAGGAATGGCAGCCGTTCGGCGTCTTCCAGTCCATGAACCGCATGACAGCGGGGATCGACTTCAGTTGCTGTTCGATGATGACGCGCCGGACGTCGTCATGGCTGTGGTCGGTGCAGGCGCAGACCGGCTTCACCTTGGGCGCCGCCGAGTAGTCGCCGCCGAGCGTGAACGCCAGCACCTGCTCGACCAGGCCGGTGCACGAGCCGCATGAGGACGACGCCTTGGTATGGGCGCGCACGTCGTCGAGCGTGAACAGCTTCTTTTCGCTGATCGCCTTGACGATCGCGCCCTTGCAGACTCCGTTGCAGCCGCAGATTTCGGCCTCGTCGCTCATGGCGGCAACCGAGTTCTGTCCGCCGTGGCCACCGTCGCCGAGATGCGCCGAGCCGAACACCAGACGTTCGCGCATGTGGGAGACATCGGTGCCGTCGCGCATGTGCTGGAAATACCAGGGCCCGTCGATGGTGTCGCCGTACAGCACGGTGCCCACGATCTTCTTGTCGCGCAGGATGATCCGCTTGTAGACGCCGCGATTGGCATCCTGCAGGACGATCTCCTCCTTGTCGGGTCCCGGCGCGAAGTCGCCGGCAGAGAACAGGTCGATGCCCGTGACTTTCAGCTTGGTCGAGACCACTGACCCGTCATAGGTGGCGAATCCCTTCATCGCCAGATGATTGGCGCAGACCTTCGCCTGGTCGAACAGCGGCGCCACCAGACCATAGGTCTGACGGCGGTGCTGCACGCATTCGCCGACGGCGTAGATGCGACCGTCATAAGTCTGCATCGTATCGGAGACCACGATGCCTCGCTCGCAGTACAGCCCGGCCTTCTTTGCCAGTTCGATATTGGGACGGATGCCCACGGCCATCACCACGAGATCGGCCGCGACGTCGGTGCCGTCGGTGAAGCGGACGCCGGTGACGTGCGTTTCGCCGAGGATGGCCTGCGTCTGCGCCGGCATCTTGAACTCCAGCCCGCGCTCCTCCAGCGATTTGCGCAGCATGCCGCCGGCGACCGGGTCGAGCTGGCGCTCCATCAGCGTGTCGAGAAGATGCACGACCGTGACCTTCATGCCGCGCTTCATCAGACCATTGGCGGCTTCGAGGCCGAGCAGGCCGCCGCCGATCACGACCGCGTGGCGATGTCGCGTCGAGGCTTCGACCATGTGCTCGACGTCCTTGATGTCGCGGAAGCCGATGACGCCGGGCAGGGCGGCGCCGGGGACCGGAAGAACGATCGGGCTCGAGCCGGTCGCGATCAGCAACCGATCATAAGGATAGCGTTCGCCAGTTTCGGTGACCACCTCGCAGCTCCGGCGGTCGATCATCGTGACCGTCTCGCCCTTGCGCAGGGTGATCTGGTTGTCCTCGTACCACTGCTCCGTGTTCAGCATGATGTCGTCGACGGTCTTCTCGCCCGCGAGCACCGGCGACAGCAGGATGCGGTTGTAGTTGCCGTAGGGCTCGGCGCCGAAGACGCTGATGTCGTAGAGATCAGGCGCCCGTTCCAGCAGCGCCTCCACTGTGCGAATGCCGGCCATGCCGTTGCCGATCACCACCAGTTTCTGCTTGATCGTCTTGTCGAGCATGGTCTGCCTTTCGAATGCCAGCGACATCCAGCGGCGACGCGAACGGGCGTCAGCCCAATCGGTCGCTGTGGTCATGTTTGAATTTTGGGGGAGGCCCAACTGCGGGCAGAGCTGATCGTCGCCAATGACGGTCGCGAGCCAGCTGATTCAAATCTCGTGCCATTCGTGTCGTCGCCGGAAATCGCGGTAATTCAAGGGTTGAGCCGCCGCTTGCGCGCGCTGCTGGCGACACCTGCGCTCAAATAGTAGCCGCGGCCGATCAGATTATGTGCATCATCGATGGAAGCGCTTCGGTTCGAGCACCGATCGCGTCGGCTTCGGCGGGCGCTCAAAAAGCCATCAGTGTGCGCGCGGTGCAGGCGGGCTCTGCGTTCATGTTGAGCATCAGCGATCCGTAGAACTGCGGCTTCGAAGTCCCAAGCGCCGGTACGGGTTGAGAAAAACGTGAATCACCAAAGTTGGTGCGAAACTTGCTGAAAGGCGAGCAGGGCCGGGCGTATCTCAACGACGAGACCGCCGCTCAACTCACCCGACAATTTGTCCCCTTTACGCAGCTCCTGCCGAGCCTGCTCGCGCGCGCCTGCGTCACGAGGTTTGAGACCATGAAGCTCGACGACTTCAAGAAGGCCGGTCATTGGCCGACACTGCTGGCTGCTTTCCTCTATTTCGACATCAGCTTCATGGCCTGGGTCGCACTCGGACCGCTGATCGTCTATGTCGCCCGCGACATGAATCTTGCGGTCAACGAAAAGTTCACGCTGGTCGCGATCCCCGTGCTGGCAGGCGCGCTGCTGCGTGTTCCCATGGGCATTCTGGCCGACATCATCGGCGCCAAGCGCACGGGCGTGATCGCGCAACTGGTGGTCATGACGGCGACCGCCTGCGTTGCCTATTTCGGACTCCCCAGCAAGCTGGCCGTCGAGCTGTTCGGCGTCGTGCTCGGCATCGGCGGCGCCTCGTTCGCCGTCGCTCTGCCTCAGGCCAGCCGCTGGTATCCGCCGCAGTATCAGGGCATCGTGATGGGGATCGCAGGGGCCGGAAACATGGGCGTCGTGCTCGACACGCTGCTCGCGCCGACCATCGCCGAACATTGGGGCTGGCAGGCCGTTTTCGGGGTGCTGCTCATCCCGATGGTCATGGTCCTGATCTACTACATCGTCGCCGCGAAGGATGCGCCCGGTGAACGCAAGCCGGTCTCGCTCAAGGCCTATGGCGGCCTGCTGCGCGATCCCGACAGCCGCTGGTTCATGTTCTTCTACTTCATCACCTTCGGCGGCTTCGTCGGCCTCGCCAACGCCCTGCCGCTGTACTTCTCGGTGCAGTATCATGTCTCCGGAGTGGCGGCCGGATTGCTGGTGGCGCTGATCGTCGCTTTCGGCTCCGGCTTCCGTCCGGTGGGCGGTCTCATTGCGGACCGGATCGGTGGCATCCGGTCGCTCTCGATCCTGTTTGGCATTGTGGTCGCCGCCTATGTCGTGATCGCCTTCATGCCGGAAGGGCCGGCTGCGCCGACCCAGGCGGGCTGGGCGCTCATGAACATGCCACGCATTGCGTGGATTTCGGTGCTGTTGTTCTCGATCGGCGTGCTCGCGCTCGGGATGGGCAACGGCGCGGTGTTCCAGCTCATTCCGCTGCGCTTCCGCCACGAGATCGGCCTGATGACCGGTCTCGTCGGCTGCGCAGGCGGCATCGGCGGATTCTTCCTCGCCCAGGCGCTCGGCACGGCCAAGGGAATGACCGGCGGATTCGGGGCCGGCTTCCTGTTCTTTGGTTTGCTGGCATTGCTCGGCTTCGTCGGACTTGCCATGGTCAAGGTCCGTTGGCGCACCACGTGGGGCGCCGTTTCCGGCGCGCGCGTCTGAACCGACGCGCCGTCGCTCCATAGGCAAGGTGTTCAGGCGTGGCCGGCGCGCATCGCAATCTTCAGGTTCGCGTCGGCTTCGCTAGCGAGACCGGCAAGCGACCGAACAATGAGGATTACGTCGGCGCCCGCCTTGGCCTGCAGGGGGCGACGGATCGCGATATCGTCGCCGCCGTCGCCGACGGCGTCGGCGGCCACAAGGGTGGGCGCGAGGCGGCGGAGCTCGCCGTCCGCGGCTTCATCGATGCCTATCATTCTCTGCCCGAGACGGCGGGCGTGCGAAGCCGAGCCGCGCGTGCGCTGGAAGCCATCAATAGCTGGATCCATGCGCAGGGCCGCGTCGACCCCGAGTTGCATGGAATGAGCTGCGCCTTCTCCGCGGTGGTGCTGTCGCGGCGAACCTGCCACGTCGTCCACGTCGGGGACACTCGCGTCTATCGCCTCAGCGAAGGGCGCCTCGAGCGTCTGACGACCGACCATGTCGCGGGCCGCGCTGACCTTGCCCACGTCCTCAACCGGGGCATCGGTTTCGAGCAGTTCGCCCGCTTCGACTACACGACGCTCGGCATGCGTCAGCACGACCGGTTTTTGATCTGCAGCGACGGGATCCACGGCATCCTGCCGGATTCGCGCCTTCAGGAGATCCTGGCCGAACGGACTCCCCCGGAGGATTCCGCGCGGGGAATCGTCGCCGCCGCCCTTGCGGCCGGCAGCAACGACAATTCGACGGCGCTGGTGCTCGACGTCGTCGATCTTCCGCCGGCCGACCGCGACGAGCTCACCGGTTCGATCTCGTCCCTGCCGATCGGCGAGCTGCCTTCGCCCGGTGATGTGATCGACGGATTCCGGCTTGGCGATATCCTTTCCGATGGCCGCTACTCCCGGCTGTTCAAGGCGATCGACGCGGGGCAGGGTGACCGGGAGGTCGTCCTGAAATTTCCGCATCCGCGCGTCGCGAGCGAAGGTTCGTTCCGCCTGGCGTTCATTCGCGAAGCCTGGGTCGCCGCGCGTGTGCGGAGCATCTGGATCGGCGAGATCATCGAGCTTCCTGTCGAGCGCCAGACCCGGCTCTATTCGGCAATGCCATTCTACGCGGGGGAGACGCTCGAGCAGCGTCTGAACCGGCCGCCCCGATTGTCGCTTGCGGAGGGCACCGCGATCGCGACCAAGCTCGTGCGCGCGGTGGTGGCGTTGCACCGGGCCGGCATCATCCATCGCGACATCAAGCCGGACAACGTGATCCTGCTCGAGAACGGCGGCTTGCGCCTGATCGATCTCGGGGTCGCGCGCGTGCCGCGGTTCGAGGACTTTCCGGCCGAGGATATTCCGGGGACCCCGAGCTACATGGCGCCGGAGCTGTTCGCCGGTAAGCCGGGTGACGAAGCGTCCGACCTGTTCGCCCTCGGCGTCACCGTCTACCGCATGTTCACGCGCTCTTATCCGTTCGGCGAGATCGAGCCGTTCTCGCGCCCGCGCTTCGGCAAACCGGTGCCGATTTCACGCTACCGGCCGGAACTGCCGGCCTGGCTCGACGCCGTGATCGGAAAGGCGTTGAACGTCGATCCTGCACAGCGTTACGGTGATGCCATCGAATTCGCCCACGAGTTGGAGAACGGTGCGTCATGGGCGGGTCCGGCGATCGCCAAGCGTCGCTCGCTTCACGACCGCAATCCGCTGTTGTTCTGGAGGATGCTCTGCGCGCTTCAATTCATCATCATCATCATTCTGCTGAGCCTGCTGACGCGACACTGAGTGGCGACGTGCGACCGCCCGAATAGGTAATCCCGATGCCCGAGAAGGTCCTGATCTATTCCCGCCTGCCGAAGTCGCTGACCCAGCGCTTCGCCGATCGCTTCGAGCTGCTCGACAGCGGCGGCACGCCGGCGCACGAGGTGTTTCCGGCGGCGGAGGTTGCGCAGATCCGCGCCCTGATCACAGCCGGCGGCACGCCTCTGGGGGCCGACGACATGGACCGGCTGCCGGCGCTCGGGGCCATCGTCTGTTACGGCACGGGCTATGATGGCGTCGACCTGAAGGCGGCCGCGGCGCGCAATATCGTGGTCGGCCATAGTCCCGGCGCGAACGCTGCAGCGGTCGCCGATATCGCGCTCATGCTGATGCTGGCGAGCGTGCGGCGGTTGACGGCGGCGGATTCCTATGTGCGCACCGGTGGCTGGGTGGAGGCCCGGCCGTCGCCGCTGTTGAAGCCGCCGCCCGGTCTGTCCGGCTGCAAGGTCGGCGTCTACGGGATGGGCGAAATCGGCCGCAAGATCGCCGCGCGCGTCGCCGCTTTCGAGACCGAGGTCGGCTATTTCAGCCGCACGCGCCACGACGATCTGCCGTATCAGTATTTTCCAAGCCTTGATGCCTTGGCCGAATGGTGCACCGTGCTGATGATCGCGGTCCGCGCCGGCGCGGAGACCACGCACGTCGTCGATGCCGATCTCCTGAAGAAGATCGGGCCCGATGGCCATGTCGTCAACATCTCGCGTGGCTCCGTGATCGACGAAGGGGCGCTGCTGGTAGCGCTGAAGGACGGCATCATCGCTGGCGCCGGGCTCGACGTATTCGAAACCGAGCCGTACGCCCCGGATGGGCTGACGTCGTTGCAGAACGTGGTGGTCACGCCGCATATCGGCGGCAACACCCGCGAGTCTCACGTGGCGATGCAGGAATGCGTGGTGGCCAATCTCACGGCGTTCTTTGCAGGGGAGCCACTGCCGTTTCGGGTCGGATAGGCAAGCGCAGATGGCGCTCCCCCAGCACCGCAACGCCAAACGCGCAGACCGCAGATAAGTTCCACGCGTGGTGCAGGAATATTCTGACGCACTGCACGCCTCTGTGAATTGCGAGTGATTTTCAAACGCTTCTAAGTTCCTCTCCTGCAATTCAGGAGAGCGGCATGGCGGCGTTCACCCTCAAGATCAACGGGCGCGAGCATCAGATCGACGTCGACCCGAATACGCCCTTGTTATGGGCGATCCGGGACAATGCCGGGCTGACCGGCACCAAATACGGATGCGGCGTGGCGCAGTGCGGTGCCTGCACCGTGCATCTCGACGGCCAGAGCGTTCGCTCCTGCTCGCTGCCGGTGTCGGCGGTGGGCAAGAGCGAGATCACCACCATCGAAGGGCTGAGCGGCAAGGAAGGTGCGGCCGTGCAGAAGGCCTGGGCGGCACTCGACGTGCCCCAATGCGGCTACTGCCAGTCCGGCCAGATCATGAGCGCGGTCGCGCTGCTCGGCCTTAATCCCAAGCCGACCGATGAGGACATCGATCTCGCGATGAACGGCAACATCTGCCGCTGCGCCACCTATGTGCGCATCCGCGCTGCCATCCATACCGCAGCCAAGACGTTGGAGGGCTGATCATGAATGTGCATATGAAGCCCGCCACGTCCGCTCCGACATTGTCCCGCCGCTCGCTGCTGAAGGCGGGAGCGGGGCTGGCGCTCGCCACCTATGTCGCCCGCAATGGTGTCGCTTACGCGCAAGACGCGGCGAAGTCCGTGAACATTGCGCCCAACACGTTCCTTGTGATCGGCCAGGACGACACTGTCACCGTTCTCTGCAAGCACATCGAGTTCGGGCAGGGCCCGTTCACCGGCATGGCCACGCTGGTGGCCGAGGAGCTCGATGCCGATTGGTCGCAGATGCGCGCCGATCATGCGCCCTCGAATCCGGTGCTCTACAAAAACCTGCTGTTCGGGGTGCAGGGTACCGGCGGCTCCAGCGCAATCGCCAATTCCTACGAGCAGATGCGCAAGGTCGGCGCCGCCGCGCGCGCGATGCTGGTGGCCGCGGCCGCCGACGAATGGAAGGTCCCGGCCGAGGAGATCACGGTCGAGAAGGGCCTCATCAAGCATCCGTCCGGCAAGCAGAGCGGCTTCGGCGCGCTGGCCGCCAAGGCGATGCAGCAGCCGGTGCCGGCGAACCCGCAGCTCAAGGATCCCTCCGCCTTCAAGCTGATCGGCAAGGAAGGCGCGGTGACCCGGCTCGACAGCGTGGCGAAGTCGAACGGCTCGGCCGAGTACACGCTCGACATCAAGGATCCGGGGACGTTGACCGTTCTGGTGGCGCGCTCGCCGCGGTTCGGCGGCACGGTGGCGTCGTTCGACGCGTCGGCGGCCAAGGCCGTGTCGGGAGTGGTCGACGTCAAGGAGGTGCCGAACGGTGTAGCCGTCTATGCCGAGGGGTTCTGGCCGGCGAAGACGGCACGTGACCTTCTCAAGATCACCTGGGACGACAGCAAGGCGGAGACGCGCGGCACGGCGCAACTGCTGGAGGAGTTTCGCGCCCGTGCGAAGAAGCAGGGCGCCCTGGTGAAGCAGGAGGGCGACGTTGACGCCGAGATCGCCAAGGGCGGCAAGCTGATCGAGACCGAGTTCGTCTTTCCCTATCTGGCCCATGCGCCGATGGAGCCAATCAACGCCTTCATTCACTGGAAGGGCGATACCGCCTCGGCGCGCTATGGCAGCCAGTTTCCGACGCCTGATCACGCCGTGATCGCGCAGGTGCTTGGGCTCGACATCGCCAAAGTCGATCTCAAGACGATTCTCGCCGGCGGCAGCTTCGGCCGGCGGGCGCAGCAGTCGACCCACGTCGCCATGGAGCTGGCGCAGGTCGCCAAGGCGATCGGGCCGGGACGTCCGGTCAAGCTGGTGTGGACCCGTGAGGATGACATGCGCGGCGGCTACTACCGACCATTCAGCCTGCACCGAATGCGCGGTGTGGTCCGCGACGGCAAGATCGTGGCGTGGTCGGATACGATCGTCGGGCAGTCGATCATGAAGGGCTCGCCGTTTGAGGCGATGACCATGAAGAACGGCCTCGATTCGACGGCCTATGAGGGCTCCAACGAGATCCCTTACCAGGTGCCGAATTTCCGCTGCGACCTGCATCAGGTCGATGTCGGCGTGCCCGTGCTGTGGTGGCGCTCGGTCGGCCACACCCATACTGGCTACGCCGTCGAGGCGTTCGTCGATCAGTTGCTCGAAGCCGCCGGCCAGGATCCTGTGGAGGGACGACTGGCGATGATGGCCGACAAGCCGCGTCACGCCGGTGTGCTCAAGGCGGTCGCCGAGCTCGCGGACTGGAAGGGCGCCAAGCTCGAGGCGGGCCGCGCCCGCGGCGTTGCCGTGGTCGAGAGCTTCAACACCTACGTCGCCCAGGTGGTCGAGCTGTCGATGGGGGCCGACGGACCGGTCGTGCACAAGGTGTGGTGCGCTGTCGACTGCGGCGTCGCAGTCAATCCCGACATCATCCGCGCCCAGATGGAGGGCGGCATCGGCTTTGCGCTCGGCCACATCCTCTATGCGCAGCAGCCGCTCGACGAGGGACGACCGGTGTCGGGCAATTTCGACACCTACCGCTCGCTGCGCATCCACGAGATGCCGCAGATCGAGGTTGCGATCGTGCCGTCGACCGAGAAACCCTCGGGAGTCGGCGAGCCCGGCGTGCCGCCGCTGGGACCTGCCGTCGCCAACGCCATGGCCAGGCTGGGTCTGCCGCGCCCGACCCAACTGCCGATCCGGCCGGGAGACACCGCATGAGCCCGTTCAGAACGGCGACGATGGCGCTGCTCGCTGGCAGCCTGGCTGCGGTTGCGATCGTAGCCCTGCCGGCACTGCGGCGCGCCGATGCGGCGCCCGAGGCCACGCACGTCGCCGGCGGGCTCAAGCCGGTGGCGGACTTCGCCAGGATCAAGAGCAAGGACGAGCGCGCCGTGGCGCTGTTCGAAGAGGCCGGCAAGGTGCTGCAGTCGCCGCGATGCATGAACTGCCACCCGGCCGGCGACCGGCCGACCCAGACCGACAGGATGATTCCGCATCAGCCGCTGGTGGTCCGCGGCGAGGCCGGCATGGGTGCCCCCGGCGGGCTCGCCTGCACGACCTGCCACCACGAGGCCAATTTCGACGCGGCGCGCGTGCCCGGTAATCCCAAGTGGCAGCTGGCCCCGATCGAGATGGCTTGGCAGGGCAAGTCGCTCGGCCAGATCTGCGCACAGATCAAGGATCCAAATCGCAACGGCGGCAAGACCATGGCGCAGCTGATTCACCATATGGCTGAGGATGAGCTGGTCGGCTGGGGCTGGAATCCGGGAGCTGGGCGGACCCCGGCCCCGGGAACCCAGAAGCAGTTCGGCGAGCTGATCAAGGCCTGGGCCGACGCCGGAGCGGCCTGTCCGAAGGGCTGAGGCGGGATTGCGCCCCTGCGCGTGCAATGCCCCTCGGCCCTGATGAGCGCAGCGACATCCGGGTTTTCCGGCAGAGCACGTGAGACCCCGCATGTCGCTATCGCCGACGCGCGTCCCGCGCGCCGGCTGTCGCTCATCCGGGCGACGGGGGGCTCCCACCCGGCTCGACGGCATGGCCCAACTGGTGCGATTTTTGCTCTTGGGGTCTTGGCAAGTCGCAATGGACCCGTTAAAGAACCGGCTTCCAGGCGGGCCGGCTGTTGCTGGCGCGCCTGTGCGCGCATTCCGAAAGTTGAGAGGAGCCAGCATTCCTTTTGAGGATATCCGTTGGGATTTCTCGGAAGGAAGAAGGATCTTTCTGCTCTCGAATGCCGCAGGGGAGGTCGGTTCGCCGATCACTCCGAATCCTGTCCGAGACTGCAGGCGCCGGCGCGGAAATCCAGTTTCCTCAATGGCTTAATCATCCAGCCTGCATAGACGGGTGAAGACCGGATTTCGGCGTGTCCACTGCCTTTGTCGTGGTGGCATGCAGGTTTGGTTCGAACCTCGACACTCCGCGGGCTCTCAGGGCTTTCGGAAGGGCAGGCTATTCATCGCCGTTTTGCCTTTCGTGTCCTCGGGTTCTTCCGTCCGGAGGTCAGGTTTGGTGGGATGGCGGGTGCAACCCGGCGGTCCCGCTTTCGGGCGAAGGCCGCCAACCGGAGAGAGCTTGCTGTGGAACGAGCGGCAAAAAAAGAGGCGGTCGAGCAGCTGCACGAGGTCTTCAAGACCACGGGCGTTGCCGTCGTCGCTCACTATTCCGGCCTCACCGTGGCTCAGATGCAGAACCTGCGCAAGCAGATGAAGCAGGCTGGTGCGTCGGTGAAGGTCTCGAAGAACCGTCTCGCCAAAATTGCTCTTGAAGGCACGGACGTCGTCGGCATCGGTCCCCTGTTGAAGGGGCCGACCGTGATCGCAACTTCGAACGATCCTGTCGCGGCGCCCAAGGTTGCCATCGAATTCGCCAAGGCGAACGAAAAGTTCGTCATTCTCGGCGGCTCGATGGGCTCAACCGTCCTGAATGTCGACAGCGTGAAGGCTCTGGCCTCGCTGCCGTCGCTGGACGAACTGCGCGGCAAGCTCGTCGGCCTGATCCAGGCTCCGGCGACCAAGCTGGCCCAGCTCGCCAACGCTCCCGCGGCCAAGGTCGCGCGCGTCATTCAGGCTCATGCCTCAAAGGGCGAAGCGGCCTGACGCCCTTCGCAAACACTCACAACCTGGTTTCGAACCGAACCACACTAAAGGACTACATCAATGGCTGACCTGCAGAAGATCGTCGACGACCTCTCGGCCCTCACCGTTCTCGAGGCTGCTGAGCTCGCGAAGCTCCTGGAAGAGAAGTGGGGCGTGTCCGCCGCGGCCGCCGTGGCCGTCGCCGCTCCGGGCGCTGGTGGCGCCGCTGCCGCTCCGGCGGAAGAGAAGACCGAGTTCACCGTTGTCCTGGCTTCGGCCGGCGACAAGAAGATCGAGGTCATCAAGGAAGTCCGCGCCATCACCGGCCTGGGCCTGAAGGAAGCCAAGGACCTGGTCGAGGGCGCTCCGAAGCCGGTCAAGGAAGGCGTCAACAAGGACGAGGCCGAGAAGATCAAGGCTCAGCTCGAGAAGGCCGGCGCCAAGATCGAGCTCAAGTAATCGCTTCGATTGCGCGAACGAAGTCCCCGGGCTGCCATGGGCAGGTCGGGGGCTTTCGACAGATTATGATGATCGGGTGGTAACATCGCCCGGTCATCATGTGGACAAGGAGTTTTGCAGGGGTATTGGGCGCGGCTCGGAATCACTGCAAAAGGCGTGCAACGGAACCGTCCGTTGTGGGCCGAACACGGAAAAGTGTGGAGATTTAGGGGCTTCGCTCTCGAATCTCGATTATTGTCAACCCATATTGGGTCGGCAGCACGAAAAGCCGGTTGATCGGTGGAGTGGCGTCTCCGTCCGTAAGCCGTTGGGAGATAGGCAATTTCGGGCTTTTGCAGTCCGTGACGAGATGGTTGTGACGAGCGGGTGCGTCCTCGCGCCTCGCGCGTCGTTTTGCGTTTTGCTGGTCTGAAGAACAGATCTGGGACATTTCCGTTCCGGCTCTGGGCCTCAGATCCTCGAAATGGATCGAAATTCAACCCGAAGGGGCGGTGGCAGCCGCTGTTTCGGAAGGTTCGCCCCTCCGGGCGACGAAATGAGAGGCCACGATGGCGCAGCAGACATTCACCGGTCGCAAACGCGTTCGCAAGTTCTTTGGACACATCAAGGAAGTCGCGGAGATGCCGAACCTCATCGAGGTTCAGAAGGCGTCCTACGACCAGTTCCTGATGGTGGACGAGCCCACGGGTGGCCGGCCGGATGAGGGCCTGCAGGCGGTGTTCCGCTCGGTATTCCCGATCTCCGACTTCTCCGGCACCTCGATGCTGGAGTTCGTCCGCTACGAGTTCGAGCCGCCGAAATATGACGTCGACGAGTGCCGTCAGCGTGGCATGACCTTCGCTGCGCCGCTCAAGGTGACCTTGCGCCTCATCGTGTTCGATATCGACGAGGAGACCGGCGCGAAGTCGGTCAAGGACATCAAGGAGCAGGACGTGTACATGGGCGACATTCCGCTCATGACCATGAACGGCACCTTCATCGTCAACGGCACCGAGCGCGTCATCGTCTCGCAGATGCACCGTTCGCCGGGCGTGTTCTTCGACCACGACAAGGGCAAGACCCACTCGTCGGGCAAGCTGCTGTTCGCCGCCCGCGTCATCCCGTATCGCGGCTCCTGGCTCGACATCGAGTTCGACGCCAAGGACATCGTGTTCGCGCGCATCGACCGTCGCCGCAAGCTGCCGGTGACCTCGCTGATGTTCGCGCTCGGCCTCGATGGCGAGCAGATTCTGTCGACCTTCTACAAGAAGCTGATCTACAAGCGCATCAAGGAAGGCTGGCGCGTTCCGTTCGACGCCAACCGCTTCCGCGGCTATTCGACCGTCAACGACTTGATCGACGCCGACACCGGCAAGGTCGTGCTCGAGGCCGGCAAGAAGCTCACCGTCCGCGCCGCCCGCCAGCTCCAGGAGAAGGGGCTGAAGGCGCTGCGCATGTCGGACGAGGAGCTGCTCGGCAACTACATTGCCGAGGATCTCGTCAACCCGAAGACCGGCGAGATCTATGCCGAGGCCGGCGAGGAGATCACCGACAAGCTGTTCAAGGTGCTGAACGAGCAGGGCTACAAGGACCTGCCGCTGCTCGACATCGACCACGTCAATGTCGGCCCCTACATCCGCAATACGCTGTCGGCCGACAAGAACATGACGCGTGAGGACGCGTTGTTCGACATCTACCGCGTGATGCGTCCGGGCGAGCCGCCGACGCTCGATTCGGCGCAGGCGATGTTCCAGTCGCTGTTCTTCGATGCCGAGCGCTACGACCTCTCCGCGGTCGGCCGCGTCAAGATGAACATGCGCCTCGAGCTCGATGCGCCGGACACCCAGCGCACTCTGCGCAAGGAAGACATCCTGGCGGTCATCAAGACCCTGGTCGACCTGCGCGACGGCAAGGGCGAGATCGACGACATCGACCATCTCGGCAATCGCCGCGTCCGCTCGGTCGGCGAGCTGATGGAGAACCAGTACCGCATCGGTCTCTTGCGCATGGAGCGCGCCATCAAGGAGCGCATGTCGAGCGTCGACATCGACACCGTGATGCCGCAGGACCTGATCAACGCCAAGCCTGCCGCGGCCGCGGTGCGCGAGTTCTTCGGTTCGTCGCAGCTGTCGCAGTTCATGGACCAGACCAACCCGCTGTCGGAGATCACCCACAAGCGCCGCCTGTCAGCGCTTGGACCGGGCGGTCTGACGCGCGAGCGCGCCGGCTTCGAGGTGCGCGACGTGCATCCGACGCATTACGGCCGCATCTGCCCGATCGAGACGCCGGAAGGTCCGAACATCGGCCTGATCAACTCGCTGGCGACGTTCGCCCGCGTCAACAAGTATGGCTTCGTCGAGACGCCGTACCGCAAGGTCAAGGACGGCCGCGTCACCGACGAGGTGGTGTATCTGTCCGCCATGGAGGAGGGGCGCTACCGCGTCGCGCAGGCCAACGTGCCGCTCGATGCCAAGGGCCGCTTCACCGAGGACCTCGTGGTCTGCCGTCATGCCGGCGAAGTCGTGCCGATGACGCCCGACAAGGTCGACTACATGGACGTGTCGCCGAAGCAGCTGGTTTCGGTTGCCGCGGCCTTGATCCCGTTCCTCGAGAACGACGACGCCAACCGCGCGCTGATGGGCTCGAACATGCAGCGCCAGGCGGTGCCGCTGGTTCGCGCCGAGGCGCCGTTCGTCGGCACCGGCATGGAAGGCGTGGTTGCCCGTGACTCGGGCGCCGCGATCGCGGCGCGCCGCTCGGGCGTGATCGACCAGATCGACGCCACCCGCGTCGTCATCCGCGCCACGGAAGATCTCGATCCGACCAAGTCGGGCGTCGATATCTACCGGCTGATGAAGTACCAGCGCTCGAACCAGTCGACCTGCATCAACCAGCGTCCGCTGGTGAAGGTCGGCGACATCGTCAAGAAGGGCGACATCATCGCTGACGGTCCGTCGACCGATCTCGGCGAGCTCGCGCTCGGCCGCAACGTGCTGGTCGCGTTCATGCCGTGGAACGGCTACAACTTCGAGGACTCCATCCTGCTCTCCGAGCGGATCGTGAAGGAGGACGTCTTCACCTCGATCCACATCGAGGAATTCGAGGTGATGGCCCGCGACACCAAGCTGGGTCCGGAGGAAATCACGCGCGACATTCCGAACGTGTCGGAAGAGGCGCTGAAGAACCTCGACGAAGCCGGCATCGTCTATATCGGCGCGGAAGTGCGCGCCGGCGACATCCTGGTCGGCAAGATCACGCCGAAGGGCGAGAGCCCGATGACGCCGGAAGAAAAGCTCTTGCGCGCCATCTTCGGCGAGAAGGCTTCCGACGTTCGCGACACCTCGCTGCGGGTGCCGCCGGGTGTGCAGGGCACGATCGTCGAGGTCCGCGTCTTCAACCGTCACGGCGTCGACAAGGACGAGCGTGCGCTGGCGATCGAGCGGGAAGAGATCGAGCGTCTGGCCAAGGACCGTGACGACGAGCAGGCGATCCTGGACCGCAACGTCTACAGCCGTCTCGCCGACATGCTGGACGGCCGCCAGGGCATCTCGGGGCCGAAGGGCTTCAAGAAGGACACCAAGATCACGCGTGCGGTGCTCGACGAGTATCCGAAGTCGCAGTGGTGGCTGTTCGCCTCGCCGAACGACAAGCTGATGGCCGAGATCGAGGCCATGCGGAAGCAGTACGACGAGTCGAAGAAGGGGCTGGAACAGCGCTTCCTCGACAAGGTCGAGAAGCTGCAGCGTGGCGACGAGCTGCCGCCCGGCGTGATGAAGATGGTCAAGGTCTTCGTCGCCGTGAAGCGCAAGATCCAGCCGGGCGACAAGATGGCGGGCCGTCACGGCAACAAGGGCGTCGTGTCCAAGATCGTGCCGATCGAGGACATGCCGTTCCTCGAGGACGGCACCCATGCGGACATCGTGCTGAACCCGCTCGGCGTGCCCTCGCGCATGAACGTCGGGCAGATCCTCGAGACCCATCTCGGCTGGGCCTGCGCCGGCCTCGGCAAGCGCATCGCCCAGACGGTCGATGCCTACCTGTCGAAGCAGGACGTCAAGCCGCTGAAGGAGACCTTGAAGCGGATCTACGGCGATGACGAGACCATCAAGTCGCTCAACGACAACGAGTTGATCGAGCTTGGTCACAATCTGAGCCGCGGCGTGCCGATCGCCACGCCGGTGTTCGACGGCGCCAAGGAGGCCGACATCGAGGAGATGTTGAAGCTCGCCGGCCTCGACGCATCCGGTCAGTCGACGGTCTATGACGGCCGCACCGGCGATGCGTTCGATCGCAAGGTGACGGTCGGCTACATCTACATGCTGAAGCTGCACCATCTGGTCGACGACAAGATCCATGCGCGTTCGATCGGCCCGTACTCGCTGGTCACCCAGCAGCCGCTGGGCGGCAAGGCCCAGTTCGGCGGCCAGCGTTTCGGCGAAATGGAGGTGTGGGCGCTCGAAGCCTACGGCGCGGCCTACACGCTGCAGGAGATGCTGACGGTGAAGTCGGACGACGTCGCCGGCCGCACCAAGGTCTACGAGGCGATCGTGCGCGGCGACGACACGTTCGAGGCCGGTATTCCGGAATCGTTCAACGTGCTGGTCAAGGAAATGCGCTCGCTCGGCCTCAACGTCGACCTGCACAACTCCAAGCTCGGACCGGCGCCGACGTCGGAAGCCGCCGAGTAGTTCAAGAGGTCATGCCCGGCCGTCTCGGACGGCCGGGTGCCGGCGCCTTCCCCCGCGGGTCAGGACAAGGCGCCCGTTGAGAGATTTTCGAATTTGCGGCCGACCCCCGATCGGCCCGCGAGGAGAATACGATGAACCAAGAAATTATGAATCTCTTCAATCCGACGACGCCGGCTCAGGTCTTCGACCAGATCCGGATCTCGATTGCGTCTCCGGAGAAGATTCTGTCCTGGTCCTATGGCGAGATCAAGAAGCCGGAAACGATCAACTACCGTACCTTCAAGCCCGAGCGCGACGGCCTGTTCTGCGCCCGCATCTTCGGGCCGATCAAGGACTACGAGTGCCTGTGCGGCAAGTACAAGCGGATGAAGTACAAGGGCATCATCTGCGAGAAGTGCTCGGTGGAGGTGACCCTGTCGCGCGTCCGGCGCGAGCGCATGGGCCATATCGAGCTCGCCGCTCCCGTCGCGCACATCTGGTTCCTGAAGTCGCTGCCCTCGCGCATCGGCCTGCTGCTCGACATGACGCTGAAGGATCTCGAGCGGATCCTGTACTTCGAATATTACGTCGTTCTCGAGCCGGGTCTGACCGCGCTCAAGGACCGTCAGCTGCTGTCCGAGGACGAGTACCTCAAGGCGCAGGACGAATACGGCCAGGACAGCTTCACCGCCATGATCGGCGCCGAGGCCATCCGTGAGCTCTTGCGCGGCCTCGAGCTGGAGAAGCTCGAGCAGACGCTGCGTGCGGAGATGCAGGAGACCGACTCCGACATCAAGCACAAGAAGCTCGCGAAGCGCCTGAAGATCGTCGAGGCGTTCCGCCACTCCGGCAACAAACCGGAATGGATGATCATGACCGTGGTTCCGGTGATCCCGCCGGACCTCCGCCCGCTGGTGCCGCTCGACGGCGGCCGTTTCGCGACCTCCGACCTCAACGACCTCTATCGCCGCGTCATCAACCGCAACAACCGCCTGAAGCGGCTGATGGAGCTGCGCGCGCCCGACATCATCATCCGCAACGAGAAGCGCATGCTTCAGGAGGCGGTGGATGCGCTGTTTGACAACGGCCGCCGCGGCCGCGTCATCACCGGCGCCAACAAGCGTCCGCTGAAGTCGCTCGCCGACATGCTCAAGGGCAAGCAGGGTCGCTTCCGTCAGAACCTGCTCGGCAAGCGCGTCGACTACTCCGGCCGTTCGGTCATCGTGGTCGGTCCCGAGCTGCGCCTGCACCAGTGCGGCCTGCCGAAGAAGATGGCGCTCGAGCTGTTCAAGCCGTTCATCTATTCGCGGCTCGACGCCAAGGGCCTGTCGACGACGGTCAAGCAGGCCAAGAAGCTGGTCGAGAAGGAGCGTCCGGAGGTCTGGGACATCCTGGACGAGGTCATCCGCGAGCATCCGGTGCTCCTGAACCGCGCGCCGACGCTGCATCGCCTCGGCATCCAGGCGTTCGAGCCGGTGCTGATCGAGGGCAAGGCGATCCAGCTCCATCCGCTGGTCTGCTCGGCCTTCAACGCCGACTTCGATGGCGACCAGATGGCCGTGCACGTTCCGCTGTCGCTCGAAGCGCAGCTGGAAGCGCGCGTCCTGATGATGTCGACCAACAACATCCTGCATCCGGCCAACGGTCAGCCGATCATCGTGCCGTCGCAGGACATCGTGCTCGGCCTCTACTACGTCTCGATCATGCGCGAGGGCATGCCCGGCCAGGGCATGGCGTTCGGCAACATGGCCGAGCTCGAGCATGCGCTGCACGCCAAGGCCATCCATCTCCACAGCAAGATCAAGTATCGCTGGGAGGGCATGGACGAGACCGGCAAGATCGCCAAGCGCTGGATCGAAACCACCGCGGGCCGCGTCATGCTCGGCAATCTCCTGCCGAAGCATCCGCGCGTCACGTTCGAGGTCATCAACAAGCTGATGACCAAGCGCGAGATCTCGGGCGTGATCGATCAGGTCTATCGTCACTGCGGCCAGAAGGAGACGGTGATCTTCTGCGACCGGATCATGGCGCTCGGCTTCTACAACGCCTTCAAGGCGGGCATTTCGTTCGGCAAGGACGACATGGTCGTGCCGGCGGGCAAGTGGAAGATCGTCGACACCACCCGTACGCTGGCGAAGGATTTCGAGCAGCAATACAATGACGGTCTGATCACCCACGGCGAGAAGTACAACAAGGTCGTCGACGCCTGGTCGAAGGCCAGCGAAGAGATCGCCAAGGAGATGATGAAGGAGATCTCCGTCACCAAGAAGACGGCGACGGGGGCGGATGCCGACATCAACTCGATCTACATGATGTCGCATTCCGGTGCCCGCGGTTCGCCGGCCCAGATGCGTCAGCTCGCCGGCATGCGCGGCCTGATGGCCAAGCCGTCGGGTGAGATCATCGAGACGCCGATCATCTCGAACTTCAAGGAAGGTCTCTCGGTTCTCGAGTACTTCAACTCGACCCACGGCGCCCGCAAGGGTCTCGCGGACACCGCGTTGAAGACCGCGAACTCGGGCTACCTGACCCGTCGTCTGGTCGACGTCGCGCAGGACTGCATCATCACGCAGGACGATTGCGGCACCCATCTCGGCATCAAGATGCGCGCCATCGTCGATGCCGGCACGGTCGTGGCCTCGCTCGGCTCGCGCATCCTGGGCCGCGTGCCCTGCGACGACGTGCGCGATCCCGCGACCAACGCGGTGCTGGTCAAGGCCGGCACCTTGATGGAGGAGAGCCACATCGACGCCATCCAGCAGGCTGGCGTGCAGGAGGTGAAGATCCGCTCGGCGCTGACCTGCGAGCTGGTCAACGGCATCTGCAAGATGTGCTACGGCCGCGATCTGGCGCGCGGCACGCCGGTCAACCACGGTGAGGCCGTCGGCGTCATCGCCGCGCAGTCGATCGGTGAGCCCGGCACCCAGCTGACGATGCGCACTTTCCACATCGGTGGTGCGGCGCAGCTGAACGAGCAGTCCTTCGTGGAATCGAACTTCGAAGGCAAGGTGGTCATCAAGAACAAGGCGATCGCCCGCAACAGCGAGGGTCATCTGATCGCGATGGTCCGCAACATGGTCGTGACGATCGTCGACCCCGACGGCACCGAGCGTGCGACGCACCGCATCCAGTACGGCGCGCGCATGCATGTCGACGACGGCGACATGATCAAGCGCGGCCAGCGCATCGCCGAGTGGGACCCTTACACCCGTCCGATCCTCACGGAAGCCGAGGGTACGA
This sequence comes from Bradyrhizobium sp. SZCCHNRI2009, assembly GCF_032485115.1. Lineage (NCBI taxonomy): Bacteria > Pseudomonadati > Pseudomonadota > Alphaproteobacteria > Hyphomicrobiales > Nitrobacteraceae > Bradyrhizobium > Bradyrhizobium sp. SZCCHNRI2009. Next base: position 979,774 of record NZ_JAUEUH010000001.1, read on the forward strand.
TCGGGTTCGAGGATCTGACCGAGGGTCTGTCGATCTCGGAAACGCTCGACGAGTCCACCGGTATCGCCAAGCGCGTGGTCATCGACTGGCGTGGAACGCGCGGTGGCGCGGATCTGCGTCCGGCCATCGTGATCAAGGGCAAGGACGGCAAGGTGCTCAAGCTCGCCCGCGGCGGCGATGCCCGCTACATGCTGTCGGTCGACGCGATTCTGTCGGTCGACGTCGGCTCGACGGTGAAGCCGGGCGACATCCTCGCGCGTATCTCGACGGAAAGCGCCAAGACGCGCGACATCACCGGCGGTCTGCCGCGGGTGGCGGAGCTGTTCGAAGCGCGTAAGCCGAAGGATGCCGCGATCATCGCCGAGATCGCCGGCACCATCCGGTTCGGTCGCGACTACAAGAACAAGCGTCGCATCTCGATCGAGCCGGTCGACAAGACCGAGGAGCCGCGCGAGTACCTGATCCCGAAGGGCAAGCACATCCATCTGCAGGATGGCGACATCGTCGAGAAGGGCGACTTCATCGTCGAAGGCAACCCGGCGCCGCACGACATCCTGGCGATCAAGGGCATCGAGGAGCTCGCGGCCTATCTGGTCAACGAGATCCAGGAGGTCTACCGGCTGCAGGGCGTGCTCATCAACGACAAGCACATCGAGGTGATTGTCCGCCAGATGCTGCAGAAGGTGGAGATCACCGACCAGGGCGATACCGACATGATCTCGGGCGAACAGGTCGACAAGATCGAGTTCGACCTGCTGAACGCGAAGGCCGTGGAGGAGGCGAAGAAGCCGGCCACAGGCACTCCGGTTCTGCTCGGCATCACCAAGGCGAGCCTGCAGACCCGGTCGTTCTTCTCGGCGGCCTCGTTCCAGGAGACCACCCGCGTCCTCACCGAGGCGGCGGTCAACGGCAAGATCGATCCACTCGAGGGTCTCAAGGAGAACGTCATCGTAGGACGCCTGATCCCGGCCGGCACCGGCGCCTCGATGGCCCGCATCCGCGAAGTCGCTTTGAAGCGCGACAAGCTGATTCTCGACGAGCGCGAGAAGCAGGCGGCGATCGTGCCGGCGCAGCCCGAGCCTCAGCCGCTCGCGCTGCCGCCGGCGGAGTAAACGGACGGTTGCGGCATGACCCCGACGGTGTCGGGGTCTGCCGTGCGTTCATCGCGCGTAGAAAAGGCCGGCGTTTGCCGGCCTTTTTTTGACATTTTCTTCTCCTGTTGCCGCGCTGCTGCCCCGTTGTTCATCTTCCCTTCAGGGACAGAGGCGCTTTTGGAAGCATCAGATCCGCTGAGCTGATTTCCGTCGATTCCCGTGGCGATGCGCCGATTTGCTCCGGCGCAAATCTTTTGCGGGCCGGTTACGCTATGGCCGATCGAGCCCCGAGGGTGGCAGGACCCCTGTATGGACGACCGGCAACGTCGCTGACAGCCGGAGATGGCGGAACTTCGATGCTTGACCTTGCGATTGTTGGTGGCGGTCCGGGTGGCCTGATGAGCGCCTGGTATCTGAGGCGCAAACTCGGCGATCTCTGCAAGGTGACGATCTACGAGGCATCCGACCGGCTCGGCGGCAAGATCGTGACGCGCAAGTTCGATACCGCACCGGCGATGTATGAGGCTGGTGTCGCAGAAATCTACGACTACTCGATGACCGGCCCTGATCCGCTGCGCGAGCTGATCCAGCATTTCGGGCTGCAGACGATTCCGATGGATGCGCTGCAGGTGCAACTCGACGGCGAGCTGCTCGACGACGTGCCGGGGCTGCGCCGCAAATACGGCCCGAAGACGGCCGCTGCGGTCGAGGCGTTCCGCAAGCGTTGTACCGACGTGATGTCGCCGGTCGAATATTACGAGGGCGTCGGCGCCCACGATAACGAGCACCCCTGGGCCTACAAGACCTGCGAAGAGCTGCTCGACGAGGAGGTCGAGGATCCCACGGCCAAGCGCTTCTTCAAGGTGATGTCGCGCTCCGACCTCGCGACCGAGGCCCACAACACCAACGGCCTCAATGCGCTCAAGAACTTCGTCATGGATATCGACGACTATATCGGCCTGTACTCGATTCAGAACGGCAACGAGCAACTGATCGAGTGCCTGCGCTCCGAGGTCGATGCCGACATCCAGCTCAATCATCGCGTGCTCCGCATCGGCAAGACCGAGGCGGGTCGCTACCGGCTCAACATGATGAACGGCAAGGGGCCGGAGACGCGCGAGTTCGATCTCGTCCTGGTGTGCCTGCCGCATTCCTGGCTGTCGACGGTCGGCTGGGAGGGCGAGAAGCTGCGCCAGTCCATGGTCAAGCACATCGCCTATTTCGATCGTCCCGCGCATTATCTGCGCGTCTCGATCCTGTTCGACGAGCCGTTCTGGGGCGAGAAGATTCCGGGCTCCTGGTTCATGTCGGAGGCGTTCGGCGGCTGCTGCATCTACAACGAGGGCTCGCGCCACGATGTCGGCAAGCACGGCGTGCTCAACTGGCTGATCGCGGGCTCGGATGCGCTCGCCTTCGCCAACCTCTCGGACCAGGAGCTGATCGATGCCGCGCTGAAGTCGCTCCCTGCGGCGCTCGGCGACGCGCGCGCACACTTCATGGAAGGCAAGATCCACCGCTGGCTGTCGTCCGTCAACGCGCTGCCCGGCGGTCTGCCGGTACGCGACGTCATGACCAATCACCGGCCTGAGCCGAAGGAGCACCCCGGCATCGTCGTGGTCGGGGACTACCTGTTCGACTCGACCCTGAACGGGCTGCTCGATTCGTCGGACGCCGCCACCGACATCATCCTGACCGAAATGATGCGGCTGCGCCGCGCCCGCTCGCAGGCCGAAACGCCGCTGTCCGACAAGATCGACCGTGACTATTTCGACAATTATCGCGGGCAGGGGCCGTACAGCGAAGCGTGGTCGCAGTTCACCGATCCGGACTATCTGACCAGCCTGATCAAGATCGTTTGGAACCGGGCCGGCAAGGGCAAAGGCTACAAGCTCCTGGTCGCCGGCTCCGCGAGCGGTGAACTGGTGGGAGCGCTCCGCGAGCGCGGCATCGATGCCTGGGGCATCGAGAACAACCGCTACATCCATGGCAAGACGCCGAAGGCGCTGAGGAAATACAACAAGCTCGGCTCGATCACCGATATGCCATTCAAGACCGGTGAGTTCGATTTCGTGTTCGAGACCAGCCTCTGCCATCTCGGTGACAAGCAGGTTGCGCGCGCGATCCGCGAGCTCAACCGCGTCGTCAAGACCGGCCTCGTGTTCGGCTCGATCACCTCGGACATGGCTCCGGCGCTGGTCGACCGCTACGACCTGCTGCGCGGGGTCAAGAAGCTCGGCACCTGGTGGGAGTGGTCGGAGCTGTTCTTCGGCAACGGGTTCGATCTGGCCATGCACCGCCGCGATTGCACCGACGAGGTGTGGGCAGCGACGCTCGCGGCCAACAAGGGGCCCGGCCAGTGGTACGCCGACGCCGACAGCCTGCGCTATTCGTTCTTCGACAAGGTCGAGGACGAAGACTAGGCTCGCGGCACAGCCGCCGGCACTTCGAGGCAGGGCCGCGGGCGTTGACCGGCATCTCGATGCTGTCTTGCGTCCGCGGCGCTTGTGACCGTGCTGGTTGCGTGACAGGGCCGCGTCTTGGTCGCGGCGGGTGCGGCACCGTATGGCGAGAATGCTGGCGGCAGGCGGACACAGGTGGTAAAGCCGAGCCGCTTTAATCCGTTACGGTCATACTGGCCGTGCAGGATCGGTTCGTTGAATGGCGCCCAAATCTTCACCGCCGCGAAATCAGACGTCCGCAACGGCAGCTGATCCTGCCGATGATTTGGACAAGCGGGGGCCGGCGGCGGCCGTGCCTGCCGTTCCAAAACCCGGAACAGCGAAGACGTCGGCGACAGAGACGGCTGACGTCGTCGGCGACGATGAGGACGATGACGAGGAGGACGGTGAAGAGGCCGGCCTCGACCTCGACGATGATGACGACGACGAGGATCTCGTCGTCTACACGGCCCGCGAGGCCGCAGGTGCGCTTGCAACCATCTACGGCTTCGTCTCGCCGCTGCTCGCCAGATACAAGAAGATGCTGGCTTTCGTGTCGATCGGCGTCCTGATCGAGACGCTGTTCAACGTCATCATGCCGCTCAGCCTCAAGTTCCTGATCGACGATGCGCTCGGCGAAGAGGATTTCGAGGCGCTCTATCGCATCCTCGGCGTGCTCGCCGCTGCGGGCATCTTCACCTCGATCATTGCCGTGCTCTACGAGCGCTGGGATGCGCGGCTCGCGGCCTGCGTCATCTCGGACGTTCGCACCCGTCTGTTCGATCACGTGCAGAACCTGCCGGCCGCCTATTTCCAGCGTACCAAGCGCGGCGAGATCCTGTCGCGCTTCTCGGTCGACATGTCGGCGTTCGAGAACGTCGTGAAGAGTTTCGCCAACAGCGCTGTGCTGCCGTTCCTCGAGCTGATTGCGGGCATCATTCTGATGCTGTTCCTGAACTGGCAGCTCGCTGCGATCGCGCTGCTGGTGTTTCCGATCACCCTGATCGGCCCGCGTATCCTGACGCCGAAGGCGGTTCAGGCCAATTACGAGCAGAAACTGAACGAAGCGTCGCTGCTCGGCGTGATCCAGGAGAACATCGCGGCGCAAGCCGTCATCAAGGCCTTCAGCCTCCACCGCAAGGTATTCGGCTGGTTCAGCTTCCGCAACGACGCGGCGCGGCGCAAGATGGCCGATGCGATGTTCCTGTCGACCATGGTCGAGCGCACCGTCACGATCTCCGTGCTGCTGCTGCATCTCGTCGTGCTCGCTCTCGGCGCCTATCTCGCCACCAAGGGCCAGATCACGATCGGCACCTTCGTCACCTTCGAGAGCGCATTCTGGGAGGTGTCCTACAACATCGCCCATGTCATGCATTTCGTGCCGGTGTCGATCTCCTCGGCGGCCGCGATCCGGCACATGCAGGAGCTGTTGGACGAGCCGACCCGCGGCGCCGACCGGCCGGGCGCGCCGGATCTGCCCCGCATCAGCCACGACATCACCTTCGAGCGCGTGACCTTCCAGTACGAGGGCAGCGAGACGCCGGTGCTCGACAATCTGAGCCTCAAGCTCGACGTCGGCAAGCGGATCGCGATCGTCGGTCCGTCGGGCTCGGGCAAGAGCACGCTGCTCAACCTGATCCTGCGGCTCTACGTACCCGATGAAGGCCGCGTCACCATCGACGGCGTCGACATCCGCAAGGTGACGCGCGATTCGCTGCGCGGCAGCATGGCCGTGGTGTTCCAGGACAACATGCTGTTCAACATGTCGCTGCGGGAGAACATCCGGCTCGGCAAGGAGGGCGCCACCGACGCGGAGGTGGAGGAGGCGGCCAAGAAGGCCGAGATCCACCGCTACATCATGAGCCTGCCGCAGAAATACGATACCATCGTCGGCGAGCGCGGCGACACGCTGTCCGGTGGACAGCGCCAGCGCATCGCGATCGCCCGCGCCATCATCCGCAACCCGTCCGTGCTGCTGCTCGACGAGGCCACTTCGGCGCTGGACCAGACCACGGAAGCCGCGATCAACCGCACCCTGCTCAAGGTCGCCAAGGGCCGCACCATGATCTGGTCGACCCACCGCCTGACCTCGGTGGTCGAGATGGACGAGATCATCGTCATCTCCGGCGGCCGGGCGATCGAGCGCGGCAGCCACGCGGAGCTCTTGGCGAAGAATGGGACCTATCGCAAGCTCTGGGATGACCAGGGCCATCAGCCGAGCCGGCAGGATCAGGCCGACGACGACAGCGATGACGAGGAGGACGACGACGAGGAGGATGATGACGAGGAATAGACGTTGAGCGGCGCATTGGTCTTCGTCAGCCGCTGCCGAACCCCGCGGCCGAGCGAGACGGCAAAGCGCGCCCAGCGTTGCGCCTGCCAATAGGGGCTGGCCCCGATCGAGACCGATCGGAAATTCCATGCCTTCTCGAGCGACCACGCATCGCAGGCCGTCTTGACCGGGTCCGCATAGAAGGCCGCGATCTTGGCCTCGCCCATGCCGTCAGTCGCCAGCCAGCGCGGAATGTGGACGTTGCAGAGGCGCTCGACATCGGTGAACACCTTGTCGGAACCGGTGCCGGTGACGGGGCAGGTGGTGCAGAAGGCGTCGCCGACGAGCACGACACCCGGCATGCGGTACCCGCTGTTGATGGTGAGATCGGCGGGCCGGACCCGCACCTCGCCGCTCACGGCGTACTCGCCCGTGATCCGCCGCAGGCCGGGCAGGGCGGCGGCCAGCGTTTCGACCGGGTTGCGGCGGATCGCCCGAAGCCAGGGATCATCGACCTCGCGGTAGGCGAACAGGTTCGCCCGCATGCGCTCGCCGATCGGGAACAGGGTGATGTAGGGCACCCGCGCCTTGGCTCGTTCCTGGAAATAGGTCATGGCCGGGAATGGGAAGGCGGAACGGCCGACCGGCGTCAGGTCGAACCCGATCGAGATCGAATGGGCGGGGCTGGTGATCGTGCGGGTGATTCCCAGCATGTGCCGCAGCCCGACGTTCAGCCCGTTGGCGAGCACGACGAGGCGGGCGGAGATCGTCTGCCCGTTGGACAGCACGACCGACTGGCGATCCTCGGTTGGCGTGATCGCTACGGCCTTGGCGACGATTCGCGTCACAGCGCCTGGGATCTGGTCGCGCACCGCCGTCACGAGCGCATCATACGGAATGCCGTATTGCTGGACCTGAGCCCGTTCGAGCACGTAGCCGAATCGGGCGATCCAGTTCTCCGGGGCCAGGGTGGCTTGGGTCAACGCCTTGTCGGCGATCCCGGTGCGACGGAATCGGCCGATCTGCTCGGCACCGGAGATCTTCTCGATTCGAAAGTCGGGCGGGGATACCGCGTGGGGATCGACGAGAATCGCGGGGATGCCGGCCATTCCGAGCATGGCGGCCGTGATCGAGCCGCTCAGGCCGCCGCCAATGATCGCAATGTCGGTATATTCTGTCACCAGGCGCCTCGTCGCGGCGCCATCCTTGTCGGCCAAAGCCGAAAAAAGCCTTATCTTCGATGTTTCTGGACATGTCCCGGGCTGGAGAGGCGCCTGCACTCGCAGGGCTGTGCGGTCTGCAGATACCTCGGACGGCGGGGGCCCTGTCGGGACCGGAAACCGCAGCGGCCAGAAGCGCTTCTTTGCGCGTCCTGCGGCGTCGTTTTGCTTGACTTGGATATTTACCGCTTATAAAAGGCCGGCACTCAACGACAGGCGGTGAGCTTCGCCAGCGTCGGTACGGATCACCCAGACCACCCGAAACAGGGCGGGACGGGCACCACCCTCGACGAATGCCGCTCAAACGCTGTCGATCATAGCTAGGCAATGCCAAAACGATATTAGATCTCTCGAGCTCGTTCTCCTGAGACCAATTTCGGATGCATGACCTCGGTAGGCCGCCCGCCAGCGCAAGCTGACTGGTGGTGATCGCGGTCCTCTGTGGCGTCAAGCGCTTTCCGTTCAGCGATGGACGGTTGGCGCGATTTCGTTTTGCGTGGGTTTTAATCGCGCGAAACGGCCCGGTGAGGCGGGGAACCTCGAACAGAATTTGCGGAAGCCGGTCGCGGTCTCCGTGCGAACGTTGAGAAGGGTGAAGGCCAAGATGCCGACGATCAACCAGCTGATCGCAAATCCGCGCGAAGTGCAGAAGTCGCGCAAGAAGGTGCCGGCGCTGCAGCAGTCGCCGCAGAAGCGTGGCGTTTGCACGCGCGTCTACACCACGACCCCGAAGAAGCCGAACTCGGCGCTTCGTAAGGTCGCCAAGGTGCGCCTGACCAACGGCTTCGAGGTGATCGGCTACATTCCGGGTGAAGGCCATAACCTGCAGGAGCACTCGGTGGTCATGATCCGCGGCGGCCGCGTCAAGGACTTGCCGGGCGTGCGCTATCACATCCTCCGCGGCGTGCTGGATACCCAGGGCGTCAAGAACCGTAAGCAGCGCCGTTCGAAGTATGGCGCGAAGCGTCCGAAGTAAGACGTTCGAGAGAAGCGGGAACAAGATCACATGTCGCGTCGCCATTCAGCCGAAAAGCGTGAAGTGCTTCCGGATCCGAAGTTCGGGAACATCATTGTCACCAAGTTCATGAACTCGGTGATGTACGCCGGCAAGAAGTCGGTCGCCGAAGGTATCGTCTACGGCGCGTTCGGCATCATCGAGGCCAAGACCAAGCAGAGCCCGCTGACGGTGTTCGAGCAGGCCCTCGAAAACGTCATGCCGACCATCGAGGTTCGCTCCCGCCGCGTCGGTGGTGCGACCTATCAGGTGCCGGTCGAAGTTCGTTCGACCCGCCGGCAGGCGCTGGGCATCCGCTGGCTGATCTCGGCCGCGCGCGACCGCAACGAGAAGACGATGACCGAGCGGCTTTCGGCGGAGCTGCTCGACGCCTCGAACAATCGGGGTAACGCCGTGAAGAAGCGTGAAGACGTGCACCGGATGGCGGAAGCCAACCGCGCCTTCTCGCACTATCGCTGGTAACGGCGACCCGAACGGAAATCAGGGAACACACCCATGCCCCGCCAACACGCCATCGAAGACTATCGCAACTTCGGCATCATGGCGCATATCGACGCCGGCAAGACCACGACGACCGAGCGCATCCTCTATTATACCGGCAAGAGCCACAAGATCGGCGAAGTGCACGAAGGTGCCGCGACGATGGACTGGATGGAGCAGGAGCAGGAGCGTGGCATCACGATCACCTCGGCTGCGACCACCGCGTTTTGGAACGGCAAGCGCCTGAACATCATCGACACCCCCGGCCACGTCGACTTCACCATTGAGGTCGAGCGCAGCTTGCGCGTGCTCGACGGCGCCGTGTGCGTGCTCGACTCCAACCAGGGCGTCGAGCCGCAGACCGAGACCGTCTGGCGCCAGGGCGACAAGTACAAGGTTCCGCGCATCGTCTTCGCCAACAAGATGGACAAGACCGGTGCCGACTTCTTCAAGTGCCTGGCCGACATCGTCGATCGCCTGGGTGCGAAGCCTGTTGCGATCCAGCTGCCGATCGGCGCCGAGAACAATTTCAAGGGCTGCATCGATCTCGTGACGATGAAGGCGATCGTCTGGAACGACGAGGCGCTCGGCGCGAAGTTCGACTACGTCGAGATCCCGGCTGATCTCGCCGACCAGGCCAAGGAATATCGCGAGAAGCTGGTGGAGGCCGCCGTCGAGCTCGACGACGACGCGCTCACCGCGTTCCTGGACGGCAAGGAGCCGGACGAGGCGACTCTGAAGCGCCTGATCCGCAAGGCCGTGCTGACCGGCGCGTTCTATCCGGTGCTGTGCGGCTCGGCCTTCAAGAACAAGGGCGTGCAGCCGTTGCTCGACGCCGTCGTCGACTATCTGCCGTCGCCGCTCGATGTGCCTGCGATCAAGGGCACCGACGACAAGGGCAACGAGGTCGTGCGCAAGGCGGACGACAAGGAGCCGCTGGCGCTGCTCGCGTTCAAGATCATGGACGACCCCTTCGTCGGCACGATCACGTTCTGCCGCATCTATTCGGGCATCCTGACCTCGGGCACCGGCGTCGTGAACTCGACCCGCGAGAAGAAGGAGCGCATCGGCCGCATGCTGCTGATGCATGCGAACAACCGCGAGGACATCAAGGAAGCCTATGCCGGCGACATCGTCGCCCTCGCAGGCCTCAAGGAAGCCCGCACCGGTGACACGCTGTGCGATCCGTCCAACCAGGTGATCCTGGAAAAGATGGAATTCCCGGAGCCGGTCATCGAGATTGCGATCGAGCCGAAGTCGAAGGCCGACCAGGAGAAGCTCGGCGTCGCGCTGGCGAAGCTGGCCGCGGAGGATCCGTCCTTCCGCGTGTCGACCGATCACGAGTCGGGCCAGACCATCCTCAAGGGGATGGGCGAGCTCCATCTCGACATCAAGGTCGACATCCTCAAGCGCACCTACAAGGTCGATGCGAACATCGGCGCGCCGCAGGTGGCGTTCCGTGAGCGTATCACCAAGCCGGCCAACGTGGACTACACCCACAAGAAGCAGACCGGTGGTACCGGCCAGTTCGCGGCCGTGAGCCTCGTGGTCGAGCCGAATGAGCCCGGTGGCGGCTACGTGTTCGAGTCCAAGATCGTCGGCGGTGCGGTTCCGAAGGAATACATCCCGGGCGTCGAGAAGGGCATCGAGAGCGTGCTCGGCGCGGGCGTCGTCGCCGGCTTCCCGGTGGTCGACGTCAAGGTGGCGCTGGTCGACGGCAAGTACCACGATGTCGACTCGTCGGCGCTGGCCTTCGAAATCGCCTCTCGTGCGGCTTTCCGCGAGGCGCTGCAGAAGGGTAAGTCGGTTCTGCTCGAGCCGATCATGAAGGTCGAGGTGGTGACCCCGGAAGACTACACCGGCTCGGTCATCGGCGACCTGAACTCGCGTCGTGGCCAGATCCAGGGCCAGGACATGCGCGGCAATGCCAACGTCATCAACGCGATGGTGCCGCTCATGAACATGTTCGGTTACGTGAACAACCTGCGCTCCATGAGCCAGGGGCGCGCGACCTTCACGATGCAGTTCTCGCACTACGCTGAAGCGCCGGCCAACGTGTCGGCCGAAGTCCAGAAGAAGTTTGCCTGATTGTCGTTAGCTCAAGTTAGCGACTGAACGGAGAGTCAAATGGCCAAAGCTAAGTTTGAACGTAACAAGCCCCACTGCAACATCGGCACCATCGGTCACGTCGACCACGGCAAGACCTCGCTGACGGCTGCAATCACCAAGATCCTGGCCGAGACGGGCGGTGCGACGTTCACTGCCTACGACCAGATCGACAAGGCCCCGGAAGAGAAGGCGCGCGGCATCACCATCTCGACCGCGCACGTCGAGTACGAGACCAAGAACCGCCACTACGCGCACGTCGATTGCCCCGGCCACGCCGACTACGTGAAGAACATGATCACCGGCGCTGCCCAGATGGACGGCGCGATCCTGGTCGTGTCGGCCGCTGACGGCCCGATGCCGCAGACCCGTGAGCACATCCTGCTCGCCCGCCAGGTCGGCGTGCCGGCGCTGGTCGTGTTCCTCAACAAGTGCGACATGGTCGACGATCCGGAGTTGCTGGAGCTCGTCGAGCTCGAGGTCCGCGAGCTGCTCTCGAAGTACGAATTCCCGGGCGACAAGATCCCGATCATCAAGGGCTCGGCGCTCGCCGCTCTGGAAGATTCGGACAAGAAGCTCGGCCACGACGCCATCCTCGAGCTGATGCGCAATGTCGACGAGTACATTCCGCAGCCGGAGCGTCCGATCGACCAGCCCTTCCTGATGCCGGTCGAAGACGTGTTCTCGATCTCGGGCCGCGGCACCGTGGTGACCGGCCGTGTCGAGCGCGGCATCATCAAGGTCGGTGAGGAAATCGAGATCGTCGGCATCCGTCCGACCCAGAAGACCACCGTCACTGGCGTTGAAATGTTCCGCAAGCTGCTCGATCAGGGCCAGGCCGGTGACAACATCGGCGCGCTGCTCCGCGGCACCAAGCGCGAGGACGTCGAGCGCGGCCAGGTTCTGTGCAAGCCGGGTTCGGTCAAGCCGCACACCAAGTTCAAGGCTGAGGCCTACATCCTCACCAAGGAAGAGGGTGGCCGTCACACGCCGTTCTTCACCAACTATCGTCCGCAGTTCTACTTCCGCACGACCGACGTGACCGGCGTCGTTCACCTGCCGGAAGGCACCGAGATGGTGATGCCGGGCGACAACATTGCGATGGAAGTGCACCTGATCGTGCCGATCGCGATGGAGGAGAAGCTGCGCTTCGCCATCCGCGAGGGCGGCCGCACCGTCGGCGCCGGCGTCGTCGCCTCGATCATCGAGTAACAACAGCGAATAGGGAATGGCGGGTGGCGAATGGAGATTATCCATTCGCCGTTCGCTACTCGCCACTCACTACTCACAGAAAGATACGGCAATGAACGGCCAAAATATCCGCATCCGTCTCAAGGCGTTTGACCATCGTATCCTCGATACGTCGACGCGCGAGATCGTCAACACGGCGAAACGGACCGGCGCGCAGGTTCGCGGACCCATTCCGCTGCCGACCCGCATCGAGAAGTTCACCGTGAACCGTTCGCCGCACGTCGACAAGAAGAGCCGCGAGCAGTTCGAGATGCGCACTCACAAGCGCCTGCTCGACATCGTCGATCCGACCCCGCAGACCGTCGATGCTCTCATGAAGCTCGATCTGGCCGCCGGCGTCGACGTCGAGATCAAGCTCTAAGTTTTTGGATTCACGTTCGCACCTCACGCGGACATAGAGAAGAACAGGAAGCACGCCGATGCGCTCCGGAGTGATCGCACAAAAGGTCGGGATGACGCGGGTCTTCACGGAGACCGGCGAACATATCCCCGTGACCGTGCTGAAGCTCGGCAATTGCCAGGTGGTCGGTCACCGCACCACCGAGAAGAACGGCTACGTCGCGCTGCAGCTCGGCAGTGGCAGCCGCAAGACGGTCTACATGCCGAAGGCGGAGCGCGGCCAGTTCGCGGTCGCCAAGGTCGAGCCGAAGCGCAAGCTCGCCGAATTCCGTGTCAGCGAGGATTCGCTGATCCCGGTCGGCGCCGAGATCCAGGCCGACCATTTCGTCGTCGGCCAGTTCGTCGACGTCACCGGCACCTCGGTCGGTAAGGGCTTCGCCGGCGGCATGAAGCGCTGGAACTTCGGCGGTCTGCGCGCCACGCACGGTGTGTCGATCTCGCATCGTTCGATCGGTTCGACCGGTGGCCGTCAGGACCCCGGCAAGACCTGGAAGAACAAGAAGATGCCCGGTCACATGGGCGTCGATCGCATCACCACGCTGAACCTGCGTGTGGTGCAGACGGACGTCGAGCGCGGCCTGATCCTGGTGGAAGGCGCGGTGCCCGGCTCCAAGGGGGGCTGGATCTCGGTGCGCGACGCCGTCAAGAAGCCGCTGCCGAAGGAAGCGCCGAAGCCCGGCAAGTTCAAGGTCGCGGGTGAGCAGGCTGCCGAAGCGCCGGCCGTGCAGGAGGGCGCATAAATGGAACTGAAAGTCACCACCCTCGAGGGCAAGGAAGCCGGCTCCGTCCAGCTGTCCGACGCCATCTTCGGTCTGGAGCCGCGTGCCGACATCATCGCGCGCTGCGTCCAGTGGCAGCTCAACAAGCGTCAGGCCGGCACCCACAAGGCCAAGGGCCGCGCCGAGATCTGGCGCACCGGCAAGAAGATGTACAAGCAGAAGGGCACCGGCGGTGCTCGTCATGGCTCGGCTCGTGTGCCGCAGTTCCGTGGCGGCGGCCGCGCCTTCGGTCCGGTCGTGCGCTCGCATGCGACCGACCTGCCGAAGAAGGTCCGTGCGCTGGCGCTGAAGCATGCGCTGTCGGCCAAGGCCAAGGACGGTGATCTGGTCGTGCTGGAGAACGCCACCCTGGAGGCGGCGAAGACCAAGGCGCTGATCGGTCACTTCTCGGGTCTCGGCCTGACCAACGCCCTGATCATCGACGGCGCCGAGCTGCATACCGGCTTCACCAATGCCGCCCGCAACATTCCGAACATGGACGTGCTGCCGATCCAGGGCATCAACGTCTACGACATCCTGCGCCGTCAGAAGCTCGTGCTGACCAAGGCGGCGATCGATGCGCTGGAGGCGCGCTTCAAATGAAGACCATCGATCCGCGCCACTACGACATCATCATCGCGCCGGTCGTGACCGAGAAGGCGACCTTCGCCTCGGAGCACAACAAGGTTCTGTTCAAGGTGGCCGCCAAGGCGACCAAGCCGCAGATCAAGGAAGCGATCGAGAAGCTGTTCGACGTCAAGGTCAAGAGCGTCAACACGCTCGTCCGCAAGGGCAAGACCAAGGTGTTCCGCGGCAATTTCGGTTCGCAATCGGACAGCAAGCGCGCGATCGTGACCCTCGAAGAGGGCCACCGTATCGACGTGACCACCGGACTGTAAGGCTGAGCTGCCATGGCACTGAAGACATTCAATCCCACGACGCCCGGCCAGCGCCAGCTGGTGATGGTCGATCGTTCGGCCCTCTACAAGGGCAAGCCGGTCAAGGCGCTGACCGAAGGCAAGCAGTCGAGCGGCGGTCGCAACAACACCGGCCGCATCACCGTTCGCTTCCTCGGCGGCGGTCACAAGCAGTCGTACCGCACGGTCGACTTCAAGCGCGACAAGGTCGACGTTCCCGCGACCGTCGAGCGCCTGGAGTATGATCCGAACCGGACCGCCTTCATCGCGCTCGTCAAGTATCAGGACGGCGAGCTCGCCTACATCCTGGCGCCGCAGCGCCTGGCGGTCGGCGACACCATCGTCGCCGGCAACTATGTCGACGTGAAGCCGGGCAACGTCATGCCGCTGGGCAACATGCCGGTCGGCACGATCGTGCACAACATCGAGGTCAAGATCGGGAAGGGCGGCCAGCTCGCGCGTTCGGCAGGCACCTACGCCCAGATCGTCGGCCGCGACCAGGACTACGTGATCGTCCGCCTGAACTCGGGCGAGCAGCGCCTGGTGCACGGCCGCTGCCGCGGCACCATCGGTGCGGTGTCGAACCCGGACCACATGAACACCTCGATCGGCAAGGCCGGCCGCAAGCGTTGGATGGGCCGCAGGCCTCACAACCGCGGTGTCGCGATGAACCCGATCGACCATCCGCACGGCGGCGGCGAAGGCCGTACCTCGGGCGGTCGTCACCCGGTCACTCCGTGGGGCAAGCCTACCAAGGGCAAGAAGACCCGCACCAACAAGTCGACCGATAAATTCATTCTCTTGAGCCGCCACAAGCGGAAGAAGTAAGGAACGACGGACATGGTTCGTTCAGTCTGGAAAGGCCCGTTCGTCGAGGCGTCGCTGCTCAAGAAGGCAGATGCGGCGCGCGCGTCCGGCCGTCACGACGTCATCAAGATCTGGAGCCGCCGCTCGACCATCCTGCCGCAGTTCGTCGGCCTGACGTTCGGCGTCTACAACGGCCAGAAGCACGTGCCGGTGGCGATCAACGAAGAGATGGTCGGCCACAAGTTCGGCGAGTTCTCGCCGACCCGCACCTTCCACGGCCATTCGGGCGATAAGAAAGCCAAGAAGGCTTGAGGATTAAGCGATGAGCAAACCAAAGCGCGAACGGAGCCTCCCCGAAAACGAGGCCAAGGCTGTGGCCCGGATGCTTCGGGTGAGCCCGCAGAAGCTGAACCTGGTGGCGCAGATGATCCGCGGCCGCAAGGCGTCGGCCGCCCTCGCCGACCTGCAGTTCTCGCGCAAGCGGATTGCGGTCGACGTCAAGAAGTGCCTGGAATCGGCGATCGCCAATGCCGAGAACAATCACGAGCTCGAGGTCGACGATCTCGTCGTCTCGCAGGCTTTCGTCGGCAAGGGAATCGTGATGAAGCGTTTCTCGCCGCGCGGCCGTGGCCGTTCGGGCCGAGTTTTCAAACCGTTTTCGCAGCTGACGATCATTGTGCGTCAGGTCGAGGCGAGCGCTTAAAGCAGGCGCTGGGAGAATACGATGGGTCAAAAGATCAATCCGATCGGTCTGCGTCTCGGCATCAACCGGACCTGGGATTCGCGCTGGTTCGCTGGCAAGGCCGAGTACGGCAAGCTGCTGCATGAAGACGTCAAGATCCGCGAGATCCTGCACAAGGAGCTCAAGCAGGCGGCCGTCGCCCGCATCGTGATCGAGCGTCCGCACAAGAAGTGCCGCGTCACGATCCACTCGGCGCGTCCGGGCGTCGTGATCGGCAAGAAGGGCGCGGACATCGACAAGCTGCGCAAGCGCGTCGCCGACATCACCTCGTCGGACGTCGTCATCAACATCGTCGAGATCCGCAAGCCGGAGCTCGATGCGACCCTGGTCGCCGAGTCGATCGCCCAGCAGCTCGAGCGCCGCGTCGCGTTCCGCCGCGCCATGAAGCGCGCCGTGCAGTCGGCGATGCGTCTCGGTGCCGAGGGCATCCGCATCAACTGCTCGGGTCGTCTGGGCGGCGCGGAAATCGCCCGCATGGAGTGGTATCGCGAGGGCCGGGTGCCGCTGCACACGCTGCGCGCCGACATCGACTACGGTGTGGCCACCGCGTTCACCACCTTCGGCACTTGCGGCGTGAAGGTCTGGATCTTCAAGGGCGAGATCCTCGAGCACGATCCTATGGCACAGGACAAGCGGATGAACGAAGGCGGCGGCGAGAGCTCGCAGCCCCGGTCGCGCCGCGACGCGGCCTGATCGATCAGCCGCGACAAGACAGGTTTGAGGGCTCAAAGCCATGATGCAACCAAAGAAGACCAAGTTCCGAAAGGCGCATAAGGGCCGTATTCACGGCGTTGCGTCCTCGGGCGCGACGCTGGCCTTCGGCCAGTTCGGGCTGAAGGCGATGGAGCCGGATCGCGTCACCGCGCGCCAGATCGAGGCCGCCCGTCGTGCCTTGACCCGTCACATGAAGCGCGCCGGCCGCGTCTGGATCCGCGTGTTCCCGGATCTCCCGGTGTCGAAGAAGCCGGCTGAAGTCCGCATGGGCTCCGGCAAGGGCTCGCCTGAATTGTGGGTGGCCCGCGTCAAGCCGGGTCGTGTGATGTTCGAGATCGACGGCGTGAGCAACCAGATCGCGCGCGAGGCGCTGCTGCTGGCGGCCGCCAAGCTGCCGATCAAGACGCGCTTCGTCGAGCGCATTGCGGAGTAATGGTCATGGCCGAGATGAAGATTGCCGACATTCGCGCGATGAGCCCCGATCAGATGGACGATGCGATCGTCAACCTGAAGAAGGAGCGCTTCAACCTGCGCTTCCAGCGTGCCACCGGGCAGCTGGAGAACACCGCGCGGCTGCGTGAGGCGCGCCGCGACATCGCCCGTATCAAGACCATCGCCGCGCAGCAGCGCGCCAAGACGAAGTAAGAGGCTCGACATGCCGAAACGGACCCTTCAGGGCGTCGTCGTCAGCGACAAGCAGGCCAAGACGATCGTTGTGCGCGTCGACCGGCGCTTCACCCACCCGATCTACAAGAAGACCATCCGCCGCTCGAAGAACTACCACGCCCACGACGAGAACAACGAGTTCAAGCCGGGCGACATGGTGTGGATCGAGGAGAGCAAGCCGATCTCGAAGCTCAAGCGCTGGACCGTGGTCCGGGGCGAGCACAAGAAAACCGCCTGAGGCGCGGACCGCGGCCCTCGTCGAAGAGGGCCCGTTTCGCTTTCGGGATCAAACAAGGCGCAGCTTTCCTGCGCAGCAGATGAAGAGGACGAGGTGCATCAATGATTCAGATGCAGACCAACCTCGACGTGGCCGATAATTCCGGCGCACGCCGTGTCATGTGTATCAAGGTGCTGGGCGGCTCGAAGCGCCGCTATGCCACCGTCGGCGACATCATCGTGGTGTCGATCAAGGAAGCCATTCCGCGTGGCAAGGTGAAGAAGGGCGACGTCATGAAAGCCGTCGTGGTGCGCGTCCGCAAGGACATCCGCCGCGCCGACGGCTCGGTGATCCGCTTCGACCGCAATGCGGCCGTCCTGATCAACAACCAGTCGGAGCCGGTCGGCACCCGTATCTTCGGGCCGGTGCCGCGCGAGCTGCGCGCCAAGAACCACATGAAGATCATTTCGCTTGCGCCGGAGGTGCTGTGATGGCTGCCAAGATCCGCAAGGGCGACAAGGTGATCGTCCTGACCGGTCGCGACAAGGGTCGCACCGGCGAGGTGTTCGAGGTGCGTCCCGACGAGGGGACGGCGCTGGTGCGGGGCATCAACCTGGTGAAGCGTCACCAGAAGCAGACCCAGAACCAGGAGGGCGGCATCATCAGCAAGGAGTCGCCGATCCAGCTGTCGAACGTCGCTTATGTCGGCAAGGACGGCAAGCCGACGCGCATCGGATTCAAGATTCAGGCGGACGGCAAGAAGGTCCGCGTTGCCAAGAGCTCGGGAGTTGAGATCGATGGCTGAGACTGCTTACACCCCGCGCCTCCGCACGGAATACGACCGCACGATCAAGAGCCAGCTGACCGAGAAGTTCGGCTACGCCAACGTCATGCAGGTGCCGCGGCTCGACAAGGTCGTGCTCAACATGGGCATCGGCGAGGCCGTGAACGACCGTAAGAAGGCGGAAACCGCCGCGGCCGACCTGTCGCTGATCGCCGGCCAGAAGGCGGTCGTGACCTACTCGCGCGTCGCCATCGCGACCTTCAAGCTGCGCGAGAACCAGCCGATCGGCTGCAAGGTCACCTTGCGCAAGACGAAGATGTACGAGTTCATCGACCGCCTGATCAACGTCGCGCTGCCGCGCGTCCGCGACTTCCGCGGCCTGAACCCGAAGAGCTTCGACGGCCGCGGCAACTATTCGCTCGGCATCAAGGAGCACATCATTTTCCCCGAGATCGACTTCGACAAGGCCGGGGAGAGCTGGGGCATGGACATCACGGTGTGCACCACCGCGACGACCGACGACGAGGCCCGTGCCCTTCTGACCGCATTCAATTTCCCGTTCCGGCAGTGAGCAGCTGACTTCAAGCTTCTCAAACGCGGATACCCAGGAGCCAAGCATGGCAAAGAAGAGTTCAATCGAGAAGAACAACCGGCGCAAGCGGATGGCGAAGAACGCCGCCCCGAAGCGCGCCCGGTTGAAGGCGATCATCGCCGACAAGTCCAAGCCGATGGAGGAGCGCTTTGCCGCGACCCTGAAGCTGGCCGAGATGCCGCGCAATTCGTCGGCGACTCGCATCCGCAACCGGTGCGAGCTGACGGGCCGGCCGCGGTCGAACTACCGCAAGAACAAGCTGAGCCGCATCGCGCTGCGCGAGCTCGGGTCCAAGGGCCTGGTTCCGGGCCTCGTGAAGTCGAGCTGGTAAGGAGGGTCGCACCATGTCAACGCACGATCCCATCAGCGATCTGATCACCCGCATCCGCAACGCGCAGATGCGCTCGAAGTCGAAGGTCTCGACGCCTGGCTCGAAGATGCGCGCCAGCGTGCTCGAGGTGCTGAAGTCCGAAGGCTACATCCGTGGCTATGCCACGCTGGAGCATCCGTCGGGCCGGAGCGAGATCGAGATCGAGCTGAAATATTTTGACGGCGAGCCCGTGATCCGCGAGATCGAGCGCGTCTCCAAGCCCGGCCGCCGCGTCTACACCTCGGTGAAGAATCTGCCGCGTGTGAACAACGGGCTCGGAATTTCTGTTTTGTCGACGCCGAAGGGAATCATGGCCGACCACAGCGCGCGTGACGCGAATGTCGGCGGTGAAGTTCTCTTCACGGTGTTCTGAGAAGGATTGAGCCATGTCACGTATTGGCAAGAAGCCTGTGGCGGTGCCGTCCGGAGTGACGGCCTCCGTCGACGGACAGACCGTCAAGATGAAGGGGCCGAAGGGCCAGCTTCAGTTCATCGTTCATGACGACGTGGACGTGAAGTTCGAGAACGGCCAGGTCAAGGTTGCCCCGCGTTCCGAGACCAAGCGCGCCCGGTCGCTGTACGGCACCGCGCGCGCTCAGATCGCCAACCTGGTCGAAGGCGTGACCAAGGGCTTCGAGAAGAAGCTCGAGATCACCGGCGTCGGCTACCGCGCCGCGATGCAGGGCAAGAACCTGCAGCTAGCGCTCGGCTACAGCCACGATGTCGTCTACCAGATCCCGGAGGGCATCACCATCGCGGTGCCGAAGCCGACCGAGATCACGGTCACGGGCATCGACCCGCAGCGCGTCGGCCAGGTGGCCGCTGAAATCCGCGCCTACCGGCCGCCGGAGCCCTATAAGGGCAAGGGCGTGAAGTACGCGGGTGAATTCATCTTCCGCAAGGAAGGCAAGAAGAAGTAACGGAGCCGGACATGTCGAGAGCCAAGGTTACGAATGCCCGGCGCAAGCAGCGCGTGAGGCTGTCGCTGCGCCGCTCCGCCGGCGGCCGTCCGCGTCTGTCGGTGTTCCGCTCGTCGAAGCACATCTACGCTCAGGTCATCGACGATCAGAAGGGCGAGACGCTCGCCTCCGCGTCGTCGATGGAGAAGGAGATGCGCTCGGCCGGCAACACCGGTGCCGACATCGACGCGGCGAAGGCGGTGGGCAAGCTGCTCGCCGAGCGCGCGGTGAAGGCGGGGATCAAGGAAGTCGTGTTCGATCGCGGCGGTTATCTCTATCACGGGCGCGTCAAGGCGCTGGCCGACGCGGCGCGCGAGAGCGGGCTGAGCTTCTAACATCAATGGATATGGGCGTCAGAGCCCCTCAGAAGATTGGATAGCACCATGGCAGGTGAACGGGAACGAGGCGGTCGCGATCGCAAGGAGCGCGAGGAGCGCGACAGCGAGTTCGTCGACAAGCTCGTCCACATCAACCGAGTCGCGAAGGTCGTGAAGGGCGGTAAGCGCTTTGGCTTTGCGGCGCTCGTCGTGATCGGCGATCAGAAGGGCCGGGTCGGGTTCGGCCACGGCAAGGCACGTGAGGTTCCGGAGGCGATCCGCAAGGCGACCGACTCCGCCAAGCGCAACCTGACCCGGGTCGCGCTGCGCGAGGGCCGCACCCTGCACCACGACATCTTCGGTCGTCACGGTGCAGGTCGCGTCTATCTGCGTGCGGCTCCGGCCGGTACCGGCATCATCGCCGGCGGCCCGATGCGCGCCGTGTTCGAGACGCTGGGCATCCAGGACGTGGTGGCGAAGTCGATCGGCTCGTCCAACCCGTACAACATGGTGCGCGCGACCTTCAACGCGCTGAAGCACCAGGATAGCCCGCGCTCGGTCGCCGCGCGCCGCAACATCAAGGTGTCGACCCTGCAGGCCCGCCGCGTCGGTGGCGATGCCGAAGCCGCCGCCGACTAAGGTTGGGCCGACTAACGAACGCGCGCCGTCCGCTGGATGGCGCAACTCGGAGTGAACACGATGGCTAGCGCCAAGACGATCAAGATCGAGCAGATCGGCAGCCCGATCCGCCGGCATCACTCGCAGCGCGAGACGCTGATCGGGTTGAAGCTCAACAAGATCGGCCGCGTGACCGAGCTGCCGGATACGCCGGCGGTCCGCGGCATGATCACCAAGGTTCATCATCTCGTCCGCATCGTCGACGAGAAGTAAGGAGAAGGGCGATGAAGCTCAGCGATATCGCCGACAACGCCGGCGCGCGCAAGAAGCGCATGCGCGTCGGCCGCGGCATCGGCTCCGGCAAGGGCAAGACCTCGGGCCGTGGCGGCAAGGGCCAGACCGCGCGCTCCGGCGTGCGCATCAAGGGCTTCGAGGGCGGTCAGATGCCGATGCATCGCCGTCTGCCGAAGCGCGGCTTCAACAACATCTTCGCGCTCGATTTCGTCGAGATCAATCTCGACCGGATCCAGCAGGCGATCGATGCCAAGAAGCTGGACGCCGGCAGCGTGATCAACGCCGAGTCCCTCGTGAAGTCCGGTGCGCTGCGCCGCGCCAAGGACGGCGTGCGCCTGCTCGGCCGCGGCGAGCTCAAGGCCAAGATCAACATCGAGGTGCATGGCGCCTCGAAGTCGGCGATTGCGGCGGTCGAGAAGGCCGGCGGCACCGTCAAGCTCCTGGCGCCAGCCAAGGACGAAGGCGAGGCGGCGTAACATCTGCGTCATTGCCCTGCCGCCGGCGCATGCCGGAGAGGGCAGGGCAATGGACAGAACGCGCCCGCGCACCAGATAATATCCGGCGTCTGCCCAGCCCTGCGAGCCCTCGCGGGGCCCAGTGCGGTGAAGAAGGGCGGCGGGAGAAAGCTAGATATGGCCTCAGCAGCGGAACAACTGGCGGCAAACCTCAATTTCGGCGCGCTTGCGAAGGCCGATGAGCTGAAGAAGCGCATCTGGTTCACCCTCGGCGCGCTGCTGGTCTACCGCCTCGGCACCTACATTCCGCTGCCGGGCATCGACCCGAACATCTGGGACTCGGTGTTCCGCACGCAGGCCGGCGGCATTCTCGGCATGTTCAACATGTTCGCCGGCGGCGGCATCCACCGCATGGCGATCTTCGCGCTGAACATCATGCCGTACATCTCGGCATCGATCATCATTCAGCTGCTCACCACCGTCTCGCCCCAGCTCGAAGCCCTCAAGAAAGAGGGTGAGGCTGGCCGCAAGATGTTGAATCAATACACCCGCTATCTGACGGTGATTCTTGCTGCCGTGCAGTCCTACGGCATCGCCGTCGGCCTCGAAGGCGCGGGCAACGTCGTCGCCGATCCCGGCCTGTTCTTCCGCCTCTCCACCGCGATCACGCTGACCGGCGGCACCATGTTCCTGATGTGGCTCGGTGAGCAGATCACCTCGCGCGGCATCGGCAACGGCATCTCGCTGATCATCCTGTCCGGCATCGTGGCCGAGCTGCCCTCGGCGCTTGCCAACATGCTCGAGCTCGGCCGTCAGGGCGCGCTGTCGACCGGCCTGATCCTGATCGTCATCGTGATGGCCGTCGCCGTGATCGCCTTCATCGTGTTCGTGGAGCGCGCCCAGCGCCGGCTCCTGATCCAGTATCCGAAGCGCCAGGTCGGCAACAAGATGTTCGAGGGCCAGTCCTCGCATCTGCCGCTGAAGCTGAACACCTCGGGCGTGATCCCGCCGATCTTTGCCTCGTCGCTGCTGCTGCTGCCGACCACGGTCGCCAATTTCAACGCCGGCAAGGGACCCGAGTGGTTCCAGTGGATCACGACGCAGCTCGGTCATGGCCGGCCGCTGTTCCTGGTGCTGTATCTGGCGCTGATTCTGTTCTTTGCCTTCTTCTACACCGCGATCGTGTTCAACCCGACCGAGACCGCCGACAACCTGAAGAAGCATGGCGGATTCATCCCCGGCATCAGGCCGGGCGAGCGCACCGCGGAATATATCGATTACGTGCTGTCGCGGATCACCGTGCTCGGCGCCATCTATCTGGCGATCGTGTGTCTGATCCCGGAAATTCTGATTTCCTACGCTTCCGTCCCGTTCTACTTTGGTGGCACTTCGCTTCTGATCGTGGTCAGCGTTACGATGGATACCGTGGCGCAGGTTCAGGGTTATCTGCTCGCCCATCAGTATGAGGGGCTGATCAGGAAGTCGAAGCTGCGGGGGCGCCGCCGCGGATAGCGGCGGATCGCGGCCCGGGAACCACCAAGCCAAGAACAAGGTGTGCGGGAGGGTCGCTCACCGTGTGCCGGGGGGCGAAATTCGATGAGACTCATTCTTCTGGGGCCGCCCGGTTCGGGCAAGGGAACGCAGGCGCAGCGCCTGGTGCAGCAATATGGCATCGTTCAGCTGTCGACCGGCGACATGCTGCGTGCCGCGGTGGCGGCGCAGACGCCGATCGGGCTGAAGGCCAAGGACATCATGGCGGCGGGTGGCCTTGTCCCGGACGAGGTCGTGGTCGGCATCATTGCCGACCGGATCGAGCAGCCGGACGCCGCCAATGGTTTCATCCTCGATGGCTTCCCGCGCACGGTGCCGCAGGCGGAGGCGCTGGATGCGCTGCTGAAGCAGAAGCAGATGAAGCTCGACGCGGTGATCGAACTCCGGGTCAATGAAGGCGTGCTGCTTGAGCGCGTCGAGCGCCGGGCCGCCGAGACCCGCGCGCGCGGCGAGGCTGTGCGGGCCGATGATACGCCGGAGGTCCTGACCAAGCGCCTAGCCAGCTACCGCGACCAGACCGAGCCCCTGATCCACTATTATTCGGACCATCGGATGCTGGCGACCGTCGACGGCATGATGCCGATCGAGCAGGTCACCGAGGAGATCGGACGGATCCTGGCCGCCGTTGGCAAGTCCAGCGGGAGCCGGGCGGCCAAAAAGGCGAACCCGGCCAAGCGCAGTGCCAAGGCTCGGGGCAAGACCGCGCCGGCAAAATCGGCCAAAAAGGCTCCGAGGGCGCCTGCACCGGCGAAAAAGGCCGCAAAGACAGCAAAAAAGGCCGCAAAGACTGCGAAAAAGGGAGCAAAAGCGGCCCCCAAGAAAGCCTCCAAGGCTGCGAAGAAGGCCCCCAAGCCCGCTGCCAAGGCGACCCGGGGAACCCGGAAAACCTCTGCAAAGGCTGCAAAAAAGCGCGCCAAGAGGTGACCGAATCTTGTAGGGGCGGTTGACGACCGCCGTGTGAATCCATTAATAAGCCCGCATCCAAGTCGGATGGTTTTCCAAAGATGCCGGGCCCCACGAATCGAGGGGTGGGCGTCTTGTTCGCGTTTGCGGACACCTGCCCGAGATAGCGAGAACGAAGGCCGGTCCATCCTGGGATCGGTGACAGGAGAGAAGTCCGTGGCCCGTATTGCCGGTGTCAACATCCCGACCAACAAGCGCGTCCTGATCGCGCTCCAGTATATCCATGGCATCGGCCCGAAGATCGCGGGCGAGATCATTGACAAGGTCAAGATTGCCGAGGATCGCCGCGTCAACCAGCTGAGCGACCAGGAAGTCCTGCAGATCCGCGAAATCATCGACCGCGACTATGTTGTCGAGGGCGACCTGCGGCGCGAGACCGGCATCAACATCAAGCGTCTGATGGACCTCGGCTGCTATCGCGGCCTGCGCCATCGTCGTGGCCTGCCGGTGCGCGGCCAGCGCACCCACACCAATGCGCGCACGCGCAAGGGGCCGGCCAAGGCGATCGCCGGCAAGAAGAAGTAATTTGGCGAATTGCTGATAGCGGGTGGCGGGTAGGGGCAATCCCTATTCGCTACTCGCTATTCACCATTCGCCTTTCTGGTGTAGCCGCTGGCACTACGGCGGCGTTGAGATCTCGAGAAAGGTACTTATATGGCCAAGGAAGCCGCACGTGTCCGCCGTCGTGAGCGCAAGAACATCGCCTCCGGCGTCGCCCACGTGAATTCGTCGTTCAACAACACCACCATCACCATCACCGACGCGCAGGGCAACACCATTGCCTGGTCGTCGGCCGGCACGATGGGGTTCAAGGGATCGCGCAAGTCGACCCCGTATGCCGCGCAGGTCGCGGCGGAGGACGTGTCCAAGAAGGCTCAGGAACACGGCATGCGCACCCTCGAGGTCGAGGTTGCCGGCCCGGGTTCCGGCCGTGAATCGGCGCTCCGTGCGCTGCAGGCTGCGGGTTTCACCGTCACCTCGATCCGCGACGTGACGACGATCCCGCACAATGGTTGCCGCCCACGCAAGCGTCGGCGCGTCTAATCTGAAAGAGGCGGACAGCATGTCCGCCTCGTCGTGCTTTTGAGACATTTCGACTGCCGCGATCTGAAGCGCGGTTCTCCAACGCCAGTCAGTCAGATCCCATGACTGGCCCATGGGTGAAACAGTGACGATCCAGAAGAATTGGCAAGAATTGATTCGGCCGAACAAGCTCCAGGTCACGCCGGGCTCCGACGCGACCCGTTTCGCCACCGTGGTTGCCGAGCCGCTGGAGCGCGGTTTCGGGCAGACGCTCGGCAATGCGCTGCGCCGCATCCTGCTGTCGTCGCTGCAGGGCGCCGCCGTGCAGTCGGTGCATATCGACGGCGTGCTGCACGAGTTCTCCTCGATCGCTGGTGTCCGCGAGGACGTCACCGACATCGTGCTGAACATCAAGGACATCGCGATCAAGATGCAGGGCGAAGGCCCGAAGCGGATGGTCGTGAAGAAGCAGGGCCCGGGCGCCGTCACCGCCGGCGATATCCAGACCGTCGGCGACATCGTGGTGCTCAACCCTGACCTGCAGCTCTGCACGCTGGACGAGGGCGCAGAGATCCGCATGGAGTTCACGGTCGCCACCGGCAAGGGCTACGTCGCCGCCGATCGCAACCGCCCCGAGGACGCCCCGATCGGCCTGATCCCGGTCGACAGCCTGTTCTCTCCGGTCCGCAAGGTCTCCTACAAGGTCGAGAACACCCGCGAGGGCCAGATCCTCGACTACGACAAGCTGACCATGACGATCGAGACCAACGGCGCGATCACGCCGGAGGACGCGGTGGCCTATGCCGCCCGCATCCTGCAGGACCAGCTCAACGTCTTCGTCAACTTCGAAGAGCCGCGCAAGGAAGTCGCCCAGGAGATCATCCCGGACCTCGCCTTCAACCCAGCCTTCCTCAAGAAGGTGGACGAGCTCGAGCTGTCGGTACGTTCGGCGAACTGCCTGAAGAACGACAACATCGTCTACATCGGCGACCTCGTGCAGAAGTCGGAAGCGGAAATGCTGCGCACCCCGAACTTCGGCCGCAAGTCGCTGAACGAGATCAAGGAAGTGCTGGCCCAGATGGGTCTGCATCTCGGCATGGAAGTGCCGGGCTGGCCGCCGGAGAACATCGACGAGCTGGCCAAGCGCTTCGAGGATCATTACTGAGCATTCGTCATTCCGGGTTCGATGCTGCGCATCGCCCCGGAATGACGTCCACCACTCGGGCGAACGCAGGCAGCCCACCTGAGCAACATGTCCGACGAACCGTCGCGGCAGATAGAAATGAAGGACTAAGACAATGCGTCACGGCAAGGTTCATCGGAAGCTCAACCGCACCGCCGAGCATCGCAAGGCGATGTTCGCCAACATGTGCGCCGCGCTGATCAAGCACGAGCAGATCGTCACCACGCTGCCGAAGGCCAAGGAGCTGCGGCCGATCGTCGAGAAGCTCGTCACCCTCGGCAAGAAGGGCGGTCTCGCTTTGCGTCGGCAGGCGATCGCCGAGATGCGCGATGTCGACCAGGTCAAGAAGCTGTTCGACGTCCTGGCACCCCGCTACAAGGACCGCAACGGCGGCTACACCCGCATCATCAAGGCCGGCTTCCGCTACGGCGACAACGCCGCGATGGCCGTGATCGAGTTCGTCGATCGCGACGTCGATGCCAAGGGCCTGGACTCGGGTCCGGTCCAGGAGACCTCGGAAGCCGCGTAAGCGCAGCTCCGACCCGACGTTCAAAACGGCGCCTTCGGGCGCCGTTTTCATTTTGAGGTTCTGCAACCCGGATGACCGAAGCGACATCCGGGTTCGCCTTGCACAGCCGGTGTGGCACCGGATATCGCTTCGCTCATCCGGGCTACGATTGATCATAAGGGATCAGCGCTGCATGCCGCGCGTTGCGTTGGCGCGATGACGCCCCACATCCTTTCCTCCAGCACAACGGAGAGCTGCTCATGCACATCGACCTCTCGGGAAAGACCGCGCTCGTCACCGGTTCGACCGCCGGCATCGGTTTTGCCATCGCCAAGGGGCTTGCTGCGTCCGGCGCGGAGGTCGTCGTCAATGGTCGCAGCCAAGCCCGTGTCGATGCGGCCGTCGCGAAGCTGAAGCAGGCGGTTCCGGCGGCGAAGCTGCGCGGCGTCGCCGGCGATGTCGCTCAGATCGGCGGCTGCAACGCCATCGTCACCGCGCTGCCCGAGGTCGACATCCTCGTCAACAATGCCGGCATCTTCGAGCCGAAGGAGTTCTTCGACATTCCCGACGAGGACTGGAGCCGCTTCTTCGAGATCAACGTCATGTCCGGCGTGCGCATGGCGCGCGCCTACATGCAGGGCATGCTGAAGCGCAACTGGGGGCGCATCATCTTCATCTCCTCGGAGTCGGCGGTGAACATCCCGACCGAGATGATCCATTACGGCATGACCAAGACCGCGCAGCTCGCGGTCTCCCGCGGCCTCGCCAAACTGACCCGCGGCACCGGCGTGACCGTCAATGCAGTGCTGCCGGGACCGACGATGTCGGAAGGCGTCGAGACCTTCGTCAAGGATCTCGCCCGTCAGAACGGCCAGTCGGAGGAGGAGGCGGCCTCGTCTTTCGTCAAGCAGCACCGGCCGGCCTCGCTGCTGCAGCGCTTCGCCGGCGTTGACGAGATCGCCAACATGGTCGTCTACGCCGCCTCCAAGCAGGCCTCCGCCACGAACGGCGCCGCGCTGCGCGCCGAGGGCGGCATCCTCGACACTATCGCCTGAGGCCGGCCATGGCGGCTTACGTCATCTCCGAGGTCGAGGTGCGCGACATCGAGGCGATGGAACGCTATCGCACCCGCGCGGCGCACTCGATCGCGCAATATGGCGGGCGCTATCTGGTCCGCGGCGGGACCTCCGAGACGGTCGAAGGCGGCCCGCCGGCCAAGACCCTCATTATCGTCGAGTTCCCGTCGATGGCCCGGCTGCGAGAATGGTATGCGTCGGCCGAATACGCCGACGCCCTGGGCGAGCGCTGGAAGGTGCTGGACCGCCGGCTGATTTTCGTCGAGGGTGCTGCACCTGCGTAGAGAACGGACTCTGTTGCGCCCATGCTGACCATCACCCCCCGCCGCAGGCGTTGGCTCAAGCTGACCTCGGCGCGGTGGCAGCGGCGGGTGCTGTTCGTGGCCGGCGGCCTGGTGGTGGGCGCGGCGGCGGTGGCGCTGGCGGAGCTCGCCGACCTGGCCCAGCTCGCCTTCAACTGGCTGTTGTCGAAATCACGCTACGCCTCACTGATCGTGACGCCCGCCGGCTTCGCGCTGTCGGTCTATCTGACCCAGCGCTTCTTCCCGAACGCGCAAGGCAGCGGCATCCCGCAGGCCATCGCCGCGCGCCACCTGACGGACACGAGCGCGCGCAGCCCGCTGGTGTCGATCCGCATCGCCATCGGCAAGGTGCTGCTGACCCTGCTCGGGCTGCTGTGCGGCGGCTCGGTCGGCCGCGAGGGGCCGACCGTGCAGGTCGGCGCCTCCATCATGTTCGCGCTCGGCCGGCTGTCGCCGCGGCGGCAGCCGGGCTTGATCCTGGCCGGCGCCGCCGCCGGGGTCGCGGCCGCCTTCAACACGCCGCTGGCCGGCATCGTGTTCGGCATCGAGGAGATGAGCCGTGCCTTCGAGACGCGGACCTCGAGCCTCGTCATCGCCACCGTGATCGCCGCTGGCCTGACCTCGCTAGCCCTGATGGGCAATTACGCCTATTTCGGCACGACGCCGATCGCGCTCGGCAAGGGCATCGACTGGCTGGCGGTGCCCGTCTGCGGGGTCTTGGGCGGCGCCGCCGGCGGCCTGTTCAGCCGCATCCTGATCACGATGGCGCGCGGGCTGCCCGGGGCATCCGGCCGGCTCATCAAGCGCCACCCGCTGCCGTTCGCGCTCGCCTGCGGCTTTGCCGTCGCGCTGTGCGGGCTGGCGTCAGGCGATACCATCTACGGCACCGGGTATGCCCAGGTGAAAGGGGCGCTGGAGACCGGCACGCCGCTGCCGGGCGATTTCGGCGTGCTGAAATTCCTCGCCACCACCTTTGCCGCGATCAGCGGCATTCCTGGCGGCATCTTCGCGCCGTCGCTCGCAGTCGGGGCGGGTATCGGCGCCAACGTCGCCAGCCTGTTCCAGCAGTCGCTACTGGCGCCGATCATGCTGCTCGGCATGGTCGCCTATTTCGCCGGCGTGGTGCAGGCACCGATCACCGCCTTCGTCATCGTCACCGAGATGACCGACAACCACGCCATGGTGGTGCCGCTGATGATGGCCTCGCTGATCGCCTACGGCACCTCGCGTCTGATCTGCGAGGAGGGGCTCTATCACGCGCTGGCCAAGGGCTTCGTCGCCAGAGCTGAGACCAAGGCTGAGGCCGCGCAGGAGTCGAAGCAGGCCACGGCGCCGTCCTGACCCAGCGCTCATCCACCATGTTCGGAGCGCGCCGATAACCGCTGTCGGTTCAATCGCTTGATGGCAGATCCTGAGATCTGCCATCGGCTCGAAAGGGCTGTCGGCGGCCCCGCTGCCGGCGCCGCCGCGCAAGGTTCGTCGGCCTACTTCCTGAACGGATCCGGCCGCATCAGGAGCCGGCCGGAGATCGAGTTCGGCACCTCGTAGGGGGAGCCGATCGACAGCACGTGGCTCAGCGCGATCAGCCGGTTCGGCAGCTTGGCCGGCGGCGGCGTCTGGAACGAATAGGACGTCGGGTTGTGGCACAGGAAGCAGTTCAGCACGTTCTTGATCGGCGTGTTGTCGGCGTTCTGCACGAAGGTCTCGGCGGTGGCGTTGGCGAGATTGACCGATCCGACTGCGCTGGTCTGGTTGCTGTTCAGATTGTACGAGTTGGGGAGCATCCAGACGGTGCCGTCGAGGCTGTAGCTCGCGAAGGTCGATTGCGGGCCCTTCAGGCCGGAGAGAAAGCCCTGGGCTTGCGCCGTGATCGCGAAGATGTTGCCGACGCCGTTGGGCTGGTTCTCGCCGCCGGTCTGGTTCTCGAGCACGACGTTGGTCACCGGCGTCAGCTTCTGGGTCGCCGGATCGAGCCGCAACTGCGGCCGGTTGGCGCCGGGCAGCGCCGCGATGTTGACCTGCGAGAACGGTGTACGGCCCTTGTAGAGCGTGTAGCTCTTCGGATCCGAGCGGCTCGCCGATGGCGCAAAGGTGTTGTCCGGCGTCTGCGGCGAGTTGTTCTTCAGCTCGAACGTGCCCCACAGGAATTCGGGGTGGTTCTCGGTGTAGCCGACCACGTGCAAGCCGATCAGGGCCACGGTCACCGTGACGAACTTGCCGGGCGTCGGGCGGATCGTGATCAGGCCGGGGGTGACGTTGTTCTCCAGCACCGGCACCTGTGCCTGGGTCGTATAGGCGCCCGCAGGCGGTGCCTGCCCGGGGTCGAGCCGCAGCCACGTCGCCTTGAACACCGCATCGCCCACGGCGAAGGATGAATCCGCCGGCTGGCTCTGGTAGCCGCCGGTCGCGATCAGGTTCTTGCGCGCCGTGTTGAAATAGCCCTGGTTCATGTGGACCGAGGCGTAGACGGGATAGCCGTTCTGCGCGACCAGCATGTTGCCGTCGGCTTCGACGATGGCGCCGGCGCCTTCGGTGAAGCCGGCCGTGCCGTGGAAGACCTGGGCACGGGCCGCCAGCGTCAGCGGGCGCGGCCGTGGTGCGCCGGCATTCTCGGCGTTGCCGAGCAGCTCGTCGGGCGTCGCCAAGGTCATGAACCGCGGCACGGCGGCGCCGGAGCCCGAGTCCTTCACCAGCGCTGTCGCCCAGACGAACGCCTCCCACGACCATTGATGGAAATTGCAGTCCGGCGTCGGGATGGTCTTGGTGTCGGAGGTGGGGAAGGCGGCGTCCGGCTTGAGATAATTGCCCAGTCCCTCCGACCAGCCGAAGGCCGGGCAGTTCTTCGCCGGCGGCGGCGGAGCAGCGCTGGCGGGGTTGAGAGCGCCGGCAAGGCCGCTCGCGGTGACGGTCGTCGCGAAAGTGAGCATGAGCCACTGAATCGTCTTCATGGCCGGTCTCCATTGATGTGCGCGCTGGGATGGGCCGATGAATCTCGCCGCCATGCGTCGCAAATGATTGTTAAAAATGATTCATTCAAAAGTAGTGCGCGGCGAACATGCACCCAAAGGTGAGATTTGCAAGACCGGGAGCTCACGCAGTCCGCAATTTTTTTCGGACGCCCCTCGCGGCAGTGGAATGCGGCTCGCGGCAGCATTCGTCTTCACCAGCCGACACGGGCTGCAGTGTGAGCGCAGGCACGGTTGACACCACGGATCGCGTGCATCCTGGCGGCCGTTCGCTGGAGAAGTGCGGACAATGAGGTCTTCACGCCAGTGGACAGCAACCACAGGAGAGTGAAATGAAGTCCATCATGGCCGCTGCGTTGCTGCTCGCGTTGACGTCGGGCGCAAGCCTTGCGGGTACGCCGCTGATCGATGCACGGCAGCACAACCAGTCACATCGCATCTACAACGGCATCGCGAGCGGACGGCTGACCTATCCGGAGGCGCAGCAACTCGTCCGCGGTCAGATCCACGTCCAGAAGCTGGAAAACAAGGCCAAGGCGGACGGCGTGGTGACGCCGTTCGAGCGTGCCCGCATCAACGTCGCGCAATCCGTGCAGGGCGCGCGCATCTTCTGGAAGAAGCACAATTAGCCGCGCACGGCAGCTCGCTGGTGGCAAAGCGCCGCTTCGGCGGCGCTTTGCCACCACGTGATGCGGCGGCGCCGCCGCTCACACCAGCGCGGCTGCGACGCCGGCTAGGGCGCTGAACGTGACCACGACGAGCGGCGGCGCGCGCCAGGCGACCAAGAGGACAAAACCGACCAGCGCGATGCCAAAATCCGCGGCATTGTGGACGGTGGTCGTCCAGACCGGGTCGTACAGGGCCGCTCCCAGCACACCGACGACCGCAGCGTTACACCCCGCATCATCGCCTGGGCGCCGGCGCGTTTGCGGAACGAGTCCCAGAACGGCAGCGCGGCGAGCAGGACCAGCATGCCCGGCAGGAAGATGCCCAGGAGACCGAGCGCGGCCCCGACGATCCCATGCGGCTCCGGAGCGACGACGGCGCCGAGATAGGCGGCGAAGGTGAAGAGCGGGCCCGGGACGGCCTGCGCCGCACCGTAGCCGGCGAGAAAGGCGTCGTCGCTCAGCCAGCCAGGTCCGACGAAGGCCTCGCGCAGCAGCGGCAGCACGACATGTCCACCGCCGAACACCAGCGCGCCGGAGCGATAGAAGGCATCGAACAAGGCGACGCCGGTCGATCCCGTGACGCCGCGCAGCAGCGGAAGTCCCGCCAACAGGATGACGAACAGCGCGAGCGCGATCAGCCCCACGCTTCGCGAGACGGGGATCGCGACGTGTCCCGACGGCGCCGCCTCGCCGCGGCAGAGCCAGAGGCCGGCGAGCCCGCCGAGGACGATCGCTCCGATCTGCACGACCGAGGCCGTACTCGACAGGATGATGAGCGTTGCGGCGACCGCGATCGAGGCGCGCGCACGATCCGGACACAGCGAGCGCGCCATGCCCCAGACCGCCTGCGCGACGATGGCGACCGCGGTCAGCTTCAGCCCGTGCAGCAGGCCGCTGCCGATCGGTCCGCTCAATCGGCCCGCACCATAGGCGAACAGGACGAGCGCGGCGGCCGACGGCAGGGTGAAGCCGGTCCAGGCGGCGAGCGCGCCGAGATAGCCGGCCCGCATCAGCCCGATGGAGAAGCCGACCTGGCTGCTGGCGGGGCCGGGCAGGAACTGGCACAGCCCGACCAGATCGGCATAGGCATGCTCGTCGATCCATTTCCGTCTGACGACGAACTCGTCGCGGAAGTAGCCGATATGGGCGATCGGACCGCCGAAGCAGGTCAGGCCGAGCGTGAGGAAGATCCGCAGAACCTCGAGCGGTGATCCGGAGCGCCGGCCGTGATCGGCGGGCGGGTTGGTCGCGGACTTCAGGCTGCTCACGGACGTTCGTTCCAGTCGCGAGGAGGTTCTTATCGGCTTTCGTTAAGGGGAAACGGGACCGTCGGCCAGTCTCGATCGCTCATGGCCGCTGATCGGACCGCGCGTCGGCTGCTGGCCATCTCATGCTTTCGATCGGTGGAATGGTGGGCACGGCGCCACCGCGATCTCGCGCGGGGAGACCGCGTGTGCGCCTTTGCCCATTGTTGCCTGCTAGTTAGCTCCATCCCTCCAGCACGATCTTGCCGCGGGAGGTGTTGCTCTCGATCAACGCGTGCGCGCGCTTGAGGTTGGCCGCGTTGATGGTGCCGTAATTGTCGCCGAGGGTGGTGCGGATCACGCCCTTGTCGATCAGGTCGGACACGTCGTTGAGCAGATGGTGCTGCGCGATCATGTCGGGTGTCGTGAAAGATGAGCGCGTGAACATCGACTCCCAGTGGATCGAGATCGCCTTGCCCTTGAAGGCGGCGAGCGAGAACTCGGCGGGATCGTCGATCAGGCCGAACTTGCCCTGCGGCGTCATGAAGTCGGCGATCGCCTTGTAGTGCTGCTCGCTGTGGGTGAGGCTCGCGATGAGCGCGACCGGCGGCAGCTTCAGCGCGTCGATCTGCTCCTTCATCGGCTTGCCGTGGTCGATGACGGCATGGGCGCCGAGCGACAGGCACCAGTCGCGGGATTCCGGGCGGTTCGCGGTGGCGAGCACCGTCAGGCCGGTGAGGCGGCGCGCAAGCTGGATCAGGATCGAGCCGACGCCACCGGCCGCACCCGTGATCAGCAAGGTGCGGTCATCGAGGCTCTTGCCGGGGACGGCGCCGAGCCGGTCGAACAGCAGCTCCCATGCGGTGATCGAGGTGAGGGGCAGGGCGGCGGCTTCGGCGAACGACAGGCTCTTCGGCTTGCGGCCGACGATGCGCTCGTCGACCAGATGGAATTCGGCATTGGTGCCCTGGCGCAGGATCGAGCCGGCGTAGAACACCTCGTCACCGGGCTTGAACAGGCTCACGTCCGGGCCGATAGCCTCGACCACGCCAGCGGCGTCATAGCCCAGGATCTTGGTTTCGCCGGCGGGCGGTGCGGCGCGCTTGCGCACCTTGGTGTCGACCGGATTGACCGACACCGCTTTCACGGCGACGCGGATGTCGCGTCCCTTCGGCTCGGGTTTGGCGGTCTCGAGATCGAACAGCGCGCGGTCCTCGGTGATGGGCAGCGACTGCTGGTATCCGACGGCCTTCATGAACAGCCTCCTGGTTGGCTTGGCGATAGGATCTGTTTGTCCTGCTGGCGCCAGTTCAGCAAGTACTGTAAAAATGGGGAACTAGTCCCCGTTTGGATACTATTGGGCCAACACGCGATGAAACGGAAGAATTTCACCCGCCGTCCCGGCTGCGCGGTCGAAGCCACGCTCGATCTAATCGACGGCAAGTGGAAGGGCGTGATCCTCTACCACCTGCAGGGTGGCAGCCAGCGCTTCGGCGAGCTGCGCCGGCTGATGCCCGGCATCACCCAGCGCATGTTGACCAAGCAGCTGCGTGCGCTGGAGGAGGACGGGCTGGTCGTCCGGAAGGTCTATGCCGAGGTGCCGCCGCGCGTCGAATACAGCCTGTCCGAGGTCGGCGAGAGCCTGCGGCCGGTGATCGAGGTTCTCAGAAGCTGGGGCGAGCGGCACCAGGAACGGCTGTCCTGCGCGCCCGTTGCAGAGACCATCAAAACGCCGCATCAGACCGCCTGAGCTTGGCCGCACCGGCCGTTCCGCCTATATCGAAACCGTCATTTTCCAGGATTGTTCGCATGTCGTTGATTCGCTCCACACTGGTCCTGCTGCTGTCCCTGCTGGCCGCGTCTCCGCTCGCGGCGCAGGACCGGCGCGTGCCGCAGTCCCAGGCCGAGCTGCGGCTGTCGTATGCGCCGATCGTGCAGCGCGTGCAGCCGGCGGTCGTCAACGTCTACGCCGCCAAGGTGGTGCAGAACCGCAATCCCTTTCTCGACGATCCGATCTTCCGCCGCTTCTTCGGTCTGCAGGGCGGCCCGCAGGAGCAGATGCAGCGCTCGCTCGGCTCGGGCGTGATGATCGATGCGTCCGGTCTCGTCGTCACCAACGTGCATGTGATCGAGGGCGCCGACGAGGTGAAGGTGTCGCTCGCCGACAAGCGCGAGTTCGAGGCCGAGATCGTGCTGAAGGACAGCCGTACCGATCTCGCCGTGCTCAAACTGAAGGGCACCAAGGAGCAGTTTCCGACGCTCGACCTCGCCAATTCCGACGATCTGCTGGTCGGCGACATCGTGCTGGCGATCGGCAATCCGTTCGGCGTCGGCCAGACCGTGACCCACGGCATCGTCTCGGCACTGGCGCGCACGCAGGTCGGCATCACCGACTATCAGTTCTTCATCCAGACCGATGCCGCGATCAATCCCGGTAATTCGGGCGGTGCGTTGGTCGATATCAACGGCCGTCTGGTCGGCATCAACACCGCGATCTATTCCAAGTCCGGCGGCTCGCAGGGCATCGGCTTTGCCATTCCTGCGAACATGGTGCGCGTCGTCGTGGCCTCGGCCAAGAGCGGCGGCAAGGCGGTCAAGCGCCCCTGGCTCGGCGCGCGGCTGCAGGCGGTGACGCCCGAGATCGCCGAGAGCCTCGGCCTGCGCTCGCCGACCGGCGCGCTGGTCGCCTCGGTGGTCGCGAACAGCCCGGCGGCGAAGGCGGGCATCAAGTCGTCGGACCTGATCGTGTCGATCGACGGCCAGACCGTCGATGATCCCAACGCGTTCGACTACCGTTTTGCGACCCGTCCGCTCGGCGGCACTGCGCAGATCGAGGTGCAACGCGGCGGCAAGCCGGTGAAGGTCGCGGTCGCGCTGGAGACCGCGCCGGACACCGGGCGCAACGAGATGGTCATCAACGGCCGCTCGCCATTCCAGGGCGCGAAGGTCGCCAACATCTCGCCGGCGGTCGCCGACGAGCTGCACCTCGATGCCGACACCGAGGGCGTGGTGGTGCTCGAGCCGGGCGACGGCACCACCGCCGCCAATGTCGGCTTCCAGAAGGGCGACGTCATCATGGCCGTGAACAACCAGAAGATCGCCAAGACCGCCGATCTCGACAAGGCCTCGCGCGAGGCCGCCCGCATCTGGCGCATCACCGTGCTGCGCGGCGGCCAGCAGATCAACGTCACGCTCGGCGGATGAGCCCGAAGCGTCCCCAGCAGGGAGGCCCGAGCCTCTTCGCTGCGGCGGGGATGGAGCACGATGCGCCACGGCCGCTGCCGGAGCGGCTGCGCCCGCACAAGCTGTCCGACGTCGTCGGGCAGGATCATATCCTCGGGCCGGACGGCGCGCTGACGCGCATGCTGGAGACGCGCACGCTAGGCTCGCTGATCTTCTGGGGCCCGCCCGGCACCGGCAAGACCACCGTGGCGCGGCTGTTGGCCGACGCCACGGAGTTGCATTTCGAGCAGATCTCGGCGGTGTTCTCCGGCGTCGCCGATTTGAAGAAGGTGTTCGACGCGGCGCGCGCGCGGCGCGAGACCGGGCAGGGCACGCTGCTGTTCGTCGACGAGGTGCATCGCTTCAACCGCGCTCAGCAGGATTCCTTCCTGCCGGTGATGGAGGATGGCACCGTCGTGCTGGTCGGCGCGACCACGGAGAACCCGTCCTTCGAGCTCAACGCCGCTCTGCTGTCGCGTTCGCGCGTGCTGGTGTTCCACTCGCTCGATGCCGCCGCGATCGAGAAGCTCTACAGCAACGCAGAGGCGGTCGAGGGCCGCAAGCTGCCGCTCGATGACGAGGCGCGCGCCGTGCTGATCCGCATGGCCGACGGCGACGGCCGCGCCGCGCTGACGCTCGCCGAGGAGGTCTGGCGCTCGGCGCGCAAGGACGAGATCTTCAACGCGGTGCAGCTGCAGGACATCCTGCAGCGCCGCGCGCCGATCTACGACAAGTCCGCCGACGGCCACTACAACCTGATCTCGGCCATGCACAAATCGGTGCGCGGCTCGGATCCCGATGCCGCGCTGTACTACTTCGCCCGCATGCTCGACGCCGGCGAGGACCCGCTGTTCCTCGCCCGCCGCATCGTGCGCATGGCCGTGGAGGACATCGGCCTCGCCGATCCCCAGGCGCTGGTCATCGCCAACGCCGCCAAGGACGCCTATGATTTCCTGGGCTCGCCCGAAGGCGAGCTCGCGATCGCGCAGGCCGTGATCTATGTGGCGACCGCGCCGAAATCCAACGCCGCCTACAAGGCGTTCGGCGCCGCCAAGCGCGTGGCGAAGGAGGGCGGCTCGCTGCTGCCGCCCAAGCACATCTTGAATGCCCCGACCAAGCTGATGCAGAGCGAAGGCTACGGCACCGGCTATCAGTACGACCACGACGCGCCCGACGCGTTTTCGGGGCAGGACTACTTCCCCGACGCCCTCGGCCGCCAGCAGTTCTACGATCCCCCCGAGCGCGGCTTCGAGCGCGAGATCAGGAAACGGCTGGATTATTGGGCGAAGCTGAGGAAGGAGCGGGGCGGGTAGCATCGCTGACCTTGCGGCTTGCTCGGTTCACCTCGGCCCGCTTGCCGGGAAACACCGAGCTCTCCTGCGGACGCCTGACTCGGAGACCGCTATGCCAAGTGACCATCAACTACTTGCCCGTCTGTACGAACTCCGCGATCTCCCGCGTCAGTCGGTCGTCCTCGGTATTGATCGCATACACCTCGGACATGTGGCTGTGCTGCGGCAGCATCACCGCGCGGGCGCAGCCGGATGGCCGTTTGCAGGCGGCCTGCTTCAACAGGTCGAACTGCTCGACGAAGCGCGGCGGGTCGAGCTCGGCGGAGACGATCATCAGCGGCAGACTCGAGGCTTGCAGGCCTGATAGCGACGAGCGCTCCTTGAAGCGCGAGGGATCGGTGCCGAAATAGGCCATCTCCTGGTCGCCGAGCGGCGTCGCGGTGAGGTCGTAGACGCCCGAGGCCATGATCGCGCCCGCAAGGCCGCCGCCGGCGACCTTGTGGAATTCGGGATGCGCCACATAGGTCGCGACGTGCACCGCGCCGGCCGAATGGCCCATCAGATAGATGCGCGCGGGATCGCCGCCGTTCTCGGCGGCGTGGGCGACCACCCATTGCACCGCGCTGGCGACGTCCTCGACGCCGGCAGGCCAGGGGAATTTCGGCGCGAGGCGGTAGGTGATGTCGACGCCGACGAAGCCGCTCTTCACCGCCCATAGCATGATGTTGTCGTAGAACGGGCCGTCCGGCGTGGTGCGCTTGTTGCCACCGATGAAGGCGCCGCCATGCACGAAGATCAGCATGGGCCGGGGCGGGGCCGCGGCATCCGGTGTGAAGACGTCGAGCAGATTGCGTTCGGCCGTGCCGTACCTCACATCGCGCTGCACCTTGACGCCGGTGTAGGGTTCCTTGGCCTGCAGCGGTGCGTAGATCGCGGCGGTCTTCGGCGGGGCGATGACCCGGCCGATCTCGATCAGCTTCCAGGCGATGTCGTCGGGCATCGGGCTCTGCTGCGCCTGCGTGGCGGTCGTCGCCAGCGTGGCTGCCAGGATCGCCAGGCCCAGTCGCGTGAGCGTCATTCGATTCGCTCCGATCAGTATCGATGGCCCAAGGGGCCGACTCACAAGCGGATTTATCGCGATTTCGCCGTGACTGGCAGTGGCTTTTGAGATACGCAACCTGCCATGAGCCGCCGTATCAAGCGAACCCAGACCCGATCCGATCGCCCGACCGATCGCCGCAACGAGCGGCCGAAGGCCGAGGCGGCCCGCAGCCAAGGCGCCGCGGCCAAGCGTGAGTCTGCGAAGCGTCCCGATGCCGAGCGGCCGCGGCGCGACCGTTTTGCCGGTGACCGCGAGGCGGCACCGCGCGGCGATTTCGGGCGCGGTAAAGCCGAGCGCAGCCGTGCGCCGCGCGCCGAGGGAGAGGATCGCCGCGACAGCTTCGCGCCGCGCAAACAGCCGCCGGCCAAGCGCGCCGGCGCCGGCAAGCCGGCGCGGTTCAGCTCGGAGCATGCCGAGCGCAGGCCTGCGGCGCCGCCGCCGAAGAAGGTCGAGCCGGAGACGCCGCTGCTGCCGACGAAGGTGCAGACCGTCGTCGTCACCGCCGACGAGAACAACATGCGCGTCGACCGCTTCCTCGAGGCGCGCTTCCCCGGTCTGTCGTTCTCCCACATCCAGCGCATCGTCCGCAAAGGCGAGCTACGCGTCGATGGCAAGCGCGCCGACTCCAAGGACCGCCTGAAGGAAGGCCAGAGCGTCCGCATTCCGCCGCTCAAGCTCGATGCGCCGAAGGAGCGCGCCGGCCTCTCCGAGGGCGAGCGAAAGACGCTGGAGAGCCTCAAGGCGATGACGCTGTATGAGGATGACGACGTGCTCGTCCTCAACAAGCCCGCGGGACTCGCGGTGCAGGGCGGCTCCGGCATGACCCGCCACATCGACCAGATGCTGGAGGTGATGCGCGACGCCAAGGGCCAGAAGCCGCGGCTCGTGCACCGCATCGACCGCGAGACCTCCGGCTGCCTCCTGATCGCCAAGACCCGCTTCGCCGCCACGCATCTGACCGGCGCCTTTCGCAGCCGTTCCGCGCGCAAGATCTACTGGGCGCTGGTGGCGGGCGTGCCCAAGCCCAAGCAGGGCCGCATCTCCACGTATCTTGCCAAGGAGGAGAGCGAGGACGACACCATCATGCGCGTCGCCGCGCATGGCGACGAGGGCGCCAGCCACGCCGTGACCTACTACGCCGTGGTCGAGGCCTCGGCCAACAAGCTCGCCTGGGTTTCCTTGAAGCCGGTGACGGGGCGCACCCATCAGTTGCGCGCGCACATGGCCCATATCGGCCACCCCATCGTCGGCGATCCCAAATATTTCAACATCGAGAACTGGGCGCTGCCCGGCGGCCTGCAGAACCGGCTGCATCTCTTGGCGCGCCGCATCGTCATCCCGCATCCGCGCGGCGGGTTCATCGACGCCACCGCGCCGCTGCCGCCGCACATGCTGCAGTCGTGGAACCTGCTCGGCCTCGAGCATGACCGCTTCGACCCGATCGAGAACGCGCCGGAGGAGTGAGCGGCTCCGGAGCGCTCAGCCTCTCTGTTCGACGAGTTGAATGCCCGCGTCCCGCAGCGCGCAGAAGATGTTTTCGATATCCTCGGGCGGCATGTCCCATCCGCACAGCGCGTTCAACTCGTCGAAGGTGATCTTGCCATCCTGCTCGCTCATCGCGATCAGCCGGCGAACGATCTCCGGCATGTTCATGGTCGTCCTCCTCTTTGCAGCCTCTGCTTAAGGGGAGGAGAATCGGTTTCCGCTGCGGCCTTCAGTTCCGGAACTGCTCCAGGAACAGTGTGAGCGAATCGTGCGGGGTTTCGACATCGAGGATGACCCAGCCGTCCGGCCCCTTGACCACGATGAAGTTCATCGTCACGCGGTGGCCCTGGTTGTCGAAGCTGGCGGCGACATAGGTCTTGTCGAACTGC
This sequence comes from Bradyrhizobium sp. SZCCHNRI2009, assembly GCF_032485115.1. Classification (NCBI taxonomy): domain Bacteria; kingdom Pseudomonadati; phylum Pseudomonadota; class Alphaproteobacteria; order Hyphomicrobiales; family Nitrobacteraceae; genus Bradyrhizobium; species Bradyrhizobium sp. SZCCHNRI2009. The sequence continues at coordinate 1,020,233 of NZ_JAUEUH010000001.1, forward strand.
CTGCGCACAATCGAGATCGCGACCGGGCCGAGCTTCCAGCGCGGGCTCTGCACCAGGAAATCGTAGGGCTCACGCCGCGGCGCCGTCCAGGCCCTGGCGAGGCTCGGATCGAAGAACTGCCGTGCGACCTCGGCCGTCCGCGGCAGCCCGGCGGAGAGCTCCGGCGCGCCCCGGCCGTAATGCGCATAGACGTTGCGCACCAGCGATTCCGGCGTGCGGAAGCCGGCCGCGGCTGGGACGGTGCTGCCGAGCAGGACGAGAGCGGAGAGCAGGGGACGCATCGGCAGCTCGCATTTCGGGCGGACAGGGCTTATCTACCGCGAAAACAACGGATCCCGTGTGATCATCCCGCGAGAGGGCTGGAATTCTGATGCGTGAACTGTTTGACGACGTCGTCGGCCGGTCGCCGCTCGATCCGCAGGAATCGGCGCGCCAGGCGATGCGGACGCCGCTGCGCAAGCGCTTCTACAAGGAGGCCGGGACCGCCGCCGCCGAGGGCGGCTTCAACGTGACCCTCGACGGCCGGCCGATCCGCACGCCGTCGGGGCGCGTCGTCATCGTTCCCGCCGGGGAGCTGGCGGCGGCCGTGGCCGCCGAGTGGCAGGCCCAGGGTGAGAACATCGATCCCGCCACGATGCCGCTGACGCGGTTCGCCAACAGCGTCGTGCAGTCGGTGGTCGACCGCACCGATGACGTGCGCGAGGACATTGCCAAATATCTCCAATCCGACCTGTTGTTCTACCGGGCCGGTCATCCTGAGGGGCTGGTCGCGCGCGAGGCCGAGCATTGGGACCCGGTGCTGGACTGGGCCCGCGATAGTCTCGGCGCGCATTTCATCCTGTCCGAAGGCATCATGCATGTGACCCAACCGGAGGCTGCGGTGCAGGCGGCGCGCGGTGCGCTGCCGACCGGCCCGTGGACGGTGGCGGCGGCGCATGTCGTCACCACACTGACCGGCTCGGCGCTGCTGGCGCTGGCGCTGGTTCATGGGGTGCGCGACCCTGGCCAGATCTGGGCGGCAGCCCATGTCGACGAGGACTGGAACGTCGCGCAATGGGGGGCCGACGAGGAGGCGATGAGCCGCCGCGCCGCCAAGCAGATCGACTACGAGGCCGCCGTCCGCATCCTCCAGGCGGTCGACGCCGCGCTCTGAGGCCGGTTAACGCCGGGTTTAGGGGCAACCGCTAGGCTGTGCGCGTAACCCGAGTACGCGCATGGTCCAGAGTGTCACCCCGCCGCCTTCCGTGAGCGCCGTCCGCGGCGTCGGCAGCTCGCCGGCCGGATCCACGGTGGCGGCAGCAACCACGCTGCAGGCCGGCGCACTGGTCAGCGCCAGGGTGCAGCAGGTGCTCGCCGAGAATCTGGTCCAAGTCGCGATCGGAAACCTGTCGATGGAGCTCGCGAGCGAGCTGCCGCTGCAGGCCGGCCAGACGGTGCAGGTCGCCGTGTCGCAGACCGCGCAAGGGCTGCAGCTCGCCATCGTCGGGCAAGGCGGCAGCGCTGCCGCTGGCACCACCGGCACCCCGACGCCGGCCGCCACCGTCGTCGACGTCACCGGCCGGCTGGCGCCGGCGTTGCCTCCGCCGCCGGATCCGCTGACCGGGCTGGAGCGGCTCGCATTGTCGATTGCCAGCGAGGAGGCGGCGACCCGTCAGGGCAGCCAGGGCCAATTGTTCGCCGATCTCCAGGCCGTCGCCGACTCGCCGAACCTTCCACCGGCCTTGCGCGCCGCCGTGGCCCAGGTGCTGGCACAGCAGACCCAGCTATCGCCGGCGCTGACCGCGGAGGATGTGCAGAGCGCCGTGCAGCATTCCGGCCTGTTCCTGGAATCCTCGCTCGCCAATGGCGCCGCCGGTGCCGGCACGCCCGACCTGAAGGCGGCGCTGATCGTGCTGCGCCAGACGCTGGCGACGGTGCTGCAGACCGCCGAGCCCGGCATGGCGGCGTCCACGCAGCCGTCGCCCGGTGGCTCCTACGCCTCGGTGCTGTCCGAGGCCGGCCGCGCCGCCGCCGCGCAGCAACAGAGCGGCGCACCCCCGCTGGTGCCCGACATCGAGATCGAGCTGCCGCCCCAGCCCTGGGCCACGGGAATGGGGCGGCCCGACGCCGCGTCTGCCGGCTTCACCGGCTCGGCGCTGATCGAGGCCCTGACGGGCGCCAAGGCGCAGTCGCTCACGCCCGGCACGGTGCTGGCCGTGCTGCAGGAAGCGCAGCAGCAGATTCCGCGCGCCGCCGGCCTCGTTCCCGGACGCAACGCCAATGGTCGCGCCGATATGGTCGTGCGCACCAACACGCCGCCGCCGCCGTTCCGCGGGGCTGCACCGATGCCGCAGGCCGTGGCGGCGCCGACGCTCGGCCCGGACACGCCGCTGCCGGCGATCGCGCACCGCCTGCTCGACGAGACCGACCAGGCGCTGTCGCGCCAGACCCTGCTGCAGGTCGCCTCGCTGCCGGATCGTCCGGACGCCTCGACCGCGCGCACCGATCCCGCGCCGCCGCGCTGGAACTTCGAGATTCCCTTCGCTACCCCGCAGGGCACGGCCATGGCGCAGTTCGAGATCTCGCGCGACGGCGGCACGCAATCGCCGGACGCCGCCAAGCGCGTCTGGCGGGCGCGCTTCTCGCTCGACGTCGAGCCGGCCGGCCCGGTGCATGCGATGATCAGCTTCAGCGCCGAGCGCACCTCCGTGCGGATGTGGGCCGAGCGTCCGGTCACCGCCGCGCGCTTGCGCGCCGGTCTCTCCGAACTGAGCCAGGCCCTCAGCCGTGCCGAGCTCTCGCCGGGCGATCTCGTGGTGCAGGACGGCGCGCCGCCGGCGGCGATGCCGCCCAGGGCCGGCCATTTCCTGGATCGCGCGCTATGAGCATCGAGGTGAAGGCCGCCAACAAGACCCAGCTCGCCGTCGCCTTGCACTATGACAAGGGCCAGGGCGCGCCGCGCGTCGTCGCCAAGGGCAAGGGCACGATCGGCGCCAAGATCATCGAGGTCGCGAAGGCGCACGACATCCCGATCGAGGAGAACGAGGTGCTGGCCGGCGCGCTCTCCAACGTCGAACTCGGCGACGAGATCCCGGAGGAGCTCTACAAGGCCGTCGCCGAGGTGCTGGTGTTCGTGCTCAACCTGTCGCGGCCGATGCGCTGAGCGCGTCGCATTTGTGATCTCCGTCATGCGTCGGTCGTCACCGCCCTGTGATAGGGAGGAGCCGACGACGACGGAGAAATTCGCGATGCCCATGATGAGTCGCCGCCACGTGCTCGCCCTGATGACCGGCGCCAGCCTGCTGCCCACACGTTCATTCGCGCATGTCGCGCCGCCGCGCAACGAGATCCGCGGCGATCTCGCCAAGCGCTTCACCGACGAAGGCACCAAGGGGACTTTCCTGGCCTACAAGGTCGAGGAATATCTCGTCATCGCCAGCGACACCGATCGCTCCGGCGAGGCAAGGCTGCCGGCCTCGACCTTCAAGATCGCGAACTCGCTGATCGCGCTGGAGACGGGCGTTGTCGAGGATCCCGACAAGGATGTGTTCAAATGGGATGGCGTCACGAGATCGATCGAGGCCTGGAACAAGGATCACACCTTGCGCAGCGCGATCGCGGTCTCCGCCGTGCCGGTCTATCAGGAGATCGCGCGCCGCATCGGCGCTGAGCGGATGCAGAAATATCTCGAGGAGCTCGACTACGGCAATCACGACATCGGCGGCGGCATCGACCAGTTCTGGCTGACAGGCGCGCTTCGCATCGATCCCGTCGAGCAGGTCGATTTCATCGATCGCCTCAGGCGTGGCGCGCTTCAGGTCTCCAAGCGCAGCCAGGATCTGACCCGCGACATCATCCCCGTGACCAAGGTCGGCGATGCCGTCATTCACTTCAAGTCCGGACTGCTCGGCAAGGAGCAGGGGGCGCTTGGCTGGATGGTCGGCTGGGTCGACAAGGGCGATCAGCCGACCGTGTTCGCGCTCAACATGGACTGCCCTGAGCCGCGCCACGTCGAGGCTCGGATGACGCTGACGCAGGCTTGCCTGAAAGACATCGGCGCGGTGTGAATCGAACTGCCGTGATGTCGTGGCGTAGCCCGGATGAGCGCAGCGATATCCGGGATCAGCGAACGTGAGTTCCTCGAAGACCAGGACACTGTCGTCATTGCGAGGAGCGAAGCGACGAAGCAATCCAGAGTCATCGAGGGATTCTGGATCGCTTTGCTTCGCCGCTTCGCGCGCAATGACGCGGAGTTGTTGGTGGCCTATCTCCGCGCCAGCTCCAGGTCGACGCCCCTGATCTCCGTGCCTGCCGGGCGGATCGACACGGTCTGTCGGCGTCCCTGCGTCGTCAGCGACAGCCCGGCGGAAAACGTCTGCCCACGCGCCTGGGCTTCGATGCGGTTGCCGACCGCGCGGCCCTCGATCGTGCCGGATGCGTTGTGGCTCGATTCGCTCCATTGCCCCGAGATCTCGCCGCCGCGATAGGCGACGTCGCTGGAGAGGTCGATGTTGTAGCTGTCGCTCGCGCAGCGGATGTTGAGCCGGAGCTGCTCGCCGGCGCCGCCGACGTCATAGGCCGCGCGGCAGCGCAGCCGCTCCTGGTTGCCGTCGGACATGCTGATCACGCCGCCGCCGGTCCAGGAGCCCTCCAGCCCCCGGAACGGCGCGGCAGGCGCCGCATGGGCCGCGCCGCCCAAGGCGAGGGCGGTCAGCAAAGTTAGGATCGCAAGGCGAGAGGCGCGCATCATCGGGCTCCGTTTCATCGTCGAAAAGTGAGCGACAACGCAGCAAGACCCGATGCGTTCGACCTGTCACCTCAAGAATTGATCCAAATCGTTCTATTTTTGCTCACGACAGTTTGAACAGTGCGCGCAGGAAATCCGTCACCGCCTGGCGGGCCGCCTCGGCCGTGGCCGGATTGCCGCCGACATGCGGATCGAACTCGACGCAGGCGTCCTGATAGGTGAAGGGCTGCTGCGTGTCGGCATTGATCAGCATCCCGCCGTCGCTCTCCTTGATGCGGCAGTTGCGCACGGTCTGCGCCTTCGGCGCGACGGCGAGCATGTTGGCGCCGAGCAGGCCGAGATCGAAGCCGTGCGGCGAGTCCGGATATTCGGTCAGCGCGACGTCGCGGCCCGCTGCCTTCAGCCGCTCGACATAGGCCTTGCAGGTCCGCACCGGATTGTAGTCGTCCGGTCCGCCGTGAAAGATCCGGATCGGCCGCGCCACGACGTCGGTCTCACCGAGATAGGTCGTCGAGCAGTCCGGATAGAACGGGATGTAGGCGGCAAATTGCAGCCCGGAATTGTTCCAGCGCTTGTGGAAGCGCTGGAGGCTCGCATACAGCGCCGCCTGTCCGCCGCGTGAAAAGCCCATCAGCACGATGCGCTCGGGATCGACGCGCGGATGCTTCGCCAGCACGTCCAGCGCACGATAGATGTCCATGATCAGGTTCAGCCGGCCGAGCTGGGCCTGGTTGGTGCTGGTCGCGGTGATGCCGCGCCCGGTGAAGCCGTCGATCGCGAAGGTCGAGATCCCCATTGCATTGAAGGTGCGGCTCCAGGCTGCGATGTTGGCGCCGACGCCGCCCGAGCCGTGCATCAGCACCACCACCGGCAGCCTGCCGCTGCCCTGCGCCACGCGCATTTCGCCGACGACGGTGACCGGCTTGCCGCCGTCGTCGCCGGAGAGGAACTGCCGGTCGGACAGGGTCAGCGAGGGGATCGGGTACATCTCGACCCGGGCGGGCACGTCCTTGGTGATGCCCTGCGCGCTCGCGCTGCCGCAGAGCCCGGGACCGAGTGCAGCGAGCAGCATCATGACCACCGCCGTTGCTGCCGAACGCCGCGCTGGTCCAGCGGTGGTGCGCGATACGCGTCTGAGACCGAAACAGGCGCGCGCGGCAAGCGCCAACGGCGCGCTACCATGGTGTCGCTCCATGACCGTCCTCCTGGCTCGCCGCTTGTGGCGCGGCTTTGCAACCAAGTAGAACGAGCGATCATGGCGCTGTCAAACCATCCCGTGAGATGCATGGTGGACAACGGATCGAGGGGGCATGTGCGTTGCTCGGGCGGGCAGCCCGGCGGAGAGCGGTATGCTGATCACGCGGCGCTCGTGCGACCGTTTGGCGATCGCGGCCTCTGCGCCCGGTAACGTGATCAGGACGAGGCGATCATCGACCGTCAGCGTCGCGTGATCCGACTTGTGGGTGATCCATTATCCTTTCGGTGTCGTTGCGGATTCTTCGTGCCTTTCGGACTCCGCATCAACGCCCGGGAAGCAAAGCGCGACATATCGCCCAGCATCCTTGCAGACTTCTGCGATGATACATGGTGCGCAGTTGTCGCAGTCGCCGCATGTTGCGGAAAAATTCTGGATTGCAGCTATCAGTTCGCCTATGAGGAGCGCACGAACGTTCGCCGGCTCGCGACGGTGGCATACGACGCGTCGAGTTGGTGAGCGACGATCTGGAAGACGGGCGGCGGATCCTCGGCGATCCGATGTCCTCGATAATCGTCCAGCATCCATGCGCGCCGGCGACGTAACAAGATGGACTTCATGCTGAGAGAGCAATTGATCCGTTCGGCCGGCGCGACGATCTGTGCGGTCTCGTTTCTCACGCTTGCAGCGTGCAGCGACCGTGACGGCTCCGGTGCCTCCCAAGCTTCGAGCCCGCCCGAGGTCGGCGTGATCACGGTCGAAGCGGCGCCGGTGACGTTGACCAAGAACCTGCCGGGGCGGATCACGTCGATGCGGATCGCCGAGGTGCGGCCGCGCGTCAGCGGCATCGTGGTCGAGCGCAGCTTCCAGCAGGGCGCGCTCGTCGAGGCAGGCGCCGTGCTGTACCGGATCGATCCGGCGCCGTTCCAAGTCGAGCTCGACAAGGCTCGCGCTGCGCTCGCCAAGGCGGAGGCCGTGCTCTATCAGGCCGATCGCCAGGAAGACCGCCTCAAGACCTTGTTGACCGGCCAGGCCACGTCCCAGGCGCAGTACGAGCTCGCGGTTGCCTCCGAGCGCCAGGCCGAGGCCGACGTTGCGGCCCAGAAGGCTGCGGTCGCGCAGGCGCAGCTCAATCTTGATTGGGCGACGGTGCGCGCGCCGATCAGCGGCCGCATCGGCCGTGCGCTGGTCACCGAAGGCGCGCTGGTCAATCCCAACGAGACGACTCATCTCGCCACCATCCAGCAGCTCGATCCGGTCTATGCCGACTTCACCCAGTCGGTTGCCGAGCTGAACGAACTGCGGCGCGATCTCGCGGAAGGGCGGCTGAAGAGCGTTGCGCCCGACGCGGCGCGCGTCCGCCTCGTGTTGGACGACGGCTCAATCTACAAGCATGCAGGGCGCCTGCTGTTCTCCGACGTCAGCGTCGATCCGGGCACCGCCAAGGTGACGTTGCGCGGCGAGTTTCCGAATCCCGAAGGCGAGCTGCTGCCCGGTATGTATGTCCGGGTGCAGATCGAGGAGGCGATCGATACCAACGGCATCGTGGTCCCGGCGCAGGCTGTGCAGCGCACGACGTCGGGCAGCAGCGCCGTCTATGTCGTCAATGACGAAGGCCGCGCCACCCTTCAGCCGGTACGTTCCGGGCGCACGCTCGCCTCCGGCGTCCTGATCGAGGATGGCCTCAAGCCCGGCTGGCGCGTCGTCGTCGACGGCGTCCAGAAGGTGGCGCCCGGCAGTGCCGTCACAGCCGTGCCCTGGAAGGTTTCCGGCTCCGACAAGCCGTCCGCCTCGAACTGACGCAGTCACGGCCCGGAGGTTGTCATGTCGCGCTTCTTCATCGCACGTCCGATCTTTGCTTGGGTCGTGGCGATCTTCATCTGCCTGGCCGGCGTGCTGTCGATTCCGTTCCTGCCCGTCGCGCAGTATCCGATCATCGCGCCGCCCTCGATCTCGATCTCGACCGCCTATCCCGGCGCGTCGACCGAGAACCTGTATTACAGCGTCACGCGCCTGATCGAGGAGGAGCTGAACGGCGCCGCCGGCATCCTGAACTACGAATCGACCAGCGACACCACCGGCGAGGTCGAGATCCTCGCTTCGTTCAAGCCGGGCACCGACATCGACCTCGCCTCCGTCGACGTCCAGAACCGCATCAAGCGCATCGAGCCGCGCCTGCCCGAGGCGGTGCGGCAGCAGGGCATCGTCATTCTCGAGGCGAGCAGCGCCATCCTGCAATTCGTCACCTTGACCTCGACCGACGGCAGTCTCGACGAGATCGGGCTCGGCGACGTCGCGACGCGCTACGTGCTGCCCGAGCTGCGCCGGCTGCCCGGCGTCGGCCGTGCGCGGCTGTTCGCCACCGAGCGCGCGATGCGCATCTGGCTCGATCCCGACAAGCTGCTCGGCCTCGGCCTCACGCCGCAGGACGTCGATCAGGCGATCGCGGCGCAGAACGCGCAGGTCGCCTCCGGCCAGCTCGGCGTGCAGCCGTCGCCGACCCGCCAGCGGGTGCAGAACACCGTGCTGGTGAAGGGCCAGCTCGAGTCGCCGGAGGAGTTCGGCAACATTGTGCTGCGCGCCAACCTGAATGGCTCGGCCGTGCGGCTTGCGGACGTCGCGCGCATCGAGGTCGGCGGTCTCTCTTATGCGTTCTCGTCCTGGCTCAACGGGAAGCCCGCCGCCTCGGTCGCGGTGCAACTGGCGCCGGCCGGCAATGCGCTCGCCACCTCCAAGGCAGTCAAGGCGCGGATGGAGGAGCTTGCCGCGTTCTTTCCCCCGGGCGTGAAGTACGAAGTCTCCTACGACGTGACCCCGGTGATCGCGGCCTCCGTCAAGAAGGTGCTGATGACGCTGGGCGAGGCCGTCGTGCTGGTGTTCCTGGTGATGTTCCTGTTCCTGCAGAACATCCGCTACACGTTGATCCCGACCATCGTGGTGCCGATCGCGCTGCTCGGAACCTGCGGCGTGCTGCTCGCGCTCGGGTTCTCCATCAACGTGCTGACGATGTTCGGCATGGTGCTCGCGATCGGCATCCTCGTGGACGACGCCATCGTCGTGGTCGAGAACGTCGAACGCATCATGGCGGAAGAGGGGCTGCCGCCGCGCGAGGCGACCGACAAGGCGATGGATCAGATCACCGGCGCGGTGATCGGCATCACGCTGGTGCTGATGGCCGTGTTCGTGCCGATGGCCTTCTTCCCGGGCTCGGTCGGCATCATGTATCAGCAGTTCTCCGCCGCCATGGTGGTGTCAATCGGCTTTTCGGCGTTCCTCGCGCTGTCGCTGACGCCCGCGCTGTGCGCGACCCTGCTGAAGCCGATCGAGAAGGGGCACGGCCACGCCGCACGCGGCTTCTTCGGCTGGTTCAACCGCCGCTTTGCCGCGGCGACCAACCGCTACAGCCAGGCGACGCGCTGGATCGTGGCGCGCGCCGGACGCTTCATGATCGTTTATGCACTGATCCTGGCGGGGCTCGGCTATTCGTTCTGGCGCATGCCCGGCGGCTTCCTGCCGGTGGACGACCAGGGCTTCGTCATGGTCGACGTGCTGGCGCCCGCCGATGCCAGCGCCAACCGGACCCTCGACATCTTGCAGGAGGTCAACGAGAAGCTGGTCGCGACGCCCGGCATCGACACGGTGTCGTTCGTCGCCGGCTTCAGCTTCTACGGCCAGGGCGCCAACACCGCGCAGGCCTTCGTGACGTTGAAGGACTGGTCGGAGCGCAACAAGGCCCAGAGCGCGGACGCCCTGATCGCCAAGCTCAATCCGGAGTTCGCGAAAATCCGTGATGCCGAGGTGTCGGTGCTGGCGCCGCCGCCGATCGACAATCTCGGCAACACCTCCGGCTTCAGTTTCCGCCTGCAGGATCGCTCGCAGCGCGGCTATGATGCGCTGATGGCGGCCAAGGATACGCTGTTTGCGGCCGCGGCGAACTCGCCCGTGCTCGGCAAGCTGAGCGTCGAGGGGCTGCCGCCGGCGCCCTCGGTCCGTCTCGAGATCGACCGTGCCAAGGCGGCCGCGCTCGGCGTCACCTTCGCGGCCATCAACGGCGCGCTGTCGACGAGCCTCGGCTCGAGCTACATCAACGACTTCCTCAATCTCGGCCGCATGCAGCGCGTGATCGTGCAAGCCAATGAGGACAAGCGCCTCAAGCCGGAGGACCTGCTGACCTACAGCGTGCGCAACACGGCCGGCGAGATGGTGCCGTTCTCCTCCTTCGCCCGCCTGTCATGGGTGGTCGGGCCGACCCAGGTCGTCGGCTTCGACGGCTACCCGTCGGTCCGCATCACCGGCAATCCCAAGCCGGGCTACACCTCCGGCGACGCGATCGCCGAGATGGAGCGGCTGATGGGCACCTTGCCGAAGGGCTTCGGCTACGCCTGGACCGGCCAGTCGCTGCAGGAGAAGCTTGCGGGATCGCAGGCCGCGTTCCTGCTCGGGCTGTCGATCCTGTTCGTCTTCCTCTGCCTCGCCGCGCTGTACGAGAGCTGGGCGATCCCGTTCGCGGTCATGCTCGCCGTGCCGCTCGGCCTGATCGGCTCGGTCGCCGCGGCTTGGCTGCGCGGCCTGCCAAACGACGTCTATTTCACCGTCGGCGTCATCACCATCATCGGCCTGTCGGCGAAGAACGCGATCCTGATCATCGAGTTCGCCAAGGACCTGCGGGCGCGCGGGATGCCGCTGATCGAGGCCACCGTCACCGCCTGCGAGCTGCGTTTCCGGCCGATCATCATGACGTCGCTGGCCTTCATCCTCGGTGTCGTGCCGCTGGTGATCGCCACGGGGGCGAGTGGCGCGAGCCAGCAGGCGCTGGGCACGGGCGTGCTCGGCGGCATGATCACGGCGACCTTCCTCGCGGTGCTCTGGGTACCGGTGTTCTTCGTCGTGGTGATCCGGTTCTTCACCCGCGACAAGCCGGCCGCGGCGACGCCGAACCGGGAGCTGCCGTCGGCCGCGCACTGATCCGGGGCGTGCAGGGGACGCGCCGTCCGATCCGGCCGAGATGGGTGAAGCCGAAGCCGTCGGCGTATTTCAAACCGTAGCCGGCGAGGCGGTCGACGCCGACATGGGCAAGCCAGACGGTCGCGATCGCCGTGACCAGCGGTTGTCCGGCCAGGAGTCCGAGGGCGAGCAGGGCGGCGGGCGCCAGCGTGCTGTGGACGGCATTGTAGACGACCGCGCCGACGCGCGGTCCGCCGAGATAGGCCGCGAAGCTGGTGTCCGGGGCCAGAAACAGCGCCGCGAACAGCCACCACGACCCGCCCTGGTGGGCATAGAAGGCGGCTGCGCCGGCGGCCAGCGCCAGCCCTTCGAGCCGCAGCAGCAGGCGCGGGCCGCCATGGACGGCGCCATGGGATGTGCCGGAAGGCTCAGTGACCAGATCCGGTTGAGCGGCCATATCCATGATTCTGCTTCCAATTCCGAACTGTGGGAGGAGGGGTGGCACGGCCGAAAGCGGCTTTCCGGCTCCGAAATAGCCGTGATAGAAGGCCGCCAACAGTCACGACATCGGGAACGGGCGGGAAGCGCATGAAGGACATCCTGGACACCCTCGAGGAGCGGCGCAAAGGCGCCAAGCTCGGCGGCGGCGAGAAGCGCATCGAGGCGCAGCACGCACGCGGCAAGCTGACGGCGCGGGAGCGCATCGAGCTGCTGCTCGACAAGGGCTCGTTCGAGGAGTTCGACATGTTCGTCGAGCACCGTTCGACCGAGTTCGGGATGGAGAAGACCAAGGTCCCGGGCGATGGCGTCGTCACCGGCTGGGGCACCGTCAACGGCCGCAAGACTTTTGTGTTCGCCAAGGACTTCACGGTGTTCGGCGGCTCTTTGTCCGAGACCCACGCGCTGAAGATCACCAAGCTGCAGGACATGGCGATGAAGGCGAGGGCGCCGATCATCGGCCTCTATGACGCCGGCGGCGCCCGCATCCAGGAGGGCGTCGCGGCGCTCGCGGGCTATTCCTACGTGTTCCGCCGCAACGTGCTGGCGTCCGGCGTGATCCCGCAGATCTCGGTGATCATGGGCCCGTGCGCCGGGGGCGACGTGTATTCGCCGGCGATGACCGACTTCATCTTCATGGTGAAGAACACCAGCTACATGTTCGTGACCGGCCCGGATGTCGTGAAGACCGTCACCAACGAGGTCGTGACCGCGGAGGAGCTCGGCGGCGCCTCGGTGCATGCGACGCGCTCCTCGATCGCCGACGGCGCCTTCGACAACGACGTCGAGACCCTGCTGCAAATGCGGCGCCTCATCGACTTCCTGCCGTCGAACAACTCCGACGGCGTGCCGGAATGGCCGAGCTTCGACGACATCGAGCGCGTCGACATGTCGCTCGACACGCTGATCCCGGACAATCCGAACAAGCCCTACGACATGAAGGAGCTGATCCTGAAGGTCGTCGACGAGGGCGACTTCTTCGAGATCGCGGAAGGCTTCGCCAAGAACATCGTCACCGGCTTCGGCCGCATTGCCGGCCGCACCGTGGGCTTCGTCGCCAACCAGCCGATGGTGCTGGCCGGCGTGCTCGACAGCGACGCCTCGCGCAAGGCCGCGCGCTTCGTCCGCTTCTGCGACGCCTTCAACATCCCGATCGTCACCTTCGTCGACGTGCCGGGCTTCCTGCCGGGCACCGCGCAGGAATATGGCGGCCTGATCAAGCATGGCGCCAAGCTGTTGTTCGCGTACTCGCAATGCACGGTGCCGCTCGTCACCGTGATCACCCGCAAGGCCTATGGCGGCGCCTTCGACGTCATGGCGTCCAAGGAGATCGGCGCCGACATGAACTACGCCTGGCCGACGGCGCAGATTGCGGTGATGGGCGCCAAGGGCGCCGTCGAGATCATCTTCCGCGCCGACATGGCGGATCCGGAGAAGATCGCCGCGCGCACCAAGGAATACGAGGACCGCTTCCTGTCGCCGTTCATCGCTGCCGAGCGTGGCTACATCGACGACGTCATCATGCCCCACTCCACCCGCCGCCGCATCGCCCGTGCGCTCGCCATGCTGCGTGACAAGAAGATGGAGATGCCGGCCAAGAAGCACGACAATCTGCCGCTGTGAGCGGCGGTTGAAGAGCAGGGAGGGCGGCGCACGGCGGGTCGCCGTCGTATTTGACGAAGTCTGGCGGCCGCCGCGCGCTGCCGCCGGATCGGCGCGGCAATCTGCGCCGTTTTCGCCCCTGGCGTTAAGCTTACGGCTTAACTAACCTTTAACGAAGGGTTTGCGGGAACTGGGCCGCTGGCCTAGCCTTTGTCGATCGCTGATGGGTCAGAAGAGTAGGGTCGCGTATCATGGCTGTTAGAACATCGGCATATCGGAATTCCAGAGTTCTGGTCGTCTGCGCGGCCGCCGCCGCGCTGGTGTTCTCCTCCGAGGCCGCGTCGGCCCGGTCTGGCGTTGCCGTGGCTGCGCCCGTGGCCGCCGGTCAGGCGGGGGCAAGCCAAGTCGTCCCGCCGGCGCCTGGCGTGCGGCCCTTCGTCCGTCACCACCACCGCGGCTATCGTTCCTATCTGCCGGCTGCCGGCGCGTTCGCCTATGGCGGCTATGGCGAGCCCGTGCCGCAGCAGATCCCCGAGCACACATCGGCCGATGTGCGCTACACCTATACCTACGACGTCCCGTGGGACTGGGTCCACCGCTTTCCGCCGAACGTCGTGCCGTCGGATCGCCCCTATGTGTCGAGCTGCCCGATGCAGACCGTGACGGTGCCGGGACGCCGCGGCGGCGATCACTCCGTCACGATCACCCGCTGCTACTGACGTTTTGAGCCAGCTCAATGCGACCCGTGTGAACCGGCGCTAGATTTCATCAAATACCGACCGGCCTCGCTCGCGCGAGGTCGCGAGGTGACGAGGCCCGGACTCCTAGGCACTCCGGGCCTCGTTGATTCTGATAGTCTCCCGTCATCGCGCGAGTCGGCGCGGGGGAGGCTCCAATGATCGAGACGACGGCGAGGTCGCGTTTTTTCATCGTGCGCATCTGCATGGCGCTGATGATATCGGCCGCCGCCGCTCAAGCCGCCGGCGCCGATGAGACCGTGACGATCGGCGGCTCCCGCGTCGCCCTGATCAGGCCGGCCTTGGTGCGCGCCAGCGTGATCCTGCTGCCCGGCGGCGACGGCGCCATCAATGTCGGCGATCGCGGCGACATTCACGGCCTGCTCGGCAACCAGCTGGTGCGCACGCGCAACGCCTATGCCGCCCGCGGGCTCGCCGTCATGGTCGCGGACGCCAGCACCGATTTGAAGGCCGCGGTGGACTACATGGCCGCGATCAAGCGGCCGGTGACGGTGATCGGGACCAGCCGAGGCACGTTGCGCGCCGCGGAAGGCATTGCCCGCGGTGCCCGGCCGGATGCGCTGGTGCTGACTTCGGGCTTCCTCAGCTCGGAGTCCGGCAGCTCCTCGAACGTGATGTCGATCCTGGGCTCGCCCTCCGCCTTGCCGCGGACGCTGGTCATTCATCACACCAGTGACGGCTGCAAGTTCACGCTGCCGGCGGGCGTCGATCCATTCATCAGATGGTCGGGCGGCCGCGCGCGGGTGAAGTGGCTGTCGGGCGGCGCGGAGGCGGGGGATCCCTGTCAGGCGCGCGGCCATCACGGCTTCAACGGGCTCGACGGGCAGGTGGTCGGCCTGGCCGCAGGGTTTCGCTGAGCGGCCGATTGCAGGTAGACTCCGCGGCAACACCAACATGGTCCGGAGGAAACTCGATGCCGTCAGCCATTTTCGTCGTTCGCGCGACCCTGCCTGATCCCGCCCGGCGCGATGAGTTCGATCGCTGGTATCGCGACGTTCATCTGCCCGACGCGATCAGGAGTTTTGGCGTGCGCAAGGCGTGGCGGATGTGGAGTCTCGCTGATCCCTCGGTGCATCAGGCGATGTATCAGTTCGATGCCATCGACGCGATGGAGCGCGCCGTCGGCGGCGACGAGATGAAGCGCCTGATCGCCGACTTCAATCGCGACTGGCCCGACGTGACGCGGACGCGTGAGAGCTTCGTACTGGCGGACGGATTTCCAGTTGATTCTTGACTTTGGGTGCATTCTCATCGAGCTGCGGTAGCCATCAATTCGCAAGTGGCCACCAAATGCTCGCAATCGGAGATGAATTTTCTTCAGCATCCGCACAATGGCCGAGCAGGTGTTCAACAATCTAGCAATTGTCTCGCTCGTACGGCGTCACTTTGGCTGAGGCCAGAAGAGCAGCTAAGCACAATTCAGCCAAGACGAAGAAACGCATTTTGCGCAGTTCGTAAGCAATCGGACAATGCGCACTTGGACAATAGCGTATTTCACCCAACTCGTAAGGCCGGTGCTGGATGCTCTCGGCGCTTTCGGAAATGATGGTCTCACGCGGTCGAGGCCCGCCAGCAAAATCTTCAACCGGTCTATATCTCCTTCAGGATTGCTTCTATCTCGGGTATCAAGTTCCGCCCGGGACAGTCGGTAGGGGCATGAAGTTTGTGGATGGTGACGCTGGACGTTGGAAGATTCCAACGAATTAAGAGCCACTTCAATAGGCCTCGCAATGCTTCTCTTTGCCCTGGGCGTACCACTTCATGTTCGAAGTCACCCTCGACAGCAATCTGAATGTAACCTCTAGGATCGTAGCCCGTATTAGTGTCACCGGCGAACCTTACATCCCGTCCCTCAGCGATGGAGCCCCTTGCGTCGATGTAGAAATGATAAGGTACATCGGGCCAGGATGGTTTTGACTTTGATGGTGAGACTCGACCTGGCGATTGCGAGAATGCCTGCAAGCCGCGCATCTTCGCCTCGATGCTCGTCGAGTTGTTACTGCGAACGCCCGTATGATGTATAATTATGCCAATTACAGTCTGGGCTGTCATTCCACCATTTGCCGGTTTCGCTCCCCATTGTTCGCGCGACACGATCTCCGGCTGCACGCCCTGAACATCGGGGTTTCGGTCAGCAAAGGACCGCTCGGTACCGGTCGCGCTGCAATTCGAAAGGGTTGCAGCGAGGGCGAGTAACAAAACGAGCTGCTTCCCCATGGCCATTCCTTCGGGTCTGAAGTCGAATAGAGCGTATCCGGGTGCTATTAGGAATGCCTGGACAATGGTCAGGGCGGCCCAAGCTGGACGATCGGCACCAAAGTTAGGCGCGCTTCAGCAGCTATTCTTAAAGTATGCTGTTGGATAGCCGCGCTGCTTGTATCCTTGTGCGGCGCTCTGGGCTGTGTCCCTGTTCAGCGGGCCGACTCCGACACAGTACCAGCCGGCGCGGAAGTTAGGATAGTAATTACGAGCATTTGTGTCGATGAGTTGTGCTTGAAGCGCATCGCTGATTCCGCGGGCGACACTCAGATCTTCGGAACAATATGCTATCGCGTAGTAGCCGCACCTGCGGCCCCCTTCTGAGGGCGGGTTCGGCTGCGTAGGGCTGGGTGCTAAAGCTGCGTTGGGCGCCTGAAGAGCAGCGGGTGCCATCGCCGTTGCAGGTCGGGCACTCGAGTTGGCCTTCTCATTTTCAGAGTCGGCCCTTTCAAAGACGGCATTTGCGAAGCAAGGGCTTGAGCCACTCTTCAACTCCCATACCATCTTGGCTTGAGCATTCGTAGTAAGAATGAGGTAGTAACAGGTAAATCCAGCGCCAGCGATCTGATAGTTCGATCCGCTCTCGCCCCTTGAACTCGTGATGGAGGCCTGACCGAGATTGGGTAAGCTAGCTTCGCGCGTCTGACCAATCTTGTTGAAGACGATGTGCGGTCCAGGCGGACTGATCGAAACCCACACGCCATCGAACATTTGTAAGGCATCGTCGGCGAGCGCATTTGTCGAGAAAGCCAATGATACGCTCGTCACCCCGGCAACGAGAAAGACGGGAACGCGCATCGCTCACTGCTCCGCGCTAGGGAGGATCTTTCTTGAAATGCGCAGATGGGAAACACACCGAGGAGCCGCCTTTGAGTTCCCAGGTCATCTCGCTATTGTTTATCTTGCCGACGAAGTATTGACACGAAAAGCCCTCGCCGGAGACTAGGAAGTTCGACCCGTTCTCGCCGTTTGAAACTCGGATGGCCGCCTGTCCTAAGACAGGAAGGCTGGCTTCACGAGAGTTGAGGCCCACCTTGTTGAAGATGAAGTGCGGACCGGGCGGATTGACCGAAACCCAAACGCCGTTGAAAATGTCCAGCGCGTCCGCCCGAGCGTTAGCGGTTGCAAAAACAAGGAGGTACCCAAGAGCTATCAAAAAACAGCGCATTGCGCTTCCCCTTCAGGTTAATATACTAAGGTCAAAAAGCCGTATGCGCGGCATTGCCAAGGCTACAACCACTGCATTAGGATTTCCAGTGTTTTGACGAGGCCCGGACTGAGCACGGAATAAGGGCAGAGGGGGATAGTATGTTGATAGTTAGGGTATGGAAGAGTGATTTCTCTTCGAAGCTTCTGGTGGCCGGCCTCTGCGCAGCCTTTTTCCTGCCTCAAGCCCAAGCGCAAACTCAAGGCCTTCTCGATGGTCGGTTGCTCGGCAACTGGCTCAAGAGTGGATCCGGAGACAATATTCGCTTTCTGTCAAATGGTGATTTGAACATTTCGTTTTCCGGGGCGGCAACCGTTTTCAACGGAGTCGGATCGGTCGAGAGGTGTGCCGATGGCGGCGCGAATATTTGCCTGGTCGGGCCACGCTTTAGGTGTGCCTACCGGTATGCTTTTGCCGGTGAAGGACTAAATCTCTCGTTCCGTACAGGTGGGCCGGACGTGGCCTGTAGAGCCGCGGCAGGCGATTACCGGCGGGTGGAGCCCTAAGCGACTGGGGCTACTTCCGTTCTGAATCGTGTCCATCGAGCAGTCCCGGCGGGGCTTTTGATCCATTGGTCCCGCAAAAACGTCTGCTGACGGTTTGAGTGATTGCTTGCGCTATTTGAGCCTGCATTGTCTCCGTTTGAAGATTGATTTCGTCCGCTCGGTTGACGATCACGCCCGCCTCAAGGAGCAGAGCCGGATAGAAAGCTTCCTTCAGCACGGCTAACCGATCATTCAGATAGATCCCGCGCTGCCGATCAATGAGTTTTCGCCCTTCACCGGGAATCTTCATCGCATGGTGCAACGAAGGCCGCAGTCCTTGCCTGATCAGTTCATCTGCCAAAATCTGGGCAGCCGCTAAGCTTTCGGCAAACTTGGGAGTGAGCTCAGACAGGAAGATCGAAAAGCCGGAAAATTCGTCGCTGTAATGGTTTGCTCGTCCGGCGAAGCTCCATTCATGGATGAATAGCGGCTGAACTGAATCGTGATGAATGGAGATAAATAGAGTTGGAGAATAGCGCTTTGCCTGGGCGACGCGGTTGAGTAGCTGTTCTTGACCTATGCCGTGTACGACCAGCACGCTCACAAGGTATCCCGACCTTGCAAGTTCCAATGAAACCCTGCGAGCGAGGTTGAGGTTGAACTCAAACTCCGGCACGCCGCGCGCGCTAGTCGCTCCGGGTTGCTCAGGCGTGTGGCCGACGTCCAGCATAACCTTCGCGATCGATGTGCAGTGCGGCGCAGACGCTGACTGTGATGCTGCGGTCGGTATCAGAGCGATACTGCTAAGGCTGCTCGCGAGAAGGACAGCTCGAAGGCAAGATAATGCTCGCATGGAGGCCCCGGTCCAAAGCACCGCTTCTAATGCACTTGTCGATGGAGACCGATCCGATCAATCATACGGTTGTGTTCGAGGGAACTGTTAGCAGCCGTCACCACTGCGAAGCCGAGATAAGCAGGCTTTCAACTGGGAAATCCGCCTCGAGTAGGCGCTCGCCAAGCAAGTTATATTCGTAGCACAGGCATTTCGATCGTTGGACAACCAACTCTTCTCGGTTGCAGCCAGTCGTGAAGAGCTGGCTGCGTCACCGTTGCTGCGAGCGTAAGCCTGAGCCGATGTATACAAAGCGTCAAGATTTTGATCGAGCTGAGCTAGGCCGCTGTCTGAACAGACAGTTCGTTCCGCCTCATTCAAGCGCGCGGAGCAGGAGAAGCTCGGAGAGACGGGGGTGCGAGGCGGTGGAGGTGGCGGTAACGGTGTCGGTGCCGGTGCCGGTACCGGGCTATCGGCTTGCTCGAAAGCAGCTGATTTGAAACAGATGTCCCCACCGCTCTTCAGCTCCCAGACCATTCTTGTCCGCTGGTTGGTGGTGAGTATTAGGTAGAAGCAGGTGAACCCTGGGCCCGAGATTCGGAAATTTGATCCGTCTTCTCCATTGGATGGACCTATCGTGGCTTGGCCTAGTATCGGCAAACTAGCCTCTCTTTGACCCAGGCTGATCGTATTAAACACGACGTGCGGTCCCGGCGGGTTAACTGCCACCCACACGCCGTTGAAAATCTGTGTTGGATCGCCCTGCGCCTGAGCGCCGACGGCTGAGGCTAGGGAGCTCAACAACACCAAGGTAATGGCACGATAAAACACTGCTTGCTCTGAACGTTTCTTCAATTCGGGTGCTCAGTCTAATCCGCTCGCCAGCGGCTGATCAAGCCATACTCGACTGGACCGCGTACGCTCCTCCCGAGGCCGGATCATTATTGCCGCGCCATGTCCGATCGTTACGTGCTGGTCATCCGAACGCGTAGTTCTCCGCCTATTCAAGCGTTCACTCACGAGCGTCGTCCTGAATCGTAGTCGGCAACATTGAACGTCGGGGCTTTCCGCACGTGGCTATGGCATTGGGGTGTATGGTCGCCGCAAGCGTCGCACTCGTTGCAACCTCGTCGGCCGCTGCACCGCCGTCAGCCGCGCCGCTCGACGATGGCGCCGCGGTGGAGCGCGCGATCGGCGGCGTGAGATGTCGCGGCTGATCGCGGACTTCAATCGCGATCGGCCGGGTGTGACGCGTATGCGCGCGAGGTCGTGCTGGCGCAGACGGTCGACGCATGCTCGGTGCCGCCGGAAGAAGCCCTTTCGGATCACGGGGACGACGTGTCGATGGTATCATGTGCGCGCCATTTGGCTGTGATCGACTAAGTTCAGCTCACGTTCAGGTGATGGGTCGAATACTCCCTTCATGCCCTGGCTCGTGCATCATGGAGGCGTGCGATGGAACGACGGAACTTCCTCAAGCTGGCATTGGGGTTCGGCTGCACGGCGGCGGCCGGCGCCGTGCTCCGCACCACCGATGCGGTCGCTGCGCCGCTCGCGCCATTGCCGCTGAACGAGGCGGCGCCTTCAGCCAGGGATCAGCACGTCGAGCCCGCGGTCGGTTCGCAGGATGAGGCCGACCGGCTCGCGCCGGAGCAGGTTCGCTGGGGGCATCACGGACACCATGGTCACGGACACCATTGGGGCTGGCGCCGGCGGCATTGGGGTTGGCGGCGCCGTCATTGGGGCTGGCGCCACCATCATCGGCACTGGCACCGCCATTGGCATCGCCGCCACCATTGGTGATCGGCGCAGCCGCATTGCGAGAAAGCGCAGTTTCTGGCGTGTGACCGCAACACGGCAGGGGTCGGCGTGGCGCGATCCCTGTCGCTCATTGTTTGCTTTCACCTGCCGAGGAAGTCCAGCAGCAGCCGGTCGTACGTCTGCGGCGCATCGAGGAAGACGAGGTGGCCGGCATTGGCGACCACCTCGGCGCGCGCATCGCCCATCCGGCTGGCCAGGCCCTTTGCCAGCTCGGCGTTCTGGCCCATCTTCGCTCTCAAGGCCTCGGGCGCGTTGGGCCGTCCCGGCGCGTTGTGATCGTCCGCGCCCATGATGAACAGCATCGGCTGCGCCAGCAGCGGGATCTCGTGCACCACCGGCTCGCGGTAGATCATCTGATAGGAGCTGACGAAGCTCTTCAGCCAGCGCGAATAGTCGGCGCTTTGCTTCAGGTTGAAGCGTGCATCGATGAACGGCGTGACCTGCTCCGGCGGCAGCTTCAGCGCGTAGTTGGTCTCCAGCTGCTTGCGATAGCCGTCCGCCGTCAGCCGGTCCTCACTCTCGATGATCTTTTCCGACGGGATCGGCGGCACGTAGACGCGATAGTCCTCGAGCCCGATCGGCGCGGTCAGCACGAGATGCGCGACGCGGTCGGGATAGGCGCGGGCGATGCGCACGGCCAGCATGCCGCCCATCGAATGCGCGACGAAATCCGCCTTGGCGATGCCGAGGTGATCGAGCAGCGTCATGGTGTTGCGCGCCAGCGCGTCGAAATGCAGCTCGCCTGCAGGCTTGGATGATTTGCCGAAGCCGACCTGGTCGGGCACCACGACGCGGAAGCCGGCGTCGGTCAGTGTCTTGATCACGGGCGCCCAGTAGCTCGAGGGGAAGTTGCGGCCGTGCAGCAGCAGGGCAACGCGGCCGTTCGGCTGCGCCGGCGCCACATCCATATAGGCCATGCGCAGCTGCTCGCCGTCATTGACCAGGGGCAGCAGGCCGACCGGATACGGATAGGGGAAACCTTCGAGATTGATGCCATAGGGCTCGCGCGGTGCCTCCGCCGCCGGGGCGACAGTCGGGGCGAGGGCGAGCAGGGCGGCACAGAAGGCGACAGCGAAACGCGACATGAACACTCCACGACGGACGTGACGAGATGGTCGTCAACCGTCACGCCGTGCCCCGCGTTCGCCTTGGCCGCAAGGCACGAGGGCCACGCTGCGATAAAGAGCGCGTGATCGTCAGTCTTCGGCCGGACCGAACAGCGCCGCGAAATGCTTTTCCCCGGCGCGGCTGAAATTGACCACGCGACTGCCCGGGGTGGCATCGCGCGCCGCCCATTTCAGCTCGGTGAAGCGCTTCATCAACGCTGCGCCGAGCGTGCCGGCGAGATGATGCCGCCGCGCGCTCCAGTCGAGGCAGGCCTTGCACACGGGCCGGCGCGGATGCGCCAGCATTTCCGGCGAGATCCGCAAATGCTGCGACAGGAAATGTTTGCCGTCCTCGGTCAGCACGATCTCCTGCTTGCGCCGGCGGACCAGCTTCTGCCGCGTCATGCTGTCGAGCATCTGCACGCCGAGATCGCCGGCGAGATGGTCGTAGCAGATGCGTGCTCGCCGCAGCTCCGGCTCCTTCGGCCCGGTGCGTACCCGCATGTGGCCGGCGCGCGCGGCAAGGCCGGCGAGCTTCTCCAGCACGTCGGCGACATCGGGATCGGCGAGCCGGTAGTAGCGGTGGCGGCCCTGCTTCTCCGGCTCGACCAGGCCGCCGCCTTCGAGCTTGGCAAGATGCGAGCTCGCCGTCTGCGGCGTCACGCCCGCTTCCTGGGCGAGCTCGGTCGCGGTCAGCGCACGGCCCGAGAGCAGCGCAGTCAGCATGTTGGCGCGGGCGGGATCGCCGACCAGCGCCGCCACCATCGCAATGTCCGGACCTGATTTCATACTTCGATGCTAGCCGAAGCATTCTCGCCCGGCAAGCGGATAGTGTCGACGATACAGAACTCACCGGAGGTTGTCATGACCATCACCGTCTTCATCCGCTATCGCATCGATCCGTTCAAGCGCGACGTGTTCGAGGCCTATGCCAGGCGCTGGCTGTCGATCATCCCCCGTTGCGGCGGCGACCTGATCGGCTATTTCATGCCTCATGAAGGCACCAACGACATCGCCTACGGCCTGATTTCATTCGACAGTCTCGCAGCTTACGAGCGCTATCGTACAGCCTTGCGCGGCGATGCCGAGGGCCGGGCGAACTTTGCGCTGGCCGAGGAGCACAAGCTCATTCTGGGCGAAGAGCGAACATTCTTGCGCAACGTCGTGGCGGCGCAATGATCGCGGCTCTATGCTGCCGCAACGCGAGGATGCATGGGAGGATGACATGACGTTGATCAACACGGCGGACAAGCGCGCGGCCTTTCGCAAGCTGCACGAGGCCGGCTGCTTCGTGCTGCCGAACCCGTTCGATGCCGGCACGGCCAAAATGCTGCAACATCTCGGCTTCAACGCGGTCGCCTCGACCAGCGCCGGCTTCGCGTGGTCGATCGGCAAGGCCGACACCGGCACGACGCTCGACGAGATGCTCGCGCATCTGGCGGCGCTGTCCGCGGCGGTCGACATTCCCGTCAACGCCGATTTCGAGGGCGGCTTCGCCGATGCCCCCGAGGGCGTGGCCGCCAACGTCACGCGCGCGGTCGCCACCGGCGTCGCCGGTCTGTCGATCGAGGACTCCACGGGTGACAAGGATGATCCGCTCTACGCGCGCGAACTGGCGGTTACGCGCATCCGCGCCGCACGTCAGGCGATCGATGCAAGCGGTGGGGACGTGCTGCTGACCGGCCGCTGCGAGGCGTTTCTCTGGGGCAAGCCCGACCTCAAGCTCGTGACCGACCGCCTCGCGGCCTATGCCGAGGCCGGCGCGGATTGTCTGTACGCTCCGGGGATCAAGACGGTCGAGGAGATCACGGCTGTCGTCAAAGCGGTGGCGCCCAAGCCTGTGAACCTGCTGATCGGCGCGTCGGGTCTGTCATTGAGCCAGGCCGCCGAGCTCGGCGTGCGCCGCATCAGCGTCGGCGGTTCGCTGGCGCGGGTGGCCTGGGCCGGCTTCGTCCGGGCGGCCAAGGAGATGGCCGAGCAGGGCACCTTCACCGAACTGGCCAATGGCTATCCCGGGGGCGAGCTGAACAAGCTCTTCGGTTGAGATCAGGCTGCGCGCCCGTCCTCCCGCAGATTCTGATCTCATCCGCCTGTAGAAAAGCCGCGGACTCTGCCGCGGCTTTTCAGTCTGATTTGCTGAAATCGCTTAGTAGCGATCCGTTCCGATGCCGACGCTGACGCCCGGGGCGCGGAAGCCGATGCCGCCGCGGTCTTCGTAGCCGCGCCGTTCGATGTAGCGCTCACGCGGAGCGTACGCGTAGGAATCGCGATCTTCGCCTTGAATGATGACGCGGCGTTCACTGCGCTCGCGCCAACAGCGGCCTTCCTCGTTACAGACCATCCGGACGTTCTGGATGTCTCGTTGCGGGACCGCCGAGGCTACGGGAGAGATCGGTGCCGCCGAAGCGGCAGTCACGGCCAGCGTGCTTGCCGCGGCTGCGATAGCTATGGAGAGAGCTTTCATTACGTATCTCCTGGGTGAGAGTGTCAATGAGCCAACCGGTTCGCGCTGCTATGGTTCCATGGCGGCCCTCGCACGCTTCGCGTAATTTGTCGGAGGACTCGCCAAAAAACGGCGGCGGGTGATGCTCACCCGCCGCCCAGGAGTGGGACGGCTGATTGCCGTCCGCGAGATTATTTGATGGCGTTGGGCTTGTCGCTCGGGGCCGCCGGCGGCGGTGTGGTGCGATCTCCCGCGGCGCCGGTCGTCACGCCGGGCGAGGTGTTATCTTTGGTGGTCGAGGCGGATTGCGAGGCCGGCGTGGTGCTCGCCTGATCGTTGCGCATCGACATGTTGTTCAGCCCGTAGAACACGGCGCCGAGCAAAATCGCGATGCCAAGGGCGTACGCTGCGATCCGGCCGGTCGAGGCGGAGCCTTCCCTCAACTCGGGATCGGGCTGCAGCTGGCTGTCCGTCCGCGCCGCGCGCTCGTAGTCGGCGCCGGTCATGTCGGCACCGGGCATGCCGGGCCGCGTCGTCATGTCCGGCCGGTTCATGCCGTCGGGATAGCGTTCGTTCGGGAGCCGTTCGTTGGCCATGATGTCCTCCTTGCGATTGTCACCCGACAACCAGTCGGGCCCCGGCTCTGTTCCGCGAAACCTTACGAAATCGCCAGTCGATCCGTTGCACCGCGCGCTAAGGTGCCTCGCGTGCACTGCGATTCTCCGTCCTGTTTGTTGGAGCCTTCGATGTGGAACCTGCCGCCCGGTGACAGCGTGTTGCATCTGTTGACCTGGGTGGCGCTGGCGGCGCAGGCGATGACGGCCGCGCTGGCGGCGGGACGCCGCAGTATGGACTGGATGGGCGTCTGCTTGTTGGGGGCGATCACCGCGCTCGGCGGCGGCACCTTGCGCGACGTGCTGCTCGGCCACTATCCGCTTGCCTGGGTCGAGCAGCCGTCCTTGCTGCTGCTGACCGTGCTGGCGCCGTTCGTGACGATCGCCATGGCGCGCCTGGTTCACAGGCTGACCATGGCGTTCCTCGTTCTCGATGCGGTCGGCCTCGTCGTGTTCACGATGACGGGCTGCGACATCGCCTGGCAGATGAACGTGCCGATCGGCATCGTCATCGTCGCCGGGATGATCACGGGTTGCGCCGGCGGCGTGCTGCGCGACATCCTGTGCAATGACGTGCCATTGCTGTTTCGCGCCGAGCTCTACGCCAGCGTGTCCCTCGTCACGGGCCTGGTCTATGCGACCGGCTTGTCGCTCGGCATCGCCAGCGGATGGTGGACGGCGCTGACCTTCGCGCTCGGACTGTCGTTCCGGCTGCTCGCGATCCGCTACAAATGGAACATGCCGCGCTTCGTATTCGCGGGCGACGATCGGGGATGAACGACCGCGGTCTTGTCGCATCGCACAATTCGTTTCGGGCCAGAATCGCGCCGGCCACAACGGTTCACTAACCGTCCGCCGAGCCGCCAAAGCCATGGTGCGCATCATCCCATTTCGCGGCAGTGGCCGTTTTCGACACAAACCGCAAAAGCCGCAGCCGGCTCCCGCCACGAAATTGCGATTTCGGTTGGCTGCCCTGCGCAGACGAGATTTGTGATGCGCATTCTTCAAAAGCAGACATAAATGATTGGCAGAACGCGCGCTTCCGCCGGCCGGCGGCAGCCGCGCACCCTGACAAGGCACGGCAAGAGGGCGGAATGGGACTCAACGAGAGCGAGATCAATCTCGACCAGAAATACACCGCAAGCTCCGGCCACATCTTCCTGACCGGCATCCAGGCGCTGGTGCGGCTGCCGATGGCCCAGATCCGGCGCGACCGCGCCGCCGGCCTCCATACCGCCGGCTTCATCTCCGGCTATCGCGGCTCGCCGCTCGGCGGCTACGACCAGCAGCTGTTCTCGGCCCGCAAGCATCTCGAGCAGTACAACATCAAGTTCCAGCCCGGCGTGAACGAGGACCTCGCGGCGACCGCGATCTGGGGCTCGCAGCAACTCGCACTGTCGCCCGGCGGCAGGTATGACGGCGTCGTCGGCATCTGGTACGGCAAGGGCCCCGGCGTCGACCGCTGCGGCGACGTGTTTCGCCACGGCAATGCGGCCGGCTCCGCCAAGAACGGCGGCGTGCTCTGTCTCGCCGGCGACGACCACGGCGCCAAATCCTCGACCGTGCCGCATCAGTCCGACCATGCCTTCATCTCGGCGCTGATGCCCTATCTCTATCCGTCCTCGATCCACGAGATGATCGAGATGGGCCTGCTCGGCATCGCGATGTCGCGCTATTCCGGCTGCTGGGTCGGAATGAAGGTGATCACCGAGACGGTGGAGACGACCGCCGAGATCAACCTCAACGACGAGATGACGCCGTTCGTCATCCCCGCCGATTTCGAGATGCCGCCGGGCGGCCTCAATCTGCGCTGGCCGGATGACCGCTTCGAGCAGGATCGGCGGCTGCAGGACTACAAGGGCTTTGCCGCGATCGCCTTTGCCCGCGCCAACAAGGTCAACCGCATCACGATGGACTCACCGAACGCCCGCTACGGCATCATGGCGTCGGGCAAGAGCTATGAGGACATCCGCCAGGCGCTGCGCGAGCTCGGGATCACCGAGGAGGTCGCCGCCAAGATCGGGCTTCGCCTCTACAAGATCGGCATGCCCTGGCCACTGGAGCCGGAAGGCGTGCGGCAGTTCGCGGTCGGCCTCGAGGAGATCTTCATCATCGAGGAGCGTCGCGAGATCGTCGAGAACCAGGTCAAGCAGGAGCTGTTCAACTGGCGCGACGACGTCCGCCCGCGCATCGTCGGCAAGATGGACGACCACGACAAGCGCTTCCTGCCGTTTGCCACCGAGCTCTCCGTCGCCTCGCTCGCGACATCGCTCACCGAGCGTCTTCTCCGCCTCGACCTCAACCCCGAGATCAAGGCGATGCTGCGCGCCAAGGCCGACTGGTTCAATGGCCGCGACGCCTCGCAGATGCAACTGGTCTCGCCGGTGGCGCGCACGCCGTATTTCTGCTCGGGCTGCCCGCACAACACCTCGACCAAGGTGCCCGAGGGCAGCCGCGCGCTGGCCGGCATCGGCTGCCACTTCATGTCGTTGTGGATGAACCGCAACACCGAGACCTTCACCCATATGGGCGGCGAGGGCGTGCCGTGGGTCGGCATCGCGCCGTTCACCGACGAGAAGCACATCTTCGCCAATCTCGGCGACGGCACCTATTTCCATTCCGGCAGCCTCGCGATCCGCCAGTCGATCGCCTCCAAGGCCAACATCACCTACAAGATTCTCTACAACGACGCGGTCGCGATGACCGGCGGCCAGCGCCATGACGGCGATTTGTCGCCGCAGCAGATCACCTTCCAGCTCCATGCCGAGGGCATCCGAGAGATCTATCTGGTCTCGGAAAATCCCGACGCCTATCCGGCCGACAGCATCGCGCCCGGCGTCAAGCTCGCGCATCGCGACGAGCTCGAGAACGTCATGAAGACGCTCCGCGAGACCAAGGGCGCCTCGGCGATCGTGTTCGTGCAGACCTGCGCCGCCGAGAAGCGCCGCCGCCGCAAGCGCGGCACGATGGAGGATCCGCAGCGCCGTGTCTTCATCAATCCGGCCGTCTGCGAGGGCTGCGGCGACTGCTCGGTGCAGTCGAACTGCATCTCGGTCGAGCCGCTGGAGACCGAGCTGGGGCGCAAGCGCGTCATCAACCAGTCCTCCTGCAACAAGGACTATTCCTGCGTGAAGGGCTTCTGCCCGTCCTTCGTCACCATCGACGGCGGCAAGCCGCGCAGCCGCGCGCCCGCTGAGCTCGGCGACATCGGCGAGATGCCGGAACCGCTGACCAAGCCGTCACTGGAGCGGCCCTACAACGTCGCGGTCGGCGGCGTCGGCGGCACCGGTGTGCTGACGATCGGCGCGCTGCTCGGCATGGCCGCGCACATCGAGGGCAAGGCCTCGATGATCCTCGACATGTCGGGCCTCGCGCAGAAGGGTGGCGCGGTGCTCAGCCATGTCCGCCTCTCCGAGAATACGGCTGACGTGACCTGCTCGCGCATCGTCACGGGGACCGCCGACCTCGTCATCGCCGCCGACGAAGTGGTGGCGGGTGCCAAGGAGACGATCACGCTGTGCGATGCCGAGCGCACCCATGGGGTCATCAACAGCCATCTGATCCCGACCGCCGATTTCGTGCTCAACCGCGACTTCAATTTCCAGAACCGCAAGGTGACGAGCCTGCTGGAAACGGCGCTGCACAAGGACTCGACCTTCCTCGATTTCACCAAGCCGGCCGAAGCGCTGCTTGGCGACAGCATCGCCACCAACATGATGATGATGGGCTACGCCTACCAGAAGGGCCTGCTGCCGCTGTCGGCCGAGGCGATCGAGAAGGCGATCGCGATCAACGGCGTCGCGGTCAAGATGAACACCGAGGCGTTCCGGCTCGGCCGCCTCGCGGTGGTCAACCCGGAGCGGCTCGCCGACATGATGACCGGCAAGGACGAGGCGGTGCCGCCGAAATCGCTTGAGGCGATGACGCTCGACGAGATCATCGCCCACCGCATGGCGTACCTTACCGGCTATCAGAATGCGCGGCTCGCCAAGCGCTACCGCAAGCTGGTCGATCAGGTGCGCGAAGCCGCCGACAAGGGCGGCTACGGCGAGGCGCTGCCGCGCGCGGTGGCGATCAACTATGCCAAGCTGCTCGCCTACAAGGATGAGTACGAGGTGGCGCGGTTGTTCTCCGACGGCAGCTTCGAGAAGCAGCTCCATGACGCGTTCGAGGGCGACTACAAGATCAGCTTCAACCTCGCGCCGCCCATCCTCAATTCCGGCCTCGATCCGCAAGGGAGGCCGAAGAAGCGCAGCTTCGGGCCGGGCATGATGAAGATGTTCCGCCTGCTGGCAAAACTGAAGGGCCTGCGCGGCACACCACTGGACGTCTTCGGCTACGCGGCCGAACGCAAGATGGAGCGCGACCTGATCGCCGGCTATGAGAAAGACGTCGCCACCGTGCTGAACCTGCTGTCGCCTGCCAACGTCGACATCGCCGTCGAATTCCTGTCGCTGCCGGACAAGATCCGCGGCTACGGCCCGGTCAAGGAGAAGGCGGTGAACGACGCGAAAGTGCGTTATGCGCAACTCGCCGCCGACCTCGCCAGCCCGCCGCCGGCGCCACGGCAGATGGCGGCGGAGTAGGCACTCCAGGCGACGTGCCGTAGGGTGGGCAAAGGCGCGCGAGCGCCGTGCCCACCATCATGCGATCTGTATACCTCTCGTCATTCCGGGGCGCTCGTGCGCGCCTGCGCGAGCCGGGAATCCATAACCACAGACGGGATCATTGCGCGAGATTTTCGCTTTCGTCGTCGCAGCGGCCCGTCGTGGCTCTGGAACCCGCGCTCAGCTCTCACGTCAAATGGCTCCGCTATTTTGTCGAGCGGTCTGCCCCGGAATGACGCCTGGGAGTGTGTCGTGCGCTCACACCACCGTCATTGCGAGCGTAGCGAAGCAATCTAGCGTCCTTGCCCAACTCTGGATGACTCCCGTTCACCCACTCGTGCGGATGTCGCATAAATCTGCCGTATTCACTACATGTTGCTATATGCATGGAGGCGTCGATAGGGGTGATCCATGCGAGTTCTGGTTTTCTTGTTCGCGGCTATCGCGGCGATATCGACCTCGAGCCACGCCGAGGTCATGTCCTGGCGTGGCGTGGGGCCGGTCGACCTGGGCATGACCGTTGCCGAGGCCGAGCGTGCGTTGAACGCAAAGCTTGGTCCGATGGAGCCGCCGTACACGAAGGAGTGCTATGTCGCCAGTCGCGCCGACGGCAAGGACGAAGCGCTGTCCTACGTGATCGTCGATGGCAGGATTGCCGTGATCTACCTCTTTCTCGACGATGGGCGTCGACCAGATCCGAAGATCGTCGACGCGAACGGAGTTGGAGTGGGGTCGACGGAGGCCGACATCGCGGGTGCCTATGGAGCGACGGAGCGGACATTCGCGCCATACGAGAGCGAGGAGACCGAGGAAGACAAGGCCGAGCGGCTGAAGCAGGGTGTCACGGAGCCGCCACCCGCACCCAATCATTGGGTGATCGCCAAGAGCCCGGATGCCAAGAGAGCGATCATTTTCGAGACCCGGGATGATAAGGTGATCTACTGGAGGACGGGAATCTTGCCGGCGGTCATGTCCTGGGAGGATTGCATATAGTGCCCACGTGAACGAAGCGACACGGGCGGCCAGGGGCGTCAGTTCGCCATCCGCTCCCGGCTCATGCGCAGCGTCACGACCAGGCCTTCGGCGGACCAGTCGAAGGCGATGGTGCCGCCGAGCTGGGCGTTCATGCTGCGATGGATCAGTTTGCTGCCGAAGCCTTCGGTCGTGTCGGCCGACTTCGGCGGCCCGCCGCGCTCGGTCCACATGATCACCACTTCGTCGTCATGCGCGCTGCACGACACGTCCAGCGTGCCGCTCGAAACCGACAGCGAGCCGTATTTCGCCGAGTTGGTCGCGAGCTCGTGGATCACCAGCGCCAATGTCGTGCTCGAGCGTTCTCCGACATTCATCTTGGGCACCGACACACGGATGCGGACGCTGGCGCCTTTCTCATCATAGGGGGCAAGCAGCACCGAGACGAGATCGCCGAGCAGGGCTGCTTGGTTCGTCCCGCCCGGCCGCGGACGTATCAGATCCTGGGCACGGCCCAGCGCGATCAGCCGGCTGGCGAGCTCGTGGGCCATGTCCTCCTTTGTCGCCGCCGTGCGCGACGTCATCTGCGTCAGCGCGGTGGCGATCGTCAGCAGGTTCTTGACCCGATGGCTCATCTCGCCCGCCAGCAGCTCGTTGGCTTCTTCGGCCTGCTTGCGCTGGGTCACGTCGAGGAAGACGCCGAACATCAGCCGCTCGGCGATGTCGGCATCGTCACCTTGGCCGCGGGCGGAAATCCAGCGGATTTCGCCATCCGCGAGAATGCGAAAATCGATCTCATAAGCGCCGACGATCGCCCGTGTCGCTGAAAACGCCGATCTCACCCGTTCGAGATCGGCGGGGTGAATGTTCTGGGAGAGCACCTCGAACGTGATCCTGCTCTTGGTCTTGGGCACCTCCCACAGCTCATAGGCGCGCTCGTCCATCGTGATCGCGTCGGTGTCGACGTTCCACGACCACAGGGCCACGCCGGCAGCTTTGGTGGCAGCGCGCAGATGCTTTTCGTGCCAGATCGGCATGCACGCGTCCTCGGCCGGCATAAGTTCGATCCCCGCTTTCTTCGCCGCTCTGCAGGCTACGGATCCCGCAATCCGGCAGCCGCAGCCATGTTCGCCCTCCGACTACGCCGCCGCTGCGACTTCGTCGATCGAGGACATGACGGCCTCGGTCGCCGTCTGATGCACCATGTGGCCGGCGCCGCGCACGCGGCGAAAGGTGCTCTGGCTGACGTCGTGATGAAGCCGTCTGGACTGGGCGTCGATGTCGATCAGGCGATCCTGATCACCGGCAACGATCACGACCGGCATCTTCAGCTCACCGTACGCTCTCCTGAAGCGGAAAGCATCGGGAATCATCAGCGCGGCCTCCGCGGCGGAGGCGCGGATCTGCGACGGGCGAACCGCCATTTCCTTGGGGAAGCCGGCAAACTTCGCCGGAACCGATCGCGGGCCGAACAGCTTGGCCATCAGCAGCGGCCACATCATCCGGCTGATCAGAGGGGAGATGGTGTAGCGCAGGATATCGCCCAGCAAGGGAATGGCCGGAGCCGATCCGGCCACCACGTCGGACCGGAAGGTCGGATAGTAATAGCCAGAGGCGAGCACCATGCCCTTGACCATGGCCGGATGTTCGAGGGCGAGCGCGACGGCGACGGATGCGCCCCAGGAATGACCCAGGACGAAGGCCTCCGAGACGCCCAGGCGATCGAGCGCGCTCTTGATTAGCCCGGCCTGCGCCGTCGGCGTCCACACGACGTTGCGCGGCCGGTCGCTGTGGCCGAAGCCCGGCCGGTCGAACGCAATGACACGGTAGTTCTGCGCCGCCAGATCGATCAGGCCGCTGGAGGCAAAGTCCTGGATCATGCTGCCGTTGCCGTGCAGCAGCACCAGCGGCACGCCGGTGCCGCGCTCGACATAGTGCAGCCGGACGCCGTCGACGTCCATGAACTGGCCGGCGGGAGGATTGGCCCGCTCGGCAGACTTGGCGAGGCGGCGATTGACGAGCGCCGTGATGGCCAGGACGGCCGTGGCCGCCGCTGCCGCCAGAAGAAATGGATGAGTCTTCGCCAGCGACCGGCTGCGACGCGCCAGCGGCTGGAGGGATGGTGTCGAGTTGGTCAGGCGGCTGGGCGTCGACGCCGCGAGCGCGCGCGCTGTGGTCCGGGCTGCGGTCATCATCTGCCCTCATGGAAAGGCGTGCACGACATCTGGAGGATCCGAGAAATGATGCAGCACAGGAGCAACGGCCGGTCACGCGGTTCGTTCCGTTGTGCCGTCCTGGCGCGCATGGCCGGGGTGTAGGTCGACCTCCGAGCGTTCCGGCCGAGCTCGACCAGCGCAATCGGTCCGGCTTCTGCACCCGGCGGATCGAGGCAGGACTCCCCACAGATGTGCCTTGCGCAAACGGCCCGTCGGGCAGAATCTACTTTACGAAATTCAGAAATTGTGCTTTGATGCGCGCATCCCGCCTCGGCCGGAGGGGCGTTGCGCGCGATCGTCACGACACGCGAGGCGGGGAGCGATGGCCGCGCTTGTGCCGCAGCGTGTCTTCGGACGCGCCGACGAACGGCATGGTGCGGACGTGAAGTCGCAGCGTGCTGACACCCCGATGCTGGTGTCCCGCGCAATGCGCAAGCATTGTCGCGAATGGTGGCCAACAAGCCCGGCGCACCAGGCAGACTGCGTATAAGCGTTAAGACCGTCGCGCAGGGAAGGCCGGGCGTTCTCGGCTGCACCTGTGGTACCTGCCGCCTGCATTTTTTTTCGCAGGCGGGCCGCAGGCGTCAGCCGACGCCTGGCCTTCCCTGCGCCCTCCGACTTGATGAGGGTGAACGACCTCAGCACAGCTCGGGCAGCATCTGCCGCGGGAGCGCTCGCTCATGGGCTATGACGAACCGATCGCGTCAGCTTTCGAGCAGCCACTCCGTCGCGCTGCGCCACAGCGTGTCGCGATGCGCCGCGCGGAAGAAGCCCATATGGCCGATCGCGGACGCCCCGACGTCCTGCGGCGCGATGTCGAGCAGCTCCGGCGTCGTGCCCGTATAACCAGCGCACAGCAGCTCAACCGCGGGCCGCGTGGCCCAGGGATCGTCGGCGAGGCACAGCGCCCGGACGGGACTCTTGAAGTTGGCGTAGTTGGCAAGCGGCAGCGATGCGTCATCGAACAGATAGCGCGGGCTCATGATCCAGCGCACCCATTGCAGGAAGACACCCTTCGGCAGGTCCTCGCCGACGCCACTCCAGCCCGGCGTGTAACCCAGCGCATGAGTCAGCGGGACGCCAACGCCGTTGAGCATCGTCGCCACGCGCCAGCGTTCGCCCGGGGCCATCAGCTTCCAATAGCCGGCCTGCGAGGCGATGAAGAGGGCGCGCGACACCTCGGTGTTGTTGGCGAGCAGGCCGAGCGTCTGGCCGCCGAAGGAGTGGCCGACATAGCGCAGCGGCAGCGCACCGTAGCGCGCACGCATCCAACCGACCGCGCCGGTGATGTCGAGTGCGGCCCAGTCGGTCATCGAGGCCGCAAAGCCCTTCAGGGAGCGGGGACGGCTGCCGCCGATCCCGCGATAGTCGTAGGTCAGAACCGCGCAACCCTGCTGGGCAAGATGAGCAGCGAAGCCGCGATAGATCCGGCGCGGGATCGCCGCCCCGGAATTGATCAGCACGGCATGCGCCGGCGTGCCGCGCGGCATGAACAGGGTGCCCGCGAGCGCAAAGCCATCGACGGCCGGAAGGGTCAGATCCTCGCTCGAAACGCCGTCGGATCCCGTCTCAGCCACGCCTCGTCCTCCCATCACTTGCCCTTCCGCAGCAAAGTCAAATTCGGGTGGCGGTGCAAGCCCTTGTGTCCGCGCCCTAAATTCCAAGTGGCGGCACAGGAGCAGGCTGTGTATAAGGCGCGCGCCGCCGCGCGGGGAATTTGGCGTGCAGTTGCCGAGAGGGAGTAGAGAGCCATGACCGAGCGCTGGAGCCCGGAGAGCTGGCGGTCCAAGCCGGTGCAGCAGGTGCCTGACTATCCCGACCAGAAGGCGCTCGCCGAGGTCGAGGCGCAGCTTGCGACCTTCCCGCCGCTGGTGTTCGCCGGCGAGGCGCGCAACCTGAAGAAGGCGCTGGCGCGGGTGGCGGCGGGCGAGGCATTCCTGTTGCAGGGCGGCGACTGCGCCGAGAGCTTCGCCGAGCACGGCGCCAACAACATCCGCGACTTCTTCCGCGTGCTGCTGCAGATGGCCGTGGTCATGACCTATGCCGGCGCGGTGCCGGTGGTGAAGGTCGGCCGCATCGCCGGCCAGTTCGCCAAGCCACGCTCGTCGCCGACGGAGAAGATCAATGGCGTCGAGCTGCCGAGCTATCGCGGCGACATCGTCAACGACACCGCCTTCACGCCCGAGGCGCGCATCCCCGATCCGCAGCGCCAGCTCGACGCCTACCGGCAGTCGGCGGCGACCTTGAACCTGCTGCGCGCGTTCGCCACCGGCGGCTTCGCCAATCTCGGCAGCGTGCATCAGTGGATGCTCGGCTTCGTCAAGGATTCCCCGCAGTCGCGGCGCTACAAGGAGCTGGCCGACCGCATCTCGGACGCGCTCAACTTCATGCGCGCCTGCGGCCTCGACCTCGAGAGCCATCCGGAGCTGCGCGCCACCGACTTCTACACCAGCCACGAGGCGCTGCTGCTCGGCTATGAGCAGGCCTTCACCCGGGTCGATTCCACCACCGGCGACTGGTACGCGACCTCGGGCCATTTCATCTGGATCGGCGACCGCACCCGCCAGCTCGACCACGGCCATGTCGAATATTTCCGCGGCATCAAGAACCCGATCGGCCTGAAATGCGGCCCGTCGCTGAAGCCGGACGAGCTGCTGAAGCTGATCGACATCCTCAATCCCGACAACGAGCCGGGCCGGCTGACCCTGATCAACCGCTTCGGCGCCGACAAGGTCGGCGATCATCTGCCGGGACTGATCCGCGCGGTGCAGCGGGAAGGGCGCAAGGTGGTGTGGTCGTGCGATCCGATGCACGGCAACACCATCACCTCGACCTCGGGCTACAAGACACGGCCGTTCGATCGCATCGTATCCGAGGTGCGGGCGTTCTTCGCGGTGCATGCCGCGGAGGGCACCCATGCCGGCGGCATCCATCTCGAGATGACCGGCAAGGACGTCACCGAATGCATCGGCGGCGCGCGCGCGATCACCGACGAGGATCTCAACGACCGCTATCACACGGTGTGCGATCCCCGGCTGAACGCCGAGCAGTCGATCGACATGGCGTTCCTGATCGCCGAGCTGCTGAAGCAGCAGCGCGGCGGCAAGACCGCACCGATGCCGGCCGTCGCGGGCTTCTGATGCTGCGTTTGTGGCGCGCGACGGTCAACTCGCGCAACGGCCTGGCCTTCGCGCTCCGCTCCGAGCAGGCGGTGCGCGAGGAGGTGGTCGCGTTCCTGCTGGCGCTGCCGCTGGCCTATGTCGTCGGCGCGACGCCGATGCGCAGCGTCGAGCTGGTCTGCGCGGTGGTGCTGGTGCTGGTCGTCGAGCTGCTCAACACCGCGATCGAGAAGCTCGCCGACCGCCTCACCACCGAGCACGATCTGCAGATCGGCCGGGTCAAGGATCTCGGCTCGGCTGCCGTCGGCGTCGCGCTGCTGATGTCGGGCTGCTTCTGGCTGTTCGCGATCGCCGAGCGGCTCGGGCTGCTTTGAATGAGTTGAGCGATGGCCGCCGACATCTTCAGGATCACGCTGGCCCAGCTCAACCCGACGGTCGGCGACATCGCGGGAAATGCCGCGAAGGCGCGCGAGGCGCGGGCGAGGGCGGCGGCCGACGGCGCCGATCTCGTGGTGCTGCCGGAGCTGTTCCTGGCGGGGCATCCATGCCAGGATCTGGTGCTGAAGCCGGCATTTCAGGCCGCGTGCCGGGCCGCGATCGAGGCTCTCGCGCGCGAGACCGCCGATGGCGGGCCGGCGGTGCTGATCGGCACGCCCTGGATCGACGACGGCAAGCTCTACAATGCCTGCGTGCTGCTCGACACCGGCCGCATCGCCGCGACGCGCTTCAAGGCCAACCTGGCCGATGGTGATCAGAAGCGCGTGTTCATGTGCGGCCCGGCGGCCGGCCCGCTCAGCGTACGGGGCGTCCGCATCGGCGTCGCGATCGGCGAAGACATCTCGCCCGAAGAATCCTCGAACGACGAAAACGTCATCGAGACGCTGGCGGAAACCGGGGCCGAACTCATCGTCGTGCCGAGCCGCTCATGCTACCTGCGCAGCGGCGGCGACCGGCGCCTGTCGGCCGCCGTGGCGCGCGTCACCGAAAGCGATCTGCCGCTCGTCTGGCTCAACCAGGTCGGCGGTCAGGACGGCAAGGTGTTCGACGGCGCATCGTTCGCGCTGAACGCCGATCTCTCGGTGGCCGCGCAGCTTCCGGGCTTCGCCGCTGAGGTCACGACCTTGGCATGGAGCAGGGGAGACGACGGCTGGCAGTGTCGGGGACCGGTC
The DNA here is from genome assembly GCF_032485115.1 of Bradyrhizobium sp. SZCCHNRI2009. Lineage (NCBI taxonomy): Bacteria > Pseudomonadati > Pseudomonadota > Alphaproteobacteria > Hyphomicrobiales > Nitrobacteraceae > Bradyrhizobium > Bradyrhizobium sp. SZCCHNRI2009. Next base: position 1,056,806 of record NZ_JAUEUH010000001.1, read on the forward strand.
ACCACGCCGAGCGAGGGCGACGAGGCGGACTACGCGGCCCGCGTGCTCGGCCTGCGCGACCACGTCGAGAAGCATGGCTTCACCGGGATCGTGCTGGCTCTGACCGGAGGCATCGAATCCGCGCTGTCATTGGCGATGGCCGTCGATGCGCTCGGAGCTGCGAGGGTGCGCGGTGTGGTGCTGTCCGGGCCGGACATGCCGCAGGAATCGCCGGCTATTGCAGTCGCGGCGCGGTTCGGCGTCACCGCCGAGACGTTGCCGATCGCACCGGCAGTGGCAGGCTTCGAAACGGTTCTCCCCGGGCCGCTGGCGGGCGACGCCCGTCACGCTCTCCTGGCGCGCGTGCGCGGCTCGCTGCTGCTGGCCTTGGCGAGCCTCTCGGGTGCGCTCGCGGTCGTGCCTCGCAAGACGTCGGACCTGCATGGCTGCGAGATCGGTGACGCGACTGGCGGTGCCACTCTCGTCGACGGCGTGTCCCCGGCCGAGATCGTTCGTCTCGCAGCGCTGCGCAATCGTTGGAAGCCTGCGAACGCGCTAGGGCCGTCGGTCGAAGTCATGTCGCCCGATCTCGCTGGCCGCGCGTCCTCAGATGCGTTCGAAGGATGACCCGGCGATCTCGCTCAACGCGCGGGAATGAAGGTCGGTCCGACCGTGCGGATCTGCTTGTCGCCACCGGCGCCCGTCGTGGCGTCCGCGGTCGCGGGCGCTGCCGCATCGGCCGGTGCGGCGCCTTTGCGGGCGGCGTTCGCCGGCGGCTTGCCGGTCTGGCGCTGCTGCATCCGCTTGGCGCTCTCCTCGGTAACGATGATGTCGCCCTGCTCGGCGGCTGTGGCCCGGTCGTCGATCGATTTCAGCGCGTCGGCCCAGGTCTGGCCGGGCGCCTTGCAGGAACAGCTCGGGTTGAACTCGGTGCGATACTTGAAGGCGTTCGGCAGCGCGGTGTAGGGCTGGCCGTTGACCGAGACCGCCTGGTTCATGTCCTCGCCGGGATTGCGATAGGTGAACAGCGTCGCGTCGGCGGCGGGGCATTGCGCCTTGCAGGCGCGCTCGTCGTCGGCGAAGCGGCCGGGAACGGTGGCAAACGAGATCGGGAAATAGGCGCCGTCGCAGCTACGCACGCACACGGTCCGGTAGGTGCCCTGCGGCGCCGCGAGATCGGCGCTCGGCGGCGGCAGCGATGCGGCGGGATTGCTGTCGGCACCGCCGCCGAACAGGCTGGTCAGGAAGTTGCCGCCGCCGCCGCGATTGGCGTTAGCGTACTGCTGATATTGCGGGCCGCAATTGTTCTGGCCGAGGGCTGCCAGCACCGAGCGGCGCTGGTTGTCGCGCTCGCCGCCGAACCCGCCGCCACGGAGCCGCTCCAGGCTGCTCATGATCTGGTCCAGGTTGGACCGCATCTGCTGGATCTGGTTGTTCACCGGGGCGCATTCGGCCGAGCGGCCGTTGAAGATCGAGAAGAAGCCCGGGCTGTCGCAGCCCATGCGCTTGGCCTGCATGCTGACGCGGTCGAGCTCGCCTTGCTGCTTGGCGGCAGCATCCTGATAGCGTCGGATCTGGTCCTCACGCGCGGGATCGCCGCCACCGCGATCGATCGAGGCGAGCTGCGCCTCCAGGCGCGGACAGATCGGATTGACGCCGGCCTGCGGTCCGGGCGGGCCCGGCGGCATCTGCGCATAGGAATCGGAGCTGGATTGCGCCAGGGCGTGCGAGCCGGTCAGGGTCAGTCCGAGCAGCGCAGACACGGCCAGCAGGCGCGGAGACAGGGATGCGATCAAGATGCGGTATTCCGGTCCATGGGTGCAGCCGCGGGACTAGCACAGAATTCGGAAAAATCGCGGCAGCGGCGGGCATCCCATAGCCGCTTTGTCGGGCATCGTCACGTCGTTTCCAGGGCGCCGGGGTGGCGGGAACCGCCGTTCCCGGCCGTCTCAGCGCTGGCAGGTGATCGCGACAAAGTCGCTGCAGCCGCCACGGGCGCAGTTTGCGCCGGCTTTCGGCACCGATCCGGTGATTTCATCGGGGTCGACGCGGCGATAGGAGGAGGCCTGTGCAAAATCCCGTGATTGGCAGTACGACCGCGCGGCCGAGGCGCCGCATCGGTCGCCCTTGGCGAGGCACTGGTCGACGCCGTAGCCGTCGGCTTCGTTGGCGATGATGAAGATGCGACTCTCCGCCGTGGCGGTGGTCGCGGCGGCGAGGAGAACACAGCAGGCGAGCAGCGCCGGGGAGATTCGCATGGTGCACCGGTGGGTGTAGGAGACAACTCATGGTTAGGCCCAAAAGCTTAAAAATGATTAACCATGAGGCGGGGCGCGAGCATTTGGGCAGTGAAAACGGCCGTTTTGCGGCTCTTGACGGAGACAGTCTGCTGCAGCATGGTGAGTTTCATGAACGGTTTCCTCGCCATCTGCTGCATTTGCCGCGAGATTACGCGCTAGCGATTCGCTGGCTGAGGCCGTCTTTTCTCAACAGAGATGATCAGGACGCCCGGCCGGCAGGTCGGAAGTGTGATTCGTGCCGTGGCGGCCCGCTCGCGGGCGGTCGTGCGGCGTAGGACACCCGTTTCGCTTCGTCATGGACTGTCGGTCCGGCGGGGCGGTGAGCACAGGGCATTCGGGGACGGACCATGGACTTGCGTTTGTACGACACCGCGTCGCGGGAGAAGCGCCCCTTCGTGCCGCTCGATCCCAACAATGTCCGCATGTATGTCTGCGGACCGACGGTCTACGACTTCGCCCATATCGGCAATGCGCGGCCCGTGATCGTCTTCGACGTGCTGTTCCGGCTGCTGCGGCATCTCTATGGCAAGGATCACGTCACTTATGTCCGCAACATCACGGACGTCGACGACAAGATCAACGCCCGCGCCGCGCGCGACTTTCCCGGGCTGCCGCTGAACGAGGCGATCCGGAAGGTGACGGAGCTGACGGCCAATCAGTTCCGCAGCGACGCGGCTGCGCTCGGCAGCCTGCCGCCGACCTTCGAGCCACGCGCCACCGAGTTCGTGCTGCCGCGCCCTGATGGCAAGGCGGATATGGTGAGCCTGATCAAGCAACTGATCGCGCGTGGCCACGCCTATGAGGCGGGCGGCGAGGTGTTGTTCGACACCCGGTCGATGCCGGACTACGGCGCGCTGTCGGGCCGCAGGCTCGACGAGCAACTCGCCGGCGCGCGCGTGGCCGTCGATGCGCACAAGAAGAATCCTGCCGACTTCGTGCTGTGGAAGCAGTCGTCGGAGGACGAGCCGGGCTGGGACAGCCCGTGGGGCCGCGGCCGGCCGGGCTGGCACATCGAGTGCTCGGCGATGAGCGCAGCCTATCTCGGCGAGGTCTTCGACATCCATGGCGGCGGACTCGATCTGATCTTCCCGCATCATGAGAACGAGATCGCGCAGTCGCGCTGCGCGCACGGCACGTCGGTGATGGCGAACTACTGGCTGCACAATGAGTTCGTCCAGGTCGAGGGCGCGAAGATGTCGAAGAGCCTCGGCAATTTCGTCACCATCCGCGACCTGCTGGCGGACTGGCCTGGCGAGGTGCTGCGCCTCAACATGCTCAAGATGCATTATCGCTCGCCGGCCGATTGGACCGTCAAGGGCCTGGAGGAGAGCGCGAAGACGCTCGACGACTGGTATCGCGTCGTGGCCGATGCGCCGGGTGAGCAGCCGGGGCCCGAGATCATCGCCGCCCTCGTCGACGACCTCAACACGCCGCTGATGATCGCAGAGCTGCACGCGTTGCGGAGCCGTGCGGCGTCCGGCGGCGAGACGGACCGCGCGGCCTTTGCCGGCTCGCTCCGCTTTGCGGGCTTCCTGTCGGACACCGTCGCGCGATGGGAAGCGCGAAAGCAGCAGGCCAAAGGCGTCGACGCCGCCAAGGTCGAAACCCTGATCGCCGAGCGTACCGCGGCCCGGGCGCGCAAGGACTTCAAGGAGTCCGATCGCCTCCGCGACGCACTCGCCGCGATGGGTATCGTATTGAAGGACGGCAAGGGCGCCGACGGCAAGCCGGTCACGACCTGGGAGATTGCGCGATGAGCAAGCCCGACACCCCGTTTCCGCGGCACTGGCTGTACTACATCCTGCTCAAGCTGGTGCTGATCGCGGGCGCAGTGGCGCTGGTCACGAAACTCTATGGCATGTGGTGACGCATGGGACAGGCTCTCCCGAGGCCCGCGCTGCGGCCGTTTCTTCCCGCTGATGCGCCGGTGCTGGCCGCGATCTTCGTCGCCAGCATCCAGCAATTGACCGGTGATGACTACAGCGAGGAGCAGCAGGAGGCCTGGGCGTCCGCTGCTGAGGATGAGACGGGTTTTGGCAAGAGGCTGGCATCCGAGCTCACCTTGATTGCGACCCTGCAGGGCTCGCCGGTCGGCTTCGCCGCGCTGAAGGGCAACGATCACATCGACATGCTCTATGTCCATCCGAATGCGGCCGGGCAGGGCGTCGGGGCCCTGCTATGCGACGCGCTGGAAAAGCTGGCGGGCGCGCGCGGCACGACCGGTCTGTCGGTCGACGCTAGCGACACGGCGGTCGAATTCTTTCGCAAGCGCGGCTACGTCGCGCAGCAGCGCAATAGCGTCTCCATCAATGGCGAGTGGCTCGCCAACACGACGATGAAGAAGACGCTCGGCTCCGGGGGAGCGCAGGCATGAGCAGGGCAGGCACAAGCAGGGAACGGCTTTATCTGTTCGACACCACCCTGCGTGATGGCGCGCAGACCAACGGTGTCGATTTCACGCTGGCCGACAAGCAGGCCATCGCGCGCATGCTCGACGATCTCGGCATCGACTATGTCGAGGGCGGTTATCCCGGCGCCAACCCGCTCGACACCGAGTTCTTCGCCGCCAAGCCGAAGCTCGGCCACGCCCGCTTCACCGCCTTCGGGATGACGCGCCGGGCGGGACGCTCGGTGTCCAACGATCCGGGCGTGGCGGCGCTGCTGGAGGCCAAGGCGGACGCGATCTGCTTCGTCGCGAAGTCATCCGCCTACCAGGTGCGCGTCGCGCTGGAGACCACCAACGAGGAGAATCTCGCCTCGATCCGCGACAGCGTGACGGCCGCGAAGGCTGCGGGGCGCGAGGTGATGCTCGACTGCGAGCATTTCTTCGACGGCTACAAGGAGAATGCGGAGTTCGCGCTGGCCTGCACCCGCGCGGCCTATGAGGCCGGCGCGCGCTGGGTCGTGCTGTGCGACACCAATGGCGGCACCATGCCGCACGAGATCGAGCTGATCGTCGGCGAGGTCGTGAAGCACGTGCCGGGCGATCACCTCGGCATCCACGCCCATAACGACACCGAGCAGGCGGTGGCGAACTCGCTTGCCGCGGTCCGCGCTGGCGTGCGGCAGATCCAGGGCACCTTGAACGGACTCGGTGAGCGCTGCGGCAATGCCAATCTGTGCTCACTGATCCCGACCTTGAAGCTGAAGACGGAGTTCTCGGATCGGTTCGAGATCGCCGTATCGGACCGGCAGCTCGCCGGCCTGATGAAGGTCTCGCGCACGCTCGACGACATGCTGAACCGTGCGCCGAACCGGCACGCGCCTTATGTCGGCGAGAGCGCCTTCGTCACCAAGACCGGTATTCATGCGTCGGCCGTGCTGAAGGATCCGCAGACCTATGAGCACGTCCTGCCCGAGCGCGTCGGCAATCATCGCAAGGTGCTGGTCTCCGACCAGGCCGGACGATCCAACGTCATCGCGGCGCTGGAGCGCGGCGGCATTCCCTTCAGCAAGAGCGATCCGAAGTTGACGCGCCTCGTCGAGGAGCTGAAGGAGCGCGAGGCCGCGGGCTACGCCTACGAGTCCGCCGACGCCTCGTTCGAGCTGCTGGCGCGGCGTACGCTGGGCTCGGTGCCGGAGTATTTCCGGGTCGAGCAGTTCGACGTCAATGTCGAGCAGCGCTACAACGCGCTCGGTGAACGCGTCACGGTGGCGCTGGCCGTGGTCAAGGTGGACGTCGCTGGCGAGCGGCTGATCTCGGCGGCGGAAGGCAACGGCCCGGTCAATGCGCTCGACGTCGCCTTGCGCAAGGATCTCGGCAAGTACCAGGGCTTCATCGACGGCCTCAAGCTGATCGACTACCGCGTCCGTATCCTCAATGGCGGCACCGAGGCGGTCACGCGCGTGCTGATCGAGAGCGAGGACGAAAAGGGAGAGCGCTGGACCACGGTCGGCGTCTCGCCGAACATCATCGACGCCTCGTTCCAGGCGCTGATGGATTCGGTATTCTACAAGCTGGTGAAGTCCGGCGCGAAGGGATGAGATGATGCATCCGTCGTTGCGAGCGAAGCGAAGCAATCCAGGCCTGAATGCGCGATTCTGGATTGCTTCGTCGCTTCGCTCTTCGCAATGACCTGGAGAGGCCAGGAGCAAACGCATGATCGACCACGTCTCCGTCGGTGTCAGCGATCTCGTCCGCAGCGCGCGGTTCTATGAGCGTGCGCTGGCGCCGCTCGGGCTGACGCGGCTGATCGAGCGTCCCACGACCATCGGCTTCGGGAAGGCCTATCCGGAATTCTGGATCAATCTACGCCCCGCCATGGCGCGCGTGCCGGCCGACACCGGCTCTCATGTGTGCCTGCGAGCCAGGAGCACGGCGGAGGTCGATGCGCTTCACGCGGCGGCGTTGGAGGCGGGCGGAGTTTCCGACGGTGCGCCAGGACTGCGGCCGCATGATCGCGTGCGCTATTATGCGGCCTTTGTGCTTGATCCCGATGGCAACCGGATCGAGGCGGTCACATTCCCGAGCGAGTAGGCGCTCAGAGCCGTTTGGCGATCTCAGGCGCCATCTCGGTCTCTTCCTTGGCGACGCGGGCGGCGGCCTCGCGCAGGCGCGGCAGGATGTCCTCGACGCGTTCGGCCCTGAGCAGCTCGATCTGGAAGCCGGGGCGGATGAACTCGGTCTCGCGCATGTGCGCGAGCAGCCCGAACAGCGGTTCCCAGAAGCCGTCGATATTGGCCATCAGCACCGGCTTGGCGTGGCGTCCGAGCTGCTTCCAGGTCAGCTGCTCGACGAGCTCCTCGAGCGTGCCGATGCCGCCGGGCAGCGCCACGAACGCGTCGGAGTGCTCGAACATCAGCCGTTTGCGCTCGTGCATGTCGGGCGTGATGATGAGATCCTTGAGCGGCATCATGACTTCCTTCTTCACCAGGAAGTCCGGAATGATGCCGGTGACGTCGCCGCCATGGTCGAGCACGGCCTTGGCAACCGCGCCCATCATGCCGATGGAGCCGCCGCCATAGACGAGCCTGACGCCGTTCTCGGCAAGCGCCTTGCCGAGTGCTTTCGCCGATTCGATGAAGCTGGGATTCGTCCCCGGGCCGGAGCCGCAATAGACGCAAACGGTGCGGATTTCAGTCATTGGAGCGGTGTGACACTGCAGTTGAAAGGCGTCAAGACGAGGGCGGAGGACGTGGATTCGCGGGCTTTCACGGATTGATGCAGGCTGAATGGGTCCATTTGTCCGAAAACAAGTATGCAAATACTGCGCCGCGGCAACGGATTCCGTCGACGTACCGGTGCATCCGGCGCCCGGACACTCTATATGACGCAGGCAACGCCCGGCATCACAACATGCCAAAACACTCGCTGCTCCAGAACGTTTGATGCCGCCCGATTCCTCCTCCGAACCAGCCGCCAACCAGCCTTCGTCCCTCGAGCAGGGAACGCTGGCCGGCACGCTGCGCCACTTGTGGCCCTTCATCTGGCCGCGCGATCGCGCCGACCTGAAGATGCGCGTGCTATGGTCGGTGGTGCTGCTGATCGTGGCCAAGGTCGCGACGCTGGTCCTGCCCTTCACCTTCAAATGGGCGATCGACGCGTTGACCGGCGCCAATACCGCGCCGATCGCGCCCGATAACTGGGCGTTCTGGCTGGTGGCCTCGCCGATCGTCATGACGGCAAGCTACGGCGGGATTCGGGTGCTGATGGCGGTGCTGACGCAGTGGCGCGACGGTATTTTTGCCCGCGTCGCCATGCATGCCGTGCGCAAGCTCGCGACCATCACCTTCGTCCACATGCATGAATTGTCGCTGCGCTTTCACCTCGAGCGCAAGACCGGCGGCCTGACCCGCGTGCTCGAGCGCGGCCGCAACGCGATCGAGACCATCGTGCGCATGGTGATCCTGCAGCTGATCCCGACCATCGTCGAGGTCTCGCTGCTGACGGCGGTGCTGCTGTGGCAGTTCGACTGGCGCTATGTTCTGGTCACGCTCACCATGGTCGCGGCCTATCTCTATTACACCTACATTGCGACCGAGTGGCGCATCGAGATCCGGCGCCGCATGAACGACTCGGATACGGATGCCAATACCAAGGCCATCGACTCGCTGCTCAACTACGAGACAGTGAAGTATTTCGGCGCCGAGGCGCGCGAGGCCGAGCGTTATGACCGTTCCATGGAGCGCTACGAGCGGGCCAGCGTGAAGACCTATACCTCGCTCGCGGTGCTCAACGCCGGGCAGGCCGTGATCTTCACGATCGGGCTGACGGTGGCCATGCTGATGTGCGCCCAGGGCGTGCGTCAGGGACGCAACACGGTCGGCGACTTCGTCATGATCAACAGCATGATGATCCAGCTCTACCAGCCGCTGAACTTCATGGGCATGGTCTATCGCGAGATCAAGCAGGCGATCATCGACATCGAGAAGATGTTCGGCGTGCTCACGCGCGATGCCGAGGTGAAGGACGCGGCCGGAGCGACGCCTTTGGTGGTCACCTCTGGCAATGTCCGCTTCGACGACGTCCGCTTCGCCTATGAGCCGGAGCGGCCGATCCTGCAGGGGCTGAGCTTCGAGGTGCCGGCGGGCAAGACGGTCGCGATCGTGGGGCCGTCCGGTGCTGGCAAGTCGACCATCTCGCGGCTGCTGTTTCGGCTCTACGACGTCTCCGGCGGACGCATCTTGATCGACGGCCAGGACATCCGCGACGTTACCCAGGTGTCGCTGCGCGCCCAGATCGGGATGGTCCCGCAGGATACCGTGCTGTTCAATGACACCATCCGCTACAACATCCGCTACGGACGCTGGGATGCGGACGACGCCGCCGTCGAGGAGGCGGCGAGGCTGGCCCAGATCGACGGGCTGATCCGGATGGCGCCGAAGGGCTACGAGACCCAGGTGGGCGAGCGCGGCCTCAAGCTCTCCGGTGGCGAGAAGCAGCGCGTTGCGATTGCCCGCACCATCCTGAAGGGGCCGCCGATCCTCGTGCTGGACGAGGCGACCTCGGCGCTGGACAGCCATACCGAGCACGAGATCCAGGAGGCGCTCGATGGTGTGTCGCGCAATCGTACCTCGCTCGTGATCGCGCACCGGCTTTCGACCATCGTGGCGGCCGACGAGATCATCGTGCTCGACCGGGGGCGAATTGCCGAGCGCGGCACTCATGCCGAGCTGCTGGCCAAAGGCGGGCTGTATGCCGGCATGTGGAACCGGCAGCGCGAGGCTGAGGAGGCGCGCGAAAAACTGGCGCAGATCGGCGACGATGCGGGGGCGCCGAACCGCAATCCGCCGGATCGGAGCGAGCCGGACGCGGCCGGGCCCGATCGGACCGGACAGGTGGCGAGTGCCGCCGAATGATGCCGCGAACCGCCCTGATCTGAACTCAAGAATGCATTAAGGATTCATTTTGACCTTCGCCGGCCATCGACCTAGTCAAGGCGGCGGTCCGCTCTGAGGTCAGAGCGACAACACTCAACGAAGCAGGCCATGTCGATCAGCAATTCCATCCGCGCTCAGATCCCGCCGATCCACCCGGAAGGTTATCCTTTCATCGGGGGATTTGCCCTCGTCAGCCTGATCCTGTTCTGGATATTCACCCCGCTCGGCTGGATCGGCACGCTGCTCACCGTCTGGTGCGCGCTGTTCTTCCGCGACCCGATCCGGGTCACGCCGCAGCGGGAAGGGCTGGTGGTGGCGCCGGCCGACGGGCGCATCTCCATGATCACGCGCGCCCTGCCGCCGGCCGAGCTCGGCCTCGGCGACCGACCGCTGCTGCGGGTCTCGATCTTCATGAGCGTGTTCAACGTGCATGTGAACCGCAGCCCGGTGGCCGGCCGGATCGAGAAGATCGCCTACCGTCCGGGCGCCTTCATCAATGCCGAGCTCGACAAGGCGAGCGAGGACAACGAGCGCAACTCGCTCGCGATCTCGACGCCGCATGGCCGCATCGGCGTGGTCCAGATCGCAGGCCTCGTGGCGCGCCGGATCGTGTCGTTCGTGCGCGAGGGGCAGACCATTGGGGCTGGCGAGCGCTTCGGCCTGATCCGCTTCGGCTCGCGGCTCGACGTCTATCTCCCCGACGGCACGGACGTTCTGGTCTCGGAGGGGCAGACGGCCATTGCCGGCGAGACGATCCTGGCCGATTTCGACGTCCCCGTGCCCGGCCTGACGTTCCGGAGCCAGTGAACCGTCGCTGCCCGCTGGTGACCCATTAAGGGGACCTTGAGCTGTGTTCAGGCACAAGGTTCCGGCCCAAACCACACGTGGTGTGATCATGAGCTTCGACGTGAACTCTCCCGAACTGCGCCGCCGCCGTTTCCGTCCGATCCCGGTGCGGCTGCTGGTGCCGAACATGATCACCCTGCTGGCGATCTGCGCCGGCCTGACCGCGATCCGGCTGTCGACCGAGGGACGGATGGAGCTCGCGGTCGGCGCCATCGTCTTTGCCGCCTTCCTGGACGGCATCGATGGCCGCATCGCCCGCATGATCAAGGGCCAGTCGAAGTTCGGCGCCGAGCTCGACAGCCTGGCCGATTTCGTCAATTTCGGCGTGGCGCCGGGCCTGATCCTGTATTTCTGGCAGCTCCATGAGCTGCGCGACGGCGGCTGGATCGCCGCCATGATGTACGCCATCAGCGGCGGCCTGCGGCTGGCGCGCTTCAATGCCAGCATCGACGATCCCAACAAGCCGCCCTTCGCCGCCAATTTCTTCACCGGCGTGCCGGCACCGCTCGGCGCCATCACCGTGCTGCTGCCCGTCTATCTGGCGTTCCTGGACCTGCCGAGGCCGCCGGCGCTGGTGACGGCGTTCTACACCCTGCTGATCGCCTTCCTGATGGTGTCGCGGCTGCCGGTGTTCTCCGGCAAGACCACGCGGATGCGTGTCTCGCCCGAACTCGTGCTGCCGGTGTTCGCCTCGGTGGTGTTCTTCGTGGCGCTGCTGGTGGTCTATCCCTGGCACATCCTGTCGGCCGGATCGATCCTCTACATCCTGAGCCTTCCGTTCGGCTGGCGGCTGTATCGGCACCAGGCGGCGCGGCACGCCGCGGTCCTTGGTGCCGCGGCTGCGGCGTCGCACGCCTCGTCTTCATCCACGACGGCTTTTGCGCCGACCGGCGCGCCAGCGGTGGAGCAGGGGCAGCGGCCGCCGGAACGGCTGCACTGAGCGCAGGGCCCAAGACCCGGCGCGCGCTTTGCCGGCTTGGGCGCCTCAGTTATACCGGATGGCCAAGGACGGCCGCGAATGCCGTCCGCATCATCCGGAGAAAACGCCCGTGACAAGCACTGCCGCCGCGCCCCTCGCTGCTTCCGTCCTCGAGGCGCTCGCGCGCTACGATACGCCGACCATCTGCAACGCGATGGAGATCGTGGCGCCCGAGCGGCGCCTGATCGGCTACACGACCAAGCCGCTGGTGTGTCCGTTCCCCGATCTGCCGCCCATGGTCGGCTACGCGCGGACGGCGACGATCCGGTCCGTCATCAAATCGGGATTGCCGGCGGAGGAGCAGGCGAGGCGACGCACCGACTACTACGAATATGTCGGCACCGGTCATGGTCCCCGCATCGTCGTGATCCAGGATATCGACGGCCCCGACATCGGCTACGGCGCATTCTGGGGTGAGGTACAGAGCAACGTCCACAAGGCGCTCGGCTGCCTCGGCGTGATCACCGATGGATCGATCCGCGACATCCCGCAATGGGCTGCCGGCTTCCAGGCACTGGCGGGCTCGATCGGTCCGTCGCATGCGTGGGTGCATGCCGAGAGCTTCGGCGGCGAGGTCCGCGTCGCCGGGATGACCGTGCGCTCGGACGACCTGATCCACTCCGATCGCCATGGTGCGATCGTCATCCCCGCCGACATCGCGGCGAAGCTTCCCGAGGCGGCCGAGTTGTGCGCGCGCCGTGAAACGCCGATCCTGGAGATCGCGCGGTCTGCGGATTTCTCGCTCGAGAAGCTCAAGGCCGCCTTGAAGCGGTCGGCGGAGATTCATTGAGCGTCGCTTCGCTCCGGTCCCAATGGGCGAGCCGTACCGCGCGGCGGTGCGGCCCGCCGGCCTTGCGCAGGGCGCTCGCCGAACTGCGACGCTGCAACCGCATCCGGATGACTACGGGGTGACGGCTGACCCTCCGCCGAAAATATCGCACACGGTGACGAATTACCCGCAAACAGGCCGGAATTCGCCGAAGGTTGAGCGGCCGTCGCTCGTTGAGAAGATTTTATCCATCAAGCTTTACCTGATGGCTAGCCTGTCCCGATAGGCATGTCGCCCGAGGGCGAAGGACATGCGCAGGCTGATATCGAAATCCGGGCCGTTGTTCGGGCGGCTCGACCGGACCGTCGACAAGATGGTTCGGCTGATCGGACATTTCGGCAGCGCCGCGATCGGCCTCTCGGCGATCGCCCTGGTGTGGGCCGGCATCTTCTACACCATCTCTGAAGAGTATACGCGCACCGAGCAGTCGGCGCTTAAGAACGGCGCCAATCTGGCCCGCGCGTTCGAGGAGCAGATCATCCGCTCGATCCGCGCGGCAGATCAGACCTTGCTCTACGTCCGCGACTCCTATGCCAGGGACCCGCACAACTTCGACATGTCGCTATGGTCGAAGAACAGCCAGTTCCTGTCCGACTTCTCGTTTCAGGTCGTCGTGATCGGCAAGGACGGCATCATGCTGTCCAGCAACATCGATCCGAAGATGCGGGGCCTCGACCTGCGCGACCGCGAGCACTTCCGCGTTCATGCCGACGGCAAGGATGATTTTCTCTTCATCAGCAAGCCGATCTTCGGCCGTGTCTCCAACAAATGGTCGATCCAGTTGACCCGCCGCATCATCATGCCGGACGGTTCGTTCGGCGGCGTCGTGGTGGTCTCGCTCGACCCCGAATATCTGTCGAGCTTCTACAATTCGGTCGATCTCGGCAAGAAGGGCAATGTCACACTGCTCGGTCTCGACGGCATCGTGCGCGCACGGGCCTCTGCGGGTCCAGGGGGCGTCGGATCCTCGCTCGCCGGCAGCCCGGTGATGAGCGCCATTCAGCACAGAAGCAGCGGCTTCTACACCTTCAAAAGTCTGATCGACGGCGTCACGCGCATCTACTCGTTCCAGCGCATCAAGGATCTGCCGCTGGTGGTCATCGTCGGTCAGGCCTCCGAGGAGATCTTCAGCGCCTTCAAGCTCAACCGCGATCGTGATCTGCTGGTCGGAGCGTTGCTGACGGTGGTCATCGGCATCATCACGATCCTGATTGCGCGCTATCAGGCGGGGCTTGCCGCCTCGCGTGATGCCGCCGAGGCAGGTACGCGGGCGCGCTCCGAATTCCTGGCGATGATGAGCCATGAGATACGCACGCCGATGAACGGCGTCATCGGCCTTGCCGATCTCTTGCTGTCGGCGGACCTCGCGCCGGAGCAGCGCAAGATCGCGACCACCTTGCGCGAGTCGGCCGACTATCTGTTGCAGCTGCTCAACGACGTCCTCGATTTCTCCAAGCTCGATGCCGATCGTCTGGAGATCGAGCACATCGAGTTCGACCTGCACCGGTCGGTGACGGCGACCGCCGAGCTGCTGGTGTCCCGCGCCAAGGAAAAGGGTCTGCAGCTGACCACCTCGATCGCGCCGGAAGTGCCGAACTACGTGGTCGGCGATCCCGCGCGATTGCGCCAGGTGCTGTTCAACCTGGTCGGCAATGCGCTCAAATTCACCGAATCGGGCGGCGTCCATATCGATGTCCGTGCCGAGAACCTTGCCGGGCCGCACCTGACGCTGGTGTTCTCGATCGCCGATACCGGCGTCGGCATTCCCGCAGACGCCGTCAGCCGGCTGTTCAAGCAGTTCTCGCAGGTCGACAATTCCATCTCGCGCCGCTTTGGCGGCACCGGCCTGGGGCTCGCAATCTGCAAGCGCCTCGTCACCTGCATGGGCGGCGACATCACGGTGCAGAGCAAGGTGGGGGAGGGAAGCACCTTCACCTTCTCGATCCAGGTCCAGACGCAGCCGGACGTCGAGCAGGTGAGCGCGCCCGAGGCGACCATCGTGCCGGTTGGTGAGACGATCGCCGAGGAACGTCCGGGCAGCCTCGAGCCGCTGAAGATCCTCGTTGCCGAGGACAATCTGACCAATCAGTTCGTCATCAAGAAGCTCCTGGACAAGCTCGGTCACCGCTACGACATCGTCGAGAACGGAACCCAGGCGATCGCGGCCGTGCAGAGGCAGGCCTACGATCTCGTGCTGATGGACATGATGATGCCCGAGATGGACGGGCTGACGGCGACGCGGATGATCCGCTCGCTGCCGCCGCCCGCCCAGGACATCTACATTGTTGCCCTGACGGCCAACGCCACCAGCCAGGATCATCTGGCTTGCACGGACGCCGGCATGAACGACTTCGTGACCAAGCCGGTCACGCGCGATCGACTGAATGCCGCTCTGCTTCGCGCGGCCGCTGCTACACACAAGGAAAGGCTTGTCGCATGACCGACTGGGTGCAATTCGACGAATCCGTCTATCAGATCCTGGTCTCCGAGCTCGGCGAAGAGGATGCGCTGGAGGTCCTGCGCACGTTCCTCGACGATACGTCCGGAAAGTTCGGCACGCTTGCGGCCAAGTTCGAGGATCGCCTCGAACTGAGGCGTGAGGCGCATTCGATCAAGAGCTCGTCGGCGACGTTCGGTTTCTCGGCGCTGTCGCGCCTGTCGCGCGAACTCGAGGTGGGATCGGCGACGATGGAGCCGGCGCAGATGCTGGAGATGGTCCACAAGATGCAGCGATCATTCGATCAGTCGGCCGTCTTCGCCGCGGCGAACCTGCTCAAGTCCGGATCCTCAGCCGCTTGAGCGAGTCGGCGTGGTCTGCGGCGCTGCTGTTTACGTTTCATTATGCCTACCGAATTCAGTAACTCGTCCTTAATGGCGGACATCTAGTCTCGTGACATGCGGTCCAGAAGCACCGCGTCGGTCCGGCAGGGTCGTGGTTTGCGTACGCGGGTGGAGTTGACTCATGGATATTATGACGAGTGCGGGGCTCGTGGCTGGCGTGATCGTCATCGCGACGATGATGCTGCTGGGCGGCGATCTCGAGATGTTCGTCAGCGAGCACGCCGCAATCATCATCTTCGGCGGTTCGATCGCAGCCACCATGATTCGCTTCCCGCTGGGCGTTATGCTGCACGGCGTTCCGCTTGGAATGAAGTACGCTTTCACCATGAGCCGTCTGTCGGCCCGCGAGCTCGTCGACGAGCTCGCCCGCATTGCCGAGATCGCGCGCAAGCAGGGCCCGGTCGGCCTGGAAAAGGTCGAGACCGACGAGCCGTTCCTCGCCAAGGGAATCCGCTACGTGGCCGACGGCTACGACCTCGAATTCATCCGCGACAATCTCGAGCGTGACCGCGACAATTTCCTGATGCACCTCGACGAAGGCAGCAAGATCTATCGCGCCATCGGCGACTGCGCCCCGGCGTTCGGCATGGTCGGCACGCTGATCGGCATGGTGCAGATGTTCGCCAACATGACCGACCCCTCGAAGCTCGGCCCGTTCATGGCGACCGCGCTGCTCGCGACCCTGTACGGCGCGTTGGTGTCGAACCTGATCTGTCTGCCGATCGCCGACAAGCTGCATGGCAAGCTGCTGGACGAGGAAACCAACCGGACGCTGATCATCGACGGAATCCTGATGATCCGCGACTCCAAGAGCCCCGCCCTGGTCCGCGAAATGCTCCTGGCCTATCTGCCTGAGAAGCATCGCCACGCCGAAGGCGAGCCCGTGCCGGCCTGATCGGCTGCGGCGGGGCGATCCGGGGTGGGGTAGGCAATGGCCAAGAAGAAGAGGGGCGATGCGCATGGCGGCGGTCACGGCTGGTTCGTGACCTTTGCCGACCTGATGGGACTTCTGGTCAGCTTCTTCGTGATGCTGGTCGCGTTCTCGACCATGGACAACAACAAGCTGAAAGTCGTCGCAGGCTCGATGCGCGACGCCTTCGGCGTGCAGTCCGAGTCGCGCTATTCGGGCATCGTGGAATCCGACGGCCTGCCGACCCGGCCGAAGCTCAAGAACGCCGCCCACATCTCGCCGGAGGAGACCGCGCGCGAGCCCAGCCCCGAGCAGGAGGAGCGCCAGCATACCAATGGCGCCAAGCTGAAGATCGATCGCCAGTTCGCGCTGGCGTCTGCCTCGCTGCGTCAGGCGCTGCAGGACATGCCGGAGATGACCGAGATCTCCAAGCACATCATGTTCGAAGAGACCAAGCAGGGGCTCAACCTGGAGATCGTCGACCAGGACGGGCGGTCGATGTTCGCGGATGGCTCGAAGGTGCCCTTCGACCGCACGCGACGCCTGATCGAGAAGCTGGCCGCACCGCTCAAGGCGACACCGCTTCGGGTCCAGATCACCGGGCACACGGCCGCCGGCTTCGTTCCCGCCCGGAGCGATTATGATGGTTTCGACCTGTCGGCGGACCGCGCCAACGCAGTACGCCAGATCCTGGAGCGGGAAGGGTTGCCGGCGAGCCACATCTACGCGGTCTCCGGCAAGGCGGATAGCCAGCCACTGTTCCCGGACGATCCCTCGCTGGCCGCCAACCGCCGCGTGACGATCACCTTGATGCGGGAAGACCCGCCATTGCCGCCCGATCTGAAGCCGTAGCCGGGACGCTTTGCCTCCCGCATCATATTGCCGCACGGGCGCCTGCGAACGGCAACGAAGAGCATCAGCAGCCACTTGATTCGCCTGAGGCAGATCCGACATCTGCCTCAGGATGCTTGGGCTAAAGGCACTTGCCGCGATGCGGCATGCGACATCTGTGTCAGCCGTGCCGTTTGGTTGCGGGCTGGGAACATAGGTCTGCTTACGGTAGAGACTTGACCTGCGAACGGTCTACGTTCACACGCGCCGGGCCAAACAGGGAAGATGCGTTCCGAGCACATGACGGCCAGCGCGACATCGACCGAAGGACAGGACACCGCGAGCACGTCGGGGTTCTGGGGGCTGACGCTAGGCAGCATCGGCGTGGTGTTCGGAGACATCGGCACCTCGCCCCTCTACGCCTTTCGCGAGGCCGCGCACGGCGCTGCTCAGGGGCACCCGGTGTCGCGGATCATCGTGCTCGGCGTGCTCTCGCTGATCCTCTGGTCGCTGTTCATCGTGGTGACAGCCAAATACGTCCTGCTGCTGCTCCGCGCCGACAATAACGGCGAGGGCGGAACGCTGTCGCTGATGGCGCTCGGACAGCGGGCTTTGGGTCGGCGCAGCCTGTTCCTGATGTCGCTGGGCGTGATCGGCGCTTCGATGTTCATCGGAGACTCGATGATCACACCGGCGATCTCGGTGTTGTCGGCGGTCGAAGGCCTCAAGCTCGCCGCGCCTGCGCTCGAGCATTATGTCGTGCCGCTGACCGTGTTCATCCTGGTCGTGCTGTTCGCGGTCCAGAGCAAGGGGACGGCGCGCGTCGCCTCCGCCTTCGGCCCGGTCATGGTCACGTGGTTCACCGCCCTCGCCGTGATGGGGCTGGTCCACATCCGCGACGACCCCTCGGTGCTCGCGGCGATCAATCCCTACTATGCGGTGCAGTTTCTGCTCTCGCACGGCACGATCGGCCTGGTCACCCTGGGCGCGGTGTTCCTCGCGGTCACCGGCGGCGAGGCGCTCTATGCAGATCTCGGTCATTTCGGCCGCAAGCCGATCCAGTCGGCCTGGCTGTTCTTCGTGCTTCCGGCGCTGCTGATCAACTATTTCGGGCAGGGCGCCCTGGTGCTGTCCGATCCGGCCGCGATCGAGAATTCGTTCTACCGGATGGTGCCTGAACTGTTGCTGCTGCCGCTGGTGGTGCTGGCCACCGCCGCGACTGTCATCGCGAGCCAGGCCGTGATCACGGGCGCATATTCGCTGGTCAGCCAGGCGGTCCAGCTCGGTCTGCTGCCGCGTTTCGAGGTGCGCTATACGTCGGAGAGCCATGCCGGCCAGATCTATCTGCCGCGGGTCAACCGGCTGCTGCTGATCGGCGTGCTGCTGCTGGTCCTGCTGTTCCGGACCTCGAGCAATCTCGCCTCCGCCTACGGCATCGCAGTGTCCACCACCATGGTCGCCGACGGCATCATGGGCTTCGTGGTGATCTGGAAGCTGTGGAACTTGCGTGCGGCCGTGGCGGCTGCCGTGATCGCTCCCTTCGTCATCGTCGATATGACCTTCTTCAGCGCCAACCTGCTGAAGCTCCTCGAAGGAGCCTGGGTTCCGCTGCTGTTCGGTGCCGCGATGGTCGTGACGATCTGGACCTGGCGGCGTGGTTCGGCGATCTTGGTGCTCAAGACGCGCAAGATCGAGGTTCCGCTGGATGACCTGATCACCAGCCTGGAGAAGAGGCCTCCTCACATCGTCAAGGGCACGGCGGTGTTTCTCACGAGCGATCCGACCTCGGTGCCGACCGCATTGCTGCACAATCTCAAGCACAACAAGGTGCTGCACGAGCACAACGTGATCCTGACCATCGAGACCGCACAGACGCCGCGGGTCGATGTCTCGGAGCGCGTGCGCATGGAGAAGATCAGCGAGAAGTTTTCCAAGGTGCGGCTGCGCTTCGGATTCATGGAATCCCCGAATGTACCGCGCGCGCTCGCGGTGGCGCGCAAGCTCGGCTGGCAGTTCGACATCATGTCGACGTCGTTCTTCGTCTCGCGCCGCTCGTTGAAGCCATCGTCCCAGTCGGGCATGCCGGCCTGACAGGACCATCTCTTCATTGGTCTGAGTCGGTCGGCCAACGACGCCACGGACTATTTCCAGATTCCCACGGGCCGGGTCGTCGAGGTGGGTACCCAGGTAACGATTTGATCGGTTGGTCTTCCCTGATGTCTCATGTATGCCTAAATGCATGGCTGAGGCGCATTCCCGACAGGTCCGTCGCAACGCGCTGCCGCTATAAGCCGCGCGCTCTGCCGCGTTGTGCAGTGAAGCATTAACGAGTCCTCGAGGGGGCTACCCCATGACAGTCGACGTCGCAGCTACGCCCGCGGAAGCGCCGGCGACCAACGGGCATGGCAACGCCCATTCCACGGCGAGCTTCGCGGCGCTGACACTGGGAAGCATCGGTGTCGTCTATGGCGACATCGGCACCAGCCCGCTGTACGCGTTGCGCGAAGCGGTCATGGCTGCGAGCAGCAGCGGCGAACCTGCGCCTCACGCCGTGATGGGGGTGATCTCGCTCATCCTGTGGGCTCTCATCGTCGTCGTGACCCTCAAATACGTCGTGATCCTGCTGCGCGCCGACAACCACGGCGAGGGCGGCACCCTGGCGCTGATGGCGCTCGCCCAGCGCGCGGTCACACGCGGCGCCAGCGTCATCGTTCTGCTCGGTATCGTCAGCGGCGCGCTGTTCTATGGCGACGCGGTGATCACGCCGGCCCTGTCCGTCCTGTCGGCGATCGAGGGCATCAAGCTGGTGACGGCGGCGTTCGATCCCTACGTCGTGCCGCTCACGGTCATCATCCTGGTCATGCTGTTCGCGGTCCAGGTGCGCGGCACGGCCAAGGTGGCGGCGTTCTTCGGCCCGATCATGCTGATCTGGTTCCTGGTGATCGGGATCGCGGCGTTGCCGCCGATCCTGCACCATCCGGAGGTGCTGTGGGCGATCAACCCGCTGCATGCCGTGACCTTCATGCTGCATCACGGGATCATCGGCTTCATCACGCTCGGCGCGGTGTTCCTGGCCGTCACCGGCGCCGAGGCGCTGTATGCCGACCTCGGCCATTTCGGCAAGCGGCCGATCCAGACCGCCTGGCTGTTCATCGTGCTGCCGTCGCTGGCGCTCAACTATCTGGGGCAGGGGGCGCTGGTGATCGCCGACGCGAAGGCGATCGAGAACCCGTTCTTCCTGATGTTCCCGGATTGGGCGCTGATCCCGATGGTCGCGCTCGCCACCATGGCGACCGTCATCGCGAGCCAGGCCGTCATCACCGGTGCCTATTCGCTGACCCGGCAGGCGATCCAGCTCGGCCTGCTGCCGCGCTTCGAGATCCGTCACACCTCCGAAGCGCATTCGGGCCAGATCTACATTCCGCGCATCAACAAGCTGCTGCTGATCTCCGTCATGCTGCTCGTGCTGATGTTCAAGTCGTCCAGCGCGCTGGCCTCGGCCTACGGCATCTCGGTCACCGGCACCATGGTCGTGACGGCCATGATGGGCTTCGTCGTGATCTGGAAGGTCTGGCGGTGGTCGCCGTTCGCGGCCGCCGCGCTGATTGCGCCGTTCCTGTTCCTGGACCTGACCTTCCTGGCGGCGAACCTCCTGAAGGTGTTCGAAGGCGGCTGGGTGCCGCTGGCGCTGGGCGGCTTCGTGATGACGCTGATGTACACGTGGCGGCGCGGCAGCCGGCTCTTGTTCGACAAGTCGCGCAAGCTCGAATTCCCGCTCGCCGATCTCGTGACCATGCTTGAGAAGCGTCCGCCGCAGCGGGTGGCCGGTACGGCCGTGTTCCTGACCAGCGATCCCTTGAGCGCGCCGACCGCGCTGATGCACAGCCTCAAGCACTACAAGGTGCTGCACGAAAAGAACGTGATCCTGACGATCGAGACCGCGCCGACGCCGCGCATCGAGCCGTCCGAACGCGTTCGCCTCGAGCAGATCAGTCCGACGTTTTCCAAGGTGACGTTGCGCTTCGGCTTCATGGAATCGCCCAACGTGCCGCGCGCCCTGGCGATCGCGCGCAAGCTCGGCTGGCAGTTCGACATCATGTCGACCTCGTTCTTCCTGTCGCGCCGTGCGCTGAAGCCGGCTGCGCATTCAGGCATGCCGCGCTGGCAGGATCACCTGTTCATCTCGATGAGCCGCTCCGCCAACGATGCGACCGACTATTTCCAGATCCCGAGCGGGCGGGTGGTGGAGGTCGGCACCCAGGTCACGATCTGAGCTCGAGACCCATCCCGTCAGCGTGCCGAAGCGCTTGATTTTCGCAGCGTCTGGGGTGAGTTTGGCGGCCGGATCAGGGCCGATACGGCCCCGCTGAAGGCTTGGAGGATGGGCGTGGCTGTTGTGCACGATTTGACCCCGCAGGACGTGGCCCAGGGGATCGCGGAAGGGCGAATTCTTCTGGTTGACGTGCGCGAGCCGAATGAAGTTTCCGCGGAAGCCTATCCCGACGGCGTCGTCGTTCCGCTGTCGGGCTTCGACCCGAAGCTGATCCCGGATCCCCAAGGCAAGGACGTCGTGTTCGCCTGCCGCTCCGGCAAGCGCTCGGTGACGGCATCGCTCGCCGCGCAGGCCGCCGGGCTGCCCTACGACAAGCATCTCCAGGGCGGTATGCTCGGCTGGAAGGCGGCCGGCCTGCCGACCAGGACCGGCGGCTGACAGGCGATCATGATCTCGCAGAACAAGGTCTTCGCCGACCTGCCCGTCACCATTTTCGAGCAGATG
Organism: Bradyrhizobium sp. SZCCHNRI2009; assembly: GCF_032485115.1. NCBI lineage: Bacteria > Pseudomonadati > Pseudomonadota > Alphaproteobacteria > Hyphomicrobiales > Nitrobacteraceae > Bradyrhizobium > Bradyrhizobium sp. SZCCHNRI2009. The sequence goes on from NZ_JAUEUH010000001.1 coordinate 1,078,418, forward strand.
TCGCAGCTCGCGCGCGACAACGACGCCATCAATCTGGGGCAGGGCTTTCCCGACGATCCGGGCCCGGAGGATATCCGCCGCGCCGCAGCCGACGCGGTGCTCAACGGCTATAATCAGTATCCGTCGATGATGGGCCTGCCGGAGCTGCGCCAGGCCATCGCCGCGCACTACAAGCACTGGCACAAGCTCGATCTCGATCCGATGAGCGAGGTCATGGTCACCTCCGGCGGCACCGAAGCGCTGACGTCGGCGATCCTGTCGGTGGTCGAGCCGGGCGACGAGGTGATCTGCTTTCAGCCGGTCTATGATTCCTATCTGCCGATCATCCGCCAGGCCGGCGGCATTCCGCGCCTCGTCCGCCTCGAGCCGCCGCATTGGCGGCTCTCGGAGGAGATGCTGCGGCAGGCGTTCTCACCAAAGACCAAGGCGGTACTGTTCAACAACCCGCTCAACCCGGCCGCGGTGGTCTACCCGCGCGAGGACCTCGAGCTGTTGGCACGCTTCTGCCAGGAGTTCGACGCGGTCGCGATCTGCGACGAGGTGTGGGAGCACGTCGTGTTCGACGGCCGCGCGCACATTCCGCTGATCGCGATTCCCGGGATGCGCGACCGCACCATCAAGGTCGGCTCGGCAGGCAAGATCTTCTCGTTGACGGGCTGGAAGATCGGCTTCGTCTGCGCCGCGCCGCATCTGTTGCGCGTGGCCGCCAAGGTGCATCAATTCCTGACCTTCACGACCGCGCCGAACCTGCAGGTCGCGGTCGCCTACGGCCTCGGCAAGTCGGACGACTATTTCGTCAACATGCGCAGCGAGCTTGCGCGCAGCCGCGACCGGCTCACGGCCGGTCTCGAAAGCCTGGGCTTTCCCGTGCTGAAGGCGCAGGGAACCTACTTCCTGACCGTCGACCTTTCGCCGCTCGGCCTCAACGAGACCGACGAGCAGTTCTGCCGCCGTATCGTCCACGACTACAAGGTGGCCGCCATCCCGGTGTCGGCGTTCTACGAGACGGATGCCGTGACCTCCGTGGTGCGGTTCTGCTTTGCCAAGAAGGACGCAACCCTGGATACGGCGCTGGAGCGCCTGTCGGACGCCATCCACCGGCGCTAGGAGACAAGTGATGACGCGCGGCTGCATGGGTTCGGCTCTGGCGCTGGCCGTCGCGGCGTTGACGCTTTCCGTACCGGCGGGGCGCGCCGAGGAGCGCGTCGTCAACTTCTACAACTGGTCGAACTACATGGCGCCCGGTGTCCTTGACGACTTCACCAAGGAGACCGGCATCAAGGTGGTCTACGACACGTTCGACGCCAACGAGACCCTGGAGACGCGGCTGCTCGCCGGCAAATCCGGCTACGACGTCGTGGTGCCGACCGCGTACTTCCTACAGCGCCAGATCAAGGCAAAAATCTTCCAGCCGCTCGACAAGTCGAAGCTGCCGAATCTCGCCAATGCCTGGCCTGTCGTGACCGAGCGTCTCGCCACCTACGATCCCGGCAATCAGTTCGCCGTCAACTACATGTGGGGCACGACCGGGATCGGCTACAACGTCAAGGCGGTCGAGAAGATCCTGGGTCCCGGCGCGCGCATCGACAGCTGGGACATGGTGTTCAAGCCGGAGAACCTCGCCAAGTTCAAGGATTGCGGAGTCCACATGCTGGATTCCGCCGACGACATCTTTCCGGCGGCGCTGAACTATCTCGGCATCGACCCGAACTCGACCAGGCAGGCCGACCTGGAGAAGGCGGCCGAGGCGGTCGGCAAGGTCGCGCCATCGGTGCGCAAGTTTCATTCGTCGGAATATCTGAGCGCGCTCGCCACCGGCGAGATCTGCCTCGTCGTCGGTTGGTCCGGCGATATCATGCAGGCGAGGAGCCGTGCCGAGGAAGCGAAGAACGGCGCCGAGATCGGCTATGCGATCCCGAAAGAGGGGGCGCAGATGTTCTTCGACAATTTTGCGATTCCCGCCGACGCCCCGCACGTGGCTGAGGCGTATGCGCTGATCAACTACCTCTACCGCCCGGAGGTCGCCGCCAAGAACTCGGACTTCCTGTCCTATGCCAACGGCAACCTGGCCAGCCAGAAGCTGATCGACCCGAAGATCCTTGGCGACAAGAACATCTATCCGGACGACGCGACCTTGAAGAAGCTGTTCGTCATCACCGCACGTGAGCCGGCGACGCAGCGGATCATCAACCGGCTCTGGACCAAGGTGAAGACGGGCAGGTGATGACTCCCGTCATTCCGGGATGGTGCGCAAGCACCAGACCCGGAATCTCGAGATTCCGGGTTCGATGCTGCGCATCGCCCCGGAATGACGAGACTTGATCGCTTGGTTTGATCTGACAAATCGGTTGAGATCGATCACGTCATCCGGTGCATCGCGCAGAGCTTGTTGCCGTCGAGGTCGCGCAGGTAGGCGAGATACAGCTTGCCGGCCGAACCTTCACGAACACCAGGCGGGTTTTCGCAGGTGGTGCCGCCGGCTTCGAGCCCCGCCGCATGCCAGGCGTCGGCCTGTTCGGGCGAGCTGCAGGCAAAGCCGATGGTGCCGCCATTGGCAGGGGTCGCGGGCTGGCCGTTGATCGGCTTCGACACCGAGAAGATGCCGGTCGGTGTGATGTAGAAAATGCGGTGGCCGTCGACCCTGGCGGGGCGCACGCCCAGCGTCCCCAGCAGCTTGTCGTAGAAGGCCTTGGCCTTGTCGAGGTCGTTGGTGCCGATCATCACGTGCGAAAACATTCGCGCTTGTCCTCCCTGGAGCTTCCGAACAGCCGTCGGATACACGGCAAAGGTAGCGAGCGGCGATGGAAGAGGTAAGAGTTTTCTTCGAATGGCCCGTCAGCGGTAGAAGATGCTGCAGTCCCACTTCCTCGTGGTGGAATTTGCCCGGGCGCCGACTACCGCCAGCGCCGGTGCAGCCAGAGCCATTGCTCGGGATATTCCCGGACCCAACTCTCGACGACGTCGGTGACCGCCTGCGTCGTGCCCTGGATGTCGATCTCACCGTCGGCCGTCCGTACCGGCTTCACTTCCTCCGATACTTCGGCGCGGAAGCGATTGCCGGGAAGGCGGATGATGCGGACGCCGTGCACGGGGCATTCGACCTGGCGTAACAGACGGGCCAGCATCGGATTGGCGCGGGTCTTGCGGCCGAAGAAGGTGACCTCCACGCCGCCGGTCAGGTACTGATCGACCAGCATGGCGACGTGCTGGCCGTTCTTGAGCGCCTGTGCCAGCCGCAGCGGCGCATCGCGGCCGGCCGGGACGAGTGTGCCCATCTTGACCTGCCGTATCTCCTGGATGATGCGGTCGGCGGCGGCGATGTTGGGTCGACGATAAAGGATCGCCGTATCGAGCTTATGGGCGACCGCCGCCAGCGCCGGCATCTCCCAATTGGCGAGATGGCTGGCAAAGATCAGGGCTGGCTTGCCGTCGAGACGGAGCTGATGAAACAGCTCATGGGTGCGCGGCGACAGCTCGATCCGGCTGCGCTCGGGATGCGCCTCGTCGTAATCCCAGATCTTGTCGAGATGGGCGAACTCGGCGCCGACGCGGCCGAGATTGTCCCACACGCCGGCGAGGATTCTCTCGATCTCCTCGGGCGATTTCTCCGGGAAGGCCGCGGTGAGATTGTCGCGACCAATGCGCTGCTCGCGCAGACGTGGCCCGATCATCTGCGCAATGCGCGCGAAGCGGTCGGCCGTCTTCTGCGGGTCGAAATAGCGCGTGGTCCTGAGCATTCCGACCGTCAGCGCGCCGACGGCGGAAGCCCCGGCCGACTTCACGGCTCGGCGGATCACGAGCTTGGTCCGGAGGGGCAGGAGACTCATCGATGGCAGCGGCGGATCAGGCCGGTTCGCGCGTCAGGATCAGCGAGGCGTTCTGGCCGCCGAAGCCGAACGAATTCGACATCACGGTGGTGACGCGCGCATCGCGGGCCTTGTTGCCGACGACGTCGAACAGGATCGCGGGATCCGGAATGTCGTAGTTGATGGTCGGCGGAATGCGCTGATGCTCGAGCGTCTGCAGCGAGAAGATCGCCTCGACCGCGCCGGCTGCCGAGATCGTGTGGCCGACCATCGACTTGTTCGACGACACTGGAATCTTGCTGGTGTGCTCGCCGAACACGGCGGAGACGCCGACATATTCCATCTTGTCGTTCTCGGGCGTGGCGGTGCCGTGGGCATTGATATGGTCGATCTGCTCAGGGGCCATGCCGGCATCGGCGAGCGCCTTGCGGATGCAGCCGATGATCGGCTTGCCGTCCGGCGAGGAACGGGTGCGGTGGAAGGAGTCGGTCAGCTCGCCGCAGCCAGCGACGACGCCGAGGATCTTGGCGCCGCGCGCCACGGCCGCGTCGTAGCTTTCCAGCACCAGCGCGCCGGCGCCCTCGGCCATCACGAAGCCATCGCGGTTCTTGGAAAACGGCTTGGAGGCGGCCTGCGGCGGGTCGTTCTGGGTCGACAGCGCCGACAGCAGCGAGAAGCGCACGAGCCCTTCCGGATTGACCGAGCCTTCGGTGGCGGCGCATAGCGCGACGTCAGTCTCACCGCGTCGGATGGCTTCGACGCCGAGCTGGATCGCGGTCGCGCCGGAGGCGCAGGCGGTCGACAGCGAGATCGGCGAGCCCTTGGTGCCGAAGGTGTCGGACAGCGAATCGGCGACCGAGCCGAACAGGAAGCGGTGGTGATAGTTGACGAACTTGCCGCCGCCGCAGACCTTCAGCAGGTCGTCATAGGTGAACTGAGTGCCGCCTACCTCGTGCGCGAGCTCCAGACGCTGGGGCCACTCGATCTCGACCGGCGCCACGGCGAGAAACAGCGGGCCCGGAAAATCGCCCTTGCTGCCGATTCCAGCCTGCGCGATGGCTTCCTCGACAGCCATGTGACCGAGCCGCTCGGACAGTCCCGTCGACGTGAACGGCGCCACGGGGACGAAATCGACCGTGCCGGCCATGGTCGTCTTCAAGCCGTCGATCGGAAACCGCGTGATGGTGCGGATTCCGGACTCGCCGGCCACGAGCTTGTTCCAGTTATCGGACTTGCCGGCCCCAAGGGAGGTGACGATGCCCATCCCGGTCACGACCACGATGGGGCGTCCAAACTTGTCGCGTACACTCATGATGTCCCCCGTCGTGTCTTCTTAAGGCCGTGCCGCGTTCACTTGACTGCTTCGACCAAGGCCATGCCTTCGCCGCGGTAATGGCCGGCGCCGACCACCACGATCTGGGCCGGAGCATCCTTCATGTCGGTCTCCACGCCCGAGGCGTCACCCGGCGCGAACAGCGCGCCGCGCGAGATCGAGAGCGCAGCGAGCGCGAGACCGAGCGCGAACTGCGCCTCCATCGAATGGCCGAAGCGGGTCCCGCTCGAGCGCACCGCGAACGCCTTGTGATGGTCGAGGAATGCGCGCTCCTCCGACGTCACCGGCTCGGCGCCGGTCGCGCCGGTGATGATGGCGCCGGGGGCCTCGTGGACGTCGAGCGCCGACCACAGACGGTCCAGCGTTCCCGTCACCGCGCCTGCCTCCTTGCGGCGGGCGCGGTCGGCGACGACCTTGCTGAGCCGGGCCAGCGGCTTGGCGCCGCGGGCCTCGGCATGCGGCCTGGATTCCAGCACCAGGAACGCGCCGGCCGATCCGAGCGCGAAGCCCGGATGGTCCTTGCGGGACCAGACCGGCTTGAATTCGTTCTTCAGATTGTAGTCGCCGAACTCGTACAGCACGAGCAGATCCTTGCGCTCGCCATTGTGCGAGCCGCCGACCAGCGCGATGTCGCTCTGGCCGCCGGCGATGCGGGCCAAAGCGATCTTGAACGCGTCGACGCCCGCAACCTCCTCGCCCATGAAGGTGCGCGAGGTGCCGCAGACGCCGTGCGAGATCGCGATGTTGCCGGCGAGCAGGTTGGACAACTGCGCCAGGAACAGGGTCGGGCGCAGGTCGCTCATCAGCCGATCGTTCAGGAAGCCGGGCGTGCAATTGCCCTGGGCTTCCGCGTTGAGGATCGCGGTGTCGACGGAGATGTCGCGCTCACCGCCGCCCGCGGCGACGATCATGTCCATCCGCGACAGGATGTCCTTGTTGCCCTTGAGGCCGGCGGAATCCAGCGCAAGCCCGGCGGCATAGGTGCCGATGCGCTGCCACGCCTCCATCTGGCGCTGCTCCTTCTTCGGGATCTGCGCTTCCAGATTCACCTTGGCCCAGGGATGCACGATGTAGGGCGCGAAACCCTGCTCATCGACGTTGATCTGGCCGGAGTTGAGGGCGTCCCAGTTCGCATCGAGTCCCTCGCCAAGCGAGGTCGCAAGACCGATACCGGTGATCCAGACTTCGACGGGTTCGGAGGTCACGGCTGTCGTCTCACTCATCGCTGCAGGACCTGTTGCGGAAAGCCGACGCGCTCGGCGACGGCGTCCATGTGTCCGCGCAGCTCCGGATTGGGGAAGGGGACGTGACTGAAAGTGATGGTCGCATTCGAACGCAGTTTGCCGCCGACCTTCACGCGCGCTTCGGTCATGGCGTAACCGGAGCCCTCGTGCAGCACGTTGGCCTCGACGGTCAGCACCTCGCCCGGCGACACGAAGCCGCGCATCTTGGCCTCCTTGACTGCGGCAAGGAACGGCATCCGCTCGAACTTCATCAGCGCGAGCAGCAGCCAGCCCGATGTCTGCGCCATCGATTCGATCAGGAGAACGCCGGGCATGATCGGATAGCCCGGGAAATGTCCTTCGAAGATCGTGCTTTCGGTGGGGACCTTGGCTTCGACGGTGATGGTCTTCTCGTCCAGCCGAAGATCGAGAATGCGGTCGATGAGCAGGAAGTATTCGATCTGCATGGCGGGCGCTCACGCGCCCTTGGCGGCGACCAGCTCGTCGATGCGGGCGCACAGGTTCTTCAGCACGAAATACTGCTCGGTGCTGGCTTTGCCGTCGTTGACTTCCTGCGTCCACTTCTCGAGCGGCAGCTTGATCCCGAAGGCCTTGTCGATCGCAAATGCGATGTCGAGGAAATCGAGGCTGTCGATGCCCAGATCGTCGATGGCATGGCTATCCGGCGTGATCGTGTCGCGCGGGATGTCGCAGGTTTCAGCGATGATCGTGGCGACCTGATCGAATGTTGAGGACATCACTAAGCCTTTGATATTTTGGAGCTAATCCGGTAGGTGGCGACGGGAGGACACCGCGCCCCCGGGGCCGTCTGATGCGAGCCCTTCTACCCCCGTCGCCCGGGAGTCGTGTGCCCGTATATCGGAGCGACGCGGTGAGTTCAATGGAGCCGGACACGGCGGTTGTGGCGGGATTGTGATGCCTCGTCGGCCGCGGCAGCCGCGTCCAGCAGGGGGATCAGGGCGTGTAGGTCTCGGTGATGATGCGGGCGCAGTCGCGCCGTCCGGTCAGCAGGCAGTCCTGGGTCTTGCGCAGGTCGGCAATGCTCATCGCCAGCCAGATGCCGATCGCGGTCAACGCGACCGTGAAGGCGATGGCGGCGATGTTGGCCAGGATGCGGTGACGGAAGTCATCGGGCTCCTCGCGCGGCTGCTCATACCGGGAGAGATCGAGTGTCGGCCGCTCGCCCCGATGCAGCTGAATCGGCGGACTGCCGCCCTCGGTGACGCGCCGCACCGGACTGCTGCGCGGCCGGAACGGCACCACGCGATGCTCTTCCTCCGCTGCAATGGGGCGCTGGGACTTCATGCCTCGACTCCGATGGTCCTTTCTAGCACGCGGGCCCAACCTCTCACAAAGAAACTTTGCCATAATTGAGCTGCATCAGCAAAGCATCTCGCTCCTCGGATGCATCCAATCGGCGCCCGCTCCGCGGGTGATTGGAACCTGCCGCGGCCGGTCCGAACGGCGTCGCAGCTACGGGCAGATGCGCTGGAATGGCTCGGCAGGCGTGGCATAATGCTGATCATCCCCCGGAGCCCAGCCATGGCCAATACCCGCGAGCCGCTGCTTCATCCCGTGCCGATCCTGTCCCTGCGCCCGACGCAGATGACCGTGGGCATGCGCGAGGTGAAGGAGAAACGCGAGCGCTGGCGCGAGCACAAGTCGAAGAAGAAGCAGGCCGAGCTGCTCGGCAAGCACATGATCCCGGTGGTGCTTGGTCCCGATGAGCGGCACTACGTCGTCGACCACCATCACCTCGCCCGCGCGCTCCATGACGAGGGCGTCAAGGACGTGCTGGTCACGGTGATCGGCGACCTCTCGATGGTCGATCGCGAGGCGTTCTGGGGCGTGATGGACAACAAGCGCTGGGTCTATCCTTACGACGCCAAGGGCGAGCGGCGGCATTTCAAGGACCTGCCGAAGTCCGTCGCGAATCTGAAGGACGATCCCTTCCGCAGCCTGGCCGGCGAGCTGCGCCGCGCCGGCGGCTTTGCCAAGGACACGACGCCGTTCAGCGAGTTCCTATGGGCCGACTTCCTGCGCCGCAAGGTCAAGCGCAAGACGGTCGAGACCCATTTCGCCGCCGCCATGGAGCACGCGCTGGCGGCCGCAAAGAGCCACGACGCGGTCTATCTGCCGGGCTGGTGCGGGCCGGCGTCGGACGACTGATCGTCTCACTTGGTCTTCGGCAGCCGCCCCATCAGGTAGAACTCGTCGTTGGGCCGCATGCCCGTGACATTCGCGATCCGGTTCGACAGCGCGAAGAACGCCGCGATCGCGGCGATGTCCCAGATATCGTCGTCGCCGAAGCCGTGGCCGGCCAGCGCCTTGAAATCGGCATCCCCGACCGTTTGCGCCTCGAGCGCCACCTTCATCGCGAAATCGAGCATCGCCCGCTGCCGTGGCGTGATGTCGGCCTTGCGGTAGTTGATCGCGATCTGGTCGGCGATCAGGGGATTCTTGGCGCGGATGCGCAGGATCGCGCCGTGCGCGATCACGCAATATTGGCACTGGTTGGCGCTCGAGGTCGCGACCACGATCATCTCGCGCTCGGCCTTGGTCAGCCCGCCGTCCTTCTCCATCAGCGCGTCGTGATACGCAAAGAACGCGCGGAACTCGTCCGGCCGGTGCGCAAGTGTCAGGAACACGTTGGGCACGAAGCCGCTCTTCTCCTGCACGCCGAGCAGGCGGGTGCGGATGTCGTCCGGCAGCGCATCGATTGCGGGGACGGGGAAGCGGCTGATGGCGGGCTGGGTCATGGCAACGGGTCCGGCATGCGTGGCAGGGGGCGAACCTTAGTCGATCGCGGCGCAGGCGCAACGGGCCAGCTCGGTCCATCACCCGCCAGTGGTGGAGCGCCCGCAACGCCTCCCTGGCAGCCGTCGTCGATCGGGATTTGAGGAGGGCCGCCGCCGGGTCTAGCGCAGCGGCTTCTTCAGCAGCGAGAAGCGGTCCGGGTCGAGACCCATCGACGGCTGCAGCATTGGCGCGTCCAGCGAGGCGGACAGGCTGCCGCGATCTCCGAGGTTGCCGGCGCCGCTGTCGCCGCTCGACGCGTCCCGGCTCGAGGTCGCTCCGCGCCAGCGCTCCAGCACGGCACTGACGAAATGCATGTCATGTCCGGCATTCACCGAGCGGACGGTGGCGATCGTCGCCTCGCTGCGCGGCAATTGATGCAGCGGCACCTCCTTGAAGCGCAGCCGGGTCGGCAGCGCGACGCCTTCGCCGAACGCCAGCACCTCGCGGGTGCCGAGCGAGGGAACGAAGGAGAGCAGGTTGGCGGCGGCATCCGACACCGCCGAACGCAGCAGCGACTGGTCGCGCTCGTTGGCGAGCCGCATCGTGAACAGCGTGTTGCACTGGGAGATGATGGTGGCGTCGAGCTCGGCCGGCCGCTGGGTGATCAGGCCGAGATAGACGCCGTATTTCCGGCCTTCCTTGGCGATGCGCGAGATCGCCTTGCGGGTCGGGCCGAAGCCGATCGAGCGGTCGGCCGAGGCGTAGCGGTGCGCTTCCTCGCAGACGAACAGCAGCGGCGAGACGCCGTCGCTCCACAGGCCGAAATCGAACGCCATGCGGCACACGACCGAGACCACGGAATCGACCACCTCGGCCGGGAAGCCGGCGAGCTGCATGACCGTCATCGGCCGGCCGTTGGCCGGCAGGCGGAACAGGTGGCTGATGACCTCGGCCATGGTGTCGCCGCCGACATTGGCGTTGTCGAACATGAAGGCGTAGCGCGGGTCGTTGCGTACCGTCTCGATCCGCGAGATCAGCTTGTGATAGATGATGCGCGAGGAGCGGTTCTCGAGCTTGCCCATGCGCTCGTCGATCAGGTTGATCAGGTCGACGAGGCGGTAGGGCACCGGCGTATCGACGGTGTAGCCGACGGTCTTCGGGTCGATGCGCTTGAGCCCGATGCGGTCCGTGTTCTGGTATTGGGTGTAGATGCCCTTCGCCAGCGGGATCACTTCTGCCAGGATGTCGAGCTCTTCCGGCACGCCCGGTCGGCCGCCGAACAGGACGTCGACGATCTCCTCGAAATTGAACAGCCAGAACGGCAGCTTCAGGTTGCGCGGGTTCAGCACCAGCGCCTTTTCACCAAAGCAGCGGCCATATTCGTTGTGGACGTCGAGCAGGAAGATACGCAGGTTCGGCCGCGCCTTCAGGATCTCGTTGAGCAGCAGCGACACGCCGGTCGATTTGCCGACGCCGGTCGAACCGAGCACAGCGAAGTGCTTCGACAGCATTTCCTCGACATTGACACAGGCGCGTACGGAGGTGTCCTGCTGCAGCGCGCCGATGTCGATGTGGTCGCCGGCGGTCGGCGTGTAGATCGTGCGCAGCTCCTCGCTGGTGATCATGTCGACGGCGTCGCCGATGGTCGGGTAGTGGGTGACGCCGCGCTGGAACTTGGGCCGTTCGGCCGGCCCGAGAATCTCGCCGAGCAGGTCTACCGAAGCCGTCGCGACGTATTCGCTGGCACGCGAGAGGTCCTCGCTGGTCACCTCGGTGATGATCGCAATGATCGTGGCGCTCGGGCAGCGAATGCTGATGAAACGGCCGACTGTCGCGCGGATATCGGAGACGTTCATCTGCTGTGTCGACAGAATGCCGACGCGGGCCTGGGAGCCCCGCACCGAGATCACGCGTCCGAAGGATGTCACGGTCATGAAACCTGTGGTGAATTGTTGAGTTGACACCTTCTCTGCTGGGACTGGAAAATTTGTTAAGCGGGCAATGTTTGTGAACGCGCCGGCCGCCCAGCCCGGCGGTCGGAGGGTCCCGCGGGGCGTTGCGATCGCACCTCCTCAATCGGGCCTAAGACCTTGCACCGTAAGGCTTTCTGCATCCTTTCCTCAGGCGTCGCGCGAACCGTCCGGGTTAACGTCCGGTTCACCATCTCCAAGGCTCTTCCTGTACGGCTCTTCGGCTGTGGAGGCCGCGGCACCGAAAGAGATCTGGAGGGGCTGCCGCGCCGATCCGAACCCGTCCAGCCGCTCAGCGATTTGATCGCAATCAATCTGGAACCCGGGCGTGCCGGCTATATTTTTCCCGTCAAGCGCGAGGGAGCGGATGCCGGCCGATCAACGAAATCGGTCGCGCCCATGCCGTTGCGGACCCGATCCTCGCGTGAAGCAGGAGGATGATGTTATGGCTGAACCTACCAAGCTGCCCGTCAACACCGAGAAGGCAGGTGCGCCATCCATGCAGGGGTGGCGGCCGTTCGAGAACCTGCGCCGCGAGATCGATCGCGTGTTCGAGGACTTCCATGGCGGGATCTGGCGCACGCCGTCGCTGTTCGACCAACTGCCGAGCCTGGCCCGCGCACGGTCCTTTGCCGTGGCGCCGGCGGTCGACGTCGCCGAGCACGACAATGCCTATGAGGTCACGGCTGAGCTGCCCGGCCTCGACGAGAAGAACGTCGAGGTGAAGGTTGCGAGCGGCGTGCTCTCGATCAAGGGCGAGAAGCAGGAGGACAAGGAGGAGAAGAAGAAGGACTATTACGTCCGTGAGCGCAGCTTCGGCTCGTTCGAACGCTCCTTCCAGATCCCCGACGGCGTCGACACCGACAAGATCGAGGCCGTGTTCAAGCAGGGCGTGCTCAAGGTCACCCTGCCGAAGAAGCCCGAGGTACAGAAGGCCGCCAAGACCATCGACATCAAGGCGGCGTGACCGCATCTCGTGGCTTTCCGTCCCATGATCATGGGACAGACGATGGATCGGACGCCAAGGAAGGGCCGCGCGTGCGGCCCTTTTTTTCGCGGAGCTGCAGGGGTAATCTGCCTTCCAAGCAAACGGTCGGCGATGCCGGCCGGGGGAACGACCGGAAGGGAGACGAGAGGATGGGCAAGCTCGCACTGGCGGCCAAGATCACGCACGTGCCGTCGATGTATCTCAGCGAGCTGGATGGTCCGGCCAAGGGCAAGCGACAGTCGGCGATCGACGGTCATATCGAGATCGGCCGGCGCTGCCGCGAGGCCGGCGTCGACACCATCGTCGTGTTCGACACCCATTGGCTGGTCAATGCCGGCTACCACATCAATTGCGCGCCGCATTTCGAGGGGCTCTACACCTCGAACGAGCTGCCGCACTTCATCGCCAACATGACCTATGAATACGACGGCAACCCGGAGCTGGGCCACATCCTCGCCGAGGGCGCCAACGCCCATGGCGTTGCCACCATGGCCCACGATGCGACGTCGCTGGCGCTGGAATACGGCACCTTGGTGCCGATGCGCTACATGAACCCCGACCGCCACTTCAAGGTCGTCTCCGTCTCGGCGCTGTGCACCTCGCATTATCTCGCCGACAGCGCCAAGCTCGGCTGGGCGTTCCGCCGCGCGGTCGAGGATCATTACGACGGCACGGTGGCCTTCTTCGCCTCGGGCTCGCTGAGCCATCGCTTTGCCCAGAACGGCACCGCCGACGAGTATCGCGACCGGATGTTCAGCCCGTTCCTGGAGCGGCTCGACCACGAGGTGATCCAGATGTGGGAGCACGGCGAGTGGCCGGATTTCTGCGACATGTTGCCGGAATATGCCAGCAAGGGACATGGCGAGGGCTTCATGCACGATACCGCCATGCTGCTGGGCGCGCTCGGCTGGAACCACTACGACCGCGGCGTCGAGGTGGTGACGCCGTTCTTCCCCTCATCGGGGACGGGCCAGATCAACGCGGTGTTTCCGGTCTCGCCGATGCCGCAGGCGCTGGACGACGTCGGCCGGCCGCGCGCCGCCGCACTCGCGGGCGGTCGGCTGTAGCGCCTCTCACCAGACCTCCGCATGCCCGAGCATCTCGATGATGTCCTCGGGATAGACCTGATCGGCGGTTGCCGTGAGCTCGGCTGGTCGCCGCCATTTGCTCGGTGTTGAACCGCGGCGTCGGCCGCGCGACCAATGCGGGACGGATCGGAGGCCGGTGACCGTTCAATGCTGACGAGAATTCTGCTGCTGACCGCAATGCTCATCGCGCCGGGCATTGCCACTGCGCAGGCGCCGCATCGCGAAGCCTGCAACGTCGAGGCCGACGTCACCGACCGCGATCCGAATGGTGCCAATGTCCGTGCCGAGCCTGGCGGCAGCATCGTCAAGGTCCTGAAAAATCCGACCAGCGATGGCTGGATCGTCGTGCATCTCGTCGCGCAGCAGGGCGACTGGTTCGAGATCGACCGGGCCATGCTGAACGACGTCGATCAGGGCAAGGAGACCGTGATCTTTCAGGGCAGGGGCTTCCTGCATCGGAGCATCGTCGGCGCCGGTGGCCTGCAGAACGGCGCGGCGATCTACCGCGATCACGCCACATCGAGCGCGAAGCTCGACCCGCATGCGAGCGGTGACCAGGCGGTCGAGCTGCTCGGCTGCTTCGGCGACTTCGCCCAGATCCGCGTCAAGAAGGGCATCGGCTGGACCCGGCAGCTCTGCACCAACATGGTGACGACCTGCTCATGACAGCGTGCGCTCGCCGAGCTCCGTAGCGGGCAGCCCGTTGACCACGGCTGCGTTGCAGGTCGTCGCGCCTGTTCAGGCCGCGCGCTGCTGGTGCTGCGACAGCCGCTCGCGCTCGCACCGGCACCCGGCCGCGAATTGGCGCAGCCGCTCGATCGTCAGCGCGTCGGTGATGCTCCGCTCGAGCCGCTCGGCCCGCTCGATCTGATCGTCGAGGTCCATCAGCTTGGTCATGTCCCGTCTCCCTGGCCAGACAATTTGAAGCAAATTGCATCGTTCCGGCCGGATGAGGATCGTGGTGAATGACGGGTTAATTCCGTGATCGGGCGCACGCTGGAAGGATCGTCCCGGCGAGCCGACGATGGATCGGCCGGACTGCGTCGTCGATGCACCGCAAGCGTCGGCATGGGTCGAACGGCGCACGGGCGCGACGCTGTGCCGGCCCGACGAGATCTGATTCGAGCGCTAGCCGGTCGTCGCTCGTGCGCAATAGTCACGCCAGAACGTCCGGTATCCCTGTTCCACATGCTGCGTGTAGAGCGCGCCGTTTCCGGCGGCTGAATTCAACACCCTGGCGGGCAGCTCGGCACGGAGCGAGGCAAGCTCGCCGGGCCGCGAGCAGAATTTCAGCGCTGTCGCGAGATAGCCTTCGTCGTCATCGGCGACCCACGCGTCGAGGCCGACTGCCTTGACGATCGCGCCGCCCGCCCGTGCCGAGGGGGTGCTGCCGAGCTTGGTGACGACAGGCACGCCCATCTGCAGTGCCTCCCACGTCGAGATGCCGCCGTTTTGCGGGAACGGATCGAGTGCGATGTCGATATCGGCGAACGTCGCAAGATGCTCCTCGCGCGACGTCTTTCCGACGCAACGGACGCGTTCCGCGGCGATGCCGTGGGCGACGAAGCGGGCGATCAAGCCGTCGCGCAGCAGGGGATCGTTCATCGCATGGTTCTTGACGACGATCATCGAGCCCGGCGTCGCAGCCATCAGCTTCGACCATAGAGCCAGAGTCGGCTCCGAAAACTTGTCGGCGCGATTGAACGAGCCGAAGGTGACGTGGCCGTTGCGAAGCATCGGCAGCGGCGACGGCGGAATTGGAGGCGGCGGTTCGATCGTGATCAGCGACGGCAGATCGTAGATCTTTTCGGCAAACAGATGCCGGACCGCGGCCGGAATCGTCACCGCATCGGCCAGCAGATAATCCATCACGGGCAATCCGGTGCCAGTGACGCTGCCGACGGCCGAGACCTGGATCGGGGCAGGCTTGCGCGCAAACAGCGTGAGCCGGTGGCCGGCGGAATGTCCCGAGAGGTCGACGAGGATGTCGATCTTGTCGGCCCGGATCTGCTCGGCGAGCTTGTCGTCGATCAACTGCCAGGCCTCGACCCAGCGATCGACCAGCGAACGGCACAGCTCGGTCTTGGCGTCCCTCGTCGGTGAACACGAATAGCCGACGATTTCGAACCTGGCCCGATCGTGATGGCGAAGGATCGGCAGGAAGCCGAGCGCCGCCGAATGCTCGCGGAAATCGGACGACACGTAGCCGACGACAAGGCGCCGATCCGGGTCCAGATTCCGCTCGCCGAGCGGCAGACGTGGCAACCGCGCGCCGATCGCCTCCCACCAGTGTCTCCGTTCTGCCTGGAGACGTTCGACCCCGACGTCGGGCAGGAAATCCAGCGCGAAGATCTTCTTGGTGATCGCGTCCTCGTAGTCCGGGTTGATCGCGAGCGCGCGGTCGTAGTCCGCAATCGCCGTGGCGATGTCGCCTTGCATCGCGGAGCAGACCCCGAGCAGGGTCCAGGCGCTCTCCTGCTTCGGATTCTGCGCCAGCATCTTGTCGATGAGCGAGGTCGCCAGGGCGATGTTGCCGCGGACGAGCGAAACCGTGGCCTTGCCGCGCAGGGCGTCTTCCAGCAGCGGTTCGAGGGCCAATGCCGCGTCAAAATCGGCTTCCGCCTCGTCGAACTTGCCCTGCTCCTGATAGGCTCGCCCGCGCTGGGCGAGAGCAGGGGCCGCAGTCGGATTGATCGCCAGCGCCGACGTCAGCGCGGCCACTGCAGTATCGAAGTTCCGCAGGTTCATGCTGACCAGGCCCTTGCCGAACAGGGCCGTCAGCAGCCGCGGCTGCAGCGCGAGCGCGCGATCGAAGCTCTGACCGGCGTCTTCGTACCGGCCCGTGAGCAGCAGCGCCATCCCGCGATTGGCGTGGGCGTCGCCATAGCCGGGCTTCAGCGCGATGGCGCGGTCGTGCGCTGATATCGCCTCGTCGAAACGCGACAGGCTCATCAGCGCATTGCCGAGATTGGTGAGCGCAGTCGGGAAGTTCGGCTGGAGTCCGATGGCGCGTTCGTAGCAGGTGCGAGCCTCGTCGTAGCGGCCGAGCCGGAACAGCGACAGGCCGAGATCGGACTGGGCTTCGGCCGAGCGCGGGTCGACCTCGATCGCGCGTGCCAGGACGAGCACGGCTTGGTCGAAACGGCCGCAGTCCCGTTCGGAGACGCCGAGCAGATGCAGAGCGCCGAAATGCTGCGGCAGGTCCTGCAGGATCTGCTGGCACAGGGCCTGAGCCTCCGGATGCCGGCCTTCGCGGTAGGCCTTGACCGCCGCCGGCAACAGCACGTCCGCCTGTTTCTTGGCCCGCTTTTGCAGCCTTGCGTTCTGGAAGGCACGGGAGCCGACGCTGCTTTGCAAGTGTTTCCTCCACAGAACCGGTCCATTGCTCGCAATGGTTGTTCCGTTCTCGCCGATTCGCAATGAGCAGACGTTAACGCGCGGGACGCGTGCCGAAGGGGTGGTGGACGCCGCAGCGTGTCCGCGCCTTGAGGATGGATCTCGTGCCCAAGGCAAAAACGACCCCGATGCTTCTCAGATCACGAGGATGAGGCTGTCGTGCTTCAGGCCGTCGCGGCAGTGATCAAGCTGGCTGGGGAACCTGGATTCGAACCAAGAC
Organism: Bradyrhizobium sp. SZCCHNRI2009; assembly: GCF_032485115.1. NCBI lineage: Bacteria > Pseudomonadati > Pseudomonadota > Alphaproteobacteria > Hyphomicrobiales > Nitrobacteraceae > Bradyrhizobium > Bradyrhizobium sp. SZCCHNRI2009. The sequence goes on from NZ_JAUEUH010000001.1 coordinate 1,095,202, forward strand.
AAACAGAGTCAGAGTCTGTTGTGCTACCGTTACACCATTCCCCACCGGAATGCCCTGCAGTTTCAAGCAATTGCCGCACTGTCTGGCACCGTTTTGCGCGCCGGCCGGCAAAGCAGGGCGGCGACGACGGGTCCTTCTACCCGCATGTCTCAGGCTTTGGCAAGCCGCTGGATGACGGATTTCCAACGTGCTCTGCCGCCCCGCCGCGCCACGGGCCGGCAGGGTCTAGCGCTTGCCTCTCGCGGCCTGCGGCTTTCGCGGCGCGCCGTCCGGGCCGGCGCGCAGCAGCAGGACCAGGCAGGCGCCGAGCCGTTCCGCGATCTCGTCATCGTCGATCGACAGCGGGCCGGGATCGTTGAGGACGGCGTTCACCAGGGTGCCGAGCACGACCTGGACGCCGAACGCGACCGTCTTTCGCGCCTCCGCTGTTCGCGACCGCGTGCGCGAGGCCGGGCCGGCGCGCCGGCCCGCAGGCAGCAGGAGCAGCGCCGCGCGCTCCGACAGTGCCTGTGCCAGCTCCTTGAAGCCGCTCCAGTGGTTCGGTCCGGGCTCGCTGCGCACGAGCGCTGCGCGTAGCACGCCCTTGTGACGGCGCATCCACAGCACGGTGCCGCGCACCAGCAGGTGGCATTGCGGGTCGCCCGCGCGGACGGGATCGGGCGGCGGGAGTCTCAAGAGCTGTTTCCGCCCGTCCGCCAAAGTGAGCGCGAGCAGGGCGTTGAAGTAGGCCTCCTTGCTGTCGAACCGGCTGTAGAAGGCGCCGACCGTTGCCCCGATATGCGCACAGAGGTCGCTGATCGACAGCTCCGCGAGGCTGCGCGTGCGCAGCAGCTCCTCGCCGGCCATCAGCAGGGCAAGCGTCGTCTCGCGGCTGCGCTGCTGCCGCGATGGGGTCACGCCGGGCAGGTGGTCCGGCGCGATCCGCTGCGGCATGTCGCTGGCTCCATCTGGAATAATAATAATAATTATGATTATGATCCGAGGCAAGCCTGGCCGTGCCACCCAGCCCCGGGGCGTCGCGGATCCCAGAGCAATCACAACGATAAACTCGTACGGGCTGCGAGGCGCAGCCGGGACGCGAGCGAGAGGGAGGACGAGGCATGAGCGAGCCCGCATTCGGCGGTAGGATCGGCAGGACCATCGCAGGCTCCAGACCCTGGTGGCCGGCGCCGCAGCAGCCGCCGAAGGGCGCGCCCAACATCCTGGTGGTGCTGTTCGACGATGTCGGCTTCTCCGATTTCGGCTGCTACGGCTCGCGGATCCGCACCCCCGCGATCGACGGGCTGGCCGCGCAGGGCCTGCGCTATTCGGGCTTCCACACCACAGCGATGTGCTCGACCACACGGGCGGCACTCCTGACCGGTCGCAACCATCATTCAGTCGGCGTCGGCTGCCTTGCCAATTTCGACTCGGGCTATCCCGGCTATCGCGGCAAGATCGCGCGCGAGGCGGGGACGCTGGCCGAGATGCTGCGCGCCCATGCCTATCGCAACTACATGGTCGGCAAATGGCACGTCACGCCCTTGACCGAGAGCGGCGCGACCGGGCCGTTCGACGGCTGGCCGCTGGGGCGCGGCTTCGACCGCTTCTATGGCTTCCTCGACGCCGAGACCGATCAATATGCGCCGGAGCTGGTGCTCGACAACACCCATGTCAGCCCGCCCGGCAGCTACGCCGACGGCTATCACCTGACTGCCGACCTGGTCGATCAGGCGATCCGCTTCATCGCCGACCACACGGCCGACCGGCCCGAGCTGCCATGGTTGACCTGGCTCGCGCTCGGCGCCTGCCACGCGCCGCATCAGGCGCCGCACGACATCATCGAGAGCTACGACGCGGTCTTCGCCCATGGCTGGGACGCCGAGCGCGCGCAGCGGCTGGCGCGGCAGAAGGCGATGGGGCTGGTGCCGGAGAGCACGGACCTGCCGCCGCGCAATGATGGCGTGAAGCCCTGGGAGGCCCATTCCGAGGATGAGCGGCGCGTCTTCACCCGGCTGCAATCGGCCTTCGCCGGTATGCTCGATCATGCCGACCTGCATCTGGCCCGGCTGCTCGCTTTTCTCGACAAGACCGGCCAGCGCGACAATACGCTCGTGATCGTCATGTCGGACAATGGCGCCAGCCAGGAGGGCGGGCCGCTCGGCTTCGTCAACGCGATGGGACCGTTCAACTTCAAGCCGGAGCCGATCGCCGAGAAGCTCGCGCGGATCGACGACATCGGCGGGCCGGATACGCACTCGAACTTCCCGCATGGCTGGGCGATGGCGTCGAACACGCCGCTGCGCCGCTACAAGCAGAACACCCATGGCGGCGGCATCCGCGATCCCTTCATCGTCTCCTGGCCGCAGCGCATCGCGGCGCGCGGCGAAATCCGCCACCAGTTCGTCCATGCCTGCGACCTCGTGCCGACCCTGCTCGACCTGATCGGCATCGATGCGCCGGCCACGATCGCGGGTGTGCCGCAGATGCCGCTCGAGGGCGTGAGCTTCGCCGCCTCGATCACCGATCCGGCGGCACCGTCGAAGCAGGTCGCGCAATATTTCGAGATGTTCGGCCATCGCGGCCTCTGGCACGACGGCTGGAAGGCGGTGGCCTTTCACCCGTCGGGCACGCCGTTCGACAACGATAGATGGGAGCTGTTTCATCTCACGCAGGATTTCTCCGAGACGCACGATCTCGCAGCCGCCGAGCCGGAGCGGCTCGCGGCACTGGTGAAGCTGTGGTGGGAGCAGGCGGAGGCGCACCAGGTGCTGCCGCTCGATGATCGCTTCGGCCCGCGCTTTGCCGAGAACGCGGCGCGTTTCCACGGCGCGCGCACGCGCTTTACGTTCCACGCCGGCATGGGCCATGTGCCGACCGACGTCGCGCCCGACGTGCGCAGTCGCGACTATCTGATCGAGGCCCACGTCGAGATCGATGCAGAGGGCGCATCCGGCGTGCTCATCGCCCATGGCGATGCGACGTCGGGCTACAGCCTCTACGTCAAGGATGGTCATCTCGTGCACGATCTCAACATCGGCGGCCGGCACGAGATCATCAGCTCGACCCGCCCGGTGCCGGCGGGATCGCATCGCCTGGGTGTCCGCGTCGAACGTCTCAGGCGGCAGACCGAGCCCGCCAAGGGCGCGCGCACCGGCATGAGCCGGTACACGTTGCTGATCGACGGCGAGGAGGCCGGCGCGCTGACGACGCAGCTCGCCTTCCACACGCTGATCTCCTGGTCGGGGCTCGACATCGGCCATGACCGCGGCAGCCCGGTGTCGGACTATGCGGCGCCGTTTGCGTTCACCGGACGGCTCTCCCACGTGACCGTGACGATGCAGGACGAACAGAGTCTGGACGGCGAGGGCGTCGCCACCGCCGAGATGGCGCGGCAGTAGGCGACGACAAGCGGCGGACTATTCCGCCGCTTCCTTGACCGGACCTGCGGCCGCGGTCTCGGGCTCGTGGTCGATGTGCGTACGGCCCCAGCGCGCGAAGGCGTTGTTGACCTTGTCGAGATAGAGATAGACGACCGGCGTGGTGAACAGCGTCAGCATCTGGCTGACGATCAGGCCGCCGACCATCGCATAGCCGAGCGGCTGGCGGATCTCCGAGCCGGTGCCGTTGCCGAGCATCAGGGGCACGCCGCCGAGCAGGGCTGCCATCGTCGTCATCATGATCGGACGGAAGCGCAGCAGGGCGGCCTGGCGGATCGACTGCTCGGGCGGCAGATGCTGGTCACGTTCGGCGGCGATGGCGAAGTCGACCATCATGATGCCGTTCTTCTTCACGATGCCGATCAGCAGAATGACGCCGATCAGCGCAATCAGGCTGAAATCGTAGCCGAACGCCATCAGGATCGCGAGCGCGCCGACGCCGGCCGAGGGCAGCGTCGAGAGAATCGTGATCGGGTGAATGTAGCTCTCGTAGAGGATGCCGAGGATCAGATAGACCACGACGAGGGCGGCGAGGATCAAGAGCGGCACGGTCGACAGCGACTGCTGGAACGCCTGCGCAGTGCCCTGAAAGCTCGAGTTCAAGGTTGCCGGCGCGCCGAGCTCGACCATCGCGCGCTGCACCGCATCGGTGGCTTGGCCGAGCGCGACGCCCTGGGCGAGGTTGAAGCTGATCGTGATCGACGGAAACTGACCCTGGTGGCTGATCGACAGCGGCCGCACCGGCACGTTGGTCCAACTGGCGAAGGTCGAGAGCGGCACCTGGTCGCCGGTGGTCGGCGATTTCACGTAGAGCTTGTTGAGCGTGTCGATATTGCCCTGCAGTTCAGGCAGGATCTCCAGGATCACGCGGTAGGAGTTGAGCTGGGTGAAGTACTGCGCGACCTGGCGCTGGCCGAACGCGTCATACAGCGTGTCGTCGATCAGCTGCGGCGAGATGCCGTACCGCGAGGCGGTGTCGCGGTTGATCGTGAGCTGCACGGTGGTGCCGTCGGCCTGCTGGTCGGTGGCGACGTCGCGCAGCTGCGGCAGCGAGCGCATCTTCTCCAAGATCTTCGGCGCCCACTCGTTGAGCTCGGCGAGATTGGAGTCCTGCAGCGTGAACTCGAACTGGGTTCGGGACGGCCGGCCGCCGAGGCGGACGTCCTGCGCGGCCTGCATGTAGAGCCGGGCTCCCTCGACCTTCTCGAGCTGCGGCCTCAGGCGTGCGATGATCTGCTGCGCCGATGCATCACGCTCGTCACGCGGCTTCAAAGTGATGAACAGATTGCCGGTATTGCCGGCGCGGCCGGAACCGCCGATCGCCATTGCGACGCTGGCTACGCCCGGATCATCCTGCACGATCTTGGCCAGCGCCTCCTGGCGCGACTGCATCGCCTTGAAGGAGATGTCCTGCGACGCCTCCGACGCGGCGGTGATCAGGCCGTTGTCCTGCTGCGGGAAGAAACCCTTGGGGATCAGCACGAACAGGTAGATCGACAGGCCGAGCGAGGCGAAGAACACCATCAGCGTGGCGAAGCGCCAGCGCAGTGCGATGTCCAATCCCTTCTCGTAGGCCCTGAGCAGCGCCTCGAAGCCGCGCTCGCTCCATTGGTAGAATTTGCCATGAGCCTGGTGGCCGCCGCGCAGGAAACGCGAGGCCATCATCGGCGTCAACGTCAGCGAGACGAACATCGAGACGAAGATCGTCATCGCCAGCACGACCGCGAATTCGCGGAACAGGCGCCCAATGATGCCGCCCATCAGCAGGAGCGGGATCAGCACGGCGACCAGCGAGATCGAGATCGAGACAATGGTGAAGCCGATCTCCTTGGCCCCCTTGTAGGCGGCAGCCATCGGGGACTCGCCTTCCTCGACATAGCGAGAGATGTTCTCGAGCATGACGATGGCGTCGTCGACGACGAAGCCGACCGCGATCGTCAGCGCCATCAGCGAGAGGTTGTCCAGTGAATAGCCGACCCCCCACATCATCGCGCAGGCGCCGAGCAGCGCGAGCGGCACGGTGATCGTCGGGATCACCGTGGCCCAGAAGCTGCGCAGGAAGATGAAGATGACCATGACCACGAGAAAGATGGTCAGGAGCAGCGTGAACTGGACGTCCTCGACCGCGGCACGGATGGTCGTCGTGCGATCCGACATCAGCTCGACCTTGATGGCCGGCGGGATCGCCGCAACAAGGCGCGGCAGCGTCGCCTTGATCTTGTCGACGGTTTCGATGACGTTGGCGCCAGGCTGCTTGAAGACCACCAGGAACACGCCGCGCTTGCCGTTGGCCCAGGCGGCCTGCTTGGCATCCTCCGGCCCGGTCACCGCCCGGCCAATGTCACGGACGCGCAACGGACCGCCATTGCGGTAGGCGATGATGACGTCGTTCCAGTCCTTCGATTCGGTGAGCTGGTCATTGGCGTAGATGGTGTAGGCCCGACGCTCGCCATCGATGTTGCCCTTCGGGCTGTCGACCGTGGTGATCGCGATCTGGCTGCGCACGTCCTCCATCGAGAGGCCCTTGGCGACCAGCTTGGCCGGGTCGATCTGGATACGGATCGACGGCTTCTGCTGGCCGCCGATGATCACCTGGGCAACACCCGAGATCTGGCTGATCTGCTGCGCGAGCTGCGCATCGACGGAGTCGGAGACCGTCGTCAGCGGCAGCGTCTCGGACGTGGCGGACAAGATCAGGATCGGCGCGTCCGCCGGGTTGACCTTGCGGTAGGTCGGCGGCGACGGCAGGGTCTTGGGCAACTGGCCCGAGGCAGCGTTGATGGCGCCCTGGACGTCGTTGGCGGCGCCGTCGATGTTGCGGTTCAGGTCGAACTGGATCGTGACCGATGCGGTGCCCAGGTAACTGGTCGATGTCATCTGGGCGATGCCGGGGATCTGTGCGAATTGCCGCTCCAGCGGCTGGGCGACCGAGGTCGCCATGGTCTCAGGGCTGGCGCCCGGCAGATTGGCGGTCACCTGGATGGTCGGGAAGTCGACCTGCGGCAGCGGTGCGACCGGCAGCAGGGGGTAGGCGACCAGGCCGATGAACAGGATACCTGCCATCAGCAGCGAGGTGCCGATGGGGTATTTGATGAAGGGTGCCGAGATGCCGCCGTTCATTCCTGCCGGACCTTAGCTGGCGCCGGCTCCGAGCTGGCCACCGCGGTGGTCACGACCGAGCCTGGCTGAACTTTGAATTGACCGCCGGTGATCACCTGCTGGCCGGGGGTCAACCCCTCTTCGACGACGGTACGGCCATCGAGCGAAACGCCGACCTTCACCTTGCGCAGCTCGGCCTTGCTGTCCGGGCTCACCGTGTAGGAATACAGCCCGTTGGTCGAATGCTGGACGGCGTCGTCGGGAACCACCGTGGCATCCTTCAGCGTCCGCACCAGCAGCCGCGTCGAGACCGACTGTCCGGGCCACAGCACGTGGTCCTTGTTGTCGAACACCGCCTTCAGCCGGATCGTTCCACTCGACGTGTCGACCTGGTTGTTCACGACCATCAGCTTGCCCTCGGCGAGCTGCTTCCTGCCGTCGGTGGTGAACGCGATCACCTTCAAGGGAGCGGTCTTCTGCGCCTCGTTGATGTAGGGCAACTGCTCCTCCGGCGCGGTGAAGATCACCGCGATCGGCTCGATCTGCGCGATCGAGACCATGCCGGTCTGGCTCGAGGCGTTGACGATATTGCCGATGTCGACCTGGCGGAGGCCGGCGACCCCGGAGATCGGCGCCTTGACCTGGGTGTAGCTGAGCTGGGTCTGGGCATTGGCGATCGCGGCGTCGTCGGCGGCGATCTGTGCCGTGAGCTGTGCGACGGTGGCGCGCTGGGTGTCCTGCTGCTGCCGGGTCGCGAACTCGCCGAGCTTGGTGGTGCGCTGCAAATCGAGATTGGCGTTGTTGAGATTGGCCTCGTCCTGCGCCCGCTTGGCCTTGGCCTGGTCGAGCGCGGCCTGGAACGGCCTCGGGTCGATCTCGACCAGCAGGTCGCCCTCTTTCACAAGCTGGCCTTCGGTGAAGGCGATCTTGTCGATCTGGCCGTCGACGCGGGTGCGGACCTGGACGGTGTTGAAGCCTTGCACGGTCCCCAGGCCGGTGAGGAAGACCGGGAAGTCCGTCTTCTCGACCGGCACGGTCGAGACCCGAACCGCCTGCGGTCGGGCCGATGTCTGCTCAGCGGTCTTCTTCGCTGCCTCGGCGCCCTGATGACGCTGCCAGCCGTAATAGCCGGCGCCGCCGAGAGCCGCGACAAGCAGGATCCAACCGAGGGTTCGTGATGTCTTCATGCTGGCCCATATGCTGAGACGAACAGGATAACCGGTCTTTAAAACCATTCCCAGCATGCCAGATATAGTACGCACGCAATTAATGTGTAAACACACGAGCGCGTGGACAAACCTAAACAATCGGCAAGCTTCGAGGAAGCGCAAGGGAGTTCACAGCCATGTCGCTGGATATGAGACGTCAGCTCGTTGCGCAGCTTGTCGAAAGCTCGCGCATCCTGCGCAACTATATTGATCATCGTGCCAAACAGCGCGGCACCACCCGCGCCCAATGGGTGGTGCTGTTTCGGCTGCGCGCGCATGAGGGGATGTCACAGGTCGATCTCGCAGAAGTGCTGGAACTGCAGCCGATTTCGCTGGTGCGTCTGCTCGACAGGCTGGTCGAGCAGGGGCTGCTGGAGCGCCGGCACGATCCGAGGGATCGCCGCGCGAACCGTCTCCATCTCACCGCCGCGGGACGAGAGCTCGTCGATGATCTCGACGAGCTGCGCGATGCGATCGCCGGCGACGTTCTGCACGACATTCCGGACGAGGCCGTAGCCACCAGCCTGTCCACGCTCAGGGACCTGAAGGATCGGATCAAGACGCTGTCCGATCCGAAAGCCGAGGTGGCGCTCAAATAGCCGAGCCGCGGCGCAGACCGTTCTGATCCCATCTTGAGTTGCGTCGTACAATAAAACATCTTGAGTGCGAAAAATGGCGGGGAAGCTTGCCGTTGCCGCGGCGTGGCCTGCGCGAGAGCAGGGCGGTCTGCGGCGATCCTCTGCCGCCATCGTCGGCCGGCGCGCCGCGCCGGACCATTCGCCGGCCGCGCGGGTCTCTCGTGCGAATGCCGCACTCCGACCTATTCTCGCCGTCTTGTCGCGCCCGATGGGAGCTGATTAGAAGCCGATGGGTCCCGCCGCCGTCATGGCGCCGTCGGGCCGCGGCAGGATTCAACCGGAGCGAGGCTGTGTCGCCGACGATGCGCCGTGCGACGATAGCGAATGGGGAGCTCACGATGGAAGAACTGAATGGAAAGATGCTCGCGTGCCAGATCCTGGTCACCGGCCTGATCGCGCGCGTCGCCAACGAGCAGCGCGATCCGTTGCGTTTCCTGACCGATTTTCGCGATGAGATCAGGGCCGTCGTCAAGGGCGTGCGGATCGCGGGGATCGATGATTCCGATCGCGTGCGCCAGATCGCGGTGCAGACCGTGGACGAGCTGTTCTCGCTGATGAAGCCGCCGAGCAGCGACGCGCCGGCTGGCTCGTCGAACTGACCTGCGCCGGGGTTACGCCCGACGCGGTGCTGATTCGACGGCAGCGCGAGTCAAATCGCGCTGTTTAGAACGATTTCAAGTTCCGCATGTTGTTAGTTGAGCGTTTTTAGAATTGTTTTGATCTGGAACTATTCAAGGCCAAATTAGGGCTCCTCAAATTGACCCCCTGAAACGCGCCCGATACCAACGACACATCGTCGCACTGCGAATGATCCGCGTAAGCGATGTGGAATGAAGATCTGGGGCGCGTGAAAATAAAATGGGACAGGTGATAGCACCGCGTTCGCTGCGTGGGGTCGCAGCGATGAGGTTCAATGACGGACGCGGAGAGGGGCCCTCCGTCACCAAGGTGTCGGCGGTGGCCGGGCTGATGGCGGTGGCATCGATGTCGTCGGCCGAGGCGCAACCGGCGTCCGACCTGCCGCCCGTCAACGTCGATGCGCCGATCGCGCGGGCCAAGCCGACGTCCTCCAAGCCGACCGCCGAGCAGGTCCGCGCGCGCAATGCCCTGCGCCGCGCGGCGGCCCGTCAGCAGTCGGCGCAGCAGGCCGCGGTGGCGTTCCCGAACGCAGGCGGACTGTCCGCGCCGGACGCCAACCCCTACGCGGACGCAGCCGAGCCCTACAAGGTCAACCGCGTGCAGGCGTCGGGCAAGTTTCCCGAGCCGCTCCTGAACACGCCGAAGACGATCACCGTGATGAGCAAGGAAGTGCTTGCCGACAAGCACGTCACCGCGCTCAAGGAGATCGGCCGTTCGACCGCCGGCGTCACGCTCGGCTCGGGCGAGGGCGGCAATGCGTTCGGCGACCGCTTCTTCATTCGCGGCTTCGATGCCCGCAACGACGTCTTCATCGACGGCATCCGCGATCCCGCGGTGTCGATCCGCGAGAACTTCTTCACCGAGCAGATCGAGATCCTGCGCGGTCCGGCCTCGTCCTATGCCGGCCGCGGCACCGCCGGCGGTGCCATCAACATCGTCACCAAGCAGGCTGGCGATACGAACTTCAAGCGGATGGATACCGAGTTCGGCACCGACCAGCAGAAGCGCGTCACGCTCGACGTGAACCAGGTGATCTCGCCGACCTTCTCGGTGCGCACCGGCGGCCTGTTCCAGGACTCCAATGTGGCGGGGCGCAACTTCGTCACCGATGACCGCTGGGGCGCCTTCCTCTCGACCAAGTGGACGCCGATCGACGATCTCAAGATCACGACGAATTATGTCCATACCGATCTGTCGGGTTATCCGGATTTCGGCGTGCCCTACTACAAGCAGGGCAACGTCCCCGTGACCTCGGCAGGCATTCCGCGCGGCACTTGGTATGGCTTCCTCAATCGCGACTTCCAGACCGCGCGGCAGGATTTCGGCACTGCCGCAGCCGAGTACAAGGTCAACGAGGCGATCACCCTCAGCAGCAAGTTCCGCGGCGAGCACTCGCTTCTCAACTATATCGGCACGTTGCCGCAGGGCCCCAACACGACCAGCCCGAATCCGCTGCTCTGGACCACGACGGCGAGCGCACAGAGCCGCTACCAGACGGTGGACGTGTGGGCCAACCAGAACGATGCGACGTTCAAGCTCGATACCGGCGGCGTCAAGCACACCGCGGTGCTCGGCACCGAGTTCTCGAACGAGAACATCTCGATCGATCGCTACACCGGACTCTCGTCCGAATTGTTCGGCGGCGGCTCGACCAGCTCGGGCGCGGTTACCGGCGTCAACGTGTACTCGCCGCAATACACCTACATCCCATTCAGCAATACGCCGTCGCTGATCGGCAACCCGACGCGCTACGGCGTCAACACCAACAGCGTCTACGTCATGGACACGGCCAACTGGCAGGACACGGTCATCCTGAACGGTGGGGTGCGCTATGACGGCTACAACATGAGCTCGTCGACCAATTCGCCGAAATACCTCAAGATGAACGCCGACCTGGTCAACTACAATGTCGGCCTGGTCTACAAGCCGATGCCGATCGGCAGCATCTACGCGGCCTATGCGACCTCGGCCAATCCGTTCGGCTCCGAACTCGACGCCACCGGCACCGATTACGGCGGCGTGCCCGCCAACACCGCGGTCCTGCTCGGACCCGAGCGCAACAAGGCGGCCGAGCTCGGCACCAAATGGGAGCTGGTCGACCGCCATCTGCTGGTCTCAGCCGCGCTGTTCCAGACCACCAAGGACAATGCCCGCGAGACCGTCGGCGGCCTGCTCACCTCGGGCGCGGCCTACCGCATCCAGGGCATCGACATCGAGGCCGAAGGCAGGCTCACCGATCGCTGGAGCATCTTCGGCGGCCTGGTGCTGATGCAGTCGAAGGTCACGCAGAGCGGCGTCGCCTCCAACATCGGCCTGCAGCTCGCCAACATCGCGCATCAGTCGTTCAGCATGCTGTCGAAGTACAAGCTCGACAATGGCTGGGAGATCGGCGGGCAGGCGGTCTACCGCTCCAAGGTCTATGGCGGCACCTTCGCGGCCAACACCGGCAACGAGCTGCCGAGCTACTGGCGCTTCGACGCCTTCGTCGAGAAGAAGCTCGACGCGAACTGGACCATGAAGCTCTATGCCCAGAACCTGACCAACAAGCTGTACTACGACACGCTGTATCGGAGCGCGGTGCCGTTCGTCGCCGTGGCCCCGGGGCGCGCCTTCTACATCGTCACCACTGCGAAGTTCTGATCATGCTGATCTGCATCCCGGACGTTCTGTCCAAAGACGAGGTCGCCGACTTCCGCCGCATCATGGATGCGGCGGAGTGGGAGGACGGCCGCTCGACGGCCGGGGCGCAGTCGGCCATGGTCAAGCGCAATGAGCAGTTGCCGCCCGACGGCGAGGCGGCGCGGGTGCTGGGCCAGCGCATCATCACGGCACTGACGAAGAATCCGCGCTTCCTGTCGGCGGCGATCCCGCTGCAGATCTTTCCGCCTTTGTTCAACCGCTACACCGCCTCGCGCGGCGACCATTTCGGCATCCATGTCGACAATGCCGTGCGCGGCGATCCGCGGACCGGCCTGCGCATCCGCACCGATCTGTCGATGACCTTGTTCCTGGCCGAGCCCGACAGCTATGACGGTGGCGAGCTTGTGATCGAGGACACCTACGGCTCGCACGAAGTCAAGTTGCCCGCGGGGCACGCGGTGCTGTATCCGTCATCGAGCCTTCACATGGTCACGCCGGTCACGCGCGGCTCCCGGGTCGCCTCTTTTTTCTGGATGCAGAGCATGATACGGGATGCCCACGTCCGGAGCATGATCTTCGATCTGGACGCGGCGATCCAGAGCTTGGCGGACCGCCTCGGGAGGGACGATCCCGATGCTGTCAAGCTGACCGGCATCTATCACAATCTGATCCGGCAATGGGCCGAGGTCTAATGGGCCGAGATATGATGACATCGTTCCTCGTTAGGTTTGCAATCGTCCTGTCATGTCTGTCTGTTGCTGCGGGGCTACCTGCACATGCGCAGCAGGAGCCGGCCAGGTCCGCCCCGGCGGTCTCGACCGATCTGTCCGCGCCGGCGCCGGGCACAGCCCAGACGATGGCCCCTCCCGCGTCGGGACAGGTCGCCCCAACGGCTGCCGCCCCGGTGGGCATCGAGACCGGCGCCCGCAATGGCAAGTCGGTGACCACCGGGCTGGACGAGCTGTCGCCGTTCGGCATGTTTCTCAAGGCCGACATCGTCGTCAAAGCGGTCATGATCATGCTGGCGCTGGCCTCGATCGCAAGCTGGACGATCCTGATCGCCAAGAGCCTCGAATTCTCCGTCCTGCGCCGCCGGCTGGTCGTCGCGCTGCGCAAGCTGACCGGGGCGAAGTCGCTGGCCGAGGCCCATCTTGCGCTTGGTCAAGGCAAGACCGTCGCGGCATTGCTGCTGCAGGCTGCGATATCAGAGGCACGGCTGTCGGCCGGGCTCGGCAGTGACGAGGGCATCAAGGAGCGCGCAGCCTCGAGCTTCACCGAGATCGTTCGAGCCGAAGCGCGCAGGGTCCGCACCGGCATGGGCCTGCTCGCCACCGTCGGCGCGATCTCGCCCTTCGTCGGACTGTTCGGTACCGTCTGGGGCATCATGAACAGCTTCATCGGCATTTCCAGATCGCAGACCACCAACCTCGCGGTGGTCGCGCCGGGCATCGCGGAAGCGCTGCTGGCGACCGCGATCGGTCTGGCCGCGGCGATTCCGGCCGTGATCATCTACAATCACTTCTCGCGGGTCACGAAGGGCTATCTCGAGCTCGTCAACCGCGCCTCCGGCACCACCGGACGATTGCTGTCGCGCGATCTCGATCGCAGCCATACCGGCCTTCACGTCCGGGCGGCGGAGTAGCCGAGGATGGCCGTCTCGCTCTCCGAAGGCGATCTCGACGACGATTTCGACGAGACCCACGACATCAACGTGACGCCGTTCATCGACGTCATCCTGGTGCTGCTGATCATCTTCATGGTGGCCGCGCCGCTCTCGACCGTCGACCTGCCGATCGACCTGCCGTCCTCGAGCGCCACGCCGCAGAAGAAGCCGGACAAGCCGACCTATGTCTCGATCAAGCCCGACCTGTCGCTGGCGATCGGGGAAAATCTGGTCAAGCGCGTCGATCTCGTGCGCGAGCTCGATGCCATGACCGATCAGCCGAAGGACCGGCCGATCTTCCTGCGCGCTGACAAGCTGGTGCCCTATGGCGAGCTGATGGGCGTCTTGGAACTGCTGCGCGCCGGCGGTTACACCAAGATCAAGCTGGTGGCGCTGGAAGCGCCGCCTGCCGCGGCCGTGCAGGTGCCGCCGGCCCAGCCCGCGCAGCCGTGAGGAGCGCCGGCTTGTGATGAGCGACCTCGACATCGGGCACTCCCCCTCGCGCCGTCTCTGGTTTCTGGCGATCATGGGCGCGCTGATCCTGCATGTCGGCGGGGCCGCGCTGGCGCTGACGCATCTGAACGACGACGAGGACGCCGGCGGCCTCGGCGCGGCGGGCGCCGAGGTCATCGACATCGATATGGGCTCGCCGAAGGTCGAGGACGACGAGGTTCCGGTCGGACAGGACTCGGTAGCGCAGACCGCCGCTCCGCAGATGCAGGAGCAGAAGGCCGAGGTCGAGCAGACCGATCTGCAGAAGGATGTGCCGACCACGACCGAGGAGGCCGACCGCGAGGTCACGACCTCTGACGTGAAGAAGCCGACCGAGGAGCAGAAGGTCGCGACGGTCCAGACACGGGCGTCGGAGGCGCAGGAAGCCTCCGAAGACAGCGCGCGCAAGGCCCTGGACGAGAAGGTTCCTGAAGCCGAGAAGACCAAAGCGCCGAATGCCGGTATCGGCAAGGACGTGCAAAGGCTGACGGCCAATTGGGGCCGCAAGATCAGCGCCTATTTCGAACTGCACAAGAAGTATCCATCCGGAAAGAAGGCCGCTGCCCAGCTCAAGCTGGCGCTCGTGCTCAATCGGCTCGGCCGTGTCGTCTCGGTGGACGTCAAGGAAACGTCCGGCGATCCGGAGTTCGATCAGGCCGCCCTCAGCATGGTCCGCCGTTCGGATCCCGTGCCAAAGCCTCCCGCGGGCCTCACCGACGACGAGTTCTCCTTCATCCTGCCGGTCAAGTTCAACCCGCCGAAATGAGCGGGTGGGGTTCGGCTGACCTCACTGCCAATACAGCCTGACTCCGACGTAGACCACGCAGAGCGCGGCGAAGATCAGCGCAACCGGCAGCTTGCGCGGAGCGGTCGTCCCGCTTTGCGCCGCCTTCTTCGGCGGCAGCTTGCGGAAGGCGGTGACATTGCCGGTCACCGGCTCGGCGGCGACCGGCTTGACCTCGGGCGGGGCGCCGCCGCCGCCCATCTCGGCATAATAGGCCTTGTACATCTCGCGGATGGTGGCCTCGGTCGCCTCGTCCTCCGGCATGTCGCCGAGGCGGGCCTTGTAGCTTGCCAGGAAGTCCTGCGCCGCCGGCGGCAGGCCGGAGGCGCCGTTCAGCTTGGCGATCATCTTCCAGGTCGCGAAATCGGCACGGGCGCGGGTGTCGGCGCGGCGTGCGATCATCATGTCAGCGGCTTTGACCAAGAGTGCCTCGGGGCTCGTTCGTTACCATCCCTGACGGGTAGATCTAGACATTACCCGTCAATAGCAGAAGCAGCTGCTTCAGAGAATCGGTCGTGGCGCGGAGCAGCCCCGACACGAGATCAAGATTGAGACCAAATTGGGAACCCGCCAGCGGCAGGAGGATCAGACATCCGATCAGAATCAGCATGCCATACGGCTCGAGCCGGGCAAGCGGCCGCGCCAGCGCCGCCGGCAGCACGCCCACCGCGACCCGGCCGCCATCGAGCGGCGGTATCGGGAGCATGTTGAACACGGCGAGCAGGATGTTGAACGAGAAAATATTCCACAGATTGCTGGCCACCCACCGCGCCGCCTCCGGTGGAACCAGCGGCAGGGCGTGGAACGCCAGTCCGGCCGCCAGCGCCAGCGCGATGTTGGTGGCCGGTCCGGCCAGCGCCACCATCACCATGCCGGCGCGCAGCGGCTTCAGATTGCGAAAATCGACCGGCACCGGCTTGGCGTAGCCGAACAGGAACGGCGAGCCGGACAGCAGCAGCATGCCCGGCAGCAGGACGGTGCCGAACGGATCGATGTGCTTGAGCGGGTTGAAGCTGACGCGACCGAGTCGCAACGCGGTGTCGTCGCCGAACCGCCAGGCGACGAAGGCGTGAGCAGCCTCATGAAAGGTGATGGCGATGATGATCGGCAGGATCCAGACGGAGATGCCGTAGAGCGAGATGTTCAAGGATCGGGGTTCCGGACGCGTTACCGCCTTACATAGGCACGATGGTTCCCCGATGCTACGCGGGATTCTCCGGAAATTGCGGCAGGCCGTCGCTGAGCTGCACCCAATCCATCTTTTCCGAGACCCAGATGTGCTCGGTCGGGGCAAAGGCGTTGCGGTCGTCGAAGCAGGCCAGGGCCACGCCGACAACCGGGCGCGTCCTGCGCCATGAGAACAGCCTGACGCCGCAGCGCGGGCAGAACATGCGATCGAGCGCGTCGGAGGAGGGGAAGCGCGCGGTTTCGCCGGTGATCGTCAGCGCGTCGTGCGCGAACAGCGCGCGGGCGAAGAACGGCGCGCCCGTCGCCCGCTGGCAGTTGCGGCAGTGGCAGACGCGTACGTTGATCGGCTCGCCGGTGCATTGGAAGCGCACCGCGCCGCAGAAGCAGCCGCCGTGGTGGGTCATGGTGGGACCTCCAACTGGTCATGATCTCTCGCGATCGTCAGCAGTACCGGAACGGTTCTGCCTATCGCCGTCATTGCGAGCGCAGCGGCGCCGCGGAGCAATCCAGGGCCGCGCGAGGAGCTCTGGAGTGCTTCGTCGGCTTTCGCCTCCTCGCAATGACGATTTCTCGGTGAGGACGGGCTCTATCGATCGGCACGCCGACTAATAAGTTGCGCGGCCACCGGAAATGTCGAATACGGCGCCGGTCGAGAACGAGCACTCTTCCGAGGCGAGCCACGACACCAGCGCGGCGAGCTCTTCCACCAGCACGAAGCGGCCTTTCGGGATCTTCGACAGCATGAAGTTGATGTGCGCTTCCGTCATCTGGTCGAAGATGGCAGTCTTCGCCGCGGCGGGCGTCACCGCATTGACCGTGATGTTGTGCTGCGCCAGCTCCTTGCCGAGCGACTTTGTCAGCGCGATCAGGCCGGCTTTGGACGCGGAGTAGTGCGCAGCGTTCGGGTTGCCCTCCTTGCCGGCGATCGAGGCGATGTTGACGATGCGGCCATAGCCCTGCTTCAGCATCACCGGCACGATTGCCTTGGCGCAGATGAAGGGACCGTCGAGATTGATGCGCAGCACCTTGCGCCACTCCTCGAGATCGGTCTCCCACACCGTCTTGTTGATGCCGGCGATGCCGGCATTGTTGACCAGGATGTCGATGCTGCCGAACGCGGCCAGCGTCGCGTCACGGGCGCCTTCGACCGCTTGGGTGTCGGTGACGTCGACCTGCAGCGCCAGCACCTCCGGACCGATCGCCTGCGCGGTCTTCTCCGCCAGCGCGATGTCGTGATCCCAGATCGCAACCTTCGCGCCCGACGACTTGAAGCGCTCGGTGATGGCGCGGCCAAAACCTTGCGCGCCGCCGGTGACCACGGCGCAGCGGTTGGTAAGGTCGATGTGGTTCATGATGTTTCCCCGGTCGATCTTTGTTGTCGTCATTCCGGAGCGCGCGCAGCGCGAACCCGGAATCTCGAGATTCCGGGTTCAGCCCTGCGGGCTGCCCCGGAATGACGAAGCAGAACTACAGCGTCCAGCCGCCGTCGATGGTATGCGCGACGCCGGTCGTGAACGCGCTCTCGTCGCTGGCAAGATAGACCGCGAGATGGGCGATCTCCTCCGCCGTGCCGAGCCGGCCCATCGGCTGGCGCGAGATGAACATCTCCAGCCCGTTCGGGCCGGCCGAGGCCGCGCGTCCCAGCATCGAGGGCGTTTCGATCGTGCCCGGGCAGATGCAGTTGCAGCGGATCTTCTTGCCGACGAAATCGGCTGCGACCGAGCGCGTCAGCGCCGCCACGGCTGCCTTGGTCGCACCGTAGACGTAGCGGTTCGGCGCCGCCTTGAACACGCCCGCGGCGGAGGCGATGTTGACGATGGCGCCGCCGCCCTGATCGAGCATCTTCGGCAGGAAGGCGCGGATGGTGCGATGCATCGACTTGACGTTCAGATCGAACGAGAAATCCCAGTCGTCGTCGGAGCAGTCGAGGATGGTGCCGTTGTGCACGAAGCCGGCAGCGTTGAGCAGGATCTCGACCTTGCCGACCCGCTCGGCCATCGCGTTCACGGCCGCGGTGTTGCGCACGTCGAGCGTCGCGACCTCGGCAATGCCTTCGCTCTTCAGCGTGCTCAGGCCGTTCTCATCGATGTCGGTGGCGAATACGGTGGCGCCTTGACGCGCGAAGGCAATGGCACAGGCGCGGCCGATGCCGGCAGCGGCGGCAGTGACGAAGGCGCGCTTGCCCTTGAGACGGTCGGACATGGAGTCTCCCTTGGGAATTGACTTCTTAGTTATCGTCATTCCGGGACATCGCGAAGCGATGGGCCCGGAATCCATAACCACGATCGGGAGTATGGATTCCGGGCTCGCGCTTCGCGCGCCCCCGGAATGACGGCAGTTGGGTCTAGTGATTATGCCTTGCCACACCCACGGTGCCGGCGATGTTGTGATAGCGCGTGGCAAGCTCCATGCAGGCGCCGGTGGCCTGCTGGCCGACGGTGTTGCGATAGAGCTCCTGCCATGGCGTCTGGTTGGCGGGGTGCGGGAAGCCGCCCTTGGCCTTCAGCTCGGCGCGCCGCTTCGCAAGCTCCTCGTCCGAGATCAGGATATTGGCCGAGCCCTTGTTGAGGTCGATGCGCACGCGATCGCCGGTCTTGAGGATTGCGAGCCCGCCATCGGCGGCGGCCTCCGGCGACGCATTGAGAATCGACGGTGAGCCCGAGGTGCCGGACTGCCGGCCGTCGCCAATGCAGGGCAGGGACAGGATGCCGCGCTTGATCAGCGCCGCCGGCGGCTGCATGTTCACGACCTCGGCGCCGCCGGGATAGCCGATCGGACCGGCGCCGCGGATGAACAGCACGCAGTGCTCGTCGATCGCAAGCTGCTCATCATCGATGCGGTCGTGATAGTCCTCAGGCCCCTCGAACACGATGGCGCGGCCCTCGAAGGCGTTCGGGTCCTTCGGATTGCTGAGATAGCGGTCGCGGAACTCCTTGGAGATCACGCTGGTCTTCATGATCGCGGAATCGAACAGGTTGCCGCGCAGCACCAGGAAGCCGGCATCCTTCACCAGCGGCTTGTCGTAGGACCAGATCACGTCGCCGTCGGGCTTCGCTGCCTCGCGGCAATTCTCACCCATGCTGCGGCCGTTGACGGTGATGACGTCCTCGTGGATGCGCTTGTGCCGCATCAACTCGCCGATCACGGCCGGCACGCCGCCGGCGCGATGGAATTCCTCGCCGAGATAGAAGCCGGCCGGCTGCATGTTGACGAGCAGCGGCACGTCGTGGCCGACCTTCTGCCAGTCGTCGATGTCGAGCTCGACGCCGACATGGCGCGCCAGCGCGTTGATGTGGATCGGCGCGTTGGTCGAGCCGCCGATCGCGGAGTTGGCGACGATGCAGTTCTCGAACGCCTTGCGTGTCAGGATGTCGGACGGCTTCAGGTCTTCCCACACCATGTCGACGATGCGCGTTCCGGTCTCGTAGGCGATCTGGCCGCGCTCGCGATAGGGCGCGGGGATCGCGGCGCAGCCGGGCAGGGACATGCCGAGCGCCTCGGCCAGCGCATTCATCGTCGACGCCGTGCCCATGGTGTTGCAATGGCCAACCGACGGCGCCGAGGAGGCGACGATCTCCATGAACTCCTCATAGCCGATCTCGCCGGCGGCGAGCCGCTCGCGCGACTTCCACACCACGGTGCCGGAGCCGGTGCGCTGCCCCTCGTGCCAGCCGTTCAGCATCGGGCCGCCCGACAGCACGATGGCGGGGATGTTCACGGTTGCCGCGGCCATCAGGCAGGCCGGCGTCGTCTTGTCGCAGCCGGTCGTCAGCACCACGCCGTCGAGCGGATAGCCGAACAGGATTTCGACCAGGCCGAGATAAGCGAGGTTGCGGTCGAGCGCGGCCGTCGGGCGCTTGCCGGTCTCCTGGATCGGATGGGTCGGAAATTCCATCGCGATGCCGCCGGCGGCGCGGATGCCCTCGCGGACGCGGTGCGCCAGCTCGATGTGGTGGCGGTTGCAGGGCGAGAGATCGTTGCCGGTCTGGGCAATGCCGATGATCGGCTTGCCCGACTGCAGCTCAGCCCGGGTCAGGCCGTAATTCAGATAGCGCTCGAGATAGAGCGCGGTCATGCCCGGATTGTGCGGATCGTTGAACCACGCCTGCGAGCGCAGCTTGCGGCTTTTGTCAGCGCCGTTGCCGGCATGCCCGTTCGAGTTCGTCATGTGTTTTCTCCCGCAGTGCAAACGTGGCGAGGCCGGTCCGTCGTCTGCGCGCTATCGGCCCGCTGTCGAAGATCGCCTACGTCTTTCGTTCAAGTCGTCGTTGGT
The DNA here is from genome assembly GCF_032485115.1 of Bradyrhizobium sp. SZCCHNRI2009. NCBI lineage: Bacteria > Pseudomonadati > Pseudomonadota > Alphaproteobacteria > Hyphomicrobiales > Nitrobacteraceae > Bradyrhizobium > Bradyrhizobium sp. SZCCHNRI2009. The sequence continues at coordinate 1,115,245 of NZ_JAUEUH010000001.1, forward strand.
TCGAGTGGTTCTAGTTCATGGCTTTTGGTTGCGCTACCATTTTGTTCCGGAAGCGCGCCCCGACGCGGGCTGCGGACTTGCGGCGGCGCGCTGCAAGGTCGAGCTCTGCCGTTCGATCACCTCGAAGCCGAGATCGACGACGCGCTGCGCCACGGGACGGCCTTCGACGGCGTCCATGATCATCGTCGCCGCACGCCGACCCATCTCGTAGCGATTGGTACGCACGCTGGTGAGCGTCGGAACCGCCGCGGCCATGAATTCCATGTCGTTGAAGCCGACGATCGCGATCTGCTCGGGTACCGCAATGTGCCGGCGCTGGCATTCGAACAGCACGCCGAGCGCGAGATCGTCGTTGGCGCAGAACACGGCGTCGAGATCCGGCGCCTTCATCAGCAGATCGGAGAACAGGCTGCCGCCCATTGTGGTCGAGGTCGGAACAGGCGCCGTGACGATGAGACGCGGGTCGAACAAGCCGGCCTCCTTCATCGCGTTCTGATAGCCCTGCAGCCTGCGCTGCACCCTTGGGTCCATGCGGGCGCCGATGAAGCCGATGCGGCGGCAGCCCTGCGCGAGAAGGTGTGAAATGGCTGCAAAACAGGCATCGACGTGCGAAAATCCGATCATCATGTCAATCGGGGCGGCGCCGAGCTCCATGATCTGCACGACGGGACAGTCCGCTGCCTGGATGATCGACCGGCTCTCCGCCGTCTGGTCGAGACCGGTCACGATCAGGCCGGCCGGCTTCTGCATCAGGAACAACCGCAGCAGGCGCTCCTCCTGCAACACGCTGTAGCGGGTGTTGGCGAGCTGGATGCTGTAACGGCTGCCTTCGAACGCATCATAGATGCCCCGCAGCACGTCGGAGAACACGTTGTTGGTGAGGGACGGTATCAGCACGCCGATCACTTCGGTGCGCTGCGATGCGAGCGCGCGCGCGGCGAGGTTCGGCACATAGCCGAGCTCCTTGGCGGCACTCTCGATCCTCGTGCGGCGGCCGGCCGAGACCGTGTCGGGATTACGGAAGAAGCGTGACACCGTGATCGGGCTGACGCCCGCCAGTGCCGCAACTTCGGTCAGCCGGACTTTGCCCGGCTCGATGCGTTTCCGTCCCATGCCTCGCTCATAGCATAGGCGGTCTGGTACACAAGCGATATTGACAGCGCTATCACGCGGTTGCTAAGCGAGGCATTGCGGAAGCGAACTGAACTGCGGACAATGTCGGCCGTACTGGCCCTGTTTCGGAGCCGGTCGGAACGACCAGAGCCAACAAGACCATCAAAAACAAGACCACCAAGAACAAGACTACACGACCAAGACTACAAAACGACAAGCGGCCTGATCAAACGGCCGAGAACAACGGTCAGAATGCCGCCGGCAAGCAGCCAATGCTGTCGGTCTTTGAGGAGGAAATTGATGTCGTCGGTGCAAATTCGCGACGTGCGCAAATCATTCGGCGGATTCGAAGTGCTGCACGGCGTGACGATTCCGATCGAGGATGGCGAGTTCGTCGTGCTGGTCGGGCCGTCCGGCTGCGGCAAGTCGACGCTGCTGCGCATGCTCGCAGGGCTCGAGAACATCACCGCCGGAACCATCTCGATCGGCGAGCGCGTCGTCAACAACGTGCAGCCGAAAGAGCGCGACATCGCGATGGTGTTCCAGAACTACGCGCTCTATCCGCATATGACGGTCGCCGACAACATGGGCTTCTCGCTGAAGCTGCGCGGCGCACGGCCGGAAGACATCAAGAAGGGCGTCGCGCGCGCCGCCGAGATCCTGGCGCTGACGCCGCTGCTCGACCGCTATCCGCGCCAGCTCTCCGGTGGCCAGCGCCAGCGCGTCGCAATGGGCCGCGCCATCGTGCGCGATCCGCAGGTGTTCCTGTTCGACGAGCCGTTGTCGAACCTCGACGCCAAGCTGCGCGTCGCGATGCGCACCGAGATCAAGGAGCTGCATCAGCGTCTCAAGACCACCACCGTCTACGTCACCCACGACCAGATCGAGGCCATGACGATGGCCGACAAGATCGTCGTGATGCATGACGGCATCGTCGAGCAGATGGGCTCGCCGCTCGATCTCTACGACAAGCCGGACAACCAGTTTGTCGCCGGCTTCATCGGCTCACCGGCGATGAACTTCCTCAATGGCCACCTGAAGTCCAACGGCTCGGTCCATGTTGTGACCGAGAACGGCGCCAAGCTGCCGCTGCTGACCGCGCCGGCCGCCTCCGACGGTCGCCCCGTCGTCTACGGCGTGCGGCCCGAGCATCTCGAGCTTGCCGATGACGGCATCGAGGCCGAGGTCGTCGTCGTCGAGCCGACCGGCTCGGAGACGCAGATCGTCGCCCGGATCGGCACCCAGGACATCATCGCGGTGTTCCGCGACCGCCACGAGGTCAATCCCGGGGAGAAGATCCATTTGCGCCCGCGGGCGTCGGCGGCGCATCTGTTCGACAAGGACAGCGGCCGGAGACTCTGATCCGGGCGCTTGAGGCGCAGAACTGACAACAAACAAAACAAGCAAATACTCAACGGGAGAAAACTTCAGATGACTCATTTCCCCACCGATCGACGGTCTCTGCTCAAGGGCGGCGCGACCTTGCTGGCGGCCGCGGCGACGATGTCGGCCGACGAACTGCTCGGCTACGCCAAGGCCTGGGCGCAGACCTCGCCCTTCAAGCCCGAGCCCGGCGCCAAGATCAACATGATGCGCTGGAAGCGCTTCGTCGAGGCCGAGGACGTGGCCTTCATGAAGATCGTCGACGCCTTCCAGAAGGCCAACAACGTCACCATCAACGTCTCCAACGAATCCTATGACGACGTCCAGCCCAAGGCCTCGGTCGCGGCCAATACGGGGCAGGGGCTCGACATGGTGTGGGGCCTCTACACGCTGCCCTTCCTGTTCTCCAACAAGTGCGTCGACATGACCGACGTCGCCGATTACCTCGGCAAGAAGTGCGGCGGCTGGACCGACTCGGGCAAGGCCTATGGCATGCTCGACGGCAAGTGGATCGGCATCCCCGTGGCGGCCACCGGCGGCCTGATCAACTACCGCATCTCGGCGGCAGAGAAGGCTGGCTTCAAGTCGTTCCCGAACGACCTCGCCGGCATGTCCGAGTTCTTCAAAGCCATGAACAAGAACGGCACCCCGGGCGGCATGGCGCTCGGCCACGCCTCGGGTGACGCCAATGGCTGGGTGCACTGGGCGCTGTGGGCGCATGGCGGCAATCTGATCGACAAGGACAACAAGGTCGTCATCAACTCGCCGGAGACCGCCAAGGCGCTCGAATACGTCAAGGGCCTGTACGACAATTTCGTGCCGGGCACCGCGTCGTGGAACGATAGCTCCAACAACAAGGCGTTCCTGGCCGGCCAGCTCTACGCCACCGTCAACGGCATCTCGATCTACGTGACCGCCAAGAAGGAGGCGCCGCAGATCGCCGAGGACATGAACCACGCGCATCTGCCGCCCGGCCTCGACGGCAAGACCCGCGAGATGCATCTGGGCTTCCCGATCCTGGTGTTCAACTTCTCGAAGTATCCGCAGACCTGCAAGGCGTTCACCGCCTTCATGCTGGAGCCGGAGCAGTTCAACCCGTGGATCGAGGCGGCGCAGGGCTACCTGTCGCACTTCCTCAAGGCCTATGACGCCAACCCGATCTGGACCGTCGATCCGAAGAACACGCCGTATCGCGACGTCGCGGCGACCGCGACCACGCCGGCCGGCGTCGGCAAGCTCGGCGAGGCCGCTGCGGCCGCGATCGCCGACTTCGTCCTGGTCGACATGTTCGCGAACTACTGCACGGGCCGCGAGGACGTGAAGACGGCGATGGCGAGCGCCGAGCGCTCCGCCAAGCGCATCTTCCGCTGAGGTGGACAACCGCCGGTGCGTCAGAGCAGACCGGTGGTTACCAAGACGCAGGTGAGCAAGGCGCAACGCGCCATGCTCGCCGTCATTGCGGGCGAAGCGAAGCAATCCAGGGCCGAACGTTGGACTCTGGATTGCTTCGTCGCTTCGCTCCTCGCAATGACGGAGTAACTCTATCCGTCCCGAACGCCGGTGGGCGCGCGTCGCTCACCCCACGGTTCGAAGGGAGCTGCTGGATAAATGAGTACCATTCAGACCTCGTTGCCACGAGGCGCCGCCGTCGGCGAGCCCTCGGCATGGGTGCGCATCAAGACCAACCGCAACGTGATCGCGCTGTGGTTCATGCTGCCCGCGGCGGCTTTCCTGATCCTGTTCCTGGCCTATCCGCTGGGGCTCGGCGTCTGGATGAGCTTCACCGACGAGAAGATCGGCCGCAGCGGCGTCTTCGTCGGTCTGGAGAACTACGAATGGCTGTGGGACGACTCGATCTTCTGGCTGTCGGTGTTCAACACGCTGCTCTACACGATCGTGGCGAGCGCCATCAAATTCGCCATCGGGCTCTATCTCGCGCTGCTGTTGAACCGGCACATGCCGTTCAAGGCGATGATCCGCGCCGTCGTGCTGATCCCCTTCATCGTGCCCACCGTGCTGTCGGCGATCGCGTTCTGGTGGATCTACGATTCCCAATTCTCGATCATCTCCTGGTCGCTGATCAAGCTCGGAATCATCACCCAGAACATCAACTTCCTCGGCGACACCTCCTGGGCGCGCGCCTCCGTCATCATCGCCAACATCTGGCGCGGTGTGCCGTTCGTCGCGATCACCTTGCTCGCCGGCCTGCAGACCGTGTCGCCCTCGCTGTACGAGGCGGCCACGCTCGACGGCGCCACCAGCTGGCAGCGCTTCCGCTTCATCACCTATCCCTTGCTGACGCCGATCATCGCGGTCGTCATGACCTTCTCGGTGCTGTTCACCTTCACCGACTTCCAGCTGATCTGGGCGCTGACCCGCGGCGGCCCGGTCAATGCCACGCATCTGATGGCGACCTTGAGCTATCAGCGCGGCATCATCTCCGGACGGCTCGGCGAGGGCGCCGCGATCGCCACCGCGATGATCCCGTTCCTGATGGCGGCAATCGCGATCTCCTGGTTTGGCATGCAACGGCGCAAATGGCAGCAAGGATCCGACCAATGACCGACACCACGCTGCACGCCAAGGCGCCCACCACGGCCGGCACCGACGAATCCGAGGGCATGAGCTATCTGGAGTCGCTGCCGCGGCGGCTGGTGACGCTCTATCTGCCGCTGTTCATCATCCTCGTGGTGCTGCTGTTCCCGTTCTACTGGATGGGGCTGACGTCGATCAAACCCGACGAGCAGCTGATCGACATGGAGAAGTACAATCCGTTCTGGGTGGTGCATCCGACCTTCAAGCACATCTCCAAGCTGCTGTTCGAGACGCAGTATCCGCGCTGGCTGTGGAACACGATGTATGTCGCGGTCGGCGCCACCACGCTGTCGATCTTCGCTTCCGTGCTCGCGGCCTATGCGATCGTGCGGTTGCGCTTCAAGGGCGCCGATACCGTCGGCGTGCTGATCTTCTTCGCCTATCTGGTGCCGCCGTCGATCCTGTTCATCCCGCTGGCCTCGGTGATCCAGGCCTATGGGCTGTTCGACTCGCCGTTGTCCTTGATCCTGGTCTATCCGACGCTGCTCATCCCGTTCTCGACCTGGCTCTTGATGGGCTACTTCAAGACCATCCCGTTCGAGCTCGAGGAATGCGCTTTGATCGACGGCGCCAGCCGCTGGCAGATCCTGGTGAAGATCGTGGTGCCGCTCGCCGTGCCCGGCCTGATCTCGGCCTTCATCTTCTCGTTCACCCTGTGCTGGAACGAGTTCATCTACGCGCTGACCTTCCTGCAGTCGACGCCGAACAAGACCGTGCCGGTCGCGATCGTCAACGAGTTCGTCGACGGCGACATCTACAAATGGGGATCGCTGATGGCCGGCGCCCTGGTCGGCTCGCTGCCGCTGGTCATTCTTTACGCCTTCTTCGTCGAGCATTATGTGTCGGCCATGACCGGCGCGGTGAAGGAGTAGGCGGCTTTGTCCGTGAGCCGGGTCAAGGCGTCGCTTGCTGCTCACGCGGATCTCAACTCCCGTCATTGCGAGGAACGAAGCGACGAAGCAATCCAGAGCCATTCCGATGACTCTGGATTGCTTCCGCCGTCGCCTTTCGGGCTATGGCTGACAAGTCGCTTCGCTCGCAATGACGAACGTTGAGACCACGCCCAATCGTTGCATTTGAAGGAGCATACCCTTGCATATTCTCGTTCTCGGCGCCGCCGGCATGGTCGGGCGCAAGCTGGTCGAGCGTCTCGTCCGCGACGGCCGCCTCGGCGACAAGGCCATCACTCGCATGACGCTGCAGGACATCGTCGCGCCGTCTAAGCCCGACACGTCCATCGCCGTCGACACCATCGCCGGGGACTTCGCCGTCCCAGGCTTTGCGGAGAAGCTCGTCGCCGGCCGTCCCGACGTGATCTTCCACCTCGCCGCGATCGTCTCCGGCGAGGCCGAGCTCGATTTCGACAAGGGCTACCGCATCAATCTCGACGGCACGCGGATGCTGTTCGACGCCGTCAGGCTGATCGGCGACGGCTACAAGCCGCGGCTGGTCTTTACCTCCTCGATCGCGGTGTTCGGCGCGCCGTTCCCCGAGGCCATCGGCGACGAGTTCGTCAATGCGCCGCTGCTCAGCTACGGCACCCAGAAGGCGATCGGTGAGCTCCTGCTGGCCGATTACAGCCGCCGCGGCTTCTTCGACGGCGTCGGCATCCGCCTGCCGACCATCTGCATCCGCCCCGGCGCGCCCAACAAGGCCGCCTCCGGCTTCTTCTCCAACATCCTGCGCGAGCCCTTGGCCGGCAAGGAGGCCGTGCTGCCGGTGTCCGAGGACGTCCGCCACTGGCACGCCACGCCGCGCTCGGCGGTCGGCTTCCTCCTGCATGCCGCAACCATGGACACGGCCAAGATCGGCCCACGCCGGAACCTGACCATGCCCGGCCTGTCGGCGACGGTTGGCGAGCAGATCGCAGCCCTGCGTCGCGTGGCAGGCGACAAGGTGGCGGATCGCATCAAGCGGGAGCCGGATCCCTTCATTGTGGGCATCGTCGCCGGCTGGCCGCGGAATTTCGAGGCCAAGCGGGCTCGCGAACTCGGCTTCACCACCGAGGAAAAGACCTTCGACGACATCATCCGGATTCACATTGAGGATGAGCTCGGTGGCAAGTTCGTGGCCTGAGACGGCCGCCAGCCTCTGGACTCACATGGCGCAAAGCGCCATTTGAGGGGCAGGGAGACATTCGGGAGAGAGAGCATGACCGCCAGCATCGTCGGATGGGCGCATACGCCGTTCGGGAAGTTCGACGCCGAGACCGTCGAGAGCCTCGTCGTCAAGGTCGCCAATGAGGCGATCGCCGACGCCGGCATCTCGGCCGGTGACGTCGACGAGATCGTGCTCGGCCATTTCAACGCGGGCTTCTCGCCCCAGGATTTCACCGCCTCGCTGGTGCTGCAGGCCGATCCGGCGCTGCGCTTCAAGCCGGCGACCCGGGTCGAGAACGCCTGCGCGACGGGCTCGGCCGCCGTGCACCAGGGCATCCGCGCCATCGCCGCCGGCGCCGCGAAAATCGTGCTGGTCGTGGGCGTCGAGCAGATGACGCGCACACCGGGCCCGGAGATCGGCAAGAACCTGCTCAAGGCGTCCTACCTGCCGGAGGACGGCGACACCGTCGGCGGCTTCGCCGGCGTGTTCGGCAAGATCGCGCAGGGCTATTTCCAGAAGTACGGCGACCAGTCCGACGCGCTGGCGCTGATCGCCGCCAAGAACCACAGGAACGGCGTCGCCAATCCCTATGCGCAGATGCGCAAGGATTTCGGCTTCGAGTTCTGCCGCTCCGAGAGCGAGAAGAACCCTTACGTGGCCGGCCCCCTGAAGCGCACCGACTGCTCGCTGGTGTCCGACGGCGCCGCCGCTCTGGTGCTGACCGACAGCGAGACCGCGAAGTCCTTCGCCAAGGCAGTGAACGTGCGCGCCACCGCACATGCGCAGGATTTCCTGCCGATGTCCAAGCGCGACATCCTCGCCTTCGAGGGCTGCACCGTGGCCTGGCAGCGCGCGCTGGAGAAAGCCGGCGTCACGCTCTCCGATCTCTCCTTCGTCGAGACCCATGACTGCTTCACGGTCGCCGAACTGATCGAGTACGAGGCGATGGGCCTGACGCCGCGGGGGCAGGGTGCCCGCGCCATCAAGGAGGGCTGGACGCTCAAGGACGGCAAGCTGCCGGTCAATCCGTCCGGCGGCCTCAAGGCCAAGGGCCACCCGATCGGCGCCACCGGCGTCTCCATGCACGTCATGACCGCCATGCAGCTCACCGGCTCTGCGCCCGAGGGCATGCAGCTCCTCAACGCCAAGCTCGGCGGCATCTTCAACATGGGCGGCGCGGCCGTGGCCAACTACGTGTCGATCCTGGAGCCAGCGAAGTAGGCGAGGTCCATCCTCCGTCATTGCGAGCGAAGCGACTTGTCCGCCATAGCCCGAAAGGCGACGGCGGAAGCAATCCGGGGCCGCGCGTGCCGCTCTGGATTGCTTCGTCGCTGCGTTCCTCGCAACGACGGTGATACAGGAGAGCTTCCGCCATGCGGAAGCTCTTTGTCATTGACTGGTCCGATTGCCCATCATGATCATCTCCACCGAACGCCTGACCTTGCGCGAGTGGCGCGATGACGATCGCGCGCCGTTCGCGGCGATGTCCGCCGATCCGGCCGTGATGCAATTCCTCCGCGCGCTGCCAACGCGGCAGGACTCGGACCGGTGGATCGATTTCCAGATCGCCCATCAGGCCGCGCACGGCTTCGGCTTCTGGGTGGTCGAAGACCGCGCCACCGGCACTTTCCTCGGCGCCACCGGCCTGTTCCGCGTCGCCTTCGATGCGCCGTTCACGCCGGCGGTCGAGATCGGCTGGCGGCTGGCGCGCGCGGCCTGGGGGCGGGGGATTGCGACCGAGGCGGCGCGGGCGTCGCTCACGTTCGGCTTCGATGAGCTCGGCCTCCACGAGATCATCGCCTATGCCGCGCCGGCCAATCAGGCGTCACAGAACGTCATGCGCAAGCTCGGCATGATCAGGAACGAGGCGTCGGATTTCGATCATCCGCGAGTCGAGGCGGACAGCCCGTTGCGCCGGCAGGTGATGTACCGGCTTCCGCGCGAGGTGTGGGCCAATGCCTCGTGCTGATCCTTCCTCCCAGTCATTCCGGGGCATTCGCGCGCAAAATGGCGAAGCCATTTTGAAGCAGCGCGAATGAGCCCGGAATCCATAACCACAGGACGAGGTGTGTCGAAGGCAGGCGCCACGAGCATCTCGCGCCCGACGGCCGGTTGTGGCTATGGATTCCGGGCTCGCGCTGCGCGCGCCCCGGAATGACGGAGGGAGGGAAGCCACGCGTGTATCAGCTCCGCCACACCTTTTCCTCGCTGAACCCCAGCTCGGCGAAATCCTTCGCCCGCAAGCTTGAATCATCCGCAGGGAAAAACTCGTCGAGCTGCGGCGGCTTGACGCTGGTGCTCGACAGCATGGCATGCGCCTGGCCGCGGTGATGGATGTCGTGTTGGAACAGGTGCAGCAGCAGCCGGTCGCAGCGCTCGTTCTGCACCCGGCTCTCGCGGTTGATGCGGACGGTGTCGTCGAGCCGCGCCGGCGTGAGCGCCTCGCAGAAAGCAATCAGCCGGCGGTCCATCGCGCCCTGCGCCTTCGCAAGATCTGCGAGGCGCGGGAACGGCACCTCGTTCTGCCACGCCATCGGGCCGAGCCAGCCGCCTTCCAGCGCGTCGATGTAGAACAGGTCGATGATGTAGATGTGGTTCAGCGTCCGCTGCAGGCTGGGGAAAAAGCCGCTGCGCTCGGCAGCGAAATCCTCGGCGCTGAGCTGGCCGCAGGCGGTCAGCAGCCGGTGATTGGCCCAGGCATTGTTGTAGGCGAACGCGCGGAAGGTCTGGACGAGATCGGCGGGCATTGATCAGGGCACCCCGTGATGGCTCGCCGCAGATCATACGGAACTCCGTGCTCCCTTCACCATCCATTTCCGCGGGCCGGAGCGCATCATCCCCATGCGCTTTTGCGGAACTCTGCCGGGATCGGCCAAGCGGCGAATTTCGCCAGCGCCTTCAAGCTGATTTGGCCTGTCCAGTCCCCTGGTCAAAAATATTCATGTTTCGCTTTTCCAGAAAATATGCTTCACTCTCCCCATCCTGCTTCGCCACGAGGGGCGCTTCGCGATCGTCACGAACGTTGAGGCAGGGAGGCGGTGGCCGCGACGTGTCGCAGCGTAGCTTGTCTGCGCGGACGAACGGCATGGCGCGGACGTGAAGTCGCGTGGTCCCGGCATCCCGACGCTGATGCCAAGTTCGCGGGGCATGATGATCCCCAAGGACGACGGTGGCCAAAAGCCGGCGCACCGAGGAGAGCGCGAAATAAGCGTGAAAACCATCGCGCAGGGAAGGCCGGGTCGGTCCGGCTGAACCTGTGGTTCTCTCCCCGTGCTTTCTTTCGCACGGGGGCCACGGGTGCCAGTCGGCACCCGGCCTTCCCTGCGCCCTCTGTTTCGAAGGGGGCGGCTTCGATCAGCACAGCTCGGACAGATCCTGTCGCGAGGCCATCGATGCTTGGGTGCTTGCGAAAAGCAGACCTTGTCTCACTCCGGCATCATCTCGCCGGAGCCGCCGAACTCCGCCGGGAAATCCTTCAGCTTCGGCAGGCCATCCCTGATGGGCAGCACCGTCTCCGCGTAGTTGACGTGCACACCGGGCGTGAACTTCAGCGTCGGAATCGTCGCGGCATAGACGTCGATCATGCCGAGCGGCGGGTGGTCGGTCATCAGATGCCCGCCACACTTGGTGCAGTATTTGCGGTGGCTCATGTCGGTCTTGTGATAGCTGCCGATCGCGTCAGCCCCCTTGGTCACCCGCACGTTCGCAGGCTTCCACAGGGTGAAGGCGTTGACCGGACCGGCCGACCAGGAGCGGCACGACGAACAGTGGCAATAGCCCATCGCCTCCGGCTCGCCATCGGCCTCGATCTCGACCGCGCCGCAGAAGCATTTGCCCTGATAGAGCGTCATGAGTGTTCTCCCTCGTGTTTGTTTTGGATGTTGGACCGGCATGCTGACACACCTGAACGCTGAAATGGAATCCTAGAATGCAGCTCGCGGCGGGGAACATCTGGTGCAGCGCGGCGGTCGTCGTCCGTGATCCGCGACACGGAATGTTGCGGCGGGGGATCTGACGCATGGCCCCATACCCGCGCGGCGGCTTGCTAGGGAACATCAGGTGCCGTTAGCTCTGGCGACAACAAGGATCGAGGGAGCCGACGCCACGATGGGACCGCTTGCGGGCATCAAGGTCATCGACATGACCACCGTGCTGATGGGGCCGTATGCCGCCCAGACGCTCGGCGACTACGGCGCCGATGTCATCAAGGTGGAATCGCCGGAAGGAGACGTCACCCGCAAGATCGGCCCGTGGCATCATCCGGGCATGGGGCCGGTCTATCTCAATACCAACCGCAGCAAGCGCGTGATCTGCCTCGACCTCAAGAAGCCCAGGGGACGCGAGGCCGCGCTGCGGCTCATCAAGGACGCCGACGTCCTGCTCTACAACATCCGGCCGCAGGCGATGGCGCGGCTGAACCTCGGCTATGACGTGGTCTCCGCGCTCAATCCGCGGCTGGTCTATGCCGGTGTGTTCGGCTTCGGCCAGGATGGTCCCTATGCGGCCAAACCGGCCTATGACGATCTGATCCAGGGCGGGGCGGCGCTGTCGCATCTGATGGCGGTCGCCGGTGACGGCACGCCGCGTTATGTGCCCAATGCGCTGGTCGACCGCATCGTCGGCCTGACGGCGGTCGGTGCCATCTGCGCCAGCCTCGTGCACCGTGGCCGCACCGGGCGCGGCCAGCGCCTGGACGTGCCGATGTTCGAGACCATGTCGGCCTTCATCATGGGCGACCACATGGGCGGGCTCACCTACCAGCCCCCGCTCGACAAGGGCGGCTATGCGCGGCATTTGTCGCCCGACCGCAGGCCCTACAAGACCGCCGACGGCCATATCTGCGTGATCGTCTACAACGACAAGCAATGGGACGCGTTCTTCACCGCGTCCGGCCGCACCGACCTGCGCGCGGATGACAGGTTCAACAGCTTTGCCCGGCGTGCCGCCAACATCGATTTCGTCTATGCCGAGCTCGCGCGCATCTTTCAGACGCGCACCACGGCCGAATGGACCGATCTGCTGGATGCCGCCGATGTGCCGGTCATGCCGATGCACGACCTCGAAAGCCTGCTGAACGATCCGCACCTCGTGGCGACCGATTTCTTTCCCGTGGTCGAACATCCGACCGAAGGTCCGATCCGCAGCACCCGCGTGTCCGCGACCTGGTCCGAGACCAAGGCCGAGCCGCTGCGTCTGGCGGCACGGCCGAACGAGCATGGCGCGGTTATCCTGCACGAGCTTGGTTTCTCGGACGAGGAGATCGCCGCGATGATCCGCGACGGCGTGACGACGCCGGCGCCTGCCAGGGAGTGAGACGATGGATTTCGCGCTCTCCGCCAACCAGGAATCGATCCGCGATGCGGTGGCCAAAATCTGTGCTCGCTTCGACGATGCCTACTGGCTGAAGAAGGACAAGGAGGGCGGTTTTCCCGCCGACTTCCACAGGGCCTTGGCCGAGGCTGGCTGGCTCGGCATCTGCATCCCGGAGGCGTATGGCGGCTCCGGGCTCGGCATTCTCGATGCTGCGATCATGATGCGCACCATCGCCGAATCCGGCGCCGGCATGTCCGGTGCCTCGGCGATCCACATGAACGTGTTCGGGCTCAATCCGGTCGTCGTGTTCGGGACCAAAGAGCAGTGTGCGCGGATGCTGCCGGGCATCGTCGATGGCAGCGAGAAGGCCTGCTTCGCCGTGACCGAGCCGAACACCGGCCTCAACACCACCCAGCTCAAGACGCGTGCCGTGCGCAAGGGCGACCGCTACATCGTCAACGGCCAGAAGGTGTGGATCTCGACCGCGCAGGTCGCCGAGAAGATTCTGCTGCTGGCGCGCACGACGCCGCTGGAGGAGGTGAAGCGCCCGACCCATGGGCTCAGCCTGTTCTACACCGATTTCGACCGCAGCCGGATCAAGGTGCACGAGATCGAGAAGATGGGCCGCAAGCCGGTCGACTCCAATGAGCTGTTCTTCGAGGATGTCGAGATTCCGGTCGAGGATCGCCTGGGCGAGGAGGGGCGCGGCTTCGACTACATCCTGCACGGCATGAATCCGGAGCGTATCCTGATTGCCGCCGAAGCCGTCGGGCTCGGTCATCTCGCACTGTCGCGCGCGTCGGCCTATGCGAAGGTGCGCAACGTGTTCAATCGCCCAATCGGCAAGAACCAGGGCATCCAGCATCCCCTGGCGAAGAACTGGATGGAGCTGGAGGCCGCGTGGCTGATGGTGCTGCAGGCCGGCTGGCAGTACGACCAGGGCCGGCCTTGCGGCCCGGCGGCGAACGCCGCGAAATATCTCGCCGCCGAAGCCGGCTTCCACGCCTGCGAGCAGGCGGTGATGACCCATGGCGGCTTCGGCTATGCGCGCGAGTATCACGTCGAGCGCTATTTGCGGGAATCCCTGATCCCCCGCATCGCCCCGATCAGCCCGCAACTGATCCTCAGCTTCATCGCTGAGAAGGTCCTCGGTTTGCCGAAGTCGTATTGAGATGGGTTCTGACTGAGATGATGAACGCAATCGTGATGGACGCACAATGCCTGCATTCCCGCCCCCCTTGTGGGGGAGGGGCAGGGAGGGGGGTACCCCACGAAGGCTCGTCGTGCGGCCATCCCCACCCCCGACCCCGCCCCACAAGGGGGAGGGGGGCGCAGCGGCGCTCGTGGTGGGGACCATGACCTACATCACCGGCACCGGGCTTACCTCGTTCGGCAGGCATGACGGCCGCTCGTCGCTCGACCTGATGAGCATGGCGGCGCAGCTTGCGCTGGATGATGCCGGGCTGACGCGGCGCGACATCGACGGCATCCTGTGCGGCTATTCCACGGTGTCGCCGCACATCATGCTCGCAACCGTGTTCGCCGAGCACTTCGGCATCACACCCTCTTACGCCCATGCGGTGCAGGTCGGCGGCGCCACCGGGCTCGCGATGGTGATGCTCGCGCATCACCTGGTCGAAGCCGGCGTCGTCAGGCACATGCTCGTGGTCGCCGGAGAGAACCGGCTGACCGGGCAGAGCCGCGATGCGTCGATCCAGGCGCTGGCCCAGGTCGGCCATCCCGATTATGAGCTGCCGCTCGGGCCGACCATCCCTGCCTATTACGGCCTCGTCGCCTCGCGCTACATGCACGAATACGGCGTCACCGAGCATGACCTCGCCGAGTTCGCCGTGCTGATGCGGGCGCATGCGCTCGATCATCCCGGCGCGCAATTCCATGAGCCGATCACCATCGCGGACGTCATGGCATCGAAGCCGGTGGCGCGGCCGCTCAAGCTGCTCGACTGCTGTCCGGTGTCCGACGGCGGCGCCGCCATCGTCGTCAGCCGCGAGCCGACCGGAGCGATTGCGGTGCACGTGCGCGGCTGTGCCCAGGCGCATACGCATCAGCACGTCACGGCGGCGCCGGCCTTGAGCGAGCTTGGTACCGAAATCGCGATCGCGAAGGCGAAGGCAGCAGCGGGTGTAGACATCAAAGACGTCGACTACGCCGCCGTCTATGACAGTTTCAGCATCACGCTCTGCATGCTGCTCGAGGATCTCGGCCTCGCCGGCCGCGGCGAGGCGGCGGCGCGGGTCAGGGCCGGTCATTTCAGCCGCGACGGCGCCGTGCCGCTCAACACCCATGGCGGGCTGCTCAGCTACGGTCATTGCGGCGTCGGCGGCGCCATGGCGCATCTGAGCGAAGCGCATCTGCAGATGACGAGGCGCGCCGGACCTCGCCAAGTCCGCGAAGCAGCGCTGGCGCTGCTGCACGGCGATGGCGGCGTGCTGTCGTCGCATGTCAGCATGTTCTGGGAGCGTGTGCGATGAGCGAATCGTCCGACTGGACCAGGGGCGTTGCAGCGATTCGCTTTCAGCGCTGTGCGTGCTGTGCCCACCTGCAGTATTTCCGCCGCGGCTTCTGCGCGGCCTGCGGCTCGCTTGCGCTCACCGATCACGCGGCGACGGGCGAAGGTACCATCTATGCGGCATCATTGGTCTGTCGTGCCGCGACGCCGGAGACGCGCGCGCATGTGCCCTACAACATCGTGCTGGTGGATATGCGCGAGGGCTTTCGCATCATGGCCCATGGCGACCACGAACTTGCGATCGGCGATCTCGTCATGGCCCGCTTCGTCACCTTCGCAGGCGGCATCGTGCCGTACTTCGGGAAAGTCAAATGAAGATGGGGAACAGAACGACGTCTGAAAAGGTCGACCGCGGGCGGCCGAGGCGGGACGATACGCATGAAAAATTCGTCCCGACCCGGATCGCCGCGCGATTGACACAATACTGTTACGCTACGCCTACTAACTCAAACGCAACTCAACTCGGTCGTTCGCGTGAGCAATCAAGCTCACATTCCTACCTACGGGCGATGAAGAAACTGCGACGCAGAACCTCCAGACAGCCCTTCATCGCCCGTAGAACAGGACGCTGGCGATGACGATCATGGACGTCACCGCCAGCATATGCGCGAGTGCCTCCGACGTTGCCCTCTTAGTGGCTTCCTTCATGCCGTTTCCTCCCTGGACACTGGACACGACTCTCCGTGGCGCAAATACACACGCTACGTCGGCTGGAATTTTACTCGGAACACCCCACTTCGACGTTCGCTTCGCGAGTCCCCACTCGGCGTTCATCGACGGTTCAGAACATCGTCGGGTAATGCGGCGTGAATTGGGCTCGCTTATGGTTGTCCTGCGACCGAGTCCCGGTAACGTTTAGGCGAGCCCGTACAAATACGAGTGATGCGAATTATCGACCAGAAGCCGTTAGTTACTGTGAATTACAACCTTGAGTATTTGTTTGCTTCGACCGCGTGCGACGCTTCGATGACTGACTTCGACGCACTGAAATCAGTCTGCCGCGAGCAGGTTGAGCCGCGCATTGGCGACCGTCAGACGCTCGGCCAGCAGTTGCGCCAGATTGCGCATGATGCGCTCGCCGGCTTTCGGATGGCGCACGCGGAAACGCTCGAAATCCACCAGCGAGATCTCGAAAGCGGTGGCGGAGAAATCCGCGACGACGTCGGCGGAGCGCACGGGCTCCAGCAGCGCCATCTCGCCGAAGCATTGCCCCGCCGTCAGCGTCGCCAGCCGGATGCCGTCGGGCAGGGTGACGTGGACGACGCCGGAGCGCAGGAAGAAAAGCGAGGCCGCAGCATCGCCGGCCGCCAGGATGCGTTCGCCCTGTTGATAGTGCCGGATGGTCGCGAGCGCCGCGAGCTCGTGGCGCTCGTCCGCGGAGAGCCCGGCGAGCAGCGGCTGCTCGGCGAGCTCGGTGGTTTCGAGGAAGTCGATCGCCCCGCCATAGCGATAGACGATCTGGTCCTCGGCCCATTCGATCGCGGCGTCGAGCAGGTAGAAGTCGCGGACGTTCCTGATGTCGCCGGTGCGGGCCGCGATCTCCTGCCATTCCGGCGAGCTGCGGCGGATGCCCGACAGCACGACGGTCACGTCGAAGTCGGCGAGCTCGTGAAACAGCTCGGAAAGCAGGCGCACGCCTGCTTGTGTCATCGCGGTGACGCGATGGAGGTCGACGATGACGAATTGCGGTCGCGTGCTCGCCGCAAGCTGGCGCGAGACGTAGTCGACGTTGGAGAGCGACAGCGTGCCGACCAGCTCGAGCACGCGCACCGCGTCCGGATGTGCGGCGAGGATGTTGCGCTCCTGCGCGCGGCGGCTGCGTCGCGACGGGCTGGCGCCGATGTCGTAGTCGGCGATGATCGTGGTGCGCGCATCGTCGGAACGGTTGAGCATGTGCAGGCCGTAATGCGCCGACAGCGCCTCGCAGACCTTGATGCCGCGCACGCTGTTGCCGTGACCGTCGAGCCTGGGCGAATAGCTGCCGAGCCCGAGCCGCGCGGGCAGGCTCGCCAGGATGCCGCCGCCGACGCCGCTCTTGGCGGGAATGCCGACGCGGTAGATCCATTCGCCGGCGAAGTCATACATGCCCGACGAGGTCATCACCGACAGCGTGCGCGACACCGCATAGGGCGTCACCACCTGCTCTCCGGTGACGGGATTGACGCCACGATTGGCGAGCGTGGCCGCCATGATCGCGCAGTCGCGCGCGGTGACGAGCACGGCGCATTGCTGGAAGTAGACCGCGAGCACGTCGTCGACAGGCTCCCTGATGACCTCCGACGTCCGCAGCAGATAGGCGATCGCGCGGTTGCGATCGCCGGTGGCGGCTTCCGACGCGAACACCGCGTCGTCGACATCGAGCTTGCGGCCGGCGAAGCGGCCGAGCGCGTCGCGAATGGTCTCGAAGGCGTCATTCTGACGTGCCTTGCGGATCAGGCCGCTGCACGCGATCGCGCCGGCATTGACCATCGGATTGAACGGGTGGTTCTCCGCATTGAGCCGGATCGAATTGAAGGGATCGCCGGACGGCTCGACGCCGATCACGCGCTCGACCTCGTCGGAGCCGAGCGTATCGAGCGCGAGCGCGAACACGAACGGCTTCGACATCGATTGGATCGTGAACGGCACGCGGCTGTCGCCGACCTCGTAGACGTGGCCGTCCAATGTGGCGAGGCCGATGCCGAAATGCGCCGGGTCGGCCTTGCCGAGCTCGGGGATGTAGTTCGCAACGGTGCCGTCATGATCGGGCCAGAAGTCGGCATGGCAGGCCGACAGGAAGCGCTGCAGCGGCGGCATCGCGGCCGTCGCCCAATGCTGCGGATGTCGGATCGGCCTCGGGTGGGTGGTCATGGCAAGCTCGGCGGGAACAAGGTCTCGCGCCGGTTATGTCGCAGCCGCGACGGCGCAGCCAGCCCACACTTGTCGCAACGCTGGTCAAATGTTGCCGCTGCTCACCGATTGAGCGGGTTTGCGGGCGCGATGACCGTCCCGTGTTGCCATGCGCGAGAGGCGATGCCCATCGAAAGCCGCCGCTGCGGTACAGCGCGTTGGAACCGGCGACGATCGTCCCTCCCGCATCCTGCAGCCGATTGCCTGAGGATGCCGAGTCTTGTGCCAACACGCTGAAGAATGGCGGGTTTTGGAGACGGTCTGCTGTTGTGACGGCAAAACGGCTGGGCTAGCTTGTTCAACAAGCGGAATATCATTCCGCATGACGGAATTGGTGGGAAACGCATGGGACGACGGTCTGAGCGATTGAGCAGGGGCAGCATGCTGCCCGGAGATCTCGCCGGCGAGGGCGAGGTCATTCAGGTGGTGTCGCGGGCGTTCGACGTGCTTCGCTGTTTCGAGGGGCACGAGGCGCGGCTCGGCAATCTCGAAATCTCCAACCGCTGCGGCCTGCCGCGGTCGACGGTGTCGCGGCTGACGCACACGCTGACGCGCATGGGCCAGCTGGTCTACCTGCCGCGCGATCAGAAATACCGCATCGGCCCGAGTGCCGTGGCGATGAGCACGTCGATGACCAGAGGCTTGCAGCTGCGCAATCTGATCCGGCAGCGGCTGCAGGACGTCGCGGAGCAGTTGCCCGGCACCGTCGGCTTCGTGATTCCCGATCGCTTCCACCTCGTCTATCTGGAGTTCGGCCGCGCCGCGAATGCGCTCGGACTGCATGAGACCACCGGCAGCCGCATCTCGATGGCCTCGACCGCGGCCGGTCATGCCTATGTCGCCGCGCTCGAGCCGGAGGTCGGCGACGCCTTGCTGGCCGAGATGGAGCGCGAGATGCCTGACGCGGCCAAGCTGCTGCGGCCACGCCTCGAGCACAACAGACAGTTTCTCAAGGAGCATGGCTACGTCGTGGCCTGCGGCCTGTGGAGTCCGCACATCAATGGCGTCGCGCTGCCGCTGTGGTCGCCGCAATACCAGACCTATGTCGTGCTCACGATCGGGCTGTTGTCGGCGATGTACGACGAGCAGCGGCTGCATGACGAGGTCGCCCAGCCGATGCGCGAGCTCGGCCGCAGCATCGCCGCGCTGCTGCAGGGCGCGGAAGCCGACGTCTTCAACAACCGGATGGACAGAAAACCGCTCCAGGTGAACGCGAAGACTAACCACAAGAACAAGACCATCACCGGGGCAGGGGGAACGAATGAGTTGGCAGCCGGAGCTCGAGGAACTGGCCCGGCGCGAGGCCTTCGCGCGGGAGATGGGCGGGCCTGACAAGGTCAAGCGTCAGCACGACCAGGGCCGTCTCACCGTTCGCGAGCGCATCGACGGCGTCGTCGATCCCGGCAGCTTTCACGAGATCGGCGCGGTCGCCGGCCTCGGCGAGTATGACGAGCAGGGCGAGCTCAAGCACGTCACGCCCGCCAATTGCGTGTTCGGGCGCGCGCGCGTCGACGGCCGCACCGTGGTCGTGGTCGGCGACGATTTCACCGTGCGTGGCGGCTCGGCCGATGCCTCAATCGCCGCCAAGCCGTTGATGGCGGAGGAGATGGCGCACGACTTCCGTCTGCCCATCATCCGTATCATCGAGGGCTCCGGCGGCGGCGGTTCGGTCAAGACGATCGAGACCAAAGGCGCGGCCAATCTGCCCGGCGGCATCGGCGGCAATCGCTGGTACCGCTACACGACCGAGAACATGTCGCTGGTCCCGGTGGTCGCGCTCGGCCTCGGCTCGGTCGCGGGGCTTGGCGCAGCGCGGCTCGCGGCGAGCCACTACTCGGTGATGACCAAGCAGTCGGCGATGTTCGTCGCCGGGCCGCCGGTCGTGAAGCGGCTGGGCCAGGACCTCGGCAAGATGGAGCTCGGCGGCGCCGACATCCAGACCAAGGCCGGCGGCGTCGACCACGCGGTCGACACCGAGGCGGAAGCGTTCGCCTGCGCGCGGCGCTTCCTGTCCTATCTGCCGTCGTCGGTCTACGAGCTGCCGCCGACCTTGCCTTGCACCGACGATCCGCAGCGCGTCGACGAGCAGCTCATCAGCGCGGTGCCGCGGGATCGCCGGCGCGTCTACAAGATGCGGCCGATCATCGAGTCCGTCGTCGACAACGGCTCGTTCTTCGAGGTGGCGCAGAACTATGGCCGTCCGATCATCATCGGCCTCGCGCGTCTCGAAGGCCGCGCAGTGATGGTGCTGGCGAGCGATCCCTATCACTTCGGTGGCTCGTGGACGGCGGATGCATGCCAGAAGGTGATCCGCTGGGTCGACTTCGCCGAGACCTTTCATCTGCCGATCGTCTACCTGATGGACTGTCCCGGCTTCATGGTCGGCCTCGAGGCGGAGAAGGCCGCGACCATCCGCCACGGCGTGCGCGCAATGGCGGCGGTCAACCAGTCGACGGTGCCGTGGTGCACGGTGATCGTGCGCAATAATTTCGGCGTCGCTGGCGTCGTGCATCAGCCGGCCGATCGATTCTCCATCCGCTATGCCTGGCCGTCGGCCCATTGGGGCTCGCTGCCGCTCGAGGGCGGCATCGAGGCGGCGTATCGCGCCGAGATCGATGCCGCGCAGGATCCGAAGGCCAAGCTCAAGGAGATCGAGGAGCGGCTGACCAAGCTGCGCTCGCCGTTCCGCTCGGCCGAGAAGTTCTGGGTCGAGGAGGTCATCGATCCCCGCAAGACGCGCGCGCTGCTGTGCGAGTTCGCCCGCCTCGCCGAGCCGCTGCGCACGCCCGGGCCGCCCACGGCGATGACGACGCGGCCGTGAGCTTACGCCGCGGCGGGCTTCGCCTGCCGCGCGATCGCCAGCGCCAGAAGCGCCGCGACGATGCAGAGCGCGCCGGCGGTGAAGAACGCCGGCAGGTAGCTCTGGAGCAGTGTGCGCGACAGGCCGGCGCCGAACGCGGCGGTGCCGGCGCCGAGCTGATGTCCGGCGAACACCCAGCCAAACACCAGGTTGGCCCGCTCGGGCCCAAACCGCTGCGCCGTCAGCCGCACCGTCGGGGGCACGGTGGCGATCCAGTCGAGACCGTAGAACATCGCGAACAGCGACAGGCCATAGAACGAGAAGTCGGTGAACGGAAGGAACAGCAGCGAGAGACCACGCAGACCGTAGTACCAGAACAGCAGCCAGCGATTGTCGTACCGGTCCGATAGCCAGCCCGAGACGATCGTGCCGACGAAATCGAACATGCCCATCGCGGCGAGCAGGCTCGCCGCCTGCACCTGAGGAATTCCGAAGTCGAGGCACATCGGGATGAGATGCACCTGGACAAGGCCGTTGGTCGAGGCGCCGCAAATGAAGAACGTCGCAAACAGCATCCAGAACACTGGCGCCCGCGAGGCGTCGCGGAGGGTGCCGAGGGCGGCGGCGAGGATCGGCGTGGTGACGGGCGAGGGGGCGGCGATCGGGTCGGTGTCGTTGTCGCCATAGGGTCGGAGGCCGAGATCACTCGGGCGATCGCGCATCAGCAGCAGCACGGCGGTGGCGGAAACGCCGAGCATGATGCAGATCAGCCCGAGCGCGACGCGCCAGCCGAGCCGCTCGGTGAGGCTGGCGAGCAGCGGCAGGAACACCAGCTGTCCGGTGGCGACGCTGGCCGTGAGAATGCCGACGACGAGGCCGCGCCGCGCGACGAACCAGCGCGTGGCGATGGTCGCGCCCAGCACCAAGGCGGTCATGCCGGTGCCGATGCCGATCACGACGCCCCACAGCAGCACGAGGTGCCACACCTGTGTCATCGCGAGCGACGCCAGCAGCGCCGACACCACGATCAACTGGGCCAGCAGCGTGATGTTGCGCAGGCCGTAGCGGTTGAGCAGGGCGGCGGCGAACGGCGCCATCAGCCCGAACAGCACGAAGCGGATGGAGAGCGCCGAGGAGATCTCCGCGGTGCTCCAGCCGAATTCCTGCTGGAGTGGCACGATGAACACGCCGGGTGCGCCCACCGTGCCGGCGGACACCAGGGCCGTGAAGAACGTCACGGCGACCATCACCCAGCCGTAATGGATGTTGCGCCGTCCAAGGATCGCTGCAAGTTGGTTCGAGATCATGAGGCTCTCAGTACAATGGGGTTGCGCGCCCATTCTGCCAGGGCGCCCAAATGACATAAATGGCTAAGTTCCCTCGTTTCAGGACATCAGGGTCGCTCCACGGCGATCGCAGTCGCCTCGCCGCCGCCGATGCACAGTGCGGCCACGCCGCGCTTCAGCCCGCGCGCGTCCATCGCATGCAGCAACGTCACGATCAGCCGCGCGCCGGTGGCGCCGATCGGGTGGCCGAGCGCACAGGCGCCGCCGTTGACGTTCAGCCGGTCACGCGGGATGCCAAGGTCGCGCTGCGCGGCCATGGCAACGACGGCGAAGGCCTCGTTGATCTCGAACAGGTCGACATCCTCGACGCGCCAGCCGACCTTGTCGAGCAGTTTCCCGATCGCCGGAATCGGCGCCGTCGTGAACCATTGCGGCTCCTGGCTGTGGGTGGCGTGGCCCTTGATCTCCGCGATGACAGGCAGCCCGTCGCAATCGGCACGCGACCGCGCGGCGAGCACGAGCGCCGCGGCACCATCCGCGTTCGCGGAGGACGCTGCGGGCGTGATCGTGCCGTCCTTGCGGAACGCCGGCTTCAGCGCCGGGATCTTCACCGGATCGACCTTGAGCGGATGCTCGTCGTTGGCGACCAGGCGCGGGCCGGATTTCTCGACGATCGTGATCGGGGCGATCTCGGCCTTGAACGCCCCGCCTTCGACCGCCTTGCGCGCACGCGTCAGCGTCTCGATGGCGTAGGCATCCTGGTCGGCGCGGGTGAACTGATAGGCCTCGGCCGTGGCCTCGCCGAAATCGCCCATCGAGCGTCCGGTCTCATAAGCGTCCTCCAGGCCATCCAGCATCATGTGATCGAGGATCCGATCGTGGCCAGCACGATAGCCGCCGCGCGCCTTGGTCAGCAGATATGGCGCATTGCTCATGCTCTCCATGCCACCCGACACGACGATCTCGGCGGAGCCCGCCCGAATGATGTCGTGCGCCAGCATCGTGGCCTTCATTCCGGAGCCGCAGACCTTGTTGATGGTGGTGGCGCCGGTGGCGTCGGGCAGGCCGGAACCGCGCGCGGCCTGCCGTGCCGGAGCCTGGCCCTGGCCGGCCGACAGCACGTTGCCCATGAACACCTCCTGGACCGCATCGGGCGAAACGGTGGCGCGTTCGAGCGCGGATCCGATCACGTGCGCGCCGAGCTTGTTCGCACTCAGCGGCGAGAATTCGCCCATGAAACGGCCCAACGGCGTGCGGGCGGCGGACAGGATCACGACGGAATCGGACGAGGCCATGACAAGGCTTTCTGATGAAATATGATAATCATCATATAATAATCTCTCGCAAGAGGAAACCCCGGCGGTCCCTGCTGAACCGTCGTGAAGCTGGCGCGAGGCTGCCGGGATCTGCGAGGCGAGACTTGGAGAAACTTGCTATCGCTTGCGGTCGATGAAATGTTGCATCAGCCGTTTCGGCTCGTCGGTGAGGAACGACCGTCCGAAGGCGCCGATCGATATCTCGATGGACTCCTTCAGCGGCAGCTCCTCCCATTGCCGCAGCAGAGCCTTCTGCGTCCGCAGCGCTTCGGGACCGCAGGCGAGCAGGGATGCCACGGCCTTCTCGACCGCGATGTCGAGTTCTCCCTCGACGGCGACGGCATCGACGAGGCCCCAGGCGAGAGCGGTCGGCGCGTCGATCGTCTCGGCGGTCATCAGCAGCCAGCGCGTGCGGCCCCAGCCGATGAGACGTGGCAGCAGCGCGGCATGAATGACCGAGGGAATGCCGACACGCACCTCGGGCATGCCGAACTTGGCGTCGTGTCCCGCGACACGGATATCGCAGGCCGCTGCGACCTCCAATCCGCCACCCAGACACCACCCCGGCATCCGCGCAATCACGGGGGCAGGAAAATGTCGCACCGCTTCGCAGAGCCCGGCAAGTCGCGAGATGAAGGCTTCCGCTGAAGCCTGGTCCAGCGTTGCCATCTCCTTGATGTCGGCGCCGCCGATCATGCTCTTCCCGCTTTCGCCGGCCAAAACGAGAACGCGAATGGCGGCGTCGGAGGCGAGCGATCGCAGCCCGGCTTCCACGTCGAGAATCGCCGCCGAACCGAGAATGTTGAGCGCGCCTGCATTGCAGATCGTCAGCCGAACGACGCCTTGGCCGTCACGACTCACGCCGCAGTGGGAATTGAGCATGTCCATGGTCGTCCTCGTCGGGTTCCTGGGCAACAGGGGTGTGCCGGGAATAAATCAGGCCAGCGAAGTTGATTTAGATCAACTCGAATTCATCAAATAGCTGCAGCGAGCAGGACGCAGAGCTGTTATAGTATGACCGCAGACATTCAATGGGACGGCAATGCGTTACTCTCCGGAACACAAGGCGGAAACCCACGCGCGGATCGTGCGCAAGGCATCGGTGCGGCTGCGCGAGCGTGGCGCTCATGGTGTCGGGGTTGCAGACCTGATGAAGGAGGCCGGACTGACTCACGGCGGCTTCTACGCGCATTTCGATTCGCGCGAGGCGTTGGTCGTGGAGGCGTTCGGTTATGCGATCGATCGTTCGATGGAGCATTGGCGCAAGCTGCTGGACCAGTTGCCGCCGCAGAAGCGGCTCTCGGCCATCGTCGACGGCTATCTGTCCGCCGGCCATCGCGACGATGTCGGTCACGGCTGCGCGGTTCCTGCGCTCGGAGCGGAAATCGCCCGCGAGAGCGCCAAGACCCGCAAGGCCTTTGCTGCGAAGCTGGAAGAGTTGATCGACCTGTTCGCCGAGTACATCGTCGACGTACCGGCCAAGACTGCGCGGAAGCGGGCTTCGGCGATGCTCGCGACGCTGGCGGGGACGCTCGTGATGGCGCGACTCATGGGCAGCGGCGAATTGTCAGACGATATCCTGAACTCCGGGCGCGAGGTGGCGCTGGCCGTCGCCAGCGGAGGTGGGCCGGCGGGCAGGGCACTTGTGCGGGCACCCGCAAAAAGGCCCGTGAAGAAGGTGGTAGCCGAGAAGCGCTGATCCGTCGCGCGGCTCGGATGCTGGACGCGGCACGCTGCACGCCGCGGGGTCTGCCGTGATCGTGCCGACCGAGCGAAGGGGCGGCATTTTCGCAGCGCCGATCAGCGCTTAGACCCTTCCCAAACGCCGCAAAGACTGCAAGATGCCGGCCAATTCGGCACTGCTTACCCCTGCGGAGGATACCCCATGCGTTCGATCGGCCATTTTATTGGCGGCAAAGAGGTCAAGGGCACGTCTGGACGGACGGCCGATGTCTTCGAGCCCATGACCGGCGACGTTCAGGCCAAGGTCGCGCTGGCGTCCCGCGCCGAGCTCCGGGCCGCAGTCGAGAACGCCAAGGCCGCGCAGCCGGCCTGGGCCGCCACCAATCCGCAGCGCCGAGCGCGCGTCATGATGAAGTTTCTGGAACTCGCGCAGCGCGATTACGACCAGCTCGCCGAGCTGCTGGCCCGCGAGCACGGCAAGACCGTTCCAGATGCCAAGGGCGACATCCAGCGCGGCCTCGAGGTGGTTGAGTTCGCCTGCGGCATTCCGCATTTGATGAAGGGCGAGTACACCGAAGGTGCCGGTCCGGGCATCGACATCTATTCGATGCGCCAGCCGCTCGGTGTCGTTGCCGGCATCACGCCGTTCAATTTCCCGGCGATGATTCCGATGTGGAAGTTCGCTCCCGCCATCGCCTGCGGCAATGCCTTCATCCTGAAGCCGTCGGAGCGCGATCCGGGCGTGCCGATGAAGCTCGCCGAGCTGATGATCGAGGCCGGTCTGCCGCCGGGCATCCTCAACGTCGTCAACGGCGACAAGGTGGCGGTCGACGCCATCCTCGAGGATCCGGACATCATGGCGATCGGCTTCGTCGGCTCGTCGCCGATCGCGCAGTACATTTATGAGCGCGCCGCCGCCCACGGCAAGCGCTGCCAGTGTTTCGGCGGCGCCAAGAACCACGCCATCGTGATGCCCGACGCCGATCTCGACCAGGCCGTCGATGCGCTGATCGGCGCCGGCTACGGCTCGGCCGGCGAGCGCTGCATGGCGGTGTCGGTTGCGGTGCCCGTCGGCAAGACCACGGCCGACCGGCTGATGGAGAAGCTGATCCCGCGCGTGGAAAGCCTCAAGATCGGCACGTCAGTCGACCCATCGGCCGATTTCGGCCCGCTGGTCACCCGCGAGGCGGTCGAGCGCGTGAAGAACTACGTCGACATCGGCATCAAGGAGGGGGCGACGCTCGCCGTCGACGGCCGCGGCTTCAAGATGCAGGGCTATGAGAACGGCTTCTACATGGGAGGCTGTCTGTTCGACAACGTCACCAAGGACATGCGGATCTACAAGGAGGAGATCTTCGGGCCGGTGCTGTCGGTCGTTCGTGCCAAGGACTATGCCGAGGCGCTGGCGCTGCCGTCGGAGCATGATTACGGCAACGGTGTCGCGATCTTCACCCGCGACGGCGACGCCGCGCGCGACTTCGCGGCCAAGGTCAATGTCGGCATGGTCGGCATCAACGTGCCGATCCCGGTGCCGATCGCCTACTACACCTTCGGCGGCTGGAAGAAGTCCGGCTTCGGCGATCTCAACCAGCACGGCCCGGATTCGATCCGCTTCTACACCAAGACCAAGACGGTCACCTCGCGCTGGCCGTCCGGCGTCAAGGAAGGCGCGGAATTCTCGATCCCGCTGATGAAGTGATGAGATGAACTGACAACAGTGGGAGCCCGCTAGGGCTCCCACTCCGTCATTGCGAGGAGCGAAGCGGCGGAGCAACCCAGGCTGCCTCCGCGGAAAGACTCTGGATTGCTTCGCTTCGCTCGCAATGACGGAGTGTGAAGAGGCGCCACGGCCAACAAACAAGACCAGGAAACGCGGAGAACGGATGCAGTTCGCTCTCGACGAGGATCAGATCGCGGTGCGCGACATGGCGCGCGCCTTCGCGGCGGAGAAGATCGCGCCGCATGCGCTGCGCTGGGACGAGGAGAAGCATTTTCCCGTCGATGTGATGCGGGAGGCCGCAAGCCTCGGCATGGGCGGCATCTACATCCGCGACGATGTCGGCGGCTCGGGTCTCAGCCGGCTCGATGCGGCGCTGATCTTCGAGGCGCTGGCGACGGGCTGCCCCACGGTGTCGGCCTTCATCTCGATCCACAACATGGCCTCGTGGATGATCGACACCTTCGGTACCGAGGCCCAACGCCAGGCTTACCTGCCGAAGCTCTGCGCCATGGACCTGATCGCGAGCTATTGCCTCACCGAGCCGGGCGCGGGCTCCGATGCGGCGGCGCTGCGCACGCGCGCGGCGCGCGAGGGCGACGACTACGTGCTCAACGGCCAGAAGCAGTTCATCTCCGGCGCGGGCGCCACGGATATCCTCGTTGCGATGGTTCGCACGGGAGCCGACGGTCCCGGCGGCATCTCGACCCTGGTGATCGATGCCAATACCCCCGGCGTGTCGTTCGGCGCCAATGAGCGCAAGATGGGCTGGAACGCGCAGCCGACCCGCGCGGTGATCTTCGAGAATGCGCGCGTTCCGGTGGCCAACCGGCTCGGCGAGGAGGGCATCGGCTTCAAGATCGCCATGGCCGGGCTCGACGGCGGCCGCCTCAACATTGCCGCGTGCTCGCTCGGCGGCGCGCAGGCGGCGCTCGACAAGACGCTGGCCTATACGAAAGAGCGCAAGGCGTTCGGCAAGCGGCTCGACGAATTCCAGGCGCTGCAGTTTCGCATCGCCGACATGGCGATCGAGTTGGAGGCGGCGCGCACCTTCGTCTGGCGCGCGGCGGCTGCGCTCGACCGCAAGGATGCTGACGCGACCATGCTGTGCGCTATGGCCAAGCGCTTCGGGACCGATGTCGGCTTCGAGGTCGCCAACCAGGCGCTGCAGCTGCATGGCGGCTACGGCTATTTGAGCGAATACGGCATCGAGAAGATCGTGCGTGACCTGCGCGTGCATCAGATCCTCGAAGGCACCAACGAGATCATGCGCCTGATCGTGTCGCGCAAGCTGATCGAGGCGGCGCGATGACCGAGGCTATCGAAGGCGACCTGATCGTCCGCCGCGAAGGCTCGGCCGGCATCATCCGGCTGAACCGGCCGAAGGCGATCAACGCGATGACGCTGGAGATGTCGATGGGCATCGACGCCGCGCTGGATCGGTTCGAGGGCGATCCGGCCGTCGCAATTGTCGTGCTCGAAGGCGCGGGCGAGCGTGGACTTTGTGCGGGCGGCGATATCCGCGGGCTCTATGAGAGCTCGAAGACGAATGGCGATCTCGGCAAGGTGTTCTGGCGCCAGGAATACATCATGAACGCGCGCATCGCGGCGTTTCCAAAACCCTATGTCGCCTATATGGACGGGCTGGTGATGGGCGGCGGCGTTGGGCTGTCGGCGCATGGCCGCCACCGCATCGTGACCGAGAAGACCAAGCTCGCAATGCCCGAAGTCGGTCTCGGCTTCTTTCCCGACGTCGGCGGCACCTGGCTCTTGTCGCGCGCGCCCGGCGAACTCGGCGCCTATTTCGGCCTGACCGGGCAGATCATGAACGGGCCCGATGCGATCCATGCGCGCTTTGCCGATGCCGTGGTGCCGACCGAGAAATGGCCGGCGCTGCGCGAGGTCCTGACCAAAGTCAGGCCGGGGACGCTGTCGATCGAGATCGACCGGCTGATCGCAGGCTTCGCGACGTCGGAGACGTCCGGCCCGGTGGCGGCGCAGCAGGCCAAGATCGACGCCTGGTTCGCCCATGACAGCATGCACGACATCTTTGCCGCCTTGAAAGCGGACGGCTCGGAGCTCGCGTTGGCGACGCTGAAGACGCTGCAGGAGAAGTCGCCGCGCGGCATGGTCGTGACGCTCGAGCTGCTGCGATTGGCACGCGGTGCGGCGTCCCTGGAGGAATGCCTGGTGCGCGAGTATCGTGCGGCGCTCGAAGTGTTCCGCAGCGACGATTTCCGCGAGGGCGTGCGTGCGGCGATCATCGACAAGGACCGCAATCCCAGATGGTCGCCGCCTGATGTCGATCAGGTGACACCGGACATGCTGGCGCCATATCTTGCCGAGATTGGCGCCGACGAGCTGACCTTTCCGCAGAGCAGATAACAATCAGGTCGAGGGGAGAGAACGAACCATGGCAACGATCGCATTCATCGGCCTCGGCAACATGGGTGGACCAATGGCCGCCAACCTGGTCAAGGCCGGCCACAGGGTGGTCGCGTTCGATCTGGTCGAGGCCTCGCGCGCCCAGGCCAAGGCCGATGGCGCCGAAATCGCCGACAGCGCCGTCGCCGCGGCCAAAAGCGCCGATGCCGTCGTCACCATGCTGCCGGCCGGCAAGCATGTGCAGGCGGTCTGGAACGAGGTCGTGCCGGCGATGTCCAAGGGCGCGCTGATCATCGATTCCTCGACCATCGACGTCGAGAGCGCGCGCGCCGCGCATGCGCTGGCCACAAGGCACGGCATCGCCGCCGTGGACGCGCCGGTGTCCGGGGGCACCGGCGGCGCCAAGGCCGCAACGCTTACCTTCATGTGCGGCGGCGAGGAGAGCGCGTTCGCTGCGGCCAAGCCGATCCTTGAGAAGATGGGCAAGAAGATCGTCCATTGCGGCGGCGCCGGCGCGGGGCAGGCGGCCAAGATCTGCAACAACATGATCCTCGGCATTTCGATGATCGCGGTCAGCGAGGCGTTTGCGCTGGGTGAAAAGCTCGGCCTGTCGCATCAGGCGCTGTTCGACGTCGCATCGACCTCGTCGGGGCAGTGCTGGTCGCTGACATCCTATTGCCCGGTGCCGGGCCCGGTGCCGGCTTCGCCCGCCAACAACGACTACAAGCCCGGCTTTGCGACCGCGCTGATGCTGAAGGACCTCACGCTGTCGCAGGATGCCGCCAAGGCCGCCGGCGCGGCGACCCCGCTTGGCCAGCACGCGCAGGAGATCTACAAGGCGTTCGAGGCCGCCGGCCATGGCGGCGTCGATTTTTCCGGGATCATTCAGCACGTTCGCAAGCTCGCCGGGACCACCTGATGACGACATTCAAGGACGCACGCGCGTTTCTGCTGGCGCATCGCACCGACTACGATGCGGCCGTGAAGGGTTTCCGCTGGCCCGATGCCGTCCCGTTCAACTGGGCGCTCGACTGGTTCGATGCCGAACTGGCGTCCGATCCGGAGAGCCGCGACCGCACCGCGCTTTGGATCTTCGACGCCGCGCAGGACCGCCAGACCAAGCTGTCGTTTGCGGCGTTGTCGTGCCGCTCCAACCAGGTCGCGAATTTCCTGCGCGCGCAGGGCTTGAAGCGCGGCGACCATCTGCTGCTGCTGCTCGGCAACGTCGTGCCGCTGTGGGAGACGATGTTGGCGGCGATGAAGCTCGGCGTCGTCGTGATCCCCGCGACGACGCTGCTGACCACCGACGAGTTGCGCGATCGTCTGGAGCGCGGCCGCGCCAAGGCCGTGGTCGCGGCGCAGGATCAGGTTGCGAAGTTCGCCGATCTGGGCGCCGATGATCTCGTCCGCATCGTCGTCGGCGCGCCGGCCGCACCTGCCGGCTGGCTGCCGTTCGAGCAGGCGGCGGGCGCGGCCGAGGCGTTCACGCCGGATGGGCCGACGCAGCCGGATGATCCGATGCTGCTCTATTTCACCTCGGGCACCACGGCCAAGCCGAAGCTGGTGCGGCACAGCCATCGCAGTTATCCGGTCGGCCATCTCTCGACCATGTACTGGCTCGGCCTGCAGCCGGGCGACGTGCACCTCAACATCTCCTCGCCGGGCTGGGCCAAGCATGCCTGGAGCTGCTTCTTCTCGCCCTGGAATGCCGGCGCCACGGTATTCGTAGTCAATCAGCCGCGCTTCGACGCCAAGGGGCTGCTCGCGATCATCAAGCGCTGCGGCGTCACGACGCTGTGCGCGCCGCCCACGGTGTGGCGGCTGTTCATCCAGGAGCATCTCGCCGACTTCAAGGTCTCGCTGCGCGAGGCCTGCGGCGCCGGCGAACCGCTCAATCCGGAGGTGATCGATCAGGTGCGTGCCGCCTGGGGGCTGACGATTCGCGACGGCTATGGCCAGACCGAAACCGCGGCGATCGTTGGCAACTCGCCGGGCCAGAAACTGAAGATCGGCTCGATGGGGCGGCCGCTGCCGGGCTATCGCGTCGAGGTCGCCGACATCGACGGCAATCTCTCCGGCGAAGGCGAGATCACGCTGGCGCTCACCGGCGAGCGTCCGGCCGGCCTGATGCAGGGCTATCAGGGCGACGACGGTCAGCTGTCCGGCGCCGATGGCATGCGCTACCGCACCGGCGACGTCGTGTTCCAGGACGATGACGGCTATCTCACCTTCGTCGGCCGCTCCGACGACGTGTTCAAATCGTCCGACTACCGCATCTCGCCGTTCGAGCTGGAAAGCGTGCTGCTGGAGCATGAGGCCGTCGCCGAGGCTGCCGTTGTGCCGTCTCCGGATCCCATCCGTCTTGCTATACCGAAAGCCTATGTGTTGCTGACGGCTGGCGCGGAGCGCTCGCGCGCCACGGCGCTGTCGATCTTCACCCATTTGCAGGCGCGCCTGGCGCCATTCAAGCGCATCCGCCGGCTCGAGCTCGTGAGCGAGCTGCCGAAGACGATCTCCGGAAAAATCCGCCGGGTGCAGCTGCGCCGGCTGGAGCACGAGGACAACCGCACGGACCATCTGCGCGGCACGGAATTCAAGGAAGAGGATTTCCCGGAGTTGAAAACGAGGCCATCCGGGCACGAGGTGTAGGAACGCATGAACAAGATCTGGAAGAAGCCGCCGATTTCGCTTGCAGCCTATCAGGCTATGGTCGGCCAGGAGATCGGCGTGTCGTCATGGCACGTGCTCGATCAGAAGCGCATCGACACCTATGCCGACGTGATCGAGGATCATCAGTTCATTCACGTCGACCCCGAGCAGGCCAAGGCGACGCCGTTCGGCACCACGATCGCGCACGGCTTCCTGACGATGTCGCTGCTGTCGGTCATGTCCTATGAGGTCATGCCGGCGATCGAGGGTACTGCGATGGGCGTGAACTACGGCTTCGACAAGCTGCGCTTCATCTCGCCGGTGAGATCGGGAAAACGCGTGCGCGGCCGCTTCGTCCTTGCCGAAGCCACTCTGCGCAAGCCGAAGGAGCTGCAGTCGCGCACCAACGTCACGGTCGAGATCGAGGGCGAGGACAAGCCCGCGCTGGTCGCCGACTGGATCGGACTCATCTATCTGAGCTAACTCACCTCGTCACAACCCACCCTTCGTCATCGCCGGGCTTGACCCGGCGATCCATCAAGTCCGAGAGTCTTTCGAAGTGGATGGATGCCCGGGTCGAGCCCGGGCATGACGAGCGACAAATAGGAACGACACATGGCAATCAGATTCGACGGGCGCGTCGCCATCGTCACCGGCGCAGGCAATGGTTTGGGGCGCGCGCATGCGCTGGGGCTGGCGAGCCGCGGCGCCAAGGTCGTGGTCAATGATTTCGGCGGCGCGCGCGACGGCACCGGCGGCTCGATGACCGCGGCGGAGACGGTGGTCGAGGAGATCCGCAAGGCCGGCGGCACCGCGATGGCCGACGGCGCCGACGTCTCGAATTTCGAGCAGGTCACCGCGATGGTGGAGCGCGCCAGCAAGGAGTGGGGCAGCGTCGACATCATGTGCGCCAATGCCGGCATTCTGCGCGACAAGTCGTTCGGCAAGATGGAGGTTGCCGATTTCGCCAAGGTGCTGGATGTGCATCTGGTCGGCACTTTCTACTGCTGCAAGGCGGTGTGGAACGGCATGCGCGAGCGCAACTACGGCCGCATCGTCATGACGACATCATCCTCCGGTCTGTTCGGCAATTTCGGCCAGGCCAACTACGGCGCGGCCAAGACCGGCATGGTCGGCCTGATGAACGTGCTGGCGGAGGAGGGCCGCAAGACCAACATCCGTGTCAACATCATCTCGCCGACGGCCGCGACCCGCATGACCGAGGAGCTGCTGCCGCCGCAGGCTCTGGAGCTGATGAAGCCGGAATCGATCACGCCTGCGGTGGAATATCTGCTCAGCGAGGACGCGCCCACGCGCACCATCATGGGCGCCGGCGCCGGCTCCTTTGCGGTGATCAAGATCCTCGAGAGCGAAGGGATCAACCTGCCGCCGGAGGAGTGGACACCGGACGCGATCGCCGCGCATTTTGCCGAGATCAGCGACATGTCGAGGGCGCGGGCGCTGCAGGGTGCGTTCGAGCAGACACAGAAATACGTCGGTCAGGCCGCAGCGCGGCTGGGGATCAAGCTGTAAGGCAGCATACATCGCACCCTCCGCCGTCATGGCCGGGTCAAGCCCGGGCATGACGACCTGTTGTGTGGTGACGCCATGGCCCTAAACTCCAGTCATGACCTTATCCAAGCAAGTTGCCGTCATCGGAGCCGGGCCGGCCGGGCTGATGGCGGCCGAGGTGTTGGCTGAGCGCGGTGCCGCCGTCACCGTCTACGACGCGATGCCGTCGGTCGCGCGCAAATTCCTGATGGCAGGGCGCGGCGGCCTCAACCTCACCCATAGCGAAGAGCTGTCCGCCTTCCTGTCGCGCTATCGCGAGGCGGCGGCGTGGCTGGAGCCGGCCATCCGCGCTTTCCCGCCGCAGCGGCTGCGCGACTGGTGCGAGGCGCTCGGCGAGCCCACGTTCATCGGCTCCTCGGGCCGCGTGTTTCCGACCGCGATGAAGGCCTCGCCGCTGCTGCGCGCGTGGCTGCGCCGGCTGGCCACGCAGGGTGTGCGCTTCGAGCTGCGGCATCGCTGGACCGGCTGGGACGAGGCAGGGCGGCTGATATTCGAGACACCGGCAGGACTGCGCGCGATCACGGCCGATGCGACCGTGCTCGCGCTCGGCGGCGCCAGCTGGCCGCGGCTCGGCTCCGACGGGGGCTGGGCATCGCTTCTCGCCGCGAAGGGGGTCGCGATTGCGCCGCTGCGGCCGGCCAATTGCGGCTTCACTGTCGCCTGGTCGGACATCTTCCGCGGCCGCTTCGAAGGCCAGCCGCTCAAAGGCATCGCGCTGTCGTTTGCTGATCGCAGCGTCCGCGGCGAGGCTATCGTCACGCGCGACGGCATTGAAGGCGGCGCGGTCTATGCGCTGTCCGCCGAGTTGCGCGAGGCAATCGCTCTGGAAGGCGCGGCCATTCTTGACGTCGCGCTGCGACCCGATCTTGCGACCGCCGATCTGGTCAAGCGGCTGTCAGCGCCCCGCGGCAAGCAGTCGTTCTCGAATGTCCTGCGCAAGGCGCTGCAACTGTCCCCCGTCGCGATCGGCCTGCTGCAGGAGGCGGCAAAAGCGCAAGGCCTGTCGCTGTCATCGCTGTTGCCGGACCGTCTCGCTGCACTGATCAACGCCGTGCCGATCAAGCTGACGGGCACCGCCGGACTGGCGCGCGCGATCTCCAGCGCCGGCGGCATCGCGCGTGACGAACTCGACGCCGACTTCATGCTCAAACGCCTGCCCGGCGTGTTCGCCGCCGGCGAAATGCTCGACTGGGAAGCCCCGACCGGCGGCTACCTGCTGCAGGCGTCGTTTGCGACCGGGGTCGCCGCGGGGAAGGGCGTGTTGAAGTGGCGTGCGGGGGAAATGGCAGGCAATGTCTGACCAGCTTCCCGAGCCCTGGTCTTGGATGACGGACGATCAGCTCCGCGCCGCGTTCGAAGAAGAACTTGCGCGCGAAGTAGGTCCCAATCATGCGCTGGCTAATCGGTCCCTCAGGATCGTCGCCCGACGCGAGGACTGCGACGACGTTCTTGTAGCGCTCGGGGGAGGCTGCGTGGCTCAAGTCCATTTGACGTGGACACGGCGCCGCGAGCTTGATCCTCGCTGGCCCGAGGCCGTCATCTACGATTCCATGGAAGATTGGCGGAACAGCTGCAGTGAATAGCCGAGCGGGCGGCCACAAACACCGTCGTCATTCCGGGGCGCCCGGAGGGCGAGCCCGGAATCCATAACCACGATCGGGCGTATGGATTCCGGGCTCAGCCGCTAGTGCGGCTGCCCCGGAATGACGCTGCGAGAGAGTTTCGCCCTACCGCAGCTTGCCGCGGGCGGCGACCGGCAGCGTGCCCAGGATCTCCTCGCCGCGGACCATGACGACCTCGTCCATCATGTTGACGACGACGCAGACGTGGTTGGGGATGATGCGCACGACGTCGCCGACATTGGGACGGGTATTGCTGCGCGACAGGTCGAGGAAGCCGTGCTCCTCGGCGAAGCGCGCGATCTTCGCTTCCGGGTGCTCCAGGATCAGTCCGTGGCCGTCGAGGCCGCCGGTATCCGTCGTCAGCGTCTTAGAGCCGGCGTCGAGGATACCGCGCTCCGGTGCGGCGCGGCTGACGACGGTCGAATAGATGTGCAGCGCGCAGTCGTCCCAGGTCGCGACACCGGCGGCGACCTGCATGCGGTCGTTGTAGATGTAGGTGCCGGGCCGATGCTCGGTGGCGCCCTTGAGCTTGCCGAGATTCTTCAGGTTGGGCGAGCCGCCGGTCGAGACGATGGCCGCGTCCAGCCCGTCGGCGCGGACGCCGGCCAGCGCCTCGTCATAGAACCGCTGCGCCTCGTCCCAGCCGGTCTCGGTCGGATACAGCATGAAGCCGGCGAAGCGCAGGCCGTCTGACGCTGCGATCTGGCGCGCGAGCTGGATCGCTTCCGTCGGCGTCTCGACGCCGGCGCGCTTGCGCCCAGTGTCGCATTCGACCACGACCGAGAGCGTGCGGCCGGATTGTTTTGCCGCCTGCGGCAGGCCGGCGATCACGGTCGCGTTGTCGGCGGCGACCGTCATGTCGGCCTTGGCTTGCAGCGCGGCGAGGCGTGCCATCTTCTCCTCGCCGATCAGGTTGTAGCTGATCAGGATATTGTCGATGCCGGCACCCGCCATGATCTCAGCCTCGCCGATCTTCTGGCAGGTGATGCCTTGCGCGCCCGCCTCGATCTGCAGCTTCGCGAGCACCGGGCTCTTGTGCGTCTTGATGTGCGGCCGGTTGGCGACGCCCGCGGCCTCGCACTGGGCCTGAATGCGCGCGATGTTGCGCTCGACCCTGTCCATGTCGATGACGGCACAGGGCGTGCCGTACTCCCGGGCGATCCTGGCGGCGAGCGGGGTGGTCATGTCATTTACTCCATGTTGCCGTCATTGCGAGGAGCGAAGCGACGAAGCAATCCAGAGTCCGGCTGCAGCCCCGGATTGTTTCACGTCGCTCGCAATGACGAAGTGATTTCGATGAACGTTACGCGCCCTCGATCTCCTCGCGCAGCACTTCGAGCTCGAGCCAGCGGTCCTCGGCGGCGGTGAGCTCGGCTTGCGCAGTGGCGATCGCGAGGGAGGCGGCGTCGAATTTCTTGCGGTCTTTCGCATACAGCGCGGGGTCGGCGAGCACGGCCTGCTGCTTGGCGATCTCGGCTTGCAGCTTGGCGATCGTCTTCGGCAAGGTCTCCAGCGCGTGCTTCTCGTTGAAGGAGAGCTTGCGCTTCGGCGCGCTCGCAGGCGCCGTGGCCGCGTGCTTGGTTTCCTTCTTCTCCTCAGCCGCCTTGGCATGCTGGCGCTTTAGGTCGGCGCCGCGTTGCGCCAGCATGTCGCTGTAGCCGCCGGCGTATTCCTGCCATTTGCCGTTGCCCTCGGGGACGATCACCGAGGTGACCACGCGATCGAGGAAGTCGCGGTCGTGGCTGATCAGGATCACCGTGCCCTCGTAGTCGCCGAGCATGTCCTCGAGCACATCGAGTGTCTCCAGGTCGAGATCGTTGGTCGGCTCGTCCAGCACCAGCAGGTTCGATGGCTTGGCCAGCGCGCGCGCCAGCATCAGCCGGCCGCGCTCGCCGCCGGAGAGCACTTCGAGCGGCGTGCGCATCTGCTCGCGCGAGAACAGGAAGTCCTCCATGTAGCCGACGACGTGCTTCGGCTTGCCGGCCACCATGACGTGATCGCCGCGGCCGCCGGTCAGCGCTTCGGCGAGCGTCGTCCGGGGATCGAGGCTCTCGCGGTGCTGGTCGAGCGTCGCCGTCTCCAGATTGACGCCGAGCCGGATGCTGCCGCTGTCCGGCTCGCTGCCGCCGGTGAGCAGGTTGACCAGCGTGGTCTTGCCGGCGCCGTTCGGGCCGACGATGCCGATGCGGTCGCCGCGCTGGATGCGGATGGAGAAGTTGTCGACGATCTTGCGATCACCAAAGCTCTTCGAAGCGCCCTTCGCTTCGATCACCAGCTTGCCGGACTTGTCGGCCTCGGCCGCGGCGAGGTTGGCGGCGCCCGCCGTGCCGCGATAGTCGCGGCGCTGCTGGCGCAGCGCATGCAGGTTGGCGAGCCGCTTGACGTTGCGCTTGCGGCGGCCGGAGACGCCGTAGCGCAGCCAGTGCTCTTCGTTGACGATCTTGCGGTCGAGCTTGTGCTGCTCGCGCTCTTCTTCCGCCAGCACCTCGTCGCGCCACGCCTCGAACGCCGCAAAGCCGCGGTCGATCTGCTTGATCTGGCCGCGGTCGAGCCAGGCGGTCGCGCGCGACAGATTGGTGAGGAAACGGCGATCGTGACTGATCAGCACCAGCGCCGAGCTTCGGCCGTCGAGCTCGTTCTCCAGCCATTCGATCGTGGTCAGGTCGAGATGGTTGGTCGGCTCGTCCAAGAGCAGGATGTCGGGGTTGGGCGCGAGCACGCGCGCCAACGCCGCGCGGCGCGCCTCGCCGCCGGAAACATGCGCCGGATCTTCCTCGCCGGTGAGGCCGAGCTGCTCGACGAGATAGCGCGCCTGATAGTGATCGTCGCCGGGACCGAGCCCGGCCTCGACATAGGACAGCGTGGTGGCATGGCCGGAGAAGTCCGGCTCCTGCGGCAGGTAGCGCACGGTGGCGCCCGGCTGCACGAAGCGCGTGCCGCTGTCGCACTCGACGAGGCCGGCGGCGATCTTGAGCAGCGTCGATTTGCCGGAGCCGTTGCGGCCGATCAGGCAGACGCGTTCGCCCGGCGAGACCGACAGCTCGACGCCCTGCAGCAGGGCGGTGCCGCCGAAGGTCAG
Organism: Bradyrhizobium sp. SZCCHNRI2009; assembly: GCF_032485115.1. Lineage (NCBI taxonomy): Bacteria > Pseudomonadati > Pseudomonadota > Alphaproteobacteria > Hyphomicrobiales > Nitrobacteraceae > Bradyrhizobium > Bradyrhizobium sp. SZCCHNRI2009. Next base: position 1,153,277 of record NZ_JAUEUH010000001.1, read on the forward strand.
GCGGATGTCCTTGAGTTGGATGAGAGGCGGCGCCATGGGTCTAGCCTTGCTGCTGCATCCGCGCGGCGCGCTGGCGCTGCATGCGGCGGATGGTCTGATCGAGGGTGGAGAGGAAGGTGGAGCGGTCGCGCGGCGTGAACGAGCGCGGCCCGCCGGTGACCTCGCCGGACGAGCGCAGATCGGTCATGAGGTTGCGCACGGCGAGCGTCATGCCGATCGACTCCTCGGTGAACGCCTTGCCGTTCGGCGCGATCACCGCGCTGCCGGCCTTGACGCAGCGGCTCGCCAGCGGAATGTCCGCTGTGATGACGACGTCGTCGGCGCCGGCGCGCTCTGCGATCCAGTCGTCCGCGGCATCCATGCCGCTGCCCGCCGCCACGCGCGTGATCAGGGGATCCTCGGGCACGCGGATGAAGCCGCCCGCGACCACGATCACTGGCAGGCCGTGGCGGATCGCGACGCGATAGATCTCGTCCTTCACCGGACAGGCGTCGGCGTCGACATAGATCGTGACAGGGGCGAGCTCGGCGGTTTCGGTCGTCATCTGGCGTTCTGCTGGGGGTGGCCGGTTGGTACCCCATCGCCAGCCAAATTGCGAGCCAAACGCTGGCCTTGCCAGGACCTTTCCGGCCGTTACCATCGCCCGAAAAGGGTCAAAGGGAGGCAAGGATGGCAGACGGAATCGCGACCTATGCGGTCGAGGCGTTCAACACGGCCAAGCAGTCCGAGAACAAGATGCACGATGACAGCGTGGCGCGCCGGTTCGGCTTCGCGGGCGGCCTCGTGCCCGGCGTCGAAGTGCTGGCCTATATGCTGCATCAGCCGGTTGTGCGCTGGGGCCGGGCATTCCTGGAGCGCGGGCTGATCGAGGCGCGGTTCACCAAGCCGGTCTATGACGGCGAGATCGCCGAGGTCAGGGCGGAGGAGGTCGGCGACGGGCTCAGCCTGGAGGTCGTGAGTAAAGGTGAGATCTGCGCCACCGGTTCCGCGTCGCTGCCCGCGTCAGCGCCCGACATCGCTCTGGCCGAATATCGAGAGGTTCCAGCCGCGGCGGTGCGGCCGCTCGTCAGCGCGGAGTCGTTCGCTGTCGGCAGCTGGCTCGGCACGGCGGCACGCGCGTGGCCAGGGCAGGCGGCCACCGCCTATCTCTCTGAGATTCGCGAGCGCGATCCGATCTATGCAAACGAGCGGCTTGGTCACCCGGGCATGTTGCAGAGGGTGATGAACCGGCTGCTGGTCGACAATGTCGTCCTCGGCCCCTGGATTCACGTCGGCAGCCGAATGCAATTGCTGTCGGCGATTGCAGAAGCCGAGGAGATCACGGCGCGTGGCCGGGTGGTCGCGAACTACGAGAAGAAGGGCCACCGCTTCGTCGAGATCGATGCGCTGGTGGTCGCCAATGGCGACCGCCCACTCGCGCATTGCCATCACGTGGCGATCTATCAGCCGCGCGCGCAGGCGGCCGCCTAGCGGACGGACTTGGCAAGAGGCACGCGGCATCCAAAAGACAGCTGTCATGCTCCGCCTGCGCGGACGATGACGGCGAAGTTCTGGGTACGCTGCTTGCCCCACACTCCCGTCATTGCGAGCGCAGCGAAGCAATCCAGAGTGTTGCCGTGGAGGCAGTCTGGATTGCTTCGCTACGCGCTACGCTCGCAATGACGTGGAGAGGACCCGCGGCCCAATCTCGACAGTCCGTAGCCCGGATGCGCGCACGCCGGCGCCCAGCGGGTGCAGGCGGGAGCGACATCCGGGTTCACCGATACAGCCCGTGAGACCCCGCATGCGGGCTACGGGCTTTTCGTTTGGCAATGAGAGTTTTCGCCTCATCGCGAGCGAAGCGGCTACGCCGCGGTCCTCGCCTTGCCGTCCTGGATCGCGCGCCAGAGCTTTTCGGTGGTCAGCGGCATGTCGAGATGCTTCACGCCGTAGTCGGACAGTGCGTCGATCACCGCGTTGATCACGGATGCCATCGAGCCGGCGCAGCCGGCTTCGCCGCAGCCCTTGGTGCCGAGCGGGTTGGACTTCGCCGGCACCGGATGGTTGTCGACCGTCATCATCGGCACGTCGGAGGCGCGCGGCAGCGCGTAGTCCATCAGAGATCCCGTGATCGGCTGGCCGCTCTCGTCGTAGCGTAGATGCTCCATCAGCGCCTGGCCGATGCCCTGGGCGACGCCACCATGGAGCTGGCCGGCGACGATCATCGGGTTGATCACCGTGCCGAAATCGTTGATCGCGGTGTAGGCGACGATCTGCGCGACGCCGGTGTCCGGTTCGATCTCGACCTCGCAGACATGACAACCATTGGGGAACGTCGATTCCGTTACTGTCGAGTTGTGGTCGACGTCGAGCGAGGCTGGCACGCCGTCGGGCATCTTGCCCTCGCGCAGGCGGCGCGCCAGCTCCATGATGTCGATGCTGCGATCGGTGCCGGCGATGGTGAACTGGCCGCCCGCGAACTCGATGTCGGCTTCCGAGGCTTCGAGCAGATGCGCGGCGGCCTGCTTGCCCTTGGCAATGACGAGCTGTGAGGACTCGACGATGGCCTGGCCGGTCGCGGTGATCGAGCGCGAGCCGCCGGTGCCGTTGCCGAACCGCACGAGATCGGAATCGCTCTGCTCCAGCCTGATCTTCTCGAACGGCACGCCGAGTTGCGCCGACAAGACCTGCGAGAACGGAGTCGCGTGGCCTTGGCCGTAGTCCAGCGTGCCGGTCGTCAGGGTCACGCCGCCATCGGCGTCGAAGGTGATCTTGCCGAGCTCGCCCGAGGGCGGCGCGGTCACTTCGAGATAAGAGCCGACCGCGATGCCGCGCAGCTTGCCGTTCTTGCGGCTCTCGCGCTTGCGCTTGGCGAAGCCGGCGTAGTCGGAGACCTGCAGTGCCTTCTCGAACACCGCGGCGAAGTCGCCGGAGTCGTAGGTGACGCCCGACGCCGCCGGGAACGGCATCTGGCTCGGCTTGATGAAGTTGCGCTTGCGGATGGTGAGACGGTCGATGCCCATCTCGCGCGCGGCGGTGTCGATCAAGCGCTCCATGAAGTAGTTGGCCTCGGGACGGCCGGCGCCGCGATAGGCGCCCATCAGGGTGACGTTGGTCAGCACGGTCTTGATATCGACGCCGAGCAGCGGCGTCTTGTAGACGCTGGCGAGGTTCTTGCCGGTGTTGAGCGACAGCGGCAGCGGTGCGACGCCCATGATGTAGGCGCCGAGATTGCCGTAGCCGGACAGTCTCACAGCGAGGAACCGGCCGTCGGCGTCGAGCGCCAGCTCGCCATGGATGATCTGATCGCGGCCCTGGCTGTCGGACAGGAAGGCGGTGGTGCGCTCGTCGCGCCATTTCACGGGGCGGCCCAGCTGTTTGGCGGCGTGCAGGATGCAGACATATTCGGGATAGGAGACGTTCTTCATCCCGAAGGAGCCACCGACATTGGTGGTGAGGATGCGGACCTTGTCCGGCGCGACGTTCAGAATCTTCGCCAGCGTCGCCTTGTTGCCGGACACGCCCTGGGTCGGCACCTGCAAGGTGAAGCGCTCGGTCTTGCCGTCGAACGCCGCGAGCGCGACGCGCGGCTCCATCGACACCACGGCGACGCGGGTGTTGACGATGTCGAGCTTGGTGACGTGCGCGGCCTTGGCGAAGGCCTCTTCGATCTTGGCCGTGTCGCCGTAATGATAATCGAGCGCGACGTTGTTGGGGATATGGTCATAGAGCTGCGGCGCGCCGGGCTTGGCGGCTTCCTCGGCATTGGTGACCGCGGGCAGGGGCTCGATATCGAGCTCGACCGCCTCGGCCGCGTCGCGGGCCTGGGCCGCGGTCTCCGCGACTACGAACGCAACGGGGTCGCCGACGAAGCGGACCTTGTCGGTGGCGAGCGCCGGCCGGTTGGTCTGCAGCAGCGGCGAGCCGTCCCGGCCCTTCAGCGGCAGGCCGCAGGTGAACGGACCATAATTGGCTCCGGCGAGGTCGGCGCCGGTCCACACCCCGAGCACGCCGGGCATCGCCTTTGCGGCCGCGGTATCAATTCCCTTGATGATGCCGTGGGCGTGGCTGGAGCGCACGATCCAGGCATGGGCCTGGCCGGGCAGGTTGAAATCGTCGGTATATTTGCCGTGACCGCGCACCAGCGTGTCGTCCTCCTTGCGCCGGACCGGCTGCCCGACGCCGAATTTCTGCAGCGCGATCGCGTTTTCGAGGGAGGCCGGGGAGGTGTGATCTTGCATGGATGAGGACCCAAGGGGCTGAATTGGTCGCAAATGCGGGCTGTTCCCAGATAGTGCAGCGCCCGCGGCCGGACAACGGTTGATTAGGAATGGTGCATCACGCCTGATGGAGGGGCTGTTGCGCCGGCGCTATCCACTGATAATGTCTCACGAAAGAGAACTTCCATCTGGGCCGGTTCGGCCAGCGGAAAGACATTTGAATGATCAATGACACGCGGCTGCGGGAGAGTCCCGCGCCGCGCGGGAACTTGGAGCCCGGCTTGCGTCCGGGTCTGGACGTCGCGACGCCTTCCTGCGCCAGCAATGGCAGCAGCGTCTACGCGGCCCTGGACCTCGGAACCAACAATTGCCGGCTCCTGATCGCCTGTCCTTCGGGCGACAGTTTCCGCGTGGTCGACTCCTTCTCGCGCATTGTCCGGCTGGGCGAGGGCATCTCGACCACCGGCTGCATCAGCGACGCGGCGATGGATCGGGCCATCGCGGCGCTCAGCATCTGCCGGGACAAGATCCAGTCGAAGAAGGCCAGGCGCCTGCGGCTGATCGCGACCGAGGCCTGCCGCGCTGCGGCCAATGCCGAGGGGTTCCGCAGCCGGGTTGCGGCCGAGACCGGCATCGAGCTCGAGGTGATCGACCGCGAGACCGAGGCGGCACTGGCCGTCAAGGGCTGCGCGCCGCTGCTCGATCCCGGCGGGCGAGGGGCGATCCTGTTCGACATCGGCGGCGGCTCCAGCGAGTTGGTCCGGATCGAGCGCGATGCGGGCGACCGCAACGCCGAGCCGCGGATCAAGGCCTGGATGTCGATCCCGCTCGGGGTCGTGACGCTGGCCGAACGGTTCGGCGGCCGTGACGTGACGCCGGAGATCTATGCCGCCATGGTCGAGGCCGTGGCCGAGCATGTTGGCCCGTTCGCGGCCGAGAACGGCGGCGATCTCGCCGGCATGCATCTGCTTGGAACCTCCGGCACCGTGACGACGCTGGCGGGCATCCATCTCAACCTCGCGCGCTACGATCGGCGCCGGGTCGATGGCATCTGGATCAACGACGCCGACATCACGACGACGATCGGCAGGCTGCTGGCGATGAGCTACCAGGAGCGCGCCGAGAACAATTGCATCAGCATCGACCGCGCCGATCTCGTTCTGGCGGGCTGCGCCATTCTCGACGCCATCCGCCGGTCCTTTCCGCTGCCGCGGCTGCGCGTCGCCGATCGCGGCCTGCGCGAGGGCATGCTGGTCGAGATGATGCGCGAAGACGGCGCGCTGCGCACGGCGTAGCGACTTCACCCTCCCCTGGAGGGGGAGGGTCGTCTCACATGGAGCGCAATGTGAGACGGGGTGGGGTGAGTTCCACGAGCGGTCTTCGTGCGGCTCACCCCACCCCGATCGCTCGCTTCGCTCCCGATCGACCCTCCCCCTCCAGGGGAGGGTGACCTTTGTAGTTCCGCCAGACCTCGAGCGTGGATGGATTTTCGCCTCCCGCGTCTGGTCACGACGACCGAGAAACACATGGCAAAAGACACCACGGGCCGCATGCATGTGCAGGTCAAGACCGGAGGCAAGCGCAAGCTGTCCTCGAAACTCTGGCTGGAGCGCCAGCTCAACGATCCCTATGTCGCGCAAGCCAAGCGCGACGGCTATCGCTCGCGCGCGGCCTACAAGCTGCTCGAGATCGACGACAAGCATCATCTGCTCAAGCCCGGCATGACGGTGCTCGATCTCGGCGCTGCGCCCGGCGGCTGGAGCCAGATCGCGGCGCGCCGGGTCGGGGCCGAAGCCGGGAAGGGCAGGGTGATCGCGATCGATCTGCTGGAGATGGGCGAGATCCCCGGCGTCACCTTCACCCAGCTCGACTTTCATGCCCAGGATGCGCCCGAAAAGCTCCGCGCGATGCTCGGCGGGCGTGCCGATGTGGTGATGTCGGACATGGCGGCCAACACCACCGGCCACCGCAAGACCGACCAGTTGCGCATTGTCGGTCTCGTCGAACTCGCCGCGCATTTCGCCAGCGAGGTGCTCAAGCCGGGCGGCAGCTTTCTCGCCAAGACGTTCCAGAGCGGCGCCGATGCCGACTTGATGGCGCAGCTCAAGCGCGATTACGCCAGCGTCCGTCACGTCAAGCCGGCGGCGAGCCGGCAGGATTCGTCGGAGCGCTACGTGCTGGCGATGGGGTTCCGCGGCGGAGAGCAGGCCGACCTGTTGTAATGGCGTCATTGCGGCCTTGACGCCCTGGCGATACAGAGCAGGGGCAATCACCGTCTCGGGAATCGGCCTGGGCCGGCGAGACGTCGATTCCGGAGGTCCTGCATGCGTGTCCTCAACTGGAGCGCCCTCGCGCTGGGTTTGGCGGTCGGGTTCGTCCTATCGGGCTCTGCTCACGCCCAGGCCTACGATCCGCGCTATCCCGTGTGCATGAAGGTCTATGAAGGCGGCCGGTTTGGCGGTGGCGAGTGGATCGACTGCAGCTATACGTCGCTGCCGCAATGTCGCGCGACGGCGTCGGGCCGTGCGGCGATGTGCGATCTCAATCCCTTCTACGCCCCACCGTCGCCTCCGCCGCGCCGCGCGCATCGGCGGCATCGCTGAAACATTTCATGACGGAACGGCCGTTGCCATGCCGCAATCGAACTGAAGATTCGAGACCCTCGTATCCATCGGGCTGCCGTGATGCCGCATCGTTTCATCGTCGCGATCGTGATGCTTCTGCTGCTGGTGCCCGCGATCGCGACCGCGGCGCCGTCGCACAAGCGCAAGGCGCACCGTTGGCAGGGCTATGGCTTCCTGCCCGGCTACAAGCAGCCGCCCAACAACAGCCTGCCGCTCTATGCCGACAAGGAGGCCATGCGCAACGGGCCGCGCGGCAGCCGCCGCCATTGGTATATCGACGGTACGCCGAAATACATGCTCTACAACGGCGAGTGGCATTATTTCGGCCAGCCCGGCTTCTATCGCGGCCATTACAATGGCGGCAGCTTCGGCCCGTGCTGGACGCGGACGCCGGTGGGGATGGTCTGGACTTGCGGTTAGGCCGCTCCTCCCACAACCGTCTCGTTCTCCCAAGGCTGCTGCTGCAACGCGGGCGACGGCGCGAGCAATCCCGTCTGGACAGCGGCCGCATTTCCCGCTGAAATGCCGTTCCTCAGAGGCAAAAGAAACGCGAGCCGTTCGTTCGGCCGACCGTGGAGGACCGCTTTGAATTCGTTCTGTACGCGCCTGTTCGGCGCGGTCGTCGCTTTGACTGTGCTTGCCGGTACTCCAGCCTTCGCCCAGCAACTCGAGTTGAAGGTCATGGCGCCGGCCGCGCCCGGCGGCGGCTGGGACCAGACCGCGCGGGCAATGCAGCAGGCCTTCGTGGCGTCGGGCGTGGCACGCAGCGTCCAGGTGACCAACGTCGCCGGCGCCGGCGGCACCGTCGGCATCGCGCAGTTCGTCACCGGCGCCAAGGGCGACGGCAACCAGCTGATGGTCAACGGCTTCGTGATGGTCGGCGCGCTCGCCATGAACAAGTCGCCGGTGACCCTGGAGCAGGTGACGCCGATCGCGCGGCTGACTGAGGAGATCCAGGTCATCGTCGTGCCGGCCGCATCGCCGATCAAGACCGCGCAGGATCTCGCCGCGGCGCTGAAGGCCGACATCGCCAAGGTCACCTTCGCCGGCGGCTCGGCCGGCGGTGTCGATCACGTCATGGCCGCGCTGTTCGCCGGCGCCGTCGGCGCCGACGCCAAGAAGGTCAACTACATCCCGTTCTCAGGCGGCGGCGAGTCGCTGGCGGCGATCCTCGGCGGCAAGGTCACCGCCGGCATTTCCGGCCTGTCCGAGTATGACGGGCAGATCAAGAGCGGCAAGCTGCGCGCGATCGGCATATCCTCGGAGAAGCGCATTCCCGGCGTCGACATCCCGACCTTCAAGGAGCAGGGCATCGATCTCGTGCTCGCCAACTGGCGCTCGGTCGTCGCTGCGCCCGGCATTACGCCGGAGCAGAAAAAGACGCTCAGCGAGGCCGTCGAGAAGATGGTGAAGTCGGATTCCTGGAAGGAGATCCTGAAACAGAAGGGCTGGGATGATGCCTATCTTCCGGGTGACGCCTTCGCCGAGTTCCTGAAGAAGGAGAACGTGCGCGTCACCGACGTGCTGAAGTCGGTCGGCCTCGTCAAGTCATGACGACGGAGCGCGCCGGCACCGAGACACCCGCCTCGGGAGGCGTCGACAAGGCCGGCATCGTCATTGCGGCGCTCCTGGCGGCCGTCGCGCTCGTGCTGGTCTACGACGCCAATCAGATCCCGGCGACCACGATGTACGGCATGGGCCCGCAGGTCATGCCGGTCGTGATCGCGATCGGGCTCGGCATTCTTGCACTGGCCAATCTGATCGATGCCGTCAGAGGCAACCTGCCGCCGCGCGAGAGCTCCGATCCGGTCGCGGTGCTGCTCATTCTTGTCGGACTTGCGCTGCTGATCGCCATCATCGGCTTCGGCGGCGGCTTCATCCTGGCGACGACGGCGCTGTTCGTGACGACGTCGGCGGCGTTCGGCCGGCGCGCCTTTGTCACCGATTTCGTCATCGGCGCGGTGCTGACGACCACGATCTATCTCGCCTTCGACCGCCTCCTGACCTTGAGCCTTCCCGCCGGTCCGCTCGAAAGACTGCTCTGATGGACACCTTTGCCGCGCTCGCGCATGGGATGGCGATCGCCGTCCAGCCCATGAACCTGCTCTATGCGCTGGTCGGCGTGTTCCTCGGCACCGCCGTCGGGGTGCTGCCGGGCATCGGGCCGGCGCTCACGGTCGCCCTGCTGCTGCCGGTCACCTACAAGCTCGATCCCGGCGGTTCGCTGATCATGTTCGCCGGCATCTACTATGGCGGCATGTATGGCGGATCGACCACCGCGATCCTGATCAACACGCCTGGCGAGAGCGCCTCGATGGCGACCGCGCTCGAGGGCAACAAGATGGCCAAGGCCGGCCGCGGCGGCCCGGCGCTGGCGACCGCGGCGATCGGCTCCTTCGTCGCAGGCACCATCGCCACGATCGGTCTCGCCTTCCTGTCGCCTTACCTCGTCGACATCGCTGTGCGCTTCGGGCCGGAGGACTACTTCGCGCTGATGTGCGTCGCCTTCGTCACGGTGTCCGCGACCTTCGGCGATTCACCGATCCGCGGCCTCACCAGCCTGTTCATTGGTCTCACGCTCGGCCTCATCGGCATCGACAAGCTCACCGGGCAGGCGCGGCTCGCCTTCGGCGTGCCGGAGCTGCTCGATGGCGTCGAGGTGACGACCTTGGCGGTCGGCCTGTTCGCGGTCGGCGAGGCGCTCTACGTCGCCTCGCGCCGGCATCATACCGAGGAGAAGATCGAGGCCATCAAGGGCTCGTTGTGGATGACGCGCGAGGACTGGAAGCGGTCGTGGAAGCCGTGGCTGCGCGGCACCATGTTCGGCTTTCCAATCGGCGCGCTGCCGGCGGGCGGGGCGGAGATCCCGACGTTCCTGTCCTATTCTGCCGAGCGGCGCCTGACCAAATATCCCGACCAATTCGGCAAAGGCGCGATCGAAGGCGTCGCCGGCCCTGAGGCCGCCAACAACGCTTCTGCCGCGGGCACCTTGGTGCCGCTGCTGACGCTCGGCCTGCCGACGTCGGCGACCGCCGCGATGATGCTCGCCGGCTTCCAGCAGTATGGTCTCAACCCGGGCCCGCTGTTGTTCGCCGAGCGGCCCGACCTGGTCTGGGGCCTGATCGCGAGCCTGTTCATCGCCAACACGATGCTGCTCGTCCTCAACCTGCCGCTGGTCGGCCTGTGGGTGAAGCTGCTCGCGATCCCGACACCATGGCTCTACGCTGGCATCCTCGTGTTCGCGACCATGGGCACGATCGCGGCAAAACCGTCGGTCGTGGAACTGTCGATGCTGGCCGGCTTCGGCGTGCTCGGCTTCCTGATGCGCCGGTTCGATTTCCCGATTGCGCCCGTCGTGGTCGGGCTCATCCTCGGGCCGATCGCCGAGAGCCAGTTGCGGCGGGCGCTCGCGATCAGCCTTGGGGACCCCATGACCCTGCTGCAGTCGCCGATCTCTGCAACGCTTCTGGTCGTCGCGCTGATTGCTCTGATCGCGCCGTTCATCTTGAAGGGACTCGGACGCTTCAAGGCGAATGAGGATTGAGTGCGGCCGCAAGCGGAAACCGCGCCATCGCACTGCAACATAACGTGACCGGAGGTGAGCGCGGAGATCGGGCGCAGCTTGAAACGATGTGCCCGCGATCTGGTTTGGGTTGAGCCATCGAGACCGGAGCCTGGAACTCCGGATCAGCCGAGGAAGCGTCTTTCGGGGCGTGTCACCCCAAACCGAAAGAGACCTGATGACCGATCGCTTCGATGACGGTTTCAAGCCAGCCCCCGCGCAACGTCCCGCCGCTCCGAAGACCGCAACCCAGCCACAGCGCCATCCCGTGATCCTCAGGGTGTCGGCGCTCGGCGTGGCCGGCATCCTCTCGGCGCTGATGCTGACCGCGGTGGTGCCGCCGATCGTGGCCGACCAGTCCGATCGCGCCGTGGTCGATGCGCCGGTGATGCTGCTGACGTCCCCGATCGCGGGCCAGGTCGATTCGCTCACGGCCAAGCCGGGTGGCGAGGTTCGGTCCGGCGACCGCCTCGCAGAGATCACCAATCCGCGGCTCGACCGCGCCACGCTCATCTCGCTGGAAGAAAAGGCGGGCGACGCGCGTCAGAAGCTCGACGCCACCCGCGCCAAGCATCAGTCCGACGTCGCTTATGTCAGCTCGCTCGATCGGGAGATCGCGAGCCAAGCCGGTCAGTTGAAGGCGCAGTTGCAGTCCCAGATCGAGGAGCTGCGTGCCCGCGTCGCGCAGTCGAACGCGCAGAGCAGCGAGAAGAAGGCCATCGTCGACCGCCAGAACCGCATGGTCGCGCGCGATGCCGCCAGCGTCGAGATGCTGAAGCCGACCGAGCAGCAATATGCGGCGGCGCTGCACGACACCGATGCGCAGACTGCCAAGCTGAACCAGAAGCTGACACAGCTGAAGGCGCTCGACGCCGGCGTCTATGTCGGCGAGGATCTGGTCGCGCTGAACATGCTCAGTCAGAAGCGCCGTGACATCGATCTCGATGCAAGGCGGATGGAGATCGAGGAGAAACAGCAGGCGGCCGTGCTCGATGATCTCGAGGGCCTGATCAAGTCGGAGCGCGCGCGGCTGGCGCGGCTCGCTGCCGCGGACGTGCTCTCGCCCGGTCCCGGCAAGGTGCTGGCGGTGGGCGCCGACACCGGACGCCACGTCAGCGCCGGCGATACGATCGCCTCGGTGGTCGATTGCGACAAGCGTTTTGTGGTCGCGATCTTCTCCTATCGCCAGGGCGAAGCGATGAAGCCGGGCACCAAGGTGCGCATCGATGGCGGCGGCTTCCATAGCGGCATCGTCAGCGCCGTGCTGCCGAAGACCAGCGACAAGGTCGACGAGCGCTTTGCCGTGCCATTTCCGCAGACCGAGCGGCGCGAGCTCTATGTCATGATCACACCTGATGCTGCCGACGAAAAACCGGCGGCGCAGCCGACCTCCGCGGCGACACCGGCCTGCACGGTGGGGCAGTGGGTCACCGTGACGCGCGACAATGGCATCGTGCCGTCGATGTCGGTGACATGGCGCCGGCTCGGCCACCTCGTTGCGTCGCTGACCGACCTGGACCCGTCTGAGCCGGACGAAGCGACGCGCCGTGCCGGTGTCACCAAGCTCGACTCCGCCTTGCGGTCGCACCCGGCGCAGCAGCCGGTATTGGACGAGCAGTGGCTTCCGACGGCGCGCGCGGTCTCGGCACAATGAGGCTTCTCTCCATGATGATGGCGGTGATCGCTCTGCTCGGCGGCGCATCGCCGATGCGGGCCGAGACTTCGCTCTGTGCGGGACTGGTGCAGGCCGTCGAGCCTGGCCTCGCCGGCCGTGACGCGGCGTTCATTCGCAGCTACGAGCCGGGTGCCGACGAGGAGGGGCTGCCGCTCGGCCTTTCGACGACGGCGTTCACCTATGACAACGCTCTGGCAGCGATCGCGCTGGTCGCATGCGGTCGCACCGACGAGGGCCGCGTGATCGGCAACGCGCTGGTGCATGCCGCCGCTCATGATCGCACCTTCGGCGATGGGCGCCTTCGCAATGCCTATCGCGCCGGTCCTGTCGGCCCCGGGGCGGCGCTGCTGCCGGGCTGGTGGGACGACCAGAAGAAGATCTGGGGCGAGGATGCCGCGCAGGACGGCACCGCGACCGGCAACGTCGCCTGGGCAGCGCTGGCGCTGCTGACGCTGCATCAGGCGACCGGCGAGGAGGACTACTTGTCCGGCGCGCGGCGCCTGATGGACTGGATCATTGCCAGCGCATCGAACGGAGCGGACGGCTTCAGCGGCGGTTATCACGGTTACGATCCGCAGCAGGTGCGCCTCAGCTGGATGTCGACCGAGCATAATGCCGATGTCTACGCCGTGGCCTCCTGGCTCCATCGTATCACATTGGAGCCGCGCTATCAGGATGCCGCGCAGACGGCGCGCCGCCTGCTCGATCGCACGTTCCGCGGCGATCGCTTCCTGCTCGGCACCAAGCCCGACGGCCACCTCGCCGACGACAATCTGCTCGCGCTCGACGTGCAGCTCTGGCCGTGGATGGCGGTGACGGATGCGCCCGACTGGCGCAGGGCGCTGCGCTTTGCCGAAACTCATCTTGCCGTCGACGGAGGCTTCGATTTCAACGGCGATCGCGACGGCGTTTGGGTCGAGGGCACCGCGCAGGCGGCGCTGGCCTATCGCATGGCCGGGGATGCCGCTGCCAGCGAGGAGCTGCTTGCAGGGTTGCGTGCCGACCGCACGGCAACGGGACTGCTGAACGCGACGCGCAACGCGCGCCTCACCACGGGTCTGTCGATCGACCCGACGGGCGCGACCACCATCCAGGACTTCTTCTACTACAAGCGCCCGCATCTCGGTGCTACCGCCTGGGCCGTGCTCGCCGAGACCGGCTGGAATCCTTTCACCGGCGCAAGGGTCCCCTGATGTTTCCGCTCCCCAGCAATGACGCCTCGGTGTTGACCACCGATCTCGGAGTCCTGCTCGGGCTCCTCGTGATGGCGCGTCTGCTCGATCCGACGCGCCGGCGCGACCGCCTGCTGTTCGGCGCTACCGCAGCGTCGTTCCTCCTGATCTACACGCTGTGGCGCTGGCACGACACGCTGCCGGTGTTCGACCTGACCCTGCAGGCGCTGTGGCCGCGGCTGTTCATCACGCTCGAGATCGTGGCGATCTCCTACACGCTGATGTCGATTCTGATCTTGACCCGCAGCGTCGACCGCTCGGGACAGGCCGACGCCGCGCAAGCTGCGTTGGCCGCACGGGGCGAGCAGCCGGCCGTGGACGTGTTCATCTGCACCTATGACGAGCCCATGGAGATAGTCGAGCGCTCGATCCTCGCCGCGCTCGCGCTCGACTATCCCAACAAGACCGTCTGGGTGCTCGACGACACCAGGCGCGATCGGCTCCGCGCCTTCTGCGACGAGGTCGGCGCGCGCCATCTGACGCGGCCCGACAACAAGGGCGCCAAGGCCGGCAATCTCAACAACGCGCTTGCGGCGACGGCGCAGCTATCGAACGCGCCGGTGATCCTGGTGCTCGATGCCGACTTCGCCCCGCGCCGCGACTTCCTCCAGCGGACGGTCGGCCTGCTGCTGTCCGAGCCCGATATCGCCGTCGTGCAGACGCCGCAATTCTACTACAACCCCGATCCGATCCAGCACAATCTGCTGGCGTCAAGCCACTGGGTCGACGACCAGCGCTTCTTCTTCGACGTGTTCCAACCGGCGAAGGACGCCTGGGGCTGCGCGTTTTGTGTCGGCACCTCCTTCGTCGTCCGCCGCGAGCGGCTCATGGAGATCGGCGGCTTCCCGCACGCGGCGATCTCCGAGGATCTCAACCTCACCTACACGCTGCTCAAGCGCGGCCATCGCACGGTCTGGCTGAACGAACCGCTCAGCTTCGGCCTCTCGGCGGAAGGCGTGCCCGAATACATCACCCAGCGCGCCCGCTGGTGCCTCGGCACGATCCAGGTCGCGCTCTTGCGCGATGGTCCGCTGCGCAGCCGCGGCTACAGCTTCACCCAGCGCTGGCACTTCCTGCATGGCGTGCTCAACTGGGCCTGCAAGCCGTTCATGGTGCTACTTCTGATCGCGCCGCCGATCTACTGGTTCGCCGGGCTGCCGGCGTTCGAGGCCGACTATCTGTCGTTCCTGCGCTACGGCGTGCCGGCGCTGCTCGGGACGATCATCTACATGGGCTGGATCTCGCGTTCCAAGACCCTGCCGCTGTTCATGGAAGCGACCCATGCAGTGACCTGCTTTGCCGTCACGGCCACCTTGCTCAGCGCGCTGGTCCGGCCGTTCGGCCGCCCCTTCAAGGTGACCGACAAGGGCGGCGACCGCTCCAAGCCGCGCGTCCACGGCAAGCTCGCCGCGATCTTCGGCGCGATCGCCGCGAGCTCGGCGGCGGCCATCGTCTGGGCGTTCGTGTCGCCGAATGCAGCCAGCGAGATTTCGTCGATCGACTACTTCAATCTGTTATGGGCCGGCATCGCGATGCTGATCGCCTTCATCGCGTTTCTCGTCTGCTTCGAGCTGCCGCGCGGCGAGGACCTGTTTCCGAGCGGCGAGGCGGGCTGGCTGGCGCAGAGCGGCGAGGTCGTGCCGTGCAAGATCGAGGCGCTGTCGCTGTCGTCGGCCCGCGTGGCCGGTCCACCGCATCATCGCATGAACCGGCCGGGCACCCGATTGCCGCTGCATCTCGACGGCCTCGGATGGCTCGAGGCGTCGGTCGAGGCCGTCTCCAGGACGACCACGCATCTGCGCCTGCAGCCCGACGAAGCGCAACGGCGGCAATTGGTGGTCCGCCTGTTCAGCTCATCCCGCGGCGTCATCACCGATCGCGCCCGCCTGCGCGGTGCGCTGGCAGGGCTGGCGCGACGCGGTTTCGTCGGGCGGTGACGTTCCCGATCGTGCTGTCGGGTAGGCAGAGAGGCCGCCGCAGGCGGCAGCGGGCCCGCCGTCGAACCTCGCACTTGTACGCGCGACGGTGGCACGGCGTCACCTCGAGCTCGCCTCGGAGAAGCATCACGGCAGCGCCTTTGCCTCCAGCTCGGGCCTGGCTCCGGTCGCGATCCCCGGCGTAGGCGCAGCCATCCGGCAGAGGCTTATCGGTTGGTTAAGACTAACGCGAGAATACCTCCGATGTCCTGGCAGGCGCCGACGGCGCTGCAAAGCCGGCTGCGATATGACTTGGGGCGCTGACTTCGCAGCATCGCGGACCGGACGCGGGCTGCGCGACAGAGGCAGGACAAGTCGGGCATGGATGCTGGAACGCAGAGGGCAACGGCTGACACCGCGCGCACGGCGTGGATCGATTTCGCGCGCGGCCTCGGTGTCATCCTGGTGGTGTACGGTCATGTGCTTGGCGGTCTGGTGCGCCCCGGCATCTTCCCGGATGGAGCCGTCGCGCGCTGGATGGACTACACGCTCTATACGTTCCACATGCCGCTGTTCTTCTTCCTGGCCGGCTTGAACGTGCAGCACAGCTTGCGGCGCGGCGCGCGTCCTTTCCTCACCTCCAAGCTCTGGACCATCGCCTATCCCTACGTGCTGTGGTCGCTGATCCAGGGCGGGATCACGATGCTGCTGGCGCGGGATGCCAACATCCCGATTCATCCCGGCGATCTCGCCGCGATCTGGTATCGTCCGATCGCACAGTTCTGGTTTCTCTACGCGCTGATGATCTGCCACGTGATCGCGGTGCTGGTCCCGTCGCGGACGGTTTTGACCACGCTCGCGCTGGCCGGGCTCGGCGTGTTCCTCGCGCTGCCGATCCGGCCTGACCTCGCGCTCACGCTGCATCATCTGCCGTTCTACGTCGCGGGCGTCTACGGTGTCAGCGTCGTGGCGGAATGGCGGCCGTTCGGCTGGTCCGCGTTGGCCGTGATCGGGATCGCGTTTGCGGCCGCAGTGGCGCTGGGCGGCCAGCTGTCCGGCATGGACGCCAACGGGCTCGCCTCCCTGCCGGCCTGTGTGCTCGGGATCGCCGGCACGGTCGGGCTCTGCAAGCTGCTCGCGCCAACGAGCCATCGCTGGCTGGCGGCCGCAGGCGTCGCGTCGATGACGATCTATGTGCTGCACATCCTTGCCGGCTCGGGCATGCGGATCATCATGCTGAAGCTGCACATCCCGCCATCGCCATGGGTCTATCTGCTGGCCGGAACGGCGGCCGGCGTGGTGCTTCCTCTGATCGCACATGCCATCCTGCGGCGGCTCAATCTGCTGGCCGTCTTCGGGCTCGCACCGCCGGCCTCCCGCAAGCCCCAGACTGCGGCGATCACGCCGCGCGCTGCAACGTCCGATCAGGCGCCGGCCTGATGCTGCCGAGCGGCGACGGTGCGCCGTGCTCCGTCGGCCATCTGGTCGAGCGGACAGGCCATCGCGACGAGCATCCAGAACAGCGCCGAGACCTCGCCGGAGGAGATGCTGGTCAGCGGCAGCTGAATCAAGAGCGCACTGATGGCGAGCGCCCCGAGCACGGCGCCCTCGCGCGTCGGTATCCGCCACGCGGCGCCGGTGGCGGCGAGCCCAACCCAGACATAGGCCGCGAGGCAGATCAGTCCGACCGGAATGCCCATCGTCACCCAGCTTGCGATGATCTGCCCGTCGATCGGCATCGCGCCGGCGACGCCGACGTCGGTGATGGTGAAGCCCGATCCCAGGACCATGCTGTTCGGCGCATTCCACAGCGTGACGAACTCATCCAGCCGCTCGCTGCCGCTGCTGTCCTGCGACACGCTGCCGAGCGATTCCAGACGGGAGGTGATGACCTCCGCGAACGGCGTGAACAGGACGGTGACGATCACCGCGCCGACCAGTCCGACCGTGATCGATACGGCCCGACGCCGCGTCGCGGGGAACAACATGCAGAACAGCACGCCCACCGCGAGCGTGATCCAGCTGGTGCGGTAGAGCGACAGCAACAGGCCGAGCGCCGCGGGCGCCATCGCCGCCATTGCCGGCCATCCCGGGCGCAGGAAGCCCACCAGCAGCAGGCCGGTGGCCGTGAAGGTCGCGTAGCTGGCCGGGCCGTTCATCGTGCTGAACACGCGCACCATGTAGGGCAGCGGATAGCCGGCCGAGGTGATGCTGGCATTCACCATCCAGAACCGATCCCATCCTTGCGGATCGACATATTGCCAGATGCCGTAAAGGCCTGTGACCGGCAGCACCAGCAGGAACACGCGCGTGATTGCATCGAGCAGGGCGCCGTCGGATCGCGCCCGCTGCTGCAGGGCGATCGCATAGAGTACGGGCGCGGCCCATTTCATTCCGCCATTGGCGGCGTTGAACCAGTCGTTCTGGAAGATCGACAGCGCGCCGCCATAGACGATGCAGGCGAGGACGATGAAGGGCGCCACGAGCCAGGGATTGCCCGGCCTGTCCTTGTCCGCGGGCGAAAGCACCAGACTCGGAACTGGCGCGATGATGAACAGCAGCGGGCCGCTCAGCATGACGCCGGACGAATCGAATCCTGCGGAGATGTCGACCAGGCGGCGCACGAAAGGAGCAAAGGCGAACATCAGGATCGCCGACTGCACGTGGGCCGCGGGGCTGCGACGCCACGCGAACCAGCCGGCCACCGCGCAGCCGAGGATGAAGGCTGGTCTGACGATGCCCCCGAGTGCCGGGGCGGCAAGCGCCGTCGCTGCCAGGAGAAGCGCGGACGGCCAACAGTTCATCGCCATCGCCGCGAGCGGCTGCGGATCGATTCGGCTCTCTTTCATGAAGTCGGACTATAATGGAAATCCGGTCTCCTCAGGCATGTTCGAGGCTGGGAGGCAGATGCCCGACGCCTGAGGCGGCCGTCAGCCGAGGCGACGAAAGAAGTGATGCGAGCATGATGCGACGCGCAATCGTGGCCACGCTTGTCGCAGCGTGGTTGGCCGTCTCGTTGACCGCGACGGCAGGAGCTGCGGAGGTGCTGCCGGCCCGCGACGTCTGCCAGCCGACCACCTCGGCCAAATCGCGCGACGGCAATTGCGTTCCCTGCGCCGTCGGACCCATCTCGACCGCCCCTGGGTTCCTGGCACTGCTGGAGCAGGTGCGCACGCGGCGCGCCGCCTTTGCTGACATCGACCGTCGTATCGATGGCGCGAGCGGAGACCCGGAGGTGCAGAGCCTGCTGCAGGGACGCAACCTGGCCCGTGCACTGTACGGTTCTGACGCGGATTTCATCGCGGGCGGCAACGCCTCGCGCTGCCTCCTGCCGGACAACGAGGCTGTGCGTGCCAGGGCCACGCCGATCGCCTGCGACGCGATTCCGCGCGAGGGGCTGGTGGTGCTTCTGACCGCGGGCCAGTCGAACATCTCCAACACCGGCGCGCCCGATCAGAGTGGCCGGCTCTATCAGCCTCACAACCGGTTCTACAATTTCGACCGCTTCGACGGCCGCTGCTACGTGGCGCGCAATCCATTGCTGGGAACGCCGGGCGAGGGCGAGAACGTCGCCACCCGGTTGGGCGACGAATTGATCGATCGCGGGCTGGCGAAGACGGTCGTGATCGCACCCGTTGCGATCGGCGGGACTTATCTCGAGGAGTGGCGCGCCCGCGGCGGCAAGTATTTCGAGGTGCTGCTCGCAACCGTCGCCGGCCTGCGCGAGGCCAATCTCGAACCGAGCGCGGTGCTCTGGCATCAGGGCGAGTACAACGCCTTCGCGTTCTCCACCAATGGCGCGGAGGACGGCGCGTCCCTAGACGTCACTGCGAAAATGAAGGAAGCGGGACGACTGTCCTACTTGCGCAATTATCTTGAGATCGTTGCCGGCCTGCGGGCGGCCGACGTGACGGCGCCGATCTTCGTCGCCACGGCGACGCTCTGCGGCAGTGTTCCCGACGAGATCATCCGTTCAGCCCAGGCCGCCGTGCCGAACCCGGCACTCGGCGTTTATCCTGGCCCGGATACCGACCAGATCGGGCTCAAGCTGCGCCACGATGGCTGCCACATGAGCCATGCCGGCACCGAGCTGCACGCGCGGATGTGGGCCGATCGCCTAGCCGACTACTGGAAGTCCGGGGCGAGGCGTCCTTGAGCCGGAAGCGGGACGATCAGCCGAGCTTCTGATCCCGCGCATCATGCGTGGTCTCGCTCGCCGATTTCCTGGCGGCCTTCTCGGCGCCCTTCTCGGCGCCCTTGCGGCTCGCGATCGCGGCCACCTTGCGGCCTGAGATCTCGCTGCCGGCGTCATCAGGCATCTGCCAGAACAGGATCGACGACAGCGCCGACGTGATCGCGACGACGATGAAGGCGGGCGCGAAGGACGCCGCGGTGAGCTGGCTCGCGCCGTGCATCCACATCGTGGTCTCCACCGAGAACGCACCGACCGCGACGCCGGCGGAGATCGCGAGCTGCTGGTTGACGCTGGTGAGCGTCGTGGCGCGGCTCATCTGCGCAGTCTCGACCTCGGCATAGGCGACGGTGTTGATCGCGGTGAACTGCAGCGAACGGAAGAAGCCGCCGACCACGAGAATGATCAGGATCAGCAGCAGCGGGGTCGCCGGCGTGAACAGCGCGCAGGCGGCGAGGAAGACCGAACTGACGACGGCATTGATGGTCATCAGATGGCGGAAGCCGAAGGCGCGGATGAGGCGCGCGGCCAGCGCCTTCATGCCCATTGCCCCGGCGGAGGAGCCGAAGGTGACGAGGCCGGACTGGAACGGCGACAGCCCAAAGCCGAGCTGCATCAGCAGCGGCAGCAGGAAGGGCAGGGCGCCGATGCCCAGGCGAAACATGAAGCCGCCGACGATCGAGGCACGCAGGGTCGGCAGCCGCAGCAACGAGAAATCGAGCACAGGAGAGTTGGTGCGCCAGGAGTGGCGGACGTAGAGCGTCATCGAGATCGCGCCGATCGCAACGAGACTCGCGACCACCGGCCACGGCAGCAGGTTGAGACCGGCGACCGAGAGGCCGAAGGCGAGGCCGGCGAGGCCGATGCCGGCCAGCACCATGCCATAGAGATCGAACGGCTCGGGATTGTCGCTCTTGATCGGATCGATGAAGCGCAGCGCCATGATGATGCCGACGATGCCGATCGGGATGTTGATCAGGAAGATCCAGTGCCAGGAGAAATAGGTGGTGATGAAGCCGCCGACCGGCGGTCCGATCACCGGACCGATCAGCGCGGGGATGGTGACCCAGGCCATCGCGCCGACCAGGGCGCTCTTGTCGACGGAACGCAAGAGAACGAGACGCCCGACCGGCGTCATCATCGCCCCGCCCATGCCCTGCAGGATGCGCGCGAACACGAAGTTCTCGACGGAGTTGGCGAGCGCGCAGCCGATCGAGCCGATCATGAACACCGCGACCGCGCTCGAGAACACCCGACGCGCGCCGAAGCGATCGGCGGTCCAGCCGCTCGCTGGGATGAACACCGCAAGCGACAGCAGATACGAGGTGATGGCGAGCTTGAGCGTCAGCGGGCTGGTGCCGATGTCCCTGGCGATCGCCGGCAGCGAGGTCGCGATGACCGTGGAGTCCATGTTCTCCATGAACAGGGCGGTGGCGACGATCAGCGGAATGACGCGTTGCTTGTTCATCGGAGGTCGGCAGCGGGAGGAGGAGGGCGGGCGCCGGGGCTTTAACACCCTGCGACGAACGAGGCCATTGCGCTGCTGGCATGGCCCCCTAGATGCAGCGTGACGCTGCCGCGTCCCGTTTTGTTGGAGATGTGCCGATGATCTACCTGCTCGCCGCTTTGGTGCCGCCGCTGGGTCTGCTGCTCAACGGGCAGCCGTTCGCGGCGATCTTCAACCTGCTGCTGTGTCTGGTGTGTCTGGTCCTCGGCCTGTTCTTCCACGTCATGCTGCTGGTGCCCTCGGCGCACGCGCTGATCGCCGTGCACATGCGGCGGGAGGACCGGCGGCACCGCGAGGTGGTCGAGGCCATCCGCCGCTACGGGCCACCGCCGGGCGCATGGCGCTAGAGGCGCAGAACTTCTGCTCCGGAATCGGGGGCTCGGCGACCTTTTGTTGCGCGTTTCGGACCTGATCAGGGCCGGTCTGGGCCGTTCTTCGCAATCGCGGGAGGACAGCGGATCGGCCCTTTGATTCGTCACAGGCCCATGCTATCGACCCGCGTCAACCCCACCGATGGGCACCGATTCGACGGCGAGGCATGGTCTCGACGGCGGCGTCGCTCATCCGTACCCGCATCGCGGCCGTTTTGGCCGCAGACAAGGAGTTGACGATGGCGACCGTCCAGACACTTCGCGAAGCCTTCACCTTCGACGACGTGCTCTTGAAGCCGGGCCTGTCCGATGTGCTGCCCTCCGAGGTCGACATCCGCTCGCGCGTGACGCGCGAGATCCCGCTCAACATTCCGATCATGGCCTCCGCCATGGATACCGTCACCGAGGCGCGCATGGCGATCGCCATGGCGCAGGCCGGCGGTATCGGCGTCATCCACCGCAATTTCGATCCCGAGGGCCAGGCCGCCCAGGTGCGCCAGGTCAAGAAGTTCGAGTCGGGCATGGTGGTCAATCCGCTGACCATCGCGCCCGACGCCACGCTCGCCGACGCGCTGGCGCTGATGAAGGATTACGGCTTCTCCGGCATCCCGGTGGTCACCGGCGGCGGCAAGGGCATCCCCGGCAAGCTGGTCGGCATCCTCACCAATCGCGATGTGCGCTTCGCTACCGATCCGCGCCAGAAGATCTCCGAGCTGATGACGCATGAGAACCTCGTCACCGTGCGCGAGGGCGTCGGCCAGGACGAGGCCAAGAAGATCCTGCACAAGCACCGCATCGAGAAGCTGCTGGTCGTCGACGACCAGTATCGCTGCGTCGGCCTGATCACCGTGAAGGACATGGAGAAGGCGGTCGCGCATCCGCTCGCCTGCAAGGACGGCCAGGGCCGCCTGCGCGTCGCCGCCGCGACCACCGTGGGCGAGGGCGGCTTCGAGCGCACCGAGAAGCTGATCGAGGCCGGTGTCGACCTCGTCGTGGTCGACACCGCGCACGGTCATTCCTCGCGCGTGCTCGAGGCGGTCAACCGCATCAAGCGCATCTCCAACGCGGTGCAGGTGATCGCCGGCAACATCGCCACCCGCGACGGCGCGCAGGCGCTGATCGATGCCGGCGCTGACGCGGTCAAGGTCGGCATCGGCCCGGGCTCGATCTGCACCACGCGCATTGTCGCCGGCGTCGGCGTGCCGCAGCTCACCGCGATCATGGATGCGGTCGAGGCCGCCAAGAAGGCCGACGTGCCGGTCATCGCCGACGGCGGCATCAAGTTCTCCGGCGACCTCGCCAAGGCGCTCGCCGCGGGCGCCGATGTCGCCATGGTCGGCTCGCTGCTCGCCGGCACCGACGAGACCCCAGGCGAAGTGTTCCTGTGGCAGGGCCGCTCCTACAAGGCCTATCGCGGCATGGGCTCGGTCGGCGCGATGGCGCGCGGCTCGGCCGACCGCTACTTCCAGCAGGACATCAAGGACACCTTGAAGCTCGTGCCCGAGGGCATCGAGGGCCAGGTGCCGTACAAGGGCCCGGTCGGCAACGTCATGCACCAGCTCGCTGGCGGCCTCCGTGCCGCCATGGGCTATGTCGGCGCCAAGGATCTCGGCGAATTTCACTCCAAGGCCGAGTTCGTCCGCATCACCGGCGCCGGCCTGCGCGAAAGCCACGTCCACGACGTGACAATCACCCGCGAAAGCCCGAACTATCCGGGTGGGGCGTAAGCCATACCCACGTCATTCCGGGGCAGCGCGACGCGCAACGCGCGGCGTGCTGAACCCGGAATCCCGATATTGTCTTGCATCATCACCTGCGCACCTCACCTCTGGATTCCGGGTTCGCGCTAACGCGCGCCCCGGAATGACGGAGGAGAGGGCACCGCTCCCTCAGCAAGCATAATAACATCAGGAGGAAACACCATGTCCCAAGCCAAGCGCATCGTTCTCGCCGCCCGTCCCGTCGGCGAGCCCAAGCCGACCGACTTCCGTCTCGAGGACTACGCCGTTCCGACGCCCGGTGCTGGCGAGGTGCTGCTGCGCACGATCTGGCTGTCGCTCGATCCCTACATGCGCGGGCGCATGAGCGACGGGCCGTCCTATGCCCAGCCGGTGCCGGTCGGCGGCGTGATGGAAGCGGGCACCGTCTGCGAAGTCGTGGCCTCGAACAATCCCGGCTTCAAGGCCGGCGACATCGTGCTGGCGCGCGCCGGCTGGCAGACGCACGCGATCTCCGACGGCAAGGGCCTCGCCAAGGTCGACCCGAAGCTGGCGCCGATCTCGACCGCGGTCGGCGTGCTCGGCATGCCCGGTATGACCGCCTACACCGGCCTGCTCGACATCGGCCAGCCCAAGCCGGGCGAGACGGTGGTGGTCGCCGCGGCCTCCGGCGCGGTCGGCTCGGCGGTGGGGCAGATCGCGAAAATCAAAGGCGCCCGCGCCATCGGCATCGCCGGCGGCAAGGACAAATGCGACTATGTGAAGAACGAGTTCGGCTTCGACGACTGCCTCGATCACCGCGATCCCGATCTCGCCGCGAAGCTGAAAGAGGCCTGCCCGAAGGGCATCGACGTCTATTTCGAGAATGTCGGCGGCCCGGTGTTCGAGGCGGTGTTCCCGCTGTTCAACGCCTTCGCCCGCATGCCGGTCTGCGGCCTGATCGCGCATTACAACGACACCCAGTCGGTGGCGCCGAAATGGGCCGGCGCCCTGATGCGCAACGTGCTGACCAAGCGGCTGACCATCCGCGGCTTCATCGTCAGCGATTTCGCCTCTCGCCATGGCGACTTCCTCAAGGACATGTCGACCTGGGTCCGCGACGGCAAGGTCAAGTACAAGGAGTTCGTCACCGAGGGCCTGGAGAACGCGCCGTCCGCGTTCATGGGCCTGCTCAAGGGCGCCAATTTCGGCAAGCAGCTGGTGCGGGTCGGACCCGACAAGGCCTGAGCACACCTGATGTAATTCTTAAGCCTGTCTGGAAAAAAGCGGGAACCACGGGCGCTTATCGGGAGTCCTGAGGGAACCGGTTCATCCACGAGGGCCCGGCATCATGCCGGGCCTTCGACTTTCTCAAGGGGGATTTCCATGTCGCTGACCATGGTGCTACTGCCCGTCTTCGTGCAGGTCGGGCTCACCTTCGCGCTGCTGTTCTGGAACAGGACACGGGCACAAACCGCTGACGTCGCCGACGAATTCGGCCTGCCGACGCTGTTCTACGCGCTGATCGCGATTGCGCTGCCGCTGCGGCATGCCGATCTGGTCATCGTGCTGCTGTCCTGGGTGTTCGTGGTGACCCGCTTCGTCAATGCCGGCCTCGTCAGCGGCGCCAAGGACAGCCGCCAGCGCGGCCTCGCCTGGACCGCCTCGGCGCTGGTGCTGCTGGCGATGTGGCTGTATTTCGCCCTCAAGATCCTTCTCCTGATCTAGAACTGGACCCCCAATGACCCCCGCCGCCCGGCTGTCCGCCGCCATCGACATCATCGAGACCATCGAGGCCCAGAGGGCGCCGGCGGCCAAGGCCTTGAAGGACTGGGGCACCAGCCACCGCTTCGCCGGCTCCGGCGACCGCGCCGCCATCGCCGGGCTGGTCTGGGACGTGCTCCGCCGCCGCGCCTCCAGCGCCTGGGTGATGCAGGACGACACCGCGCGGGCGCGGGTGCTCGGCATGCTCAAGCTCGAGCGCGGGCTGGACGTGCCGACCATCGCCGCGATGTGCGACGGCAGCCGCTTCGCGCCGCCGCCCTTGACCGCGCAGGAGGAGACGGCGCTGGCCTCGCGCACGACCGAGGGCGCGCCGCCGCCGGTCGCCGGCGACTATCCCGACTGGCTCGACCCTTATCTCACTGCGGTGTTCGGCGACGACCGCGTCGCCGAGGCCATGGCGATGGCCAGCCGCGCGCCGCTCGATCTGCGCGTCAACACGCTCAAGGCCAAGCGCGACAAGGTGCAGGCCTCGCTGAAGCATCTCGGCGCGGTGCCGACGCCGTGGTCGCCGATCGGCCTGCGCATCACGCTCGGTGCCGACGCCCGCAATCCCGGAATCCATGCCGAGGAGGATTTCATCAAGGGCGCGATCGAGGTCCAGGACGAGGGCTCGCAGCTCGCGGCGCTGTTCACGGCCGCCAAGCCCGGCGAGCAGGTCATCGACCTCTGCGCCGGCGCCGGCGGCAAGACCTTGGCGCTGGCCGCGATGATGGGCGGCAAGGGCCGGCTGATCGCCACCGACCACGACAAGCGCCAGCTCGCGCCCATCCACGAGCGGCTGTCGCGCGCCGGCGTCCACAATGCCGATGTGCGCAGCCCCAAGGGTGACGCCGATCCGCTCGCCGACATCAAGGCCTCGGCCGATCTCGTCGTCATCGACGCCCCCTGCACGGGCACCGGCACCTGGCGCCGCAATCCCGACGCCAAATGGCGCATGCGCCCCGGCGCGCTGGAGATCCGGCTGAAGGACCAGGCCGAAGTGCTCGACCGCGCCGCCTCCCTGGTCAAGCCCGGCGGCCGCATCGCCTACATCACCTGCTCGGTGCTGCAGCCCGAAAATGGCGACCAGGTCCGCGCCTTCGTGGATCGGCACCCGGCCTTCGCCATCCAGCCCCCAGACCAGACCGCCACCGTCCTCTGGGACAAGGCCGAGGCCTTCGCCGAGGCCGCGCTGAAGACGCCGGAGGGCTGGCTGATGACCCCGCGCCGGACGGGTACGGACGGGTTCTTCGTGTCGGTATTGAAGAAGCAGGCCTAAACTCCACCCACCGCCGTCATTGCGAGCGCAGCGAAGCAATCCAGGGTTGCGCGCGAGACTCTGGATTGCTTCGCTGCGCTCGCAATGACGGAGGAGGCAGCCGCGGCATCCTCCACCGTCGTCCTCTGCGAAAGCGGGGGACCCAGTAATCCACCCGCCGGTCGTGGCCGACCGAGACGCCGCGGCGTACTGGATACCCCGCCTTCGCGGGGCATGACGGCGTTGCCACAAGCACGCTGTCATTCCGGGACGCGCCCCTTGGCGCGGGCCCGGAATCCATACTCCCGGTCGTGGTTATGGATTCCGGGCTCGCGCTCCGCGCGCCCCGGAATGACGGGGAGGAAAGGGCGTCAACCCCGGCGAAGGGTTGCGGGACTCGTGCTCTCGGCGTAATTCCTTGCCATGACAGCCCAGCCCAACACCCCCGCCAGCGCCGCCACTGACACCTCCGTGGCCGCGCTCCACGACAAGATCCTGATCGTCGATTTCGGCAGCCAGGTCACGCAGCTGATCGCGCGCCGGGTGCGCGAGGACGGCGTGTATTGCGAGATCGTGCCGTTCCAGAAGGCGGAGGCCGCCTTCCGGCAGATGCAGCCCAAGGCCGTGATTCTCTCCGGCGGTCCGGAATCGGTCCACGAGGAAGGCTCGCCGCGCGCCCCGCAACTGATCTTCGAGAGCGGCGTGCCCGTGATGGGCATCTGCTACGGCCAGATGACGATGGCCGCCCAGCTCGGCGGCACCGTCGAGGGCGGCCACCACCGCGAGTTCGGCCGCGCCGACGTCGAGGTCAAGACATCGAGCCGCCTGTTCGACGGCGTCTGGCAGCCGGGCGAGCAGCACCAGGTGTGGATGAGCCATGGCGACCGCATCACGCAGATGCCGCCCGGCTTCTCCGTCGCCGGCGTCTCGCCGAACGCTCCTTTCGCCGTGATCCAGGACGAGCAGCGCAAATATTACGGCCTGATGTTCCACCCCGAGGTGGTGCACACGCCCGACGGCGCCAAGCTGATCCGCAACTTCGTCCGCAACATCGCCGGTCTCGGCGGCGACTGGACCATGCACGCCTTCCGCGCCGAGGAGATCAAGAAGATCCGCGCGCAGGTGGGGAAAGGCAAGGTGATCTGCGGCCTCTCCGGTGGCGTTGATTCCGCTGTCGCCGCGGTGCTGATCCACGAGGCGATCGGCGACCAGGTCACCTGCGTGTTCGTCGATCACGGCCTGCTGCGCCTGAACGAGGCCGAGACCGTCGTCGATCTGTTCCGGCACCACTACAACATCCCGCTGGTGCATGTGGACGCCTCGAAACTCTTCCTCGGCGAGCTCGCAGGCGTCACCGACCCGGAAGCGAAGCGCAAGACCATCGGACGCCTCTTCATCGACGTGTTCGAGGCCGAAGCCAAGAAGATCGGCGGCGCCGATTTCCTGGCGCAGGGCACGCTCTATCCCGACGTGATCGAGAGCGTCTCCTTCACCGGCGGCCCCTCGGTGACGATCAAGTCGCACCACAATGTCGGCGGCCTTCCGGCGCGCATGAACATGAAGCTGGTCGAGCCGCTGCGCGAGCTGTTCAAGGATGAGGTCCGCGTGCTCGGCCGCGAGCTCGGCCTGCCCGACGTGTTCGTCGGCCGCCACCCGTTCCCAGGCCCCGGCCTCGCCATCCGCTGCCCCGGCGAGATCACCGTCGACAAGCTCGACATCCTGCGCAAGGCCGACGCCATCTACATCGACGAGATCCGGAAAGCGGGCCTCTACGACACCATCTGGCAGGCTTTTGCGGTGCTGCTCCCCGTCAAGACCGTCGGCGTCATGGGCGACGGCCGCACCTACGACTACGTCGTCGGCCTGCGCGCCGTCACCTCGACGGACGGCATGACCGCGGATTTCTATCCGTTCGACATGAAGTTCTTAGGCAACACGGCCACGCGCATCATCAACGAGGTGAAGGGCGTGAATAGGGTGGTGTACGACGTGACGAGCAAGCCGCCGGGGACGATTGAGTGGGAGTAGGGGGCGCATCAGGTCAGCCTTTTTCAGGCTTTTCCAATCCTTTTTCCAGATAGATCGTGTGGAATAAGGAGATTACTTTCTCTGCATAGTCGTCAATGTCATTGGCAGCTTCGGTCAGCCGCTCCCTAGTCGATGAGGCTTGCATTAACTCAAACTGCCCCTCGCTCTTGCGCTCGTATAAGCGCAGTGAGAATCGATGATTACCTTGACGATCGACTTCCAAGTCTGCCCATCCGTGTGCCATGAACTTGCGGATGTAATCAAACTGAGCAAGGGCCTCGCAGGCTTGGTCTAGTTCAGCCTTGTATTTTTCATACCCCTCGCGCTCTGCAATCCGCTTTGCTGCCTTAAGTCGCGCCTCTATCCTGTATGGGAACTTCAGCTCAAGCTTGACGGCGATGTCGGCAAGCAAAAATTCCACCTGCGAGTAGGAGGTTAGTATGCGGCCGCGCAGATAGATGATGTCATCCACTAGCTGCTTATGTTCGGTGGTCACGGCCTTTGAATTGAGAGCCATTGAAACCTCAATAATCTACGCAGCTTCATCGGCGTCTCGGTCGTAGAGAGCGGAGGCTTCCATTTCAGCGACGTCGTCAGTGAAGTCGAGGATAGTTGGTATGGGTCTATCCGAGGGACTCACGTCGTTAAAATGATCGACGTCCTGCTTAAATTGGAAGCAATCGTCTGCGATCGATTTTCGGCGTTGACTGAATGATTTTTCCATAAATGATCGCGGCGCGCTGTCTATGTCGGCCCAAAGGCTGAGTTGGACGCCGCCGCTGCTGGTTCGGACTGAATGCTTGGCGCGATACCGGCGTCCCTTTTCGTCAACGCGCTTCTCTTGCCGCAGACTATCTGCAAGGGCTTCGCGACAAATTTTAACGACGTCGCGTGGGGCAGGACTATAAAGCCTTTGTTCAAGCGCCCAAGTCGCAACTTCATCTAGCGATACTGGAGAGGAGCTGACTTCGTTGGTATAGCGGTCGAATATCGCTTGCATCTGTTCAGTAAAGGTTGCCATTCTCTTGCCGTTGTTTGCTAGAGTTCAGTAGTAACTGCAGTGCCCCATCCGTCAGAGATGGCTTCTTGTGTAAGATAGCGACGTACAGGAACTTGATGCTTGCGAAGATAGTCGTATCGCTTCATCCGCTTCTGTAGCTGGCCGACTACAATGCCGGGATGAACTCCCATTAATGACGCAAAGCCAATCACGTCTCTCTCAGAGAAGTATGGATGCTTTCGCGCATAAAAAGAATCCATCTTTTTCAGTGGCACGCAGAACTCAGCTGCGGCAGCATTTGCTATAGCTTCTTCATTATTGCCCGCAGTCTCAAGGCTATTCTCTCCGCTGAGATCGTCGATCATCCCGATCGAGTTTTTCCCGTGTCCCTGAAGGATGTGTTCGATCTCGTGCCGCAGAACAAACCAAAAATTGTCGATACGGTCGTAGAGTGTTGACATGCCAATGACAGGCGATTGATCGTCGAGCCATGTGCAAACGCCATCAATTTTTGCGTTTGGAAGAACCTCAACCAATGCAAAACGTACTCCACATTCTGCCAACGTAGCCGGAACGAGATGGACAGCCTCGGGATCAATCATTAATGAGCGAAGGCGAGGAAGTCTGTCGCGAAGCTGTTCGGATTTGAATGGGCCTACAGATATCTGCTTAGCTAACTGCCGTACCCGATACACCCACGCTAACTGATGCGGGGGCGTTTGATCGTAATGGGTACGTTTCGCGGCAAACGCAATCTCGCGGATCTCAGCATCGCTAGAGATATCAAAAAACCGCTTCATTTGTAGTTGAAGTAATGATGCCTCTCCATCTTTGATCCAGCCTCTACGGATCATATCGCGAACGGGAAACTGAGATTGAAGTTCGGCTCGTTTCTTCACGGCCGGATCAGGACGCTTTGCATTTTGCAGGTCGTGCTCAGCTTGCAGATTTAAGAAGAACTGAGGCGCCACATCAAAGGCGTCGCCTAGCAGACGCGCCATGTCCGGCGTAATCGCTCGTTTGCCCGACAGAAGTGGATTGAGCTGCTGTTCGGTCTGGCCGAGAATGAAAGCGAGATCGCGTTGAGACCACCCGCGTGCATCCAGTTCTTGTTTTATGAACACACCAGGAGAGTCGACGGGAATGTTGGAGCGCGCCAACATCACGCCGCTCCTCGGACGGGTTGGTCAATCGCAATCACGGTAACGTTCATGGCGCCACTATCTTCTTCGATTTTCAAGACCAAGATCCATCCGGCAGAGAGATTAACTAGGTGCTCGCAAGCGGCTTCCGAACGTGCACGTAAGCCGAGGCTTTTCCAATTTTGAAGCGTTCGAATATCGGGGGCCGCACGAATAACGCTCAGCCGATGCCGAGCAAGCTGAATAACAGCCACCGGAAAATTGGTGTCTGATGCTCGCTCCGTTTCGAGAAGCGCTAATCGGCGGTCCGCAAACTCGATCTTCATGAAATGCAGCGTATCCGAGTCGCGTAAGACGCGAAAGCGTAAACTTAACGGCCGGCGTTAAGTTATGAAGTAATAAAAAAGTGAATAATATCAAATATTTGGCTTGGTGCAAAGATTGGAATTACGGTGAGCACTTTAACTAGTGCGCCCGGGGTGACAGTGCACGAAACTCCTCGGCTCGCTCGCTGCGACTGAGCAGGTTGATCGCGACGTAGGGCAGCAGGCCTCCACGAACTGTCAATTTCTGAAGCCGTGTATCAAACTGACCACGTACCCGACGGGCAATCCCCGCATGCCCCGCATGCGCCAACTGCCCGTCGTGCCAGTTTGTCGCGGACTCCTCCCTTGCCATGTCGGGCAAATCACCTCCACATTCTCGCGCATCCCGGCTCGCTGAAGAGGGACGTTTCGCGATCGTCATGAAGCGTCGAGCCGGAGAGGCGACGGGCGCGTTGCTCTGCAGCCGGGTGTCACAGCCCGCGCCGACGAACGGAGCGAGGCGACGGCGAAGTGGTGTGGTCCTGGTCTCCCGACGCTGAGACCAAGCCGGCGGGGATGATGATCCGCTGGCGACGGGGCAAGACAGCCGGTCCCCGGGGAGAGCGCCTATAAGCCGTCAAACCGTCGCGCAGGGAAGGCCGGATATTGGGCTGAACCTGTGGTTCTGCCGCGTGCTTTTTGCTGCACGCGGACCGCGGGTATCAGCCGATACCCGGTCTTCCCTGCGCCTCTTCTTCGGACGAAGAGGTTCATTCAGGACACAACTCGGGCGTAGACCGCCGCGAGACGGCTCAGCCATACCCGCTGTTTGAAACGTATACAACGCACCCGTGCCATGTCCTGATCAGGTGGACAGTCATAGGGTGATCTGCCGTCTATCCAGTGGCGTCAAAAGCACTGCGCCGCAGCGTCGCCAGGACACGCCCGCGCCACCGATCGTGTCTGCATTCGCGGGCATTGCGGGATTGTCGATCAGTTGAGGTCGGCCCGGCCGTCGGGGCGACGTTTGAGCACTCCACCGAGAGCGGTCCGGCGAGGGGATCATGCAGGAAAGCTCCCGCTCGGCAAATCGACAATGGCGACGAGCAGCTGATCTTCAGGCAAAGCATCGAGTCTGCCGCCCGGCCGGGTACAATCCTGAGGGCTGTGATCGGTTCTAATCGCGTGGCACCGCAGCCTGGAGGACTTTACCCGCCGCTCGTGGAGGCCGGTAGCTGCCGTGTTGGACCGGCCGGCCCGCACGGAGCTGGCGAGCCGTCCCATCAAGGACAATTCTGGTCCAGTGATAATGCCAAGAACTGGCCCTGTTGAATGGGGCAGGCCTGGCCTAAATCGCTTGTGAACCGCCTCCTGACACAAGGGCAAGCCATCATGAGCAGGGACAGCGCTCACCCGAACTCCGAAACGACCGCTGAGGCGCCCGTCTACAAGAGTTGGACATGCGTGCTCTGCGGACTCGTCTACAATGAACGCGACGGATGGCCCGACGACGGCATTCCACCCGGCACGCGTTGGCAGGACGTGCCCGAGGATTGGATCTGCCCCGACTGTGGTGCAGGCAAGAGCGACTTCGCGATGGTCGAGGTCTGAACAAATCCCGACAATGGCTGCGTGACCGTCAACGGTGACGTGGCGTTCTCTTCCTGCCGAAGGAGTTGCAATGTACATTCCCTCGCACTTCGACGAAGCCCGTCCTGAGATGCTCTGCGATCTGATCGAAAAGAATCCGCTTGGCATTTTGATCACGCACGGCAAGGGCGGCTTGGACGCCAATCATATTCCGTTCGAGCTGAACCGAGCGCAGGGGCAGTGGGGAACGTTGCACTGCCACGTGGCCCGCGCGAACCCGGTGTGGCGGGATCTGGACACTGGCGCTGAGGTGCTCGTGGTGTTCCGCGCCTCTGACGGCTATATCTCCCCTCAATGGTACCCGAGCAAGCAGGATTTCCACAAGCAGGTGCCGAGCTGGAACTATCTCGTCGCGCATGCGTACGGGCGCGTGACCATTCACGACGACGAACGCTACGTGCGCGGCAATGTCGCCCGTTTGACACGGAAGCATGAAGCGTCTCAACCGGTCCCTTGGAAGATGACTGACGGTCCGAAGGACTATATCGACACGATGCTCAAGGCGATCGTCGGGCTGGAGATCGCAATCACGAACCTGGTCGGAAAATCCAAGCTGAGCCAGAACAAGGAGGTGCGAGACATACGCTCCGCAGGCAACGCCTTGAAAGAACGAGGCGAGCATGTCATCGGAGACGCCATGCTGGCGGCCGCAGCCGTCAAGGCAAGCCAGGAGTAGAGACGCGGCAATCAGGCGATAAGAGCAGCGCGCGAGCGATCCAGCTTTCGTATTTGTCAGTATTTGTCAGCGTCCCCATGCGGGGCGAGGAGACGTCCGGCGCGCCGGTGTGAGCATGAGCGACTGTCTCACGATCTGACCGCCGTCAGCGGCGCGGGCTTGGATGGGCGAGCCGTCCCCTTGGCTGCGACGCATGCATCGAGGACGCCTCTGAGGCGGACGACGGCGGACTGTAGCTCCGCAATCGAAAAGCCGCCGAACCCGAGCATGAGTCCGCCACGAGGCGGGGTCGCATGGTACATGGGCGAGATCGGTCGCACCACCAGCCCCGCTTTGTGCGCCTGCTCCGCGACCGTGACATCGTCGAGGCCGGGCGGAAGCCAGAGTAACAGGTGCATGCCCTGGTCGCTCGGCTGCAGCGTTGCCCAGGACGGTAGGTCCTTGACAAGGGCGGAGATCAGGGCGGCGCGTCGTTCTGCGTAAGCGCCGCGAATGCGCCGGATGTGGGCTTCGAAATGGCCTTCGCGCATGTACTGCGCGAGGACGTGCTGGTCGACCGCCGGCGAATGGCGATCGATGAGGGCGCGCGCACCAGCGAACGCGTCGACCAGGGGAGGGGGAACGATCGCATATCCGATCCTCATCGAGGAGAACAGGACCTTACTCATCGTCCCAAGGTAAACGACGCGCGCGGGATCGAGTCCCTGCAACGATGGAAATGGATGTCCGGCGTAGCGAAGTTCGCTGTCGTAGTCGTCTTCGACGATCCAGGCATTGTTCTGCCGCGCCCACGACAGCAACGCGGTGCGTCTCGCCATGCTCATGGGCATGCCCAACGGATACTGATGCGAAGGTGTGACGAAAGCGACCCGGGCGTTCGGGCACTGGACGAGACCGTCTTGGACGTCGATGCCCTGATCATCCACGGGAATCCGGAAAGTCCGGACATTGAAGTTTTCGAGCACGGCGATGATGCCGGGGTAGGCCGGGTCTTCGGCCCACACGGCATCGCCGTCAGAGAGAAGGACGGTCGCCGATATGAAAAGCCCCTGTTGCGTGCCCGCCGTAACGATGACCTGATCGGGCTCGCATTTCACGCCCCGAGCCTTCCGTACATATTCGGCAATTGCGATCCGCAAATCGGGTAATCCTTTCGGATCAATGTAGCCCGACGGGGCGGCTGCCCGCAGAGCCCGGACACGATTGCCAAGCCGTCGCCATTGGTCGCCGGGGGCAACTGCACCCGCGGGATGAGCGATCGCAAACGGCGCCGGGTCTTGAGGCCGGAGAGTCCGCGCGACCTCAGCAAGACGGGCGACTTTCTCCGGCAACAGAGGACTGGGGTCTGCGCGTTCGATCAACGCCGGAGCGCGGGTCATCAAATCGGTGTCGGCATTGACGTTCGCGACGATCGTGCTGCCTCTGGCCCGGGCCTCGAGGTAGCCTTCTGCATGGAGCTGATGAAACGCCTCGATGACGGTTCCTCTCGCGAGCTGCAATGAATTGGCAAGGGCGCGAGTGGATGGCAGTCGCTCGCCAGGCTTCAAGATCCCCTTCGATATCGCCTCGCGAAGCGCTTGAGTCAGTTGGTATCCAACGCGGCCGGCAGTCCGGTCGAGCGAGCCCAGCGAGGGAATTGCGATGATGGTTCGGCGTCGTGCCATCGGTTCTCTGGTCCAACTGTTCTCCCGAATCTTGGACCAAACAATAGATCAGTTCCAGACGCCGGTGTCGGATTCGTTCCAATTGCGAGGGTTTGCGTAGGTCTGAACTGAGAAAGAACCTCGATCAGGGTATCGGGCTACGAATTCGCATACCGGAACCTGCCGCTGGTAGCGGGTCGAAGAGGCGCTGGACATGCGGAGATGGAGCGCGACGCCGAAGCCCTGCGTGGGCTGACCAGCAACGCTGGCTATGCCGCCATCTTCGCCAATTGGCTAAGTCGCTGCCAGCTTCCTTGCCGTGCTCCAAAGACTCTCAGCGGCATGGATCATCCGCGCCCGCGCGCGGATGAGGCATATGCTGATCTTGATGTCCCAGTCCTTGGGGCCGGCTCTCACCAATCGGCCGCTCTGGAGATCGAGCTCGACCAGGCTGCGTGGAGCCCAGGTGATCCCGCGGCCTTCTCGGGCCATGTTGATGAGCAGCATCACCGGTGCTGAGAAGCTGGGGAGCAACATGGCGCTTGGCTGCTTCGTCGCGAGGAAGGCGGTCACGATGCGGCCCACGCCTGAACCCGGATGATAGGCGAGATAGGGCAGCGGTTTGTCCGCAGAGCCAGGCAGCGCAAACCGCGGCATCGATTGCCGCCGGCGACCGCTGCGCGTGACGGCCTTGTAACCGGTCGCGCTGATCGGGACCAGGACGTCGTCGGCGAGATCGATGCGCTGAAAGCGATCGTTATTCAGACGGCTGGCGAGCGATGGATGGTAATGCGCCAGCATGAAATGCGCATGGGCCTCGAGCAGGAGCTTCTCACACCCGGCGAAGTTCGACGCCACGAGCTGAACGGCGGATCCGGATCGCGCGCGGTCGACCCGGCGGATCCAGTCCGGAAAGAACGTCTGCGACAGTGCGTGGGTGGCGACGAATTGAACCGTCTCGGCCTTGAGGCGCGCCGCTTCCAGGGCCTCCTCGCGGCCGTTTGACAGCCTGCGAATGACGTCCTCCGCCACCGGACGAAAACTCTCCCCCGCCGGCGTCAGCTTCACGACATGCGTGCTGCGCTCGAACAGAGGCGCTCCAAGCCACGCTTCCAGCGACTTGATCCGCCGGCTCAAGGCCGGCTGCGTCACGTGCCGGCGCAGCGCTGCGCGGGAGAAGCCGCCGTCCTCCGCAATGGCGAGGAAATCCTCGATCCAGCTCAGGTCCATGATGCCAGCTCGTTATTGAATTATTCCAATACGGCATTAGCACCGCGGCACCGGCTGGTCCAATGTCAGGCCAAAGATAAGGGCCGCGGAGACGCTGTTTGCAGCGCCAAAGAGCGCGAGGCGGGAGGACACGGAATTGACGATCACAACGACTCCTTTGTCCGAGGCGCTCCCGACGCAGGCCGCTGCGCCCCGTGCCGGCTCGCTTTGGCGGGAGCCTTATGTCCTGATCGTGGCGGGCGCCGTGCTCGGCGCACTCGTCGGCGCGCTGTTTCCGGCTGCAGCACTCGAATTCAAGCCGCTCGCCGACGGCTTCATCTCGCTCATCAAGGTCACGATTGCGCCGCTGGTGTTCCTGGTCGTGGTGACCGGCATCGCGCAGGTCGGCGACATGAAGGCGGTCGGGCGCATCGGACTCAAGGCCTTCCTGTATTTCGAAATCGTCACGACGCTCTGCCTGCTGTTCAGCTTCATCGTGGTGCGATGGGTCCAGCCCGGCGCGGGTGTGGCGCACGCCACCCCGCAACAGGCCGAAGCCGTGGCCCGCTATGCGCAGACCCATGTCGGCTCGTTGTCGGCCTATGTCCAGCACATGATCCCCGAAAGCTTCTTCGGCGCCTTTGCCAGCGGCGACGTGCTTCAGGTTCTCGTGCTCGCGCTGCTGTGCGGCATTGGCCTCCTGATGCTCGGCGAAAAGGCGCTGCCGTTGCGCTCGGGCATGGAGCGGTTGACCGAGCTCGTGTTCAGCGTGGTCCATGTCGTCGTCATGCTAGCACCGATCGGGGCCTTCGGCGCCATGGCGTTCACGGTCGGCAAATTCGGCGCCGCCACATTGTACGCCCTCGCGCTCTTGGTCGGGACGGCCTGGGCGATGATGGCGTTCTTCATCTTCGTCGTCCTGGGAACGATCTGCCGTCTGGTCGGCATCCGGCTGATGGACCTGCTCCGGCTGTTGCGCCCCGAGCTTCTCGTCGTGCTCGGAACGTCGTCGTCGGAGACGGCGATTCCCGGAATGATGGAGAAGCTGCCAAGGGCGGGGGTGGGACGCGCCGTGACCGGTCTCGTCATTCCGTCCGGCTACTCCTTCAATCTCGACGGCGTGGCGCTGACATTGCCGCTGAGCACGATCTTCGTGGCGCAGGTCTACGGCATCGAGCTGAGCACGGCGCAGCAGTTGAGCCTGTTTGTCGTGATGCTGTTCACCAGCAAGGGCGCAGCCGGTGTCACGGGCGGAGCGTTCGCCGCGTTGGCGGCGACCGTCGTTGCGGCCGGGCTGCCTGTCGAAGGCCTCGCGCTATTGCTCGGAATCGACCGCTTCATGTCGCTGGCGCGCGCGGTCACCAACACCATCGGCAACGCAGTGGCCGCGATCGTGGTGGCGAAATGGGATGGTGAATTCGACCGCGACGATTGGGGGCGGGTCGTCCAGATGAAAGCAGCAAAGTAGGATCCATGGTTCTCAGTGAAGACTTGCCGATCGTGGCGCTGGTTCCCGGTGATTGCACCGGTATCGGTCCTGAGCAGACCGCGCGAATCCTCTCCGATCACCGCCTGGCCGATGCGGCGCGCCTCGTCGTGGTGGGCGATGCCCGCGTGCTGGAGATGGGAATGGCGCATGCCGGCGTGAGCTTCGATATCGAGCGGATCGGCTCACCCAGCGAGGCTTCCTGGGTTTCCGGCAAGATCCAGCTGATCGATCTCGGCAACACCGACCCGTCGAGGCACCCGATCGGAAAGGCCAGCGCCGAGTCCGGGCGGCTCACCGGAGAGACGCTGTCGCGGGCGATCGATCTTGCCAAAGACGGCGCGATCGATGCCATCACCTTCGCGCCCTTGAACAAGCGCGCGATGTTCGACGGCGGCTGGAGGTACCCGGACGAGCACAAGATGTTCGCGGACCTGCTCGGGCACCGTACGTATTTTTCTGAAATGAACGTGTTGGATGGACAATGGATGTCGCGCGTCACCGGGCACCAGTCCCTGCGCGAGGCGCTGAACGACATCAGCCCGCCGCGGATCACCGATGCGGTGGTCCTCGTCGACAGGATGATGCGGAGATCCGGAGTCGCCGCGCCGCGGATCGCCGTGGCCGCACTGAATCCGCATGCCGGCGAGGGCGGCTTGTTCGGTCGCGACGAGATCGAGATGATCAAGCCGACGGTGGAGGCGATTGCGAAACAGGGCATTGTCTGCAGCGGTCCGTATCCGGCGGATACGGTTTACATTCGCGCCTTTGCCGGCGAGTTCGACAGCGTCGTCGCGATGTATCATGACCAGGGGCAGATCGCGACGAAGCTGCGCGGCTTCAATCGCGGAGTGACCGTCACGGCCGGCCTCGAGACCGTCTTCACCACGCCCTCGCACGGCACGGCGTTCGACATCGTCGGCAAGGGCGTCGCAGACACCGGCGCGCTCGAAAGCGCGGTCCGGCTCGCCGCGCAATTGGCCTCGTTCAAAGCCCGGGAGATGTCACATGCACACTGATCGCAGGACCCTGCTTCAGGCCGCCGCCGCTCTTCCCTTGTCCGCGGTCGGCGCGACTACGGCATTTGCACAGGCTCAGGCACCGGCGGCGCCCGCCGCGGCGCCGCCCAAGGAGATCACGCGTACGCTTGCGCGGTACATCGTCTCGGCGGGATATGATGTTCTGCCGGTCAAGGTCCGCAAGGAAGGCGTGAGGACGCTGCTGAACTGGGTCGGCGTCGCGATCGGCGGGTCGCGACACGAAACGGTCGATATCGCGGTCGCGGCGTTGGCGCCGTTCTCCGGCCCGCAGCAGGCGTCGCTGTTCGGCCGGCGCGAGCGGTTCGACATCATGAACGCCGCCTTCATCAACGGCGTGTCCAGCCACATCTTCGATTTCGACGACACCCATCTGAAGACGATCATCCATCCGGCCGGTCCGGTGGTTTCGGCGATCATTGCGCTCTCGGAAATGCAGCCGGTCTCCGGAAAGGAGTTC
Source organism: Bradyrhizobium sp. SZCCHNRI2009 (assembly GCF_032485115.1). Taxonomy (NCBI): domain Bacteria; kingdom Pseudomonadati; phylum Pseudomonadota; class Alphaproteobacteria; order Hyphomicrobiales; family Nitrobacteraceae; genus Bradyrhizobium; species Bradyrhizobium sp. SZCCHNRI2009. The sequence continues at coordinate 1,191,910 of NZ_JAUEUH010000001.1, forward strand.
TTGAATGCGCTCGTCCTCGGTGTCGAGACCGAGTGCAGGATCGGCAACGCCGTCTATCCGAACCACTACGATGTCGGCTGGCACATCACCGGGACTGCCGGGGTGTTCGGTGCGGCTGCGGCTGCCGGCAAGCTGTTGAAGCTCAGCGAGCAGCAGATGACCTGGGCGCTGGGCCTCGCCGCGTCGCAGCCGGTCGGCCTGCGCGAATCGTTCGGGTCCATGAACAAGAGCTTCAACCCCGGCCGTGCGGCGTCAAACGGCATATTTGCCGGCCTTCTGGCGTCGAAGAACTTCACGTCGTCGGACGGGATGATCGAGGCGAAGCGCGGCTGGGCCAACACGATCAGCACGAAGCAGGACTATGGCGAGATCGTCGGCGATCTCGGCAAGCGTTACGAAGCCGCGCTCAACACCTATAAGCCGTTCGCCTGCGGCATCGTGCTGCATCCGGCGATCGATGCCGCGATTCAGCTGCGCAACGAGAACAGGCTGACGGGCGACCAGATCGATCACGTCGATCTCAAGGTCAATCCGCTCGTGCTCGAGCTGACCGGCAAGAAGACGCCGCAGCAGGGGCTCGAGGGCAAGTTCAGCATCTTTCATGCGGTGGCCGTGGCGATCGTGGAAGGCGCGGGCGGAGAGAAGCAGTTCAGCGATCGCGCGGTAACCGATCCGACGGTGCTGTCGCTGCGTGGCAAGGTCATTCCGGTCATCACGCCCGAGATCAAGCCGGAGCAGGTCGAGATGATGATCGTGCTGAAGGATGGGCGGAAGCTCAGCCGCCGCATCGAGCACGCCGTCGGCAGCGTGGAAGTGCCGATGACCGACCAGCAGCTCGAGGCGAAGTTCGTGGACCTCGCCGACGGCATCGTTCCGGCGGCGTCGATCCGGCGGATCATGGACGCCTGCTGGAATGTCGAGAGTCTGTCGAATGCTGCCGACATCGCGAAGATGTCGGCGTCGGCCTGACGATGGCGAGGAGGGCCATGTCGTCGCGCCGCCGTCTGCTGCAATCGGCGGGGGCGTTTGCTGCAATCTCGGCGACGCCGATCCGTTTCTCCCGGGCCGCCGGCCCGGGCGTGACCGAGCGCCTGGCGCGCTACATGGTTGCGGCGCGTGACCAGGAGCTGCCGGAGCAGGTGATGCTCGCATGCAAGCACCGCATTCTCGACACGCTCGGTGCGATCGTCTCGGGTGCGCGTATGCATCCGGGCGAGATGGCGCTGAGATACGTGCGCAGCCTCGGCGGCGAGCCGCAGGCGTCCGTCGCCGGCTCCGACGTCCGGACGACGGCCGTCAATGCGGCGATGGCAAACGCCATGTGCGCTCACGCCGACGAGACCGACGATTTCGAACCGGTCACCAAGGCGCATCCGGGGTGCGCGGTCATCCCCGCCGCGCTCGCTATGGCTGAACGGGAGCATCGCAATGGGCGCGACGTGATCCGCGCCGTTGTGCTCGGCTATGACCTGACCTGCCGCCTTCTGATGGCGCTCGGGCCGGACCTGGTGCGCGGCTCGCATCGCAGTGCCGAGGGCACGTCGTCGACATTCGGCGCGCTCGGCGCTGCGGCCTCGCTGGCGCGGCTCGATGAGAGGGGCATGCGTCACGCCATTTCCTATTCGGCGCAGCAAGTCTCGGGGCTGTGGAGCTGGGTCAAGGACACGGACCACATCGAGAAGGCATTCGATTTCGCCGGAATGGGCGCGCGCAACGGTGTCATGGCGGTCGACATGGTGATGGCCGGGCTCACCGGCGTCGATGACGTGCTCGATGGCACCCACAACCTGTTCATCGCGCTGTCGAGCGATCCGAAGCCGGAGGAGATGGTCAGGGATCTCGGCAGCCGCTTCTACGTCACGGAGACGGCCATCAAGACCTTTTCGGTCGGCGATCCGATCCAGTCGCCGCTGGATGCGCTGCTCACGCTGCGCCGACAGCAAGGGCTCACTCCAGACAACGTCCGCAGCATCCTGGTCAAGCTTCCGACCGACGCGATGGGCATCGTCGGCGACAGCGCCATGCCCGACGTGAACTGTCAGCATCTCGTCGCGCTTGCGTTGGTCAAGGGGGCGGTCTCGTTCGGAGACAGTCATGATGTCGCGCTGATGCGCGACCCGACGATCCTGGAGCAACGGGCGAAGGTGACGCTCGCAGGCGACAAGGGCTTGATGGATCCGGCTGCGCCACGCGGTGCGATCGTCGAGGTGACTCTGGTCGATGGCCGCAAGGTCGATCATTTCACCAGACACCCGCCGGGCACCAAGGAGAATCCGCTGGGCACGGAGGCCGTCAACGTCAAGACCAGGGATCTGATGACGCCCGTTCTGGGGCGTGAGAAGACGGAGAAGCTGATCGACATGGTTGGGCGGCTCGAAGAAATCGACGACATCGGCCGGTTGCGCGCACTATTCGCGGCGTGATCGGCTGTCACGGCGATGAGAAGCGACGGAACATCATCGTCTGATCCATTCCCTTGGCGGCGCGGCGGGCGGCTCGTCGGCTCGGTCTTCTCCGGTGCATTCTGCGGATTGACGAAAAAAGAAGACGAAGCGGGAGGGACGAGACATGAAGCTGAGGCTGATGCGGCAGCGGAGAAGGCGACCGTGATCGGATTCCACTTCGCGTTCCCGTCGGTCGGACGCGTCGAGAAAGACGGCGCCGGCTATCGGCTGATCCCATCATCGTGGAATCCGACGCTATGAAAGACCGGCACATTGTCAGCACGGCGGTACCGATGTCGGATCGCGCCAGACCACGCATGAAATCGACCGGTCCGCTCGCATCGCTTGGCTTTGCCATCGCAAGCCTTGGCTTGGGCTTCTGGGCCATGATGGCGGGAGCAGCTGCGCAGGATGCGCGCGAGATCGCTCCGACCGGCGTGCTGCGCGTCGCTGTTGCGGTCGGGCCGGCCGCCTCCGCGTTCTGGACGACACGCGATCCGGCGACAGGCAAGCCTGTCGGCGTGACAGTCGAACTGGCCAAGGCGGCCGCGGGCAAGCTCAATGTGCCGCTTGAGCTCGTCGAATATCAGAGCTCGGACGAAATCGCGGCCGCCGGCAGCAAAGGGGCGTGGGATCTGTCCTTCATGCCGGCGGATCGCAAGCGGGAGCAGTTCGTCGATCAAGGACCTGCCTATGTCGCCTACATGAGCGGGTATCTCATTCGCGCGAACTCGGACATCACGGCCGTCGCCGATATCGACCGTCCGGGAATCCGGGTCGGCTGCATCGAAGGCACCTCGACGTCCAGAACGGTCGAGGCGAGCATGAAAAGTGCCAGCGTGACGAAATTCATCAAGCCTGAAGAGGCCGCTGAGCTGATCGGCCAGGGTCGGCTCGACGCCCTCGCCATGGGCATGGAAGCCTTGGAGGAGCTGTCGCGGCGCCTGTCGGGCAGCCGGGTCTTGAACGAGGTCATCCAATCAACGGGCGTCGTCGTGGTCGTCCCGAAGGGCAAAGTGACGGCGCGGGAGTGGGCGGCCCGATTTCTTGCAGATGCCAAGGCGAATGGCACGGTGCGCCGAGTGCTCGATCAAAGTGGATTTGTCACCGCCAAGGTCGCCCCGTGATGCCGTGGTGAACTCCGGCCAAGCCATATCTTTGGCTTATGAGCGCCAACGCCAAATCGTATTTTGGCTGTGCTGGAATTCCGTCTATCTCCAATCGGCGGGCGATGAAGCTGTCGGCAATCATGATGGACACGACCGGCAGGCACGCTCGGAAAGTGCGCCTGCATGGTCCATGCGGCCACCCGATTGTACTGCACTCGCGCTTGTTCTCCCGGCCAACGAAGAAGCGCATCTGGTTCGAGTCCTGGCCTGAAAGTGAACGATCATGAAACTGGGCTGGTATTCCGAACTCGACGAGGTCGAACGCCGGACGTATTGGGCTTGCTTCGCGGGCTTTGGTCTCGACTCGCTGGATTCGACGATCTACGCGCTGGTCATCCCGGCGCTGATTGCAACAATCGGACTGACGCGCCCTGAAGCCGGCTATCTCGCGACCGCAGCCCTCGTCGGTGCAGCCATCGGTGGCTGGGGCGGGGGGATCCTTGCCGATCGCATCGGCCGCATCAAGGTCCTGCAACTGACGATCCTCTGGGTTGCCCTGTTCACGCTCGCATCGGCTTTCGCGACCGGCTTCAACTACTTGCTGATCGTGCGTTTTCTCCAGGGCCTCGGCTACGGCGGTGAGGCGGCCGTGGGTGGCGTCCTGATCAGCGAGGTCGTCAGGCCCGCGCTTCGCGGCCGGGTGGCCGCGTCGGTGCAGAGCAGCTACGCGGTGGGTTATGCGATTTCCGTCGCGCTGCTCCCCGTCATTTCATCGCTGTTTTCTGAAGAGCTCGGCTGGCGCGTGTTCTTTGCGGTCGGCATCGCGCCGGCCTTTCTCGTGTTCTTCATCCGCCGCCTTGTGCCGGAGTCCGGGCTTTATCGTCAAAGCCGCGCGGACGAGACAGCCGGACTGCCCGCCTGGACGATCTTCACCAGGGCCCATGTGCGGCGTACCGTGGCGGCGGTCACGATGGCCACCGGCATTTTCGGCGGTGCCTATGTGATGATCACGTGGCTGCCGACCTATCTGCGCACCGTCCTCAACCTGACCGTGGGGAGCAGTGCAGGTTATCTTGCCATGAACATCCTGGGTTCGTTGGTCGGACCGTTGCTCTATGGCTGGCTTTCGGATCGCACGGGCCGGCGTCCCGCGTTCATGATCTTCCTGCTATGCCAGGCCGTGAACGCGAGCATCTACCTGCTTGCTCCGATCGGCGCCAACGCGACGATCCTGCTCAGCTTCTTTCTGGGCGCGTTCCAGGGTGGGTTGGCATCAGGAATGTTGCCGACCTTTGCCGAATTGTTTCCGACCGAGATTCGTGCGAGCGGGCAGGGTTTCTGCCTCGGTGGCGGGCGTGGGTTTGGCTCGGTCGTGCCTGCGACCGTGGGCGTGCTTGCTGCGTCGCATCCTCTTGGCTTGTCGATGGGCCTTTGCGCGCTCGCCGCCTATGGACTTGCTTTCATCGCCGCGATGGCTTTGCCCGAGACGAGCGGCGCTGACCTGCAGCGTATGACTCCGTTGGAGATGCAAGCAGGGCAGCCGGGAGATCTCGGCAACCTCCAAGCACGGCCGTCGGAATGAGGAGGCTGAGAACGACACGCCTCGTCGAGCGAAACAAGGCGCCCAGGCTGGCCGACGAGAGCACGGAGAAGGCAACAGGGTCGGGAGGAAGACATGCACTATCGGACCATTTTGAGCGTCATCGCATGCGTCGCAGCTCTGCACTTATCGAACAGCCTCGCCCAGACATCGAACACCGACAATCCCAACGACGCGGTCGCGGATGCACTGACGCCGCCTCCTTATGGCGAGCCGATCAGCCTGGAGATGGCCAAGAAGGTGGCTGCTGCGGCCGTTGCCGAAACGACGAAGCGCAATTGGAACGCATTCTGCATCTCCGTGGTCAATCCGAGCGGCGATCTGGTCTATTTCGAAAAGCAGGACAATTGCCAATATGCGTCGATCGGCCTGTCTCAGCACAAGGCGCGCACGTCGGCACGTTATCGACGCCCCACGCTGGTGTTCGAGACGTTGCTGGGCAAAGGTGCGTATTTCGCCTATCTCGCCACGCTCGATGACATGATCGCATCGCGAGGCGGCAATCTGCTGGTCGTGGATGGCAAGATCATCGGTGCCGTCGGTGTGAGTGGTGGGTCGGGCGCCCAGGACAACGTCGTATCCCTGGCCGGGCAAGCGGCGCTGAAGTAGACGAGACCGGGCCGGAGGCGGGGCGTGATGCAGTCGCGACCGCCGGTCAGACGGTCGGCGCGTGCGCTAGGCCGCCGGCGGGATGGCGGAAGACATGGAGTCGTCGACCAAGCTGACGCCGCGCCATTGTCCGGATGTGACGAGCGTTCGCGCAGTATCCTGGAGTTCCTTGGCGACGGCGAGGGCTGCAGGCGCCAGCAGGTCCGGCTTGATCGAATAGACATAGTTGCGTCGCGTGATCCGGGCGTCCGAGATCGGCAGGGCGCGCCAGTCCTCGCTGCTTCGTCCTCCTGCCTGCAGCGCCGACATCGGCTTGATGGTGACCCCGATGCCCTCACCGACGCAGCTCATCACCAGCGAGAGCGAGTCGATCTCGGCGACCACATTCGGCGTGATGTTGCGCCGCTCGAACTCCGCAGCTACACGCCGGCGCAGGCCATGAGTTCCCGTCGGCAGGATCAGGGGCAGCTCTGCAACTTCTGCAACTGTGATGCTGCAACGGTGGCGCGGCACCAGCGGGCTGTCGGCAGGGAGAAGCACGAACAATTCCTCGTCGAGCAGCGGAATCGCGTCGAGCTTGGATGACACGTCGTTGTTGAACAGGATGGCCAGGTCGAGCTGGCCAAGCCGCATCATGTGGGCGATGTGGCCGCTCATTCCCTCGACGACGTTGAGCAGGATGCCGGGATATTTGGCGCGGATGCACTTGGTGAGCGGCAGCCCGATCGCGAGCACGGTCGTCGCGGGCAAGCCGACCGATACCATGCCGCTGACCTCTGCCGAATCCTGGCGGGCAATCGACAGCGCATGGTCGAGCTGCCGCAGCATGAACCGGGCGTGATGGTAGAGCGCAAGGCCGTTCTCGGTCGGGATCACGCCGCGCGAGGAGCGCTGCAGCAAGGGCCTGCCCACTTCCTCCTCGAGCTTTGCGATCTGCTGGCTCAGTGCGGGCTGCGCAACGAACAGGCAGCGCGACGCCTTCGACAGGCTGCCGCTCTCGACGATCTGGGCGAAATAGCGCAACTGACGCAAATCCATGAGCGGGAACCGCACTGCTTGGGAAGAACGAGACCTTGCCGCCGGGCTATATGCTCAGCTTATGGCAACTAATCCAAAACAGTATTTTTGCTAATGTCAATTTCTCTCTAAGGACGAGGGTAACAGGTGTGAAGACCCTTTGGGAGGAACCAGACGATGGCGGACGCTGCGGTTCAGGGACAGGCGTCGGCCGGTCTGCCATCGTGCCGCCTCTTGATCGCCGGGGAATGGGTGAATGGTCCGCACACCATCGCCGTGCTCGACAAATATCGCCTGCGGCCCGCCATGTCCGCGCATCTGCCGTCGCGCGAGCAGGTCCGCAGCTGCATTGTCGCCGCGGAGCGGGCGTTCGAAGCCAATGTACTGACGCCCTATGATCGCGGCCTCATCCTCGATCGCGCTGCGGTCGAGCTTGAGACGCGTGCGTCGGAGCTGGTGGAGGTGCTGCGCCAGGAGGCGGGCTTTCCACGCCGCGATGCAATGGGCGAAGTCCAGCGTTGTGCGACGACGTTTCGGCTCTCCGCCGAAGAGGCGCGGCGGCTGGCCGGCGAGATGGTGCCGATGGAAGGGGCCGCAGGCCAGAAGGGCCGCATCGGCTTCACCATCCGCGTGCCGCTCGGCGTCGTGGCCGCGATTACGCCGTTCAATGCTCCGCTCAATACGGTGGCGCACAAGGTTGCGCCTGCGCTGGCGGCTGGTAACGCCGTGGTGCTGAAACCGTCGCTGCATACGCCGATGACGTCCTGCATCATGGCGGAGTGCCTGATCGCGGCAGGTCTGCCATCGGGCCTGATGTCGGTGCTGCATGGCGATAGCGAGGTTGCCGATTGGCTGATGAGCGAAGCTGCCGTGAAGTTCATCGCTTTCACCGGCAGCACGGACATCGGCCGCATCATCCAAAGCAAGGCGGGACTGCGCCGCACGCAGATGGAGCTCGGCTCGATCTCGCACTGCGTGATCTGCGAGGACGCCGATCTCGATATTGCGTTGCCGAAGGTCGTCAACGCGGGCTTCCGCAAGGCCGGCCAGGTCTGCACATCGATCCAGGTGCTGCTGGTGCAGCGTTCGCTGATCGGGCAGGTGGAGCAGAGACTTTCAGAGCTCGTTGCCGGGCTGCCCTACGGAGACCCCGGCGAGGACGACACCGTTGTTGGGCCGGTCGTCAGCGAGGCCGCCGCGCAGCGCATCGAGTCCTGGATCGCGCTGGCCGAGCAGAGCGGCGCGCGGCGTCTGGTCGGCGGCGCGCGGGTGGGCGCCGTGGTTCCTCCCACGCTGCTCACGAATGTCGACAAGGCGACCCCGCTCGGCTGCCAGGAAGTGTTCGGGCCTGTGATGTGCGTCGCGCCCTTCGATGTGCTGGACGAGGCGATCGCGCGCGTCAACGACACACCTTATGGACTTGCCACGGGCATCTTCACAAAACGCCTGGACGAGGCTCTGCAGGCCGCGCGGCAATTGCAAGTCGGTGGCGTTCACATCAACGAGACTCCGAGCTCCCGCGTGGACCTTATGCCGTATGGCGGCTCCAAGGATTCCGGGTTCGGCCGCGAAGGGCCGCATTACGCGATCCGCGAAATGAGCGAAGAGCGTATCGTGACGATCCTCGCATGACGCGAACCGTCACCTGACAAGGATCTGACCATGACCAAGATGAAGGGCGGCGAAGTCATCGCCGAATATCTCGTCAAGCAGAAGGTGCCCTTCGTAATCGGCATCTGCGGACACGGCAATGTCGGCATTCTTGATGCGCTCTACCAGGTGCGTGACCGCGTCAAGCTGGTCTCGCCCCGCCACGAGCAATGCGCCGGCCACATGGCCGACGCCTATTTCCGCGTCAAACACAGTCCGGTCGCGACCCTGACCTCGACCGGGCCGGGCTCGGCCAACATGGTGATGTCGCTCGCAACTGCGTTGTCGGACTCCTCGAGCTTCCTTGCGATCACCGCCAATGTTCCGACGTCGCAGGCCAATCGCGCGCCGTTCCAGGAATTGTACGCGCACAACCAAGCCGATTTCGCCCAGGTGCTGCGCCCGGTGGTGAAACGCTCGTTCCAGCCGAGCCGCGTCGACATGCTGCCGCTGGCGCTGCGCCAAGCCTTCGACACCATGGTCACGGGACGTCCCGGCCCGGTCAATCTCGATATCCCGTACAATGTTTTCCAGGAGGAGGCCGACGTCGAGCTGCCGGCGCTGTCGCATGTTCACGGCAGTCACCGGCCGAGTGCGAGCGAGGCCGACGTCACCAGGGCGCTCGATCTGATCGAAGCCGCCAAGCGGCCGGTGTTCTTCATCGGGCAGGGCACGACCCTCTCCGAGGCCGGTCCCGAGATCGGCGCGCTGCAGAGCCGCCACGGCATTCCGGTCATCACCTCGCCCAATGGCATGGGCTGCGTGCCGGCGGATGATCCGTTGACGCTCGGCTTCATCGGCCGCAACGGCGCCTATCCGGCCAACCAGGCCGGCCGTCACGCCGATCTCGTGCTCTGCATCGGAACGCGTTTCGACGATCGCTCGTCCTCGAGCTGGCACCAGGGCTACTCGTGGAATTTTCCGTCGACGAAGCTGTTGCAGATCGACATCGATCCGGCGGAGCTCGGCCGCAACTATCCGCCGACGCTCGGCATCATCGCCGACGCCAAGACCTTCGCCGCGCAATTGCTCGCGGCGCTGGAGCGTCGCCCCGCGATCCGCCGCGAAAATTTCGCGGCGTGGCGCGACCAGATCGGGACCTGGAAGGCGGAGTGGGAGGCGTTCGTGCGGCCGCACTTCAGCGCCGACACCACGCCGATCCGGCCGGAATATGTCGTCGGAGCCCTGCAGGACGTGCTGCCGGACGACGTCATCCTGTCGCTCGATTCCGGCGTGCATCACAACTGGTTCATGCAGTTCTGGCAGCCGAAGCGGCCGCAGAGCATGCTGAACAGCTGGGGCTTTTCGTCGATGGGGTTCGGCGTCTGCGGCGTGCTCGGCGCGCAGCTGGCCGCGCCCGACCGTCCCTGCGTCGCCGTCGTCGGCGACGGCGGCTTCATGATGGCGCCCTATGTCGTCGCCACGGCCGTCGAATATGACCTGCCGTGCATCTGGATCGTCTGGAACAACTTCGCCTGGAGCGCGATCCGCGATCTGCAGTATGGCCTGTTCGAGGGCCGCGAGCTCGGCACCGCGTTCTATCGCGGCAATCAGGGGCCCGGCGGAGATCGCTACAACCCCGACTTCGCGGCCTGGGCGCGCGCCTGCGGCGCTGACGGCGTGACGGTGACCCGCAGCGCCGACCTGCGCGGTGCAGTCGAGACCGCGATCAAGAACCGCCGCCCCTGCGTGATCGATCTGCATGTCGACGCCGAGGTGCGCCCGCCATCGACGGGCACCTGGGAGCTGCCGCCGATCCCATTCAAGGAGCCGGTGTTCGGCAAGCCTTACAAACGCGACTGACGATACAAAACAAAGATAACAACATTGAGAGGGAGGAGCACCATGTTGAAGCGTGATCTGAACCGGCGATCCTTCATGCGCGCATCGGCCGGCGTGGCCGCCGCATCCATGCTCGGCGCCGGCGGTCCCGCGAGGGCCCAGTCCGACGGGCCCGTCCGCATCGGCATGATCTATGCTAAGCAGGGGCCGGGCGCCTCGATCGGTGAGTACCTGCAACGCGGCAGCGCGCTTGCGGTCGAGCAGGCCGGCGGCAAGGTGCTGGGCCGCCCGATCGAGCTGGTCTGGCTCGACGAGCCCAATCCCCAGGTGTCGCAGCAGAACATGCAGCGGCTTGTCGACGAGAGCAAGGTGGTCGCCGTGGTCGGCGGCAACTACTCGTCCTCGGCGCTCGCCATGATGAGCGTTGCCAATCGCGAGAAGGTGCCGCTGATCCTGACCGGCGCCGCGGCCAGCGAGATCACCGGCAAGAGCTGCAGCAAGTACACGTTCCGCACCCAGGCGACCGTGCCGGTCCAGATGGCCGGCCTGATGCCCTACGTCTCCAGCATCGGCAAGAAGGTCTATTTCATCACGGCGTCATATGCCTTCGGCCAGGACATCCTGCGCGCCTCGCGCGCGATGCTGAAGCAGGTCGGCGCCACCGAGGTCGGGGTCGACGAGGTGCCGATCAACACCGCGGACTACAGCTCCTACATCCTCAAGATCCGCCAGGCCAAGCCGGACGTGATCGTCGGCGGCCTGGTGGGCGGCGACTTCTCCAACTTCCTGAAGCAGTGGAACGAGATGGGGATGAAGGACAAGATCCCCTATGCGGCGGTCGCCGTCACCGACACCGATTTCTGGGACGTCGGGCCGCAGGCCTCGACCGGCATCTACATCAAGCCGTGGTACTACAACAATCCGAAGAATACCGCCGCCGAACAGAAGCTGATCGAGGATTTCAAGAAGAAGTACAATCAGCCGCCATCGGACAAGACGTGGTCGGGCTGGATCGGCATGCGGGCGCTGTTGGAATCGATCGAGGCGGCGAAGTCGACCGAGGCCGCTCAGCTCGTGGCGCATCTCGAGCAGTGGAAGAACACCGAAGGCGAGTTTCCGTTCTTCTTCCGCGACTGGGATCACCAGCTGGTGCGCCCGGCCGTCATCGTCCAGATCAAGAAGCAGATCACCGACAAGTTCGACTATTTCGACGTGCTGAAGAACACCTCGGCGACCGCCGAGGAGACGGCGAAGGCGTTCGGTACCAAGGAGGATATCGGCTGCAGCATGCCCTCGCTCTGAGGCGGCGGCGACCCTTGTTCTTGCAGCGTACTGACAGGCTCGAACGATGCTCGACACTCTCGTCTCCCAGGCGGCCAATGGACTCGTGCTCGGCTTCATCTACGTGCTGATCGCCGTAGGTCTGTCGATCACCTTCGGCCTGCTCGGCGTCATCAACTTCGCGCATGGCGCCTTCTTCGCGCTGGGGGCCTACGTGGCCTGGCAGCTGTTCCAGCTGTTCGGATGGAGCGCCGTGATCCTGGCGCCGCCGGTGGTCGGGCTGATCGGCATGGCTGTGGAGGTGACGATCATCCGCCGCCTCTACGGCAAGGAGCCGTTGCTCAGCCTGATCGTGACCTTTGCTCTGGCGCTCCTGATCGAAGCGGTGATCCGCTACGCCTGGGGCGCCGACGGCAAGCCGTTCAATCCGCCGCCGGCCTTTGCAGGGATCGTTGAAGTTGGTCCTCTCCTGATCACCAAATATCGCGTGGCCGTGCTGGGCGCGACCACGGCGACCTTGCTCGGCCTATGGGGCTTCCTGGCGTTCACACCCTATGGCCGGATCCTGCGTGCCGGCAGCCGGGACCCGGAGATGGTGGAATTGCTCGGCATCAATCTGCCGCGGGTGCTCACTGCGGTGTTCGGGCTCGGCTGCATGCTGGCGGCGATCGCCGGCGTGCTGGCCGCGCCGCTGTGGACGGTGTCGCCGTCAATGGCTGCCAATGCGGTGATGCCAGCGTTCGTGATCGTGGCCATCGGCGGCCTCGGCTCCTTTCGGGGCGCAGTGGTCGCCGGACTCGCGGTTGGAATCGTCACCTCGCTGACCATTCAGTTCTGGCCAGAGGCGGCCGCCGCATCGATGTATGCCTTGATGTTCGCGATCATGCTGCTGCGGCCGCGCGGGCTATTCGGCGAGCGCTGGGAGCGTTTCGAATGACGACGGTCAAGTCCGTGCTGCAGCGGCTCGCAAGTCACCCGGTGCTCGTGGCGGCCGCGATACTGGCGCTCGCCTCCGGCATCGCGCTCGCTGTGGGCATGCCGATCCATCGCGTCACCCAGATCGCGATCTACACGCTCTACGGCGCGGAGGTGAACTTCCTGATCGGCTATCTCGGCCTGGTGCCGTTCGGCGCCTCTTTTTTCTTCGGCTGCGCGAGCTATGCGCTGGCAATCGGCCTGGGCTTCATGCCGGCCGCCAATGAAATCACCGGTCTGGCGATCGCGGTGGCATTTTCGCTGCTGCTGGCGCTGATCGTCGGCGCCATCATCCTTCGCCGGCGCGGACTCTACTTTTCGCTGCTGACGCTGGCGTGCTCCCAGATCGCGTTCGAGATTGCGTTCAAATGGACCTCAGTGACCGGAGGCGAGAACGGCCTGCAGAACGTCGCGCGTCCGCTGTTTCGCTCCGCGCTTGCCTTCCACGGCTTCACGCTCGTCGTGGTGATCGGATCATTGTGGATGCTGTGGCGGCTGGCGCATGCGCCGTTCGGCCGGCTGATGCAGGCGTTGCGCGACAATGAGCAGCGGGTCGCAAGCCTGGGTTTCGACACCTACCGCACCAAGCTGATTGCGCTCGTCATTGCCGGCGGCGGCATCGGCGTCGCCGGCGGTTTGATGGCGCTGCTGCTGCAGGGCGTCTACGCCAACAATCTGAACTGGGAGCATGCCGGTGATCCGGTGCTGATGGCGGCGCTCGGCGGCGTGCATCATTTCCTGGGGCCGCTGTGGGGTGCCATCGTCTTCATCGTCTTGGAGGACCGGCTCAGCGCCGTCACGGAGAATTGGTGGCTGATCTTCGCCCCCATCATCATCGCCTTCGCGCTGCTGTCAGATGAGGGTATTCACGGCATCTTCCGGCGTATCGCCGGCCGCAGCCGCTGGACCCTGACGCGCAATGTCATTCCACCGCGGCCGCGCGACATCGTTCCCTATGCGCCGGATCGTGCACGTCAGGCTGCGGCGACGGCCTCAGAGGTGCCAATTCTCGCGATCCGCAACCTGTCCAAGCATTTCGGCTCGATCGTGACCCAGAACGACGTGTCCTTCGAGATGAGCCGCACCGGACTGCACAGCCTGATCGGCCCCAACGGCGCCGGCAAGACCACGTTGTTCAATCTGCTGACCGGTGTGCTCCGGGCCAACGCCGGCACCATCCTGTTCGAGGGCATGCCCATCGATCAGCTGTCGCCGTACAAGCGCGCGCGGCTCGGCATCGCCCGCTCGTTCCAGATCCTGAGCGTCTTTCCCAACCTCACCGCATTCGAGAACGTGCGTATCGCGGTCCAGGCTGCCAACCGGCAATGGACAGGTCTTTGGCGCGATGCCTATGACGATGCGGCTGCAAACGCGAAGGTGTGGTCGCTGCTCGATGCCGTAGGCCTCGCCGATCGCGCCGCCGAGCTTTGCTCCGCGCTGGCGCATGGTGAGAAGCGGCTCTTGGAGATCGCGGTGTCGCTCGCGATCGATGCCAAGCTCCTGCTGCTCGACGAGCCGCTGGCCGGTCTGGCGGAGTCGGACCGCAAGGTCGTCGGCGAGCTGATCATGCGGCTGGCGAAGTCCCATGCCGTGCTGCTGATCGAGCATGACATCGACCGCGTGCTGGCGATGTCCGATCGGATCACGGTGCTGCATCAGGGGCGGCTGATCGCCGACGGCAGGCCGGCGGACGTGGCGGCCCATCCGGACGTCGTCACGGCCTATCTCGGCACCGCCCATGGCCAGGTCGCGGCGGCTCCGTCGCGGGCCACCAACGTGACGCCGCTGCCCGGCAGCGTCGCCGCCGAGCCGCTGCTCAGGTTGGAAGGCGTGCGCGCCGGCTACGGCGGTGGCACCGTTCTCGACGGGCTCGACCTGGCCGTGCGGCCGGGCGAAGTGGTGGCGCTGCTGGGGCGCAACGGCGTCGGCAAGACCACCGCGCTGCGGGCCATCACCGGCACGGTGCCGGCGAGCGGCGGCCGCATCATGTTCGACGGCAGGGAGCTCAACCGGCTGCGGCCGGACGAGATCAACCGGCTCGGCATCTCGCTGGTGCCGGAAGGACGGCGGCTGTTTCCGAACTTGACCGTGCAGGAGAATCTCAAGCTCGCGACCCGCGCCGGCGGCGCGTCGCTCGACGACGTGTTCGATCTGTTCCCGAAGCTGCGCATCCTGCACAAGGCGCGTGCCGAAAATCTCTCCGGCGGCGAGCGGCAGATGGTGGCGATCGCGCGCGCGTTGATGGTGCCGAGCCGGCTGATTCTGCTCGACGAGCCGTTCGAGGGCCTGGCGCCCGCCGTGGTGCAGGAGGTCCGCGACGCCGTGTCCAAATTGAGGTCGCGCGCGAGCCTCGTCATCGTGGAGCATCATGCCGAGAGCGTGCTGGCGATGGCGGACCGCGCCTATGTGCTGGTGAATGGGCGCGTGGCCCATGTCGGCGATGCTGCCGCGCTCGCGGCCGATCACGAGCTGCAAGGGCGTTTGCTTGGCATCACTCAGACCGCTGATGCAGTGCAACGCGCGGCAAACCGGTCATGAGCAGCTGCGAGTTCGTGACCATCGGCACCGGCTGGCCGGCCCAATCTGAACCTTCCTGAGGAGATGAGACATGACCATCGTCGTTCCCGGACCGAACGCCTCCGCGAATGCGGCGACAGAGAAGAAGGCGGTGACGCGCAATCTCGCCGAGATTTTCTGGACCCAGTATCCGGGCCACTATAACCAGGCGCTGTCGAAGGCGATCGTGACGCCGGACACCACCGGCAGCCGCTTCTTCGACCATCGCATCTCCTCCTACGAGCCCGGCGCGCATGTCGAGAGCCATTCCCACAAGGTGCAGGAGCAGATCTATCACGTGCTGTCGGGCGAGGGCATCCTGATCCTCGACGGCGAGCGCCGGTTGGTCCGTGCCAATGACGTCACCTACATTCCGCCGGGCGTGGTGCACGAATTCCACTGCACCGGCAACGACCCGCTGCTGTTCCTCGTGATCACCAGCCCGCCGACCGATGAGGAGCCGGCGCCGCGGTGAGGGGCCGGGCATGACCACGAGCAAGACCATCCTGGTCACCGGCGCCTGCGGCTGGCTCGGCTCGGCGATCGTGCAGGCGCTGCTCGCCCGCGGCGATCGCGTCGTCGCCATCGACCTGATGGTCTCGCCGGCCATGGCCGCACTCGCCTCGCAACAACAGCTGCTCGTCACCGCGGCGATCGATCTCGGCGAATGGCATGAGGTGTTGCGGGCGTTCCAGACATTTCGTCCCGACGCCGTCATCCACGCCGCCGCGGTGGTCGGCGTGGTTCAGGCCGCGGATATCCCGCTGAAGGCGCTGCGGGTCAATGTCGAGGGCGCGATCAACCTGTTCGAGGCGATGCGGCTCTCCGGCGTCCGGCGCGTCGTGCAGATCTCGACCGAGGAGACCTATGGCGACTTCCAATCCGCCGTGATCGACGAGGAGCACCCACAGAAGCCGGCCAGCGTCTACGGCGTGACCAAGCTCGCAGCCGAGCACTATGGCCGCGTCTATTCGCGCGATCACGGCCTCGAATGCATCAATGTGCGGACCTGCTGGGTCTACGGACCGCATCTGCCGCGCCTGCGCATGCCGCGCACCTTCATCGAGGCCGCGTTGCGCGGCGAGCCATTTCATCAAGAGGACGGCGGCAATCTCGCGGTCGATCAGGTCTATATCGACGATACCGTGGCCGGCGTGCTGCTCGCGCTCGACAAGCCGCATCACAGCTTCGACGCCTACAATGTCGCGACCGGAGTGGCTCCGACGCTGCGCGACACGGCCGACGCCGTCAATCGCGCCATTCCCGGTGCGAGGATCACGGTCGGCGACACCGGTCCCTATCATCATGGCGGCCGCGTGCTGAGCGCCGTCAAGGGCGCGCTCGACATCGGCCGCGCCAAGGCGGAGCTCGGCTACCAGCCGCGCTACGATCTGCAAAAAGGCATCGAGGCGACGATCGAAGCGACGCGGGCCGCGATGGCGAAGACACCATCTGCATCAGGGAATCGAAAATGACCACCTCTTCTCCGATCGTTCTCATCTTCGGCGGCTCCCGCGGCATCGGCGCCGCTTGCGCGCAGGCGTTTGCAGTCGCCGGCTGGCAGGTGGCCTCGACCTACGCCACCAGCCCGTCGGACGGAGGGCCCGGCAGGCAATATAAGGTCGACATCCGCGATGCCGCGTCGGTCGTGCAGGTCTTCGCGCAAGTTGCCGCCGACTTCGGTGGTGCGCCGCAGGCCGTCATTGCCAACGCCGGCATCAACGTGCCGGCAGGTCCGCTGGCGAGCTTCAGGCCGGAGGACTTCCGGCTGCTGATGGAGGTCAACGTCGTAGGTGCCTTCAACGTGCTGGCGGAGGCAGCGCGGCGCGTGCGCGACGGCGGCGCCATCGTCGCGATCACGACGTCGCTGGTCCGCCACGCGGTGCCGGGCACCGGGCCCTATGCGGCGACCAAGGCAGCGGTCGAAAGCCTGGTGCGGTCGATGGCGAAGGAGCTCTCGGCGCGCGGTGTTCGCGTCAATGCGGTGGCGCCCGGTCCCGTCGACACCGAACTTTTCAATGCCGGCAAGACCGAGGAGGCCAAGCAGCGCATGGCGGCGTTGAGCCCGTTCAATCGCATCGGCAAGCCGGGCGAGATTGCGGAGGTGGTGCGCTTCCTGGCCTCCGGCGAGGCCTCCTGGATCCAGGGACAGATCGTGCAGCCCAATGGCGGCATGGTGTGAGCATGACGGCGGCGGCGCACGCCGGCGAGACGTTCGATGTCGTGGTCGTCGGAGCCGGCGCGGGCGGCATGACGGCGGCGACGATCGCGGCTGCTGACGGCTGCTCGGTGCTGCTGCTGGAGCAGGCCGAATTTATCGGCGGCACCACCGCCATCTCCGGCGGCATGGTCTGGATTCCTGCCAATCACAAGGCGGCCGCGGAGGGGCGGGCGGATACGCTGGAGGCGGCGCGCACGTATTTGGCCCGGACCGTGCCGGGGCAGGACCGCACGCGGCTCGAGACGTTCCTTGCATTCGGCGACGAAGCTTTGCGCGATCTCGAGGCCCGCACTGCGCTGCGGCTGCAGCCGGTGCCGACCTATCCGGATTATTATCCCGACCTGCCCGGTGCCACCGCGGGAGGCAGGGTGCTGGAGCCGCTGCCATTCGATGCGCGCGGCCTCGGCGACGCCTTTGCGCTGCTGCGCGATCCGCTGCCGGAGTTCATGCTGTTCGGCGGCATGATGATCAGCCGCCAGGATATCCCGCACCTGCGCCGTGCCGGCCGATCGTTGCGCTCGGCCCTGCATGCGGCCAGGTTGATCGCGCGCTATGGCCTGCAGCGGCTCACGGCGCGGCGCGGCACGACGCTTTATCTGGGCAACGCGCTGGCGGCGCGACTGCTGCGCTCGGCACTCGATCGTGGCGTCGTGATACGCACCGGCACCTCCGTCCAGCAGCTTGAGGCCGACGCGCAGGGCAGGGTCTCAAGGCTCGAAATTGTCGATCGCTCCGGCCGCTCCTGGATCACCGCAAGGCGCGGCGTGGTGCTCGCGACCGGCGGGCTGTCGCATGATGCCGAGCTGCGCCGCTGCTATGTGCCGCAGGCCGCCGGCCTGCTGTCGGCCACCGTCGACCCCGGCGCCGCACCACGCGGTGCGCGTCTGGCCATGGCCCTGGGCGCGTGCCTGTCGGCGCCGACGAAAGAGGGCGCGTTCTGGGTGCCGGCTTCGACATTCACACGGGCCGACGGCAGAAGCGGCATCTTCCCGCACACGGTCACCGATCGCGCCAAGCCCGGCCTGATCGCGGTCGATGGCACCGGCCGCCGCTTCGTCAACGAGGCGGTGTCCTACCACGAGTTCGTGCGCGCGCAGCTCAGGCACGCGACGGCTGTTCCTGCCTGGCTGATCTGCGATCGCCGCTTCCTGTGGAGATACGGCCTCGGCAAGATCAAGCCGTTCACGCGCAGTGTCGCGCGTGATGTCGCCGCGGGCTATCTCAAGCGTGCCGACAGCCTGGACGCGCTCGCGGAGACGATCGGCGTACCGGCGCAGGCGCTGACTGCAACCGTCAACCAGTTCAACGCCGGTGCGGTGCGCGGCGAGGATCCCGCCTTCGGCCGCGGCGGCGACATCTATCAGCGTGCGCTCGGCGACGCCGATCAGCATCCCAATCCCTGCGTCGCGCCGATCCTGGAGCCGCCTTTCCATGCGGTCGCGGTTTATCCGGCCGATCTCGGCATGTCTGCGGGCCTCGTCACCGATGCGCGCGGGCGGGTGTTGCGCGCGGATGGCTCACCCATTCCTGGCCTGTTCGCCTGCGGCAACGATATGGCCTCGATCATGGAAGGGGCCTATCCCGGGCCCGGCATCACGTTGGGTCCGGCGCTGGTCTTCGGCTGGCTCGCGGGCAGGAACGTCGCCGGCGCGAACGTTTGAGGACTCTCATGCTCGTGAGCTCGCTCCAGGCATGGCTCGATGTGACCTCTCGGAGCCTGGAGGCATGAGAACGACTTGGTCACACTTCGCGGCTTGTGAAAGTCGGCCACGGGTTGTTGCCTGAAGTGGGGACGCGGCAGTGGTCAGGAGGACCGTTGTCGTTGTCCAGGGTGGGGTGGCCTTCCCCACCCGCCGCCCGGCCGACGGACGCAAATGGCGCTAGTGGAGTCGCGCCGCTTCGGATCCCCGCCGCTCGCTACTATATCGCGTGCAACACAGGATCAACTTGGGAAGTTTGCAATTGACGAACGGCTCGGGCCGCCGCGAGTAGCGGACGGTGCTCGTGTTTGGGCAACTCGAGATGATATGGTTGCGCGTCCCCGTAACGAGGCGCCTTGAGCATCACGCTCCTCTGCGGCCTTTTCCTGATATCGCCTGGCCGACGCGCTGCTTTCGTAGTTGAATTGTCGTTTCCGCTCAGCTCTCATTCATGAGCTGCTGGCACCAAGGTCAAAAGTTGCTCATTGCCGTGTAGGCAATAGCAGCCGATGGTTGCCGAACGGGCGCTCGGCATGAGCCGCCCATCTGCCGTGTGGAAATTCCGGCTACGACAATCCGGAGTTGCCGGCTTTGTTCCGGGCCTGCGGCCGCGACCCTGGAGGAGCGTCCGCGTGCATCGGGACCTGTTGTGCGCGGTGAAGTCAGGCCGTGGATGGTTGCCGGTGGGATGGCGGCGTCGTACGCTCGCGCGCCACGTGACAGGTGGCATGATCGGGGACCGGGTCGTTTCAGGATGAGGCGCTGATGGCGGAGGGCAGCTCGCGTGATGGATGAGGACGACCCGAGCGGAGAGATCTCCCGGATCGAGGCGCGGATCGACGAGCTTGCCGAGATGGCGGAGCGGTGCCGAAAGATCATCCTGGCCTCGAAAATCGCGATAGCGGGCGGCGCCGCATTGCTGCTCGGCGCGGTGCTGGGCCTGCTCGGATCCGATGCGGTCGCGCTCCTCGGCGCCATTGCGGCGCTGCTCGGCGGCATCGTGTCGCTCGGATCGAATGTCAGCACGTTGCGACAGACAATGGCGGCGATGGCCGCCGCTGAAAGGCTGCGCTCGGACCTGATCGGCAGCATCGATCTTCGCCTGGTCGGCGAGAGGCGAGGGAGCGTGTAGTTCGCGATGGGATGATGGCGTGACGCGCTCCAGGTGTTGGCAGTAGTTGCCCTTGGCCGATGGCCCGGCGACCTGGTCCGTTCGATGAAAATGACAGGGAGACCACATGCTGAAGGGGATCGATCCACTGCTCAATGCCGACGTGCTCCATGCGCTCCGCGCGATGGGGCATGGCGACCGTCTCGTGATCTGCGACACCAATTTTCCGGCGGATGCGATCGCGCGGCAGACAGTGTTCGGCGGGCTGCTGCGCATCGATAATGTCAGCGCGGCGCGCGCGGTCCAGGCCGTGCTGTCGGTGCTGCCGCTCGACAGCTTCATCGACGATGCCGCCGTGCGGATGGAGGTCGTGGGCAGTCCTGCGGAGGTGACGCCGGTGCAGCAGGAGGTGCAGGCGGTGATCGACCGCGCCGAGGGCAGGTCGTGGCCGCTGGTCGGCGTCGAGCGCTTCGCATTCTATGAGATGGCCAGATCAGCCTATTGCGTGATCGCCACCGGCGAGCGCCGGTTCTACGGCTGCTTCATCTTCAGCAAGGGCGTCATCCCGCCGGATGGCGCATCGGGATCATGATGCCGGCTGGCGCGCCGCATTTGGGCAGCGGTGCGCATGCCGGCAAGGGTATCGCGATCGGTCATCCGCCTCGCGTTCGACGCGTAGCGCCCGCCGCGGCTCAATGGGCTTCGGGGAAGCGACCCGGCGAGAGATCGGTCCCGCATGTCGCTGCGCTCATGGCAGGTTACGGGACTGGTCGCGACGGCAGCGAAGGGAGTCCAGCGCCGGGCGAGCGCTGCGAGACCTCGCCCGGTGCCGCGCCGAGGTTTCAATCAGAAGCGGTCTCAGCGGCAATTCCAGGTCGTGCCCTGCGCGCAGACCGCGTTCGGGCTGTCGCCGCCATAGACCTGATAGGGGTATTCGCCCTTGCGGTAATAGCCATAGGCGTGTGGGTTCACGCCGTAGTAGGACGGAGCCGCGTAATAGGCCGGGCCGTCATAGACCGGGCCATCGTAATAATCATAGGCGTCGCGGCTTGCGGCGATCGCAAGACCGGTGCCGATGGCACCCGCCGCAAGCGCCGCGCCGATCGCAGCGCCGCCGCCGCCGCCGTGCCAGCGCCCATTTCGCGCGTCGGCACTGGTCGGGGTGAAGGCGCCGATCGCGAGTGCAGTCAATGAAGCAATTGCGGCCGTGCGGCCGAGCAGAGCTGGTTTGGTCGACATGTCAGGCCTCCAGTGAAGTGCGCCGTGATTGGCTGATGTCTCCGGTGTCCGGCTCTGCCGAGAACTGTGACGAACGTCAGAGCCGAACAATGCCGGCAAACGGATGATCGATTGCGGTTCTGGACCTGACCTCGCCGAGGAGCTGGCGAGGGTCCAACGCGAATGGCAGGTCCATCGCACTAGAACCGCCGTCCCGCTTTGGAGTTCCGGCCCCGCCCGAACTTCCATGCGATCGGACAGGGGCCGCTGGGCACGCGGAGGAGGAATGGCTCGTGCTTTGCCGACCCGGCAGCCCGGTGCCGGAGCCAACTCATCACTGTGACGGTGGATTCCAATCACTGAAGACGTTTGAAGGGCGTCGATGAGACTGGGCCGCTGTGACCCGACGAGCTCGCGCCATCCCGAGCTGCACGACGGGCAATCTCTGCCTGGGTGCAATCCGCCGCGGGAGCGCGACGTCATGGCCTCGCTGTTCGACCTGTTCGGAACATGCGCGTTTGCTGGCGAGCCCGTCATCACGACGTTGCGCGGGAGCAAGGAGATTGCAGCCATCCAAGTTCGTGTCCGGATGGCGTCGTCTCACCCCATCGTCGCCAGCCTGACCGCCAGCGCACACGCCCGATCGTATTCGTCCAGGTTGATCCATTCGTCAATCGTGTGCGGCTCGTTCTGGCCGGTGCCGAAGGTCACGGTGGGGATGCCGTGGCGGACCATCCAGTTGGCGTCGAGGCCGCCATTGCCGGCGCGCAGGGTCGGCGCGGCGCCGATGTCGGAAACGGCAGCCATGGCGCGCTTGACGACGGGAAGGGTCTCCTTCATCCGGAACGGATGATAGTCGGTCTCGGCCTTGAACTTGACGCGGCCGGACTTGCCTTCGCTGTTGGTGACCTGCTTGGCCGCCTTCTCGAAGGCCGCCTTGTAGGCCTTGGTGATCTCGCGGATGAATTTGGCATCGTGGCTGCGGCATTCGCCGCGGACGTGGACGTAGTCGGTGACGACGTTGGTGGCGTCGCCCGCGGGGCGGCCTTCGCCGCCGGTGACCGGACCGACATTGCTGGTGCCAAGCCTCGCGTCCTTGCCCTTGCCCTTCACCACCTTGCCGAACCAGCCGCCGGCTTTCACCTCGGCGAGCGCGAGCGCCAGGATCATGGTGGCGCTGATGCCGCGCTCAGGCGCGACGCCGGCATGCGAGGCGCGGCCGAAGATCTCGACCTCCCAGCGGTCGGCGCCGACAGCGCCGATCGTGACGGCGGAGGCCGAGCTGCCGTCGAAGTTGAACGCCATCTCGGGCGCGCCGAGGTCGTCGGTGTTGACGTGCCGCGCGCCATAGAGCCCGCTCTCCTCGCGCACGCAGAACAGCAGCGTGATCGGCGGATGATCGAGCTTCTGCCGGATCAGCTCGGCCGCGAGCGTGACGAGAATGCCGCAGCCGCAGCGATTGTCGCCGCCGAGCGCGGTCCTGGCCTGGTTGACGATCTTGCGACCGGAGATCTTCGGCTGCGCGCCGGCGCACAGTGGCACCGTGTCCATGTGGGTCATGAACATGATCCGCGGCTGATTGTGCTGGCTGCCGCGGCCGGGCAGCTCGACGATCAGGTTGCCGGTCTCGGTCGGCAGCGGAATGCGCGTATTGGCATCGTCGAGCCGCATCGCCTTGGCCGGCACGCCGGCCTGCTTCAGCGCCGCCATGATCTCGCGCCCGATCGCTTTTTCCTGTCCGGTCACGCCCTGGACGGCGAGAAAACGCATCAGACGATCGGTGGCGGCGGTGGTGTCGACGGACATGAAGCGATTCCCGTGATGAACGATGTGCCCGGAGCATCCAGCCGGGCGGCCGGTTGCGCAAGGGGGCTCGCATTGGTTTCGCCGCCTGACTCTTTTCCGATGCCTCGATCGTTTTCATGTCATCTGGACATTGGAGCATCATCATGAGCCTGAAAGACAAGACGATCGTCGTGACCGGCGGAAGCCGCGGCCTTGGCTTGGGAGTCGTGGAGGCCCTCGTCGATCGCGGCGCCAAGGTGACCGTCGTCGCGCGCGGAACCGAGGCGCTGAACGCGATTGCTGCGCGCCTGGGTGTGGCCACGATCGCGGCCGACGTCACCGACGAGGCCGCTGCGCATCGCATCGTCGGCGATATCAGCCCCGACATCCTGATCTTGAACGCCGGCACAACGCCGCACATGGACCGGCTGGATCGGCTGACCTGGAGGGATTTCTCGGTTGCCTGGGAAACGGACGTCAAGGCGGGCTTGTACTGGATCCAGGCGGCGCTCAAGCTCCCCCTGAAACCAGGAAGCCGCGTCCTGGTCGGATCGAGCGGCGCGGCGGTGGGCGGTTCGCAGATGTCAGGCGGCTACGGCGGCGCCAAGCGCATGCTCTGGTTCATGGCGAAATACGCCAACGGCGTGTCGCAGGACGACAGGCTCGGCATCCGCTTCCAGGCGATCGTGCCGCGTATGATGATCCTCGGCACGGGAGTGGGGGATACGGCCGCGGGTGCTTATGCCGGGTCCATGGGCATTGCGCCGGAAGCGTTCGTTGCCCGCTTCGGCGCGCCGATGCCGCCACGGGCGTTCGGCGATCGTGTGGTCGCAGTGCTGGAGGACCCGCGGTTCGTCGACGGCGTCGTGTTCGGTCTCAACGGAGATTCCGGCGTGACGGTGATGGAAGGAGCGGCAGCTTGAGCGACGGCGGACATGCTTCGCGCGGCGCGCGCAGCGCCGAGCTCGTGGCCCTCGCAGAGCAGCTGCGGCCCGAGCTGCATCGTTATTGCGCGCGCCTGATGGGCTCTGTGATCGACGGCGAGGACGTCGTGCAGGACACCCTGACAAAAGCGCTCGTCGCGGTGGACGAGATGCGCGACGTCGCGATGCTGCGCGCCTGGCTGTTCCGGGTCGCGCATAACCGGGCGCTGGACCTGCTGCGCAGCCGTGCGATCCGGGCCGCCGAACCGATGGAGGCGGCTGACGGTGTCGCCGACGACACCGTGCCGGATGCCGTGGAGGCGATGATGCGCGACGAGGCGATCCGGACCGCGGTGTCGCGCTTCACGGAGCTTCCGATCCCTCAGCGGAGTGTCCTCGTTCTGAAGGATGTGCTCGATGAGTCGCTCGCCGACATCGCGGCGCTGCTCGACCTGACGGTGGACTCGGTGAAGGCGCATCTCGCCCGCGCCCGGGCGCGGCTCTCCGAGATCAACGCTGTGGCCGAGGCGCGGCCGGCGGCGAGACCCGCCTCCGATGCGGCGACACGCTATGTGAGCCTGTTCAACCGGCGTGATTGGGACGGCCTGCGCGCGCTGCTGGCACACGACGTCAAACTGCACCAGTCCACTCATCCCGTCCGTGTCGGCCCGGCCGATGTCGGGATGTTCTTCAGCATTTACGCCGGGATGGACGGCGTCTGGCTGGCGCCGGCCTGGCTCGAGGGCCGGGAAGTGATCGCCGTGTTCGAACGCCAGGGCGATCCGCGGCCCAGCTACGTCATGTGGCTGAGCTGGCGCGACGGCAAGATCAGCTTCATCCGCGACTACCGCTACGTCCGCTATGTCATCGCCGATGCAGAGCTGGCACTCGCCCCGCCGTCCTGAGCACCCGGACCGGCAAGGGCTTGATCCACATCAACGAGGGACGGTCGCGCCAGGAGCATCTTTTGACCAAAGAGGTCTGAGATGCAGCTCTTCAACTCGACGAGGGACTACGGGGCGATTCCGCAGACGCTGCATTGGCTGACGGTCGTTCTCGTGGCCGTCGCCTGGGCGCTTGGGGTCTTCGGTGACGTGCTGCCCAAGGGCGCGCCGCGCGAGTCCGGCCTGCTCGTCCATGTCACGGCTGGGATCGCGATCCTCATGCTTCTGGCGGTGCGCCTGGCTTGGCGGCTGGCCGATCCTTCTCCGCCGCCCGAAGCGACCGAATTCGCCACATGGATGGGAAAGTGGCAGTATCCGGCCGCGCGTTTCGCGCACTACGTTCTCTATGCGCTGCTCTTTGCCGTGCCCGTCGTTGGCATCGTGTTGCAGTTTGCGCGCGGTGATTCCTTGCCGCTGTTTGGCATTGCCGAGATCGCGTCGCCCTGGCCCAAGGACCGCGCGTTTGCTCACAACGTCAAGGAAGTGCATGAAATTCTCGCCCACGCCCTCGTCATCGTGGCCGCAATGCATGCGGCCGCCGCGCTGATCCATCACTGGATCTTCCGGGATCGGACGCTGCTTCGCATGCTGCCTCACTCGGACGACTAGGGAAGGCGACACGCCTGTCGGAAACCATGGATTGCGCCGGTCGCTTCCGCCGCCGTAACCGGACGGTCGCGATCCGATCGATCACTCCGCTCATGGTTCGGATTGCCAACCCCAAGGACACGCGGCCCGGAGACTCCCCCAATGCTAGAGTATCGCGTCAACGCCCGACGGATCGATGCGCATGAAAGCGTGGCTGACTGCAAGGATGCGACCGTGGTGCTCGACACCGATGTCCAGGGACGGCGGGATGCGTTCAACCCGGCCGAGCTTCTTCTCGCCGCGGTTGCCGCCTGCATGATCAAGGGAATCGAACGCGTGACGCCGATGCTCAAGTTCCATATTCGTGGCGTCGAGGTGCGACTGATCGGCTTCCGTCAGGACAGCCCGCCGATGATGGCGTCGATCGATTACGAGCTGATCGTCGACACCGACGAAGACGACCGCCGGCTCGAGCTGCTTCATCAGAATGTCAGGAAGTATGGAACGATTTCCAACACCGTGGCGGCCGCCACGAAGTTGCAAGGCGTGATCAGGAGAAAGACATGAGCCGCCTTCACGTCCACCCCGAAAGCCATCTGGTGGCGCGGATCGGATGGCTCAGAGCGGCCGTTCTGGGAGCCAATGACGGCATCATTTCGACTGCGAGCCTGATCGTCGGTGTTGCTGCGGCAGCAGCGACACGAAACGACGTCCTGATCGCAGGCGTGGCGGGATTGGTCGCCGGAGCGATGTCGATGGCCGCCGGTGAATATGTCTCCGTCAGCTCGCAGTCGGATACGGAGCAGGCCGACCTGGCCCGGGAACGCAAGGAGCTGAGCGACAACCCCGCATTCGAACGCGACGAGCTTGCCGAAATCTACGTCAAGCGAGGTCTGGATCAATCCCTTGCGCGGCAGGTGGCCGAGCAGTTGATGGCGAAAGACGCACTGACGGCTCATGCCCGCGACGAATTGGGAATCTCGGAGATCACCGCAGCGCGGCCGATCCAGGCTGCCCTGACCTCGGCCATGATGTTTTCGGTGGGGGGCGCCATGCCCTTGCTGATGGTCGTCGTGTCGCCCGCCAATTTGCTGGTCCCGATCGTCTCCGCGGCTTCTCTCGCCTTTCTCGCGGTGCTGGGAGCGATCGGCGCAAAGGCAGGCGGGGCCAACATTCCGCGCGCCACCTTTCGCGTGACGTTCTGGGGGGCCTTCGCCCTGGGTCTCACCGCAGGCATCGGAAGGCTGTTTGGGGCCGTTGTTTGAAGCGCTGGCAAAGCTTGCGCGACGGTCAACGGCGTTACCCCCGTCTCGTGTCGAGGCTGCGGCGGTGTCGCGGTGTCGTCGACACGGGCATTATTTCGAGAAATTGAAGACCCAATTCGGTCCAGGCGCCATTATCAACCGGCCCGCGAGCCGCCACATCTCGCGTCACGGGCATTCGATGGGTGCGACCCTGACGTCAACAGGATGCCGCCGAGGCGGCAACGCGCCCCATGCCGTGGTCGTGAGGAGCGAGTGGTGGACGGACAGCAAGCGCCGGGTGGATCCCGGCCGGTCATTCTGCATCAGGAGCGTCCCCCAGCGGAGCCGCGCGCCGGGGCGTCCGCAGGACGTGCGCTGTGGTTGCTCGCCGCGCTCAGCCTGATGTTCGGAATGCTGGTCGCGGTGCCGTGGATGGTCGAGTATGTGACCGTGGGCCAATATCTGGTTCACACCGATGACGCCTATGTCAGTATGAACGAGATCCCGGTCAGGTCGGCGGTGTCCGGCCTGGTCAGGGACCTGCTCGTGACCGACAATCAGGAGATCGCTGCGGGACAGGTTCTCGCGCGGATCGAGCACCGGGACGAGCGCGCTTCGACGGTCGCGCTGAACGACGTCATCGCTCCCGTCGCCGGCGTCGTGGCTGCAAGCGGTCTCCATGTCGGCGACGCCGTGACGACAGATCGGTCGTTGATGGCGGTGGTCACGCCAGGCGAGCCCCACGTCATCGCAGCTCTCGCGGTTTCCGAGATCACCTATGTCGCGATCGGACAGGCGGTCACGATCGACGTGCCGGGCCTGCCCGTCCGGCTCTATGGACATGTCGCGGATGCTGAGTGGATCGGCGCGGCGTCCGGCTCGCCAACCGGCGAAGCGCGGATCGCGCTGAAGATCAGCCTGCTGAAGGCGGCCATGCCCGCCGGATTGCGATCGGGCATGGCTGTCGGCGCGACGATCCTGACCGGCCTGACCGGGACGGAGCGGATGGTCTCGCAGATCCTGCGGGAGAGGGCGCAGAGGACCTGCCACTGCGAGCAGGATCTCCAGCCCGCGTCGGTGCAGCGGCGCATCTGACCACGGCCATCCCTGCGCGACGGGCAATCCGTGCATGCCTCTCATGCCTGAACTGCCCGTCGTGCCAGTTTGTCGCGGACTCATCATTTGCACCGTCGGGCAAATCACCCTCACATTCTCGCGCATCCCGGCTCGCTGAGGAGGGACGTTTCGCGATCGTCACGAGCGTCGAGCCGGAGATGCGACGGGCGCGTTGCTCCGCAGCCGGGGGGCACAGCCCGCGCCGACGAACGGAGCGATGCGACGGCGAAGTGGTGTGGTCCTGGCATCGCGGTGCTGATGCCAAGCCGGTGGGGATGATGATCCGCTGGCGACGGGGGCAAGACAGCCGGTCCCCGGGGAGAGCGCCTATAAGTCGCAAAACCGTCGCGCAGGGAAGGCCGGATATTGGGCTGAACCTGTGGTTCTGCCGCGTGCTTTTTGCTGCACGCGGACCGCGGGTGTCAGCCGATACCCGGTCTTCCCTGCGCCTCTTCTTCGGAGGAAGAGATTCACTCGAGATGACAACTCGGGCGGATGCCGCCGCGAGATGGCTCAGCCTTGCCTGCTGTTTGAAACGTACAACACGCGGTCGTGCGATGTCCCGCACCAAGTGGGCAGTCGCAAGGTGATCTGCGGCCCTATCTCGACGTGATCGAGAGCGTCTTCTTCACCGGCGGCCTGTCGGTGACGATCAAGTCGCACCACAAGGTCGGCGGCCTGCCGGCGCGCATGAACATGAAGCTGGCCGAACCCTTATGCTCAGCGGTCGGCGAGAGGTTGGTGATGCTAATGGCCTACCGTTTACCAAGTCGAGTGCCAAGACGCCTCAACTTGGCATCCCCGCCGACAAGCGCTGCGCAGACGGCCAAGTCGGCATTGTCGACGATGAGTGACCCATTCTGTGACTCCGAGCCTCTGCCGCGCTTCTTGAACGCCCGGAGCTCTAGTGCCTTGGGCTGGCGAACAAAGTCGCCTCCAGTCCGATGTGGTTCGAAAGATAGTCCTGCGGGCCGGGGGTGACGACCCAGCGAATGCGTGACTTGAAAGCACGCCGGCGCACACGTGAGACGTCGAGATTGAAGCCGTGAAATGCAGTCGCACGTTCCATGAACAGGTAGTCGATCCTCGATCCGGTGGGATTCGCGTCGTCTGGCTGCATGTCGTCGCAGTAGTAATCGACATCATCCGACATCGTCGGCGTGGCAACGGCCGGATCGTAGGCTTGCCGATATGCCTCGCTGGCGCGATAGACCTTACAGTTGGTATTGAAGTCGTTGTAGATCGGCTCGTCGCCCTCGCCGTGACGGTCGGTCAAACCGTCGCTTTTCATCGTATCGTACGGGACGCTCCACAGGTCATAGAAGCCGGCCTGCTCCATCGCCGCGACCAGGTTGTGGTATTCGTCGGTATCAGCACCGATGTTGAAATCTCCGGCGACAATGGCCACGTTGGATGGAAGGTGCGTCGCCTTGATGAAGGCAATCAACTCATCAATCTGCGTGCGCCTGACGTCGATCTTCTCCGCGTCAGTTGGGCCGGGCGGCAGAAGGCCGCCATCGCCGGCATAAACATGCGTCGAATAGAGCTCGATCGCACCGAAGCCGACCGGGATACGCGTGAGTTGCACCCCTTTGTTCGCCCATTTGTCAGAATCGAACATGTAGCCCATCTCGCATCCGCCGGGCATCACTCGCGACACGCCGTCCGCGGCATAGACATGCCCGCCGCCATTCTCGATCGTCCGCGTCGGGCTGAGGACGAGGATCCCGCTCTGCAGTTGCTTGTAGGCGAGGGAGCCGGTCGGTCCGTCGACATGCTGCGCGGTGCCATGTGCCAGGATCGTATCCCGCGTATCCTGGTCCCAAGCCTCGACCAGCGATACGAGGTCGTAGGCGAACACCCTCCGGCCGATTTCGTCGGCGCGCTCGGGGATGACCGGCTTCTCCATGACACTCACTTCGAACACGCCAAGCACCGGCGCGACCAACTGCATCAGCACCTCGAATACGACCTCCTCGGGGATCGAGAAGAGGCTTATCAGCCAGTCGAGGTCGGAACTGAGATTTTCGATGATGTATCCGCCGAGCGAGAGGCCGTTGCCCACCAGCTTGCAGGCATCGTTCAGCGGGTTGGCGGAAACGCCGCAGACTTCCACGATCGGCGGGAAGATGCGGTCGCAGACATCTCCGATGTCGGCCCCGATCATCTCCAGTGCCTTGCCGATGAACTCAGCCGATGAGACCCCAAGACAAGCCGCGAAGTGGCCCACCCCTCCGGCAGCGGCGACGATCTCCTTCAGCCCGATCTTCGCGCGCAGGCACCAGATGTTGTAGTGGAGGAATGAAATTCGTGTCGTGGAGGGGCCTGAGAGGCGCCAAGCCGCCTCGGCGAACGAAGCCGTCGGCAGGGTCGTTCCCGGTGCCGCTCCGGGGTAGCGCAGCCTGGACAACAGGCTGTGCATCGACTGCGGCGGGTAAAGTGCGTCGGCCTGTTGCGCGAGCTGATTGAACGACGTGGTGGGCATGCGCGCGTCCTCCTGACTGGTGAATCAGCTTGCCTGGAAGCGATAGGCGAGCGTCGGCCACGACAGCCAGCGTTCCGGCGCCCGTCTGACTTCCTGCTCGATCTTCTGGTTCACCCAGGCAGCGAGATCCTCCGGCTGCTTGCCGGCGGTGGGCAGTGTCGCCACCACTTCCACGCGGCTCTCCCTGGGCGCTATCAGCGCCAGCGTGTAGCCGTTGCGGATCGCAAGCCTCAGAATGGCGGCCGGAGTCTTGGTGGGGCGCCCGAAGAATGGGCTGCGGATGAACTCGGTGCCCGGATGAATATTGTCCATCATCGCGAACACGTTGCGGCCTTCGCGCATGTACGCGGCGAGCGCCGCCGCACCGCCTTCGGCCCGGAAGTTCAGTGTGGTGCCTGCGTCCTTCAACTCGGAGAGCCAGGGAGCATCATTCGATACCAGAACGACCACATGCTTTTTTTCCGCAGTGCCGAGCAGGCTCGCGAGCTCCGGGAAGTACCATCCGACAATCAGCAGCTTCCCCGATGCCGGCAGGTTCAGATCGATCTGCCGCGTCTTCCATGCACTTAGATTGCTCATGGCCTCGAGCCAAGCCCGCTGATGAGCCGAGCTGAAATCGGCGCGGGCTCGAACGTGGGGCGTGGGGAGCAGCTTGCCTGCCCAGGCGAAGGCATGGTCCGCGCAGGCCGGAACCGACCTCTCGACTGTGTCGACCTTCAATCCGTGAATGCCGCTCAGGACGGTGTGCAGATCATTGGGCATTTCAAGACCCCGCCAGTTCCCATGTTCTGAGCGCGGCCTGGCGCGCGCCAGAACATCCTACTTCGTAGTTAACGGTCGCAGGCGCCAGCCGATGGAGCGTTGACGTGAATCAAACTGCGGCGGCCGAGTTGACGATATTTTAAGCTACATCTTCAGCGGGAGGCGGCGAACATGACGAGCGACATCAAACTCACCGACACGTCGGTCATCCTGGAAGGATCAACGACTGTGCTGCAGAGCGGCAATGTCAGGGTTCCCGTCGACGCGCAGGGCTATCCCGGCATGCTCAGAATCGAGTTTGACGGCGCGGAGGCCCACGCGGGACGTCTCTTGCTAGCCCCGGCTTGGTTGGGGCGAGCGATAATGGCATGCAACGTCGAGACCGTGCAGCTCCAGAGCCCGAAAGTGCCTCCGGCGGCGCGCGCGGCGCTCTCTCACTCCCAGGCTGACGAACTTGTTCTCAACGATGGCAAGCATTACGCCGGGGGCGTTTCGATTTACGGTGCAGCGAAACTCGAAGATGTGACCGTTAAAGGCGCCGCGCGGTTCGAGAAAACCGTTACCGCTCCAGACGGAATTGTCGCGGGTGGCGTTACGATCGCAGTCCCCGCACCGCCCGCATTGCAACCGGGTCTATCAGTTGCGAGCTCCCGCACCAGCATGGAGATCAGCTCGTCGACCATTCGTGTGACAACGAGCCATGTCGGGATGATGGGGCATCAACCCGCGCCGGACGTCCTTGACCTGGTCGCGGAGATCCGCAGCCTTCGCGACCGGGTGGCCGCGCTGGAGAAGAAAGCCGGGGTTCCCGTGCCGGCCTAGTTTCGAGAGGCTCCTCGGCTTGGTCGCGCCGTAACAAAGCCAGATGCCATGCGTTGGTGTGATCCAAGGCCTGTAATATCTCAGATGATCGCGAGCTTCATCAAGGTCGATGCCTCACGGCCGCAAACCATCTCTTGGATTGTCCAACCAATGGCCGTACGTTGGTGGGCGGGGACGGAATTAGCCCAAAGCAACACCGTGGAGAACAGTTGGTCTGATGGATGAGGACGACCCGAGCGATCAATCTCCCTCATCGAGGCGCGGATCGAACAGCTGGCCGACGCGGCCGAGCGGTGTCGAAAGATCATCATGGCCTCGAAGATCGTGATATCCGGCTGCGCCGCGTTGCTGCTCGGGGCGGTGCTGGGCCTGCTGGGGTCCAATGCGGTCGTCGTCCTCGGGACGATTGCCGCGGTGCTCGGCGGCATCGTTTCGCTCGGATCGAACGTCAGCACCTTGCGACAGACCATGGCGGCGACGGCCGCCGCTGAAACGTTGCGCTCGGACCTGATTGGCAGCATCGATCTTCCGGCCCCGCCCGAACTTCCATGCGGTCGGACCAGTGCCGCCGGGCACGCGGAGAAGTAGAATGGCTCGTGCTTTGCCGACCCGGCAGCTCGGTGCCGGAGCCAAGCTCATCACTGTGACGGTGCATTCCAATCACTGAAGACGTTTGAAGGCGTCGATGGGACCGGCTGCTGTGACCCGACGAACTCGCGCCATCCCGAGCTGCACGACGGGCAATCTGTGCATGGCGCGTATGCGCCAACTGCCCGTCGTGCCAGTTTGTCGCAAACTCATCACTTGCACCGTCGGGCAAATCACATCCACATTTCCTGTTATCCCGGCTCGCTGAAGAGGGACGTTTCGCGATCGTCACGAGCGTCGAGCCGGGGAGGCGACGGGCGCGTTGCTCCGCAGCCGGGTGTCAAAGCCCGCGCCGACGAAGGGAGCGATGCGACGGCGAAGTGGTGTGGTCCTGGCATCGCGGTGCTGATGCCAAACCGGCGGTGATGATGATCCGCCGGCGACGGGGGCAAGACAGCCGATCCCCGGGGAGAGCGCCTATAAGTCGTCAAACCGTCGCGCAGGGAAGGCCGGATATTGGGCTGAACCTGTGGTTCTGCCGCGTGCTTTTTGCTGCACGCGGACCGCGGGTATCAGCCGATACCCGGTCTTCCCTGCGCCTCTTCTTCGAGGAGAAGGGGACTTCAGTTGCATAACCCGGGCGTCATCAGCCGCGGCATCGCGAGGCCATGTCTGAGCCATGTGTGCCGTCTGTTCGTCGAGCGAAGGAGCCGCGGTGCTGCTGGACGATGGCCGGCTCAGGCGCCCGCATCATGCGCATTGATCACCGCCACGAAGGCCTCGCCGTAGCGCGCGAGCTTGACCGTGCCGGCACCGGGGATGCTCGCAAGCTCCGCGACGGAGCGCGGATGGCGGGCCGCCATTTCGGCCAGCGTCTTGTCGTGGAAGATGACATAGGGCGGGACGTTCTGCGCCTTGGCGAGCTCCATCCGGCGTACGCGCAGCTTCTCGAACAGGTCGCGGTCGAGGTCGGGAAATGCCGCCGTGGTCTGCCGCTCCCGGGGTTTGCGGTCGCGCCGCGGCTTCTTCAGCACGCGCAGGCTGAGCTGCGGCTTGTCGCGCAGGAACTGGCGGCCCTCGGGCGAGATCGACAGGCCGCCATGGCCGGCGACGTCGACGCTGATCAGACCATGCGCGACGAGCTGGCGGACGATCGAGCGCCAGGCGTTGCGGTCGTGCTCCTTGCCGATGCCGAAGGTCGAGAGCTTGTCGTGGCCGAGCCGTTCGATGCGCTCGTCGGTCTCGCCGAGCAACACCGCGATGACGTGGGCCTGGCCGAAGCGCTCGCCGGTGCGGTGGATGCAGGACAGCAGCTTCTGCGCGGCGATGGTGCCGTCGAAGGTCTCCGGCGGGTCAAGACAGATGTCGCAATTGCCGCACGGCGCGCAATCGTCGCCGAAATAGCGCAGCAGCACCTGGCGGCGGCACTGGCAGGTCTCGGCGAAGCCGAGCAGCGCATCGAGCTTGCGGCGCTCGGTGCGCTTGCGCGCATCGGGCGCGTCGGACTCATCGATGAAGCGGCGGCGCAGCGCGATGTCCTCCGCCCCGTACAGCATCAGAGTCTCGGAGGGCAGGCCGTCGCGCCCGGCGCGGCCGGTCTCCTGGTAGTAGGCCTCGATGCTGGAGGGCAGATCGGCATGAACAACGAACCGCACGTCGGGCTTGTCGATGCCCATGCCGAAGGCGATCGTGGCGACCATGATCAGGCCCTGCTCGAGCTGGAAGCGGCGCTGGTTCTTCTCGCGCGCCTTCATCTCCATGCCGGCATGATAGGGCAGCGCCGGGAAGCCATGATCGCTGAGCGAGGCGGCGACTTCCTCGGTCTTGCGCTTGGACAGGCAATAGACGATGCCGCTCTCGCCCTCGCGCGATTTCAGGAAGGCCAGCATCTGCTGCATCGTGCTGGTTTTCTCCGCTGCGCCATAGCGGATGTTCGGCCGGTCGAAGCCGGCGATGAAGCTGTTGCCGTCGCCGATCGAAAGATGCTCGACGATCTCCGCGCGCGTCGGCGCATCGGCCGTGGCGGTGAGTGCGATGCGCGGGATGGTCGGGAACAGCCCGGCGAGGCAGTCGAGGGCGCGGTATTCGGGACGGAAATCATGGCCCCATTGCGAGACGCAATGCGCCTCGTCGATCGCGATCAGCGACAACCGTGCGGTCTTGAGCCGCTCGAGGTTCTCCGCCTTGAGCAGCGTCTCGGGTGCCATGTAGAGGAGATCGAGCTCGCCGCGTTCGATGTCCTGCCACAGCAGGTCCTTCTCGGCGCCCCAGAGCCGCGAGTTCAGCGCCGCGGCCTTCACGCCGGCCTGCCGGAGCGCGGTGACCTGGTCCTCCATCAGCGCGATCAGCGGCGAGATGATCAGCCCGAGGCCGGGACGCGCCAGCGCCGGGATCTGGTAGCACAGCGACTTGCCGCCGCCGGTCGGCATCAGCACGAAGGCATTGTGGCCGGCGATCACGTGCTCGACGATGTCACGCTGCCGGCCGCGGAAACTGTCGTAACCGAACACGGTCTTGAGGATCGAGAGCGGATCGGCGGCCATGGGAACGCACTTCTTCGGCAGACAGAGGGACTGGATAAGTCCCGTTGCAGCCCGCTGCCGTCAAGCAAAAGCTGGCCGCCGACGCGCATGTCAGCGGGGCCGAAAAGCATGGACCGGGGGACAGCGGCCGGGGCGCGTTGGACAAGCCGGCGAGTTATGGCAGAATCGACTTGCATCGCAGTATGTTCTGATCCTGATCCAACCATGGGCTCCCGGGGGGAGCCGGGTGCATTGGCACCTCGCCGGGCGCAAGTGCTGGTCGATACCGATCCGCAGTGGTCGGTGGTGCAGCTCGCCGAGCGGCAGCGTGCGCTCGCCATGCAAAGCTCGGGGGCGTGGCGCCGCGAGATCGCGAGACATGTTGAATCGTTGGAATTCGCTTCGACGTCGCCGTTTCGTATACGGTGGCGGCCGGTCGAGGCCGGTCCGCAAAGAGACGCGCGTGCAGAGTTGGTGATGTGAGTGCTTGCAAATCTGTTTGACGGTCCGGTCGTGGTGGCGGCGTCCAGCCTCTCGCTGGCGGAGGATGAGCTGTTTCCCGAAGAGCGCGCGCATATCCAGGCCGCGGTCGCCAAGCGGCGCGCCGAGTTCGCGACCGCCCGGATCCTGGCGCGCAGGGCGCTGGCGTCGCTGGGAGCTTCGCCGGTCGCGCTCGTCCCGACGCCGGATCGCGCTCCGGTGTGGCCGTCGGGCTATGCGGGAAGCATCTCCCATTGTGCCGATCATTGCGCCGTGGCCGTGGCCCGAAGCAGGGATGTCCCGTCCCTTGGACTGGATGTCGAGGACCTGCGCGAGCTCGATCCGTCGATGCGCGATCTTGTGCTCACGCCGGCCGAACGGCAATGGCTTCGCGGCCAGCCCGACGCGTTGCAGCCGATGCTGCCGATCGTGATCTTCAGCGCCAAGGAAGCCTACTACAAATGCCAGTATCCGCTCACGCGCGGCTTCCTGGATTTCCAGGATGTCGAGCTCGCGATCGCATGGGCGGCGGGCACGTTCGAGGCGCGTGTCATGAGAGAGGACTGGCCGGCCGCCGTTGCTCGCCTTGCCGGACGTTTCCTCATCGCTGACGGCCGGGTCAGTTGCGGCGTGACGTTGGCGAAGGGCTGACCACGCGGATGCAGCCTGGAGTTGGGCCGAGCCTGCGTCCTGGCAGCTGCGCCGGTGAGCCGCGCCATCGCCATCCCGGCAAACCTCCGGACGACGAGCAGCTTACCGCAGTCGCTAAACATGATGCGCTGCAAACGTCGCGAAAACGCGCTTGACATGTTTAGTCGTTCGCAATCTACTAAACAAAATACTTAACTCGGACGGATGATCCGAGGGCCAGGGGAAACGCTTGCGGCTCGCGCTGTCGTTGTGACGGCGCCGCTCGCCGCGGGCCATGCATCGCCGTCACCCACGCGAAGCGGGGACGGCGCCAACAGGGAGGGAGTGCCAGATGAAGTTGCTGCAGACATTTGCACTGGCGGCGACGGTCGCCGCCGCGACCGTGCTCGGCGCGTCCGCGCCGGCACGCGCCGAAGGAAAGACGATTACCTTGTGCTGGGCCGCCTGGGATCCGGCCAATGCGCTGGTCGAGCTGTCCAAGGACTTCACCGCCAAGACCGGCGTCAACATGAAGTTCGAGTTCGTGCCGTGGCCGAACTTCGCCGACCGCATGCTCAACGAGCTCAATTCCAAGGGCAAGCTGTGCGACCTGATGATCGGCGATTCCCAATGGATCGGCGGCGCGGCCGAGAATGGCCAATACGTCAAGCTCAACGAGTTCTTCGACAAGGAAGGCATCAAGATCTCCGATTTCATGCCGGCCACCGTCGCCGGCTACGCCGAATGGCCGAAGGGCTCGCCGAACTACTGGGCGCTGCCGGCGATGGGCGACGCCAACGGCTGGACCTATCGCAAGGACTGGTTCGCGCGGCCGGAGATTCGCGAGGAATTCAAGAAGAAGTTCGGCCGCGAGCTCGAGGTGCCGAAGACGCAGGAAGAGCTGAAGGACATTGCCGAGTTCTTCCAGAAGCGGGTGATCGACGGCAAGACCGTTTATGGCGCGGCCATCTTCACCGAGCGTGGCTCGGAAGGCATCACCATGGGCGTCACCAACGCGCTCTATCCGTTCGGCTTCAAGTATCAGAACCCGAAGAAGCCGTATGACATGCAGGGCTTCGTCAACTCGGACGATGCGGTGAAGGGCCTCGAGTTCTACAAGGCGCTGTACAAATGCTGCACGCCGCCCGGCTATTCCAACGGCTACATGCAGGAAGGCCTCGATGCCTTCAAGTCCGGCCAGGTCGCGCTGCAGATGAACTGGTTCGCCTTCTTCCCGGGCCTCTACAAGGACCCCAATGTCGGCGGCGACAAGATCGGCTTCTTCGTCAACCCCGCGCAGAAGGAGAAGGGCTCGCAGCTCGGCGGGCAGGGCATCTCGGTGGTGGCATATTCGCCTAACCGCGCCGAAGCGCTCGAATATATCAAGTGGTTCGCCGCGCTCGACACCCAGAAGAAGTGGTGGGCGCTCGGCGGCTACAGCTGCCACAAGGGCGTGCTCAACGATCCCAACTTCAAGAACACCGCGCCGTTCGCCGCCGACTTCCTGGTGGCGATGGACCAGGTGGTCGACTTCTGGGCCGAGCCGTCCTACGCCCAGCTTCTGCTCGCGATGCAGAAGCGCGTCCACGACTATGTCGTCGCCGACCAGGGTACGGCGAAAGGCGCGCTCGACGGGCTGATCGCCGACTGGACCAAGGTGTTCAAGGAGGACGGCAAGCTGTGATGGAGGCGGCACCTCTCGCGCAAGCGAGATCCGCCACGACAATCCCTCCGGCGAGCTTCGGCTTGCCGGGCGGACCAGCCAGTCTCACCGCCAGCCCGAAGCCGCCAGTGAAGCAGCCCCTCGCATGACCGACCAAACCGGACTGAGCAGCCTCGTCGACCGCGCCGCCCTGGTGACGCCGCCCGCCGTGGCGGGGCGCGTGCGCGGCCTGTCCGAGCGCGCCATCGCCTGGCTATTCATCATGCCGACCATGCTGCTGCTGCTCGCGATCAACATTTTCCCGTTGATCTGGACCATCCGGCTGTCCTTTACCAATTATCGCGCGAACCGTCCGAACGCCACCGTGCTCGATATCGGACTCGCCAACTACCAGTCGATCCTGACCGATCCGGACGTCTGGGCGGCGATGACGGTGACCGCGCGCTTCGTGTTCTGGACCATCCTGATCCAGACCCTGCTGGGCTTTACGCTAGCCTGGCTGATCGACAAAAAGTTCCGCGGCCACGGCCTGTGGACCACCTTGATCCTGCTGCCGATGATGCTGTCGCCGGCTGTGGTCGGCAACTTCTGGACGTTCCTCTACCAGCCGCAGATCGGGCTCTTCAACTACGTCATCTCCGCCGCGACGGGCGCGCCCGCATCGTCTTTCCAGATGCTGGCGCAAGTGCCGCTCGCGCCCTGGGCGATCGTCATCGTCGACACCTGGATGTGGACGCCTTACGTGATGCTGATCTGCCTTGCAGGTCTCCGCTCGATTCCCGACTACATCTATGAGGCGGCCGAGGTCGATCGCGCCTCGCCGTGGCGGCAGTTCTGGTCGATCACTTTGCCGATGGCGCTGCCGTTCATCATGCTGGCGGTGCTGTTCCGCGGCATCGAAAACTTCAAGATGTTCGACATGGTCAACCTCCTGACCGGCGGCGGTCCAGGCTCGACGACCGAGGTCGCCTCGATCACCCTGAAGCGCGAAGCCTTCGAGAAGTGGCGGACCGGCTATTCCTCGGCCTTCGCCATCATCCTGTTCGTCACCGTGTTCGGCCTCGCCAACATCTACGTCAAGGCGCTCAACCGGGTGAAAAGCCGATGACCGGTCTCGCAACCGCCCATTCCGTCGTCGATCCGTCGCCGCTGACCAAGCGGATCGCGGCAACCGTGGTGATCGCCTATGCGCTGATCACTCTGGTGCCGCTGCTGTGGATCTTCATGACCGGCTTCAAGTCGCCGTCGGCCGCGATCGCCTATCCGCCGAAGCTCGTCGCCGAGCCGAGCCTGGAGGGCTATTGCAACCTGTTCACGACCCGGACCCGGCAGGCGCCGGAGTACATGGCCAAGCTGCCACCGGCTGCCAGTCTGTGCGACCGCATCTCGCGCGGCCGCAACATGGTGGTCGCGGGTCCATCGAACTACATCCCACGCTACGTGAATTCGCTGGTGATCGCGTTCGGCTCGACGGCGCTGTCGGTCGTGCTCGGCACGCTGGCGGCCTACGCGTTCTCGCGCTTCAAGGTGCCGTTGAAGGATGATCTGCTGTTCTTCATCCTGTCGACCCGGATGATGCCGCCGATCGCGGTCGCGATCCCGATCTACCTGATGTATCGCGAGCTCGGCCTGTCCGACACGCGGCTCGGCATGATCCTGCTCTATACGTCCGTCAACATCTCGCTCGCGGTCTGGCTGCTCAAGGGATTCATGGACGAGATCCCGCGCGAATACGAGGAGGCGGCGATGGTCGACGGCTACACCCGCCTGCAAGCCTTCTTCAAGGTCGTGTTGCCGCAGGCCACCACCGGCATCGTCGCCACCGCGATCTTCTGCCTGATCTTCGCCTGGAACGAATATGCCTTCGCGGTGCTTCTGACCTCGGGCACGGCGCAGACCGCGCCGCCCTTCATCCCGATCATCATCGGCGAGGGCGGCCAGGATTGGCCGGCGGTCGCGGCGGGCACCACGCTGTTCCTGATCCCGATCGTCGTGTTCACGGTGCTGCTGAGAAAACATCTGTTGCGCGGCATCACCTTCGGAGCGGTGCGCAAATGAGCGAGATGGCACAAGATCAGCCGGCCGATGCGGCGCACTCGCGCTGGCCACGGGCGCTGCGGCGCGGCCCGATGGAGACGCTGGCAACGATCCTCATTGCGGCCGGCGTGCTGATGCTGCTGCAGCCGTTCGCACTGGTGCTCTACACCTATTCCTTCATCACCACGCTCGCCGGCGTCGTGATGTTCACCATCGTCTCCAAGTTTCCGGACTGACGCCATGGCCGAGATCCGGATCGAGAATCTGTTCAAGGAGTTCGGCGGCTTTGCCGCCGTGCGCGGCACAAGCTTCACGATCGCCGACGGCGAGTTCTTCTGCCTGCTCGGTCCGTCCGGCTGCGGCAAGACCACGACGCTGCGCATGATTGCAGGCCTGGAGCTGCCGACCTCGGGGGCGATCAGGCTCGGCGGCGAGGACGTCACCTTCCGCCGCGCGCGCGAGCGCGACATCGCCATGGTGTTCCAGCTGTTCGCGCTCTACCCGCACATGAACGTGCGCCGGAACATCGCTTTTCCCCTGGTCTCGATGGGGGTGCCCAAGGGGGAGATCCGGCGGCGGGTCGAGGAAGCCGCGCGCATCCTGCGCATCGACCATCTGATCGACCGTCCGGTGAGCGGGTTGTCGAGCGGCGATCGCCAGCGCGTCGCGCTCGGCCGCGCCATCGTCCGGGAGCCGAAAGCGTTCTTGATGGATGAGCCGCTCGGCGCGCTCGATGCGGAGTTCCGTCACATCATGTGCGGCGAGCTGCGCGCCCTGCACGACCGGCTCAAGGCCACCACCGTGTTCGTGACTCACGACCAGCTCGAGGCGATGTCGATGGCCGACACGATCGCGGTGATGAATCGCGGCGTCGTGGAGCAGCTCGGAACGCCCCAGGAGATCTACGACCGTCCCGCCACCATGTTCGTCGCAGACTTCATCGGCTCGCCGGCGATGAACTTCATCCGCTTCGCGGGCAGGCTTGGCGCCGGCGCGAACTGCGTGCGGATCGACGGCGCCGAGATCGGCGTGCCCGAGCTGCGCGAGGATGCCGGGAGCGATGAGCTGATCCTCGGCGTGCGGCCGGAGCAGGTGGCGCTCAGCGCCGAAGGCGGGCTGCGCGGCGAGGTGTTCGGCACCGAATATCTCGGCACCACCCAGATCATCACCGTCACGACGTCTCATGGCATCGTCAAGGCGCGCGCGCCCGCGGCGGTCCGGGTGCAGCGTGCGGAGCCGGTCGGGCTCAGCTTCCGCGCCGACCGGCTGTCGCTGTTCGACGCCGCCACGGGCCGCGCGGTCCGCACCGCGCTGTATGAGCAGCCGGTGAGAGGAGGGCGCCATCATGGCTGAGACGCGGCTCAACGCCGTCAGCAAGTCGTTCGGTTCCAAGCCGGCGGTACGGGATTTGTCGCTGACCATCCGCGACGGCGAGCTCGTCGTGCTGCTCGGGCCGACCGGTGCCGGCAAGACCACGACATTGCGGCTCGTGGCCGGCCTCGAGATGCCGGATCGCGGCAGCGTCACCATCGGCGGTGTCGACCAGACGAAGGCGACGCCGGCCGCGCGTGACGTCACGTTCGTGTTCCAGCAATATTCTCTCTATCCGCATCTGTCGGTGTACGACAATCTGGCTTTCCCACTGCGCTCGCCGGTGCGCAAGATTGCGGAGGCTGAGATCAGGCGCATCGTCGGTGACGTCGCGGCGATGCTCCGGATCGAGGACAAGCTCGGCAACCGCGCTACTCAGCTCTCCGGCGGCCAGATGCAGCGCGTGGCGATCGGCCGCGCGCTGGTGCGCAGACCTGCGATCGCGTTGCTAGACGAGCCGCTGTCCTCGCTCGACGCCAAGCTGCGTTCCGAGCTGCGCATCGAGCTCAAGCGTATCCAGCAGGATCTCGGCGCCACCATGCTCTACGTCACCCACGACCAGATCGAGGCGATGACGCTCGCCAACCGTATCGGCGTGATCGAGCAGGGCCGGCTGGTGCAGGTCGGCAGCCCGCGGGAGGTCTATGAGGATCCGGCCAATACCTATGTGGCGACCCGGCTCGGCAGTCCCGGCATCAATCTGCTGCCGCGCGGGCTGTTTCCGGATCTTGCGGTGCCGGGCGACGTCGCGACGATCGGCGCGCGCACCGAGCACATGACGGTCCGGCGCGCCGAGAGCCGTGCCGACGCACGGGTGAAATGGATCGAGCATCTCGGCGATCAGAATCATCTGCATATCACGCTGCAGGACCAGACCATCGTCAGCCTGGTGGAGCCGGATACGGAATTGAAAGTCGGCGACTCCGTCGCTATCGAGTTCACCCGGCCGCTGCTGTTCGACCGGGCGGGCCAGCGGGTGAGATAGACAATGGACCAGGCGTTCAAGCGCAAGGTGATCGTGGCGATGGCCGATGCCATCATCGCCCATGCGGAGGAGCTGACCGCGCTCGACTCGGCGATCGGCGACGGCGATCACGGCCTCAACATGAAGCGCGGCTTCGAGGCCGTGCTCGCCGATGTGGACAATATCTCCGCCAAGCCTCTTCCCGAGGCGTTGAAGGCGGTCGGCATGGCGCTGGTGATGAAGGTCGGCGGTGCGTCCGGTCCGCTCTACGGCACGCTGGCGATGGGACTTGGCAAGGCGCTGCCATCAGAGCCCTCTGCCGCCGAAGCGGCGGCGGCGCTCGGTCGCGCCATCGCGGACGTCAGAGCGCGTGGCAAGTCGGAAGCCGGTCAGAAGACCATGCTCGACGTCTTGATCCCGGTGCAGGCAGCTTTTGCGGCCGGTGGCGACGATCTCAGTTCCCGGCTGCCCGCGATCGCCGCCGAGGCCGCCGACGCGACGGTGCCGATGCTGGCGATCCGCGGCCGCGCTTCGTTTCTCGGCGAGCGCTCGATCGGGCACATGGATCCCGGCGCGCGCTCGTCCAGCCTGCTGGTGCAGGCGATCTGCGGCGTATTCAATGAGGCCTGGACATGAGTGAGCAGAAGAATGTCGGCATCGTCATCGTGTCGCATTCCGCCAAGGTGGCGGAAGGCGCGGCCGACATGGTCCGGCAGATGGTCGGCGACAGCGTGCCGCTCGCGGCGGTCGGCGGCAATGCCGATGGCGGGCTCGGCACCGATGTCGGCGCCATCATGGGCGCGATCGACAAGGCATGGTCGGAGTCGGGCGTTGCGATCCTGGTCGATCTCGGCGGCGCCGAGACCAACAGCGAGATGGCGGTGGAGATGATGCCGGAGGAGCGGCGCGAGCGCATCGTGATCTGCAACGCGCCGCTGGTCGAAGGCGCCGTGATGGCGGCGACGGAAGCCTCCGGCGGCTCGCCGCTCGATGCGGTGCGCGCGACCGCCGAAGAGCTGATGGGCGGATGAGCAGGAACGACAATGGCTGACGGTGGAGAGATCGGCATGCAGGAAGCGAAGGCGCACGCGCTGCTGACCAACGAGGTCGGGCTGCATGCGCGGCCCTCGGTCAAGCTGACCCAGCTCGCCAAGCGCTTTGCGTCGACCATCGAAGTCGCGATCGCGGCCGACGG
The DNA here is from genome assembly GCF_032485115.1 of Bradyrhizobium sp. SZCCHNRI2009. Lineage (NCBI taxonomy): Bacteria > Pseudomonadati > Pseudomonadota > Alphaproteobacteria > Hyphomicrobiales > Nitrobacteraceae > Bradyrhizobium > Bradyrhizobium sp. SZCCHNRI2009. The sequence continues at coordinate 1,235,302 of NZ_JAUEUH010000001.1, forward strand.
GCCCTGGACCGACGCCAAGAGCCCGGTGAAGATCATGCGCGTCAAGGCCGCCAAGGGCGAGACGCTGTTCCTGCGCGCCAATGGAACCGATGCCGAGGCCGCCATCGCCGCGCTGGTCGATCTGGTGAACCGCAAGTTCGACGAGGAGTGACGATGGAGCGGCGTATCTTCGGGCGGGCGGCGTCGGACGGGATGGCCATCGGGCCCGCGGCGATCCTGCATGCGCTGGAGGGCGCCAGCCGGACGAAAGGGGCGATCGCCGAGGAGCATGAAGCGCTCGCCGTAGCGGTCGCGCATGCGCGCGAGGCCGTGGCCGAGCTGATCGACAGGCTCGAGGGAGACGCGGCCGAGCTGATCGGCTTTCAGCTCGCGCTGCTCGAAGACGATGCGCTGACCGAGGCGGCTTACGTCCAGATCGAGGGCGGCGTCGCTGCGGATGCGGCCTGGCGTGCGGCGATGGCGGAGGAGATGGCGGGGTATGAGTCCGCTGAGGACGAATATTTCCGCGCCCGCGCCGGCGACCTCGCCGACATCCGGGATCGCGTGCTGCGACACTTGTTCGGCTTGCAGCAGAACGGCAAGTTGCCGAAGGGGGCGATCGTCGTTGCGCGTGATCTGGCGCCATCGGCTTTCCTCGCCATCGAGTGGACGAATGGAGGGGGCATCGCGCTCGGCGAGGGCAGCCCGACCAGCCATGTCGCGATGTTGGCGCGCAGCCGCGGCGTGCCGATGGTGGTCGGGCTCGGTCACGATTGGGACAAGCTGACAGGGGATTTGCTGGTCGATGGCGGTCGCGGTGTCGTCATTGCCGATCCCAGTGCGCAGCGTATCGCTGCCGCCCGGGCGGAGGATGCGACCGCCTCGCGCCGCAAGGCGGACGCGATCGCGCGCCAGCACGAACCGGCACTGACGCGCGACGGCACCCGCGTCTCGGTGCTCGTCAACATCTCCGGCCCTGCCGACATGACGCTGCTTCCGGCCGCAGCCTGCGACGGCATCGGCCTGGCACGCACCGAGTTTCTCACCGGCAACCTGCTTCACGACGAGGAGGCACAATATCACGCCTATGCCGAGCTCGTGCGCTGGGCCGAAGGCCGGCCGGTCACGATCCGCACGCTCGATGCCGGCGGCGACAAGCCGATTCCGGGCTACACGATCGATGGCGAGAGCAACCCGTTTCTCGGCCTTCGTGGCCTCCGTCTGTCCTTGCGTCACCCCGAGATCTTCCGCGTTCAACTGCGCGCGCTGGCTCGCGCCGCTGCGCTCGGACCGCTCAAGGTGATGCTGCCGATGGTGACCAATGCAGCGGAGCTGGACGTGGCGCGTCGCCATCTCCGCGCCGTGCTCGCCGACTTGGCCGCCGGCAACGTCGCGTTCGCCGCGCCGGCCTTCGGAATGATGGTCGAGGTGCCGGCTGCTGCGTTGGCAGCGCATGACTTCGCTGCGGACTTCTTCTCGATCGGCACCAATGACCTGACCCAATACGCGACCGCTGCTTCGCGTGACGGCGCCGAGGTCGCCGACTATGCTGACGTGCTGCATCCCGGGGTGCTGGCGATGATTGCCCATGTGGTGCGCGCTGGTCGCGCGCGGGGCGTGGAAGTCTCGATCTGCGGCGACGCCGCCGGTGATGTCAGAGCCATGCCGGCGCTGCTTGAGCTCGGTGTGCGCGCGCTGTCGGTCGCGCCGGGCCTGCTGCCGCTGGTGAAGGCGGCGATCCGCGAGCTTGACCTCGCCAAGGGCACGGAAAAGACCGCGGAAGAGGGCGCATGAGTGACCAGGATGCATCGGGGGCCGCGAGTCCGCTCGCCGAATACAAGGCGATCCTGCGCGCGGTGATCGACAGCCGTCCCTCCGGTACACGGCAGCGGCTGGCGGAGGCGATCGGCAAGAATCGCAGCTTCATCTCGCAGATCGTCAATCCGGCCTATGCGACGCCGATCCCGCTGCAGCATCTCGAGACCATCTTCCACATCTGTCACTTCTCGCCGCATGAGCAGCAGGCTTTTCTGACCGCCTACCGCGCCGCCCATCCGGGCCGGCTGGACGAGGTCGAGGCGCAGCGGCCGATGCGGCGCCTCGTGGTCGAGCTGCCGGACTTCGGCGACCCCGCGCTCAACGCCCATGCCGACCGCATCATCACCGGCGTCGCGCGCGGCATCACCGCGCTGATCTCAGCCAACGAAAACAACGACGACGCCGAACCGGGAGGGAAGCCATGAAGAAGCTGATCAACGCCGTTTCCGACGTGCTGACCGAGAGCCTGCAGGGTTTTGCCGCCGTGCATGGCGACATCGTCACGCTGGGCGAGGACAACAAGTTCGTTCGCCGCAAGAGCCTCAAACCGGGCAAGGTCGCGCTGATCTCCGGCGGCGGCTCCGGCCATGAGCCGCTCCACGCCGGCTTCGTCGGGCCGGGCATGCTCGATGCCGCCTGTCCGGGCCAGGTTTTCACCTCGCCGACGCCTGACCAGATGCTCGCGGCCGCGCAGGCCGTGGACACCGGCGCGGGCGCGCTGTTCATCGTCAAGAACTACGAAGGCGACGTGATGAATTTCGCGATGGCCGCGGAGATGATGGAGGGCAAGGTCGCGACCGTCATTACCGACGACGACGTCGCGGTCGAGACCTCGACCTATTCGACCGGCCGCCGCGGCGTTGCCGGCACGCTGATCGTGGAGAAGATGCTGGGTGCTGCGGCCGAGCAGGGCCGCGATCTCGACGCGCTGAAGGCGCTTGGTGACGACGTCAACAGGCGCACCCGCTCGATGGGCGTGGCGCTGACCTCATGCACGGTGCCGGCCGCGGGCAAGCCGACCTTCACGCTCGGCGAGGACGAGATGGAGATGGGGGTCGGCATCCATGGCGAGCCCGGCAGGCGCCGGGTCAAGCTGGCGTCCGCGGACGCCATCGCCGAGGAGATGATGGGCGCGATCCTGGCCGATCTTGCAGCGAAGCCCGGGACTCCGTGCCTGCTGCTGGTCAACGGCTTCGGGGCTACGCCAGCGATGGAGTTGTACGTGATGGCCAATGCGGCGCGGCGCATCTTGGAAGGGCGCGGGCTCGCCATCGCGCGCGGGCTGGTCGGCTCCTACGTCACCTCGCTCGACATGGCCGGCTGCTCGCTCACCGTGACCGCGCTCGATGATGCATCGCTGGGACTGTGGGACGCGCCGGTGCACACCGCGGCGCTGCGCTGGGGCTGCTGAAGCGATACGTGCTCAGCGGATCTCGTTCGAGTAGTAGTGTTGCGCCGTTGTGGCGCGGTGCTGGCTGAGGATCGCCAGCGCGCCGGTCTGGTCGTAGGCCTCCTCGTCGATCACCAGCACGGCGCTCGGAGAGGGCAGGCCGAGCAGCTTGCGGTCCTCCTTGGTGGCGACCTCCGCCGTCACCTTCTCGCGCACCGCGGCGATCCGGATGCCATAGGCCTCGAGCAGATGCCGGTAGATCAGGGCAGGGACCTTCTTCGGCTCGGCCGGAAATCCCGCCACGCGGCTCGCGACCATCGAGATCCGCGAATGCAGCACCGGCGCGCCAGCGACGCGGCGGATGCGATGAAGATGCAGCAGCGGCCCGCCCTCGGCCATCGCGAACAGCGCGGCTTCGCGTGACTCGGCGGCGCGTGTCGTCACCGACAGCACCTCGGCCTCCGAGTGCAGCAGGCTGCCGTCCGCGGCGAGCAGGCGGAAGTACTGGAAGAAGAAGCTGAGCCCATGCTGCGACGCGCGGCCCGTCACCACCGTGCCGGTCTTGCGCCGGCGCATCAGCATGCCGCCCGCGGTGAGATCGGCCAGCGCGCGGCGGATAGTGCCGACGGCGACGCCATATTGATTGGCGAGCGCGACCTCGCCGGGCAGCACTGTGCCGGGCGGCATGTCGCCGATCAGGATCGCCTCGGCGATCTGGCGCTTGACATGCTCGTAGAGCGGCACCGGCAGCGCGCCTGGACCCGCCCCCACCCCGTCTGCCGCTTTGCTGGCCACAGCTGCCTTTTTCATGGAATTGACAAACGCCGCGTCGTGAATTCTATTTCTATATAGAATATAGGATAGAGCTGGCGGCAAATGATTTCTGAGGGCATTCCAGCGGACCGGGGCGCGCGCAGCCTGGCCAGCGCTTTTGCCGCGATCGACGCCATGGCCGAGACGGCGGTCGAGGACCTGCGGAAGATGGTGGCGGTCGACACCAGCTTTCCTCCGGGGGCCGGCTACGATGCATTTGCCGACGTGATGGAGCAGCTCGCTGCCCCGCTGGCACTGGATAGCGAGCGCGTGATCGTTCCGGAGGACCTATGGCGCGCACCGGGCGCGCGCGGATCGCGGACGAATCTGATCGCACGGCGCCGCTCCGGCAGACCGGTGCTCGGGCTCTATTTCCATGTGGACACGGTACCGGCGGCGCCCGGCTGGGTCACCGATCCGCTGCAGCTGAGCCGCGACGGTGACCGTCTGATCGGACTCGGCGCGGCCGACATGAAGGGATCGATTGCGGCGGCGCTGCTCGCACTCCGCGGCGCGCAGCACACCGGATTGCCGCTGGCCTATGATCCGATGTTGCTGCTGTGCACGGACGAGGAGGCAGGGCTTTATCCCGGCGTGCGTTACCTTGCCGAGCAGGGCCGTCTCGAAGGGCATATTCTGAATTTCAACGGCAGCGCCATGCCGCGGATCTGGGCCGGCTGCTTCGGCCTGTTCACGCTCACGGTGCGGGTTCACGGCAAGGCAGCGCATGCCGGCGAGCAGCGCCGCGCCGGCGCCAACGCGATCGAGGCGGCGCTGCCGATCCTCAATGCGCTCGCGGCCCTCGAGCCGGTCATCGCGCAGCGGACGTCGGCGTTGCCGCCACCGCCGCAGGCGGCTGGACCGCTCGCCGCGAGCCTCGACATCTCAGCCATTCATGGCGGCCAATGCGGCGGACAGATCCCCTCGCTGGTCGAGATTCTCCTGTGCCGCCGATACACGCCCGAGGAGGACTTCGCCGCTGCACGCCGCGAGATCGAAGCGGCCGTCCGGCAGGCGGCCGGCACCCTCGACGTCGAGATCATCCTCACCGGCCATCTGATGCCGACATCCGATCCCGGCGGGCCGCATTGGTCGCGCTGGCAGCAGGCGCTGTCGGCCGGTTTCGGCTATGCCGCGGAAGACTTCGCTCGCTGGGGGGCGGCCGGCTGCTCCGATTTCGGCTGGGTGCAGCAGGCCACGGGCGTGCAGGAGGTGCTGCTCACGGGCCTCGGCAGGCCCGATAGCCGCATTCATGCGCCGGGCGAATCCACGACGCTCGCCGACATCGTCGCATTGGCGAAATCGGTGCTCGCCTATCTCGCAGCCGAGTTCCGTCCCGAACTCTGTCCCGAAGCCATCACGCCTGAAAAGGACTTCGCCTGATGCCGTCCGTGACCCGTCGTCATTTCCTTGCCGGCTCCGCGCTCGTGCTTGGTGCTCTGCCGCAAGTCTCTCTCTCGGCCGAGGCGCCGAAGCGCGGCGGCGTGTTGCGGATCTCGGTCGACCAGGGCGCGGCGGTCATTCATCCGCTGCTCGCGCGTGTCAATCCGGAATACCTCATCACCGAGCTGCTCTATTCCAACTTGACCCGGTTGAAGCCGGACATGTCGGTCGAGCCGGACCTCGCCTTGTCGTGGCAGGCCGGCGCGGGGCTCACCGAGTGGACGTTCAGGCTGCGGCCCAATCTCAGCTTCCACGACGGCTCGCCGCTGACGGCGGAGGATGTCGTCGCGACCTTCAAGGCGATCCTCGATCCGAAGACCGCATCACCGGCGCGCACCAATGTCGGCCCGATCAAGGATGTCGCTGCCGTCGATGCGTCGACCGTGCGGTTCACGTTGTCGGTTGCCTTTGCCGATTTTCCGGTCGCGCTCGCCTACAACAATGCGCGCATCGTGCCTGCGAAAGTCGTTGCTGCCGATCTCGCCAGCCTCGCCACAAAGGCGAATGGTTCAGGGCCGTTCAAGCTCGTGTCCTATGAGCCGGACCGCAAGATCGTCGTCGAGCGCAACCCGGCGTATTACGATCCGGCGCGGCCTTTGCTCGATCGCGTCGAGATTCTCGTCTATCCCGACCGCACCGCCGAAGCATCGGCTCTGATTTCGGGCGACATCGATCTCATGTTGTCGACCACGCCCGGCGAATATGAGCGGCTCGGCAAGGCCAGCGGCGTCAAGGCGGTGCGGGTCCCCTCGGGGCAGTTTCTGAACGTCAACATGGGCTGCGATCAGAAGCCGTTCAACGACGTTCGCGTGCGCCAGGCGCTGGCGCTGACCATCGATCGCGAGGCCATGGCCGGCTTCGTGGCCGGCGGCTACGGCACGCCCGGCAACGACACGCCGCTGAGCCCCGCCTACCGGTTCTATCAGGACAGCAAGCTGAAGAAGCCCGACATCGCGAAAGCCAGGCAATTGCTCGCCGATGCCGGCTATCCCTCCGGCATCGACCTGACGATGGTGGCATCCGACAAACCGGACACGCGCACGCAGCTCGGCGTTGCGATCCGTGAGATGGCGGCACCGGCCGGCTTCCGCATCAACGTTCAGACGATGCCGCACGCGACCTATCTCGACCAGGTCTGGAAGAAGGGCAATTTCTACGTCGGATTCTACAACATGCAATCGACCGCCGACGCGATCTTCAAGCTGCTCTACACCTCGGATGCCGCCTGGAACGAGACACGCTGGAACAATGCGCGCTTCGACGAGATCGTCAATGCGGCGCGTAGCGAGACCGACGATGCCAATCGCGCCGCGCTCTATGCGCGGGCCCAGACGATGATGAGCGAGGAGGTGCCGTCGGTCATTCCGGTCTTCTTCGACATCCTGGCGGCGCAGCGCGCCTATGTGGAAGGATACCAGCTGCATCCGCGCGGATCGGTGTTTCGGCTCGATCTCGTCTCGCTCGGCGCAGGCGCGCCCAGGCGCAGCTGAGGCGGGGATCCGAGCGGTGTCATTCGCCTGGCTGCTGCGGCGGCTGCTCCTGATGGTCTATACGGTCGTCGTCGTCAGTGTGCTGGTGTTCGCCATCACACAGGCGCTGCCGGCTGACGCAGCGCAGACGCTGCTTGGCGAGAACGCTTCGCCGGAGGCGCTGGCCGCAATTCGCAGCCGGCTCGGGCTCGACGACCCGGTCTGGCTGCAATTCACGCATTGGGTCGCGCACGCGGCCATCGGCAATTTCGGTGTCTCCATGCGCACCGGCCTGCCGGTCGCGCCGGAGATGCTGACGGCGCTGTCGCGCTCGCTGCTGCTGGCAGCGGGCGCACTCGTCGTCACCCTCCTGATCGCGGTCCCGCTCGGAATCTTCGCGGCGCTCCGCAAGGGGCGGCCGGCGGATACGGCCACCAGCGTGGTCGCCTATCTCGGGGTCTCCCTGCCGGAGTTCGTCACGGCAACCGTGCTCGCGCTGCTGCTGACCGACATTCTGCCATGGCTGCCGGCGACCGGCTACGTGTCGCCGCTGGAGGATGCCGGGCCGGCGCTGCGCCATCTGATCCTTCCGGTCCTGACCGTCTCGGTCATTCTCGTCGCGCATGTGATGCGCATGATGCGTTCGGAGACGCTGGACGTGCTGCAGTCCGACTACGTCCGCGCGGCGCGGCTGAAAGGCCTGCCCGAGCGGACGGTGCTGGTGCGGCATGTGATGCGCAACGCGCTGCTGCCGGTCATCACCATCGTCGCGCTCGACGTCGGCTATCTCCTGGGCGGCATCATCGTCATCGAGGAGATTTTCGCCATTCCCGGCATCGGCCGGGCATTGATGATCGCCATCACCACCCGCGATCTGCCGTCGATCCAGGCCGGCGCGATGATCATGGCGGTCACCTATGCGATCACCAACACGCTGGCGGATGTCGTCTACGCGCTGCTCGACAGGCGGATCAGCTATGACTGAGCTGCTCGGCAGGATGATCCGCAAGCCGCAGGGGGCGATCAGCGTGATGCTGCTCGTTGCCCTCGCCATCGTCTGCATCCTCGGCCCGTGGCTCGCGCCCTATGGGCCGGAGAAGATGGATTTTCTCGGCCGTTTCCGCCCGCCGGGATGGCAGAACTGGCTGGGCGCCGATCAGTTCGGCCGCGACGTGCTGAGCCGGCTGCTGTCCGGCGCGCGCGCCACCGTTCCGATGGCGCTCGCGGCGACGCTCGCCGGCAGCGCGATGGGCGCCGTGATCGGCGTCGCATCGGCCTATCTCGGTGGCAAGGCCGACGAATTCATCATGCGCACCAACGATGCTGTGATGGCCATTCCCGGTCTCCTCATGGCGCTGCTGCTGGTCAGCACGCTCGGAAATGGGGCTTTCAACGCGGTGATCGCGATTGCCTTTGCGTTCGCGCCGGGCATGGCACGGGTCACGCGCTCCGTGGCGCTTGCTGTGCGCAGTCAGGACTACGTCAAGGCCGCCATCGCGCGCGGCGAAGCGGCATCGCAGATCATTTTCCGCGAGATGCTTCCGAACGTGATGGGCCCGATCATCATCGAGGCCACCATCCGGGTGTCATTTGCGGTGATGCTGTTCGCGACGCTCAGCTTCCTCGGCCTGGGTGCACAGCCGCCGGCATCGGAATGGGGCCTGATGGTGGCCGATGCGCGCCAATACATGCACCGGGCGCCATGGATCCTCATCGCGCCCTCGGCCGCGATCGCGCTGTCGGCGATCGCCTTCAATCTCGTCGGCGATGCCCTGCGCGACGCGCTGAATCCGAGGGACGATCGATGAAGCCGGCGCTCGCCATCACTGGTTACGGGCTGGACTACGTCACCCCGGCGGGCGCTGTGGAGGTGCTGCGTGACGTGTCGCTCGAGATCGCGCCCGGCGAGGTGCTCGGCCTCGTCGGCGAATCCGGCTCCGGTAAGAGCTCGCTGGCTTGGGCGTTGATGCGGCATCTGCCGGCCAATGCCCGCGAGGTCTCGGGCTCCCTGTGTCTGGGTGACCTCGACCTGCGGTCCCTCAGCCTGAAGCGACTGACCGCGGTCCGTGGCCGCCGCATCGGCATGGTGTTCCAGGATCCGTCGACCGCGCTCAATCCGACATTGACCATCGGCCGCCAGATCACCGAGGCGCTGATGCGTCATCGCGATCTGAATGCGCGGGCCGCCAGGAACCTCGCGATCGAATTGCTCGGCCATGTCGAGCTGCGCGACCCCGTGGCGGTGCTGCGGCGCTATCCGCACGAGATCTCCGGCGGCGAGAAGCAGCGGGTAGTCATCGCGACGGCCTTTGGGTGCCGGCCCGATGTCATCCTGTTCGATGAGCCTACGACGGCGCTCGACGTCATCACCGGCGCCCGCATCATCGAGCTGTTTGCGCGGTTGCGTGCGGAGACGGGCGTCGCTGCGCTCTACATCTCGCACGATCTCGCGATGATGACCCGGGTCGCCGATCGTGTCGCGGTGATCCGGCACGGCCGCATCGTCGAGCAGGCGCCCGCGTCTGATATCTTCAGGACGCCGCAGCACGCCTACACCAAGGCGCTCATCGCCGCCGTGCCGCGTCCGGAGCGGCGGCTCGTGAACGATCAGCCGGGCGCGGCCCTGGTACTGGACGCACGCGGCATCGAAGTCCATTACGGCAGGGGCGGGCTGTTCCGTGCGGCTCCGTCACCGGCGACCAGGGCCGTCGATGTCCGCGTCCGTGCCGGCGAAATCGTCGGCCTCGTCGGTGAATCCGGCTCGGGGAAGTCATCCGTCGCTCGCGCCCTCACCGGGCTTGCCCGCTTCGACGGCACGATCAGCTTCGACGGCCGAACGTTGCGCAGGGCCGGTGACATGAACCGTGCCTATCGGCGCGATGTCCAAATCGTGTTCCAGCACCCGGATTCCTCGCTCAATCCGCGCCATCGGATCGGTGAGATCCTGTCGCGCCCCTTGAAGCTCTATGGCGGCGACGTCGCCGCCGTGCCGCGCCTGCTCGAACAGGTCCGGCTGCCGGCGTCGTATGCCATGCGCTGGCCGCACCAGCTCTCGGGTGGCGAGAAGCAGCGCGTCGCGATCGCGCGTGCTTTTGCGGCGCGGCCGCGCCTGGTGATCTGCGACGAGATCACGGCGCCGCTCGACGTCTCGGTCCAGGCCCAGATCATCGAGCTGCTGCTGGCTTTGCGCGCCCAGACGGGTGCGGCCTATCTCTTCATCACCCACGATCTCAACCTGATCAGGCAGATCGCGCACCGCATCGTCGTGATGCGCCACGGCCGGCTGATCGACAGCCGTGCCGTCGATGCCTTCGGCGCAGACGACGTTCACCCTTACACCTGCGAGCTGATGGCGGCCTCGCCAGCGCCCGTTGGCTGACCGCAAGGATTGCCCCCATGGATCGCAACGACCTGCTCGCCCGCATCGACATTCCAGCTTCGCTCGCGCTGCTGTCGCGCATGGTTCAGCACAAGAGCTATTCGAAGACCGAGGGCGAGAAGCAGCTCGCGACCTTCATGGCTGAACAGATGAGCGCGATCGGCCTGGATGCCGCGGTCGCCCCGTTCGGGGCCGAGGGCCGTGTCAACGCGGTCGGCCGCTGGCACGGCACCGGCGGCGGCAAGAGCCTGCTCTTCAACGGCCATGTCGATACAAATCCGGTGACCGAGGGCTGGACCCTCGATCCCTGGGCGGGGAAGGTGGACGACGACTTCGTCTACGGAATCGGCGTGTCAAACATGAAGGCCGGCGACGCCGCCTATTTCTGCGCGGTCAAGACGCTGATCGAGGCCGGCGTCAGGCTGAGGGGTGATGTCGTTCTGACCTATGTGGTCGGCGAGCTGCAAGGCGGAGTCGGCACCTATTCGTTGCTGGAGCAGGGGCTGCGCGCGGACTATTTCATCAATTCCGAGCCAACCGACCTCAAGGCGATGACGATGCATGCCGCGGCATTCATGTTCATCATCGAGCTCGTCGGCAACACGCGGCATCTGTCGAAGCGCGAGGAGGCGGTGGACGCCATCACCGCCGCCTGCGATCTCATTCCGCGCCTCAATGCGATGCGGTTCTCCGGCGCGCGTTCGCCGGCACATGAGGCCATCAATCGCGTCCATGTCGGCGTCGTGCACGGCGCGCTCGGTCGTGAGTTGCACGAATGGCGGACGCCGCAGGTCGCGGATTTCGTCCGCATCAAGGGCTCCGGTCGTTACGCTCCTGGGCAGACCGAGCAGGGCGCGCTCGCGGACATGCGGCGCGAGCTCGATGCGCTGGAGGGGCGTTTTCCCGGCCTGAAGGCCCATCTGATGTCGGAGGACCGCGCCGGCGTGCCGACCATGCCGCCGTTCGAGGTCGCACCGGACAGCCCGATCGTCCGTGCCGTCAACAATGCCTATCGTGTCGTGCGCGGCGCCGCCCAGCCGACAGGCCCGGTGACGCCGAGCTGCTTCTATGGCACCGATGCCGGCCATCTTTATACCTATGGCGGCATGGAGGGCATCGTCTGCGGACCGGGCGGCCGCTACAACACGATGCCGGACGAGCGCGTCGACATTCCCGACTATCTCGACATGATCCGCATCTACATGCTGGCCATTCTCGATATCTGCGGCTGAACCCGCGCTCAGGCGGCGGCTGCCTGTTGCTGGAATTGCTCGAACGCCGCAATCGCATCGGCGGCATACATCAACGACGGTCCGCCGCCCATGTAGATCGCCATGCCGAGCGTCTCCTCGACCTCCTGCCGGCTTGCACCGAGACGGACGAGCGCCTCCGCGTGAAAGCCGATGCAGCCGTCGCACCGAACGGCAACCCCGATCGCCAGCGCGATCAGCTCCTTGGTCTTCTTGTCGAGCGCGCCATCAGCGGCGGCGGCCCTCGCCAGTGCAGAGAAGCCCTGCATGACGTCTGGAATGTCCTTGCGCAGCGTCTTCAGGTTACCCGAGATGTCCTTGCAGATCTCGCTGTACAGTTTGGTCATGATAGCTCCTACGACATCTTCGTGGTGGGTTTGCCGGGCTCGCGCAATGCGATGTAGATCGCGGGGATCACGAGTACGGTGAGCAGGGTGGAGGAGGCCAGACCGAACAGCAGCGAGATCGCCAGCCCCTGGAAGATCGGGTCGAGCAGGATCGTCGCAGCACCGATCATCGCCGCGAGCGCCGTCAGCAGGATCGGCTTGAAGCGCACGGCGCCGGCCTCCAACACGACGTCGCGCAGGGTCTTACCCTCGCCGCCGCTGTGCCGGATGAAGTCGACCAGCAGTATCGAGTTGCGGACGATGATGCCGGCCAGAGCAATGAAGCCGATCATCGACGTCGCCGTGAACGGCGCGCCCAGCAACCAGTGGCCGAGCAGGATGCCGATCAGGGTCAGCGGGATCGGCGTCAGGATCACCAGCGGCAGCCGGAAGCTCTTGAACTGCGCCACGACCAGAACGTAGATGCCGAGGATGGCCGCGCCGAATGCGGCGCCCATGTCGCGGAAGGTCACGTAGGTGATCTCCCATTCGCCATCCCACAGCAGCGTCGGACGGGACTCGTCCTTGGGCTGGCCGTGGAAGCCGATCACGGGCTTCGGCAGCTTGCCCCAGTCATGGGCGTCGATCCGGTCGGCGACCGCGAGCATGCCGTAGAGCGGGGCCTCGAAGCGGCCGGCGAGTTCTGCCATCACCATGTCGGCAAAGCGGCCGTCGCGGCGGAAGATCATCGGCGACCCCTCTTCCATCGTGGCCTTCACGACTTGGCCGAGTTCGACGACGGTCTTGCTGCCGGGCACCGTGTTGGCGGGCACCGGCGTCGATGCCAGGGCCTGGCTCCAGCTCTTGTCGTGCTTCGGCAGACGCACGGCGATCTCGATCGGATTGCGGTCTTCGCCGCGATGCGAGTAGCCGACCGAGACGCCGCCGAACAGCGTCTGGATCGTGTCGTAGACGTCGCGCTGCTCGACACCGAAGAATTCGAGACTGTCCTGGTCGATCGACAGTCGCAGCCGCGGTCGGCGCTGACCGATGGAATCGTCGATGTCGACGATGAAGGGAACGTCGGCGAAGACCTTCTTGAGTTCGGTGGTGACGGCGCGCCGGGTCGCCGCGTCCGGACCGTAGATCTCCGCCAGCAGGGTGGCGAGCACCGGAGGCCCGGGCGGCACTTCGACCACCTTGATGCTGGTGCCGGCCGGCACAGGGATGCTCTTCAGCCGCTGGCGCAGCTCGAGCGCGATGTCGTGGCTCGCGCGCTTGCGGTCGCCGCGCGCGGCGAGATTGACCTGGAGCTCGCCGAGCTCGGGCCGCTCCCGCAGATAGTAGTGCCTCACGAGACCGTTGAAGTTGAACGGGGCCGCCGTGCCGGCATAGCTCTGCACGGTCGTGATCTCCGGCAGCCCATGCGCAATGTCGGCGGCCGCGAACAGCGTGCGCTCGGTATCCTCCAGGCTCGCGCCTTCGGGCAGATCGACCATCACCGCGATCTCCGACTTGTTGTCGAACGGCAATAGCTTGACGGTGACGGACTTGGTGGCGAACAGCGTCATCGACAGCAAGGTGGCGATGCCGACGCCGAGCAGGAAGATCCAGGCGGAGCGCTTGCTGGCGACGATCGGGCGCGCGACGCTGCGGTAGATGCGTCCGAGACGGCCTTCGCCATGCGCGTCGTGAGAATCCGCCGAGGCGCTGGTCGACCTCGGCGCCAGCCGCAGCATCAGCCACGGCGCCACCACCATGGCGACGAAGAACGAGAACAGCATCGCCGCCGAGGCGTTGGCCGGGATCGGCGCCATGTAGGGGCCCATCAGTCCCGACACGAACAGCATCGGCAGCAGGGCGGCGACCACGGTCAAGGTCGCGACAACGGTGGGGTTGCCGACTTCGGCGACCGCCTCGATGGTGGCCTGCAGGCGCGGCCGGCCGTCATGCATGCCCCAATGGCGCGCGATATTCTCGACCACGACGATGGCGTCGTCGACCAGGATGCCGATCGAGAAGATCAGGGCAAACAGGCTGACCCGGTTGATCGTGTAGCCCATCAGATTGGCGGCGAACATCGTCAGCAGGATCGTGGTCGGAATCACCACGAAGGTGACGAGGGCTTCGCGCCAGCCAATGGCGACCGCAATCAGCACGACGATCGAGATCGTAGCGAGGCCGAGATGGAACAGCAGCTCGTTGGCCTTCTCGTTGGCGGTCTCGCCGTAGTCGCGCGTTACCGTGACTGCGACGTCGCTCGGAATGAGACTGGCCTTCAGCCCTTCGAGGCGCTGCGCGATGTCGTGAGACACCACCACGGCATTGGCGCCGGCGCGCTTGGCGAGCGCGAGGCTCACCGCCGGCACCCGGTGCCAGTCGCCCTTGTCGGTGCGGGCGTCATCCCAGACGCGATGCTCTGCGAGGTTGGGGCCGATGACGACGGTAGCGACGTCGCGCACATAGACGGGACGGCCGTCGCGCGTCGAGATCAGCAGCAGGCCGATGTCCGGGATGCCCGTGAGCGTCTGGCCCGCGGCGACGTTGCGCACGATACCGCCGTCGCGAACGTCTCCGGCCAGGAACGAGCGGTTCGCGTCCTTCACCTTGGCGACGAGCTGCTGCAGAGTCACGCCGAACAGCGACAGCTTTTCCGGATCGGGCTCGACCCGGATCTGCTGGGCGCCGCCGCCGGAGATATAGGTCAGGCCGATATTGTCGACCTTGGTCAGCTCCGCACGCAGCTTGTCGGCGAGCTCGTAGAGGTCCTTGTCCGACCAGCGCCCGGCGGCTTCCGGCTTCGGCGACAGCGTCAGCACGGTGACGGCGACGTCGTTGATGCCGCGGCCGACGATCAGCGGCTCGGGAATGCCGACGGGGATGCGGTCGAGGTTGGCGCGTAGCTTCTCGTGGACGCGCAGGATCGCGTCCTCGAACTTGGTCCCCACCAGGAACCGCGCGGTGACCATGACACGGTCGTCCTCGGTCTGGCTGTAGACGTGTTCGACGCCATCGATCGCCTTGACGATGGTCTCCAGCGGCTTGGTCACGAGCTCGACGCCGTCGGGCGCACGCAGGCCGTCGGCGCTGACGCGGATGTCGACCATCGGCACGCTGATCTGCGGCTCTTCCTCGCGCGGGATCACGACGACGGCGATGAGGCCGACCACGAGCGCCGCGAGCAGGAACAGCGGCGTCAGCGGCGAGGCGATGGTCGCCTGGGTAAGCTTGCCTGAGAGTCCGAGTTTCACGGCTGCACCAACTGGTCGCCGGCGCGCAGGCCGGACAGGATTTCGAGTCCATCGGGGAGATCGGCGCTCGGTAGAGCGCGGCCGCGCTGCACCGGAACGCTCACCTTCTGCGTCCCTTGCTGCAACTGGACATAATCGATGCCGAACCGTGTTGTGACGTAGCGCTGCGGGATCACGTAGGCATCGCGTTGGCCGCCGGAGATCCAGACCCGGAGCCGGTCGCCGACGAAATACTGGCCGAGACCGGAGACGATCGCGTCGGCCACGACTCGGCCTTCCTCGATCTGCGGATAGACCAGGTCGATCACCCCCCATTTGTCGGCGCTGTCGCCGAACTCGGCACCGTCGACCCGGACCTTGTCGCCGGCCTTGAGAAAGAGAGCGTGGCGCTCGGGCACCCGCAGTCGCAGCTTGAAGTTCTGCTGCGCCACCGTGACCACGGGATCGCCGGGCAGAACCACAGATCCGACGGCAACCAGCTTCTTCAACACGCGGCCGTCATCGGGAGCCAGCACCTGGCCCTCAGTCATCTGCTGGTTGACCACGGCACGCTCGGCGGTCTTGGCCCGCAGCCCGTTCTCGGCGACGTTCAGCGCCGTGCGCGTCTCGTCGAGCTTGATGCGGGGCAGGGTGCCGCGCTCGACGAGGCCCTCGGTGCGGGTGAAGTCGATCTGCGCCTGGTTCGCTTGCGCCTGCAGCGCCTCGATCTGGGCGTCGAGCGATTTGATCTGCAGGGCCAGTTTGTCGTCGCCGATCAAGGCGATGGGCTGGCCGCGCCTGACCGGGTCGCCTTCGCGCACCGAAAGCTGCACGATGGTGCCGCCGATGCGGCCGCGGGCAGGGACCACGCTGATGCTCTCCACCGTCGCGAACACCGCCTTCTCGTCGGCGACCTGCCGCGGCGCCACCGTCAGCGTCTCCGCAAGGGCCGGCGCTGCCTGCCACGCCATCGCGGCGATCAAGCTCAGGACCGATAATCTGCGCATCAGCCTATTCCTGTCTGGTTTGATTCGATTTGTGGGGTTCGGGCGAGCCGTCCGCAGCCGGCTGCAGACATCTCACCTGGATGGGAGTTCCCGTTTGATATCGGTCAAGATGCCGGTCCGGCATCCTTATAGTCTCGGTGACGGTCTCGGCCCGCAGTACACCTGATAGAGCGTCTTGAGGACCTCGCGGGCCGGATCGCTTGTGATCGAATAGTAGATCGTCTGCCCCTCGCGCCTGGCGGTGACCAGGCCGTCCTTGCGCAGGAGCGCCAGGTGCTGCGACACGGTCGAATCGCGCAGGCCGAGAAACTCGGCGAGTTCTCCGACCGACCGCTCGTCGTCGACCAGCTGGCAGATGATCAGGAGGCGATGGCGGTTCGACAGCGCCTTCAGCAGGTCGCTGGCCTGGTCCGCCGCCGCCTCCATGATGTCAGCGTTAATTTTCATAGTTGCGTATATACAGATATTCGAATATATAGTCAAGGCCGGCGGCGGCGCCGCGGTGACATGAAGCAAGAATGAATCAAGTGCGGATGGAGGATCCCAATGGCGGAAATCGTGGTGATCGGGGCGGGGCTGAGCGGCTCGCTGATGGCTTATGAAATGTTGCCGCAACTGAGGAAGGAGGATCGCGTGACCGTCGTCTCGCAGGGCTCCTCCTATCATTTCGTGCCATCCAACCCCTGGGTGGCCGTGGGCTGGCGCAAGCGCGACGAGATCGAGATCGATCTGGTCGACGTCATGCAGCGCAAGGGCATCCGGCTGCTGACGCAGGGCGCCAAGCGCGTGCATCCGGCCGAGAACCAGGTCGAGCTGACGGACGGCGGCATGGTGGCATACGATTATCTCGTCGTCGCCACCGGTCCCGAACTCGCCTTCGACGAAATCCCGGGGCTTGGACCCGATGGGCATACGCAATCCGTGTGCCACGTCGACCACGCCGCTCATGCCAAGGCGGCCTTTGACAGGCTCGCCGAGAAACCCGGGCCGGTGATCGTCGGTGCGGTACAGGGCGCTTCATGCTTCGGCCCCGCTTACGAATTCCTGTTCATCCTGGAAACCGAGCTGCGCCGGCGCAAGATGCGCGATCAGGTGCCGATGACCTTCGTGACCTCCGAGCCCTATATCGGCCATCTCGGCCTCGACGGCGTCGGCGACACCAAGGGTCTGCTGGAAAGCGAGATGCGCGAAAAGCACATCAAGTGGATCACCAGCGCGCGCGTCACCAAGGTCGAGGATGGCCGCATGTTCGTGGAGGAGGTCGCCGACGACGGCACCGTCCGCAAGACGCACGAGCTACCGTTTGCCTATTCGATGATGCTGCCCGCCTTTCGCGGCGTGGGAGCCGTCCGCGGCATCGACAAGCTCACCAATCCCCGCGGCTTCGTCGTCGTGGACAAGCATCAGCGTAATCCGACCTTCCCCAACGTGTTTGCCATCGGCGTCTGCGTTGCGATTCCGCCGATCGGGCCGACGCCGGTGCCGGTCGGCGTGCCCAAGACCGGCTTCATGATCGAATCGATGGTGACGGCGACGGCCTTGAACATCGGGGCGCTGCTGCGCGGCCAGGAGCCAAAGGCCGAGCCGACCTGGAACGCGATCTGTCTTGCCGATTTCGGCGATTCCGGCGTCGCCTTCCTGGCCCAGCCGCAGATCCCGCCGCGCAACGTCAACTGGTCGTCGAAGGGAGAGTGGGTGCACTATGCCAAGGTCGCCTTCGAGAAGTACTTCCTGCGCAAGATGAGGCGCGGGACGCCCGAGCCGTTCTACGAAAAGTTCCTGCTCGACCGGCTCAACATCGCCAAGATCAAGGAAGTCAGGACCGGCACATGAGCAACGGTTTGCAGATCGTGTGCGGCCATTGCGGGCAGATCAACCGTCTGCCCGCGGACCGGGCGCCGACGCAGGGGAAATGCGGCAAGTGTCATACGCCGCTGTTCAGCGGCCATCCGATCGAGGTCGACCAGGCCGCGTTCGAACGCCATGTCGCGCATAGCAGTCTGCCGCTGCTCGTCGACGTCTGGGCGCCATGGTGCGGCCCGTGCCGCGCGATGGCGCCGATGTTCGCGCGCGCTGCGCAAGAGCTGGAGCCGCGTGTGCAGCTTCTGAAGCTGAACTCGGACGAGGCGCCGGAGGTGTCGGCGCGGCTCGGCATCTCCGGAATTCCGACCATGCTGCTGCTGCAGCAGGGGCGGGAGCTGGCGCGAATCTCGGGTGCGATGGACTCGCAACGAATCGTCGCCTGGACACTGTCCGGCTTGCGGCAGTAGCCGTACGGCCGGGCCGGCACTTGCTTGATTACGCTCAAATGCAACCATGAAGGAGTATGTCATGAACGTCGACAAAGCAGTTCTCACCTTCGCGGGCGTCGTCGTCCTGCTCAGCCTGACGCTGGGCTGGTACGTCAGTCCCTACTGGTTCTTGCTGGCGGCCTTTGCGGGCGTGAACATGATCCAGGCCTCGTTCACGGGCTTCTGCCCGGCGGCGATCGTCTTCAAGAAGCTGGGGCTCAAAAGCGGCAACGCGTTCTCCTGAATCGGTCGGAAGGACGGCAAGATGAAGCGGGGATATCATGGCTGACTCGGACGAAACCTATATCGTCGGGCCGCTCTACAAGGCGCGCGACAAGGTCTATCCGGCGGCCGTGCACGGCCGCTTCCGGCGCATCAAGTGGACGATCCTGTGCATCACGCTCGGCATCTACTACCTGCTGCCCTTCGTCCGCTGGGATCGCGGACCCGGCATGCCGAACCAGGCGGTGCTGGTCGATTTCCCGCATCGCCGGTTCTACTTCTTCTTCATCGAGCTGTGGCCGCAGGAGGTCTACTACTTCACCGGCCTGCTCATCATCGCGGCGGTCGCCCTGTTCCTGATGAACGCGGTCGCCGGCCGGCTGTGGTGCGGCTATCTCTGTCCGCAGACGGTGTGGACCGACCTGTTCTACGCCGTCGAGCGCTGGGCCGAGGGCGACCGCCGTGAGCGCATGCTCAGCGACAAGCGCGGCTGGACCTTCACCCACATCCGCCAGGCCGCGCTGAAGCATTTCCTCTGGATCATGATCGGCTGGTGGACCGGTGGCGCCTGGGTGCTGTATTTCGACGATGCGCCGACCCTGGTGAAGGACCTCGCCACCTTCCAGGCGCCGTTCACCGCCTATCTCTGGATCGGCATCCTGACGGCGACGACCTATGTGTTCGCCGGCCACGCTCGCGAGCAGGTCTGCATCTACATGTGCCCGTGGCCGCGCATCCAGGCGGCGCTGACCGACGAGTGGGCGCTCAACGTCACCTACAAGGGCGACCGCGGCGAGCCGCGCATGTCGGTCAAGAAGGCGGAAGCCGCACGGCTGCAGGGCGCACCCGCCGGGGATTGCATCGACTGCCATCAATGCGTCAACGTCTGCCCGACCGGCGTCGACATCCGCCACGGCATCCAGCTCGGCTGCATCCAGTGCAGCCTGTGCATCGATGCCTGCGACAGCGTGATGACCCAGATCGGCCGTCCGACGGGCCTCATCGGTTACGACACCGACATCAACGTCCAGCGCCGCAAGGAAGGCAAGCCCGAGATCTACCGGATCATCCGACCGCGCACGATCATCTATGCGACCTTCATCGCGATCGTCGGCGGGATCATGCTGTACTCGCTGGTGACGCGCGGCACGATGGGCATCAACGTGCTGCATGAACGTAACCCGCTGTTCGTGCAGTTGTCGGATGGCGGCGTCCGCAACGACTACACGGTCCGTCTGCTCAACAAGCGCGGGCCGCGCGACTTCGTGCTGGACGTCGTGGGGCTTCCGAACGCCAAGGTGACGGTGGCCGGCGAGACGCGCGAGCAGGACGGTCGTATGGTGATCGACGTCGGCCAGGATCAGACCCGCGAGATCCGCATGTCGATCGAGGCCAAGGGGGCCGACCTGCCTTCCGCGCCGGTCGACATCGAGATCAAGATCACGGATCCGGCGACCGGGACGTCGGTCAGCAAGCGCGATCACTTCGTTCCGGGGACACGATAGAGCAGCGTCGTTCGATCGCCGACTGTAAGGCGTCGGCGACATTCTGTCGGCTCATCGGGATTGATCGAGGGAGGACCGGTCGCTCCTCCCTCGATTGCTGAGTCCGGTTGTTCCAAATCAATGCCGGCTCGAAGCCGCAGGCAGAGCATTCTCGCGTCAAGGGATCGGAAGCTTTCCTACTGACGGAGAAAGACAGATGTTCAAGGTCGCAATTCTCATCTGGGTCATGCTGGGCACCGTGCTTGCAGGCAGCGCGGTGACGGCATTGTTGACGGTGCAGGGGCTGGTTGCGAGTCCAATGAAGGACCTGCCGTTGGCGGCGCTGGTCGGATTCGTCGTCGCGATGCCGCTGTCCTATCTCGTCGCCGCGAAGATCAAGGGCGGGCGCGGCCGGACGGCGTGACGGTCATCGACGACGGGCCGGATCATCGTGCTGGTCCGGCCTGATCGTCGCGCAGGAGCCGAGGGAGCGCCAGCTTGGCGCCGTCCATGAAGAGGTCGATCGCATCACGCACGGTCTGCTCGAGATCTGATGGAACCGGTGTCTCGTAGATGAACTTTCGGATCGCGAGATAGAAGATGCGTCCGTGCAGTCCCCAGAACATCTCCGTCTCGCGGCTGCCGAGAGGGCAGGTGGCGGCGTCTGGCAGCTGCAGTTCATGCCGCAGCTCGATCGCGGCAGGCTCGATGATCTCGTGCCGGACGAGGTCGAGATAGCGGCCGGTGATGCCGAACGACTTCATGCCGGAGAACACGAAGATCCGCACCCAGTTGTATTCGAACACGCGTGCCACGTAGTCGAGATAGAAGCCGGTCAGTCGCGCCTTGAGTGGAAGGCTGCGATCGCGGACCAGCGGGCCCCAGTCCTGCGACCAGCGGCTGAGATAGACCTCCTGATAGACGCGCTCGATCAGGGCTTCCTTGCTGGGGAAGTGCCGGTAGATCACCGAATGCGCGATGCCCATGCGCTTGGCGAGCTCTCGCGTCTGGCCTTCGAAGCCGCGCTCGGCGAAAAAGCGGATCGCTTCATCCACGATCACGCGCTCGCGGTCGGCTGCGCGCATGTTGCGGCGCCTCGCCTGAGGACGGTTCTCGGACCTGCGCGGGCGTCCATCAACTCGGCCTGTTGTCTCAGCGCTCGCTGTCTTCGGGGTCCTAGCCATGGTCTCTATCGATTGCGGCGACAGCCTGCTTGATAGCCGAAAGCTGATTTGTGACCAATCGTTCGTTTCTGGTTGACCGCGGTGCCGCTGCGTGCAACTCTTTTGAGACCAGATGGTCACAAATTTGGGAATCCGGGCTGGCGAGCCCTGGCGGTGAGGAAACGGATGAAAGCGAGGGCTTTCAGCTATTTTCGTGCACACACGATCGGCGAGGCGCTCGAAGCTCATGCGGGCGCGGGCGACGATGTGCGCTTCATTGCTGGGGGGCAGAGTCTGGTTCCGGCACTGGCGTTGCGTCTTCAGGCCCCGCGAATTCTGATCGATATCAACCACATTGCAGAGCTGCGCGGCATCACGCGGGACGGCGAATGGTTGCGGATCGGCGCCTTGACCCGGCACTGCGAGATGCTGACCGATCCGCTGATCGCTGAGTTTGCGCCGCTGTTGCGCGCCGCAGCGCCGTTCGTTGCGCATCCTGCCATCCGCAATCGCGGGACCTTTGGCGGCAGTGTCGCGCTGGCCGACCCAGCCTCCGAGTTTCCGGCGATGGTGTTGGCGCTCGACGCCGAGATTGAGATTGCCGGCGCGTCCGGCCGGCGCCGCGTCAAAGCCGATGACTTCTTCATCGATCTTTTCGAGACGGCGATCGCGCCCGGCGAGATCCTCGTCGCGGTTCATGTTCCTCTCTTCCAAGCCGGCCAGCGCATTGCGTTCGATGAGCTGGCCCGCCGGCGCGGCGACTATGCACTGGTCGGTTGCGGCCTGCTCGCGACCTGCCAGGGCGATCTGATCGAGCGCATAGGCATTTCATTCTTTTCGGTCGGCGACGTCCCGACCCGTGCGAGGCATGCGGAGACAGCGCTCACCGGCAACCGGATCGATGCTGCACGGATTGCGGCGGCGCAGGCGGCGCTCGACGCCGATCTCGCGCCCGCTGACAGCGACGATGTTCCGGCGGCGATGCGTCTGCATCTGGCGCGCGTTCTGCTCGGCCGGCTGCTGGGACGGATCGGAGAAGCCGCATGAGCCCGCCGGTCGACATCGAGACCGAGGAGCAGGTCCGCATTCGCCTCATCGTCAACGGCCGCAAGGTGGCGTGTGACGTCGCGCCTCGCGACACGCTGGTGGATTGTCTTCGCCAGCAGCTCGAGCTGACCGGCACGCATGCCGGTTGCGAGATGGGGGCCTGCGGCGCCTGCCTGGTTCAGCTCGACGGCGCTGCCGTGCATGGCTGCCTGATGTTCGCCGTGCAGGCCGATGGCGCGCGGATCGATACGATCGAGGGGCTCTCGGAGAGCGGCGTGATCGCCGACCTGCAAGCCGAGTTTCATCGGCGCAATGCGCTGCAATGCGGGTTCTGCACGCCGGGCATGCTGATCACCGCTCATGAGCTGCTGACCCACGTGGCACGGCCGAGTCGCGAGACCATTCGCGACGCGCTCTCGGGCAATTTCTGCCGCTGCACCGGATATGAAGCGATCGTCGACGCCATCGCCGCGGTCGCCGCGGCACGGGCAGCAACGGCATCGCAGGGCGCGGAGGGCTCGTCGCCATGAGCCCGCCGCTGACGTCGCTGGACCGCCCGAATTCCTATATCGGCCGCTCCGTGCCGCGACCGAATGCGAAGCGGCTGCTCGCCGGACGCGGGCGCTATGTGACCGACATTCGCCTGCCGCGCATGCTGTATGCCGCCTTCCTGCGCACCCCGTATGCTCATGCACGGATCACCGGCATCGAGGTCGATGCGGCGCGGGCGCTTGCGGGCGTGCATCTGGTTGCGACCGGCGCCGATCTGGCGAAGATCTGCACACCGTGGACCGGGACGCTCGATCATTTCAAGGGCATGATGTCCGAGCCGCAGCTGCCGTTGCCATTGGATCGCGTCGTCTGGGCTGGGCAGGCCGTGATTGCCGTGGTCGCCGAGAGCAGGGCGATCGCGGAGGATGCGCTGGAGCTGATCTCGGTCGACTACGAGGAGCTGCCGGCGGTGGTCGATCTCGACGCCGCGCGTCGGCCGGGGATGCCGCTGGTCAATCCGGTTGCGGCGTCCAACATCTGTTTCCGCACGCAGCTCGACAGCGGCCGCGTCGATGAGGCCTTCGCGTCGGCCGCGCATGTGATCGAGGAAGAATTCAGCTTCGGCCGTCATACCCCGGTCACGCTCGAGCCGCGGGCCATCGTCGCGGACTATGATTCCGAGAGCGGCGCGCTGACGGTGCACCACGCCACGCAGACGCCCTACCAGTTCCAGGATCTGTACGCTCGCCACTACGGCATCCCGGAAGCCAGCGTGCGCGTGATCGCGCCCGATATCGGCGGGTCGTTCGGCATGAAGCTGCATGTCTACCACGAGGACATGGCGGTTGTCGGGCTGTCGATCCTGCTCGGGCGCCCGGTCAAATACGTCGCCGATCGCATCGAGTCCTTCGTGTCGGATATTCATGCCCGCGATCACCACGTCCGCGCGCGCATGGCCGTCGACGCCGACGGCAAGATCCTTGCCATGGACGTCCACGATGCCACGGCGATCGGCGCGTTCTCGACCTATCCGCGCACCAGCGTCGTCGAAGGCAATCAGGTCATCCGCCTGATCGGTGCGCCGTATGATTTCAAATCCTACCGCGCCGCGCTCGAGGTCGTGTTCCAGAACAAGGTGCAGACCAGCCAGTATCGCGCGGTTGGACATCCCATCGCCTGCGCGGTCACCGAGCGCATGGTGGATCTCGCTGCTGCCCGCGTCGGGCTCGATCCATTCGCGATGCGCGCCAGGAACGTGATTGTCGACAGCGCCTATCCGACGGCATCGCCGACCGGCTACAGGTTCGAGGCGCTGTCGCACGAAGTCTGCCTGCGGCGGCTGCGCGGGATCATGGACTATGACGCGCTCCGCGCCGAGCAGGCCGAGCTGCGTCGGCGCGGCATCTATCGCGGCATCGGCATTGCGACCTTCGTCGAGATCACCAACCCGAGCCCTGCGTTCTACGGCGTCGGCGGCGCGCGCATTTCCTCGCAGGATGGCGCGACCGTCAGCCTGACGCCGTCGGGCGAGGTGCGCTGTGCGATCTCCGTGACCGAGCAGGGCCAGGGCACCGAGGCGATCATCAGCCAGATCGTCGCCGACCAGCTTGGTCTCGCCCAGGAGCGTGTCAAGATCATCACCGGCGATACCGAGGTCACGCCGCATGGTGGTGCGACCTGGGCCTGCCGCGGTGCAGGCATCGGCGGCGAGACGGCGCTGCAGGCCGCGCGAAAGCTCAAGGCGAACATTCTGGAGATCGCCGCGCTGGTGCTGCAGGAGCAGCCTGCTGCGCTCGACGTCATCGATGGCCAGATCGTCAGTGTCGCGACGGGGCAGCCGCGTCTGCCGGTCGCTGAGATCGCGCGCATCGCCTATTTCCGGTCCGACACCTTGCCACCGGGCACTCAGGCGCAACTGACGGTCAGCCATCATTTCGCGCCGCAGGGCTACCCCTTTGCCTTCACTAATGGCATCCAGGGCAGCTACCTTGAAGTCGATGTCGAAACCGGCTTCATCAAGCTGCTGAAGCACCATGTCGTCGAGGATTGCGGCCGCATCATCAATCCGATGCTGGTCGACGAGCAGTTGCGCGGCGGTGTCGTACAGGGTCTTGGCGCTGCGCTGTTCGAGGAATGCCGTTACAGTGAGACCGGCCAATTGCTCAACGGATCGCTGGCCGACTATCTGCTGCCGATGGCGATGGAGATGCCAGACATTACCATCGATCACGTCGAGACGCCGACGGCGGACACCATTCTCGGCGCAAAGGGCTGCGGCGAGGCCGGCACCGCGGCCGCGTCGGCCTGTGTGCTGAATGCGGTCAATGATGCGCTGATGCCCTTCGGCGCCTCCATCAACACCATTCCGATCACGCCAGCGCGCGTGCTCAAGACGCTCAATCGATACTAAGAAAACAAGGTGAGGGAGGACATCATGCAAGTCTACGAGACGAAGTTGCGACGCGCAGGAATATCCCGCCGCACGGCGCTGATGGGGATGTCGGCAGGTGTCGCCACGCTCGCGATGCCGCGCCTGGGGCGTGCCGCCGATGACACCATCCGCATCGGCTTTCCGACGCCGCTGACCGGTCCGTTCGCCGCCGAGGCGCGTGACCAGGTCAAGTGCGCCGAACTCGCCGTCAAGCTGGTCAACGACAAAGGCGGCGTCGCCGGCCGCAAGGTCGAACTGCTTGTGCGCGACGACAAGCTCAACGCCGGCGAGGCGGCGACGCGGACGCTCGAGCTGATCGAGAAGGACAAGGTGCACGCTATCGTCGGCGCGCTCTCCAGCGCCGTCCAGCTTGCCGTCAACGAGGTGACGCGCGCTCGCGGCGTGATCTACGTGTCGATCAGCCAGTCCGACACCATCAACGAGGTCAAGGATTTCAGCAAATACACCTTCCACGAGGCGCTGAACCCGCACATGACCACGGCGGCCGTGGCCCGCCAGACCATCAAGAAGGGCATGAAGGTCGCCCATCTCGTGGCCGACTATGCCTATGGCCATGAGATGCTGCGCGGCTTCAAGCGGGCGCAGACGGCGATCGGTGCCGAGAGCGTCGGCGAGATCCTGCATCCGTTCGGTGCAGCCGACTATTCGACCTTCATGCCGCGGCTGATGTCGCTGCGGCCGGACGTGCTGTGCATCAGCAATTTCGGCCGCGACCAGGCCAACGCGATCAAGCAGGCGGTGGATTTCGGCATCAAGCAGCAGATGAAGATCGTGGTGCCGGTGATCCTACACAATCAGCGCCTCGCCGTCGGGCCCGACGTGTTCGAGGGCGTCGTCGGCGGCGCCAACTATTATTGGGGTCTTGAGACACAGAACAAGACCGCGGCCGAGTTCAACAAGGCGTTCCGGGCCGCCAATGGCGGCGCGATCCCGACCGACTACGGCGCCTATGGCTACTCCGGCGTCGGCTCGCTGCTGCAGGCGATGCAGGCCGCCGGTGGCACCGACACCGATAAGGTCATCGCGGTGCTGGAGGGGCTGCAATACGATCTGACCAAGGGCCCGCAGCATTACCGCAAATGCGACCACCAGTCGGTGCAGTCGGTGCTTGTGCTGGAATCCAAGAAGAAGTCGGCGATGGCGAGCGAGAACGACCTGTTCGCGATCGTGGCCAGCGATCCCGGGGCGGACGAGATGCTGCGCAGCTGCGGCGAACTCGGCCACGCCACCTAATCCTGATCGCATGGACCTCTCGCTGATCATCATGCAGCTGTTTTCCGGCATCGCCCTTGGGGCGGTGCTGGTCATCACTGCGCTCGGCCTGACCATCGTGTTCGGCATGCTCGGCGTGGTCAATTTCGCCCATGGGGCGCTGTTCATGATCGGGGCCTATGCCGGTCTGTATCTGGCATCGCTGACCGGCAGCTTCTGGTGGGGCTTGCTGCTCGCCCCAATTCTGGTCGGCGCGTTCGGCATGCTGATCGAACTCGTCCTGGTCCGGCGCCTGTATGGCCGGTCGATCGATGATCCATTGCTGCTCACCTTCGGTCTCAGCTACATCTTGGTCGAGGGGGTGCGCATCGTGTTCGGCAGCGACGGTATTCCGTTTCCGACACCGTCCCAATTGATCGGCGTCGTCGATCTCGGCGTCGGCTTCTTCCCCAAATATCGTCTGTTCGTGATCGCGCTGGTCGCCGTCGTGCTGCTGGTGCTCTGGCTGATGCTGGAGAAGACCCGGGTCGGCCTGATCGTGCGGGCCGGCGCCCGTGATCCCCTGATCATGCGGGTGCTCGGGGTCGACATCGGCAAGGTGTGGCTCGCGATCTTCGGCCTCGGCGTCGGCCTTGCCGCGCTCGGTGGGGTGCTGGCGGGACCCATGCGCAGCGTCAATCCCGAGATGGGAACGCTGGTGCTGGCGGAGGCCTTCGTCGTCACCGTGATCGGCGGCCTCGGCTCGATCGTCGGCGCCGTGGTCGCGGGGCTGATGGTCGGCATCTGCATCAGCATGGTCGCGCTGTTTGCGCCCGAGATGGCGACGATCGTGATGTTCGCGCTCATGGCCGCGGTCCTGCTGATCCGGCCACAGGGTCTGTTCGGCCTCAAGGGGAGAGCGTGATGACGGTGCATTCGACCGGCGAAGCACCGCCGCTTCCTCAGGCGCAGCGCCTCTTCGCGCTTCTCGCGGATCACCGCGTGCTGGTCTCGCTGGTCGCGCTGGCGCTGCTGCCCTGGCTGCTGCCGTCGAAGGCGCTCGCCGTGAACGTCCTGATCTACGGCGTCGTGGTGATGGGCTACAACCTCCTGTTCGGCTACACCGGGCTGCTGTCGTTCGGCCACGCCGCCTTCTTCGGCACCGGCGCGTATCTGACCGGCATCGCCATCGGCCGCTGGGGCCTGCCGTGGTTTGCCGCGGTGCCGCTGGCGATCGCGGCGAGCATGGCGCTCGCCGCATTCATCGGAACGATCTCGACGCGCACCCGCGGCATCTATTTCTCCATGGTCACGCTCGCGCTGGCGCAACTCGTCTACTACGTGGCGCTGCAGGCCTCCTCCTTCACCGGCGGCGAGAACGGGCTGCGCGGCTTCACGGTCGACCACATCGGTCTGTTCGGCGCGCAGATCAACTTCCTCGATCCGGTGAACAAATATTACGTGCTGATGGTGCTCGCGGCGATCGCGATCTGGGTGCAGTCGCGCATCCTCAACTCGCCATTCGGCGCGGTCATCGAGGCGATCCGCGAGAACGAGCAGCGCGCGCGGGCCTGCGGCTACGACGTCGAGCGCTGCAAGCTGATCGTGTTCATGCTGTCGGGCGCCATCTCCGCCGTCGGCGGCTGCATGTCAGCTCTGCATTTATCCATCGTTCCGCTCGACATCCTGCACTATCAGACCTCCGGCATGATCGTGATGATGGTGCTGCTCGGTGGCGCACGCAGCTTCTTCGGGCCGTTCGTCGGGGCCGCGGTCTTCCTGATCCTGGAGGACGTCGTGTCATTGTGGACGCCGCACTGGCAGATCGTGGTCGGCGCCATCTTCGTCGTGTTCGTGCTGTTCCTGCACAAGGGCATCTGGGGCACGTTCCTCGATGTGCTGCCGATCGCGAGGCAACGCCGATGAGCACCGAGTTGTTGCGCGCGGACGGGATCGGCCGTCGCTTCGGCGGCTTCGTCGCGCTCGAAGGCATCTCAGTCGCGTTCGCGGCCGGTGAGCTGACCTCGATCATCGGCCCGAACGGGGCAGGCAAGAGCACCTTCTTCAACATTCTCTCCGGCACGCTGTCGCCGAGCAGCGGCACCCTGCGGTTCAAGGGCCGCGAGCTGAACGGCCTGCCACAGCATCGCTTCGTGCATCAGGGCATCTCGCGCTCGTACCAGATCACCAACATCTTTCCCGACTTGTCGGTGCACGAGAATGTCCGAGTCGCCGCCCAGGCGATGCGGGTAAGCTACGACATCTGGCGCAAGCGCGCCGATCTTGCCGAACTCGGCGAACGCGCCGATGCGGCCCTGATGGCGGTCGGCCTGATCGGCAGGCGTGGCGAGCTCGCGAAGTATCTCGCCCACGGCCAGCAGCGCGCGCTGGAGATCGCCATTGCGCTGGTCTCCGAACCGGAGCTTCTGCTGCTCGATGAGCCGACCGCGGGCATGGGGCCGGAAGAGACCAAGGAGATGGTGGCGCTGCTGGAGCGGCTGGCGCAGAAGCGCACGGTGCTGCTGGTCGAGCACAAGATGAAGATGGTGCTCGGCCTGAGCCAGCGGGTGCTGGTGCTGCATCACGGCCGGCTGCTCGCCGACGGTCGTCCTGAGGACATCCGATCCAACCCCGACGTGCGCCGGGTCTATCTGGGACAGAGTGAAGGCTATGGCTGAGACCGCGTTGCTCGAGCTCGACGGCCTCCAGGCCTGGTATGGCGCCAGCCACGTCCTGCACGGCATCTCGCTGCGCGTGAGCGAGGGCGAGGTGGTCGCGCTCGTCGGCCGCAACGGCGCCGGCAAGACCACGACATTGCGCACCGTCATGGGGCTGATGCCCCGGGCCGCGGGGCGCGTGCGCTTTGCCGGCCATGATCTGCTGCCGCTTGCGGCCCACAAGCGCTTTCATCTCGGGCTCGCTTATGTTCCGGAGGAGCGCCGCATCGTGCCGGGCCTGTCGGTGCGCGAGAACCTGCGGCTTGGGCTGGTCGCCGCCAGCGCCGATATCGAGGAGCGCGCGGCGTTCGCCGAGGTTGCGGAGACCTTTCCACGATTGAACGAGCGGCTGGATCAGGAGGGCGTCACGCTGTCGGGTGGCGAGCAGCAGATGCTGGCGATCGCGCGGGCCTTGATCGCGCGGCCGCGCATGGTTCTGCTCGACGAGCCGTCCGAAGGCATCATGCCGGTGCTCGTCGAAGAGATGGGCGTGCTGTTCCGGCGATTGCGCGACCAGGGCAAGACGCTGCTGTTGGTCGAGCAGAACGTCGAATGGGCGCTGCGGCTCGCCGATCGCGCCGTCATCATCGACCAGGGCGAGGTCGTGCATGAGAGCAGCGCCGCGGCGCTGCTGGCCGACAAGGATATCCAGGACCGCTATTGCGCGGTGTGATGTTTCGGACTGCGCCGGCATCATGACGCGCCATCTCCATCCGGCGCCGGCAGCTGCGGCAGCCGGGCGAGGCTGACGCCGGCGGCCTGGTGGAGGAACATGCGCTGGATCAGTTCGGCCGCCTGGCTCGCCGCATCCGCCGGTGCGAGGCCGCCCTGGCGGACGTTGGAGATGCAGTTGCGTTCGGCATCGACGCGGCCCCGGCGCGGCATCCAGGTGAGATAGAGGCCAAGGGAATCGGCCGCGCTCAGGCCCGGGCGCTCGCCGATCAGGATGATCGAGGCCGACGCGCCGAACAGCTCGCCAACATGATCGGCGAGCGCGACGCGGCCCTGCGAAGCAACGATCACCGGCGACAGCCGTCGGCCGGTTGCAGCCAGGCGCGGCATCAGCGCATCGAGCACGGGCAGGGCGTTGACCTGCACCGCGCGGCTGCTCAGGCCATCGGCGACCACCAGCACGATGTCGGCCGGCGCGCGTGGCTCCGACAGCACCGCTTCCGACGCGGGCGAGAGCAGGCGGCCTGCGTCGGGGCGCTGCAAATAGGTCGCGCGATCGGCAGCGCGGCTGTGCACGGCAAGGGCCGGCCAGCCATGCGCGGTCGCCTCGGCGGCAAAGCGCTCGGCGTCGAACGGCTTCAGCACGGCATCGCGCGCTTCGGCGTGGGCAGCCTGGAAGGCGAGATGTGCCGATGTCGGCAGGCCAGGACCGCAGCGTCCCAACGCGATCCGCGCTTCGGTATAGCGTGACAGCCAGCGCCAATCGTCCGATGACGACGTTGCCGGCGAGTCGCTCTTGTCGGAGCCGCCCATCACTTGGCCTCCAGCAGCGGCAGCGCCGGCATCAGCCGCGCCGGCTCGAAGCGCAGCTCGCCTCCGGCATCGCTGAGGCCGGTGGCCGCGAGCCAGGTCTCGAACTCCGGCGCCGCGCGCTTGCCGAGCACCTTGCGCACATAGAGCGCGTCATGGAACGAGGTGCTTTGATAGTTCAGCATGATGTCGTCAGCGCCCGGCACACCCATGATGTAGGTGCAGCCGGCGACGCCAAGCAGGGTCAGCAGCGCATCCATGTCGTCCTGGTCGGCTTCTGCGTGGTTGGTGTAGCAGACGTCGCAGCCCATCGGCAGCCCCAGCAGCTTGCCGCAGAAATGATCCTCCAGGCCCGCGCGTATGATCTGCTTTCCGTCGTAGAGATATTCCGGACCGATGAATCCGACCACGGTGTTCACGAGCAGCGGCCGATAGCGCCGCGCGACCGCGTAGCAGCGTGCCTCCAAGGTCTGCTGGTCGACCCCGCAATGGCCGCCGGAGGAGAGCTCGCTGCCCTGTCCGGTCTCGAAATACATCACGTTGCCCCCGACGGGGCAGCGCTGCAGGCCTTCGGCCGCGGCGAGCGCCTCGTCGAGCAGCGACAGCGTGATGCCGAAGCCGCGATTGGCCTCCTCGCTGCCGGCCAGCGACTGGAACACGAGATCGACCGGCGCGCGGCGCTCGATCGCCTTCAGCGCGGTCGTAACATGGGCCAGCACGCAGGACTGGATCGGTGCATGCGAGGCAAGCCGCAAGGTCTCGATCAAGTCGAGCAGCCGCACCATCGTCTCGACGTCGTCGCTCGCCGGGTTGATGCCGATCGTCGCGTCGCCGACGCCGTACATCAGCCCGTCGAGGATCGAGGCCGCGACGCCCTTGGGATCGTCGAGCGGATGGTTGGGCTGCAGCCGTGTCGACATCCGGCCCGGCAGGCCGATGGTGCAGCGGAAGCGCGTCACGACCTCGCATTTCGCCGCGACCGTCACCAGGTCCTGCAGCCGCATGATCTTGCAGACCGCAGCAACCATCTCCGGCGTCAGCCCTGGCGATACGCCGCTGAGTGCATCTGCGTCGGCCGCATCCGACAGCAGCCATTCGCGGAAGTCGCCGACCGTGAGGCTTGCGACGGGAGCGAACGCCTTGCCGTCATGCTGGTCGACGATCAGCCGCGTGACCTCGTCGGTCTCGTAGGGGATGACGGCCTCGTTGAGGAAATGGCGCAGCGGCAGCTCGGCGAGCGCCATCCGTGCCGCCACGCGTTCGGCGGAATCCTCCGCGGCGAGGCCCGCCAGCACGTCGCCCGAGCGCAACGGCGTTGCCTTCGCAAGCAAGGTTCTGAGGTCGTCGAACCGGTAGCGCGTGCCGCCCAGCGTGTGTGAAAAACCCATTGGCGTTCTCCTTCAATGTTCCTCGTGGTCAGCCATGCCTGCCGGATCCGGCCGATGGATCGCCTTCACGGGAAAGACGGGGAGGAACATCATTCGAAGACCTTGTTCTCGGGTTCGTCCAGCGCATCATCTTGCACGATATATGTCGGCATCAGATGACCATTTTCTGCGGCGGGGGCGCTGGTGTCCACCCGGGTTGCGTCGGCCGCGCCGTTGGCTAAGGTCGCATGGCATACGAGGCAAGCAACCGAGGGAAACACGACATGGCGCGCGTCCGCTGTATCACCGAGATGGGCATGGGCGTCGACGTCCACGGCCGCGACGCCACCAAGGCGGCCAAGCGCGCGGTGTCGGACGCGATCCGCCATTCCAGCCTCGGCTTCTTCCGCATGGTCGGCAAGACGCCGCAGGACATGTTCGTGGACGTCACCATCGGCGTGCCGAACCCGGAGGCTGTCGACACCGCTGCAGTGGCCAAGGAGCTGCCCTATGGCACGGTGACCGTGACCGCGGTCAAAGGCGGGCTGGAGATTGCGGCCGAGGCCGGCAGCGACGCCATCATCATCGCCAATGCGGCGGTGCTGGTCCATCTCGACGACGGCAAGTGACGCTCTCGCGCAGGGGTCATGCGCGTGGCGTTCTGATGTGAATGTCAAACAGCATGTCATCGCGATCCCGCGGCACGTTGCGCGCCCGGGTGATGATCGTACGCTGTCCCTCTTTGAACAGAGGGCGCAGGGAAGGCCGGGTATCCGCTGATACCCGCGGCCCCCGTGCGTGAAGAAGTGCACGGGGCAGGAACCACAGGCTCAGCCGGACGATCCCGGCCTTCCCTGCGCAACGGTTTTCCGGCTGATACGTGCTCTCCTCGGGGACCGGGCTTTGTTGCCCCCGTCGCCGGCCGATCATCATCTCAGCCGGCTTGACCTCGGCATCGGGAGGCCAGGACCACACGATTTCGCCGGCGCATCCTGCCGTTCGTCCGCACGGCAAGGCCATGCTGCGGCAGAGCTGCGCCCATCGCATCCCGCCTCCACGTTCGTGACGATCGCGAAGCGCCCCTCATGGCGAGGCGGGACGGGCGGAGTATTTCACAGAATTCGGAAAAACAAAAGCGAAATTTTCGTGGACCAGGCGTGCGAACCGCGATCGCATTGCAGGGGCTGTTGAAACGAGTGTTTCGCCGCGCGCCTTTTCCCGCCGGCGGTGCGCTGCCCTGAGGTCGCGGCCACGGCCGCGGACTGATTCATTGTCACCATGGGATCAGGCGGGTGCCGACCTTCTGCGTTTGGCGCCGAAGATCGCATCGTCTCGGCGCAGACAATCTTGCCCGGGCCTGGCCCGATCGCTGTGAAAGTTGCCGGCTGGCTTGCACCCGGAACGGGGCCAGGCCAGCCGATGCGCATACTCAGCGTCTTGGGCATTTGCCTCGGCCGGGTCCCGTAGTGTCTGTCGAGGGCCTGGCGGCAATCCGCCGAGACTTTCTCGCGGTTGCTCTCGAGGCAGGCGCGAACCTGGCCTGCGCCGTGCTGCTTGCCGGAGCAGAAGCTCTGGATGTCAGCGGCGCATTGCGTTGCCACCGGCCCGGTTCCCTGAGCGAAAGCGGGCATGGCCACGGTGGCGGCGATGACAATGGCGAGTTGCACGGACGTCCTCATTCAAGCCTCCTTGGGGAGCGGTGTAGGCACGGTGGCGTGTGTCGTGCGTCCGTTCGTTGCGCAGGATCAAGCCGAAGGGGGAGTCCATGGCCGCGTGGGGCTGGTCTGGTGCGTCGCTGGATGGGGAACTCGAAGCTGTCTGGCATGGACAGTGCGGACCAGGGTGAGGTCATCGCGCAGGCCCGCTTCATCTTGAAACGCGGCTTGGGGGAAAATGCTGGTCCAGGCATCGGCGGGCGAGCCACGCACATAGGCCGGAACGACGCGGAGAGACTTGAGCGCCTCGATGACCGCGTGAGGTGCGACGTCACGAATGTGCAGGTTGGTGATGAACGACCCCATGGCTTCCTTCCGCAACTCGGTTGCTCAAAGTCACGTTTTGGCTTGAGAGCGCCCGTCACTGGGTGCCGCAACCCGGAGCGTAGGCACCATGGGCGGCTGTGATACTCTCGCAGATGACGTCGACATATTCGTCATAGAACATGATGCGAAAATGTCGGCAGCGGGCCAGATGCCGCTGGGCGAAGCTCAGCAGCCAGTCCGACTTTCCCAGGTCCACCACGGCGGCTTGATCGATCGCGGGCCCCCAACTGACTATTCGCGGGAATAGTCATGGACTTCCTCTGGCGTGACTTGGTGCACTTGAGCCTTGTGAAGAATCAAGTGTCGCATATCGTCTTCGGCAGCCCAGTCCGGGTTCAGATAATCGAGGGCGATCTAGTTCAATCCATGGCCAAAAAAGTGCCCTCGTCGCAGCTCTGGTCCGCGTCCGTCGGCCCATATCCAATCACGCAAGATCGGCTTGTACATCGCAGAAGATCGGCCTTGTTGGTTCTTGAGCGGCTCACAGCCGCGGATCGATCGGCTCGCTCTCCAGCGCCAGCACCGCGAACACGCATTCGTGCACGCGGCGCAGCGGCTCGCGGGCGACGAAGCGGGTCAGCGCCTCATGGCCGAGCGCGAACTCGCGCAAAGCGAGGTTGCGCTTGCCGTCGAGCTTGCGCTGGCGCAGCCGGGCGATGTGCTCCGGCGCATCATATTCCGGGCCGTAGATGATGCGCAAATATTCTGGGCCGCGCACTTTCAGCGCCGGCTGGATCAGACCCTTCGGTCCGCGCGCGACGAAGTTCTTGGGCTTCACCACCATGCCTTCGCCGCCGCCGGCCGTGAGTTGCTCCCACCATGCGATGGCGTTGGCGATGGCCGTTTCGTCAGCCAGAGCCACGGTGCGCCACTGCGTGCGGGTGACCACGGATGCTGACGCGGCGGCCAGCCGATCGGCGAGCGTCATGTGCCAGACATGGTCCTGATCGAACCAGACCTGGCCCTCGCTGGCGAGCAGGTGAAACGGCGCGACCTTGAGATCGTCGATGCCGCGGACCGGCCAGACATAGGGTGCCCATGCCTCGCCATATCGCCGCGCCCGCGTCACCCGATCGCGGAGGTGATCGCCGAGTGCCGCGACATCAAGACCGCGCGCGGCGGCGCGCGCCAACGCGTCTGCCGCCGCTTCGAGCCCTGCAACCGATGACGCCGCGACCGGCGCGTACTGACTCTCGATCAGGCTGCCGGCCTTCGCCGACCACGGCATGATCTCGGCGTCGAGCAGCAGCCAGCCGGATTGCAGCTCCTGCCAGAGGCCGGCGCTGTCGACAGCATCGCGCAGCCGTGCCAGCAGCGCCTCGCTCATTGCGGGATCGTCGAAGAACGCGCGGCCGGTGCGGGTCCAGATCGCGCCGCTCTCGCCGCCCGCGACGCCGAAGCGGGCCCCGGCGATATCGGCGCTCCTGCACAGCGCGATGACGGCGCGCGAGCCCATGTGCTTCTCCTCGCACACCACCTGCTCGACGCCGCGGGCGCGGAAATGCGCGAACGCCTCCTCGGGGCGCTCCAGCCAGCCGTCGCGCGCGCTGGTCTCCGATGGCGACATGGTCGGTGGCAGATAGACCAGCCATTGCGGCGCGAGCGCGAAACGGCTCATCACCTCCAGCGCAGCGGCCGCGTTCTCCTCAGCCACGACCATGCGGCCGCGCAGCCTGGTGTCGATCCATCGGCGGCCGCTCACGTCATCGATATCGAGCAGCTGATCCGCCTCGGCCTGCGCGGAGGCGCTGCCGGCGCGAGGCGCGAGCGGACGCACCGGCTCGCACCAGACGCGCTCAGCCTCGACCTCGACGAGCTCACGCTCCGGCCAGCGCAGCGCCGTCAGCCGGCCGCCGAACACGCAACCGGTGTCGATGCACAGCGTGTTGTTGACCCATTCGGCATTGAGCACGGGCGTGTGACCGTAGACCACGGTGGTCGGTCCGCGATAGTTCGCGGCCCAGTCGGCGCGCACGGGAAGGCCGAACTCGTCGATCTCGCCGGTGGTTTCGCCATACAGCGCGAACTCGCGCACCGCGCCGGAGCCGCGGCCGATCATCTCCTCCTTCAGCCCGGCATGCGCCACCGCGAGCCGGCCGCCATCGAGCCAGACATGGCTGCGCAGGCCGTCGAGGAAGCCGGGCAGGCTGTCCCGGAAGCTTCGATCCTCGCCGGTGAGCTGGTCGATCGTGGCCTGCAGGCCGTGCGCGATCGTGACCTTGCGACCGGCGAGCCAGCGTCCGAACTTGCGGTCATGGTTGCCCTGCACGGCATAGGCAGTGCCTGCCGAGACCATGCCCATGACGATGCGCAGCACGTCCGGCGATTGCGGGCCGCGGTCGACGAGATCGCCGACGAACACGAGCTTGCGGCCTGCGGGCGGCGTGACGCTGACGGCGCGCCGGCCGTCGTCATCGCGCCATCTGACCTGATAGCCGAGCTTCGCCAGCAGCGCCTGCAACTCATCAGCGCAGCCATGGACGTCACCGATGATGTCGAACGGCCCGGTGTCGTGCCGCTTGTCGGTCCACAGCGGCTGCCGCGCGATGGTGGCGGCCTCGATGCGCGCGACGCTGTCGAGCTTCCACACCTGACGAAAGCCTTCGCGCTGCAGGCCACCGAAGCCACGGCGGACCTCCGAGACCATGCGCTGCACGACCGGGCCGCCGAAGCTGCGCTCAGGCCGCGACTTGTTTCTGTCGATGCAGACGTCGATGCCGGGATCGAACACGATCGCGACCGGCAGCGCATGCCATTTTCGCGCCAGCTCGACCCAGCCCTTGCGGTCGGCGGGGCGCACATTGGTGGCGTCGATCACCGCGAGCCGGCGGTGCTTCAGCCGCTTGCCGGCGATCTCGCGGACGATGTCGAACGCGTCGGCGGAGACGCCCTGGTCGGTCTCGTCGTCGGCGACGAGCGCGCGGCAATGATCCGAGGAGATCACCTCGGTCGGCAGGAAATGCTTCGCAGCAAAGGTCGACTTGCCGGAGCCGGTCGAGCCGATCAGCACGATCAGCGCGAAATCGGGGATGTCGATGTTCATGGAATTGCTCAGCGGGTGAAGACGGCCATTTGCGTCGGCGCGCCATGGCTCTCGTCGTGATGGCCGATGCCGGAGAAGGCGGCCTGATAGTTGAAGGTTGCGCAGATCCGCTGCGCCCAGTCGGCAAACTCGGCGCGCGACCATTCGAAGCGATGGTCGCGGTGGCGGAACTGCCCGGCGGGCAGGCTCGGAAACAGTGCGTTGTATTCGGCGTTCGGCGTGGTAACGATCACCGCGCGCGGCCGCGCTGCGCCGAACACCACGCGCTCGAGCATCGGCAGTCGGTCGGGATCGAGGTGCTCGATCACCTCGACCAGTGCCGCCGCATCGGCCTCGGCCCAGCGCTCATCGCGATAGGTGAGCGAACCGTGCAACAGCATGACGCGACCCTCGGGCGGCGCGCCGGGCGCGCCCAGCTTCAGCCGCTTGGCCGCGCGCTCCAGCTCGCGGACGGCGGGATCGAGCCCGATCAGCCTGTCGACCCAGCGCTCGCGGACCAGGAGCTGCAGCAGCCTGCCTTCGCCGCACCCGAGGTCGGCGACAATTTTGGCGCCGCTCGCCCGCAACGCCTCGACCACGGCGGCCATGCGCAGGTCGTTGAGGCGGGTCGGCGCCTCCAGTGTCTCTTCTGACTCGCTGCGCGCCTCGGGCTCGATGGCCTCGTCCTGCGTCTCCGGCGCGAGCCGGGCCAGCGCCGCGCGCGCGAGCACGCCGCGATGGCGCAGATAGCGGCGCACGATCAGCTCCTTGGCGGGGTGGGCGTCGAGCCAGCCTTCGCCGCGTTTGAGCAGCTTGTCGATCTCCTCGTCGCCGACCCAATAATGCTTGGCGTCGTCCATGACGGGGATCAGCACGTAGAGATGATTGAGGAGCGCGCTGAGCCGCGCGGTGCCGCGCAAGGTGAGCCGGACGTAGCGGCTCGACGGATCGCCTTGCGGTCCCGGGATCGCGGTGAGATCGACCTGCCAGCCGAGCGGCTCGAACAAATGCCGCAGCACGGCTTCGCCGCCGCGCAGGGGCAGGGGTGTCACAACCGCTTCGAGTGCAATGGCGCTGTCGGCGAGCTCCTGGCGCGCGCTGCTGACGCCGTTCATCGCGGTCCGGAACGCCTTGTTCAGCGCGACCGACAGGAACGACGACGCGGCATAGGGCCTGTCGTTGACATATTGGTCGAGCAGCCCGTCGCTTTGGCCTTTGCCGCGGACGAGGCCGATCGGGTCGACGTCGAGCACCAGCGCCCCCTCGCAGCGGCTCTCGCTGGCCTCGGGATAGAAGATCAGCGCCTTGCCAAAGGTGAGCTCGAGCTCGTGCAGCCGCTCCGGATGCTTGTTGAGCAGGTAGCCGAGATCGGTGGCAGGCTGATGGGTGGTGGCGATGGACAGAAACATGAGGTCAGATACCGGATGAAGGAACAGCGATCCAGTGCTTCGAAGCCAAAGTTTGGCGGTGGCCGTTCTCGCATTCGCTTTCGCATCGGCGCTGGGAGCGTTGGACAAAAGGTGCACCATCTCCGCAAGACGGCTCTTGCGCAGAACGAGGGCAGGGACGCAATTCGGCTCGAATCGTCATGGAATTGACATCGCATGAGCAGAGTCCTGAAAATCGCCGGGCTGCTGGTGCTGATCTGCGCCGGCTTCATGTTCTTCAACAACGCCAATCTGCAGGTGACAAAGGAGGCTGGGCGGCTGCATCTCCTGGCTCATCGCGGTTTGTCACAGCAGTTCGATCGCACCGGCCTGACGAGCGAAACCTGCACCGCGGCGCGGATGCTGCCGCCGACGCATGAGTATCTCGAGAACACCATCGCCTCGATGCACGCCAGCTTTCTGGCCGGCGCCGATATCGTGGAATTCGACGTGCACCCAACCACCGATGGCCAGTTCGCGGTGTTCCATGACTGGACGCTCGACTGTCGCACCGATGGCAAGGGCGTCACGCGCGAGCATGCGATGACGGCGTTGCGGCAGCTCGATATCGGTTATGGCTACACCTCCGATGGCGGCCGCACCTTTCCATTCCGCGGCAAGGGCGTCGGCCTGATGCCGTCGCTGGACGAGGTGCTCGCAGCCTTTCCGGACAAGGCTTTCCTGATCAACGTCAAGAGCAATGATCCGGCGGAAGGCCGACTGCTGGCGGATGCTCTGGCGCGCTTGCCTGGCGCGCGACGGGCGCGACTGACGGTCTATGGCGGCGACGCGCCGATCGCGACGCTCAGGGCGTCTCTGCCGGATCTCAAGGTCATGTCGCGCGGCATGCTGAAGAGCTGCCTGGTCCGTTATCTCGGTTATGGCTGGACCGGCCTGGTGCCGTCCGCGTGCCACAACATGATGGTGCTGGTCCCGATCAATGTCGCGCCGTGGCTGTGGGGCTGGCCGGACCGATTCCTCGCGCGCATGACGCGCGCCGAAAGCAGCGTCTTCGTCGTCGGCTCCTATAGTGGTGAGGCCTTCTCGGCCGGGCTGGACACACCGGACGACATCGCCAGGTTGCCCAAGAACTTTACCGGCGGCGTCATGACCGACGAGATCGAAACCGTGGCGCCGCTGCTGAAGCAGACGCCTTGAAGCAGGCAGCGCAAGTCGGCGCCGAATGTGCCTGATTAACGGAAGACCCGGGCGCGTCTGTGACGCGTCCGGGTCCGTTGTCGTCAGTGCAGGGTCGCGCCGCGCAGAGTCTCCTCATGCGCCGCGATCCAGGCGATCACGGCCTCGGAGAAGCCGTCGACCCGCGTCCAGGGTCCGTAGCCGACCCCGTGCTGGTACGACGCCACGTTGACCATGGTCCCGCGCGCCTTGGGCGCCGGCACCGCATCGTGACTCTGCTCGTCGGTGAAGACGATCAGGCGGTCTCCCTTGCGGTCGACCTCGCCCACCGCACGCCCGAGATAGGTCCCGGAATGCGGCTGCGATCCGAGGATCGCGTCGCGCAGCGCAAAGCCACGCCGCGGCGGCACCTTCACGACCTTGTCGCTGAACGTGAAGATCTCCACCTCGTCGCAGACCTCGCGGGCCAGGATCGCCAGCCCGCACGCCGCGTCCGCGCGCGTCATCTCCGACTTCGCCGACAGCGATGCGAACATCGAGCCGGAGACGTCGATCAGCAGCCGCGTGCGGCCCGGAAGCCGCGCGTAGCCCTTGATCGACCGGAGCATCGCGGCCTCGAGCTCGGGCTCGAAGTCCGGCGCGTGCCGGGCCGCCGTGATGAACCGATACGGCAGGATCCTGTCCGTCCGCATCGTCTCGATCGCGGCCGCGATAATCGACCGCGACACCCCGGCCTGTTGCATCAGGCGCAGGTTGCGCAGCAACGCCAGCGCTCCGAGCCGCTTCTCTGAGAGCAGCCGCTCGAAGCTCGCGCGCTTGTCCGCACCGGCCGAGAGCGCGACCTCCCAGGTGTCGGGTGACGGCAGCCCGCCATCGGCGAACTGCTTCCACACCGCCTCCTGCGCGGCGTCCCTGGGCCGAGCGTGCACCAGGAACAGCACGTCGCGAAGCCGCACAGGTCCCTCGCGGTCATACTTCGCGAGCTGATAGGCGTCGAACTTGGCGAACGCCTTCGCCAGCCCCTTCTTGACCTGCGCCGAGACCGGCTGCCGCTTGCGCTGCTGCTGCGGACCCAGAGAATCCGCCCAGTAGATCGCCAGCAGCTCGGTCATCTCGTCCGGCCGCTGGATGATGCGCGACAGCGTCTCGGCGACCAGCGCACGGTGCGTGGGCAGCCGCGCCATCTCGCGGGCGACGAGCAGCGGCGCATGCCGCAGCTTCATCTCCTCGCGTGCACGGACCGCGAGCTGAGCCACCTCGCGCGGCTCGACCAGCGGCACCAGCGCCTTGATGCGCTCGGCGATCGCGATCCCGTCCTCGTAGAACTGGTCCTCCCACAGCAGGCAGCTCATCAGCGTGCGCTGCAGCGCCTGCTCGGGCGCGAGCTGCCGGGACGGCGCGCCCTCATGGGTGAAGGCGCGCA
Source organism: Bradyrhizobium sp. SZCCHNRI2009 (assembly GCF_032485115.1). Lineage (NCBI taxonomy): Bacteria > Pseudomonadati > Pseudomonadota > Alphaproteobacteria > Hyphomicrobiales > Nitrobacteraceae > Bradyrhizobium > Bradyrhizobium sp. SZCCHNRI2009. The sequence goes on from NZ_JAUEUH010000001.1 coordinate 1,276,365, forward strand.
GGAACTTGTTGAGCCTGACCATGATGGCCTCCTCTCTGGGTTGATGATGGATGGAATGGCCGGAGCACCGGCCGTCACGCATGATCTCGTCTCGGAGACCATGCGCGGCAGGGGACCGCGCGCCGGGAACGGGCGAATGCTGAGTTCCGCTCCACTGGCATGGAGCGGATAGTGCTCTGCCGCTGAGCTACCGGCGCATGGAACGCCGGATGGGAGTCGAACCCACGACCTCTCGATCCGCAATCGAAGTATCAGCACTCTTCACCACGGCGCGTGGAAGAAGGCGGCGCAGCAGGTAGCTGCGCCGTAACGACGTGACCGCCTGTTCGATGAGGGTCACCGGTTGAGATGGACCACGAGCCGGGAACAGGCGACGACTGAGACCCGGTCGCTGAGAGACCGGACAGCGCTCTGACCTCTGAGCTACCGGCAGGACACCGGGCGGGAGTCGAACCCGCGACCTCTGGCGTGCAAGGCGAAGTAACAGTCGTCTTCACCACGGCTCGTGGATACGTTCGGCGGGGAATAAGCGATGCTGTCGCTGCCCCAATGGGGCGCTCGGTTTCAACGAAGTAACAGACATCTTCACCACCGCCTTGGCCGCCCGGCGGTCACCGAGTGGCGTTGATGGCATGCTGGGGAACAGGCGGTCTCGGCGATCAATGACGCCAACGCAGGTCATCCGAAAGAAGAACAACCGCAACCCGCGACTCGACGGCCCTCGCATGGCCGCCTCCACGGTACGTGACGCCATAGGCGGGATTCGAACCCGCATCACCAATGGCACGAAGCAGCCGACACCTTCACCACCAGCAGCTCCCGGCCGCGAGCGGCCGGGAATTCGAATAGCTTGTCTGCGGCGCTCTTCGGCGCCGCATGTTGCGAGCCCCTTGAAGCTCGCTCTGCCATCGGTGTCCGGCGTTGCCGCCTCGTTCCCTCCGACAGGCCCCGCGCGCTCGGGCCGCGCGCATCACCTGCGCGAGCCCCGGGATCCGGGTCTCCCGTTCCGGCCCAAGGCCGGGACATCTGGTTGTTTTGCCGTGCAGCCGGTTCGCCTGAGGGCAACAAAAAACCCTCCGGAGCGGCTGGCTCGGGAGGGTCCGTGTGATGCGGACTGTTGATCTTGCCTCAAGCAAGATCGCTCCCCCGAGCATGGCGTGCGCCATCCACCGGCATGACGCCGTTGGACGTGCGGATGAAGTGTTCGTAGCCGAAGGACATCGTCTCGCTCATGTTTGTCGCGGGCGCAGTCGCTCGCGAGGCCGCGGGACATACGCCGCTTTGTTGGTGCTGTCAACAGCATGGAGTCGATGTTCTTGCCGGCTGCCGCGGCCTTGATCTGCAACAACGCGCCGATGCGGAACATGCTTATCGTGAGGATATCGAGGTCGCGGCGAGAATTGCGGGCGCAGAGTCATGAACCGACGGCAGGTCCTGATAGGAGGCGGCAGCGCGCTTGCGGTGGCCGCGCTCGGCGCCGGCACCTGGCGCGCCGCGACCGGCACGATGCGCGCGTATGACGACTATATCGCCCGGTTGCGCGCACCGCTGTCGCCCGAGATCGCTGATGTCATCCGTTACGCGACGCTCGCAGCCAACAGTCACAACACGCAGCCATGGCGCTTTCGCGTGACGCGGGATGCGATCGAGATCATGCCCGATCCGTCACGGCGCACGCCGGTGGTCGATCCGGACGACCATCATCTGTTCGTCAGCCTGGGCTGCGCGGCCGCCAATCTCGCGATCGCGGCGGCTGCAAGCGGCCGAAGAGGCGAGGTTGCCATCGACGGGCAGACGGTGCGCTACAGCTTTATGAACGCCGAGCCGCATGACGATCCGCTATTGCCTGCGATCGTCCGCAGACAGTCGACACGTGCCGACTACGACGGACGCGCCGTGCCGTCAGGCGATCTTGCGGCGTTGCAGGTGGCAGCAGCCACGCGAGGCGTCGATCTCATACTCATTACGGATCGTACCGTGATTGCGGCCATCCGCGACCTCGTCGTCGCCGGCAACGACGCCCAGATGCGCGACGTCGCGTTCATGCGCGAGCTGAAGTCCTGGCTGCGCTTCAATCCGCGCAGCGCGATGGCAACGGGTGACGGCCTGTTTGCACCCGCGAGCGGCAATCCGTCGTTGCCGACCGCGCTCGGCGGCATCGCGTTCGACCACCTCTTCGATGCGGCGGCAGAGAACGACAAATATGCGCGCCAGATCGGCTCATCTGCCGGTCTTGCCGTGTTCGCAGCCGAGAACGCCGATCCCTCGCACTGGATCAGGGTCGGGCAGGCGTGCCAGCGCTTTGCGCTCGAAGCGACGCGCCTAGGCCTCAAGCTTGCCTTCATCAACCAGCCGGTAGAGGTGGCTGCGCTGCGTCCCGAACTGGCGCGCGTGATCGGAACGACACGGCGGCCGGATCTCATGTTGCGTTTCGGCTATGGTCCTACGCTGCCGTTCGCGCCGCGGCGGCCGGTCGCAGACGTGCTCGGTTCATGAGTCGTTCCTGTCAATCTTGACGGATTTGCGACTCGGTGCATTGCTTCGCTGCATGTTCGAGAACACCCGATTGGCACGTATGAGCGACGGGCATTATTGCCTGGTGCGCGACCTTGGCCTGGTCAAGGGCGGCAAGGGCATGCGCCATCACGAGGTGGTGGTGGATTTCAGCTATCGCGGCATGAAGCTGTTTGCCAAGCAGGGCGCGTCGTCGCTGATGCGCCGGGTCGCGGCGAAGCTCGCGCAGCACGATGCCACCTCGAAACTGCCGGCGCTGCTGCGCGTGCGCCTGCGCGAGCCGCAGTAGCGTCAGCGCTTCCGCCGAATCTCACCGCGCTGCGGCGTAATCGATCGTTTCGGGTCGTAGGGGCTGTCCGGATTGACGTCGAGCTCGACGTCGGCGACGCAGTGTTGCGGCTGGCGATGGCTGCCCCCGGAATGCCAGCGCCCCTGGCGCAGCTCGACCTCGCTGATGTCAGCGACATCGAAGCACTTCCATTGGCCGCCCGGCGGCAGGCCGCTGCTCGCGCCGCCCGCGAACTGGAACGCGAGCACGCGCTCGCGGCCGGCGGTGTGGCCGAGGATGATCGGGCAGATCGCGCGGGCGAAGCCGCCATACAGGCACAGCACCGGCTGGCGCGTGATCATCGCCTGCATGATCAACTGGTAGGTCGGGCTCGGCATGCTGGCTTTCTGCACGATGCAGCAACATAAGACCGTCGGCCGCATGCGGTTCCGCATCGAACCTTGCAGCGGCGGCTCACGGGCTTAGATTGAGGCCTCAGCGACAAAGCGAGCAAGAGCCACGATGTCCGATCTCTCCAGCTTTCCGATCACCACGCGCTGGCCGGCGCAGCATCCCGACCGCATCCAGCTCTATTCACTGCCGACCCCGAACGGCGTGAAGGTCTCGATCATGCTGGAGGAGACCGGCCTGGCCTACGAGCCGCACACGATCGATTTCGGCAAGGACGACCAGAAGACCCCTGAATTCCTCTCGCTCAATCCGAACGGCAAGATTCCCGCGATCATCGATCCCGACGGTCCCGGCGGCCAGCCGCTCGGCCTGTTCGAATCCGGCGCGATCCTGCAGTACCTTGCCGAGAAGACCGGAAAATTCCTGCCGAACGATCCGGCGCGGCGCTGGCAGACGATCCAGTGGGTGCATTTCCAGATGGGCGGCATCGGTCCCATGTTCGGGCAGCTCGGCTTCTTCCACAAATTCGCCGGCCGCGAGTACGAGGACAAGCGGCCGTTGCAGCGCTATGTCGCGGAGAGCAGGCGGCTGCTCGGCGTGCTCGAGGCGCGGCTCGATGGCCGGCAGTGGATCATGGACGCCGACTACACGATTGCCGATATCGCGACGCTTGGCTGGGTGCGCAACCTGATCGGGTTCTACGGCGCGCGCGACATCGTCGCCTTTGATGAGCTGAAGCACGTGCCGGCCTGGCTCGAACGCGGGCTGGCGCGGCCGGCGGTACAGCGCGGGCTGGAGATCCCGCAGCGGCCGTGATCGTCAGCGATGCCGATTTCGAACGGTGCTTGGCCGAGGTGCTGTCCGCGCCGGCCACGCCGGGCGATGCCGTGCTGCCGTCCGACAGCGTGATGTGGCGCGTGCATCGCGAGGCCGCGCTGTTTCTCGGCGCTGGCCGCGCGCTGCTTTTGCAGCTCGCCCATCCCTGGGTGGCGGCGGGCATTGCCGAGCAGTCCAAGGTGTTTGCCGACCCGCTCGGCCGTTTCCACCGCACCTTCAGCATCGTCTACACCATGGTGTTCGGCACGCGCGCGCAGGCGGTCGCGGTGGCGCGGCGGCTGTATCGGCGGCACGCCGCGGTCGACGGCGTGATGCCGGAGACGGTCGGACCGTTTACGGCCGGCTCGCGCTATCGCGCCAATGACGTCGACGCGCTGCGCTGGGTCCATGCCACCCTGGTCGAGACTGCGATGATGTCCTACGGCCTGCTGTGCCGCCCGCTCGACGATGCCGAGCGCGAGCAATATTGGCGCGAGGCGACGCGGTTCGCGGGCCTGTTCGGAATTCCACACGAGGCCATGCTGCCGGACTGGGCGTCGTTCAAGGCCTATACGGCCGAGATGATGGCGTCGGAGACGCTCACGGTCGGCCCGGCGGCGCGCGAGATCGCGCAGCGTATCTTCTCCGGCGAGGCGACCCTTATCGGACCGCCGCGCTGGTTCACGGCGTTGACGGCCGAGATGCTGCCGGAGCGGCTGCGGCTTGCGTTCGCGCTGCCCTATGGCGAGCGCGAACGCCGCAGCGCGGCGCGCGCCAGGCGGTTTCTGCCGCGCGCCTATGCGATGCTGCCGGAGAGATTGCGTACCGTCGGCCCCTATCAGGAGGCGATGGCGCGTATCGAGGGGACGACGTGTCCGCCGTTCACGCGGCTGCTCAACCGCGTCTGGATCGGACAGCCCAGCATGGCGAGCCCGTTCGAGCAGCGCGCAGAACGTGCACGGAGCGGGACGGTCTGAGTCCGGCGCGCTTGCGGCGCAGACGACGGATCATGGCCGCGGAGCAAGCCTGAGCGTGATGCCGCGAACCTCCTGCGGCGTCGGCGCGCGGCTGCCGCCGGGTTGGCTGATGCTGAGACGGATCGACAGCCGTCCACTCTTGATCGCCTCCTTCGGCACCGGAAGCGCGTAGGTGCCGGCCTCCGCACCAGTGCGAAGGCCGAATGGCGAGATGGTCCCGAGCGGCATCCCGGACGCCGTCGTCACCGTCACCTCCTGGCCTCGCCCCAGTGCGCCCAGGCTGATCTCGACGACGGGAGCCTTGCTCTCATCCAATGGCCGCGGCACGACCAGATCGACGGCTCTGAACGGCTCCGCGGCCAAGGACGAGGCCGGCCGCAGCACGGCACAGAGCAGCACGGCGCAGCTCCGCAGCGCGGCGCGCCTGCCGTTCATCGGCGCAGCGGTCCGACCGAGAGCGCTTTCAGCGTCGGCGCGGTGCCGACGCCGCCCGAGGGCACGACGCGGATGCTCAGCGGCTGGTTGGGCGCGGCCCGCAGGGCGGAGAAGGCCTCCTGCCTCGTCGGCAGCGGCACCGCGAAACTCGCATCCGTGGTCATGGCCATGCCCGGCATCATCGATCCGAAAAAGGCGATGGTGCCTGCATAATAGGGGCTGTCAGCCGTGACCTTGCTGACGTTGGCGGGCGCGTTGACCAGGACGTCGAATTCGCGCACGGTCGAATAGCCGCTCGGGCGAGGCAGCGTGATCTGCGCCATCAGCGGCTGCGGCCGCGCTGCCGCCAGATGCGCTTCGAGCGCATCGCCAGGGATCCTCACCGTGCCCACATTGGCCTTGACCGAGCCCTGCTGCGGCTTGGCCTGCGGCGCCGCGGCGACCGCGGGCGGATTGACGATGTCCTCGCCGAAGCCTGACGCATAGTCGTAGTCGAAGCGGTCGGTCGAGATGTAGTCGCCGGCCTTGCTGGGGCCGACATAGCCGCCCTTGCCGTCGGCATAGAACAGGAACGGCTCGTCAGAGAACGTCTTCAGGTCGACGCCCTGCGGCAGATAGGGCAGCTTGAGCCGCTGCTGCTTGCGCGTCCAGACATCCCAGAGCCGGTCCATGTTCGAATGGTGCAGGAAGAAGATCGGATCGACCGGCGACAGGAAGTTGGTCATGTTGCCGTAGGGGCCGGGATCGAGCGGGCCGACGCCGCCGATGTAGTTGTGGACCTTGTTGTGCGGCAGGCCTTCCAGGGTCGAGAACTTGGTCGCGCCATTCGGCTGGGTGTTGTGCGAGGCGGTCTTCGAGCTGGTGAAGCTCAGATAGTTGTCGGGGTTGTAGAAGTCGGTCGGCAGCAGGCCCGCCATGATCACGAAGGGCGAGACGTCGTAGGTGGTCTTGGCGTCGAGCTTCGGATTGTCGCGTGACAGATAGCGTGAGGCGCAGGTGGTGGCGAAGGCCTCATTGCCGGAGATGCCGGCATTGGCGGACGGCGAGAAGCCGGTGACGTCGTTCCAGAGATCGTCGATCGACTTGTAGCCGCGGATCTCGAGCTGGCCGCGCTGATCCTTCGACAGGCTGTTCCAGTAATCCGTCAGCGCCGGCTTGATGAACGAGGTGAAGACCGCGAGATTCCCGGTGAACGGCTGATACGCCCGGTCGGTCGGTGTCAGTACGGCGTCGAACATGCCGGCGGGAATCTCCGGCAGCTCGGTCCAGTCCCAATAGGGCAGCGCGAAATTGTCGTCGCCACTGAGGGCGCGGATCGATTGCTCGAAATAGCCGAGATAGCCGCGATGCCAGACGTAGAACCACCAATTGCCGTGCGGGCAGTCCATCAGGTGGATGAACGCGTTGCGGAACCAGTTCTGCGGATGGTTTGCGGGGAGCTGGAGCATGGCGGCGACGCCTTTCGCGTAGCTCGCCAGCATCTTCTGGCCTTCCGCGCTGGTGACGTTGTGGCGGCGATATTTCGCGGCGGCGCGGCTCGGCCTCGGCGAGATGACGGTGGAGGCTGCCGCCATCGCGGCCTTCGCCAGGAATGTCCGGCGGGTCTGTCGCAATCCCATGCTCATCTGAAATGAATCCTGGTTGGAAAAACGCCATGATGCGGTCTCGCGATTGCAATCTCAAGTAGCAATCGCGTGTGATGGATGTATGATGCCACCTGAGAGGTTTGCCGATGAACGCGCTGACGCTGCTGATCATCCGCCATGCCGAGAAGCCCGACGGCGACGCGACAGGCCCGGGCCTGACCCACGAGGGCCAGCCGGACTCCAAGTCGCTGGTGATCTTCGGCTGGGAGCGGGCAGGGGCCTGGACGGCGCTGTTCGGCAGCGGACTGGGCGGCACGGATTATCCGACACCGCAGGCGGTCTATGCCGCCGATCCCGACAGCACCGAGGACGGCTCCGACCCGAGCCGCCGGCCCTATGAGACGGTGCTCGATTTGGCTGCGCGCGTCGGCCTCGACAAGCCGAACACGTCCTTTGCGAAGGGGCAGGAGGCGGCGCTGGTCGAAGCCCTGCTATCGCTGTCCGGCACCGTCCTGGTGGCGTGGGAGCACAAGGCGATCATCTCCGACATCCTGCCGCGGCTGCCGGTGAGCAATGAAAGCCAGTTACCGACCCACTGGTCCGGCAAACGCTTCGATGTCGTGCTGCGGTTCGATCGCGCCGACGGCGGGGCGGAATTCACGTTCGGCGAACTCTATCCCTGCCTGATGCCGGGGGATTCCGACAAGCCGCTGAAGAGCGATCCGATGGACGGGGGCTGACAGGCGATATGCGCGATCGCAAGCGTGCGATCACGGCGTTCCAGAAGGGCGACAGCCCGGCATTCCTGACCAGCCTCAAGGCCGGCGGCGTCGGGCTGAACCTGAAGGCGGCCGACACCGTCATCATCTACGACCCCTGGTGGAATCCGCAGTGGAGGCGCAGGCGAACGATCGAGCCCACCGCATCGGCCAGGACAAGACGGTCTTCGTCCATCGGCTGGTCACCGCCGGGACGATCGAGGAGAAGATCGGTGAGCGCAAGCCGGCGCTGGCGATTCACTGTTCGATCGCGAGGGGCAATGTCGGCAAGGCGCTGACGGAGGAGGATATCGCCGCGCTGCTGTCCTGACGGCGTGTGGAGAAGCGTTGCGCGTGGCATCCGTTATTCTGTGCGGTCACGCCAGTGCAATGCGCTCGCGCGTCTCCTCGACCCAGGCATGGGCGGCGAACCATTCATGGTAGATGCGGCAGTGCGGGCAGTAGGCGCGCGAGAAGAACACGGGCATGCGCTGAAAGCGCGCGGCGTCCATTTCCATCCCTGTCTCGATGCTGCGGCCGGTCTGCGGACAACGGACCATGATCTTGCCCATTCGCGGTCTCCTGTTCGTGGGCCAGATACGCCGGGGATGCGAAGAAAATGTAATGCTCAGCCGACAGTTTCGTGGCAAAGGTCGGAGTGAATTCCGACCGCGGAACGCGCGGCGTCGCTGCATCAAAAGCGGGTGAATCCCGCTGCAAAATGCACGGCCGATTGTCGCAACGCGGGACATCCGCCGCGGTCGGACACGATTGTTTGAGGACGCGTGGCATGAGCATCACGATCTACGGAATCAAGAACTGCGACACGATGAAGAAGGCGCGCGCCTGGCTCGACGATCACGGCGTCGCTTACGAATTCCACGACTACAAGACCGCCGGAATCGACAAAGCTAAACTCAAGGCATGGAGCGACGAGCTCGGCTGGGAGGTGCTGCTCAATCGCGCCGGGACGACGTTCAAGAAGTTGCCCGACGCGGACAAGAACGGACTCACCGAGAGCAAGGCGATCGCGCTCATGCTGGCGCAGCCTTCGATGATCAAACGCCCGGTGCTCGATCTCGGCGGCCGCCGCGTGGTGGGCTTCAAGCCGGATCTCTACGCAAAGGACGTGAAGGCTGCGAAGTAGTTGGAGCCGCGATCGCCGCGCGCGTGCAGGAAAATGCCGGTGGTATGATTTTCTATGTCAGCGGGAAATACCGGCCGATTTCAACGCAAGGTCCGCCGGCCGCCTTGCGACGTCGTTGCCCAGCTTTCCGCCTTGCCTAACTCCCTCGATTGACGGCATATTCCGGCGCGAAGCGGTCGCGGGTGGCGACGAGGAATCGTCCAGCCGTCCGGCAGAGCCGCCGTACAGGAAGAAGCGAGGGCCAGGCGCTGACGGCGCCGGCTTGGGGGGAATCTTTGGCTGACGAGTTCATTCTCGAGACCCACGGATTGACGAAGGAATTCGCGGGATTTTTTGCCGTTCGCGATGTTTCGCTCAAGATCCGCCGGGGCACCATTCACGCGCTGATCGGCCCGAACGGGGCCGGCAAGACCACGTGCTTCAACCTGCTGACGAAGTTCCTGACGCCGTCGGCCGGCAAGATTCTCTATAAGGGTCAGGATATTACGGCGACGGCGCCGGCCGACGTGGCACGGCTCGGCCTGGTCCGCTCGTTCCAGATCTCGGCGGTGTTTCCGCATATGACGGCGCTGGAGAACGTCCGCGTCGCCCTGCAGCGCCAGCATGGCTCGTCGTTCGATTTCTGGCGCTCCAAGAGCGTTCTGAACCGCTTCAACAGCCGGGCGCTCGAGCTGCTCGACGACGTCGGCCTCAGCGAGTTCGCCAATATTCCGGCAGTCGAAATGCCCTATGGGCGCAAGCGCGCGCTGGAGATCGCGACCACGCTGGCGCTCGATCCGGAGATGATGCTGCTGGACGAGCCGATGGCCGGCATGGGCCACGAGGACATCGACAAGATCGCCGCGCTGATCAAGCGCATCTCCGCCAAATACACGATCCTGATGGTCGAGCATAATCTCAGCGTCGTCGCCAACCTCTCCGACACCATCACCGTGCTGACGCGCGGGCAGGTGCTGACGGAAGGGCCGTATTCTGAGCTCTCCAAGGATGAGCGCGTCAAGGAAGCCTATCTGGGAGCCGGACATGCCTGAGGTGATGACGGCCACGAAGCCAGGGCAGGCGGCTGCGACCAGCACCATTCTCGACGTCAACAACCTCGAGAGCTGGTACGGCGAGTCCCACATTCTCCACGGCATGAACTTCAACGTGAATGCCGGCGAGGTCGTCACCCTGCTCGGGCGCAACGGCGCCGGCAAGACCACGACCCTGAAATCGATCATGGGGATCATCGGCAAGCGCACCGGCTCGGTTCAGTTCAACGGCCAGCAGCTGATCCGCATGACCTCCGACAAGATCGCGCGGCTCGGCATCGCGCTGTGCCCGGAGGAGCGCGGCATCTTCGCGAGCCTCGATGTCCGCGAGAACCTGCTGCTGCCGCCGGTTGTGCGGCCGGGCGGGCTGACGCTCGACCAGATCTTCGAGCTGTTTCCGAATCTGAAGGAGCGGCTGAAGAGCCAGGGCACCAAGCTTTCCGGCGGCGAGCAGCAGATGCTGGCGGTCGCGCGCATCCTGCGCACCGGTGCCAGCTTCCTGATGCTGGACGAGCCGACCGAGGGTCTCGCGCCCGTGATCATCCAGCAGATCGGCCACACCATCGCGCGGCTGAAGAAGGAAGGCTTCACGATTCTCCTCGTCGAGCAGAACTTCCGTTTCGCCTCGACGGTCGCTGATCGCTACTACGTCGTCGAGCACGGCAAGGTCATCGACGGCTTCGCCAATGCCGATCTGTCGGCCAACATGGACAAGCTGCATACTTATCTCGGCGTCTGACCAGCGCTAGCGGCGCTGACCTGGCAGTTCCTTCCGCGGTTTTCTCGCGGTTTTCTTGGTAGAATCTCTTGGCAGTTCTCTTGGCAGTTTTCTTGGAAAGTTCTGGAAGTTGGAAATGAAGAGCAAATTCATCGCGTCGCTGCTGCTGGGAACGGCACTCACTCTCGCCGCTGGCAGCGTCGCTTCGGCCGGCGACAAGACCGTCAAGATCGGCGCGCTGTCCGATCAGTCGGGTCTTTATGCCGATCTCGGCGGTCCCGGCTCGACGCTCGCAGCGCAGCTGGCGATCGAGGATTCCGGCCTCACCGCGAAGGGCTGGAAGATCGACGTCATCTCCGGCGATCACCAGAACAAGCCGGATATTGGCACCTCGATCGCGCGGCAGTGGTTCGACGTCGACAAGGTCGACGTCATCGTCGACGTGCCGAACTCGGGCGTGGCGCTGGCGGTGAACAACGTCGTCAAGGAAAAGAACGGCGTCTACATCAATTCGGGCGCTGCGACCTCGGATCTCACCAACGCGCAGTGCTCGCCCAACACGGTGCACTGGACCTACGACACCTACATGCTCGCGCACACCACTGGCCAGGCGCTGGTCAAGGCGGGCGGCTCGACCTGGTTCTTCCTGACGGCAGACTACGCCTTCGGCGCCGCGCTGGAGCGCGATACCACGGCGGTCGTGACCGCCAATGGCGGCAAGGTGATCGGCGGCGTCAAGCATCCGCTCAACACCTCCGACTTCTCGTCCTTCCTGCTGCAGGCGCAGTCGTCGAACGCCAAGGTCATCGGCCTCGCCAATGCCGGCGGCGATACCACCAATACGATCAAGCAGGCGGCCGAGTTCGGCATCAATAAGGGCGGCCAGAAGCTTGCCGCGCTGTTGCTGTTCCTGACCGACGTCAAGTCGATCGGGCTCGACATCGCGCAGGGCCTCAACTTCACCGAGACCTTCTACTGGGACATGAACGACCAGACCCGCGCCTTCTCCGAGCGCTTCGCCAAGCGCATGAAGAACGGCGCGCCGCCGACCATGGTGCAGGCGGGCGTCTATGCCGGCTTGATGCATTACTTCAAGGCGCTGGAGGCGCTCGGCGAGAACCCGCATGACGGCGTCAAGATCGTCGACAGGATGAAGTCGATCCCGACCGACGATGCGCTGTTCGGCAAGGGCGAGATCCAGCCGAACGGCCGCACCATCCACACCGCCTATCTGTTCGAGGTCAAGAAGCCCTCGGAGTCCAAGGGCCCGTGGGATCTCTACAAGCTGGTCGGCTCGGTACCGGGCGACCAGGCCTTCACGCCGCTCGACAAGAGCGCGTGCGCCTTGTTGAAGAAATGAACCGCTGTGGCTCCGGCGGCTGAACGTCGCCGGGGCCGCCATCTTCTGGGAAACGCCGAGAGAAAACAGAAACAAGACGATGCAGGCCCTCTACGCACAGCTCCTGGTCGGACTGATCAACGGCTCGTTCTACGCGCTGCTCAGTCTCGGGCTTGCCGTCATCTTCGGCATGCTCAACATCATCAATTTCGCCCATGGCGCGCTCTACATGATGGGCGCGTTCTGCGCCTATTTCCTGCTGAACCTCGGCGGCATCAATTATTGGTGGGCGCTGCTCCTGGCGCCGATCATCGTCGGCATCTTCGGCATGGTCCTCGAGCGCACCATGCTGCAATGGATTGCCGGGCTCGACCATCTCTACGGACTGCTTCTGACGTTCGGATTGGCGCTGATCATCCAGGGGGTGTTCCAGAACTTCTTCGGCTCGTCCGGCCTGCCTTATGCGATCCCGGATCAGCTCCGCGGCGGCATGAACCTCGGCTTCATGTATCTGCCGGTCTATCGCGGCTGGGTCGTCATATTCTCCCTGGTCGTCTGTCTGGCGACCTGGTTCCTGATCGAGCGGACCCGGCTCGGCGCCTACCTGCGCGCCGCCACCGAGAATCCGACATTGGTGCGGGCGTTCGGCATCAACGTGCCGCGCATGATCACGCTGACCTACGGCCTCGGCGTCGGGCTCGCGGCGCTGGCCGGCGTGTTGTCGGCGCCGATCAACCAGGTGCGGCCGCTGATGGGCGAGCACATCATCATCGTGGTGTTCGCGGTGGTCGTGATCGGCGGCATGGGCTCGATCATGGGCTCGATCATCACCGGCTTCCTGCTCGGCGTGATTGAGGGACTGACCAAATATTTCTATCCCGAGGCTTCCAACACCGTGGTCTTCGTTCTGATGGTCCTGGTGCTCCTGGTGAAGCCGACGGGTCTGACCGGACGGGCGGCCTGACATGACATCCATCACCGACGCAACCCTTCCGATCACCCCGCGCGCCATGCGCGACGAGATGATCGTGTTCGTCATCATGACAGCGCTGCTGGCGATCGTGCCGTGGACCGGGCTGTACCCGTTCTTCGTCATGCAGGCGCTGTGCTTCGCGCTGCTGGCCTGCGCCTTCAACCTCCTGATCGGCTATGGCGGCCTGCTGTCGTTCGGCCATGCGATGTTCCTGGGAACGGCCGGCTATTGCAGTGCCCACGCGCTGAAGGTGTGGGGGCTGCCGCCCGAACTCGGCATCCTGACGGGCGTCGCCGGATCGTTCGTCCTGTCGGTGATCACCGGCTACATCTCGATCCGACGCCAGGGCATCTATTTCGCGATGATCACCCTGGCGCTGTCGCAGCTCCTGTACTTCATCTATCTGCAGGCGCCGTTCACCCATGGCGAGGACGGCATCCAGGGCATTCCGCAGGGCCGGATGTTCGGCATCCTCGACCTGTCCAAGCCGACGGTGCTCTATTACGTCGTGCTGGTCGGCTTCCTCGCCGGCTTCCTGCTGATCTTCCGCACCATCAACTCGCCGTTCGGCGAGGTGCTGAAATCGATCCGTGAGAACGAGCAGCGCGCGATCTCGCTGGGCTACAAGACCGACCATTACAAGCTGCTCGCCTTCATCCTGTCGGGGACGCTGGCGGGCCTCGCCGGTGCGCTGAAGGTGTTCGTCGCCCAGAATGCCTCGCTGACCGACGTCGAGGTCGGGATGTCCGGCCAGATCGTGCTCATGACCCTGGTCGGTGGGCTCGGCACCGTGTTCGGCCCCGTCGTGGGCGCGTTCGTGATCGTCGGCATGCAGCAATATCTGTCCGGCTTCGGCCAGTGGGTGACGGTGATCCAGGGCGTGATCTTCGTCGCCTGCGTGCTCACCTTCCGCCGCGGCGTCGTCGGGGAAATCGCCCATCTGTTCAAGCGATCCCTCTAAGTCATTGATCTGAAAAGAGATCGTTGAAAGGGCAGAAAGCGGTGGATGATCCGGCCACCGCTTCTGCTGGTGCGCGATCCGGAGTATGACAGTTCTGTGACTGGCCGGCCCTGGCCCGTTTCGGAATGGATGGATCTCGTCCCATGCTGCACTGGTTTCGCGCCGTCCTCCCGCGGGAGGAGCGGTTTTTCGATTTGTTCGCCCGCCACAACAAGGTGGTGATTCAAGGCGCCCATGCGCTGCAGGACATGCTGCAGGGCGGCGACGACATCCTCAGGCATTGCCAGCGCGTCAGCCAGCTCGAGAACGAGGCCGACAACATCACCCGCGAAGTGCTGACCGCTGTCCGCCGCACTTTCATCACCCCATTCGACCGCGGCGACATCAAGAACCTGATCACCTCGATGGACGACGCCATCGACCAGATGCAGCAGACCGCCAAGGCCGTGGTGCTGTTCGAGGTCAAGGAGTTCGAGCCGACCATGCGCGAGATGGGCACCTTGCTGGTCGACTGCGCCAACCTGATCGGAAAGGCGTTGCCGCTGTTGCAGGCGATCGGTCAGAACGTGCCGATGATCACCGCGATCACCGAGGAGATGACCAAGCTCGAGGGACGGGTCGACGATCTCCACGACATCGGGCTGAAGGAGCTGTTCCTCAAGCACCGCAACGCCAACACGATGGATTTCATCGTCGGCGCCGAGATCTATGACCATCTGGAGAAGGTCGCCGACCGCTTCGACGACGTCGCCAACGAGATCAATTCGATCATGATCGAACAGGTCTAGGGTAGGGCCGCGCCGTGGACGCTCAACTCGGCCTTCCGATCCTGGTCGGCCTCATCGCCGTCGCACTCGCCTTCGATTTCCTCAACGGCCTGCACGACGCCGCCAACTCGATCGCGACCATCGTTTCGACCCGCGTGCTGCGGCCGCAATATGCGGTGTTCTGGGCCGCATTCTTCAATTTCGTGGCGTTTGGCGTGTTCGGCCTCCACGTCGCCCAGACCATCGGCACCGGCATCATCGATCCCGCCATCGTCGACGCGCAGGTGATCTTCGCTGCCCTGGTCGGCGCCATCGTCTGGAACCTGGTCACCTGGGCCGCCGGCATTCCGTCGTCGAGCTCGCATGCGCTGATCGGCGGGCTGGTCGGGGCAGGGGTCGCCAAGGCCGGCATCTCGGCCACCGTGTGGAGCGGCCTGTCCAAGACCGTGCTCGCGATCGTGCTGTCGCCGCTGGTCGGGCTGGTGCTGGCGATGATCCTGGTCGCGATCGTGTCCTGGGCCTCGGTACGCTCGACGCCGTTCGCGGTCGACCGCGCCTTCCGCATCCTGCAATTCGCCTCGGCCTCGCTCTATTCGCTCGGCCATGGCGGCAACGACGCGCAGAAGACGATGGGCATCATCGCCGTGCTGTTGTACTCGCAGGGCCGTCTCGGCGAGCAGTTCACGGTGCCGTTCTGGGTCGTGCTGTCGTGCCAGGCCGCGATGGCGCTTGGCACCCTGATGGGCGGCTGGCGCATCGTCCGCACCATGGGCCTGCGCATCACCAAGCTCAACCCGATGCAGGGCTTCTGCGCCGAGACCGGCGGCGCCATCACGCTGTTCCTGGCGACGTTCCTCGGCGTGCCGGTGTCGACCACCCACACCAT
The DNA here is from genome assembly GCF_032485115.1 of Bradyrhizobium sp. SZCCHNRI2009. NCBI lineage: Bacteria > Pseudomonadati > Pseudomonadota > Alphaproteobacteria > Hyphomicrobiales > Nitrobacteraceae > Bradyrhizobium > Bradyrhizobium sp. SZCCHNRI2009. The sequence goes on from NZ_JAUEUH010000001.1 coordinate 1,291,952, forward strand.
CACCGGCGCGATCGTCGGCGTCGGCGCCGCCCGCCGCGCCTCGGCGGTGCGCTGGAACGTGGCCGGATCGATCGTCTACGCCTGGATCTTCACGATTCCGGCCTCTGCCATCGTCTCGGCGCTGACGTTCTGGCTGGTGTCGGTGCTCCGGCACTGATCCGGGGCGGGCGAGGGGGCAACTCGCCGGTTGGAGTTGCGGTGCAAAACGCCTATATGGAGGGCGCGCGGCGGCCGTGATCCCGCGCCTTTCCCATCAAATCGCCCGCTCTCTGGCCCCGAAACGACGTCCGCCGCCTCATGTCCGATACAAGTTTGACGACCGAACAGCCGTCCCGCTCCGCGCTCTCCGACGAGGTCGCGCGCCGGCGCACCTTCGCCATCATCTCGCACCCGGACGCCGGCAAGACGACGCTGACCGAGAAGCTGCTGCTGTTCGGCGGCGCCATCAACCTCGCCGGTCAGGTCAAGGCCAAGGGCGAGCGCCGCAACACCCGCTCGGACTGGATGAAGATCGAGCGCGAGCGCGGCATCTCGGTCGTCACCTCGGTGATGACCTTCGAGTTCGAAGGGCTGGTGTTCAACCTGCTGGACACGCCGGGCCACGAGGACTTTTCCGAAGACACCTATCGCACGCTGACCGCGGTCGACTCGGCCGTCATGGTGATCGACGCCGCCAAGGGCATTGAGGCGCGCACGCGCAAGCTGTTCGAGGTCTGCCGCCTCCGCGACATCCCGATCATCACCTTCATCAACAAGATGGACCGCGAGAGCCGCGACACCTTCGATCTCCTGGACGAGATCGAGAAGACGCTGGCGCTCGACACCACGCCGATGACCTGGCCCGTGGGGCGCGGCCGCGACTTCATCGGCACCTATGACATCCGCGACGGCGGCGTGCGCCTGCTCGAAGGCGGCGGCGCCAAGACCGGCGCGGCGCAGCAGATCGACATCGCCGAGCTCGGCAAGATCAACGCCAATCTCGACATGAGCCAGATCACCGACGAGCTGGAGCTGGTCAAGGAGGCCTGCAAGCCGTTCGACCTCGAGGCATTTCGCGAGGGCCACCTGACGCCGGTGTATTTCGGTAGCGCGCTGCGCAATTTCGGCGTCGGCGATCTGCTCGAAGGCCTCGGCCGCTACGCGCCGTCGCCGCGCGCGCAGGAGTCGAACCTGCGCAAGGTCGACGCCGCCGAGCCGCGCATGAGCGCCTTCGTGTTCAAGATCCAGGCGAATATGGACCCCAACCACCGCGACCGCATCGCGTTCGCGCGGCTGTGCTCGGGCAAGCTCAACCGCGGCATGAAGGCGAAGCTGGTACGCACCGGCAAGACCATGCCGCTGTCGAGCCCGCAATTCTTCTTCGCCCAGGACCGCTCGGTGGCGGACGAAGCTTTCGCCGGCGACGTCGTCGGCATTCCCAACCATGGCAGCTTGCGCATCGGCGACACCCTGACCGAGGGCGAGGATCTCACCTTCGTCGGCGTGCCGAGCTTTGCCCCGGAAATCGTCCGCCGCGTCCGCCTCACCGATGCGATGAAAGCGAAGAAGCTGAAGGAAGCCTTGCAGCAGATGTCGGAGGAGGGGGTCGTGCAGGTGTTCCGCCCGCGTGACGGTGCGCCGGCGCTGGTCGGCGTGGTGGGACCGCTGCAGCTCGACGTGCTCAAGGCGCGGCTCGATGCCGAGTACTCGCTGCCGGTCGAATTCGAGATCTCCGAGTTCTCGCTGGCGCGCTGGATCTCGTGCGACGACAAGAAGAAGCTCGAGGCGTTCATCGCCGCCAACAATTCCGGCGTCGCCGACGACGTCGACGGCGATCCGGTGTTCCTGGCCAAGAACGAGTTCTATCTCGGCTACACCAAGGAACGCGCCGAAGGCATCGTGTTCTCCAACGTCAAGGACGTGAAGAAGAAGGCCTGACGCTGCTGCTCTCCGGTCATTCCGGGGCATCGCGAAGCGATGAGCCCGGAATCCATTTTGCCTCTTATTCTGTCGCTCAATGGATTCCGGGCTCGCCCTGCGGGCGCCCCGGAATGACGCGTAGAGAGAAACAGGACTCTTCCACAGTCGACTTGGCGCATGCTGCGTGATGAGACCCGTAGCGCCGCGCGCTTTTCGCCAGACGATTGGTGAGCTACGCTTCCTCTCACACCAAGCGGGGGGAAAAGAAAATGCCAGCGGGATCTTTGGGCCGCCTTGTCCGGCGCCAGATGGTGGAACTGTTAGCTGTGTGTGGCTTGGCGTTCGCGGCGACCGGAGCGGCAGACGCCGCCGAGGTGGTCGCGCTGGGCGCCAGCAACACCTATGGCAAGGGCGTCAATCGCGGCGAGGATTTTCCGGCCCAGCTCGAGGCCATGCTCCACGGCAAGGGCGTTCGGGTCAGCGTCGCCAACGCCGGCATCAACGGTGATACCACCGCCGGGATGCTGTCCCGCTTCGACAGCGCGGTCGATGGATCAACCCGCGTGCTGGTGCTGCAGCCCGGCGGTAACGACGCCCGCAAAGGGGTCGGCGACCAGCGCGCCAGCAGCATCAGCGCCATGTTGGCCAAGGCCGCGCAGCGCCGCATCAAGGTCGTGATGGTCGAGAACGGCATGTTCCGTGGCCTGCCGCATCAGGTCGACGGCGTGCATCTGACCCCGGAGGGCTATCGCATGCTGGCCGCATCGCTGCTGCCCCGCGTGATGAGCGGCTTGCGGAAGTAGCTCGCCGCGAGGTCGTGAAGCGCGCCGCGCCGGCCTGCGGTCTCACAGCTCGATGATCCCGCGCCGCGCCGCATGCGCCACCGCATCGGTCCGGCCCGTTGCATCGAGCTTGTCGAGCAGCGAGCCGACGTGGAACTTCGCCGTATGTACGGAGATGCCGAGGCTGCGCGCGATCTCCTTGTTGGAGCAGCCCTCGGCCATCAGCGCCAGGACGTCGCGCTCGCGCGCGGTGAGCTGAAAATCATCGATCGCCTGGCCGTCGATCCTGTCGTCGCCGCTGCGCGCCTCATCACTGCCATGCAACGGCGCGACGGCGACGTCGGCGCTCTCGCCGGGCGCGACCAGCGTCAGGCCCGTGACATCGCCGAGCAGCGCCGCCAGCCGGTCGGCCAGCTCGGCATCATCGACCGCGATCGCGATCCTGATCGGCGCGCGCGCCTTCTCGCTCACGCCGGCCTCTCGCCGATGGTCAGGGCGAACTGCACCGGCTCGCCGGCACGCAGCGCTGCGACCTCGACGACGGCGCCGACGCTGTCCGGACCGAGTTCGCGCATCATCGCGCGCATGCCCCTGAACGGCTCCTTGTTGAGAGCGGTGATGACGTCACCCTGGCGCAGGCCGGCGGCCGCGGCCGGGCCGCTCTTGTCGAGGCTCATGATCATCGCACCGAGTCCATCGTCGAGCCGGACCGGCTGCAGGCCGGCACCGAGATAGCCGCGAGCGATGCGACCATGCGTCTCGAGCTTGCTGGCGACCCGTTCGATCGTGGCCGCGGGTATCACGAGCGTCCGGCGCGGGCCGCGCACGGCCATGCCGATCGCGTGGCCCGCAGCGTCGAGCACGAGACCGCCTTCGGCGCTGTGCCGCAGCCTGGTGTCGAGCTCGATGCGCGCATCGATGTCGCCGCCGCGCAGGCTGCGCCAGGCGCCTGCCGATTGCGAGACCATCGCCAACGCCGCGGCCGGCTTGCCCTGATCGGCGGCGACGAGGATGGCCAGAGCGCCGAGCGGCGGCACGCCGCCGGCAAGCGAGGCGGCCGCGACATCCTTGCCTTGGAAGCGGAGCAGGGTAATGTCGGTGGTGTGATCACGCCCGGCGATCGTGACGGGGCGGGTCGTGCCGTCGGCGAAGGCGAGCACGATCTCGCCCTCCTCGGCGAGGGTCTCGTCCGCCGTGACGACGAGGCCCGGCTTCCAGACGAAGCCGGAGGCGCGCGTGCGGTGCGAATGGACCGAGACCAGTGATGGCGCTGCGGCGGCAACAGCGGCGGCCAGCGCGGAGGACAGTGAGGAGAGGGCGGACAGCTCGGGCATCGACGGCTCCATGGGTTGATCCCAATGTGGCGCGTCGATGGTCGTTGCGGAACTCCCCAGGTGGGCAGGCTGCGCTCATCCGGGCTACAAGTTGAAGTCAGAGCGTCGTCCGCGCCTTCGACAGCGGAAAGGCGAGATCGCCGTGCTTCGACGTCTTCAGCCCCAGTCCGATCAGCGCCTCGGCGAAGCGCACCGCGGCAGCGACGCCGTCGATCACGGGAATTCCGAGCTCGGTGGAGAGGTCGTGCGCGAGATCGGCCATGCCGGCGCAGCCGAGCACGATGGCGCCGATACCGTCCTCGCGCAGCGCCGCCCGGCATTCGCCGAGCAGCGTGCCGCGGACATTGGCCTCGGGCTTGTCGAGGTCGAGCACGGCAACGTCGACGGCGCGCACCCTGCGGCAATGCTGCTCCATGCCGTAATTGCGCACGAGGTGCTCGGCGATCACCTTGGTGCGCGACAGCGTCGTGACGATGCTGAAATGGGTGGCGACGAAGCTCGCCGCATGCATCGCAGCTTCCGCGATGCCGAGCACCGGCACAGCCGACAATTCGCGCGCGGCGAGCAGGCCGGGATCACCGAAGCAGGCGATCACATGGGCGTGGCAGCCTTCTGCGTCTCCGGCCTCGACCTCCTTGAGCATGCCGACCGCGGCAATCGCCTCGTCGTAATGGCCCTCGATCGAGGCGGCGCCGAACCGCGCGGTGCGGCCGACGATCCGCGTCGACGGGCTTGCGCTGGCCTGGGCCGCCTTGGCGATCAATTCGGTCATCGTCGCCGTCATGTTCGGGTTGATGACGTTGATCACGGTCTCGCTGTGGCGGCTCATCGTCGCGTCCGTCTGCTGTCGCATCCTGCCGTGTTCTAGCCGAGTTCCGCTGTTACGGTCGAGAGCCGTTCGCGGCGCCGAACGCGCAGACGTGAACGGGATTGAGCTTGCGAATTCTGCGATCGGATCCAGCTTGGAGTCCATCCCAGCCCGAGAGTCCCATGCTCCGTGTCGTCGTGCTCCTCCTGCTGATGGTGGCCGCTCCGGTCGCCGCCGACGCGCGCCGCCAGCAGATCAATCCGGTGCCGTTCGCGCACACGCCGTGCAGCGTGCTCGACGAGCAGCCGTGCACGCCGTCGTTCTGCAGCGTCTTCGGGCCGTGGCCGTGTATTCCCGAGATGAACTATCCCTATGGCCAGAACCTGCAACTCACGATCGAGAGCCGGCCCGCCAGGGATCAGGAAGCCAAATATCAGAAGCCGGATCACGATCTCGACACGATCGGCGATCTGTTCTCAGCGCTGCGCGCGTGCTGGACGCCGCCGCCGGAGGACAGCGCCCGCGCCGGGATGCAGATGACGGTGCGCTTCAGCTTCAAGCGGACCGGCGAGATGATCGCGCCGCCACGCGTGACCTTCGCGACATCAGGCGCCCCGGCCGACACGCGCGCGACCTATCTGAAGACGATCAATGCCTCGCTCGACGGCTGCCTGCCGCTGAAGTTCACAAAGGGGCTCGGCGGTGCGCTCGCCGGCCGGCCGATCGCGATCCGCTATGTCGAGAATCGCGATCTGAAGAACACGTCGGAACGGTGATGGCGTCGTCCGCTGTGCTCCATCTCCCGACCGCGTAGCCCGCCATGCCACTTCGGCTTTTCGAGCCGCCCCGGAACGACGGCGAGCGGGCGGGAGTGCCTGACGTTGAAATGCGCCACGTTGCGAGGCGGCCCCCGGAAATGATACCGATGCGCACGCACAGGTCGCGTGCAAGCGAAGGGGGACGCCGTGGGACTTCTGGTGATGGTGGTGGGGCTGGTGCTGTTTCTCGGCGCCCATGTGTTCACGACCCGGCGCGAGGCGCGCGCGAAGGTCATCGCGCGGCTGGGCGAGGGCACGTATAAGCTCGTCTATACTGTCGTGGCCCTTGCCGGCCTCGCCCTGATCGTCTGGGGTTTTGCCGCGTACCGCCACGACGGCGGCTGGATCCAGGTCTGGACGCCGCCGAAGGCGCTCAAGCACATCAATCTCGCCTTGATGCTGCCGGCGGTGATCATGATCGTCGCCGCCTACATCCGCGGCCGCATCTACACCGTGCTGAAGCATCCGATGCTGGCCGGCGTGAAGCTGTGGGCGTTCGGGCATCTGCTCGCCAATGGCGATCTCGGCGGCATCATCCTGTTCGGCTCGATCCTGGCATGGGCGGTGTTCGACCGCATCTCGCTGAAGCGCCGCGCCGACGCCGGCGGCCCGCCGATCCCGGTCGGCGGCGTTGGCAATGACGTGATCGCGGTGGTGGTCGGCATCGTCGTCTATCTCGCGCTGGCCTTCGCGTTCCATCCTGTCGTGCTCGGCATTCCCGTCATCGGGGGGTAGCGATGTCGGTGCAATCGACCGTCCGCCGCAAGACGGCTCCCGAGATCCGCGCCCGCAAGGGCGGCGAGCCGATCGTGATGCTGACGTCCTACCACGCCCATACCGCGGCGCTGGTGGATCGCCATTGCGATGTGATCCTGGTCGGCGATTCCCTCGGGAATGTGATGCACGGCTTCGAGACCACCGTGCCGGTGACCCTGGAGATGATGATCCTGCAGGGCTGCGCCGTGATGCGCGGCTCGCGCCAGGCGCTGGTGGTGGTCGACATGCCGTTCGGCTGCTACGAGGCCACGAAGGAGCAGGCGTTTCATGCGGCGGTGCGGATCCTCAAGGAGACGCAATGCGGCGCGGTCAAGCTCGAGGGCGGGGCGCGGATGGCCGAGACGGTCGCCTTCCTCAGCGAGCGCGGCATCCCGGTGATGGGCCATGTCGGCCTGACGCCGCAATCGATCAACACGCTCGGCTCGTTCCGGGCGCAGGGCCGCGACGAGGCGGATTGGGCCGCGATCGAGAACGACGCTGCGGCGATCGCACAGGCCGGTGCGTTCTCGGTGGTGATCGAGGCCGTGGCCGAGCCGCTGGCGCGCAAGATCACGCAGCAGATCGCGATCCCCACCATCGGCATCGGTGCCAGCGCCGCCTGCGACGGTCAGGTGCTGGTTTTGGAGGACATGCTCGGCCTGTCGCCGCGGGCGCCGAAATTCGTCCGCCGCTACGGCAATCTGGGTCCGGCGATCGACGAGGCGATCGAACGCTACGCGGCCGACGTGCGTACCCGTGCGTTTCCGGCGGCGGAACATGTCTACGGAATGAAGTCAAAGACCTGACGGGCGCCTCTCGCTTGATCGGCCCGTTGGCGTCGTGGTGCGCGCGGCGTCACGGGATGAATCTCCGGCGCTGGCGGAGATAGCCAAGCGCGTCATCCCTTGGTTATGTTTCAGGCTGGTCCGCGTCGCGGCGAACAACGACAAGAAGCCAAGCTCGGGGAAACTCCATGGACTGGTCGACCTATGTAACGCCGCCGATGCGGCGCGAAGCCCGTTTCGGCGATCGCGTGGTTCCGTTGTTCACGGAGCGGCCCGCGAACCTCTGGGCCATGGTCGAAGAAGCGGTGGAGCGCAACGGCGACGGCGAGGCGCTGGTCTGCGGGGCCGTGCGGCTGTCGTGGCGCGAGGTCGCCGCGACCGCCGCGCGGATCGCCGGCGGGCTGCAGGCGAGGGGCTTGCGCAAGGGCGACCGGCTGGCGCTGCTGCTCGGCAACCGCATCGAATTCGTGCTCACGTTGTTTGCCGCAGCCAAGCTCGGGCTGATCACGGTGCTCCTGTCGACGCGACAGCAGACGCCGGAAATCGCCTATGTGCTGAAGGATTGCGGCGCCCGGCTGCTGCTGCACGAGGCTGCGTTGGCGGACCGGTTGCCGGCCGCTGCGGAAACGCCGGAGCTGGCGGGGCGCATTGCCGTCGACGGTCGTCCGGCGCGGTCGGATTTTGCAGCGCTGGCCGATCATGCCGCGCACGAAAATCACGTCGAGGTGACCGAAGAGGACACCGCGATGATCCTCTACACCTCCGGAACCACCGGCCGGCCGAAAGGCGCGATGCTCGCCCATTGCAACATCATCCACTCCTCGATGGTCTACGAGACCTGCCTGGGGCTGACGCAGTCCGACCGCTCGATCGCCGCCGTGCCGCTCGGCCATGTCACCGGCGTCGTCGCCAACATCACCAGCATGGCGCGCTGCGCCGGCACCTTGATCATCATGCCGGAGTTCAAGGCCGGCGAATATCTGAAGCTCGCCGCGCGCGAGCGCGTGACCTACACGGTCATGGTCCCCGCGATGTACAATCTCTGCCTGTTGCAGCGCGACTTCGACAGTCATGATCTCTCGTGCTGGCGGATCGGCGGCTTCGGCGGCGCGCCGATGCCGGTCGCCACCATCGAGCGGCTGGCCGCCAAGATCCCGGGCCTCCGGCTGGTCAACGCCTATGGCTCGACTGAGACCACCTCGCCGGCGACGTTGATGCCCTCGGATCTGACCGCGCGCCATATCGACAGCGTCGGGCTGCCGTGTCCGGGCGCCAGCATCCTGGTGATGGACGGGCAGGGGCGGGAGCTGCCGCGCGGTGAGATCGGCGAGATCTGGATCGGCGGCGGCCAGGTCATCAAGGGCTACTGGAACAATCCCAAGGCCACCAACGAGAGCTTCACCGCCGGCTATTGGCATTCCGGCGACCTCGGCTCCGTCGACGCCGACAATTTCGTCCGGGTGTTCGACCGGCAGAAGGACATGATCAACCGTGGCGGGCTGAAGATCTATTCGGCCGAGGTCGAATCGGTGCTGGCGAGCCACCCGGCGGTGGTCGAGAGCGCGATCATCGCCCGGCCATGTCCGGTGCTCGGCGAGCGCGTGCACGCGGTGGTCGTGACCCGCGAGCCGATGAGCGCCGAAGCGCTGCGCAGCTGGTGTGCCGAGCGGGTCTCGGATTACAAGGTTCCGGAAACCCTGACCGTGACCGCGGACCCCCTGCCGCGCAACGCCAACGGCAAGGTGATGAAACGGCAGTTGCGCGAAGCCTTGACGGCGTGATAGCCGCGTTCGGACGCTGTGGCAGAACCGGGGAGTAACGCCTTGATTCGGCTGGACTCGCCTTGCCACCGCCATGCCGATGCGGTATCGGCGCCGGCGCGCGGGCAACGGGCCGCTCGCGCGGCACTTCAAACGCATGCGCGCGCGCTCGCAGCGAACCTGACGGGATGTCCTTAGGTGTCTGAATTTATTGATGAAGTAGACGAGGAGGTCCGTCGGGAACAGCTCAAGAAGCTGTGGGACCGCTACTCGATCTTTATCATCGCCCTTGCCGTGCTGATCATCGCCGGCGTCGGCGGCTGGCGCGGCTACCAGTATCTCGAGGGCCAGAAGGCCGCCGAGGCGGGCTCAGCCTTCAACAAGGCCCTCGAACTCTCCGAGCAGAACAAGCATGCCGATGCGGAGAAGGCCTTTGCCGATGTCGCGGCCAGGGCCCCATCGGGATACCGCATGCTGGCCCGCTTCCACCAGGCTGCCGAGGCCGCCATGCGCGACAAGGCGGCTGCCGTGAAGATCTACGACCAGCTTGCTGCCGACCGCAGCATCGGGACCGAGCCGCAGTCGATGGCGCGGCTGCGCGCGGCAGGCCTGCTGGCCGATACGGCGCCTTACGCCGACCTCAAGCAGCGCCTCGAAGGCGAAACGGCGCCTGGCGCGCCGTTCCGCCACGCCGCCCGCGAATTGCTGGCGCTGTCGGCGTGGAAGGCCAACGATGCCGCGGCGGCCCGTCAATGGCTCGACATGATTGCGCTGGATGGTGAGACCCCGCCGGGCCTGCGCTCGCGCGCCGAAGCGCTGCAGGCGCTATTGCCTGCAGTCGCCAAGAGCTGATCGCGAACCTCGCGACGGCGAACCGAGTTGATTGGAACGACGATCATGCGCCGCCCCCAACGTGTCATTGCCCTCACGGTCCTCGTTGCGCTTTCCGGCGTGCTGGGCGGCTGCGCGAGCGGGGGAAGTTTCGACCCCTCGGACATGCTCGACTTCCTGGACACCAAGAAGAAGCTGCCGGGTGACCGCAAGCCGGTGTTCCCGGAGGGCGTGCCGGGTCTCGAGCAGGGCGTGCCGAAGGAACTCTACAAGGGTGCCCAGCAGCAGCCGGTGACCGACCCAGGCGCTCAGGCGGCTACGCCGCCGGCGCCTCCGGTGGAGGAGCCCAAGGGTAAAAAGGGCCGGCGGCAGGCGGCCGTGAGCAACCCGACGACGGCCGATCCGCAGGATGGCGAGGCTGCCGCGGTCGAGGAGGGCGCTGCCGCCGTTCCGCCGGCACCGAAGCCCAAGAAGATCGTGCGCCGCCGCACCACGGCACCACCGCCGGATGATGCTGCCCCGGCGCAGCAGCCGGCGGCCCAGCGATCCGGCGGCGGCTTCCCGGCGCCGATGCCGAGCGGCTCCTTCAGCCGTTAATCTCACCTGCGAATCGGCGGATCGCCCGTTCGGTTTTGCGGCCGAATGCGCTAAAGCTGCGCGCTCACGCGCACGGATCATCATGCCCTTCACCATCGCCATCATCGGCCGGCCCAACGTCGGCAAGTCGACCCTGTTCAACCGTCTGGTTGGGCAGAAGCTGGCGCTCGTCGACGACGTGCCGGGCGTCACGCGCGACCGCCGCGAGGGCGAGGCGAAGCTGTTCGATCTCAACTTCACGATCATCGACACCGCCGGCCTCGACGAGGGCCCCAAGGGCTCGCTGACCGCGCGCATGCAGGAGCAGACGGAAACCGCCATCGCGCTCGCCGACGCGCTGTTCTTCGTCATCGATGCCCGCATCGGCCTGACGCCCGCCGACCGCGCCTTCGCCGATTTCGCCCGCCGCGCCGACAAGCCGGTGCTGCTGCTCGCCAACAAGAGCGAGGGCAAGCATGGCGAGCTCGGCGCCATGGAGTCGTATGCGCTGGGCCTCGGTGATCCCATCCAGATCTCGGCCGAGCACGGCGAGGGCATGGGCGAACTCTACGACGCCGTCAGCAAGCTCGTGCCGCCCACCGACGACGAGGACGACGAGCGCGAGGAGACCGACGAGGAGCGCGCCAACAGGCCGATCCGGGTCGCGATCGTCGGCCGTCCCAATGCCGGCAAGTCGACCCTGATCAACCATCTGCTCGGCGAGGAGCGGCTGCTCACGAGTCCCGAGGCCGGGACGACGCGCGATTCGATCGCGGTCGAAATCGAGTGGAAGGGCCGCGGCTTCCGCATCTTCGACACCGCAGGTCTGCGCCGGCGCTCGCGCATCGAGGAGAAGCTGGAGAAGCTGTCGGTGGCGGACGCGCTGCGCGCGGTGCGCTTCGCCGAGGTGGTCGTGCTGATGATGGATGCGCAGAACCGCTTCGAGGAGCAGGATCTGCGCATCGCCGACCTGATCGAGCGTGAGGGGCGTGCCCTGGTCATCGCCGTCAACAAATGGGATCTGATGGACGGCAACCCCGGCCAGATCTCGATGCTCCGCCGCGATGCCGACCACTGGCTGCCGCAGGTCGCGGGCGCGCCGATCGTGGCGGTGTCGGGCCTGATGGGCGAGGGCATCGACCGGCTGATGCAGGCGATCGTCGAAGCCTACGCGGTCTGGAACCGGCGCGTGCCGACCGCGGCGCTGAACCGCTGGTTCGAGGGGGCGATCGCCGACAATCCGCCGCCGGCGGTGTCGGGCCGCCGGCTCAAGCTGAACTACATCACCCAAACCAAGGCGCGGCCGCCGAGTTTCGTGCTGTTCTGCTCGCGCGCCGACGCGATCCCGCAATCCTACTTGCGCTATCTCACCAACTCGATGCGCGAGACCTTCGAGCTGCCCGGCACGCCGGTGCGCATCACCCTGCGCGAGAAGGCCAATCCGTTCGCGCACAAGCGCAAGCGGCCGAACTGATCAATCGCGGTAGCGGAAGCGGTCCGGCCATGGAAGCAAGTCCGCCGAGCGTCGCGACCGAAAATGCGCCGGCCCCGCGCCGCGGCGCGGTCGCCTTCATCTTCGTCACCATCCTGCTCGACATGCTCGCGCTCGGGCTGATCATGCCGATCCTGCCGAAGCTGATCGAGAGCTTCGTCGGCAACGACACCGCGCAGGCGGCCCGCATCTTCGGCCTGTTCGGCACCGCCTGGGCGCTGATGCAGTTCGTGTTCTCACCGGTGCTCGGCAGCCTGTCCGATCGCTTCGGCCGGCGCCCGGTGATCCTGCTGTCGAACTTCGGCCTCGCCGCCGACTACGTGCTGATGGCGCTGGCGCCGTCGCTCGCCTGGCTGTTCGTTGGGCGCCTGGTCTCCGGCGTCACCTCGGCCAGCATCTCCACCGCCTTTGCCTACATCGCCGATCTGACGCCGCCGGATCGGCGGGCCGCGATCTTCGGCCGCATCGGCGCAGCGTTCGGTGCGGGGTTCGTGCTCGGTCCCGCCACCGGCGGACTGTTGGGTGACATCGATCCGCGGCTGCCGTTCTGGGCGGCTGCGGGGCTCAGCTTCGCCAACGCGCTCTATGGCTTCCTGGTGCTGCCGGAGTCGCTGAAGCCGGAACGGCGCAGTCCATTCCGGTGGCGGACGGCGAACCCGCTCGGTGCGCTGCGGCTGCTGGCATCGGACCGCATCCTGGCGGGGCTGTCGACCGTGAACTTCATCACCCAGCTTGCCCATGTCGTGCTGCCGTCGACCTTCGTGCTGTATGCGACCTACCGCTACGGCTGGGACACCCGCACCGTCGGCCTCACATTGGCGATGGTCGGCGTCTGCGCGATGATCGTGCAGGGCGGCGCGGTCGGGCTGATCGTCCGCCTGTTCGGCGAGCGCGGCGCGTTGATGCTCGGCCTGTCGGCGGGCATGGTCGGCTTCTTCATTTTCGGCGTGGCGCCGACGGGACCGCTGAGCTGGCTCGGCATCCCCGTGATGGCGCTATGGGGCGTGTCGGGCGCGGCCATGCAGGCTTTGATGACCCGCCTCGTCCCACCGGACAAGCAGGGCCAGCTACAGGGCGCAACGTCGAGCGTGCAGAGCGTGGCCCAGCTCGCGGGTCCCTTCCTGTTCACGCTGACCTTTGCCTATTTCATCGGAGCGGCCGCGCCGGCGCATCTGCCCGGCGCGCCGTTCCTGCTGGCGTCGGCGTTGCTGATCGTCGCTCTCCTGATTGCGGTGCGGACGCTGTCCTCGACAAAGAACAGCTAGACTAGCGCGCCGGCCTGAAGGTTCTCATCCGCTGACCCCACCGATGCAGCTCTCGCGCTCTCGCGGGACGGGGATTGCACATACTTCAAAATAGGTCAATAATACTGACATAAATATCCGGATCAGGGGAGGAATATTGGTGAGCTGGAAGCCCGTCTACGCGCGCCGCGCGGATCGCATGAAGGCATCGGAGATCCGCGAGCTGCTCAAGGTGCTGGAGCGGCCCGGCATGATTTCGTTCGCCGGCGGCATCCCCGATCCCGCGCTGTTTCCTGCAGCAGCGGCGGCGCAGGTCTATGCCGATGCGCTGGCATCGCCCAACGTGGCTTCCGCTGCTCTGCAATATGCCGTCAGCGAGGGCTACGGTCCGCTTCGCCAGTGGATCGCCGAGCACATGACCGCTCAGGGCATAGCGGCCTCGCCAGACAACATCCTCGTCACCGCGGGATCGCAACAGGCGCTCGATTTTCTCGGCAAGCTGCTGCTCACGCCCGCGGATACGGCGCTCGTCACCGTTCCCACCTATCTTGGCGCGCTGCAGGCCTTTTCGGCCTACGAGCCGCGTTACGATTCGATCGGTCCACGCGCTGCGAACCGCACCCCGGCCTCCTACGCGGACGAAGCCGCGAAAGAAGCTGCGGGGGCGCGCGTGAAGTTCGTCTATGTCGTGCCGGACTTTGCCAATCCGACCGGTGAGACGCTGTCGCGTTCGGCGCGCGCCGATGTCCTGGATCTCGCCGGCGAGCTGGACGTGCCGGTGTTGGAGGACAGCGCCTATTCTGCCTTGCGTTTCGACGGCGACGAGATGCCGTCGCTGCAGTCGTTGGACGTCCGTCGCCGCGGCTCGCTCGATGCTTCCCGCGTCATCCATCTCGGAACGTTCTCGAAGACGGTCGCGCCGGGCCTGCGCATCGGCTGGGTTTGTGCCTCGCGCGCCATCATCAGCCGTCTCGTCCTCATCAAGCAGGCGAGCGACCTCAACGTGTCAGCGATCAATCAGATCGTGATGCACAGGCTCGTGAAAGACGGAGGGCATGCCGGGCTGATTGCACGGGCGCGCGCGCATTATCGGCTCAAGCGCGATGCGATGCTGGGGGCACTTGAGGCACAGATGCCGTCAGAAGCGAGGTGGACGCGGCCCGACGGCGGGTTCTTCGTCTGGCTCACCTTGCCGGACGGCGTGTCCGGTGCCGCCTTGCTCGACCGGGCCATGAATCAGGCCCAGGTGGCGTTCGTTCCCGGGGCAGCTTTCTTCCACGACGGCAGCGGCACCAACACGATCCGCCTGTCTTATTCGCTGCCCGAGGAGGCCGTGATCGAGGAAGGCATCGGCCGCCTCGCGAGCCTGCTGCGCTGACGATGACGTGATTCTGCGCAGCGGCACTGGCGGGACGCGATGCTAATCCACCGCATCCCGCATCGGAGCTATCGGCTTACTTCTTCACCAGCGGACAGTCGCTGGCCTCGAGCGGCTTGGCGGCATCCTCAGGCGCGATCTTGGCGATCAGCTTGTAGTAGTCCCACGGGTATTTGGACTCTTCGGGCTTCTTGACCTCGAACAGATAGGCCGGGATCAGGCGGCGTCCGTCGGCGCGCAGCGGGCCCTTGCCGAACAGCGGATCGTCGGTCGGGATCTCCTTCATCTTGGCCACGACCTTGGCGCCGTCATGCGGATTGCCGCCGAGCGCTTCCAGCGTCTTGAGGTAATGCAGCGTGCCGGCATAGTTGCCCGCCACCGTCATCGACGGCATCGTGCCCTTCGGCGACAGCTTCTGGAAACGCTTGGACCATTCGCGGGTCTGGTCGTTCAGATCCCAGTAGAACGACTCGGTGAAGGTCAGGCCCTGCGCCACCTTCAGCCCCAGCGCATGCACGTCGTTGACGAACAGCAGGAGTGCGGCGAGCTTCTGGCCGCCCTGGACGATGCCGAATTCCGAGGCCTGCTTGATCGAGTTGGTGGTGTCGCCGCCGGCATTGGCAAGCCCGATGACCTTCGCCTTCGACGACTGCGCCTGCAGCAGGAAGGACGAGAAGTCGGCGGTGTTGAGCGGGTGCTTCACCGAGCCCAGCACCTTGCCGCCGCTGCTGGTCACCACGGCCGAGGTGTCGCGCTCGAGTGCGTGACCGAAGGCATAGTCGGCGGTCAGGAAGAACCAAGTGTCGCCGCCGGCCTTGGTCAGCGCCTTGCCGGTGCCGTTCGCGAGCATGTAGGTGTCGTAGGTGAAGGAGATGGTGTTTGCGTTGCACGCTTTGCCAGTCAGGTCCGCCGTGGCGGCACCGGAGTTCAACAGGATCGAGTTCTTTTCCTTGACCAGGTTGGAGACGGCCAGCGCCACGCCCGAGTTCGGCGTGTCCATGATCACGTCGACCTTCTGCGTGTCGATCCACTGCCGGCCGATATTGACGCCGACGTCGGGCTTGTTCTGGTGGTCGCCGCTGATGACCTCGATGGTCCAGCCCTTGGCCTTCAGGCCGGAATCCTCGACCGCCATGTTGACGGCTGCGACCGAGTTGGGACCGCCGATGTCGGCGTAGAGGCTGGACATGTCGTTGAGCACGCCGATCTTGACGACCTTGTCGTCGGCGAAGGCGGAGCCGGCAAAGCTGAGCGTGGTGGCGGCAAGCAGCGCAGCCATCCGCCGCGCATGAGACGTCGTCATCAAAGTCCTCCCTGGTGTCGTGCCACGGCGGGGCTTCTTGGGCGCCCTTTGCCGTCGGTCTCCCTGGATAGCCGGTCTTGTGAGTTGCGGCAATGCGCCAAAAGGCGCGAGACGCGCCCAAGGTTTGTGCGTTTCGCTTGAGCGTTAACGCAGGGCGTCCGAGGTCAGCCGGAATTTCTGGATGCGCTTACCGGTGTCGACCTCGGCGGTATAAACGTTGCCCTGCCGGTCGACAGCCATCGCGTGCACCCAATGGAATTGGCCGGCATTGCGGCCATTGTGGCCGAAGCTGCCGACCACGCTGCCGTCATCCCGCCTGATGATGCGGATCTCGTTGTTCTCGCCATCGGCAGACAGCAGGTAGGTCTGCTTCGGATCCGGCCAGATCGCGATGTCCCACACCGCGCCATTGCCGAGCGTGTTCTTTTCGAAGAACCATTCGGTCACGAATGTCCCGTCCTTCCTGAACACCTGGATGCGGTCGTTGATGCGGTCGCAGACATAGACGAGACCATCGTCGGCGATCTTCACGCAGTGCACGGGATTGCCGAACTGCTGGGCGACCGGTGCCTTGGGATCATACGGCGGCTGCTTGGCATCGTCAGGGAGATGGCCATAGGCGCCCCAATGCCGCTTGTAGGCGAGGGTGGTGGCATCGAACACGATGACGCGGCGGTTGCCGTAGCCGTCGGCGACGTAGATCTCGTTCGCCTCCTTGTCGATCGCTGTCTCCGCGGGCTTGCCGAGCTGGGTGGTGTCGTTGGAGCCCTTGCTCGGCGCCATCGTTCCGATCTGAGCGACGAACTTGCCATCGAGCGTGAACTTCAGGATGGCGTTGTCATTGTCGGCATTGCCGCCGATCCAGACGAAGCCGCGTTCGTCGACCTCGATGCCATGCTCGCGGCCGACCCATTCATAGCCCGGGCCCGGGCCGCCCCAGGCGCGCAAGAGATTGCCGTCGGTATCGAATTCGAGCACCGGGGGCGCCGGCATGCAGCATTTCGATCGCGGCGGATTGAGCGTGGCGCCTTTCTCGTCGTCGGTCAGCGAGCGCGGCCGGTGAATGATCCAGATGTGGCCCTGGTGATCAACCGTAATGCCGCCGACCTGGCCGAGGATCCAGTTGTTGGGGAGCTGCTTCGGCCAGGACGGCTCGACGGCGAACGCGGGCACCTCTGCTGCGGCGCTGGTGCTGCGAGAGAAGAGGACGTTGCCGGCCGCAACGGCGAACAGCAGAATGACCAGGGCAGGCCTTGTCGCGCGTCCGCGTCGTGCTCGCGTCATGCCGTCCTCCCCGATATGTGCTGCGGTCATCCGCTTATGAGCGCAGTCAATCGCGGGCATGGCGGAGTGTCAATCGCGCGGGGGGACGCCGATCGGCAGGCTCAGACCGGCGCCTGCTCCACCGCTTCCTTTTTCGACGGCGTCCGCAACGTGGGCGGCCGCAGAAAGCGCGTCAGCATGAGCCGTAGATGCTCACTGCTCTTCTTGATGTCGACGTTCGGATTGCGGATCGGCAGCGCGCGTGCGCCGTCGACGATCACGAACAGGATGTTCGCGGTCGCCTCCGGATCGAGGCCGGGATCGACCTCGCCGCGGCCCTGTGCCTTGGTGAGGAAGTCGACCAGCAGCGCCCGCATCGCGCGCGCATGGGCGTGGACGATGGCTGCAAAGTCGGCATTGCGGCAGGCCTCAGCCAAAGCCTCGGCGCTGAGGACCTGGGCCTGCGGCTGGTGAATGCTGGTGCTCTCGAGCTCCTGCACCAGGGCGTCGATCACGTCGGGCGAGGCCAGGATTGCCTGGAGGCGCGATGCAGCGTGGCTCAGATTCTGCTCGACCAGCGCCTGGATCATCGCCTCCTTGCTGGGGAAGTAATGGTAGAGGTGCCCCGGGCTGATCTTGGCGGCGGCGCAGATGTCGGTGGTGCTGGCGCCGTGAAATCCGTTCCTGACGAAGCACGACAGGGCGGCCTGGAGAATCTCCCGGCGCTTCTGCTCGTGCTTGACCGGATCGACCTTTCTCATCGCGTGTCCTGCCGGGCCAACTCTCGCCACATTCGTCGTTTCCGCCAACTGCTTGTAATATAAAATAATATTTCTCGCCGCTCTAATCTAGAGAATTTGATCTAGTTTCGTTGGACAAGCGCTACGGCTTGTGAGACTTAATTAGAGTGAGTTGTCTATCAATGGGTCTGACCGTTTCGATGCGTCTCGCTCCGCTGAAGTCGATGACCCTGGTTTCCCTGGCGCTGGCAACGGCCGGCTGCGCCACCGCTCCGCTCGAGCGGGCGGGCTCGCTCAAGAACTACGATCATCTCGCCGAAGCCAACGGCCTGGTGACGCGCGCGCAGATCAAGGCCAACAAGAAAGAGCTGCTCGAGGCCAAGACGATCCGGATCGAGCCGACCGCGTTTCCGCCGCGTCCCGACATCGCCCTCGACGACAGCGAGCGCAAGCTGGTGGCCAACGTCATCAGCCGGGAAATGTGCCTGCGGCTGAGCGAGCGATTCCAGATCGTCGGACCCCGCGAGGAGGCCGATCTGACGGTCAAGGCAACCGTCACCCATGCCACGGCGACCAACGCGACCGCCTCGGCCGCCTCGCAGGTGGCGTCGATCGCCAAGAGCGTCGCGCTGCCGGGCGTCCCGGTGCCGGTGCCGCGGCTGCCGGTCGGGCTTGGCACGCTGTCCGTCGAGGCCGAGGCGCGCGATTTCGCAGGGTTCCAGAAGGCCGCAATGGTGTGGGCGCGCGGCGCCAACTCGGTCTCGACTGCCCGCATGGCCAATGACGGCGACGCCTACGACCTCGCTTCCGAGTTCGGCGCCGACTTCGCGAAGCTGGTGTCGACCGGCGAGTCGCCGTTCTCAGGCGTCCCGTCGCTGGCCTCGCTGCCTTCGGTGTCGAGCGTGCCGGCCAAGCTCGGCGCCGCTCCCAAATATGCCGCATGTGAGCAGTACGGACGTTTCCCCGGCCTGAAGGGCTTCGTCGGTGCCGGTCTGGGCCTGCCGCCGGGCTGGACCGACAAGGGCGCCGAGGAAGCCAGGCCGGACGCGCCGCAGCCGTCGCCGGAGATCGCAAGCGTGGAGCAGCAAGCGTCGCGATGAAGTCCGCCGCCTCCTTCCGCGTGCTTGTCCCGCGTGTCCTGCTCGCGTGCGCCGCGTCGCTGCTGCTGGCGGCGTGCGCAGCCGTCATGCCACGCAACGCGTTGCCGGAGGCGGCGGCTGTCAGCGCCGACCCGGTCGGCTTCCGCAACGTCCGCTACTGGGGTGACGAGCCGGCGCCGCGCTTTGCCGAGGGCGCGATGTCACGCGCGTCGGCCGAACTCCCGATCTCGCGTCCGCTGAATTTCCTCGCGATCTCCGGTGGCGCCGAGAACGGTGCGTTCGGCGCCGGGCTGCTGGCCGGCTGGGGCGAGGCCGGCAACCGGCCGTCATTCGACATGGTGACGGGCGTCAGCTCCGGCGCGCTGATCGCGCCGTTCGTCTTCCTGGGCCGCGAGCACGATGACAAGCTGCGCGAGATCTTCACCGCCTATGAGCGCAAGGACATCTTCACGGTCAACATTCCCGGCCTGCTGCAGGGCTCGGCGCTGGCCGACAACACGCCGCTGTCGCGGCTGATCGAGAAGTATGTCGATCGCGAGTTTCTCCGCGACGTCGCGCGCGAGAGCAGCAAGGGCCGGGTGCTTCTGGTCGGCACCACCAATCTCGATGCGCAGCGTCCGGTGCTGTGGGACATGGGCCGCATCGCAGCCGCCGATACGCCCGAGGCGATCGCGCTGTTCCGCCAGGTGCTGCTGGCGTCAGCGACCGTGCCGGGCGCCTTCGCTCCGGTTCGCATCAAGGTGCGGATCGGCGACAAGGACTATGACGAGCTGCATGTCGACGGCGGCGTGACGCGGCAGGTGTTCATCGGTCCGTCGGTGCTGCGTCTCGTCTCCGGCCGCGGCCCGCGCCGGAGCGTGAGCGGCGCGCATCTCTACGTCATCCGCAACGCCCGCATCGATCCGCAATGGGACAGCGTCGGCGCCGACGTGCTCTCGGTGACGCAACGCTCGCTGTCGACCCTGATCAAGAACCAGGGCATCGGCGACATCTACCGCATCTACTCGGTGGCGAAGTTCAACGGCATCGACTTCAACCTCGCCAGCGTGCCGGCCGATTTCCAGGCCAAGGCCGACGGTCCGTTCGACCGCACCTACATGACCGCGCTATTCGATCGCGGCCACGACATGGGACGGCGGGGCTATCCCTGGGTGAAGAGCCTGCCTGGGCTGCAATCCAACGAGCACGGCATCACGGCGCAGATCCCGGCGCGCACGATGGCGGCTGCCGCGCGATGATCTGGCGAAGCTGCAGGTCTGTCGTGAGCTCCGCTGCGCGCGCCGCGCTGCTGATACCATTGCTGCTCGGCGGCTGCGCGACGTCGTCCACGCCGCCGCCCGACGCCACCACGCAGTTCCACAACACCTACAACTATCTCCCCGTCAACGACGTGCCGCATGACGACCAGCGTCCGGTGTTGTCGGTCGAGCAGCAGGAGAAGCTGCGTAAGGAGCTGATGGCGGTGCGCGATCGCCAGGCGCCGGCTGTGGCGAAGGCGGCTGCGGGCAAGTCGGCAGCCGCCAAACCCGCCGCGGCAGATCCTGCCGGACCGAGATAGGCGCCGGCCGCGGGCGGAGCGGCGCTGTCCGGCCCGGATCATTCACCCCGGAGAATGCGAGCCTCAACGGGGCGCCCGGCGATCAGGACGCGTCGGCCGTCTAACGTGGCCCCGCCGCATCGGGCGCGGCCGCAACGACGGACCAATCGGAGATCGCACATGGACCATCTGACCTTGCCGCGAACCGGCGCATCCAGCGAGATCGCGACCTTCGGGCCGGTGCATCTGGAGGTCACGCATCTCGAGCGCGCGATCGATTTCTGGTGCGAGACCGCAGGTCTGCGCCTGTGCAAGCGCAACGGCGCGGCCGAGCTCGGCACGGCGGGCGAGACGCTCGTGGTGCTGCATCCCGGTGCGAAACGCCCGGCGCTGCGCGGCTTCTCCGGCCTCTATCATATCGCCATCCATGTGCCCGACCAGGCGGAATTCTCGCGGATGCTGCGCCGGCTGATCGCCAGCCGCACGCCGATCTCGCCGGTCGATCACGTGATGTCCAAGGCGATCTATCTCAACGATCCTGACGGGCTCGGCATCGAGTTCACGCTGGAGACGCCGGAGCGGTTCGGCGGCTACGGCACGTTCGAGACCGATTTCACCGTGTTCGATGCCGAAGGCCGGCCCTGCAGTGGCAGGAGCCCGCTAGACGTGCGCCATGAGCTGGCGCAGGCGAAAGGACCGCCGCTGTCGGCGCCGCTCGCCGACGCCGCGCGGATCGGCCATCTGCATCTGCACGTCCCGCGCATCGAGGCTGCGCGCACGTTCTACACGCGGCTTGGCTTCCTGCCCGGCGCATTCGCGCCACAGCTGGGGTTTGCCGATCTCGGCGCCGGCGGCGCCTACACCCACCGTATCGCATTGAACGTCTGGCAGGGGATCGATGCGCCGCCAGCACCCGCAGGCGTGGCGCGGCTGCGCGGCTTCTCGATCCGCTTCGACACCCGCGCGCGCCTCGACGCCGCGCTGCGCGGCTGTGACGAGGTGATCGTGCGGGGCGATCAGTACGTGCTGCGCGATCCCGCCGGCACCGCGCTGATGCTGACCGCCGAAGCCTGATTCATCCGCCCATGGAGCCGACAGCGTGACCGACCAGACCGAGCCGACACCACCGCTCTCGAAGCGCACCAAGGCTGCCAAGGTGCGCAAGGCCGCGCAGCATCCGAAACGTCCGGGCGCCGGCTGCAAGGCCGAGCCGGGCAGCTTCGTGCCGGTCGTCGACCGCAACCGATGCGAGGCCAAGGGCGACTGCGTCGAGGTGTGCCCCTACAACGTGTTCGACGTTGCGCCGATCAGCGGCGACGATTTCCGAGCGCTGTCCTTCCTCGGCAGGATGCGCGTGCGCTTTCACGGCATGAAGACGGCCTACACGCCGAAGAGCTATCTCTGCCTTGCCTGCGGCCTGTGCGTGGTGGCTTGCCCGGAGCGCGCCATCGATCTCGTGGAGGTCGCGGCGGGTGACAGCGCGACGTAGGAGTGGAGCCTGCGACCGCCCTGGTGCCGTCGACGCGATAGTCTACGCCGGTGGCTGAAAGCTCTTCAGCGCGCGGGTCTTGTACTCGTAGAGCTTGCCGGTCTCTGTCCACGACGGCAGGCACATCGGCACGATCAATTCGGCGACCTGCTCGGGCGTCTCGAGCGTCATCGGGTCTTCACCTGGGAACACCGTGGCGCGCATGCGGGTGCGGATCGGGCCCGGGCTGAACAGGTTGACGCGCAGCGGCGTGCGCTCGGTCTCGTGCGCCCATACCCGAGCCAGGGTCTCCAGCGCCGCCTTGGTGACGGCGTAGGGGCCGAGATAGGCCTGCGCCTTGTGAGCGGCGCCTGAGGTGAGGAACACCGCGCGGCCGGCGTCGGAGGCCTTCAGCAGCGGCTCCATGCAGCGGATCAGCTGGAAGTTGGCGGTGAGGTTGACCGCGACGACGTCGTTCCACGGCTTGAGGTCGATATGGCCGAGCGGTGAGGAGGGGCCGGGCACGGCGGCATTGCCGACGAGGATGTCGAGCTTGCCATGGCGCTCATGCAGCGCGGCGCCGAGCCGGGCGATGCCGTCGCTGTCGGTCATGCTGAGCGGCACCAGGGTGGCGCCGCTGCCGGTCTCTTTCCGGATCTCGTCGTCGAGTTCCTCCAGCCCGCCCTGGGTGCGGGCGACGGCGACGACATGCGCACCGGCGCGCGCGAGCGCGCGGGCGGTCGCATGGCCGATGCCGCGCGAGGCGCCGGTGACGAGGGCAATACGATTGGCGAGGGGAAGGGTCATCACGATCATCTCTCAGCCGTCGTCCCGGCGAACGCCGGGATCCATATTCCGCGGCGGTTATGATGGAGTTGGGTGGCTGTGGCTAGTCCTGCCCGACAAACGACGGCCGGTGGTCAGGGCCTCCGGCATGTGCCGGGACGACGGCCGATCGAACGCCGTCATTCCGGGGCGAGGCCGTTAGGCCTCGAACCCGGAATCTAGAGGTCAGGCGCACAAAACAATTTCGAGATTCCGGGTTCGATGCTGCGCATCGCCCCGGAATGACGGTGTGGGGAGAGAGCCTCAGCTCGCCTCGGCCAGGAGCGACAACTGCTGCTGGGTCGGCTCGACCAGCGACTGGTCGGTGAGGTGGGTCGGATAGCTGCCGGTGAAGCAGTGGTCGGCGTATTTCGGCGCGGCGGGGTCGCGGGCCGGCTCGCCCATGGCGCGGTACATGCCGTCGATCGACAGGAACGCCAGCGAGTCGGCGCCGATCAGCTCGCGCATCTCCTCGAGCGAATGCGTCGCCGCCAAGAGGCCGCCACGGTCCGGCAGGTCGATGCCGTAATAGTCGGGGTAGAGGATCGGCGGTGAGGCGAGGCGGAAATGCACCTCCGTGGCGCCGGCGTCGCGCATCATGCGCACGATCTTGCGCGAGGTGGTGCCGCGCACCAGCGAGTCGTCGATCAGGATGATGCGCTTGCCTTCGATCGCGGCGCGGTTGGCCGAGTGCTTCATGCGCACGCCGGATTCGCGGATCGCCTGCGTCGGCTGGATGAAGGTGCGGCCGACATAGTGATTGCGGATGATGCCGAGCTCGAACGGCACGCCCGAATGCTGGCTGTAGCCGATCGCCGCCGGCACGCCGGAATCGGGCACCGGCACGACGACGTCGACGTCGGGATGGCTCTCGCGCGCGAGCTGCGCGCCGAATGCCTTGCGGACCTCGTAGACCGAGCGGCCGCCGACCACTGAGTCGGGCCGGGCGAAGTAGATGTATTCGAAGACGCAGGGACGCGCCGGCTTCGGCGGGAACGGCTTGTGGCTGTGGGCGCCGTTTTCATCGAAGATCACGACCTCGCCCGGCTCGATGTCGCGGATGTAGCGTGCGCCGATCATGTCGAGCGCGCAGGTCTCCGAGGCCAGGATCGGGCAGCCCTCGAGCTCGCCATACACCAGCGGGCGGATGCCGAGGGGATCGCGGGCGCCGATCAGCTTCTTGTTGGTCATGCAGACCAGCGAGTAGGCGCCTTCGAGCGCGCGCAGCGCCTCGATGAAGCGGTCGATGAAATTGGTGCGGCGGGAATGCGCGACCAGATGCAGGATCACCTCGGTGTCGGTGGTCGACTGCATGATGGCGCCGGCGCGCACCAGCTCGCGGCGGAGCGTGAGCCCGTTGGTGAGGTTGCCGTTGTGGCCGACAGCGAAGCCGCCGGCATTGAGCTCGGCGAACAGCGGCTGCACGTTGCGCAGGATCGTGGCGCCGGTGGTCGCGTAGCGCACGTGACCGATCGCGGCATTGCCGGGCAGGCGCTCGATCACCTCGCGGCGGGAGAAGGTGTCGCCGACGAGGCCCAGGCGGCGCTCGCTGTGGAAGCGCGTGCCGTCATAGGAGACGATGCCGGCGGCTTCCTGGCCGCGATGCTGGAGCGCGTGGAGGCCGAGCGCGGTGATCGCGGCGGCATCATTGTGCCCATAAATGCCGAACACGCCGCACTCTTCGCGCAGCGTGTCTCCGTCAAGGTCTGGGTCTCTGAGGTAGGCTTGAGGTCCGAAGTCCAGATCCGCGTGAGTATCCGCTTGGGCTTCGCCGGAAGAATCGTGGTGCAGGTCCATCGCGCCTCTCTTCTGGGCTGAGCTCACTTGGCCGCGGGTTTCTCGATCAGCTTCTTCAAGCTGTCGCGGGCAGGCTTGCTATACCCATCGCCGCCCGCTCCGGGCGACTCGGTGTCAGTCTGGTCGTCGTCCGGCTTGTTCTTCTTGAATTTCTTTAAAATGGTGTTCTCAGGATCATCAGGCAAGAGCGACATCAGCCAATCCCCGGTTCCCTGCAGGACCACACGGGATTTGGCACCGGTGACCCAGTCCGGGCGCTGCTTGTCCGGCACCAGCCAGCTGAAGAACAGGAAGGCGACGACCACGATCAGCAGGCCGCGGCCCAGTCCGAACAGGAATCCGAGGGTGCGGTCGAGCGCGCCGATGCGCGAATCGAGAATCATGTCGGAGATTTTGACCGTGATCACCGAGACGATCAGCAGGGTGCCCACGAAAGTACCGGCGACGACGACCACGCTCGCGACGGTATCGTTGTTGAAATAGGTCTTGGCGGTCGGCAGCAGCTTGGAGAATGAATAAAGCGTGACCAGGGCGGCCGCGCCCCAGGCCGCGATCGACAGCACCTCGCGCATGAAGCCCCGGACCATCGCGAGCAGCCCCGACACCAGCATCACGCCGAGCAGGATGAGATCGAGGATCGTTATCGGCATCGGCTGCTCAGGTCCGCTTCACAGGTCCAAGGTTCGCTTCGAGTCGACGGAGGACCGCCCCTCCGGGAGGAGGACAGCGAGGTTCCCCGGCAAGTCCGGACGGCTGCACGATCCCGTGTGGGCGACCGGTTGCGGCGTTGTATAGCGGCGAGTCACGCGAACGTCACGGTCCGGCTAGCCGTCCTGGCGGCGGAATCTCGCTGGTGTGGCATTTTTTTCGGCATGGCTGGGGTCGCGGCGGCCCTGGTCGCCGTCTTCGCGGCTGCTATCGTGTCGGGCACGAGGCGTGCCGAGCGCGGCGATGTCGGCCACCAGACTGGTCAATCCGCCGACGGTATTGAGGCTGAGCCCGGCGTCGCCGCCGGCCTCGCCGCGGGCGCGCTCCGGCAGTACCACGCGGCCGAAGCCGAGCTTGGCAGCCTCCTTCAGCCGAGCCGAGGTCTGCGCCACCGGTCGGACCGCGCCCGACAGCGAGATTTCGCCGAAATAGACCGCATCGGGCGGCAGCGGAGCGTTGACCAGCGAGGAGACCAGAGCCGCGGCCGCGGCGAGATCCGCCGCAGGCTCGTTGATGCGCAGGCCGCCGGCGACGTTGAGATAGACGTCGTGGCCCGACAGCTTGACGCCGCAATGCGCCTCCAGCACGGCCAGCACCATCGACAGCCGGCTCGGATCCCAGCCGACCACGGCGCGGCGCGGCGTGCCGAGCGAGGTCGGCGCCACGAGGGCCTGGATTTCGACCAGCACGGGGCGCGTGCCCTCGATCCCGGCAAAGACCGCCGTGCCGGGGCTGCCGAGATCGCGCTCGGACAGGAACAGCTCGGAGGGGTTGGTGACCTCGCGCAGACCCAATCCGGTCATTTCGAACACGCCGATCTCGTCGGTCGGGCCGAACCGGTTCTTGACCGCGCGCAGGATGCGGAACTGCTGCGAGCCCTCGCCCTCGAACGACAGCACCGCGTCGACCATGTGTTCGACGACGCGGGGCCCGGCGATCTGGCCGTCCTTGGTGACGTGGCCGACCAGGATGATCGCGGCGCCGGATTTCTTGGCGAACCTGATCAGCTTCTGCGCCGAGGCGCGCACTTGCGTCACCGTGCCCGGCGCCGATTCGACGGTGTCGGTCCACATCGTCTGGATCGAGTCGATCACGATCAGTCGCGGCACGCCGCCTTCGGACAGGGTCGCGATGATGTCCTCGACCGACGTCTCAGCCGCCAGTTGTACCGGCGCATCCGCAAGCCCGAGGCGCTCGGCGCGCAGCCGCACCTGGGCGACAGCTTCCTCGCCGGAAATGTAGACCGCGCGATGGCCGGCGCGCGCCAGCATCGAGGTCGCCTGGGTCAGCAACGTCGATTTGCCGATGCCGGGATCGCCGCCGACCAAGAGCACTGAGCCGCGGACGAAGCCGCCGCCGGTGACGCGGTCGAGCTCGGTCATGCCCGACGACAGCCGCGGCGCGTCGATGGTCTTGCCGGTCAGCGATTCCAACTGGAAGGTGCGGCCCTTACGCTTGGAGCGCAGCGAGACCGGCGCGGAGGTCGCGCCCGTCGTGTCTTCCTCGGCCAGCGTGTTCCACTCGCCGCAGGCCTCGCACTTGCCCTGCCAGCGCGAATAGGCCGCGCCGCAGTTCTGGCAGACGAAGGAGAGCGTGGTCTTGGCCATGAGGTGAGAATCGGTGCGGTCAGGAGTGGGTGGCGTTCCATAACATACTTAGGCCCGCGGCCAGCATGATGCCATCCATCACCACGCGGAACACATCGGGCTTCATGTGCAGCACGAAGCGCTTGGCGATGAAGGCGCCAGCCATCAGCGAGCCGCCGGCGATCAGGCCCTTGAGTAGAACGTCAGGCGTCAGCGCGCCGAAGCGCTGGAAGGTGATGGATTTCGAGACATAGAGCCCGAGCGAGCTCGCGGCCTCGGTGGCGAGGAAGGCGCCTTTCGACAGGCCATAGAACAGGAACAGCGGCACGCTCAGCGGTCCGGTCGAGACCACGATGCCGGTGAGGAACCCGATGATCGCGCCGCCGAGCGCGAGATGCCAGAGGTTGGCCTTGAGGTCGTGCCGCGTCAGCCAATGCCGTACCGGCACCATCGCCATCAGGAACAGCCCGATCGTGATATCGACCGCCTGCGACGGCAGGATCAGCAAGGTGCGCGCGCCGAGTGCGGCGGCCGGAATGCCGGTGACCGAATAGGCCGCGCAGGCGCGCCAGTCGACCTCGCGCCACCACGCCAGGATGCGCGACAGGTTCGCCATGACCGCAGCGACCGCCATGATCGGCACGGCCTCCTTCGGGCCGTACTCGTAGGCCAGCACCGGCATCAGCATGATCGACGAGCCGGTGCCGACGATGCCGGACAAGGTGCCGGCCACGAGGCCGACCGCGAGAACGAAGAGGAAGCCCAAGATTTTCGCGCCTTCGTGATGGCGGGCAAGATCTCTCTCCCGTCATTGCGAGCGAAGCGAAGCAATCCAGAGTCGCGCGCATGACTCTGGATTGCTTCGTCGCTTCGCTCCTCGCAATGACGGATGAGAGAAGCTGGGCCCAGGTGGTTAACGGGTGGTTCGAGCCGACTCGAAATCGGCGATGATTGTGCGTCCGCATCATTAAAAGTTGAAGCGTATTCCTCGCACGTCCGCCGATGTTCTCGGACGATGACGATGAGCAAAACGCCAATGTCCTTGCAGATGCGGCCGTCCATGACGGCAACCGCCGAGGCGGAGTTCCCCTGGTTCACGGCCGCGATGCTGGCCATGGAAGCCGGCGAGGTCATCCGGCTCCGGCTGGAAAAATTCGCGCGCGGCGAAGCCGATGCGGGCGAGGAGGCGGAGCTGATGGTCAGCGAAAAGCTCGCCGCAGCCTTGGAGGCGACGGCGAAGCTGATGGCCGGCGCCAGCCCGGCGGCGGTCGTCGATCTCTATCGGGATTATGTCGCGGCCAACGCCGAGCGGCTGTCGGCGTAAGCCCCGCGCAGTCCGATTGCGTTGGACTGCGGATGTCGAGCAACCGGGCGCGGACGAGCTGGTCGAAACGCCGCCGACCGGGCGGTTTCATGCGTTCAGGTGCGGTGTTGCCATCGTGATGAAGATCGGACACCTTCCCGAAAGCACCGACTGCTGTTCACTCCTTTCGCCGGACCGATCCAGTGCGACTGCTCATACGCCTCATGCAACGCGTGCTGGTCGCCGGGCTGGGGATCTTCACGGTCTGGCTGATCGTCTTCGTGGTGTTCGAGACCGCGAACCGCAGGCTGCCTTGGATTGTCGCAGTCGGCGTCAGCTACGCGTTCGCGGCCTATGTCGTTCTGCCACGCGTGATCCGGTTGAGTCTCAGGATTCTTCAGAAGCGGCGAGTGCCCAGCTACACGATCACGGGTGATGGATTGCCCGGCGACCCCGTCAATCTCGCCCTGGTCGGGACGCTCCAACAGCTTCGCGCAAGCTTTGCTGCGGTGGGTTGGTCTGAAGCGGACCGATTGGGCCTGACGAGCTCTTGGGCCATGATCCGCGCCTTCGTCCTCGATACGCCTTACCCCACCGCTCCGTTCAGCACGCTCTATCTGTTCGGACGCGGCCAGGATATCGGCTTTCAGAAAGCCATCGGCAACAGCCCGCGACAGCGCCATCACGTCAGGTTCTGGGCTGTTGGCCTGGCACACGCAGAGCAAACCTGGAATGCAGGCGATTTCTGGTCCAACGCCGATCGGCCGGCGGTCGATGAATCCGCTCTGTGGGTCGGAGCCGGCACGAAGGACACCGGCCTATCGTTCACTCGATTGACGTTTCAGGTCACGCACGCCACCGATCCGGATGTCAACGCCGAGCGGGACTACATCATGGCCGAGCTGATCAGGACACGATCGATCGAGACCGTGGAGCTGTACAAAGCCGGTCAGAGCCTCCCTGAGCGGGTCAATCACTACGTGACGGACGGTGACATTGCGTTGGCGAGCATGTTGGTCTCCACCACGGACGACGGCACATGATTGCCGTCGTCTGTCTAATGGACATGCTGACGAGCCTCTTTCGATGTCGTTCGCTCTGCTCGGGGCCGGACCAGGAAGGCCGTGCCGAGCAGGACGACCATCGCCACGCAGACGACCGTCAGGAACGCCTGATCGAAGGCGCGGTGAGCGTGCGAGGTGACGATGGCAGCGACTTCGGTTGGCAGCCGCTCGGCGGCGATCAGCGCCTCGTCGATGCTGTCGCGCGCAACGGCGGGAATGCCGAGGCCGTCGGGCAGAACCATGAACGCCGTATAGACTCCGGACAGGATGCTCCCGAAAATGCTGATGCCGATCGTGCCGCCGAGCTCGAACGACACCTCCTCGATTGACGCGGCCATGCCTTCGCGGCCTTCAGGCGCGTGATTCATCACGGAGTTTGAGGCGGCGGCAATGGATGCTCCGAGCCCGAGCCCGTTGATCGCGATGCAGACCAATTGCAGGGCCAGATTGGCGTTGTAGCAGAGCAGGTAGCCGGCCGCGCCGATGCCGGCGATCAACAGCGCGCCGGACATCGTGGTGGCGGCGCCCACGCGACGGAGCATGAGGCTCGCGAGCGGCCCGCCGATGAATGCACCGAGCGGGGCCGGCAGGATGTACAATGCCGCCTGCAGCGGCGAGTAGCCGAGGACGAGTTGCAGGCGCTGGCTGATCGCGAGCTCCGTCCCCGCAATGGCAAGTGAAGCCACGATCGCGGTGATCACGCTGAGCGTGAACTCGACGTTTCGGAACAGGGTGAAGTCGAGCAAAGGATCCTCGAGACGCAATTGACGGCGTACGAACACCGTCAACATGATGACCGTCGCGACAGCGGTGCCGCCAAGGACGACATAGGAAGACTGGCGACTGCCGAGCTCCTCGACGACGTAGGCGAAGCCGATCAGCCCGGCCATCACCTGCACTGAACCGAGGAGGTCCCAGTCGCGCTCAGCACGATCGGCCGGTGCAGGAATCAGCAGCAGGCCGGCGAGCAGCGCCAGGACGACGAGCGGCACGTTGATCAGAAATACCGAGCCCCACCAGAAATATTCCAGCAGGACACCGCCGACCAAGGGGCCGACGGCCGCCCCGCTGGAGGCAACGGCTCCCCAGATCGCGATGGCGAGCGCCCGTTCGTGGTCATCGGAGAAGGTGATGCGAATGATCGACAGCGTCGCCGGCATCATCAGCGCGGCGCCGATCGCGAGCAGGACGCGTCCGCCAACCAGGATGGTGGCGGTCGGCGAATAGGCGGCGACCACCGAGGCCAGTCCGAAGACGATGAGGCCGGCGACGAACGTCCTCTTGTGCCCGACGCGATCGCCGAGCGAGCCGAAGCCCGGAAGCAGGCCGGCGACGACGAGCCCGTAGGCCATGACGATCCACAATTTCTCCGAAGCGGTTGCTCCGAGCTCATGGGTCAGGCTGGGCAGCGCGGTATAGAGCACCGTCATGTCGATGACGACGAGCGCCAGCGCGCTGGAGACGGTCAGGAGGATCAGCCAGCGAATGCGTTTCGACATCGGCGAATCCGCCGGCGCAAGATTCTGTTCAGTCCGTGCATTCGCCATCTCGTGCCCCGTCCTCATTCCCATTCAGAGTCTGTCGCGATGCGTGATCCGGCCGTTCATCATCGTCAGCTGAACGTTCACCTTGCCGATCTCGTGCGGCCCGACATCGAACAGGTTCTTCTCCAGCACGATCAGATCGGCCAGCTTCCCGACCTTGATGGAGCCGATCTTATCCTCCATGCGCATCTGGTAAGCTCCATTGATTGTGTAGCCTCGAATGAGCTGCGGCAGGCTCAGGCGTTCGGCAGCGGGCGGATGGACCAGGCCGTCGGGCTTGCCGGGCTCCTGGCGCGTATGGCCGGCCTGCACCGCCTCGAGCGGCTTGACCACGACCTTGGAGCCGGTCGCCAGGGCATCCATTCCGAACGACACCGTGACGCCTTGGTCGATGAACGTCTTGAAGCTGTACATGCGGCTCCAGCGCTCTTCGCCGTAGATCTCGCGGATGCGACGCTGGCTCGTATCCGGCACGCCCCACTGGATCTGGGTGTTCGCAATCAGGCCGAGCTTTCTGAAGCGCGCAATGTCCGAGGGCGCGGTGAGGAACGCGTGGCAGATGGTATGGCGACGGTTGCCGGGGCCCTGCCTGCCGAACGCGGCTTCGTATCCATCCAGGCTCATACGAACTGCGGCGTCGCCGACGGCGTGAAGGTGCGTATCGATTCCCTCCGCATGGGCTTCGCGCAGGATTCGATTCAACACGGGCGAGGGCAACAATGGTTCGCCGCGCCAATCCTGCCCTCCGGCATAGGGATCCAGCAGATAGGCGGTGCGGCTCAGCTCGGTGCCATCGACGATCAGCTTGAGCACCTCGGCCTTGACCAGCGGAGTGCGATAGCGCTTCCGATAGGCCCGAATGATCGGCAGCGGATCGACGTTGGGGTCGTTGTGATAGAGGCTGCCGATCACGCGTTGCAGCAGCTTGCCGCGGCTCTCGAGGTCGACCAGCATGTCGAAACCGTGATGCTGCTCGGTCGGCCAGGCGCTGAAGCCGGCATCGAAGAGGGTGGTGATGCCCGCGGCTGCGAGCTTGGGCTGCCATTCCTCGATGGCGGCGGCGGCCGACTTGAGGCCGAACGGTTCGATGCCGTGTTTTTCGAGCGTCTTCAGTACCGCGAACAGCGCGGGTACTTCCGAAATGAAGCCAGTCGGCTCGCCATTGGGATCCTTTTCGTACCAGGAGGAGCCGGGCACGACGTCGCGTGGGGTGTCCTTCGTGATGCCGGCCATCTCCAGCAGCTTGGAATTGACCCAGTAGCTGTGCAGATCGCAACTGACGAGCAGGACCGGCCGGTCAGGGAAGATCGCGTCCAGCGGTTCCTTGCGGGGACCCGAGGCGGGAAACGCGCCCGCGATCCATCCGAAGCCGAGAATGAACTTCTCGTCGGAATGCGTCTTGGCGTAATCGCGCAGGATCTCGGAGATGCGCTCAGGATCTTCCTCGTTGACCCAGGCGCCGCGGGCAAATGCCAGAGTGCAAAGATGCCAATGCGCCTCGACGAAGCCCGGCATCAGCATGCGGCCCTTGAGGTCGATGACCTCAGCCCCCCGTCTGGCAAACTTCATCGCTCCGGCATCGTCGCCGACATAGATGATCTTGTCGCCCTTGACGACGACGGCCGTCGCCCAGGGCTGCGAGTCTTCCACCGTGTAGACGCGCCCGCCGCGAAACACGGTCGTGCGATTGGGGGCGGCAAAAGCGGGAGCCGAGCCAGCGGCCGCGAATGCTGCGGCGGCAGCCGTTGTTGCAACCATCTGGCGACGGGTCAGTCCGCCGCCCTCCGGCTTCGACGCCGCGAACAGCGAACCGATGGCTGAGCCGCATGCGATGCACATTGTCCTGCTCCGAAAAGCCCACGTTCCGCGTGAGCCGCATCCTTCCCTGATCGAACGCTAAACTACGTTCCTCCGCGGCCGCCAGGATTGACCGCGATCAACTTGGCCTCAAAGGCGTCGAGCGTGCGCACGCAAACTGACGCTCTGGATGCTTGCTGATGGTGAAAATTCAAATCGAATGCCTTCAACAGGATTGCAGACCGGATTGCTGCTCACGGCCACAGAGGCCGCTCGATCCAAGCAGCGTCATTTTGGAAACAGGAAAGCCAGGCTGGCGCGAAACTGCCAATGCGATGCCTGGTCCGGCTTCAGCAGATTGTAGTACGCGCCCACCTCGGCATTAATCGGCTGCTTGTCGACCATGAAGAGCTTGCCCACGCCGACGCCGATCGGGACGACCCAGCGATCATTGCCCTTCGCGAGCCAGTTCGCCGTGATGATGGGACTCGAGCTGATGTAGGACCCGTCGGAGAAGTTGTAGGTCACGAAGTACTGCAGCATCATCTGGTTCACCGGCGCGCGGTCGCTCGGACCTGCAAACGACCAGATGTTGTTGGCGAGCACCCCGAGCACCCATGGACCCGGCATGGTCAGCGCGACAATGGTCGGACCTGCGCTCCATTTTCCCGAACCGAGGGCGGGATCGGTCGCCGACGGATAGGAAAAGGTCGGGCCGACACCCCAGATGAGGGCGCCCGAATGGGACGGGGTGAGCGCGAAGATCTGGTTGATGTCGCCGACCCCGCCGATCCGGCCTTGCTCGGGGGAAAAGCGGACCTGGGCGATGCCGGGAATGGTCGTGCGCGTCACCAGATTCCAGTCGGCATTGAGCTGGAACGGGATGACCGGCTCGATCTTGAAGACGTCGGCCGTCTGCCGGTACGGGCCCGTATTCGGCATGGCGATATTCTCAAGGCCGACGCTGATCGTGTCCGCGATCGGGTTCTGCGCCGCCTTGGCCAGATCTTCGAGCGACGGCGTCTTGGCCTGCTGTGCCAGGGCGCCGGAGTCATGGCAGAGTGCCGAAATCAGGAGCAACAGAACCACCTGTCGGAAGGCTCTCGGCGTCGTCGACCTCGCTGTCGAAGCGCTGCTCTTGCAGCCACTGTCTCGCGTCCACACCGCGTGGCCCCGCTGCATCAGGTGAAGGTCGGAAAACGCTCGTCCGCGAACAGGGACCGCCGGAGACGGGACCAGTTGGACGCGAACTGGAACGTGTCGAGATCGGTGTAGGTCTGGCCGATCACCTGCATGCCCGAGGGCATGCGGTCCTCGACCAAGCCGAGCGGGACATCGACGACCGGATAGCGGTTGAGCAGATTCCAGTGCCACGTCAGCGCCAAGCCCAGACCGGTGCCCACCCACGGGTCCACCTTGTTTTCCTTGCTCTTGAACATGTCGGCCCCGACAAGAGGCGTTGCCATGGTCGGCATGAGCAGGATGCGGCACCCCTTGCCGAACACGCGCTGCTGGACCTGGCGGTGCAGCCGCTGCAGCAGCTCTTCGGCTTCTTCGGCCTGGCGCGGTCCGACCGGGCCGACCTGGTCGAGCATTTCGGTCATGTAGGGCGAGAGCTGATCGCGATGCGCATTCGAGATCTCGATCGCAGTGCCGATGGACGTCGACATCAGCCCACGGATGAAGACCATCTTGTGGGCCTTCGTGAAGCCGCAATCGACTTCGTCCACCGTGCAACCCGCGGCGCGCAGCGCCTCGATGCCTCTCAGCATCGCAGCCTTCACGGACGGTATGACGTCCGCAATGCCGGCGCCCCAATCCACGGCGATGCGCCACCCGGAAAGGCGCGGATAACGGGTGGGATAGTCGAGGCGAGGGCGCATCGCGGCCATCATCCGCTCGGACGGACCGACGATCGCGTTCTGGAGGCTGACGAGGTCGTCGAAGCGCCGCGCCATCGGGCCCGAGGTCGCGAACGGGATTTCCCCACCGGCCACGCGTCCGAACGGCGGCCTGAAGCCGTAGAGGCCACATTGCGAGGCGGGAATTCGGATCGAGCCGCCCATGTCCGAGCCCATGGCGAGCGTCGTGAAGCCTGCGGCCAACGCCGCGCCCGATCCCGCCGACGACCCGCCCGGAGAGTATTCCAGATTCCATGGATTGCGTGTCGTGCCCCAGGCGCGGGTGGATGCGCCGAGGAAGAGGTAGAATTCCGGTACGGTCGTCTGGAACGGCATGACGGCGCCGGCCGCCTCGAGCAAGTCGGTGATGGCCGAGTTTTCCGTTGCCGGCGGCGAGTCCTTGTAGAGGAGCGAGCCCTGTGTGATCCGCCAGCCCGGTCTGGAGAATTCGTCCTTGATGGCCACCGTGATCCCTTCGAGCGGCCTCGGGTTGCCGCGCCGATACCGGTCTTCGGACTGCTTGGCCTCCTTCATCGCCTGGTCGAAGTGCTCGTAGGTGATGCAATTGACCTTCGGGTTGTAGGCTTCGATCCGCTTGATCTGCGCCTTCAAGAGATCGACCGGCGACGCCTTGCGGGCCCGGAACATGGCGGTGAGATCGGCGACCGACGCGTAGCAGAGCGGATCGGCAGACTCGGCCCGCGCGGCCGGCAAACCGAGTTCGGACGCGACCAACGCCGCTCCCGCGCCTTTGATGAGCATTCTTCTGTCGATCATATACGCCTCCGCATGTCCGGGAATCGGTCTGAGTATGTCGATGTGGCCCTGAAGGTGACGGTCCGAGACGTCGCTGGATTCAGCTTCGCTGTTCGTGCCTGACCTGACCGTTCATGACGGTCATCAGCACCTTTGTGTTGTGGATGTCGTGCGGGGCGACTTCGAACAGGTTTCTTTCAAGCACGATCAGATCGGCGAGCTTGCCGACCTCGATCGAACCGACCTTCTGGTCGAGCCCGAGCTGATAGGCCGGG
Source organism: Bradyrhizobium sp. SZCCHNRI2009 (assembly GCF_032485115.1). NCBI lineage: Bacteria > Pseudomonadati > Pseudomonadota > Alphaproteobacteria > Hyphomicrobiales > Nitrobacteraceae > Bradyrhizobium > Bradyrhizobium sp. SZCCHNRI2009. Next base: position 1,327,382 of record NZ_JAUEUH010000001.1, read on the forward strand.
CCCATGGTGGCGGCGCGGATCGCCTCTTCGAGGCTGATCCGCTCGTCGAGCGGCACCAAAGCCGGCTGATCCGGCTTGTTCAACTCCCGCCGCGTGGTCGCGATCTCGATCGCATCCAGCGGCTTGTAGGTGCTGTAATAGCCGGCGGCCGGCCAATCGGTGCCGAGCGAGATGTTGGCGCCGTGACGCAGGATCGAGCCGGTGCGAAACGCCTGCTCGGCGCGCGCGCCGACGCGCGGCCGCATCACGCCCTGCCAAGAGGCATCCGCCACCGACCATTGGGCGGAGAACTGCGCGGTGACGCCGAGCTTGGCGAAGCGCGGCAGATCGTCAGGTGAAACAAATATGAGATGCGCCAGCGTGTGCCGGCGATCGCGCGGCGGATTGACCTTGATCGCGGCTTCGAACGCGTCCAGCGACAGGCGGTTGGCGCGATCACCGTAGGAATGGATGTGAATATTGAGGCCCGCCCTGTCGGCGCGTCGGATGATGTCCTTGAACTGCTCCGGCGGGACCAGCGTCTCGCCGCTCGTGCTCGGATCGTCGCTATAGGGGGCCAGCAATGCGGCGGTCCGTTGGGCTTCGCCGCCGTCGATGTTGAGCTTGAGAACGGGCGCCTGCACCAGTTCGGAATTGAAGCGTCGACGCAGGGCCTTCGCGATCGGCACGGGGTCGATCGCCGAATTGTTGTGGTAGGTCGATCCGACCACACGGAACGGCAGTTTTCCTTTGCGCTCCATGTCCTGATAGAGTTCGTAGCCTGTCTCCTCGGGCAGAACGAGCAGTCCGGCATCGAACACGCTGGTGATGCCGGCCGCCGACGCCTTCGGCAGCCACTGTGCGAGCGAGTCCGCAATATAGCCGGTCGTGAACGGCGAGACCGCGTTAAGGACCGGAAACATCGCCGGTGGCTCGACCAGATAGCCGGTCGGCTCTCCCGAGGCCGGGTCCCGCTCGAAGTAGCTGTAGCCGGGCAACGGATCCTTGGTCGCCTTGGTCACCTTGGCAATCGCCAGCGTCTTGGAATTGACCCAGGCGGAATGGCCATCGATCCCGACGAGAAAGACGGGCGTGTCCGGCCAGATCTGATCGAGATCCTCCTTGCGCGGGCCGGTCGGCGGAAAGGCGTTATAGCGCCAGCCGAAGCCGCGGACGATGCCGGCCTGGCCCAGCTTGGCGCGATAGGCCTTCAGGGCGTCGAGCATCTCCTCCCTTGTGTCGTACTGAAGATCGACACCCCGAGTCACGACAGCGCCCGCTATCGGATGGATGTGTCCTTCCACGAAGCCGGGCAGCAGCATCCTGCCGGCGAGATCGACGACGCGGGTCTTCGGGCCGATGAAGGACCGGACGCCCGCGTCATCGCCGACATAGACGATGTGCTTTTGCTTGACGGCGACCGCGCGGGCCCATTCCCGGCCGCCGTTCACGGTGTAGACCGGGCCGTTGCGAAACACGATGTCGGCCTTGCCGTCGCCGGTTCGCGCCTCGGCGTTCGTCGGAGCGGACACCGAGGCAACGCCGGCTGCGGCGAACGCCGCACCGGCCTGCAGGAGCCTGCGTCGTGACGGCTCGGCCTCGTTGACGGAGCCAAAATCAAGCTGGAGCAAACCACGGAATCTTGCCCAGTTGCATGCGATGCACATGCATTCACCCTTACACGCTCTGCGGGAAACGCATTCTTCTTGATTCCGCGGATCAAATGAACTCGGGGGAACTACGTAGCCCTTCGCGTGCGAAGCGTTCGCATGAGCCTCGCGTGTTCGAGACGATTAGATTCGAATGACTGTCATTTCGGGAGGAGGTACGCGACGTCCGAAGTGGAATGGCCAAGCAAGCAGGGCCGCATCACCTTGTCATGGACGCCGGCCTGCGCCAGTTTGCGAGTGGGTTGCGAACTCATCCGATGTGCAGAATTCAGCTCATGGCAACGAAATCGATGTAACCTGCAAGCGTGCGATTCGTGTGGCTCTGCGAGCAAGACCCCTGATCTGGCCGCTTCCGTGTAGCAACTGGCGGTCTCGCTTCGCTCGGCAATGTGTTCTCATGATCTTGCTGCTGGCCGTGATGCTCCAGCTGAGGGGTGACGGCAGACCGACGGAGTGAAGAATGTTCACACTGGCACATGCAGGGACTTGGCTCGTCGTCGGCTTGATTGGTGGCGGCCTTGCCGGAATCCTGGTGAAGCGCCGCCGAGCCGGTTTCGGGCTCCTCACCAACATCGGATTGGGATGCGTCGGCGCCCTCATCGGTGGTGTCTTGTTCAACCTGTTCGGGTTGTTTCCAGGCATGGGCAGCATCGTCATTTCGCTGCGCGATGTCGTCGCGGCGTTCGTCGGCTCGCTTGTCCTGCTGGCGGCAATCTGGTTGTGGGGCGCAGCCCGCGAACGGAGTCCGCGCTGACCGCAGGCGGTGGTCAGCCGGAGTGACGCGCGGTCTCCGCCCGCCAGTCGCGCGGGCGCATGCCGAAGCGCTGCTTGAAGCGGCGCGTGAAGTGCGACAGATCCGAAAAGCCCCAGTCGAAGGCGATGCGGCCGATGTCGCGGCCGCATCGGGCGGGATCGCGCAGATCGCGCGCTGCGCCATCGAGCCGGCGCTCCATCACCAGGTCGGAGAAGCTGGTCCCGGCGCGGGCCAGCAGCTTGTGCACATAGCGCTCGCTGATCCCGACGACAGATGCGATGGTCGCCACCGTCAGGCCGGGCTCGCGCACCCGCTCGTGAATGGCGCGGCGCAGCGCCAAGGTCGTCGCATCGGCAAATGAGGTGGTCGCATGCGTCTCGCGGCGGCCGCGGCGCGCCAGGCTCAGCGCCACCAGATCGAGCAGCACGCCGAACAGCGCCGACGCATCGTCGGGCGCGAGCCGCAGCGCATTTGCGTTGAGGGAGCGGGCCGTCTCCACGATCAGTGCGCCGACGCATGGATCGTCGGACAGCCGCGTCGGCGCGATGTCCGGCTCCGCCGGCAGGCGGCTGCACAGCGCATCGGCGGGGACGCGGAACGAGATCACGCCGAGCGACGGCCCGCGATCGTGCTGCAGCACGAAGGTGCGATCGCTGTCGAAGATGCCGACCTGACCGGCGGACAGGCTGACATCGCATTCGTCCTGCAGGATGGTGCAGCGGCCGGCCAGCTTGAGGTTGAGATAGAAGCAGCGCTGGGTGGAAGCGGCGATGTCCGTGCGCGAGCGGCGTACGATGTGCTCGGGAAAGCTGACGCGGTTGATGGCGCCGCTCCCGAGGCTGATGCTTTGCACCTCCGCAGCGAATCCGATGCCGCGCGCCGGCTCCGGCGTCAAGTTCATGAAGGCCTGGCAGATCGCCTCGCGGTAATACGAGAACTGCTCCTCTGGCCGCACCGCCGCCGTATTCCAGCTCCGCTGCCGTTCCGGCTCGGCGCCCATCGGTTCACTCCGAGACCAATCGGGTTCAGTTGCAGCCAAGCGCCGCGGGCGCGGTCCGGCCCATAGTCCTTGCACCGCCTTCCATCGTGCAAAGGAACGTGATCATGTCAACCTACGTCCTGGTCCATGGCGCCTGGCATACCGGCGCCGAGCTCGAGCCGGTCGCCGCGCCTATTCGCTCCGCCGGCCACACCGTCCATCTGCCGACCATCCGCGGCAACCGCCCCGGCGACGCAAAGACCACCGGACTCGACGAGGCGATCGCCTCGATCTGCGACTACTTCAGCGAGCACGACATCACCGACGCCGTGCTGATGGGGCACTCCTATGGCGGCATGGTCATCACCGGCGTCGCCGACCGCATCGCTCAGCGCATCCGCCGCCTGGTCTACTGGAATGCGTTCGTGCCCAACGACGGCGAGTGCCTCAACGACATGGTGCCACCGCACTATGTTGCGCTGTTCGACGCGGTCGCTGCGGAGCGCGGCGACGGTTCGGTGGTGCTGCCGTTCCCGGTCTGGCGCGAGGCCTTCATCAACGACGCCGATCTCGCCACCGCGACGCGCACCTATGACATGCTCAATCCGCATCCCAACAAGACCTTCACCGACAAGATCAAGCTGCGCGCCAATCCCTCCGAGATGGCAATCGCGAAATCCTACATCAACTGCACCGAGGACACGGCGCTGCCGCACAGCCTGCCATGGCATCCGCGGCTGTCCGGCAAGCTCGGCCTGTTCCGGCTGGTCCAGGTGCCCGGCAGCCATGAGCTGTGCTTCTCCGATCCCGGCCGGCTCGCGCAGGCGATCATGGATGCGGGACGCGATTGACGGCGCGTGTCGTCACGCTCCCGGTGTGGCGCCGGGCGGTCATCATTCCAGGTTGTGATCGGCGTCACATTCGCCGGGAGCGCGATCGGCCAGACTGATCTCCGATGAATGCAGCCCGGCGGGGCATCCATCCTCGCCGCACCATCGGAGAACGCGTCATGGCCCAGCTCCATCTGACGTCCCCTCGCGGACTTGCATCCAAGGTGTCCGCCGCGAATGCGCCCGCGCGCCCGGCCGCGACCAAGGCCGGCTGGCTCGCGATGGCCGCCGGCGCGATCACGACCGTGTTCGCCGCGATCGGCGCGGTGAACAGCGTCCTTCCCGCGGCGTCGAACGTCGGCGCGGCCGTGCTCGAGGCGCTGAACGTGCCGGCCTGCCTGTCCTATTCCGATCGCTATGACGGCACGCAGAGCAGCTTCCGCAAGGAAGGCCAGCTCTGGCGCGAATATCCGCGCGGCTCGGAGACGTATAGTTACGAGTTCAAGGAGATCCGCCGCACGCGCCAGGAGATCATGCTGTGGAACGTGACGCCGCGCCCGAACGTGCCGGATGCCGCGAGCCTCGTCGTGCATCTGCCGGTGTGCGGCGGCATGGCGGTGTTGACCGAGGGCCTGCCCGAGCGCGCGACCAATCTGCAGCAGACCTGGCCCGACCGCGGCTGAGGCTCCGACGCGGACAGGCGAGTTCGGATTATTTCAGCACGATCCAGGCCGGCGCGTGGTCGCTGGCGCCGTCCTCGCCGCGGATGGCGCGGTCGACGCCGGCCTTGGCAAGGCGCGGCGCGAGTTGCGGGCTCAGCAACAGATGATCGAGCCGCAGGCCGGCATCGCGCGGCCAGCGGTTGCGCTTGTAGTCCCAGAACGTGAACATCGGCGCGTCCGGATGCAGCATCCGGATCGCGTCGCACCAGCCTTGATCGACCAGCGCCTTGAAGGCGGCGCGGCTCTTCGGCTGGATCAGCGCGTCCTTGTCCCAGGATCGCGTCGGATAGATGTCGAGCGTAGCAGGCGCCACATTGTAGTCGCCGGCGAGCACGGCCGGCAGGTCGTCCTTGATGAAATCAGCCGCGTGTTTCTGCAGGCGTTTGAACCAGGCGAGCTTATAGTCGAATTTCGGCCCCGGCTGCGGATTGCCGTTCGGCAAATAGAGGCAGCCGACGACGAGGCCGCGCACCGCGGCCTCGATGTAGCGCGCCTCCTCGTCTCTGGGATTGCCGGGCAGGGCGGTGCGGATCAGCACCGGCTCGGCTTTGCGCGCAAGGATCGCGACGCCGTTCCAGGTCTTCTGTCCCTGCCACACCGCGCCATAGCCGGCCTTGGCGATCGCATCGACGGGGAAATCGGCCTGGGTGCATTTCAGCTCCTGCAGGCAGACGATGTCGGGCCTGGCCGCGCGCAGCCAGCGCAGCAGATTGGGGAGCCGCCGCCGGACATTGTTGATGTTGAAGGTCGCGATCTTCATGATGCCCGTCGCCGTGGGGATGTCCGGATGACCAAGCTCGCAATCGGCTTTTTGTTCACGCTGCAGCGTCGATGCAGCCAAGGCTGCCTACGAATGCCCGGCCTGTCAGGCAACCCGCGTGCTTCTCGGCGGCGCGAGTCGAGAGGGCACTCGCACCTACTTCGGTCGCGACGTCACCAGCGCACGGATCTTGTCGGCATCCTCCGGCGTCGCGGGATTGTAGATCACCATGGTGAGGTCGGGCCGGCCATCGACGGCGAAGCCCGAAAATTCCATCGAGAGCGATCCGGCGACGGGATGCTGCAGGGTCTTCACGCCGTCACCGTGCCGCCCTTGCACATCGTTGTCGCGCCACATCGCCGCGAATTCCGGGCTCGTCGCGCAGAGCTCGTCGACCAGCGATTGGACATTGCGGGCCGCGCCGGCGCGGGCCACGTCGGCGCGGAAGGACGCGACCACATAGCGCGCCACGGCCTGCCAGTTGGGCTGTGCGGCGCGGACACGGCTGTCGTGGAACATCATGCGCAGAACATTGCGCTGTCCCTCCGGCAGGGTGCTGTAGTCGGTGAGGACGGCCGCAGCCGCCCTGTTCCAGGCGAGGATGTCCCATGTCGCCGTGCGAACGAAGGCGGGACTGTATTCCAGCGTGTCGAGCACGCGTTGGAGACGGGGTGAGATGCCGTCGATCGCGTGATAGCGGGCTTCGGGTGGCCGGCCGAGACCGAGCAGGAACAGATGCTCGCGCTCGGCGTCGGTCAGCATCATGGCGCGAGCGATGCGGTCCAGCACGTCGGCGGAGGGCGCGCCGCCGCGCCCTTGCTCGAGCCAGGTGTACCAGGTGGCGCTCACATTGGCGCGTTGCGCCACCTCTTCGCGCCGAAGCCCCGGCGTTCGCCGCCGCTGCAGCGGCAGGCCGAAGGCGGTCGGATCGAGCTTGGCGCGGCGATCCCTGAGATAGGTCCCGAGAGGGTTGGCGTCCGTCATCCTGTTAGCGATTATACCCGTATAAAGTCACGACTTTACCCGCATGAGCAGCCTAGCAATATCCCGGCGGTCTGAACAGGGAGTGTGTCTCATGCGCGTATTCGTCACCGGCGCCGCCGGATTCATCGGCTCTGAAACCACCAGGGAGCTGATCGCCGCCGGGCATCAGGTCATCGGCCTCGCGCGCTCCGCCGAGAACGTCCGCACGCTCGAGCAACTGGGCGCGCAGGTTCATCGCGGCTCGCTGCAGGACCTCGACAGCCTGAAGCGCGGCGCGAGGGATGCCGACGGCGTGATCCATCTCGCCTTCATCCACGACTTCGCGAAATTCGCGGAGAACGGCGCCATCGACAAGGCCGCCATCGACGCCATGGGCGAGGTGCTGGTGGGCACGAACAAGCCGTTCATCGTCACCTCCGGAACGGGGCTCGTTGCGGCCAATGTGGTGGTCACCGAAGACATGCGGCGCGAGTCGTCAGCGCATGTCCCGCGCGTGTCCGAGCAGACGGGTCTCGCCTATGCGTCGCGCGGCGTGCGCGCAATGGTGATCCGCCTGCCGCAGGTTCACGGCGCCCCCGGAAGGGCCGGGCTGATCTCCTATCTGGTGGAGCTCGCGCGACAGAAGGGCCGCGCCGCCTATGTCGGCGAAGGCACCGAGCGCTGGGCCGCGGCGCATCGATCGGATGTCGCCCGCCTCTACCGGCTCGCCCTGGAGAAGGGCATTGCAGACGCGATCTACCACGCCGTCGGCGAGGAGGGCGTCCCCATGCGCGAGGTCATCGAGGTGATCGGCCGCGCGCTGAACGTGCCGGTCGTGTCGATCAGCAAGGAGGAGGCGGGCGACTACTACGGTCCACTGGCGATGTTCGCAGGGCTGGATATGCCGGCCTCCAGCGTCCTGACACAGCAGCGCCTGGGCTGGAGACCGGACGGGATCGGTTTGATCGCCGACATTGGCCAGCCGGACTACTTCAAGGCGTGAGCGCCGGCCACGACTGTCGGTGCGCGTTCGCGCTCCGCCACGATCTGTGCGGCTGCCGGTTGTTGGCCGTTAAGAGGTTCTTTGCCAATCTGAGATCGAAAAGCCCGGCCCCCGACGTTGAGTCGTGTAGTCGTCGCGTCACGGACGTCCCAGAGTGGACAACGATGCTCTTGCCCGACAAGCCAGGAAGAGACAGCGATCCAGGCGCGTTCATCGCCAGGCGACGTCGAGCCTGGCGGCCTCGGCCAATAACCTGGCTACGATCTTGTGCTGGAGCGGGCGGAGTTCGCTCCAGCACGGATGACGCCCGGCTGAAAGCCGCAAGGGAGCTTTGGCTCAGTTGGCAAGCCACTTACTTGAGAATTCGAGCGCGAGCTTATACCTGCTGACTGCACCTTCGTCTTCACAGGGCACAGCAATGGGGTCTCGCGCCACTTCAAATTCGCGGTCCGCCACATATCCGACGGTGAAACACTTCTGCTCATGCTCACCGAGTCCCCTGTTCTTCATCTTGAATGTGAGCGCGACAAATCCGGCCTCAAGAATCCGGTTCTTCCATTTCACGGTTCCGTAGTCGCGCAACTCACTTGCGACGTCCTCCAACTCCCACTTGCCCGCGATCCTTTCCCGATACCACGTTGCCAGTGCGGGCCACCATTGCCTCACATAGGTCTTGTCATCGCGTTCGCTGCTCTGTGCAGCGAATTCCTTGACATGATCCGTGATGAGCTCTTGCAGTCCTCGTGCTAACGCTCCGCTCTCCTTCTGAAGCCTTTCCTGGCGGTCGCGCTTTTCGGCGTCAGACTGTCTGCTGTGGAGTTCTTCACGGTACTGGTCGTCCTTTTTCTTCTGCTCCAACTGTCGCTTTTCGCGCAATGATCTGGCTTCGGCTTCTGCGACGTTTTTCGCCTCGGCCTCGACGTCGGCGGGCGTCAACCAGATCGGCAGAACATGATAGTTGAGCTTGTCCCGCTGCAAGCCCGCAATCAACTCTCGCAGATCCTTGGATGCGCCGTAGATCGCTCCACACTGACCGCGCTTCGCCGATACAAAGGCGCTCTCGATCGACGTGGAGATCACCTTTGGGGAGGACCCTAGCTCAACCTGCAGTCGATCGGATGCGCGTTCGATGAGACTCTCATGAGCTTTCTCCCGATCAGCGACCGTTTGACATACGACCGATGTTCCGTTCGCAATGGAGACAAGACCGAAGCCGTCGATCGCCTTTCTTTGCAGATCGTTCTCCAATTGCAGGCTCTTGATGCTGTCTGCGTTCCTCGCGTTCTGCAACTCGCGCTCGCTGACACTGCCAAGCAGCGCGAAAGCACCCCTGTCCACTGCCTTTAGAACGGCGCTGGCGACCTTGGCCGGGAGAGTCGCAAAGAGGCCCCGGTTGACCGCGACCAGATCGTAGCGCCCCAGGCTATCCGCCTCACATGGGGAAGCTGAGACGCCGACGGTACGGGCACCTTTTTCGACAACCTTACCCTTCAGCTCCGACATGCCGAAGGCGTCCAGGTTGTTCTCGTGAAGGAAGCACAATGTTGCGCTACCTCGATCGAACACAAGGTCGCCTCGCATGTTTCGCACGACGCCCGCTTGGCCGCTTTCGTTCACGAGGATCAACGTTTCATCGAGAGGTCCCTCGACGAGAAGCCGGTTTCGGCCGGTTGCCGCTGGGATGGAGCTCCGGCTCTGAATTGGATGTTTGGTGCGATAGTCGCGGTATTCCTGTTCGAGGTGCAGCCGCCCCAACTCTTGCTCGGAATCTGAAATAGTCTGCTTGAGGGCGTCCGTCTCCGGCCTGACGAGTGCTTCCGAAAGGCGGCCCTTCAGCTTGATGAGATCCTGCGCGTTATCCGACGTGATATTTCGTTTTGCGTAGCTCTCAACAAAGTCCGCCATGGTTCGCGTCGTATCCGAAAGTTGATCCAGTTCCGCCCTCGCAGCTTCCTCGCGTGCCTCGTCCCTAGACGCTCGAAAAGGCTTGAACTCCGGAATTTCGTCGAGGCGGCGTTGCATGGTGGAAAACGCGTCCGAAGTTTTGACTGGATCCCTGGTGCTGAGCGCTCCTTTCAATGCCGCGACGAGCGGACCGACTTCAAGAGGCACGAGACTGGCATTCTTTTTCGCGAACTCGGATAGATCGCTCAGCAGACTTTCAGCGTTGACCTGCAGAGCTTTTGCGGTCTCCTCCCTTTGCTTCTGTCGGATCTCGTCTGCCTTTTGGTCGAGCACGTCGATGCCGGCCTTGATTTGGCGTGCGCAGCTTTCGGCGCCGTCTTTGGTGGCGCGGATCGCCTCCAACCGCACCAGAGCCTTGGCGATGTCGGCGCCTCGCTGCTGAGCCCGTACAGATGCGTCGTCACGCTCCGAAGTCTTTTGATTCAGCTCCTGCTCAGCGGCCGCCAACGTGGACCGCAGCTTCGCCAGTTCCCGAGTGATTTCCTTTTGCCGCGCTTTGGACGGCCCCGTCTTGAGCTCGCCCTCGCGCTCGGAAATCTTTCCGGATAGGGCATTCAGCCGGGCTTGGCTTTCGCTGACGGAATCACTGAGCCTTTGGACGTCATTCACAATCTTTCTGCGTTCGTCAGGCGGCCCTGTGAGAACCGACTGTTGTCTATCGGCTGCCTCGACGTCTCGGGTCAGCCGGTCGATTTTGAGCAGTTGGGCGTCCAGTTTGGCACGATAGGTTTGGGTGCTCGAAGAGATGGCCGAGATAGCCATTTCCAGCGTCGTTGCAGACGAGGCGGCTGCGCTCGCGGCGATGTAAACTGGTCGTTCGTTCGGGGCGCCAAAACAGGACTCGGCGTCCTCTTTTGATGATGTCGGGTCCGCCATCAATTTTACCACGCCGTCTTTGGCGACCTGATTTGTCGGATCTATCAGCAGGGCGTACTGATAGTCTCTGAGTGCGTCTTCGGTGTTCGCACCGGAGGCCTCGAGTGCCTTTGCTCGGCTGAGGCGAGACCAAATAAAGTTTGTCTTCAGCGCGATCGCCTTGTTCAAGGCCGAGAGCGCGCCAACAGAGTCATTGAGGCCTAGATATGCCGCGCCAAGATTGGCATAGGCGTAAGAGTATTTCGGATTGAGATCGATGGCAGTCTTGCAGTCGGACAGCGCGGGTTGAAAAGCCTGCTTTTGGTTGTAAGCGGAACAGCGGCCATCGAAGGCGTCCGCAAGGCGGACCCGGTCGGGACCTTTTGCGTCGATCACCCTGGTGCAGCCTGCGAGGCGCGTCTCGGTGTCGGAAGACTGGCAATCCTTCCATGGATCGGGCGTAGGCGACGGGTCAGTATTGGCCTGTGGAGTTTTGGTCGATGGCGCGGACAGAGTGGACGCATCGATTGCAAAGAAGCGGAGCCGTCCACGCCCATTGGCATCATGGCTTTCTGCCCAGACAAAGCCGGGTCCGCCGGCGACCCTATATATTGGAAGATCTTGACGTATGGATTCCTGGTAGTTGCCGGCGAAATCTACGAGCATGCCACCGGGACTGCGTCCCGAAGCAACCGTCGCAATGGCGGTAGCATCCAGCGGCTCAAGAATGACATTGCCCCAATAGGCGATGACGCCGCTCACTCCAACGGTATGCTGAGGCCTGGGAAGGATCCGCGGTTGCTCGCCGTAGGTCCGCGACAACCGCTCGATGTCGCTGCTGACCTCTCCGGGGTCAAAGAAGGCAGGATCCAGAGAGCGATTAAGGTAGTAAACTCGTCCGTTTTCGGTGTGCAACATACTGTACGACGAGAGATATTCTCCTCGCGAGGCGCGCTCGGTTCGCTGCTTTTGGCACCACGTGAAACCAGAAAACTGGTCGCTCGGCCGACACTGGTATTCCTTATAGAAGGCAGTGTCATACGAAATGGTGCTCCCCAACGGAATCTTGTCAACCCTGTACTTTGATGGAAGTCCCGCGGACGGTGTTGATTGCGTCGGGTCCGGATTGACCCGACCTGGCTCTGGTGCCGGCTGCCAGCGGGTGTTTGCTTGTCGCAGATCACTTTGAGAGCGGCAGGTCGTCAATACGTCGTAGAGTCTCGTGTCGGATGGAGATACGCCGTTGTTTGCTAGCACCTGGACGCTAATGCCACGCTGACGGAGGGTCTCATCTACGCATGTCAGGGTGGTTGGTGGAAGTTTCCTCCACTCTGCCTGAGTCGCTTGGGCGATCGCCGACTGCATAATCGCGCCAAACATATTCATGAAGTCTCGGGAGCCTTGGGCGAAGGACGAACTTCCAACGAGTCCGCATCCAAAGGTCAGCAAGGAGCCAATCGTCCAAGCGCGTAAAAGCCGGCGCATTGTTTACACCTAAATAAAAGCGATCTTCAGACAAAACAGAAAACTGCCGCCTGCCTTAGTATGCGTCAATATCAAGACTCGGGTAGTCTAGGTAAGACGTTAGCATGGGTGCGCTGCAAGAAAATGTGGGCATTGTTGTTCGACGCCGGAGATGCCTGCTCAATGCGTCAGCGGAACTTCCGACCGCTAATCTCCGTGCTCCGGTACGCCAGATTTCCCTGCAATTTCAACGCGACTCGCCCTGTCCAGTCCTTTCGCAGAAAATATTCTTCTTTCGTTTTTGCAGAAATCATGTTTCTCTCTCGCCGTCCCGCCTCGGCACGAGGGGCGTATCGCGATCGTCATGACACGCGGGGTGGGATGTGGTGGGCGCTTGGGGTCGCAGCATGGCTTGAGGCCGTGCGGACGAACGGCACGAGGCGCACGTCGAAGACGTATGGTCCTGGCATCTCGACGCTGATGCTACGCTGGCGGTGATGATCCGCCGGTCACGGGGGCAAGACAGCCGATCCCCGGGGAGAGTACGCATAAGACGTAAAGCCATCGCGCGGGGAATGCCGGTTGACCGGCTGAACCTGTGGTGACTGCCGCCTGCTTTTTTTCTGCAGGCGGGCCATGGGTGAGGCCTTCACCCGGCATTCCCTGCGCCCTCGTCTTTCGAAGAGGGTGAAAAAGAGATGCAAGCCTCGGGCGTTACATGCCGCGAGAACGATGGCTCATGTCAGTTCACCGTCATTGCGAGCGCAGCGACTTGTCCGCCGTAGCTCGAAGAGCGAAGGCGGAAGCAATGCAGGGTGGTGTGCGGGACTCTGGATTGCTGCGCTCGCAATGACGATGTGGAAGCAGCTGTATGCACGTCAGACAGAGAGCGTTGCTGCGCGCGATCAGCTTTCCGCTGCCGCCGCGCCGCCCTTGTAGATGCGATGATAGCGCCGGCCGAGATTGGTCAGGACCTCATAGCCGATGGTGCCGAAATGATGCGCGAGCTCGTCGACCGTGATGCCCTCGCCGAGCAGCGTGGCGAAGTGGCCGCGGCGGGCGGCCTTCGGCGGCAGGTCGGTGACATCCACCGCGATCAGGTCCATCGAGATGCGCCCTGCGATTGGGCAGCGTTGGCCGGCAATGATGACGTCGGCGCCGCGGGTGCCGTCGTTGGAGCTCGCCGCGCGGAAATAGCCGTCGGCATAGCCGGCGGAGAGGATCGCGATCTTTGTCGGGCGGCGCGCCGTCCAGGTGCCGCCATAGCCGACCGTGTCGCCGCGCGCGAGGTCACGCAGTTGCACGATGCGCGCCTTGATCTCGGCGACCGGCTGCATGGGATTGTCGGCCTCCGGCGTCGGATTGACGCCGTAAAGCGCGGCACCGGGCCGGACCATGTCGAACTGGAAAGCGGCGCCGAGGAAGATGCCGGAGGAGGCGGCAAGCGCGGCGGGCACGCCGGCGAACACGCTGACGACCTCGCGGAACGTCGCGAGCTGGCGTGCATTCGACGGGCTGTTGATCTGCTCGGCGGAGGCCAGATGGCTCATCACCAGCGTGATGCCATGGTCGCCGGTCTGGATGCGCGGGATCATGCCCTGCGCGTCGATCGGGCTGAGGCCGAGCCGGTTCATGCCGGTGTCGACATGGATGGCCGCGCCGCCCTTCCAGCCGGTGCGACGGCAGAACATGTCCCATTCGGCGAGCTCGTTGAGGTCGCCGATGACAGGACGGCAGTTGATCGTCGCGTAGTCGTCGCCGGTGTTCTGGAAGAAGCCGTCGAGCACGTAGAGCGCGGCGCTGTCCGGCAAAGCGGCGCGGGCGACTTTTGCCTCCGCGAGCGTCGCGACGAAGAAGGTCTTGCAGCCGGCCGCGGCGAGCGTGCGCGCCACCTGGGGAATGCCGCAGCCATAGGCGTCGGCCTTGATCACCCCGGCGCATTCGGCCGGCACTGCGGTCTTTTCCAGCTTGCGCCAATTGGCGGCGAGCGCGTCGAGATCGATGGTCAGCACGCCGGTGGCGCTGGCCGGGACAGCCTCGTCGACCGCCGAGACAGGTTGCTCGGCGGGTTTCTGTTCGGGAACACTCATGTGGCGCTTTTACGCGCCGCGGCGTCACGGTTCAACCGCGTCAGGTCAATAGTCGTGGTGCTGCGGCGGCAGGCCGTCATGGGCGAGGTCGCCGAAGCGGGTGACCGAGGCGTCGAAGTGCAGCTCGACCGTGCCGGTCGGACCGTGGCGCTGCTTGCCGATGATCACTTCGGCCTTGCCGAGCGCCAGATCCATTTCCATCTGCCACTTCTGGTGCTCCTCGGTGCCGGGACGCGGCTCCTTGGCGGCCAGATAGTACTCGCCGCGATACACGAACAGCACCACGTCGGCGTCCTGCTCGATCGAGCCGGATTCACGCAGGTCCGACAGTTGCGGCCGCTTGTCCTCGCGGTTTTCGACCTGGCGCGACAGCTGCGACAGCGCGATGATGGGAACGCTGAGCTCCTTGGCCAGCGCCTTCAGGCTGGTGGTGATCTCGGTGATTTCCTGGACGCGGTTGTCGTTGCCGCGCTTGCCCGAGCCCGACAGCAGCTGGATGTAGTCGATCACCAGCAGGTCGAGGCCCTTCTGGCGCTTCAGCCGGCGGGCGCGCGCCATCACCTGCGCGATCGAGATGCCGCCGGTTTCGTCGACATAGAACGGCAGCGACTGCAGCTCGATCGAGCATTCGCGCAGCTTCTCGAAATCGGCCTCCGTGATGCCGCCACGGCGGATGTGGCTGGAGGGAATGCCAGAGCGCTCGGCGATGATACGGGTGGCGAGCTGCTCGCCGCTCATTTCGCAGGAGAAGAACCCGACCACGCCGCCCTGCGCGGCGCGATAGGTGCCATCGGGCTGCAATTCGGGAACATAGGCCTGGGCGACGTTGTAGGCGATGTTGGTGGCGAGCGAGGTCTTGCCCATGCCGGGACGGCCGGCGAGGATGATCAAGTCCGAATGCTGCAGGCCGCCCATCTTGGCGTCGAGATCGCGCAGGCCGGTGGAGATACCGGACAGCTTGCCGTCGCGCTGGAAGGCCTTGGCGGCCATGTCGAGCGCGGTCGTCAGCGCCTGGGAGAATTTCTGGAACCCGCCGTCATAGCGGCCGGACTCCGCGAGCTCGTACAGCCGGCGCTCGGCGTCCTCGATCTGGTTGCGCGGCGCGAAGTCGACCGGTGCGTCATAGGCGACGTTGACCATGTCCTCGCCGATGCCGATCAGGTCGCGGCGCAACGACAGGTCGTAGATGGTGCGGCCATAGTCCTGGGCGTTGATGATCGTGGTCGCTTCGGCCGCGAGCCGTGCCAGATACTGCCCGACGGTCATGCCGCCGATGTCGACGTCGGCCGGCAGGAACGTCTTCAAGGTCACGGGCGTCGCGACCTTGCCCATCCGGATCAGGCTGGACGCGGTCTCGAACACGGTCTGGTGCAGCGGCTCGAAGAAATGCTTCGGCTCGAGGAAGTCCGACACGCGATAGAACGCGTCGTTGTTGACCAGGATCGCGCCGAGCAGACCCTGTTCCGCCTCGATGTTGTGAGGAGCGCTGCGATAGGCCGGCGTTGCTGCGTCAGCCGACGCCAGCTTGTGAACGTTCGAATCGGTGAGTGCCATGACCGCGTGTTTAGCAGCTTTGAAGGGGAGGGGATAAAGCGCCAGTCGCGCGCGAAGCGGAAGCGAAAGCTGAGCGCAATTCACCGTCTGGTAAATCTGGTGGATGAATCCGGACTCGCCAGATGCCGCGCTTGACGGAACCGACAGGACTCAACGCCGCGCGAGCGCGAGCGACACGCCGGTGCAATCAACCGGCGCGATCGTTCGACACGTCGGCGAGGCGGGAACGAGAGCCGGTACGGCAGGGCGTGCCAGGGCCGCGCGTGGATCCGCGCCCGGCGTCAGACCAGCAGCAGATACAGGAGGGCGATCAGGGATGCTCCCACGCCCGCGGCGATCAGCGCGTAGTCGGTGCTGAAGTCGGTCTGGGGTTCCAACATGGCTCTGGCGGGGCTCGGGGACATGCCAGGACACTACGGCCGGGCTTCCCCGGGGTCTGTGAGCCAGTTCACAGACCGCACGATTTGTTTGAAAATTTGAGTCGGATGGGCATAATCTCGCGTTTGGGATGTAAGCCGGTCCACCGAGCATCTCAGAATTGAAGTCGAGACCGGCGCGGCACAGCCGAGGGAATGCGGCCATCCGTCTCTGCAGGACCATTGCACTGGCGCCGCCCTCCGCTGTCGTCGCGGGCCGCGCGCGCTACTCACCCGCCATCTGCAGCGCCGGGCGGCTGCCGCGCTCGCGCGCCCGCAGCCGCGTCTCCTCACGGTGGACGTAGTCGCGCGTCATCGGCACGACGCCCTGGCGCTTCGTCAGCTGGATCTGGACATTCATCAGGTTCTGCTTGCGGAACCCCATTTCCGCGGCCGCCAGGTAGAACTCCCACATCCGCGCGAAGCGCTCGTCATAGAGCTGCACGGCCTCGTCGCGCCGGGCCATGAAGCGTTCGCGCCACGCCTTCAGGGTCTCCGCGTAGTGCAGGCGCAGGATCTCGATGTCGCAGACGAGGAGCCCGGCGCGCTCGATCGCCGGCAGAACCTCCGAGAGGGCTGGGACGTAGCCGCCGGGGAAGATGTATTTGGCGATCCAGGGATTGGTCGCATCAGGGCCCACGGAGCGTGCGATCGAATGCAGCAGCATGACACCGTCGTCCGCGAGCAGCTCGGCGCTGCGGCGAAAGAAGGAGTCGTAGAAGGCGACCCCGACATGCTCGAACATGCCGACCGAGACGATGCGATCGAACGTGCCGGGCACGTCGCGATAATCCTGCAGCAGGAAGCGGGCGGAGGCGGAGAGGTGCCGTTCGGCCGCGCGGGCCTCGGCAACCTGCAACTGCTCGGCCGACAAGGTCACGCCGGTCACGTCGGCATCACACATCTCGGCCAGGTAAAGTCCAAGCCCGCCCCAGCCGCAGCCGATGTCGAGGACGCGATGGCGGCGGCCGATCAGCAGCTTGGCCGCGAGATGACGTTTCTTGGCGAGCTGGGCATCGTCCAGCGTCGCGTCCGGCGTCTCGAAATAGGCGCAGGAATATTGCCGGTCGGCATCGAGGAACAGCGAATACAGCCGCCCATCGAGATCGTAATGATGGGCGACGTTGCGGCGCGCGCGTGCCCGGATATTGAGCTGGCGCAGGTGCCGGATCAGATAGCGCAGCCACCATTGCGGCCTGGCCCAGTCGGGCACCACGGCCGGCTGGCTCATCACGATCGACAGCAGGTCCGCGATCGTTCCTCGTTCGACCACGAACGAGCCGTCCATATAGACCTCGCCGAGCGCGAGCTCGGGGTTGGCCAGAATCCGGCGCTCGGCTTCACGAGTCAGAAATCGTGCCGCCACGGGGACGCCGGTTCCATCCCCGCAGCTGAACGACGTGCCGCTGGCGGTCGTAAAGCTGATCGAGCCACGGCGAATGAAGCTACTCAACAGACTTCGCAGCAAACGGTCCATCCACACCACCCAACGAGCTATTCCCGTGAGTTGCTGACTTTCCCGGCCGTCGCACTCGACGCGTTGAGAACCGATTGGTTCCCTATCATCACGTTGTTATGTTACCCGGCGGGCACAAGCCGACGCCACTGCCATGAACACAACGCCGATATTCCGAACCGTCATTGATCGATGGACATCTCGGCGCAGGAACATCTGTGCGCTTTCATTCGCTCCGCAATCCGTTAAAAAGGCCGCGGCCGCCGGTCTTTTGGCCGGTGTCCGGCATCTGACCGCCGGACGAGGTCTGAAGGGATCGCCGTCGAAGGCGTGGAGCGACCGCAACGTCCGCTGTCACGTTCGGCTGATAGCGAGAGGAAACACGGCAGCGGATGTCGCGCGGGGCGGCGCCGTGTGGGCGAAACCATAGCTGGAGAATGAGAATGGTGGGCCGAGCGCTCAATTTGGCGACGGTGGTGGCGGTGTTCTGCATGGGCTTTGCGGGAGCCGCCGTTGCGCAGGAAAATCTCGATGCGGGCAAGAGTCCTGCGCAGATCTACAACGGGACCTGCGTGGTCTGCCACAAGTCGCCGCGCGGCCTGGCCAAGAACACCTCGGCCGGCTCGCTGCCCGGGTTTCTGCGCCAGCATTACACGACGAGCCCCGAGATGGCCGGCGTGCTCGCCAACTACCTGATTGCGAACGGCGCTGCGGATGCGCGATCAACGGGCCATTCCGGCAAGGAGACGCGATCCGAGCGCCGCGCCCGGTCGGCCGCCACCGAGCCGCCCGAGGCGAAACCGGCCGCCGCGGATGCTGCTGCGAGCCCCGGCGAGCCGCGCCGCCGTTCGGGTCATCACTCCAAGCGCTCCGCGCCGGCCGAGGCGAGGCCCGACGCGGCAGCAGATCCAGCCGCTGCGCCGGCCGACGGCGAGGGCAGCGCGCCCGCGAAGAAGGGCCGGCTCGGCAAGCGCAAGAAGCCGGCCCAGGAGGGCTCGGCTGCGGAGGAGACGCGCGGCGAGCCGACCGGTGCGACCCGCCCGTCGGCGTCGCGCGAGGACAGCGCTGCCGGCTCCGAGCCGCCGCGGGTCGAGCCGGCAAGATCGAGCGAGGCCGCGCCGGCGCTGCGCGCCGACCCGGTCCCGCCGGTGACGCCGGCGCCGGCCACGACCCAGTCGGTGCCGTCGGATCCCTCGGTTCCGTCCTCGCCCTCGCGCTGAGACGACAATGAAAAAGCCCGGCTCGGGGAGCCGGGCTTTTCCGCAAATGGGCTGGCGCGCTTACTGCTGCGCAGGCTCGCCGGCAGCGCCCTCGTCCTGGGCCTCCGGATCGAAGAACTCGCCGGCGGCGGCAATCGCTTCGGCGGCGGCGTCGCGGTCCTCCTGGCGGGTCGAGATGTCCTCGCCGCGCTTGATGCGCTCGGCCTCGTCGGCGCTGCGGGCGACCGTCACGGTCACCGAGGTCTCGACCTCCGGGTGGATCGCGATGGTGATCGTCTGCTTGCCGATCGTCTTGATCGGGGCGTCGAGCCAGACCTGCGGCCGGCTCACGGTGATGCCGTCGGCGGCGAGGGCGGCGACGATGTCGCGCACCGAGACCGAGCCGAACAGCTGGCCGGATTCGGAGGCCTGGCGGATGATGACGATGTCGCGGCCGTCGATCTTCTCGGCGACCTTGGCCGCCTCGCCCTTGGCCTTGATGTTGTTGGCCTCGAGCTCGGCCTTCATGCCCTCATACTTGGCCTTGTTCTCGGCGGTGGCCCGCAGCGCCTTCTTGCGCTTCAGCAGGAAGTTGCGGGCGAACCCGTCCTTGACCTTCACGATCTCGCCCATCTGGCCGAGCTTGGCGACACGTTCCAGCAGAATGACTTCCATCGATGTTCTCCTTGTGATGTTCGGAAGCGGTTGGTGTGAGATTGAACTTTTACGGCACCGGCAAAGGCGGCGGCTGCCGCGGGCCGTAACGGTGACGGAGGTCGAAGGCGGCGTCGGCGAGGCCGAGGACGATCATCGCCAGCATGGGGATCGGCCAGATGAAGGTCAGCATCAGCGCGTAGGCGAGACCGAGCCAAAGCGGCCGGGTGCGCAGCGGCAAGGTCAGCGTATGCAGGACCGCGAAGCCGGTGAGCGCATAGGCGGTCAGCAGCGCTGCGGCGGCGATTCGCGCCAGCATGCCGATCAGCCCGCCCGGGAAGCAGAACGCGATGATCGCAAACAGCGCCGGCAGCGTCATCAGCGGCAGCTTGGTGTCGCGCAGGCGCGGCCATGGGCGCATCAGCCGGCCGGAGATCGCCGTGATCTTTGCGGCCGCCAGGACGTTGAGCGACAGGATCGTGGTCATGATCACCGCGGCCATCGGCGGCGCCATGAAGACCAGGATCTCGACCAGCCGGGGAATGTCGACCGCATCGGTCGACGTGACGGTATTGCTGAGCACGCGCGACAGCAGCCGCCTGAGACCCTGATTGGTGGCCGTCATGTCGGTGCCGAAGGAGAACGCGGCAATCAGCGCTGCGATCACCGCGATCCACAGCAGGATGTTGCCGGGCGGATACCATTCGATGCCATCCTGGCCGGACGGGCTGGTCGTCGGACGGCCGAGCAGGACGAGGTGGCCGAGCCACCAGGCCGGCAGCGTCACGGAGACGGCAAAGGCGAGAGCGCGATCGAAGCCGAAGATGGCCAGCACGCAAGCGGTTGCTACGAGACCGCCGATGACGGCGCAAAGCCGGCCCCAGGCGATTGCAGCGACGAGCAGCGGCACGGGCGCGAGCAGCGCAAGCACGAGCGCCGTCATCACGCCCGATCCGGTCGAGGCGAACATGACCGCGGAGGCAGCGCCTGCCGCGAGCGCGATGAGAAGCGTTCCGATCATCAGCTGTCCCGCTCCCTTCGAGCGGTTAGAGGCGCCTTCGCCCCAACCATCGGCGACCGGACGACCCGGAAGCCTTATGAGAATTCAACGGAAGGAGCCGGCGGCGCGGGGCCGCCGGTCCGAGGTCCGCAATCAGCGGATGACGTAAGGCAGCAGGCCGAGGAAGCGGGCGCGCTTGATGGCGCGCGCGAGTTCGCGCTGCTTCTTGGCGGACACGGCCGTGATGCGGCTCGGCACGATCTTGCCGCGCTCGGAGACGTAGCGCATCAGCAGCTTGGAGTCCTTGTAGTCGATCTTCGGCGCGTTCGGCCCGGAGAACGGGCAGGTCTTGCGGCGGCGGAAGAACGGGCGACGTGCGGGGGCTTCAGCCATTGATCTTACTCCTCGTCCGCAGTTTCTTCGTCACGGGGCCGGCGCGGGCCGCGATCGCCACGGTCACCGCGATCGCCACGGAAGCCGCCGCCATCGCGCTCACCACGGAAGCCACCGCCGCGGTCGTCGCGCTCACGGTCGCGATCGGCCTTGCGCATCATCGCCGACGGGCCTTCCTCGAGCTCGTCGACGCGGACGCTGAGGTAGCGGATCACGTCTTCGCTGATCCGCTCCTGGCGCTCGATCTCGGCGATCGCCGCGGACGGCGCGTCGATGTTGAGCAGCACGAAGTGGGCCTTGCGGTTCTTGTTCATGCGGTAGGTGAGGGAGCGAACGCCCCAATTCTCGGACTTCGTGACCTTACCGCCGAGACCTTCGACGATACCGGTCATCTGAGCCGTCAGTTCTTCCACCTGCTGGGTGCTCGCGTCCTGACGCGCGAGGAATACATGCTCGTAAAGCGGCATGGCTGTCCTTTCCAAGTTGGCGCAAATCCCGGCGTCAAGCCCTTCGAGACCTTGTGGAAAGGACTCGCAGACGTCAGCTCAGAAGGCGGGAACACGGGACGACGGGCCGACTGGCCCTGCCACATCAAAGTCACCAGGACAGCTTGGAGAGGTTAAATCCCCAAGGTTGAGCAAGGTGAGTTTGCTGGGACCGTCCGTTCAGCTCCCGGCTCGGGATCCACGGATGGCGCGCCTTATACCGATTTTCGGGGCCAAGGCAAGGGAAAGTGGTCGAATTGCGCCCGTCACGTGCTTGACATCACAGGGCCGGCCAGTGTCTTTCCGGCCAAAGTTACTCAATTCCAGGGATTTTGGAACGTTCAGGGGGCGGCCATGACGGCAGCATTCACTTTTCCGGGGCAGGGGTCCCAAGCCGTCGGCATGGGCAAGGCGCTCGCCGACTCCTTCCCGGTGGCTCGTTCGGTGTTCGAGGAGGTCGATGCCGCCCTCGGTGAGAAGCTGACGACCATCATTTGGGAAGGTCCGGCCGAGACCCTGCAGCTGACCGAAAATGCCCAACCCGCTCTGATGGCGGTCTCGATGGCAACCTTGCGGGTGCTGGAAACCGAAGCCGGATTCTCGGTCGGACGCGACGCCGCCTTTGTCGCAGGTCACTCATTGGGCGAATACTCGGCGCTGGCCGCCGCCGGCAGCCTGACGATTGCGGATACTGCCCGCCTGCTGCGCACCCGTGGGCTTGCCATGCAGAAGGCCGTTCCGGTGGGCGTCGGCGCCATGGCCGCGCTGCTGGGGATGGATTATGAGGCGGCTGTAGCGGTCGCCGAAGAGGCGGCCCAGGGCGAGGTCTGCCAGGCCGCCAACGACAATGGCGGCGGCCAGGTGGTGGTGTCCGGCAACAAGGCCGCCGTCGATCGCGCCGTCGAGATCGCCCGCGCCAAGGGCGCGAAGCGCGCCATGCTGCTGCCGGTCTCCGCGCCGTTCCACTGCAAGCTGATGCAGCCGGCGGCGGACGTCATGGCGGAGGCGCTGTCCAAGGTCACGATCAAGGCTCCGGCCTCGCCCCTGGTCTCGAACGTACTCGCGGCGCCGATCAGCGATCCCAACGAGATTCGCCGTCGCCTGGTCGAGCAGGTCACGGGTACGGTGCGCTGGCGCGAATCGATCGCATATATGGCGGGCCAGGGCGTGACACGGTTCTTCGAGATCGGCGCCGGCAAGGTGCTCAGCGGCCTGGTCAAGCGGATCGCGGATGGTGCGGTCGGCGTCGCCGTCGGCGGCCCGTCGGATATCGTGGCCGCGAAGGATGCGCTGGCCGCGGCGAAAACGTCGTAAGTGGCCGCTTGGAAGCGGCATTGAGGAGAGTTGGATGTTCGATCTGAGTGGCAGGACCGCGCTGGTGACCGGCGCGACCGGCGGCATCGGCAACGCGATCGCGAAGGCCTTGCATGCCCAGGGGGCGACCGTTGCCGTTTCCGGCACCCGGCGCGAGGTGCTCGAGACCCTCGCCGGCGAGCTGGGCAGCCGTGTGCATGTGCTGCCTTGCAACCTGTCCGACGCGGCCGAGGTCGAGGCGCTGGTGCCGGCCGCCGAGCAGGCGATGGGGCAGGTCGACATTCTCGTCGCCAACGCCGGCATCACCCGCGACAACCTGTTCGTGCAGCTCCGCGACGAGGATTGGGACGAGGTGATCA
Organism: Bradyrhizobium sp. SZCCHNRI2009; assembly: GCF_032485115.1. Lineage (NCBI taxonomy): Bacteria > Pseudomonadati > Pseudomonadota > Alphaproteobacteria > Hyphomicrobiales > Nitrobacteraceae > Bradyrhizobium > Bradyrhizobium sp. SZCCHNRI2009. The sequence goes on from NZ_JAUEUH010000001.1 coordinate 1,350,246, forward strand.
AGGTCAACCTGACCGCGACATTCCGTCTCTCGCGTGCCGCCACCAAGCTGATGATGCGCAAGCGCTTCGGCCGCATCATCGCGATCACCTCGATCGTCGGCGTCACCGGCAATCCGGGGCAGGGCAATTACACGGCGTCCAAGGCCGGCATCATCGGCATGATCAAGACGCTCGGCGCCGAATATGCCAAACGCGGCGTGACCGCCAACTGCATCGCACCCGGCTTCATCAAGACACCGATGACCGACGCTCTGAACGAGAAGCAGCGCGAGTCGATCCTCGCCAAGGTGCCGGCGGCGCGGTTGGGCACGCCGGAGGACATTGCTGCAGCTGCGGTGTACCTCGCCTCCAACGAGGCGGCGTATGTCACGGGGCAGACCATCCACGTCAATGGCGGCATGGCCATGATCTAGGCTCTGCCGTGGCTCGGAATGCGGCGAAAAGACGTCGCGACCACTATACCGGGCCGTGTGGTCAATGATTCGCGTGTATGGTAACCGGGCAGCTGATCGGGGCACGAAGAACGCCATTGCAGGATTTCCAAACCCTGTATATTGGCGGGGCGAGCTGCCATCGTTCGCCGGGCCTCCGTCGGCTGGTGCTGCTGATCCGGGTTCCTGTTTGAGCGCTCTGGATCGGAGGCGTACCGGCCTCATGGAGAGTGTGGATTGGAGTTTGTGAGTGGCCCCGTTTCCGAAGTTTTCGGACCGCAAGTCGTCCGCCAAATTTCGGTAAAGGGGCGCTGCGGGGCAAATCTGGTTTTGCGCGATCGCGAAGGAAGTTTAGCGGCCGGGGTGATGCGGATCATCCGGGGGTCGGGTCTTAAAGGAACAAGCACGAGGTTTGAACGATGAGTGAGATTGGCGAGCGGGTTAAGAAGATCGTGGTCGAACACCTTGGTGTCGAGCCCGAGAAAGTGGTCGACAACGCGAGCTTCATTGACGACCTCGGTGCTGACAGCCTCGATACGGTCGAGCTCGTCATGGCCTTCGAGGAAGAGTTCGGGTGCGAGATTCCGGACGACGCCGCGGAGACGATCCTGACCGTCGGCGACGCCACCAAGTTCCTCGAGAAGAACGCCAAGAGCTGACGCTCCGGCGAGAGTTGCGCGAAACCGGCCGATCCGTCTTGTGCGGTCGACCGGTTTCTTGCTGTTGGCGGCGTCGTGATGAGCCGTCATCTGGCGGTCGGCGATGGACGATTCGGACGCGCTGCCCGGCCAGAACGTGTTACTCGAACAATTGACCCGAGGTGCGGCGACGGCCGTCAGCCGATGCACAAGCGCTCAAGGTCGGGTCTGGAGAAACGAACATGAGGCGGGTTGTCGTCACTGGCCTTGGCATGGTTTCGCCGCTTGGCTGTGGTGTGGAAACGACCTGGCAGCGCATCCTTCAGGGCAAGAGCGGTGCGCGCTTGATCGAGTCGTTCGAGGTCTCCGATCTTCCCGCCAAGGTGGCCTGTCAGGTGCCGCGCGGCGATGGCTCCGACGGCACCTTCAATGCCGACCAGTGGATGGAGCCGAAGGACCAGCGCAAGGTCGACGATTTCATCATTTTCGCGATGGCTGCGGCGCGTCAGGCGCTCGATGACGCCAACTGGCATCCTGCGACGGAAGAGGACCGCTGTGCCACCGGCACGCTGATCGGGTCCGGCATCGGGGGCCTCTCGGGCATTGCCGACACTGCGATCCTCCTGAAGGAGCGCGGTCCGCGCAAAGTGTCGCCCTTCTTCATTCCTGGACGTCTGATCAATCTCGCCTCGGGCTATGTCTCGATCGAGCACGGGCTCAAGGGTCCCAATCATTCGGTCGTCACTGCGTGCTCGACCGGCGCGCATGCGATCGGCGACGCCAGCCGCCTGATCGCGCTCGGCGATGCCGATGTCATGGTCGCCGGCGGCACCGAATCGCCGATTTGCCGAATTGGCATGGCCGGGTTCTGCGCGGCGCGCGCGCTGTCGACCGGATTCAACGAGACGCCCGAGCGCGCGTCGCGCCCTTACGACAAGGATCGCGACGGCTTCGTGATGGGCGAGGGCGCCGGCGTGGTCGTGCTCGAGGAGTATGAGCACGCCAAAGCACGTGGCGCGCGGATCTACGCCGAGGTCTCCGGCTACGGACTCTCCGGAGATGCCTATCACATCACCTCGCCATCTCCGGACGGCGACGGCGGTTTTCGCAGCATGAGTGCGGCGCTGAAGCGCGCCGGTATCACGGCCGCCGACCTCGACTACATCAACGCGCACGGCACCTCGACTCAAGTCGGCGACGAGATCGAACTCGGCGCGGTCGAGCGCCTGCTTGGCAATGCCGCTTCGAAGATCTCGATGTCGTCGACCAAATCGTCGATCGGACATCTGCTCGGCGCGGCCGGCGCCGTCGAAGCCATCTTCAGCATTCTCGCGATTCGGGATAACATCGCCCCGCCGACGATCAATCTGGAGAACCCGTCGGTGGAAACCGCGATCGATCTCGTGCCGCATGCACCTCGCAAACGCGAGATCAACGTGGCACTGTCGAACTCGTTTGGTTTCGGCGGCACCAACGCGTCGGTGGTTTTGCGGCGCGTGGTGACCTAGTGCGGAAGGACGGATGCCGCTCGGCCCGATTGTCGCTTGGTCACGCGGATATCCGACTGCAGCCACACTAGAACCCAAGACTTCGCGTGTCTTTCGCAGGTCGGCCTTCGGCGCCGATGCGGTAAGTGGATGCGCATGGCGGTGAGGCCCGGCGAAAACACCTTTTCGCCGTATTCGATGACGAGATGACGAATCGTTAAATGGGCGTGGACTTCAGGTCGCTTGCGTTGGGGAGCGCACGGCCACGACGAGAGCGACAGGACTGAAGGTTGCATCGATGAGTGAACGGCCGCCCATCTCGCCCCGCAGCCCGCGCGCAGCGCTGGAGCCGGAACGCGTGCCGCCGCCGCCGCGCCGCTCCGACCGCGCCCGCAATCCATTCGTGGTTGTCGGCAACGCGATCATCACCTTGCTCATCCTGGCCATGCTCGGCGTGGGCGCGGCCTACTATTATGGACGGCAGATCCTGGAAGCGGCAGGACCGCTGCAGGAGGACAAGGTCGTCAACATCCCGCAGCGCGCGGGCAAACGCGATATTGCCGACGTGCTCGCGCGTGAAGGTGTGATCGACGTCAATCCGTGGATCTTCATCGGTGGAGTCTATGCCCTGAAGGCCAGTTCCGACCTCAAGCCGGGCGAGTATGCGTTCCAGAAGAATGCATCGTTGCGCGACGTGATCGGCGTCATCGTCGAAGGCAAGGTCGTGCAGCATTCGGTGACCGTGCCCGAGGGCCTGACGTCAGAGCAGATCGTGGCCCGCCTGTCCGAGAACGAGATCTTCACCGGCAGCGTCCGCGAGATTCCGCGCGAAGGCACGTTGTTGCCGGAGACCTACAAGTTTCCGCGCGGCACCAGCCGCGATCAGGTCGTGCAACGCATGCAGCAGGCGCAGAAGCGCGTGTTGGCCGAGATCTGGGAACGGCGTAGTCCGGATCTGCCGGTCAGGACGCCGGAGCAGCTGGTGACGCTGGCTTCGATCGTCGAGAAGGAGACCGGCAAGCCCGACGAGCGCAGCCGGGTGGCCGCCGTGTTCGTCAACCGGCTGAAGCAGAGGATCAAGCTGCAGTCCGATCCGACCATCATCTATGGTCTGGTCGGCGGCAAGGGCACGCTGGGCCGTCCGATCAAGCGCAGCGAGATCACCCAGCCGTCGCCCTACAACACCTATGTGATCGAGGGCCTGCCGCCGGGACCGATCTCCAACCCCGGCCGCGCCTCGCTGGAGGCGACGGCCAATCCGGCGCGCACGCGCGATCTCTATTTCGTCGCCGATGGCACCGGCGGCCATGCTTTCACCGAAACCTACGACCTGCACCAGAAGAACGTCGCCAAGCTCAGGGCGATGGAGCGGCAGACCCAGAACGACACCGTCGAGCCCGACGAGGCGCCGCCTGCCGTCGCGGGTGGCGCGGCCGATCCGGCGGCCGGAGCGACCCCACGGGCGCCCGCAGCGGCAAAGAAGCCGCCGGCCAACCGCGCCACCGGCGGAGTTGCACCGGGGGCCGCACCTGGCAACGGCGCCCGTCAGGGGGCGGCGCAGCCGAGCCCGCCGGTCGTTCAGCAATAATTTCCCACGCATGTCGGCCGCGCAGAACCGGGCTTAACATTTGCCCAAAAGGCCGTAAGGTTCGCGCACTTTCGGCGGGGGTTGAGTCTGTCCCCGTTCCCAATGTGCCGGAGACATGGACGAAATGGCGCTGTCGAGCATGACCGGCTTTGCCCGTAGCCACGGGGCAAGCGGTCCCTACTCGTTCGAGTGGGAGTTGAAGTCGGTCAACGCCAAGGGATTGGACGTCCGGGTGCGATTGCCGCAGGGCTGGGACGAGGTCGAGGCCTTCGCCAAGAAGCGCGCAACGGAAGTCCTGTCGCGCGGCACGGTCTATGCGAATCTCACCGTCAAGCGCACCGAGACCGGGTCGACGGTGCGAATCAACGAGGACGTGCTGGCTGCGGTGGTGAAGATGGCGAGCTCGCTCGCCGGCAGGATTGACGCGGTCGCACCGAGCATTGACGGGCTGCTGTCGATCAAGGGCGTGATCGAGGTGGCCGAGCCGGAGAGTGACGAGGCCGAGGACAAGGCCGCCAAAGAGGCGGCGATTGCAGGCTTCGACACCGCTCTGAAACATCTCGTCGAGATGCGCCGGCGCGAGGGCGACACGCTCGGTCAGATCCTCAATCAGCGCGTCGACGAAATCGAGGCGTTGGCGAAAAGGGCGGAGGCGTCGCCGGGCCGCAAGCCCGAGGCGATCAAGGCGCGGCTGGCCGAACAGGTGGCAGCCCTGCTCGAAACCTCCGACCGCTTCGATCCCGATCGCCTGGCGCAGGAGGCGCTGCTGATCGCGGCCAAGGCCGACGTGCGCGAGGAACTCGATCGCATCGCCTCGCACATCGCGCAGGCGCGCGAGATGCTCGGCAAGGGCGGGCCCGTCGGCCGCCGGCTCGACTTCCTCGCCCAGGAATTCCATCGCGAGGTCAACACCACCTGCTCGAAGTCGAACGACATCGAGCTGACGAACATCGGCCTGGAGATGAAGACCGTGGTCGAGCAGTTTCGCGAACAGGTTCAGAATCTGGAGTGATCCATGGCGGCTCACGACGGAAGCTTCGATGGGGTCGAGCGGCGCGGGCTGATGTTCGTGCTGTCATCGCCTTCGGGGGCAGGCAAGACGACGCTGTCGCGCCTGCTGATCGAGCGCATGTCGGGCCTGCGGATGTCGGTCTCGGCGACGACGCGTCCGATGCGGCCTGGTGAGGTCGACGGCCGCGACTATCACTTCGTCGACCGGGCGCGCTTCGAGGACATGGCCAAGCGCAACGAGCTGCTCGAATGGGCCACCGTGTTCGACAATCGCTATGGCACGCCGCGCGCGCCGGTCGAAGCGGCGTTGTCGGCGGGCCAGGACGTGCTGTTCGACATCGACTGGCAGGGGACGCAGCAACTGCGCGAGAAGGCGCGGCAGGACGTCGTCAGCGTGTTCATCCTGCCGCCGTCCGCCGCCGATCTGGAGAAGCGTCTCCACACGCGCGCGCAGGACTCCGACGAGGTCATCCGCGGGCGCATGAGCCGCGCCAGCCACGAGATGAGCCACTGGGCGGAGTACGACTACATCGTCATCAACCGCAACGTGGACGATGCGTTCGCCGAGGTGCAGTCGATCCTCAAGGCCGAGCGCCTGAAGCGCGAGCGCCGGACCGGATTGACGACCTTCGTGCGCGAGCTGCAGCGCCAGCTCGAGAGCTGAAACGCCTTCCGTCTACGCCCGCCGGCCGAGGCGCGCCAGGATGTCCTGGATGCCGTCGAGCTCATCATCCTGCTGAATGTTGCGCGGCCGCGGCCGCAGCGCCGGAGGCCGCGGAATGAAGTCGAGCGGCGGGGTCGCCGGATCCTCGAACGGCGTCGGCACGAACAGGGGACGCTGCTGCGACGGGCGCTGTGGCTGCTGCTGCGCCTGCGGTCTGTCGATAGGTAGCGCGGCGGGGATCGACGACCGCGATTCCAGGAGACTCATCAGTCGGGCCGCGGGATCATCATGCATGTGCACGACGTCCTGCTGAGCCTCGACGGAGAACTCCTCCTGCTGCGGCTCTGCCTCCAGCTCGTCTTCGGGCAATGAAAAGCGCGACTGCAGAAGGTTGATCAGCGCCGCCGCAGGATCGTCGAGCTCATCGTCTTCGGCGGCAGGGGCTTCCGACGTCATCGCGGGTCCGCCCACGGCGATGTCATCGTCAGGCTGAGGGGCCGGTTGTCGTGCCGCATGCGCGCGAAGCGTCTCGATCAGTGCGGCCGCTGGATCGGCTGGCGCCGTTGACGGCGCGCGCGGGGAGGCAGGCTGATCGGGCGTCCCGGGAACGGGCTGAGCGACGGGCTGGCCGCCACGCGGATGGTTCGTCAGGTGTTGCGACGCCTGCGTGGTCCGGGGTGCAGCGTCCGCCTGCGTTGGCGGAGCGGTCTCAGCGAGGGCCGCTGCAGCCGGATCATCGCTAGCCTCGCCGGGTTGCGTGGCGTGCCGCTTGGCCGCGCGCGACACCAGCAGCGCGGCAATCACCTTGGCGGCGTCGATCGGAGCGCCGGCAGAGGGGGACGTGGCATCGCTGCTTCGGGCCTTGCGCAGCGCCGACACGATTTCGCTGACGTCGACAGGGGCAGGTGGGGCGGCGGTCGCGGCAGCCTGCGCCGGTGGCGGGGCGGCTGGCGGCATTGCTGCGGCTACCTGGATGCGGGTGGGATTCGCTGGCTCAACCCGCTGTGCCGCCGGCCAGGGCTCGGCGGGCGCGGTCGGTGCCGCGTAGGTCGGCGAGCGCGGCGAGGCGGCTGCAGCAGCGGCGCTCGTCTGGGCTGCTGCAATCTTGGCGGCAGCGGCCTGCGCCGCGGCCATCTGGGCAGCCGTCAGTTGTGCCTGCGCCGGAGCAGCAGGCGATGGGGCCGTTGCGGCAACCGGCGATGGCGGCGCGTTGGTCGCAACGATCTGTGCCCCGGAAGGCTCGGCCCGGCGCACTGCTGCGCGATCCACCAACTCATCGACCGCCTGCCATACTGCGTCGGTGGACTGTGATCGCTGCATCTCCGCAGCCGCGTCCCAGTCGCGTCGGCGTGCGGCCACGGCCGGGTGATCCTGATGCTGGGGAGACGGCGCCGGTCGCTGCGCACGGGGGTCGATCTGGTCCGTTGAAGCGGACAGCCGCGCGCTGGCGAGGTCGAGCGCCGAAGCCGGCTGGGAGCCGCGGCTGCCGCCTGGATGGGATGGTGCCGCCGGCATGCTGCCGCGGTTCGCACGCATCCCGCCCTGCGGCGCCTTGGAGCGTGGTTTGATGCGACTACGGCGCATCCGTACTGCGTCCGCGTGCCAGCTGCCGTTGCGCCGTTGCCGCCGTCCCATCCGGCTGAGCCGATAGAGCGCGCTCGCCAGCAGTCCTGAAATCGCGAGTGCGCCGATGACCACGAGCATGAGCACGTGGATGGGCGCTTCGGGCTTGCTCGGCTTGGGTGCGATGATCGGCCCGTCGGCAGTCGGCGCCGCATTCGCGTCCGGCTCCGCATTGCCGTCGTCGGCCATTGCCGGTGGCGGCGCATCGGCCGCGATCGGGTCCGCCTGTTGCGGCGGGGCAGAGGGCCAGGGCGAGCTATCGAGGCTGCGCGGCAGGCTGGTGTCCGATGCCGTCAGCGTCGTCGGCGTGGCGAGATTCTGCGGCTTCGGCGTGCCCCGCACGGCGAGATCGGCACGCAGCCGCGGCTGCGGCGCTTCGGCGAGGGCGTCGCTGGTGCGAGCGACCGGGCCATCGGTGCGTCTCGGCGTCAGTTTAGGTGGAGCGGGCTGGGCGAAGTCCCAGGGAGTCGGCTGCTGCGCGGCCCGCATCGGTGCCGCGGCGTCACGGGTATTGCCGTTGGCGTCTTTCAGATACCAGCAACGCCGATTGGTGCCACGATCGAAACGATAGTACCAGCGTTGCGCGTCGGACTTCTCTCCCGTCGGCTCGGTCAGACATTCCTCCGCCGCCAACACGACGCGCGGCAGCACGAGCACGACGGTGCCGGCGATTCCGGCTGCAATGGCAAACGCAACTCCTGCCGTTCGGCTTGCCATTGAAGACTCCGGATACGCTTACGCAACGGCGCGTTCTCGGAGAGAAGTTGGGTGGCAATGAGCCGCAATTCCGGATTAATTCTGTCGCGATCCTTTCGTGCCCGAGTGCGGCTTTTTTCCCACAAAAGGATCCGCATCCCGTCTCGATTTTGGCCGCGCTAGCGCGCCAAATCGGTCACATCCGTGAAGATGGACCTGACTTTTCACCCTCAGGGATCCGAGGCGCGGCGCCGACAACCTCTACGTTTGTGGACAAATGATTGGCCACAGCGGCAGCGGTGCAGCACCGCCGCCGCGTGCGATGTCGCAACGGACGAGGGATCAGTTCGTCAGCACCACACGTCCGACCACATGGCCGGCGCGCAGTGCATCGATCCACTTCTGTACGTCAGCCATCGGCTCCTCGCGCATCGGCGGCGGCTTGATCTTGCCGGCGCGCGCGAGCGCCATCAACTCGTGCGCCTCAGTCAGCGTGCCGACCATGAAGCCCTCGATGGTCATGCGCTTGTACACCCATTGAACCATCGGCAGGGTGAACTGGCCGCCCATCAGTCCGGAGACGACGATCTTGCCGCCGCGTGCAACGACGGACACCGCAAAGGCCATCGACTTCTCGTTGCCGGCGAAGTCGACGACCTCGTCGAAGCCGCCCTCGGTCTCCTTGAGGATGCGCTTGATCACATCCGGCTCGGCCGGATCGTAGGCCGTCGCGGCGCCATTCTTCAGCGCGGTCTCGCGCGCGGCCGCCGAGAGGTCGGCCACCGAGATCGGTTGCTTGAACATCGCCTGCGCGAACGACAGGCCCATCATGCCGACGCCGCCGAGTCCGATCAGCAGCAGATTGCGCTGGCGCGGCCGATCCACGAGGCGCTTGAGCGCGCCATAGGCCGTTACGCCGGAGCACATCAGCGTCGCGGCCTGATTGACCGGCAGCGGATCGTATTCCAGCAGATACTTCGCATCCGGCACCAGCACGTGGGTGGCGAAGCCGCCGTCAATCGAGACGCCGAGGAAGCGCTGCTTGGCGCACAAATTCTCGTCGCCATTGGCGCAGTCGCGGCATTGGCCGCAGCCGATCCACGGAAACACTGCGCGGCGCGCGCCGATCAGTTCCTTCGGCACGTCGGGTCCGACCTCATCGACGACGCCGGCAATCTCGTGTCCGAGCGTGAAGGGTAGGGTCATGCCGCGCGTGGTGTCCAGGCGCTTGCCGCCGCCGAGATCGGCATAGCCGTCCTGGATATGCAGGTCGGAGTGGCACAGGCCGCAGCGCTCGATGCGAACCAGAACTTCCCGGCCTTGCGGCTTCGGCGTCTCGACGATGGTTTCGCACAGCGGTGCGTCGAACTTGACGAGCGACTGACGGCGCATCAACGCCATGATGAAACTCCCTGAAATGCTTGTTGATTAAGACTTGTTCGCGTCGCGACTATTGGTCAATTCGCGGGCCATGGCAACAAAGCCCGACACCGGAATGGTCTCGGCGCGGCGGGTGGGATCGACACCTGCGGCGGCCGCGAGCCGCGCGGGATCCGCCGGCAGCGACTTCAGGCTCTGCCGCAGCATCTTGCGGCGCTGGCCGAAGGCGGCGGCGGCGACCTGCTCGAGCGCGCGGCGGTCGCAGGGTTCGGGCGACGGGCGCGGCACCAGCCGCACCACGGACGACGTGACCTTCGGCGGCGGCACGAAGGCGGATGGCGAGATGTCGAACAGGATCTTGGTCTCGCAGCGCCAGTTGGCGAGCACGCCGAGCCGGCCATAGGCGTCCTCGTTCTCGCGCGCGACGATGCGCTCGGCGACCTCGCGCTGAAACATCAGCACCATCATGTCGTACCAGGGCGGCCACGGCTCTGCGGAAAGCCAGCCGATCAGGAGGTGCGTCGCGATGTTGTAGGGCAGGTTGGCGACGATCTTCGCCTTGGTGCTGCCGAGGTAGGGCCGGACGTCGAAGGTCCGGGCGTCGGTGCAGACGATTTCGAGCCGCCCCGGATAGCGCGCGGCGATCGCCTGCAGCGCCGGGATCGCGCGCTCGTCGTGCTCGACCGCGATCACGTGGCGCGCGCCGAGCGCGAGCAGCGCCCGCGTCAGGCCTCCCGGACCGGGGCCGATCTCCACCACGGTGGCGTCCTCCAGCGGGCCGGCGGCGCGCGCGATCCGGGCGGTGAGATTGAGATCGAGCAGGAAGTTCTGGCCGAGCGCCTTGCGAGCCGAAAGCTGATGATCGCGAATGACCTCGCGCAGCGGCGGGAGGTCGTCGATCGCGCTCATGACGACTGGCTGGCCATGCGCGCCGCGAGCTCGAGCGCCGCGATCAGGCTCGCCGGATTGGCGGTGCCCTTGCCGGCAATGTCGAACGCCGTGCCGTGGTCGGGCGAGGTGCGGATGAAGGGCAGGCCGAGCGTCACGTTGACGCCCTCGTCGAACGCCAGCGTCTTGATCGGGATCAGTGCCTGATCGTGGTACATGCAGATGGCGCAGTCATAGGTCTTGCGCGCGGCTTCATGAAACATCGTGTCTGCCGGCAGCGGTCCCTGCACGTCGAGGCCGGCATTGCGCAAGGTTGCGATCGCGGGCGCGATGATCGTGTCCTCTTCGGTGCCGAGCGTGCCGTCCTCGCCCGCATGCGGATTGAGGCCCGACATCGCAATGCGCGGCCGCGATACGCCGAAATAGCGGCGCAGGCTCGCCGCGACGATTCGCGTCGTCGACGTGATCAGCGGGCTCGTCAGCTGGTCGATCGCATCGCGCAACGCGACGTGGATCGTCACAGGCACCACGGCGAGAACAGGCGACCACAGCATCATGACCGGCTGTGGCGTGGCTCCGCCATCCGCGGCGAGCTCGGCGAGAAATTCGGTATGGCCGGGATGCGAGAAGCCGGCACGGTAGAGCACGGCCTTGGCGATCGGGTTGGTCACGACGGCGCTGGCGCGTCCGGCCCTCACGTCGGCCACGGCCTCCCGGATCGAGCCGATGGCCGCCTCGGCACTCGTCGTGTCCGGGCGGCCCGGCAGGGCCGTCACGGCGTGCCCGGTGGGGACCACGGGCAGCGCGGTCGCAAACGCCTGCGCCGCTTGTTCGGGACGAACCTCGTCCACGGTGACGGGGAGGTCGAGCAGCTTGGCGCGCTGAGCCAGGAAGGCAGGATCACCGCGCACGTAGAAGGCGGGGAGGCCGAGCTCGGTGCGGCGCAGCCACGCCTGCAGGGTGATGTCGGGGCCGATGCCTGCCGGTTCCCCCAGGGTCAGCGCGAGCGGCTTCGTCATCAGCGATATTCGATCATCGCCGCCTTGCGGACTTCCTGCAGATAGGCCTTGGAGGTGGCCTCGTATTTCTTGGTGTACATCTGCTCCTTGATCTCGCGCTTCTTCGGCGTGTCGATCGTGGTCGGAGTCCGCGAGCAGAGCGCCACCATCTGAATGCCCTGCCGCGTCGCTTCCGGCGGAGTCAGGTGGCCGATCGGTGTGTCATCGAGCAGCTTGCGCAGATTCGGCGGGATGTCGGCGGACGTCTTGACGACGATCTCCTTGATGACCGCGTTCGCCGTCGTCTTGAAGATGTTGTTGGCTTCGGCGCAGGTCTGCACCCGTGAGCGCAGCGCCTCCGCCTCCTTGTGACGTGCTTCCATCAAGCCCTGGTTCGAGGAGTTCGACACGATCAGCACGATCGGCTGCATCTTGTACTCGAACGCCTGGCCCTGCTGATCGCCGTCGCCGCCGGCGGCGGCGACAGCCGCGGCGACGTCCTTGTCGGAGACGAGCAGGCGCTCCTTGTAGCGGCCGCGCACCAGGCTGCTCCAGACGATCTCCGCCTTGATGCGGGCCTTCAGCGTCTCCGGCCGCACGCCCTGGCTCTCCAGCGATTTGGTCAACTGTTCCGGGTTGAGCCGCATGCGAGAGCCCATGCCAGCAAACGATTGGTCGACGTCGGAGGCGGTCGGCTCGACGCCGAACTTCTTGCCTTCCTTGATTTTCACCTTGTCGTCGATCAGCTCGTCGATGATCTCCTGGCGGGACTGATGCTTGCGCGTGCTCAGGAAGTTCAGCTTGGTGCGCTGCTCGATGTCATAGTCGGTGATGGGATCGCCATTGACCATGACGACGATGCTCTGGGCGCGAGCCGACATCGTTCCGATGCCGCAGGCGAGTGCGGCAAGAGTGCAGATGGCCAGGGCCCGAAGGCGAGGAGAGAACGCGATCGTCATGACCAAGCTTCGCTGTCGCTATTGATCCAACTGGAAGCCGCGCCACGGCTCCCGACGAGGGACTTTCGAACCCCACGGAGCGGCCGTCGGAGACTGGCGCGCACTACTGAAGGCCGCCAGCCCCGGTTCCCGTCGACGAGGTCGTGGCAAGCGTCCGAAGCCCGATCTGGAGCATATAGGCATGGCTCAGAACGGGTGGAGTGGTGCCTGCCGTATAGTTATACGACGTTACATAGTTGGCGGCCAGCACGAAACAGTCGTCCACATAGCCCGCGCCGATCACATACTGGTTGATCTTGTTGGCAGCGAGGTCCCACCGCGCGGCGCCCGTCACGACCCAGTTCGGTGCCACCTTGACCGAGCCGCTACCCAGGATGCCCTCACGACGGGTGAGGTAACCGATCGCCGGATCGGCAGCATAGTTGCCGTAGGTCAGGGCCACCGACCAGCGGTCGAAGTTCGCCTTGGCTTCCGCCTCGAAGCGCTGGATGTTCAGGGTCTGCTGGTCGAACCGGCTGCGCATGCTGAACGTGTAGGTGCGGTTGGGCGAGTAGTCGACCCGCGCCACGTAGTCCGAGACGTTCTTGTCCAGGCCGGAGCCGATGGCGGTGTTGTTGGCGTCCTGCACCGCGAACGAGTTCATCCCGAACAGGTGATAGGACTGGCCGAACAGCACGTTGATGGTGCCGCCGCGGTCGAACTGCGTGGTCGCCTGGACGCCGACATTGGCGCGCCCGCCGCCCTCGACGCGGTCGTAGCCGGAGAACTTGTCGACACTGAACAGGTTGCTGGCGTCGAACACCATGCTCTGGGCGTCCTCGTTCGGCAGCCGGCCGGCATAGGTCTCGTTCGGCCGGATGATCACTTGCGCGATCGGCTCGATCGTCGTCGTGCCCCACGGCTGAACGTTGATGAACGGGTAGCGATATTCCAGGCCGACCGTCGGCATCAGCCGCAGCGCCTGGGTGTCGCCGGTCTGCAGGAAGTTGCCCACACCCGGCTGGTTCGAGACGTTGGCGTTGATCGCATCCGCGCGCAGGATCGCGAACGGCGTCCAGATCTGGCCGTAGGGATCCGTGAACGACCGCCGCCACTCCGCCTGCGCAGTCAGGCGGGTGTAGGTGCCGGGCGTGGCGCGCAGCAGGCACTGCGTCGGCAGGCGCGCAAGCGGGTCAGCCGATGTCGTCGTGCACAGGCCGTTGGTGTTGGCCGTGGTGGTGATCGGATCGAACACCGCCGTCTGGCGGCTCAGATTGACGAAGTTGGTCTTGTAGCTGAACTCGCCGCCGAACACGGGATAGTTCAGCACGTTCGAGTAATCCAGCACCGGATAGACCACCGGCACGGTCTGCTGGTTGCCCGAGAAGCTCAGATAGTGGATCGCCCTGACGTCGAAGAAGCTGCGGCTGCCAACGCCGGTCAAATACAGCTGCGAGATCGCCTCGGTCGGCAGGCTCATGAACGAGTTGAACGGGTCGCGGTACTGCGCCAGCCGGTAATCCGACAGGAACATGTAGTCGGACAGCAGGATGCCGTCCCAGCCCCAGACCCACTTGTCGTTGAGCGCGAACTGGCCCTTGGTGTCGACACCGCCGCGGAACTGGCGGTCGCCCGGCTGGCCGGCGAAGGCGTTGCGGTCGAGCTGATCGATGCCGTACAGGCGCACCTGATAGCCGCCATTGCTGAGGCGCTGGCGGAACTCGGTCTGCAGCAACACGCCCTGCTTGGAGGTGATGCGCGGCGTGAAGGTCGCGTCGTAATCCGGCGCGATCGCCCAGTAATAGGGGATGTCGACGCCGAAGCCGTAGCCGCCGGTCTGGGTGACGCCGGGCATCAGGAAGCCGCTCTTGCGCTTCACGGTCGGATCGGGCGTCGAGAAGTAGGGGATGTAGGCCAGAGGAACGCCGAAGAATTCGAGCTGGGCGTTCTCGAAATACAGCATCTTCTCGGTCTGGTCGTGGATGATGCGCGCACCCTTGACCTGCCACAGCGGCGGCTTCTTCGGATCGTCCTTGCACGGTGCGCAGGCGGTGTACACGCCGTTCTCGAAGACGGTGTAATTGCCCTTGGAGCGGTCGGCGCGGGTCGCCGCCATCCGCGTCTGATCCTCGGTCTCGACGCGCAGCGAATCGACGAAGCCGTCACGATAGTCGTCCGACAGATCGAGGCTGTTGGCGTAGGTGATCTTGCCGTCGGCGTCGGTCATGCGGATGTTGCCTTCCGCATGCAGGCGCTTGGTCTTCTGGTCGTAGATCACCCGGTCGGCCTCGACCGAGGTGCCGTTGTAGAACAGTTGCACGTTGCCGACCGCCGACACGCGCGAGTTGTTGTAGTCGTAATCGACCTCGGTCGCCTGCACCAGCATCTGGTTGTCGTTGGCGACGCGCGGCGGCGGCGCCTTGGGCGGGCGCGGATTGTAGGTGAAGCCCTGCGCCACGGCAGGGGTCGGCGCCACGACCGCGATCGCAGCAGCGACCATCAGGCCGAGCCCGCAGGCCATAACGAATCCAAGTACGCCAGACCCGGCGCGACGCACGCGCGCGCAACCAACGCGCGCAACGGCATGCTGCCGAAGCGCGGCGAGCGCTGTCTGACGGACGGCAACGAACGACACTAGCCGTCCTCCTGGTAGAGCAAGGCCATGAAGCCCGTGAGGCCGCCGACGAACACCGGCAGCCACGCCGCAGCGATCGGATTCATCAACTCAGCCTTGCTCAAATCTTCAGTTACTTTCGACAGAACGTAGAGCAGAAACCCGGCGCCCACGCCACTCAAAACCATTTTCTGTACGCCACCCATTCGGAAGAACCTGAGCGACACGGACGCAGCCAGCATGACCATCGCAGCCAGCAAAAACGGCTGCGCGATCAGCTTATGATACTGCAGTTTGTACCCCGCGGTCGCGAAGCCCGAGCTCTCCGACGAGCGGATGTATGTCGGAAGTTGCCAAAACGACACAGTTTCGGGGGTGGAGAAGCTGTTTCGGACCTGCGCCGGCGTCAGGCTGGTCGGAAGAATGTACGTCGGTTCGTCGACCGGCGGCGCATCGAGGGAGAATCGGCGCACGGACCGGAAGACCCACCTGCCTTCTTCCAGGGTCGCCTCGCGCGCTTCGATTCGCTCCTTGAAGTGCTTGTCCGTATCAAAACGGAACAGGGTCAGTCCGGTCAGGCGGACGCCTTGCTGCTCGCTGCGCGCGGCATTGATGATGACGGAGCCGTCGGGGTTTATCTGGTTGAGCCAGAAGCCGGCCGCGTCCTGCACGCCGCCGCCCGGGGCGGCGCCGAACAGCTCGGCCTCCATGCGCTTGGAGAGCTCGCGCAGATTTGCCGACATCGGGTTGTAGAGGGTCGTCGCCATCAGCCCGAGCACGATGGCGCTTGCCAGCGCCGGCGCGATGAACTGCCAGGCGGAGACCCCGGCCGCGCGTGCCACCACGAGTTCGAGTCGGCGCGACAGCGCGAGATAGCAGGTCATGGCGCCGATCAGGACGCAGAACGGCATCATCTTCTCGAGCAATTGCGGCACCCGGAACAGCGACGTCTCCGCCACCATCAGCGCCGAGGCCGAGGCGAGCCCGGAGGTCTTGCGTACCATCTCGATGTAGTCGACGAGCACGAGCAGGATGAAGATGCTCGCGAACACGCCGACCGCCGAGACCAGGAAGCGGCCGGCGAAATAGCGCCCGAGCGTGTTGGTGACCATGCTCATGCGGTGGCCGGCCTTCCGAACAGGCGTGCGATCCGCGCGTTCGACCGGTTGATGGCTTCCATCAGCCGCGCCGGCGGCTCGACCACCACGCCGCCGATGATGATCCAGATGCTGAGGCCGAGCACGCCGAACAGCATGAGGTACTGCACCAGCGCCGCCATCGGCGTCTTCACGGTCATGACCGAGCAGGCGAAACCCGCCATGCGGACGCCGAACACGGCGAGAATGGCGCTGCCGAACGAGAAGTTGCGGCTCTGGCGTGTCGTCCGCGGCGCGCCCAGGAATGCGAAGGTGAGGGCCGCGAAGGCGAACGGATAGATCGGCGCCAGGAAGCGGTCGTGCAATTCCTGGCGGAATTGTCCGGGGATCTGCTTGTAGATCGGATCGTTTTCTGCGGGCGCCATCAGTTCCCACAGATAGCGCTCGCGGATGCCGAGCGTGACGTCGCGGCCCTGGTTCGAAAACTTCGACATGTCGAAGGCGTAGCGGGCGAACGCGACCATCGCCGGCTCGCGCTTGCCGAGCTCGAAGCGTTCGAGATTGCCGTCCTCCAGCACCAGGAACGAGCCGTCGGCATTCTTCACGACGGTGCCCTTCTCGGCGATGATCGTGATTCGCTCCTTGGGGTCGCGGCGGTCGTCGATCAGGATGCCGGACAGCTCACCGCCGGGCTGGCGCTCGCGGATCCGGATGGTCAGGTTCTGGTCGAGCTGCGCGAACCGCCCGGGCTGTAGGATGTTGGCGAGCACGTCGGCGGTGATCTCGGCATCCCACTGCTTGATCCGGCGCAGGCCGTCGGGGGCGAAGAAGGCGGCGATCACCGTCACCAGCACGGCTACCGCGCAGGTGGCATAGGCGAACGGCACGAACAGCCGGATCGGCGACATGCCGGCGGCGTTCATGACGATGATCTCCGAATCGGTCGCCAGCTTGTTCAGCGTGTGCGAGACCGCGATCATCAGCGCGATCGGCGCGATGACGCCGAGCAGGGAGGGAATCACGAGCCCGGTGATGCCAAGGAAGGTCAGGATCGTCTGGCCCTGGCTGGTCATCAGGTCGATGCCGCGCAACGCCTGCGTAATCCAGATCACGCCGGTGAGGCTGACCAACACCAGCGCGAACGACGCCAGCGTCGTGCGAAAGATGTACCTGTCGATGGACCCCATCGTCTGCGCTCGATCCCCAATCAGCAGTCCCGGAACGAGCGCTGCAGCCCCCCTTGAAACGGGTCCCCCAAGGCCGCTGTCGCCGTGACGTTCCAAGAGCAGTGAATATCATTACCATCTCGTTGATCCGTCGACAAAATGGCTGTGGCGTGGCGCCCCGAAAATACGGTCAAAATTTCATGATTGTGACTGGCCCGCCACGCGGCGCTTGGCAGCCGCGGTCCGGGCAGGCCATACTGCTGTCAAGTTGGGTTCCGAACTGCCGCCATCCGCGTCTGGCCCTTGAGGTTTTCGGTCGGACGTGGCGGCTCATCACGTCGAAATTTGGAGGATTGCTTGATGTCCGACGCCGTCAAGGTCGGCTTCGTCCCGCTGTCGACCGCCCCGCGTGGCATCGTGGTGGCGTTCTGCGATGACACCCTGCGTCTTGGAGTCGCGACCGAGAAGGCGCTCGGGGGAGCCTCGGACCTGATCAAGCGCGCGGCCGAGGCAGCCCGGTTCAAGGGCAAGGATGGCGCGGTGTTGGATCTGCTGGCTCCTGAGGGAATCAAGATTCAGCGCTTGATCGTCATCGGCATCGGCAAGGGCTCGGACCTCAAGGACAAGGATTTCCTCAAATACGGCGGGACTTTAGCCGGAAAGCTGAACGCCGGAACTGAAGCGGTGGCGGTGCTCGCCGAGCTGCCTTCGGGACCGCTGTTGCCGGATCAGGTCAGCTCGCTGGCCGCCGGGATCCGGCTGCGGGCCTATCGGTTCGACCGTTACAAGACCAAGAAGAAGGACGAGGAGGGCGCCGTCAGCGCCAATGTCTCGATCGCCGTGGCGGACGTCGCGGCGGCCAAGAAGGCCTTCGCGCCGCGATCCCACGTGACCGACGGGGTGATACTGGCGCGCGATCTCGTCAACGAGCCGCCGAACGTGCTCTACCCGGAAGAGTTCGCCAAACGCGCTGCCGCCTTGCGCAAGCTCGGCGTCACCGTCGAGATCCTCGACGTGCCCGCGATGAAGAAACTCGGCATGGGCGCGCTGCTCGGCGTCGGCCAGGGCTCGGCACGGCCGAGCCGCACCGTCGTGATGCACTACAACGGCGGCAAGCGCGGCGAGCAGCCGGTCGCCTTCATCGGCAAGGGCGTGTGCTTCGACACCGGCGGCATCTCGATCAAGCCGGCCGGCTCGATGGAGGATATGAAGGGCGACATGGGCGGCGCGGCCTGCGTGGTCGGCCTGATGCATGCACTCGCCGCACGCAAGGCCAAGGCCAACGTGATCGGCGCCATCGGCCTGGTCGAGAACATGCCGGACGGCAACGCCCAGCGTCCGGGCGACATCGTCACCTCGATGTCGGGCCAGACCATCGAGATCATCAACACCGATGCGGAGGGCCGCCTCGTGCTCGCCGACGTGCTGTGGTACGTCGCGACCAAGTTCAAGCCGAAATTCATGATCGACCTGGCGACCTTGACCGGCGCGATCATGGTCGCGCTCGGCACCGAGCATGCCGGTCTCTTCACCAACAATGATGATCTCGCCGACAAGCTGTTCAAGGCGGGGCAGGAGACGGGTGAGAAGGTGTGGCGCATGCCGCTCGGCCACGAATACGACAAGCTGATCGATTCGCAGTTCGCCGACATGAAGAATACCGGCGGACGCCATGGCGGCTCGATCACCGCCGCGCAATTCCTGCAGCGCTTCGTCAACGACACGCCGTGGGCGCATCTCGACATCGCCGGCACCGCGATGGGCGCGCCGAAATCGGAGATCAACCAGAGCTGGGGATCGGGCTATGGCGTCCGGCTGCTCGATCGGCTGGTGTGGGACTCTTACGAATCCAGATCCGACACCAAAGCTGAAGCCAAATCCGGCGCCAAGGCGTGACGCGGGGCGATGACCGAAGTCCTGTTCTACCACCTGCAGAACATGACCGTGGAAGGCGTG
This sequence comes from Bradyrhizobium sp. SZCCHNRI2009, assembly GCF_032485115.1. Taxonomy (NCBI): domain Bacteria; kingdom Pseudomonadati; phylum Pseudomonadota; class Alphaproteobacteria; order Hyphomicrobiales; family Nitrobacteraceae; genus Bradyrhizobium; species Bradyrhizobium sp. SZCCHNRI2009. Next base: position 1,369,421 of record NZ_JAUEUH010000001.1, read on the forward strand.
CTGCCGCCGCTGCTCGAGAAGTCGCTCGAGCGCGGTTGGCGCGTCGTGGTGCAGTCGACATCGGAGGAGCGCGCGGATGCGCTCGATGCGCATCTGTGGACCTATCGCGACGATTCGTTTCTGCCGCACGCCACCTGGCGGGTGGCCGATGTGGCCGACCAGCCGATCGTGCTCGCGGTGGAAGAAAGCAATCCCAACGGCGCGAACGTCCGTTTCCTGGTGGATAACGCGGCGCTGCCATCGGACTCGCACAGCTACGAGCGCATGGTGCTCGTGTTCAACGGCGATGATGCGGACGCGCTCGCGGCTGCGAGATCGGCGTGGACCGATTGCAAATCGCGGGGATTCGAGGTCACCTACTGGCAGGCGGATGAACGGGGGCGCTGGCAGCGCCGACAATGATACGGAGGCCCGTGAAGCGCCGATGATGGCAGCACCGCGTGATTAATGATAATCTGCCGATTTACCGGCAGAGCGTTGGCAAAGTCACGAACGTGCCGCAAAGTGATGTTGGGACAACACGTTAGAGTGTCCACAGGTTGCAATTCAGCAAGGTTCATCGTGCGAGACCACACCAAACAGCTGACGCGCGCTCTGGCGTTCCTTGTGCTTGCCCCGGTCGTCGCCGGATGCTCGAGCACGCCCGATTTCCTGTCCAAGGACGCCGAGTGGTTCAACCGGCCGCAGCGCCTGTTCATCAGAAACATCTCGATCGACGCGCCGCCGCTGACGCCGGACAAGCCGGTCACGGCTGAGGATCTTGTGAGCGCCGAAGGCGCATGCCCGGGCATGGCGCCTGCGGCCGATGCTGCGGGCGCGAACGCGATGGCGAATGATCCCGCCGCCGCGACGCCGGCTGCCGGCGGCACCGTCGCACTCGGCCACACCGAATGCGACGTGGTGCGCGGCATCGGTGCACCCGACAACGTCAACATCTCGAGCAATGGCGGCGAGCGCGTGGCCACGGTGACCTGGCTGCGCGGCGCACGCGCCGGCGTCTACACGTTCAGCTCCGGCCGCCTGACCTCGGTCGAGCGCGCGCCCGATCCGGGACCGGCGCCGAAGGTGGCGAAGCCGAAGGCGAAGAAGCGGACGAGCTGACGGCGGGAGGCGGCCATGCAAATAACCGGCCTCCGTCGCGAGTTGGAGGAGGCCGGGTATGCGGTGCGCCGTGATTTTCTTCCTCGCGAATTGTTGGAGGCCGGCAATCGAATCAAGTCTCGGGCCAGTCGTGAGGCGAGAGCGGAGCCCCATCTCGGGCTTGTTGTCTCGGTCAACTTTTCGGTCGATTTCGCGCCGATCATTCTCTTCGATGCACAATATGAATTGTTGGAGCGCGCCGGATACCGCGATGCGCGCTTCTTTGCTGGATTTCTGATCTCCAAGCCGGCCGGATGTCCGAGGCTGCACTGGCACCAGGATTGGTGGGGCTGGTCGAGCGCCGTGAGTTACGGCGCCACGCCTCCAATTCTCTATTTCATGTACTATTTGACCGACACGAGTGCCGCAAACGGATGCTTGCGCGTGCTTCCCGGCAGTCATCGGCGCAAGAACGATCTACATGCATTGATCGAGGGCAGGCCGACACATCCCGATCGGGTTCTGCATGTCGACGACGTGCTGGTTTCCACAAGGCCAGACGAAGTTGATGTTGCTGTTCGGAAGGGGGATCTCATCGTTCGCGACGGCAGGCTCCTTCACGCATCCCATGCGAACAATTCGAGCGAAGACCGAGCCCTGATCGTGTTGTCCTTCGTGCCGTTCTGGTCGGATCTCCCGGAGGGGCTGCAATGCGCCTTCGACAGAAAGCGGCCCAAGATCGAAAGATCCTGGCCGTCCGCCGAGGCCGAGCGCGTGCTGGATCGAGCGACGGTCTACAACGGCGCGTCGTCGCCGATCCATCTGCAGAGGACTCCGAACTTCGGCGACGATTAAGCTGCCGCGTCCTCCGCATCCAGCTCCATCACGACATCGGTCGCGTTCAACGTATCGCCCGCTTTGCGCCTGACCTGACTGATTGTCCCGGAGTAGGGAGCTTTCACCGACAGTTGTGATTTGGCCGCCTCGATGACGTAGAGGACCTCACCGGTCTTCACCTTTTGACCGGCCTTGACGCAGACGTCGTAGAGCAAGCCGTCAAGTCGAGCGTAAAGCTGCTTGTTCATGTTTCGTCCTCCTGAATCGCCTCAATCGAACCTCAAACATCAACCTCATCTACCAAAAGTAGAGCAATTTTGAATCTGCTACAATGGCGCTTTCAATCTTATGGATGTATGTAGTCATCGTTGCTACCTCTAGCTCTGGGCATAGCGAGGCGCGCCATGAAGTGGTTCTTCAGCAAGTATCTTTTCGCAGGCATGATTATCGTGGTTTCGTCGGTTGCTGCGCGTGCCGACGTCCTGCCGGCGCCGTCGAGATGGACCAATCAACGAGGCTCGGTTCTCGAGATCTGGTCAGTCACCGATGGGCAGGTGCGAGGGCAATTCACCAACAACGCATCTGGGTTCGCGTGCCAGGGTATTCCCTATCCGGTATCCGGCAGATCCGCCGGCAGCGCCGTTATGCTGGTCGTGACTTTTGCTCAGTGCAATTCCATCACGCGTTGGAGAGGCCAAGTCGGCGGCAATCAACTTCGGGCGAATTGGAATCTCTTCTACATTCAGCCCAACGGTGATCTCGGCAATCTGCCGGGTGCCGACCTGTTCCAGCGAACCAATTGATCCGGTCGCTCGCTCCGATCCCGCATTCAGCCGTGCTAGCCGCCGACCGTGAAGACATTCGGCTTGGAAGCAGCTGAAAGCCAAGCTATCGGCGACTTTCGGCCGAATGCCGATCCGAGGCTCGGGGCGCTTCAGCTCCCCGCCTCGTCATGCAGCGTGCTGGCTTCCAGCCACTGCTCCTCGGCGCGCGCCAGCGCGTCGGCGGCATTGGCCCGCGCCTTCGACAATTGCGCGGCCTGCTTCGGGTCGCGCGTGAAGATGTCGGGCAGCGACAGCGCGCCGTCGATCTTGGCGATGATCTCGGTGATACGGGCGATCTCGGCTTCGGCTGCCGCAATCTTCTGCTTCAGCCCGCTGCGCTTGTTGTCGCTGCGGGGCCGCTCGGTCTTCTCGGCGACCTGAGAGCGCTCGTTGTCGCGGGCCGGCGTGCTGCGCGTCGACAAGACCATGCGCCTGTAGTCATCGAGGTCGCCATCATAGGTCTTCACGGTGCGGTCGGCGACGACCCAGAGGCGGTCGGCGCAGGCCTCGATCAGATAACGATCGTGCGACACCATGATCACGGCGCCCGGAAATTCGTTGATCGCCTCGGCCAGCGCGGCGCGGCTGTCGATGTCGAGATGGTTGGTCGGCTCGTCCAGGATGATCATGTTGGGGCCGAAGAAGGTCGCGAGCCCGAGCAGCAGCCGCGCCTTCTCGCCGCCCGACAGGCTCTTCACCAGCGTGTCGGCGGCCTTGCCGGAAAATCCGATCGCGCCGGCGCGCGCGCGTACTTTCGATTCCGGCGCATCGCCCATCAGCTGGCGCACGTGACTATACGGCGATCCGGTCTCGTCCAGCTCATCGAGCTGGTGCTGGGCGAAATAGGCGATCGACAGCTTGTCGGCGCGCGTGACCTTGCCGGAAAACGGTGTGAGCCGGCCGGCGAGCAGCTTCACCAGCGTGGACTTGCCATTGCCGTTGGCCCCGAGCAATGCGACGCGGTCGTCATTGTCGATGCGTAAGGTGACTCTGTTGAGCACCGGTTGCGCGGGATCGTAGCCGACCGAGGCGTTGTCGACCGCGATGATCGGCGGCGACAGCAGTCGCTCCGGTGCGGGGAAGGTGATCTCGTGCACGTCCTGGGTGACGAGCGCGGTGATCGGCTTCATCCGCTCCAGCATCTTGACGCGGGACTGCGCTTGGCGCGCCTTCGAGGCCTTGGCCTTGAAGCGCTCGACGAAGGCCTGCAGCCGCGCACGCTCCGCTTCCTGGCGCTTGACCGCCTTGGCATCGAGCATCTCGCGGGTGGCGCGCTGTTCCTCGTAGGAGGAGTAGCTGCCGCGATACAGCGTGAGCTTGCAACGGTCGAGATGCAGGATCTGGTCGACGGAGGTTTCCAGGAGATCGCGGTCGTGGCTGATCACGATCACCGTGCGCGGATAATGCGCCAGATGATCCTCGAGCCACAGCGTGCCCTCGAGGTCGAGATAGTTGGTCGGCTCGTCCAGCAGGAGCAGGTCGGGCGCGGCGAACAGCGTGGCCGCGAGGGCGACCCGCATGCGCCAGCCGCCGGAGAATTCGGCGCAGGCTCGCGCCTGATCCGCGGCGGAAAATCCAAGGCCGCTGAGAATCGCGGCCGCGCGCGCCGGGGCGGAATGCGCGTCGATGTCGACGAGCCGGGTCTGGATCTCGGCGATGCGGTGTGCGTCATGGGCGGTCTCGGCCTCCTGCAGCAGCGCATGCCGCTCGAGGTCGGCCCGGAGAACCACCTCGATCAGGCTTTCGGGCCCGCTCGGGGCTTCCTGGGCCAGGCTGCCGATGCGCCACCGCGGCGGCACGGTGATGCTGCCGGTCTCCAGCGACAGTTCGCCGCGGATCGCCTTGAACAGGGTCGACTTGCCGGTGCCGTTGCGGCCGACCAGTCCGACGCGCGCGCCGGGCGGAATCTGCACTGAGCTCTGGTCGATGAGAAGCCGTCCGGCGAGGCGGATGGAGATGTCGGTGATGGAAAGCATGCGCGCCTTGTCACCGCGCGCGCGGCCAAAGGCAACCGCTTTGTCGCGGTCTCAGCGGCCGGAGAGGCCCATCCCGGTCTCGTCGCGCTTTCGCAACTCGTTCATCAGGTCCGCAAGCTGAGCCGGCAGACGAGAGCCGTCCGGCGGCAGGCTGCGTTGCAGGCGTTCGCCGACGGCCTCGCAGATCGACCGGCTGGTCTTGCGATCGAGCGCCTCGCTGAAATCGGCGGTGCGGCCAGACATGAGGGAGTTCCACGAGCAGTTGCAGGACGATGCCGTAACAAGTCGTGACCGCTCGATTTGTTTCCCGCTCCCGACCGGAAGACCCCGAAATGAGGTTGAAAATGCACAAAAAAAGCCCCGGCGTGGGGGAGACGCCGGGGCGACGCGAGTTCGGTGCGGCGGGGGGCGGGTGCCGCGCCGAGGCTCGTATCAATAGCAGCGGTTGATCCACCGCCAGCGCGGTCCCCACGGGGTCGGAACCACGCGGCGCACGTAGCAGCCGCCATAGCCGTAGCTGTAGACCGGGCCACCGACGAAGAAGCGCGGGCCGTAGAACGGACGGTGCCATCCGCCGTAGCCTCCGTGCCAACCGCCCCCATGCCAGCCGCCATGCCAGTGAGCCGAGGCGGCAGTCGGGGCGAGGGCGGCTGCGCCGAGGGCAACGGTGGCCGCCGCGATGAGGGAGAGTTTGCGCAACATGATCGTCTCCTGGATGACAGCGCTGGTGGCGCCGAAATTGTCCGACGGATGAGGCTGGGAGAGGGCGGCCACCGGTCGTATTGCTGGCTCGTCCTCGCCCGATGCCAACACCCTAGGAGCTTCGAGCTGAACACGGGTGGCACGGAGCCTTCAGACTATGTTCAGAATTGTGAAATTGTCGTAAGGCGTCGCGCTCCGGCAGGGGCCCCGGTCGCTTGCCGTCGGCCGATCGCGTCGATATAAGCCCGCAACTCACCGAAATCCCGCACCTCCAAGGACGATATCATGGCGATTGAGCGCACCTTTTCGATCATCAAGCCCGACGCGACCGAGCGTAATCTCACCGGCGCGATCAACGCGCTGATCGAGAAGGCCGGCCTGCGGATCGTGGCCCAGAAGCGCATCCGCATGACCCGCGATCAGGCCGAGACCTTCTATGCCGTGCACAAGGCGCGGCCATTCTTCGGCGAACTGGTCGATTTCATGATCTCCGGCCCGGTCGTGGTCCAGGTGCTGGAGGGCGAGGGCGCCATCCTGAAGTACCGCGACGTGATGGGCGCCACCGACCCGTCGAAGGCGGCCGACGGCACCATCCGCAAGCTGCATGCGAAGTCGATCGGCGAGAACTCGGTGCACGGTTCCGACGCGGCGGAAACGGCAGCGATCGAGATCGCGCAGTTCTTCTCCGGCAACGAGATCGTCGGTTGATCGATCCTCGTGCGGCTGAGGGCCCCCTCAGCCGCACGACCTTCGTGCTCTGCGCTGAACTTATCTGAAAGGCCCGGCCGTGAACTGGCTATCGCAACTCGCCGATTCCGCCAGCTTCGGCCATGTGCTCGCTCAATTCGAGGCCGACCTGCAGAGCCCGGGCTTCTGGCTCGCGCTTGGCAAGATCGTCTGGATCAACGTGCTGTTGTCGGGCGACAATGCGCTGGTCATCGCGCTCGCCTGCCGCGGCCTGCACGGCAAGCATCGCTTCTGGGGCATGGTGGCCGGCTCCGGCATTGCCGTCGCACTGCGCATCGCCTTTACCGGCATCGTCGCCACCCTGATGGCGCTGCCATACCTGAAATTGATCGGCGGGCTGGCGCTGATCGTGATCGCCGCCAAGCTGCTGGTGCCCGAGGACGAGAACGACGAGATCGCGGCCGGCACGACGCTGTGGCATGCGGTCCGCATCGTCGCGCTCGCCGACCTCGTGATGAGCCTCGACAACGTGATCGCGGTGGCTGCGGCCGCCAACGGCCAGGCGTCCCTGCTGATCATCGGCCTTGCCATGAGCATCCCGCTGATCATCGCGGGTGCCGCGCTGATCATGCTGGTGCTCGATCGGGTCCCGGTGCTGGTCTGGCTCGGCGCGATGCTGCTCGGCTGGGTGGCCGGCGAGGTGATCGCGACCGATCCCGCGATCGAGCCGATGCTGCACCATCTGCTCGACGGCACCGTCCTCATCAACATCGAGGCGACCTCGGCGCTGTTCGCCGGCAAGACCAATCTCGCGAGCCATGTCGATGTCATGGAGACGCTGATGTCGCTGATCGGCGCCGGTGTGGTGCTGATCGCCGGCTCGATCTGGCGCGGCCGCGCGCTGCAGCGTCAGGCCGAGACCGAGCTGCAGCCGGTGCCGGCGCGCGGCGTCGATCTGCCGTAGCTGATCGTCAGGACGCGCCGCATCCGACCGGGCGGCGTCAGGACTCCGCATCCAACCGATCGAGGAATTCGCGGACGGTGTGGACCGATCCCGTGGCCGCTGGCTGGTAGCCGGGCAGGGCAGCGACGGCGCGATGGAATTCGTCGCCCTTCATCACCTCGAGCACCCGCCGCATCGGGTCGGTTTCCAGAAACGATTTATGGCAGGCGAAGAAATAATCCTCGGTGAGGATACGGATGAAGTCGAGCCCGAACTGCCGCGCGGCGGCCTCGACGCCGAAGCAGACGTCGGCCATGCCGCTCGCGACATAGGCGGCGACGGCGGCATGGGTGAACTCGATCTGCTGCGCGCCATTGATGCTGGTTTCGTCGATGCCTTGTGACGCAAGCAACTGATCGAACAACAGGCGGGTGCCGGAATCATGATCGCGATTGACGAAGCGCGCCCTGCCGTCGGCAAGATCGGCCAATGAACGGATGGACAGCGGATTGCCGCGCTTGACCATCAGCCCCATCTCGCGGGTCACGAAGCTGATGACGCAGTCCTGCTTGGGATCGAGCCAATCCCGGCAGGCCTGGATGTTCTGGGCACGCAGCTCGCCGCGCGGCAGATGCAGTCCCGACAGGTCGCATTCGCCTTGCGCCAGCGAGGCCAGCGAATGCTGGCTGCTGACATAGCGGACATCGACCCCGACGCCTGACTCGCGATCCAACAGCTCGCGCAGCTTGGCGACGGCAAAGCCGTGGCTGGCGTGAACGCGGATCACGCCAGGATGCGGCTGCAGGAACGGCTTGATCTCGGTCACCAGCTCCTGCGCCAGATTGTCGAGCTGCGGGCCGAGGCGAGCCTGCATGCGCTCGCCGGCCCAGACCAGCTTGTCGCCGAACGCCGTGAGCTTCGATCCTTTGCCGCGCTGGGTCTCGACCAGCGGCACGCCGAAGAATTCAGACCACTGCTCGATCAGATTCCAGACGTGACGATAGGACAGATGCGCGTCACTGGCCGCGCTGGTGATCTTGCCCGTCCTCCCGATTTCACTGAGCACGCGGAGCATCACGACGATGCTCTGCGGGCCGTCGTCCTTGTAGAAGCGCCAGACAGGTTCGATCGCGATCCGCAACATCAGTGCCCGCTTGTGAAGTCGGCTTCATATGACCGCCGGCCATAGGCAACAGATATCATATTTACGAACAGATATTTGTTCTTACCTTCATTGGTATACAACAAACGGAGGAAATATGATGTCGATTGCATATGATTACGAGCGCGGCTCGAGGGGGACGTCCTATCTGACGAAGCCGTTCCAGCTCCTGATCGGCGGCAGGCATGTTCCCTCGGTTTCGGGACGCACCTTCACGTCGCTCAATCCTGCAACCGAGCAGGCGATTGCGACGGTCGCCGAGGGCAATGCCGAGGATGTCGATCTCGCAGTCGCCGCGGCCCGCAAGGCCTTCGAAGGGCCGTGGCGAACGATGCGTGCGGCGGAGCGCGGCGCGATCCTGCTGAAATGGGCGCAGCTGTTGCGCGACCATGCCGACGAGATCATCGAGCTCGAAAGCCTCGATGCCGGCAAGCCGGTGTCGGCGATCCTGCGCCAGGATCTTCCCGCCGCCATCGATACGCTCACCTATTACGCCGGATGGGCCGACAAGATCAGCGGTGAAGTCGTCTCCACGCGCGATGATGCGCTGACCTATACGGTGCGCGAGCCGGTCGGCGTGGTCGCGGCGATCGTGCCGTGGAATTTCCCGCTGATGATCGGGATGTGGAAGCTCGCGCCGGCGCTGGCCTGCGGCTGCACCGTCGTGATGAAGCCCGCCGAGCTGACGTCGCTGTCGGCGCTGCGGATCGGGGAGCTCGCGCTCGAAGCCGGACTGCCGCCCGGTGTTCTCAACATCGTGACCGGCCCCGGGCGCACCGTCGGCGAGGCACTGGTCAACCACCCCGACGTCGACAAGGTCACGTTCACCGGCTCGCCCGGCGTCGGCCGCGGCATCATGAAGGCGGCGGCCGGCAACTTCAAACGCGTCTCGCTCGAGCTCGGCGGCAAGTCGGCCAACATCATCTTCGACGAAGCGAACATCGAGGCCGCCGCGAAGGCTGCGGCCAGCGGCATCTTCTTCAACACCGGGCAGGTGTGCTCGGCCGGATCGCGGGTGCTGGTGCACGAGCGCGTGTATGACGAGGTGGTCGAGCGCCTGACCGAGCGCGCACGGGCGCTGCGGATCGGCGATCCGCTCGATCGCGCAACCTCGCTCGGACCGGTCATCTCCGAACGGCAGATGAAGACGATCCTCGACTATGTCGACATCGGACGCAACGAAGGCGCCACGCTCGTCACGGGCGGCCAGCGCGCGGCCGCCCGCGGCTATTTCGTCAGCCCCGCCGTCTTCGCCGGCGTCACGCACGACATGCGGATCTCGCAGGAAGAGATCTTCGGACCCGTGGTCAGCGTGATCAAGTTCAGGGACGAGGCCGAGGCGCTGCGGATGGCGAACGGCACGGCCTACAGCCTGGCCGCCGGCGTCTGGAGCCGCGACATGGGGCGCGTCCATCGCTTCGCCAAGCGCCTGCGCGCTGGCACCGTGTGGATCAACACCTATGGCTACACCGATGTGCGGCTGCCTTGGGGTGGCGATCGTGACTCCGGACTGGGCCGCGAGCACGGCACGGCCGCGCTGGACAACTTCACGGAGCCGAAATCCGTCTGGATGAATCTCGCGGTGTGAGCCAGGCGTCGGCTGACGCGGACGGCCGCCATTCGCATCGGCGGCCGTCTGCGCGATCCAACGGATCAGTCGGCCTTGGCGCCGGTCGGCGGCCGGCGCGTCGGCGTCCTCCGATGGCCTGTGAGAAGCACGATGGCCGTCGTGTTTGTTGCCGTTACCGTCTCCGATCACTGAGTCGGCCAGCCATCGTCGCGGCAGGATCACAAGCCAATCCACAGTGCTGCGGCACGGTGCCGCGCCTTTGCCAGGTACCGCAGGGCGCGGTCCTCTGTTTCTTATAATCTTGAACCCGTTCGCGCCGCCGCGACACCACCACGTCGAGCTCCACTGATCGGGCCATGATTGGAATTGTTTCGAATTGGACTTGCGCATGCTGACTGCAGATGAGATTGCGCACGTCAAGTCGTCGTTCGACTTGGTATTTGCCAATGCTACACAGATGACGACGACGTTCTATGACCGCGTCTTCGAGCTCGCGCCGGAATGTCGGGCGATGTTTCCCGCCGACATGGACGTGCTGAAACGGGACTTCATCGCGACCCTGGCGGTCCTCGTCGGCAGCCTCGATCAGACGACTGGTCTGTTGTCGAGCACCGACATCCTCGGCCGCAATCATGCGCGCTATGGAGTCCGGCCTGAGCACTATCCGGTGGTCGGCGAAGCACTATTGTGGAGCCTCGCCAAAGGACTTGGTCCGCATTGGAATGATGAGGTCGAGCAGGCCTGGCGCAAGGTCTATGGCGTCATCGCCAAGCGCATGATCGCAATTTCGGTCGGCGCTCGGCGGTCCTGATCCGGATCTAGCTGCGCACGATCGAGCCGGAGCGGCCGACGAGACGCGCGAGCTGCTTGAAGCGTCCGCCGACGCGGTCGGCGACGAGGTCGACCATCTGGTGCTCGAACACCAGCATCAGCTTGCGGTCCTGGGTGCGGAAATGCGTTGCTGGCAGCACGCCGGGCCGCGCCGCCGAGATCAGATGCGCGACGCGAAACGCGGTGCCGAGCAGGCGCGCACGATCGATCTGGGCCGGGCTCAGCTGCTCGGTAAGGGCAGGCGCCGCCGCCTCGTCGCGCAGGCCCTCGTAGCGGAAGAACACGGACAGCGCGACGAAGATGCGGCCCTCGTGGTTGATCGAGCCGAAATTGCCGTTCAGAACGATGCCGTAGGTCTGCTCGCCGCGGTGGTCCGGATGCATGCGCCAGCCGATGTCGGACAACAGGCAGGCGGCGTGCCGCAGCCGGCGCTCGTCCTCGGTCTCGCGGATGTGCATCACGCGGAACAGGCGGTCGGTCCAGTCGATCAGCTCGCGGGCATGCTGGGCCGAGCGCGACAACAGCTCGTTGAGGCCCTGCGCCGCGCACAGCAGCCCGTCCTTGGCGCGCTCGGCGTCTGGAAGCTTGGAGTAGAGCAGGCCCTCGCGCACGCCGAAGGTCGAGAACACGACGGTCGTCGGCCTGGCGACGCGGATGATGTGCTCGAGCACCAGCGCAGCATAGGCAAGCAGCGGGCGCCGCGCCTCGGCGATCGCTTCGATGTCGGCCAGCATGTCGGCGGCGACGAGACGACGCAGCCGGCGCACGAAGGCCAGCGCATCGGCCGCCGGAATCGCATAGCCGTGCATCACCCCGAGCGGATAGCCGCTCTGGATGATGTGGATGCGCGCCAGCGCGCGCCAGGTGCCGCCGACCGCATAGAAGGTGCGGTTCTGGCCGGCCAGCAGTTGCGGCAGGTCGGTCAGCGCCTCGCTCGCGATCCGCTGCGCCTTCTTCAGCGATTTCTCGGCGAGATCCTGCAGCGCCAGGCTGCCGAGCGGCAGGGTGACGCCGCTGCGGACCTGGTGCCCGCGCACGTCGATCAGCTCAAGTGAGCCGCCGCCGAGATCACCGACGATGCCGTCGGGCTTGTGAATGCCGGAGATGACACCGAGCGCCGAATAGCGCGCCTCTTCGGGGCCGGTGAGGATCTGGATCGGGACGCCGCAGATCTTCTCGGCCTTGGCGATGAAATCAGCGCCGTTCGAAGCATCGCGGCAGGCGGCGGTCGCGATGGCATGCACTTGCCCCACCCGCTGCACCTTGCACAACGCGCGGAAGCGCTTCAGCGCGGTCAGCGCCTTGTCGACGGCATCGGCCGCGAGCAGGCCGGTGGTCTGGACCTCGCGACCGAGCCCGCACAGCGCCTTCTCGTTGAACACGGTCACGAGGCTGCGTTCCATCGCCTGGTAGACGACGAGACGGACCGAATTCGAGCCGATGTCGATGACACCGACGCTGGCGGACCTCGTGCCGGGCCGCTTCACCACGGCATGTCCCGTTGCAGAAGGCCCCGGTGCAGACAGCCCCTATGAAGGAGGGCGTTCATTCCGGCGCGTGAGCCGGCGCGGCGATGATTCCTTGAGCGACTTTCCACGGCCGGACAGACTCGGATTCGTCATGAAGTAATTGTGCAGGTTGAACGGCTCCTCGCCCTTCGCGGCCTTCATACGCGTTGACGACCCGTCCGGCAACAATTGCCAGCTCTGCTCGGTATCCTTCAGGTTCGCGACCATGATCTGTTCCAGGACCTGCTGATGGACGGTGGGGTTCTGAAGCGGGCACAGCACCTCGACGCGGCGGTCGAGATTGCGCGGCATCATGTCGGCCGAGGAGATGTAGACGGCGGCCTTGGCGCTCGGCAGGCCCTGACCCATACCAAAGCAGTAGATGCGGCCATGCTCGAGGAAGCGGCCGATCACCGATTTGACGCGAATGTTCTCCGACAGTCCGGGGAGGCCGGGACGCAGGCAGCAGATGCCGCGCACGATCAGCTCGATCGAGACGCCGGCCTGCGAGGCCTCATACAGCGCGTCGATGATGTCTGGATCGACCAGCGAGTTCATCTTCATCCAGATCACGGCCGGCTTGCCCTGGCGGGCGAAGCTGGTCTCGCCGTGGATGTGCTCGATCATGCGCTTGCGAAGCGTGAGCGGCGACACCGCCATCTTCTCGATGTCGATCGGCTCGGCATAGCCGGTGATGTAGTTGAACACCCGCGTGACGTCGCGGCCGATCACCGGGTCCGATGTGAAGTAGGACAGGTCGGTGTAGATGCGCGCCGTCACCGGATGATAGTTGCCGGTGCCGGTGTGGACATAGGTCGTGAGGCTGCCGCCCTCGCGGCGCACGACCATCGACAGCTTGGCATGCGTCTTCAGCTCCAGGAAGCCGTAGACGACCTGCACGCCGGCGCGCTCCAGATCGCGGGCCCAGCGGATGTTGGCCTCCTCGTCGAAACGCGCCTTGAGCTCGACCAGCGCTGTCACCGACTTGCCGGCTTCGGCAGCTTCCACCAGCGTGCGCACGATCGGGGAGTTGTTGGAGGTGCGGTACAGCGTCTGCTTGATCGCGACGACGTCCGGGTCGCGCGCCGCCTGCTGCAGGAACTGCACGACGACGTCGAACGACTCGTAAGGGTGATGGACGATCAGGTCCTTCTGCCGGATGGCGGCGAAGATGTCGCCGCCATGGTCGCGGACACGCTCGGGATGGCGCGGCACATAGGGTGCGAATTCGAGGTCGGGCCGGTCGACGCGCGTCAGTTGCGACAGCTCGTTCATCGCCAGCACGCCGTCGACCAGGAACACCTCGTCATCGGTGGTCGAGAGCGCATTCTGCACGAAGCGGCGCAGCTCCTCCGGCATGTTGGCCTCGATCTCGAGCCGGATCACCGAGCCGCGACGGCGCCGCTTCAGCGCGGTTTCGAACAGCCGCACCAGGTCTTCGGCCTCTTCCTCGATCTCGATCTCGCTGTCGCGGATGATCCGGAAGGCGCCCTGGCCCTTCACGGTGTAGCCCGGAAACAGCCGGCCGATGAACAGGCCGGTCGCCTGTTCCAGGGTGATCAGGCGGATCACGCCATCCTTGGAGCCGGGGAAGCGGATGAAGCGGTCGATCTTGCCGGGCATGCGGATGAGGGCGTTCATCGGGCGCCCGTCGGCGGAGCGGATCAATTGCAGCGCCACCGTGAAGCCGAGGCTCGGGATGAATGGGAACGGATGCGCCGGATCGATCGCGAGTGGCGTCAGCAGCGGGAAGATGTTGGCGAGGAAGTGGTCCTCGATCCAGGCGCGCTCGCTCTTGGTGACGTCCTGACCGTCGACGAGCACGATGCCGAGCTCGCCGAGAAACTTGCGCAGGTCGCGCCAGATCGCCTGCTGGTCGATTGCGAGCTGCGACACCGTCTCGTTGATAAGCTTCAGCTGCTCGGTCGGCGTCAGCCCGTCGGGGCTGCGCTCGGCGATGCCCTCGCGGACCTGGGCGCGGATGCCGGCGACGCGCACCATGAAGAATTCATCAAGGTTGTTGGCGGAAATCGACAGAAAGCGCACCCGCTCCAGGGCGGGATGCCGCGGATTGACCGATTCCTCCAGAACGCGGCGGTTGAAGTGAAGCCAGGACAATTCCCGATTGATGAATCGCTCGGGGCTCGAGGCAATCTCGATGGACGGCGCGGAGACCGGTTCTTTCTCTGAGATTTCAGTAACTTGCTCGGTATCCATCGGAATTCGATCCATATCCATCCAGTCGCGAACCAGTCGCGAACGGTCGACCGTAGCCCAATCTGGGTAACCAGGGGATGACGTTGCCGGCACCATTGGGGTTCCGTGCCCGTCCGCCGTCAAGATGGTCGCGGGTCACAGCGGGCGGAGCAGCTCCGCCGCCAGCGCCCGGGTGACCGGCCGTCCGAGCCGCAGGGACTCGTCGTCCAGCAGTGCGACGGTCTGGCGGGCGGCCGCGTAGGACCGTTCGATGTGGCTTGCGAGATAGCTGACCACGGTCTCGTCGATCGCCAGTTGCCGGTCCGCGGCCAGCTTGACGATCAAGGCGCGGAACAGCTGGTCGTCGGGCGGCAGCAGCGTAACGACCGGGACGGCGCGCAGCCGCGACCTCAGATCGGCCAGGGCGATGGGCAGGGCCGCCGGGGCCTCGCGCGCCGTGATCAGCACGAAGGCCTCGTCCTGGCGGGCGAGGTTCAGCAGGTGAAACAGCGCTCGCTCGTCGAGATCGGTGGCCGTCAGATCCTCCAGCACCAGCGCGCCGGTGGCGAGTGCCCCAGGGACCACGCTCGCCTCGAGGGCATGCGCGGACAGGGATCGGGCGCCAGCCCGCTCGGCCCAGATCGCGGCGAGGTGGCTCTTGCCAGAGCCGTCGGGGCCGACCAGGAACATGGTCCGCGCCGGCCATTCCGGCCAGGCGTCGACCAGAGCGAGCCCGGCCGCGTTGCCTGGACCTTCGAAGAAATTGTCCCGCGTCAGGCTCTCCGCATGCGGCAGCGCGAAGGCCAGCTGACGAGGGGGGATATGGCCGGCCAAGATCGAATTGCTCCGTATCGTGTGGTGCGTGAGGTCGGGACGGGCCCTCCGCGGAGGATCACCGGACCTCGATGGTGCTCATGTGGCGCACCCAGTCGACGAGATACAGCCCGACCGACACGAGGGTAAAGACGGTGACCAGCACCATCAGCACCACATCGTAGGGCTGGGGCTCGAAGCCGAAGCTGAGCGAGGCCAGCACGAGCGCCGCGAATCCCACCTGGGCGACCGTGTTCAGCTTGGACACCATCAATGGCTTCATCGCGACCGGCCGGTCGAACAGCCAGGACACGATCACCGCCGAGACGATCATGATGTCGCGCGAGACCACCAGGATCACGATCCAACGCGGGATCGCGCCCCAGATGCCAAGCGTGACGAAGATCGAGACCAGCAGCGCCTTGTCGGCGAGAGGATCGAGCAGCGCTCCCAACTCGGACCGCAGGTTGAAGCGCTTGGCCAGGAAGCCGTCCACGGCGTCGCTCACCCCCGCGACCACGAAGACCAGAAATGCGATCTCCATCTGGCCGGCCGCAATGGCCCAGACGACGATCGGAACCAGCAGGATTCGACCCAGCGTGATCAGATTGGGGATACTGTGGGGAATGGTCACGCAGCGGGTCCCGACGACGACTCGATCAAAAGACAATCCGATTCCGAAACAGGGCGAACCGGTCCGTTCCTAGATAGTATGGGGACGAGCCCCTTGCGAGCCATTGCGCGCGGCCGGATTCCGACGTAACCAGCGGCCAGATTAGGGGTTTTTACCATGACCGAGCGCAAGAACGGGCTCACTTATGCAGATTCGGGCGTCGATATCGATGCCGGAAACCGTCTGGTCGATCTGATCAAGCCCATGGTGCGCGCAACCGCCCGCGCCGGCGCGGATGCCGAGATCGGCGGCTTTGGCGGCCTGTTCGACCTCAAGGCCGCCGGATTCAAGGATCCGGTGCTGGTCGCGGCAACCGACGGCGTCGGCACCAAGGTGAAGATCGCGATCGAGACCGGGCTGCATGGCGGCATCGGCATCGACCTGGTCGCCATGTCGGTCAACGATCTCGTCGTGCAGGGTGCCGAGCCGCTGTTCTTCCTCGACTACTTTGCGTGCGGCAAGCTCGACCCGGAGGCGACGGCGTCGATCGTCGCCGGTGTCGCCGAAGGCTGCCGGGAATCCGGCTGCGCGCTGATCGGCGGTGAGACCGCGGAAATGCCGGGCCTCTACAAGGACGGCGACTACGATCTTGCCGGTTTCGCGGTCGGCGCGGCGGAACGTGGGACGCTGCTGCCGTCTCCCGACATCGCGGCCGGTGACGTGGTGCTGGGGCTCGCATCCTCCGGCGTCCACTCCAACGGCTATTCGCTGGTGCGCAAGATCGTCGCCCAGTCCGGCCTCGGCTTCGATGCGCCGGCACCGTTCGCGCCGGTCCTGACTCTCGGCGCGGCGCTGCTGACGCCGACCCGGCTCTATGTGAAGTCGTGCCTTCGCGCCATCCGCGAGACCGGTGCGGTGAAGGGGCTCGCACACATCACGGGCGGCGGCTTCACCGACAACATTCCGCGCGTGCTGCCGACGCATCTCGGCGTCTCGATTGACCTGACGGGCCTGCCGGTGCTGCCGGTCTTCAAATGGCTGGCGGAGCAGGGTGGCATTGCAGAGCGCGAGCTCTTGCGTACCTTCAATTGCGGGATCGGCATGATCGCGATCGTCAAGGCCGAGGCCGTCGATGCCGTCATCGAGGTGTTCACCGCGAATGGCGAGCACGTCGCACGGCTCGGCGAGGTCGTTGCTGCGACAGGCGACGAGCGGGTGATCTACACCGGCGCCCTCGATCTGGCTCTGTGAGACGGGTGAGCCGATGAAGCGCCGCGTCGCCATCCTGATCTCGGGCCGTGGGTCGAACATGGCCGCGCTGATCCACGCGGCGTCGCAGCCGGATTTTCCGGCCGAGGTCGCCATCGTGATCTCCAACCGAGCCGATGCGGCCGGACTGCAGAAAGCGCAGGAAAGCGGCGTCGCGATCGAAATCATCGAGAGCAAGCCGTTCGGCAAGGACCGCGCAGGGTTCGAAGCCAGACTGCAGCAGGCGCTCGATGCACGCGGCATCGAGATCATCTGCCTGGCCGGATTCATGCGCCTGTTCACGGCGGAGTTCGTGCAGCGCTGGTATGGCAGGATGCTGAACATTCATCCGTCGCTGCTGCCGTCGTTCCCCGGCCTTGATCCGCACGGCCAGGCGCTGCGTGCCGGCGTCAAGCTGTCAGGCGCCACCGTGCATTTCGTCATTCCGGAGACGGATGCTGGTCCGATCGTGATGCAGGGCGCGGTCGTGGTCAGGGACGACGATACGCCGGACACCCTGTCGACGCGCATTCTCGGCGTCGAGCATCGCATCTATCCCGAGGCGCTGAAGCTGCTGGCCAAGGGCCTAGTGCGGCTCGAAGGCGATCTCTGCCGGACGTCGTCCGTGGAGCAGGGCGATCACGCGCTGATCTGGCCCGTCGTCCGGTAGCTGTCGCCGGACGAAAAAAATCCCCGGCGGGGCCGGGGTACATCAAGGCTGACGAAGTCTGATCATCCGCGGCGAGCGAGCGTGACGCGGAGCTCGTGAGTTGGTTTACGAACCCGCGCTGTGGCGCCCTCCGCCGGGACGATGCTCACGAGAGCTTCAGGTTCTCTGCCGACGTCTTGCCGCGGCTCTCCACCAGATCATATTCGATCGTCTGGTTCTCGTTGAGCGTGGTCAGTCCAGCACGCTCCACGGCCGAGATGTGGACGAACACGTCCTTGTCTCCGCCAGCCGGTTTGATGAAGCCATATCCCTTGGTCGGGTTGAACCACTTCACGCTGCCCTTGTAGGTCGGCATCGCTGTCTCCTCGTCTAGACGAAAAAAAGACGCGGCCACGCTCGCGCGTGCCACGCCACAAACGGGCTTCCCGGGATCTGCTCAATTTCCGAAGTCGCGAAACGCACAGTCGAACGGCCAATCCGATTGTACGGGAGATTGCAACACGATTTTCCGCCGATATCAAGGTTGGCGGACTGATGAGAACGCGTCGCGGCGTCGCGTCGCCGGCTGCTGCTGCAACTGCGTGGCTTGTGGCGCTGGAACCACAAATCCTTGCAGGGCAGCCGCGACATGGCAATCCTCATTGACCGCGATCGGGAACTGCGGGCAGAACATCGCTGCAATATTGAAGCGAATTTGAGCGGGCGGCGAACGGGGCATCGATGCGCGGGGCGTCTCAGGCCAGGCTGGGTTGGCGAATGCGCAGCGGCGCATCCGGGGCGATGCTGCTCATCGGCGGGCTCGGTTTGGTCGCCGCTTCTTCGCCGTGCGCCGCGCAGGCCAGCCTGCCGAGCATCGCCGCAAGCCCGACACCAACGCCGAGCCCGCTGCCCAGTCCTGCACCGGGCGCGATCAGTTCCGAACGCTCGGCCGACCGAACCGTGCTCGATCTCGGCTCGAGCTTCCTCGAACGCCTCGGTACTCAGGCCACACAGGGCGTCACCCGGCTGCAGCGGAGCAATCCCGGCGGCGGCGGCGCGCCGGAGGCTTCGGAACAGCCTCGGTTCCGGACCTGGGGCGAGATGTATGGCGTAACCGTCCGCAGCAATGCGCAAGGCGACTTCGCCGGCGACAAGAGGACGACTTGGGGCGGCGTCGCCGGTATCGGCATGCGTCTCATGCCGGGCGTGAATGTCGGACTATCCGTCGACCAGAGCCGGACCTGGGTCGATTTGCCGCTGGCGCTGCAAGCGGCGACGCTCGATCTCACACAGTTCGGGTTCAACGCCTCGGTCGACCAGGGACCCTGGACCTGGGCGATCGCGGTCGTCCATGGCTTCGGCGGGATCAGTGCGCGGCGCGACACCAGCCTCGGTACGGCGACGTCGGTCTACGGCGCCCACATCACGGGCGTGCTGAGCGAGCTTGACTACTACTGGAGCATCGGTGAGAGCCGGATCGTTCCGAAGCTTGCCTTCGAATACACGCGCGCCACGACGGCGGCATTCCAGGAGGCGGGCGGGCTCGATCCGCTGTCGGTCAGCGGTACCTCGCTGGAGCGCGCCCGCGTTCTCGTCGGCGCCGAGTTCGGCCGCTACTTCATCGTCGACGGCAAGATCCTCGACGTCTCGGCCTATGGCAAGCTGGTCGACAATTTCAGCCAGAATCTCGGCGCGGTGACCGTCAGCCTCGGTCCGCAGAGCATCACGCTGCAGGGCCTTGGCGAGGGCCGCTACGGCGCCGACGCCGGCGCGGCACTGTCGCTATCCCTGAATCGAACGGCACGCCTCTATCTCAACTACGATGCGAAGCTTCGCTCGCTGCTGCAATCGCATCAGGGCACGCTCGGCGTCGAGTTCAAATGGTAGCTCCTCATACGGGTTTCGGCGCGACGTAGCCGTTGAAGCCGACGACATCCCGCGCGGGCGCCATCAGCGGCACGAGATTCAGCGGATGGATGAACTCGTCCCGGAAGCAGGCATGGACCTTCGGATCGAAGATGCGCTTCAACCAGTCGATGACGACCTTGTGCCGGTCGGAGTTGCGAAACTCCTTGTGATAGGTCAGCCACAGATCCATGTGGTAGTTGATGCCGAGATCGACAGGAACGAGCGGCGCCCCGAGCGCGACCGCCGAGGTCGGCAGAAAGCCGATGCCGGCGCCGCGCTCGACCGCGTAAAGCACGGCAACGCTCGAATTGGTTGAGATGCCGACGATGCCTTCGAGGGACTCCAAGCCGAGGATGCGCGCATAGCCGGTCTCGTCGAGCTGCACGCCGTGCTGCTTGATGATGCGATGATCCTTGAGCTCCGCCAGCGATGTCGGCAGTCCATGCGCGTCGCGATAGGCTTCCGACACGAAGCCGTAGATGTGCAGACGGCCGAGCTTTGCAACGATCACGTCAGGGTTGGTCGGCCGTTCGAACTGGATCGAGATGTCAGCCTCCAGCCGCGACACGTCGGCCTGCTGCATCGCGCAGCTCAGATCGACGGTGATCCTGCGATAGGTCTTCTGGAAATCGATCAGTCGCGGCAGGATCCAGAAATTGCCGGGGCCTTCGGTCACGGCGACGCGCACCGACCCCTGAGTGTCGGTCGACAGCGAAGCGCGCCGGAAGATGTTGAAGCTCAGCCGCTCCATCTGCTCGACGTCGAACAGCAACGATCGTCCCTCGTCACTGAGCGACAAGCCGGATTGATCACGGATGAAGAGCTTGCATCCGAGCTCTTCCTCGAGCCGGTCGATCTTGCGCATCAGGGTTGTGCCGGTCAGTCCGAGAACATCCGCCGCGTTTCGGAAGCTGCGGTGACGCGTACAGAGCAGAAATGCTCTCAAATCCTCCCATGAGGGGTTAAGCGTTTCGTCAGACTTCCTGCGCTGCGTGGATGCAGCACCCCGATGCAAATGTTGCCGCATACACTCCAGCTCCGACAAGTATGATGACGTCATCAAAGCCAAGCTGGAAACATAGATGCAGAACCCTCACCGCGGAAGCACAGAATTCACGCTGCGACATCAGCTCGACGCGCTGCCGCGGACGGATCGGGTCGCGGCTCAGGCGGTCACGCCCGATCGGCTCGGCGAGCTCACGGCGCTCGCACGCCGGGAAATACCGGGCGTTCGTGCCTCAGAACACGAGCTTGCGGAGTTCTTGCGGCACGATCCGGACTCGATCTTCGCGCTCTACCGCGGCAGGAACCTGCTCGGCGGCATCGCCTTCCTCTATCTCAACTGCTCAGGCCTCGATGCGTTGCTCCTGGATGAGTTCAATTTGAATGATCCGCCGCGCAGATTTCTGGCGCGGCCGGACGAAGACGTAGCCGCCATCTATGTCTGGGCGCTCGTCGCGCAAGGGCGAGGAGCGATCGGTCTCGGCAATGTCGCGCAGGCGCTGCAAGGCGCGAGATTTCGCGCCGCCGATTACTATGCGCAACCATCGAGTCCGGAAGGGCGCGCGTTTCTCGGCGCGCTCGGCTTCACGCCGGTGCCGAGCTTTCAGCCCGATCTCTGGTGGTATCAGCGGCCGTGGAACCGGATGCCCGAGATGATCGCGCCTTCGATCCAGTCGATGAAGGGTTTCGAACAAGGGAGCATTGCGGATGCACAGCATTAGTTCGGCCAGGGCGGCAAAGACAAATCCCCGCGCGATCACGGTGCGCATCGCGCGCGATCCGAATGACCTCATGCTCGTTACCGCGATCCGCTCGGCGGTCTACCTGACCGAGCAGGATTGTCCCATGGAGGAGGAGTTCGACGGCAACGATCTGGTTGCAGCCCACTTCCTCGGTTTCGTCGGCAAGGAGCCGGCGGGATGCGTACGCGTGCGCTTCTTCGGCGACTTCGCCAAGGTCGAGCGGCTGGCGGTGCGCCATCAGTACCGGCGTTCGCGGCTGTCGTTCAAGCTGGTTCGCGAGGCTCTCGACTATTGCAGGCGAAAGGGCTTCAAGAAGGCCTATGGCCACGCGCAGGATCGTCTCGTCGATTTCTGGGCGCATTTCGGCGCCAAGCCGCTCGGCCATAATCGCAAGCTTACATTCTCCGACTTCTCCTACACGGAGATGGTGCTGGACCTCGAGCCGTGCGACGATGCGATCACGCTCGACAGCGATCCCTACATGATCATTCGTCCGGAAGGCGACTGGGATCGGCCGGGTGTGCTCGATCTCTCGGCCGGCCGGCCGGCATCGTCGCCCTTGCACGACTTCGCCGCAGCGAGACCGTGATGACGGGCCGAGATCTGTTCGGTGCCACCGAGGCGGATCCGCCTGTTCTCGTCTGCGCCGATCTGCAGTGCGAATATCTCGCCGAGGGACGCAGGCATCTGATCGCCGATGGCGACGTCGTCATGGCGCTGTGCCGGCAGTTGATCGCGCTCTGGCGCGACAACCTGTGGCCGGTCGTCCATCTCAAGCGGATCGCACAGGCAGCCTGGTTCAACCCGGCCTCCAACCTGACGAACTGGCTTCCGGACTTCAAGCCAACGCCGGGGGAGCTCGCGTTCGAGCATCCACTGCCCTCGGCCTATAGCTCGGCCCGGTTCGCCGAGTACATGGCGAACATGCGCAGCATGCGCTGCGTGCTGCTCGGCTTCTCGCTGGACGAGACGATCCTCTCGACGGTGGTGGACGGCTTTCACCGCAGTCACCGCTATCAGGTGATCGGAGACGCCGTCGCCTGCCGGCAGGCCTGCGCCGGCGACGCCGCGTTGTACAAGCTGGTTGTAACCAAGGTGATCGGCAATTTTGCCGGCGTCCTCGACAGCGCCGAGCTTATCGGCGCCGGCGGCCGGCTCGCGGTGTGACCGCGGCGGCTATTGGCGGTATCATCCTGAGGCGAGTCGTTCGGCCAGATCGATAATCATACGGCGATCGGCCGGATCGCTGATCTTGTTGAACGCGACGACGAGGCGAAGGGCCTCGACGACGTGCAGGTCGACCGGATTCTCGCTGAGCAGCCGCAGCAGCCTCTGTTCCGGCGGTTCGCAATCGTCTTTGCTCACGCGGCAGCTCCAGGACCGAGACCACGACATGACCCGAGAGGAAGAGCTCAAAGAGCTGGCGAGCAGCCTCCGGGCAGCCATCGCAAAGGCGCGCCAGCTCAATCTGCCGACCAGCGCCTACATCCTTTCGATGGCTCTGGTTGAGGTGTCCCAGACAATCGAGGCGGAGTTGAGGGGGCAGACCAGCGCCGAATGATGGGCGGCATCATGACCACCCGTGCCGCCTGCTGCAATCAACTTGGCAGACTCGGGAAGACGCAGCCGGCCAGAGCCGCTGCGACGCCGATCAGGCCCGGTCGACCCGGACGACGCGGCCCTTCTCGATGGCGAGTGCGAGCTTGCCGTGCTTCAGCGCGAGCGCGGCCTCGCCGAACAGCTCGCGGCGCCAGCCCTGCAGCGCAGCAACGTCGGCATTGTCATCGGCGGCGATCTGCTCGAGATCGTCGACGGTGGCGATGACCTTGCTCGCCACGGCGTGGCGTTCCGAGGTCATGCGCAGCAGGACCTTGAGCAGCTCGACGATCGCAGCACCGTTGGAGTTGTTGCGCGGCTTTTCCAGCTTGGGCAGGGCGGCGAGATCGCGCGCCAGGCCGCGCTGCACGGCGGCAACGATGTCGGAGCCCCATTTGGAGCGCTCGAAGCCCTTGGGCAGCGAGCGCAGATTGCCGAGCTTCTCGATCGTTGTCGGGGCATGGGTGGCGATGTCGCCGACCGCGTCGTCCTTCATCACGCGGCTGCGCGGCACGTCGCGGCTCTGCGCCTCCTGCTCGCGCCAGGCCGCGACCTCGATCAACACGGCCAATTCCTTCGGCTTGCGGACGCGGGTCTTCAGCCGCTCCCAGGCGCGCTCGGGGTGGAAGTCGTAGGTCTTCGGCGAGGTCAGGATCTCCATCTCCTCGCTGACCCAGTCACTGCGCCCGCGCTTCTTCAGATCGGCATCGAGCGCGGCGAACACGTCGCGCAGATGGGTGACGTCGGCCTCGGCGTAGTGCGCCTGCTCCTTGGTCAGCGGCCGGCGCGACCAGTCGGTGAAGCGGTGGGTCTTGTCGGGGCGATGGCCGGTGATGCGTTCGACCAGTTGGTCATAGGCGATGCTGTCGCCATACCCCAGCACCATCGCGGCGACCTGGGTGTCGAAGATCGGATGCGGCACGATGCCCGCGCGGTGCCAGATGATCTCGATGTCCTGGCGGGCGGCGTGGAAGACCTTGAGGACCTTCTCGTTCGCCATCAGCTCGAAGAAGGCTTTGAGATCGATGCCCTCGGCCAGAGCATCGATCACCACGGCCTCGTCCGGGCTCGCCATCTGCACGACGCAGAGCAGGGGATAGTAGGTGGTTTCCCGCAGGAACTCGGTATCGACGGTGACGACCGGGTGGCGGGCGAGGCGGGCGCAGGCGGCTGCGAGGTCCGCGGTGGTGGTGATCAAGTCCATGAACGATCCATGACGAGGCTCTTACGCCGTCGTCCGAAAACGCTGACAAGTCAAGGGTGTCGGCAAAGGGTACGGGACGAATTCGTGTCCGCTTGTCGGCCCAATCCGCCCCGAACGCAAGCACCGCGACGCGAGCTGATCGCTCTATGGTTGATGATAGGGCGCGTCCGGCGCCGGTCAGTGATGCCGGACGCGGCCCGCAGGCCGGCGCGCCGAGGGCACCGCGAGCACGATCAGGCACAAGGCGATCATTGCCAGACCCATGAATTCGAACACCAGCGCGTCCACGTCTCAGACCTCCCCGACTTGTTGGTTCAACTTGTCGGGGCTGCGTTGATCGTTTCTTAAGGGCCCGGGCGCTGTCAGGGCGATGGTGGACGCGAGGTTAAGACCGCGTGTCAGGTGCCGCAGAAGGTCTGCAACACCTGCTCCTCCGGCTGCGGCGGATCGGCATAATCAGCCCGGTCCGGCTGGTCGTCATAGGGCCGGGCCAGCACCGCATGCAGCTCCTCGAACGGCGCGTAGTCGTCGTTCTCGACCGCTGCCGTGATCACCGCCTCGATGCGGTGGTTGCGCGGGATGAAGGCGGGATTGACCTTGCGCATGGCCGCGCTCCGCTCCGCCGCCGTCTGCGGTTCCTCCGCCAGGCGCTGGCGCCAGCGCTGGGCCCATTCGTCGAAGCCGGTGGGATCCTCGAACAGGACGCGGACCTCGCTGAGATCGCCGCTGCCGGCGGCGTCGCTGAGACGGCGGAACGTCAGCGTGAAATCGGCTCGGGCCGCCGCCATCGCGTCGAACAATGCCTGCGCCAGCGGCTGGTCGCCCTCGCGCTGCGTGGCCAGGCCGAGCTTGCGGCGCAGGCCCGCCTGGTGCGCGTCCGTAAACTGGGTGGCGAAGCCGTCGAGCGCAGCCTCGGCCTCCTTGATCGCCTGGTCCTTGTCGTCGCCGAATAGCGGCAACAGGCACTCGGCAAGCCGGGTCAGGTTCCACATCGCGATGCGCGGCTGGTTGGCGAAGGCGTAGCGGCCGAACTCGTCGATCGAGGAGAACACCTGCTTGGGATCGTAGGCGTCCATGAAGGCGCAGGGGCCGTAGTCGATGGTCTCGCCGGACACCGAGGTATTGTCGGTGTTCATGACGCCATGGATGAAGCCGACCAGCAGCCACTCGGCGATCAGCCTGGCCTGGCGGGCGATCACGGCATCCAGCAGGGCGTGGTAGGGGCGCTCGGTACCGGCGAGATCCGGATAGTGCCGGTGGATGACGTGGTCGGCGAGCCGGCGCACGGCGTCAGTGTCCTGGCGCGCGGCGAAATACTGGAACGTGCCGACCCGGATGTGGCTGGTGGCGACACGGGTCAGCACCGCGCCGGGCAGGGCGGTGCCGCGATAGACCTGCTCGCCGGTCACGACCGCAGCCAGCGAGCGCGTCGTCGGAATGCCCAGGGCCGCCATCGCCTCGCTGACGATGTATTCGCGCAAGACCGGCCCCAGCGCCGCGCGGCCATCGCCGCGGCGCGAAAATGGCGTCGGGCCGGAGCCTTTCAGCTGGATGTCGCGGCGGACGCCGTTGCGGTCGACGACCTCGCCGAGCAGGACCGCCCGGCCGTCGCCGAGCTGCGGCACGAAATGCCCGAACTGGTGGCCGGCATAGGCCATCGCGATCGGCTCAGCGCCCTCGGGCACGGTCTTGCCGGCCAGGATCTCGGCGCCCTCCGGCGTTTCCAGCTCGGCCGGGTTCAGCCCCAGCTCCGCGGCGAGAGGCCGGTTCAGCTTGATCAGACGAGGCGCTGCGACGGGGGTCGGCGCCACCCGGGCAAAGAAATTGTCCGGCAGCGTGGCGTAGGAGTTCTGGAAGGGGAAATGCACGGTCATGGCTCCAAGATAGGCGCGGGGCGGCCGTTTTTCGAGCCCAAACGGCCGTCGGATGAGCGTTTCGGCGCCAGCTCAATTCGGCATCGGCGCCGACGTTGCGGTGAGGCCCAGGGCGGGCGGCCTTTTCCGGCGCGAAGCCGAAAAGGCCCGTTCCTGCGGTTGCCGCGCCGGGGCGGCTCGGCTAAACCCTGCGCGCATTCGGAGCGCGCCCCTGCGGCTGCGCCGATTCCTTCTCCTCACGACGACCATTCAGGACGACCATGCATCGCTACCGGACCCACACCTGCGGCGCGCTCCGCGAGAGCAACATCGGAGAGACGGTCCGGCTGTCCGGCTGGTGCCATCGCATCCGCGACCATGGCGGCGTGCTGTTCGTCGACCTGCGCGACCATTACGGCATCACCCAATGCGTCGTCGATCCGGACTCGCCGGCGTTCAGCCTGGCCGAGAAGCTGCGCTCGGAATGGGTCGTGCGCATGGAGGGCAAGGTGCGCCGCCGCCCGGCCGGCGCCGACAACAAGAGCACCGACAATGACGATCTGCCGACCGGCAAGATCGAGCTGTACGTCTCCGACATCGAGGTGCTCGGCCCCGCGGACGAGCTGCCGCTGCCGGTGTTCGGCGAGCAGGAATATCCTGAGGACATCCGGCTGAAATACCGCTTCCTCGATCTGCGCCGCGAGAAGCTGCACCAGAACATCATGACGCGCGGCGCGATCATCGATTCGATGCGCCGGCGCATGAAGGAGCAGGGCTTCTTCGAATTCCAGACCCCGATCCTGACCGCGTCGTCGCCGGAGGGCGCGCGCGACTTCCTGGTGCCGTCGCGCATCCATCCCGGCAAGTTCTACGCGCTGCCGCAGGCGCCGCAGCAGTACAAGCAGCTGCTGATGATGTCGGGCTTCGACCGCTACTTCCAGATCGCGCCGTGCTTCCGCGACGAGGACCCGCGCGCCGACCGCCTGCCCGGCGAGTTCTACCAGCTCGACGTCGAGATGAGCTTCGTCGAGCAGGAGGATGTGTTCGCGGCGATGGAGCCGGTCATCACCGGCGTGTTCGAGGATTTCGCCAAGGGCAAGCCAGTGACCAAGGGCTGGCCGCGCATCCCGTTCGCCGAGGCGATCCGCAAATACGGCTCCGACAAGCCCGACCTGCGCAACCCGATCGAGATGGCCGACGTCTCCGAGCACTTCCGCGGCTCCGGCTTCAAGGTGTTCGCGCGCATGCTCGAGGACCCCAAGAACCAGGTCTGGGCGATCCCGGCGCCATCCGGCGGCAGCCGCGCGTTCTGCGACCGCATGAACTCGTGGGCCCAGGGCGAGGGCCAGCCCGGCCTCGGCTACATCATGTGGCGCGAGGGCGGCGAGGGCGCAGGTCCCCTGGCGAACAACATCGGTCCGGAGCGCACGGCTGCGATCCGCAGCCAGCTCGGCACCAAGGAGGGCGACGCTGCCTTCTTCGTCGCCGGCGATCCCGACAAGTTCTGGAAGTTCGCAGGCCTCGCCCGCAACAAGGTCGCCGATGAGCTGAACCTGTCCGACAAGGATCAGTTCAAGCTGGCCTGGATCGTCGACTTCCCGATGTACGAGTACAACGAGGACGACAAGAAGGTCGACTTCTCGCACAACCCGTTCTCCATGCCGCAGGGCGGCCTCGAAGCATTGCAGACGCAGGATCCGCTGACCATCAAGGCGTTCCAGTACGACATCACCTGCAACGGCTACGAGATCGCCTCCGGCGGCATCCGCAACCACAAGCCGGCCGCGATGGTGAAGGCGTTCGAGATCGCCGGTTACGGCGA
The DNA here is from genome assembly GCF_032485115.1 of Bradyrhizobium sp. SZCCHNRI2009. Lineage (NCBI taxonomy): Bacteria > Pseudomonadati > Pseudomonadota > Alphaproteobacteria > Hyphomicrobiales > Nitrobacteraceae > Bradyrhizobium > Bradyrhizobium sp. SZCCHNRI2009. The sequence continues at coordinate 1,397,188 of NZ_JAUEUH010000001.1, forward strand.
GCAGGAGGTGGTCGACCGCTTCGGCGGCATGTACCGCGCCTTCCAGTACGGCGCCCCGCCGCATGGCGGCATGGCCGCCGGCGTCGACCGCATCGTGATGCTGCTCTGTGGCACCACGAACCTGCGCGAGATCTCGCTGTTCCCGATGAACCAGCAGGCCATGGACCTGCTGATGGGCGCGCCGTCGGAGGCCAGCACGAAGCAGCTGCGCGAGCTGCACATCAGGACCAACTTGCCGAACAAGTAGTTCGGCGGACTGAGGTTGATGCTCGAATCTTGGTCATTGCGAGCGCAGCGAAGCAATCCAGGGTGGCACGAGGACTCTGGATTGCTTCGTCGCCTGCGGCTCCTCGCAATGACGATCGTGTGGGGATCGCAGAGCGGTCGTCACAGGTCGCGCATCGTTCACGCGGCCGAACGGCCCGGCAGCATCCGTGTCAGGACGCCGTCGCGGCGGACGACGTGATGAAACAGCGCGGCCGCGACGTGAAGGACCACCACGATCCACGCGATCCATTTGCCGACGACATGGTGGATTGCGTCGACCGGTGGCTCGAACGCCTCCCAGGTGATCCCCCAGCGCGTCTCGATCCAGCCGAATAGCGCCGTCTCACGGAAGTTCGGCAGCGCGAACGCTCCGAAGTCGGTGGCGGCATCGGTGCCGATATAGCCGGTCAGCGGCATCAGGATCAGCAGCACGTACAATCCCCAATGCGCGGCGTGCGCGAGCCACGCCTCGGCATCTGATGCATGCGGCTGATCGGGCTGGACGTTGACGAGCCGCCACAGCAGGCGAGGCAGGACGGACAGGCCGACGATCATGCCCAGCACCCAATGGACGTTGAGCACGGGCAAGGCGTCCGGGGAAGTGTCGTCCATGAACCAGATGACATAGTACACGACGGCATAGGCCGCGATGAAGGCCGCGGCGCCGGTCCAGTGGAAGAGCTTGGCGATCGCACCGAACTCCATCGTCGTATTCTTCCATGGCATCACGAACCTCTTCCCACTGTTATGAGCTGCGATCTGCTGCTATCGCCAAAATCGGCAGCGAGCCAGCGATGGGCCGGCGGGTCAGGACGCTTCTCCCGTCAATTCAGTCTCACCTCGTCGTTATCGGATGCTGAGCTGCGGCATGTCGTCGCCGGTGACTCGAGACTGCGGCGCAAGATGACCCGGCCTTAAAGGCGTCGCTCTGCATTTGATGTTCTCGCGTTAATGCTGGTTAAGACTGCGAACAACTTCATCCGGGTCTCCGGTCGCGTCCAGGCAGCGCCGGACGATCGGGAGCATCGCGCTGACGTGGTCGAGCGGCCGGCCAGAGCGGTCATCGTGCCCCTACGGCAAACCGTTGATTCTGAGAACTAATCGTTCGTGCCGCTTGTTAGTTCGGCACCTTGCGCGACGCGGCGCGTAACGCGATCGAGCGGTGTGGGCCGCTATGAGTTCCAGGCGGCACCGATCAGTCGAATGGCGGTTGCGGTGTCATGCAACCTGTCCTTAATAGGAAGCCTGTCTGACTCATGTAGTGAACATAGCCAACCAATCACAAGAAGACGGATAGTTCAAAATGACCGTTCGCTGGTGTGCGCTCCTGCTCGGAACTTGCCTCTTCGTCCCTGCCGCCTCTGCTGTCCCCATTTCCCCCGATGTCGTTCGTGATCTCGCCGCCCGCGTCGGACCGGTCGTCGGCCAGGCCGCGACGTGCCGTGAGATCGCCCAGGGGCGCGTCCAGACCATCATCGATCAATTCAGCGAAGTGATCCGCCAGGGCTCTTCGAATGGCGGCGAGCGCGATGGGCTCATCCGCACCTTCAACAGCTATATCGCCGAGGGTCGCGGCCGGGTCGCGTCCTCGCAGGTGAACTGTCAGACCGCAGAGCGCCAGTTGGCAGAGCTTGAGCGGTCACTCAGCCAGCAGCAGTCGGCGGCGCCCTCGCTGTCCTTCGCGCTGGCGCCGTCGACCGCGGCCGCGTCGACGCAGCCCACGGCCAACCTGCCGCCTCCGCTTCCGCACGGCGTCAGCGACACCGAGATCCGGTTCGGCACCGTCATCCCGTTCTCCGGAGTCCGCAAGGAGTCCGCGCGCCAGATGAAACTCGGCATCGAGACCGCGTTCGCCCGCGCCAATGATGCCGGTGGCATCAACGGCCGCAAGCTGCGGCTGATTGCTGCCGACGATGGCTATGATCCCACGCGGACGCTCGGCGCCATGACACAGCTGTACGAGAAGGATCAGGTGTTCGGCTATATCGGCAACATGGGCACTGCCAACAACGCGGTGGCGATTCCCTACGCGCTGGAGCGCCGGGCGCTGTTCTTTGCGCCCTACAGCGGCTCCGCCGTCGTCCGCCGCGATCCGCCCGACCGCTACGTCTTCAACTATCGTGCGAGCTACGCCGAAGAGACCGCCGCGATCGTGCGCTATCTGATGAAGGTCAAGCGCATTCCGGCGAAGCAGATCGCCGTATTCGCGCAGAACGACGCCTATGGCGACGACGGCGCCAACGGTGTCGCCAAGGCGTTCCGCGCGAACGGCATCACCGATCCGATCATCCGCTATGGTTTCCCGCGCGGTACGCTCGACGTCGACGAGGCCGTCGGCAAGCTGAAGGCGCAGACCAAGCCGCCGATCAAGGCCGTGATCATGATCGCGACCGACCGCGCGGCGGCGAAATTCATCGAGAAGACCCACGAGGCGGTTCCAGGGCTGATCTATGCCAACATCTCGGCGGTCGGATCGTCGTCGCTCGCGGCCGAGCTGAAGCTGCTCGGCTCGAAATACACCAACGGCGTCATCGTCACGCAGGGCGTTCCCTCGGTCGCCGGCTATTCGAGCCTGGTGCTCGACTACAAGACCGCGCTGGAAAAGTACTTCCCCGGCGAAGCGCCGGATTACACCTCGCTCGAAGGCTTCATCTCGGCAAGCATCCTGATCCAGGCCCTGAAGCAGACGACGCCGCTCGAGACCGAGCGGCTGGTCGACACGCTGGAGTCGATGCAGAGCATCGACCTCGGCCTTGGCAGCAAGCTGTCGTTCGGACGCGCCGAGCACCAGGCCTCGCACAAGATCTGGGGCACCGCACTCGACGAGACCGGCACCTACCAGGCGATCGAGCTGGAATGACGGGCGGGGGGGACGCAGCCGAACTTGTCGTCCCCCGTCAACGCCGCAGTGCAAACAACGTCCCCCGGCCGGCTTGTGGGCGGCCGGGCGGCACGGATCCGGCCTCGAGATCATGCCGGAACTGTTCGACGGATGCTTCATTGACTTGCAGGCGCAACAACCGTGAGCGACCGCAATGTCCATGCGAACACAGATTTCGGCGATGGTCTTCATGATGGTTCAGGCCGTGCTGTTCGGTGCGGGAGTTCTGACGATTCTTCTCACGCCGCTCAGCAATCACGCGATGCTCGCAATGCCTGTCATGATTGCCCTGAGCGTGGTGCTGTCAGCCATTGTCTCGTGGCAGATCGCACCGCGGCTCCGTGCGCGATATTGGCGCCGGCGTGGAATCAACCACGACCTGATCTCGGGCTGACGCCAGAGAGCAGCCCGCGGCCGCCCCGGCCCAGCTCGCTTCTGCGTCCGGCTGTCATCTGTGCGGCGCAGCACCAAAACAGGCGATGTCGTTTGAACCAACGCTGACCCGCGCGGTTAGACAGCATTCCCTTGGAGGATGAACCATGCGCGTTCCAGCAGCAGCGACCGTCGTGTTACTATCCTCTTGTCTCCTCTCCGCAGGCGCGTGGGCCCAGCAGGCCGACAGCATGCCGGGAACCAGCCAAACCCAGGCCGTTCCCGTGCAGCCGGAACGCACGCCCCAGCAGTCGGACCAGGCCCGTGAACGCGAGCGCCAGAGGGCCGAAGACACGCGGGTGAACCGCGACTGGACGGCACAACAGCGCGATGACGACCGCATGGGCATGGATCGCATGGACATGGATCGGATGCGCCAGCACCGCATGGGCCGCATGATGGACCAGGACATGGATCATCGCACCACGGGCCGAAACGCGCGAATGCAGCGCGATGATGACGACATGGATCGTCGCGCGCGCAGCTCCGAGGGGGATCGGCCCTACCGGCGCGTCAAGATCTGCTACGAATACGAGAACGGCGACGAGCTCTGCCGCTATCGCGACTAGCCCGGCAAAGGCGGCCGCAACGCATCGGCTTGCGTGTGCCGGCGCCACAAGCGCCGGCGTGCTGCGGCACGTTTGTTTGGAAGTGTAATTTGTGTTGGAAGCGCAACTTCGCGCCAGCTGATCTTGGCGTCATCTCGTGCGCCGCGCCAACAACAGTGCGCCGCCCAGGCTGCACATGACGGCGCCTGATGCCTGCCGCATCCGCGTCACGAGGCTCGGTCGGTGGGCGAGACGATGCCGCGCCTTGGCGGCCCAAAACGTCACGACCAGGTCGACGCTGGTGTTGAGCGTCACCGAAAGGGAAAAGTGAAGACACCCCGCAAGGACGAGGCGGCGCGGGGCAGCATCCGATCTAAATGGGCGGCGTTTTGATGCCAACGCTCTTGAGCTGCAGCGCCTCGGCTCCGAGATAGAAGAACGAATCTGGATCTTTCGTCAAACATCTCCTTGTCTTCGACACCAGCCGCGCGGACCATGTTAGAAAGTCTTCGTCCTTCCTCGCAACCCGCCCGTCTCGGTCGAAGTAGCTGTTCACGACGTAGAAGCGGCCGTCACTGAGATGCTGATCGCCCATGTAGCATCGGCTGAATTCAATCACGGGGGATCGGATCACGTCGACGCTTGAGAAGTTCCCGACGTCATCGAAGGACATCGCGTCGAGATCATCTGCTCGCGCAATGTAGATTGTGAGCGCCTCCTTCCCCATCTGCCGGACGGCGGCTGTTGGCAGAATATCAATCCGGCTGTCATTGCGGCGCCAAGCGAGGTAGACGAATTGACCGGCCGGATCGAGCTTGCTCAGCAGCTCTGCCTGGTCCTTCGGCGTCAGAAAGAAGTTGACTTGGCGGCTGCGCATGGGGCTGGGCGGAACTGTGAAGCGATCGACGGCGGGCCGCGCGAAAACAGAAGGCGCGGGGCCGGCTCGATCTTGAAGATGCCTGGTAAGTCTTGCGAGATCAGGCTCTATCGTCAAGTTTCATTGTCGTTCCGCGGCAAGCCAAGCCCGCGTTCACCGCGGTGACAGCTTTGAGGAAGACCAAGTGAGTCTATCAAGCATTCGGGCCGTTCCTGACAGGTACCTGCCGCCTGGAACGGCGGTCAGCTACGATGGTCAGCAGGACGGCGGCCCCGAATATGGGGTGGTCGTTCATTGCTGGCTGGAGCCGGAGATCGGCGGCTACGACTGCTATGTCGCCTTCTTCGGACACGAGCAGCCCATCGGGAAACCTGCAGGCAAACCCTACCTGCTGCGATACGCGGCGACATCGCTCAAGGTCATGCCGTCGTAGTCCGTCGCACATCTGCCCGACGGGCAATTGCTGCAACCCCATCATACGCTAATTGCCCGTCGTGTTAGTTTGCCGCAGCATCGGGGCTTGCACCGTCGGGCAAATCACCTTCACATTTCCGGCCATCCCGCCTCGATGAAGAGGGACGGTTCGCGGTCGTCACGAGACGTGAGGCGGGGAGGCGGTGGCCGCAGTCTGTCGCAACGCGTGTGAGCGCGCGGACGAACGGCGGGTTGCGGGCGGTCAAGTCGCGTGGTCCTGACACCCCGATGCTGGTGTCAAGCTCGCGCCGATGCCTTCCGGCATTGCGCGAATGACGGGGGCAAACAAGCCGGTCCCCGAGGAGAGCGCGAAGCAGCCGAAAAGCCCATCGCGCAGGGAATGCCGGATGATCGGCAGCACCTGTGGTACCTGCCGCCTGCATTTTTTTCGCAGGCGGGCCATGGGTTGCGGCCAGCACCCGGCATTCCCTGCGCCCTCTTCGGATGAGAGGGCCGAACGACCGGACAAACTCGGGCGATCGCGCCGCGGGCTTGAGGACGCGCGTCTTGGGGTGAACGGGACTTGCCGTGTTCATGGATGGCGTAGCGCGAGTCCCATTGCGCAGCATCGGCGGTTACGAGCACGCTCCCTCCGCGAGTCATTCCGGGGCGCGCACAGCGCGAGCCCGGAATCCATAACCACGACCGTGCGAGAAGGATCGAGATGCCTGCTCCGTCGACTCCTTCGCGAATCATTGTCGGGAGTATGGATTCCGGGCTCGCGCTGTGCGCGCCCCGGAATGACGGAGGAGAGGAGTGCGGACTCCTCTCTCTCTCCCTAGATCAGGAAAGACATCACGGCGCGGTCTGCGCCTCGATCTTGAATTGCGCCAGCGCGCTCGGCGGGTCGATCGCGATGAGCTGGGCGAGCTGCAGGGCCGGGACCTTGGCGCGCGGCGAGAGCTTCAGCGTAAGGGTCTGGCGTGGCTTCTCGATGAAGCGGCTGATTGCATCGACCGCACCGGCGACATCGATGTTGTCGGCCGCGACCTGGGCGCCGATCGCCTTGATGCTGTCGACCAGCGCCTTGCGCGCGGCATCCCGCGCGATCGCATGACCGCGCGCGTAGTTGGCGACGAGCAGGTCGACCGCGCCGAGATCGCGCAGGGTCAATTCCAGCCCGGAAGCCTCGATCTGTGCGGCTGCGGTTGTCGCCTGCTGCAGATCGATGGTGAAGACGTCGCGCGGCACCTGCGACAGCGAGACGCTGGCGGAGGCCGCGATGAGGTTGCTGACCTCGAGCTTGAAGGGCTGGAGCGCGAACGCGCCGGAGCTCTCGGTCCAGCCGAGGCCGAGATCGGCATCGAACGCGGCGGTGTCGATGCCGGCGATCAGGAGCGGCAGCAAGGCCGGGTTGGACGCATCGAGCGGTCCGGCCATCTTCGCGACGAGGCGCGCCTGGGTCGGGATGGGACCGACGAACTGGCCCCAGTCGAGGCTGAAATTGTCGATCTGGACCGGCTTGGTGCTCGCCTTGTAGGAGGTCGTCAGCCCCTTCAGCTCGATGCCGCCGATCAGCTTGAACAGCGCCAGCGCCTCCGCCGGACTGGGCTTGGCCCCGGTGACGGCGAATTTGGCGGTGTGGCGCAGCAGGCCGCCCATGTCGAAGCGCTTGACCGCGAAGCGGCCGAGCTTGACCGGCCCGTTCGGGGTCCGTCCGTCGAAGCCCTCGAACGCGACGTCGCCCTTGCCGTCGTCGAGGTCGAATCGCGTCAGCGCGACCTTGACCGGGCCGTCGGGCGTCTCGACCGCCAGGCCTTTGACCTCGACGTTCTTGAACACGACGCCATCATAGATGCTGGCGACCTTGTCGATGAGATCGGGCGTCATGGCGCTCGTTCGCGGCGAGGTCGGCGTCAGGGCGGCGACCAGCGCCGGAAGCTGGATGCGCGACGGCCGCACGCCGAACTCGTCCATCGTGAGGCTGTCGATGCGCATGCGCATGCCGAGATCGGACGTGATCTCGTAGAGACCTGCCCCGGCGACGCCGCTCAGGCGCACGACACGATCGTCGTGGGCGGACTCGGGCGCGAGCAGGGCGACGATGGCGTTGACGTCGATGTCCTTGGTCACGATGTCGAGCATGCGGCCCCGCACCGTCTCGACCTTGCCGTTCGGCGGTTGCGCCGCCGTGCTGAAAGTGACCTCCTGGATCTTGTAGTTACCGATGCGGCCGCCCTTGATGTCGTCCACCACCAGCCCGGAATAGCCGAACTCGGTCGGCCCGACCGAAGCGCCGCCTTCCATCGTGCCGGTGACCCGCGGCACCGTGGCCGAGGTGGCGTTGATGGTGGCGAGCTGTTGGGCGAGGGTGCGGGAGGTCTCGAGTGCACCCGCACCGGCCGGGATCGCGGCGAGCCGCGCGGGGCCGGCGTAATCCTTCACCACCAGTTGCGGCAGCTTGTAGTTCAGGCGGAGCGGCGAGGGGCCGGGGATCTGGCCGGCCATGGCGATGTCGCTGATCTCGATGCTGGCGGCCGTGACATGCTCGGAATCATGCTGGCTCAGCCCGGTCGCGGTGATGGTGCCGAACGTGACGCTGGCCGGCGGCTGCGTGGCCGACTCGAGCTTGACATCGGCGATTGTCAACTTGCGGCTCCACAGGTCGAACGCGATCTTGCCATGGGTTGCCGTGGCGCCGCTCTGTCGGATCTGGGCAAAGCTTGCCTCGACCTCGCGCTCGGCGCGGCCCTGGGCGTACCAGGGCACGCCGACGAAGCCGGCGACGGCCAGCGCGACCGCCGTGACAATTCCAATCAGGATACGGGTCATTTGATGTGCTCCGCCCAAGGCTTAGGCAGCAAGTGGTGATGGTCTCAATGAAATCGATGGAGTAGGGATGTGCTTCTGCGAACTGGAGAATCGCTGGCCCGGGATGCCGGCGAGCATGGTTTCGGATGTTGCATGAAAGCCGCCCAACGTGCATCACATGCGCTTCCACCGGCCGGAAAAACCGACGTCTGACCGAGACTCAAGAGACCAAAAATCCGGGTCGGAAACGCTGGAGCACGTATGTCGTCGTCCTATTCTGAAGATCTTCGTTCCGCAGCCCTGGCCTATCACCGCCTGCCGCGGCCCGGCAAGCTGGAGATCCAGGCCACCAAGCCGCTCGCCAACCAGCGCGACCTGGCGCTGGCCTATTCTCCCGGCGTTGCCGCTGCGTGCACCGAGATCGCCGGCAACCCGGCCGAGGCCGCCTCACTGACCGCGCGGGCCAACCTGGTGGCCGTCGTCTCCAACGGGACCGCCGTGCTCGGGCTCGGCAATATTGGCCCGCTGGCCTCCAAGCCGGTGATGGAGGGCAAGGCGGTCCTGTTCAAGAAATTCGCCGGGATCGACGTGTTCGACATCGAGATTGCGGCCGACACGATCGACCGGGTGGTCGAGACGGTCGCGGCGCTGGAGCCGACCTTCGGCGGCATCAACCTCGAGGACATCAAGGGACCGGAATGCTTCGAGATCGAGGCGCGGCTCAAGGAGCGCATGAAGATCCCGGTCTTCCATGACGACCAGCACGGCACCGCGATCATCGTCGGCGCTGCGATCAAGAATGCGCTGTCCCTGGCGGGCAAGCAGCTCTCCGAGGTCAAGATCGTGACCTCCGGCGCGGGCGCCGCTGCCATCGCCTGCCTCAACCTGCTGGTGTCGATGGGCGCGCAGCGCAAGAACATCTGGGTCTGCGACATCGACGGTGTCGTCCATGAGGGCCGCAACACGCTGATGGATCCCTGGAAGGCGGTCTATGCGCAGAAGACCGACAAGCGGACCCTGGCCGAGGTGATCGGCGGCGCGGACATCTTCCTCGGGCTGTCCGCCGGCGGCGTGCTGAAGCCGGAGCTGCTCAAGCAGATGGCCGAGAAGCCGCTGATCATGGCGCTCGCCAATCCCAACCCCGAGATCATGCCGGAGGAGGCGCGCGCGGCACGGCCGGACGCGATGATCTGCACGGGGCGTTCGGACTTCCCGAACCAAGTCAACAACGTGCTCTGCTTCCCGTTCATCTTCCGCGGCGCGCTCGACGTCGGCGCCACCGCGATCAACGAGGCGATGAAGCAGGCCGCGGTCGATGCGATCGCGCAGCTCGCCCAGGACCCGCCGTCGGACGCGGTGTCCCGCGGCTTCGATACCGGCGAGACCCAGGGCTTTGGTCCGGGCTCGTTGATCCCCTCGCCATTCGATCCGCGCCTGATCCTGCGCATTGCGCCGGCGGTGGCGAGGGCGGCGATGGAGTCCGGCGTCGCCACGCGGCCGATCACCAATTTCGACGAGTACACTGCGCTGCTGGAGCGTTTCGCGTTCCGCTCCGGCCTGGTGATGAAGCCGGTGTTCGCCAAGGCAAAGACGCAGCCGGTCCGCGTGATCTATGCCGAGGGCGAGGACGAGCGCGTGTTGCGCGCCACCCAGGTAGTACTGGAGGAGAAGCTGGCGAGGCCGATCCTGGTCGGCCGTCCTTCCGTGGTCGAGGCCCGCATCAAGCGCTTCGGCCTGTCGATCAAGGCCGGGCGTGATTTCGACCTGATCAACCCCGAGGACGATCCGCGCTACCGCTCCTATGTGCAGAGCTATATCGAGGTCGCGGGACGGCGCGGCGTGACGCCGGATGCGGCGCGCACGGTGGTGCGTACGAATGCCACCGTGATTGCGGCGCTCGCTGTCGTCAGGGGCGAGGCGGATGCGATGATCTGCGGCGTCGAGGGACGCTATATGAGCCATCTGCGCCACGTCCGTGAGATCATCGGCTTCATGCCGGGGGTCAGCGACTACGCGGCGCTGGCGCTCACCATCACCAGCAAGGGCGCCTATTTCATCGGCGACACCCAGGTGCGGCCGGATCCCACGGCCGAGGAACTCGCAGAGATGGCCTCGCTGGCGGCCAACCACGTCACGCGTTTCAACATCAAGCCGAAGATCGCCTTCGTCTCGCACTCGGATTTCGGCGGCTACGACACGGATTCGTCGCGCAAGATGCGGCAGGCGACGGCATTGCTGAAGCAGCATCGTCCCGACCTCGAGGCCGACGGCGAGATGCAGGGCGACACCGCGCTGTCGGCGACCGCGCGCAAGGCGATTTTGCCGCATTCGGATCTCGAAGGCTCGGCCAACGTCCTGATCATGCCGAATCTCGACGCCGCCAACGTCGCCTATCAGATGATCAAGGTGCTGGCGGATGCGGTCCCGGTGGGGCCGATCCTGATCGGTCCGGCGCGGCCGGCGCATATCCTGACGCCGTCGGTGACGGCGCGCGGCATTCTCAACATGACAGCGGTGGCCGCGGTCGAAGCCCAGGAACGGGCGGGGAGGGCGCAGCCGACGCTGTTCGCGTGACGCTGCTGGCGTGATCGAAGTGTGGCGGAATTCGTCCGGTTTCGGTCGTATTCCGCCCGCCTTTATTGTTGAAAAGCGTTCGCGACGTCACATATCCGGCCCGGTGGGCCGGCGACACAACGTTTGAAGTTGATCCGTGAGGGCGAGAATGCCGGGTTTCATTACATTCGGGCGCGTTCTGTTCGCCGTGATCTTCATCTACACGGGCGCGACCAAGCTGTTCGGCATTCCCGCCACCGCCGATCTCATCGCCGCCAAGGTCACGATTCCCACGATGCTCGCGCCCTATGCGGCGCAGCTCGAGGCCGCTGCCAAGATGCCGATGCCGCAGATCCTGGCGATCGCGGCCGGCGCGTTCGAGGTGCTCGCCGGCGTGATGATCGCGCTCAACCTTCTCGGACGTTTCTTCGCGGCTCTGATGATCGTGTTCGTCGGCGCGACCATCTTCTACTTCCATGACTTCTGGAACCAGGCCCCGCCCGACAACGCCAAGACCCTGATCGACGCGCTGAAGAACCTGTCGATCATCGGCGCGCTGTTCATGATCTTCGGCTATGGCAAGGGTCCGAAAGCGCCCGAGCAGAGCGCGTATGGAGACATCTAGAGGGAGCTCTAAGCGGTGCGTTTCCAGGCGGTCACGCTGACGTCGTGGGCAGGATCGAGCATCAGCTGATTGGCGGGCGTGTAGCCGTGGGCCGTCAGCACCTGCTGCGGCGAACGGTCGGGACCGACGCCGGGAAAGCACGGTGCGCCGCCGGGCAGGGAGACGTGGGGGGCCATTGACAGGAAGAAGGTGTCGTAGCGGTCCATGAACATCTCGAACACGACGGGACCGCCGATCACCGCCACCGTGCCAGAGCTGACGCCCGCGGCTTCACAGGCGGCTTCGAAGGAGGTCCCCGCCGGATTCCAAAGGGTGGAGAGCGGCTTTTCCGGATCCGGCGCCAGTCCCGCCACCTTCCCGGTCACGACGATGCGCCGGCGCTTCGGCGAGTTCGGCTGGTCCTCATAGGAGTTGCGGCCGTGGACGATCAGATCGGCGCCATCGAGAGCCTGGGAAAAGAATGCGGCGTCGCCGGGAAATTTCAGGGCGGGCGGCATCGCATTGCTCGCGTCGGCCAACATCCCGTCGGCCGACACGATCACGTAACCTTCGATACGAAGCTTGGTCACTGACGAAAGGAATCCCGTCTCATTCGGACACTGTCGTCACAACGCTCGACACCGGCCTTTGGCTCACCGTCGGAAGCTTCGCGACCTTGGCGAGCTGCTCGTCATATTGCGGCAGCGACTGCACCGGCGCCTTGGCGCGCATCGCGACCACCTTGTAGCCGCCGGCCTTCAGGCGGCGCAGCATCTCGGGCAGGGCCTCGGCGGTATGCTTGTGGAAGTCGTGCATCAGGATGATGCCCTTGCCGAGCTTGTCGAGCTTCTTGAAGGTGACGTCGATCACCGCCTGGGCATTGCGCGCCTTGAAGTCGAACGAGTCGAGATCGCAGGAGAAGATGCCGATGTTGCGGGTGCCGAGATAGGTCACGATCTCCGGCGGATGCTGCAATGCCGGGAAGCGGAAGAACGGCGCCGGGGAATTGCCGCCGAGCGCCCACTTCACGGCGCTGATGCCGAGTTCGATCTCTTCCTTGCGCTGATCCTCGGTCAGCTTCTTGTTGGTCAGCGTCGCATGCGACCAGGTGTGCGTGCCAACTGTATGGCCGGCATTGTAGACCTGCTTCAGGATCTCCGGATAATAGGTCGCATGCTTGCCGATGATGAAGAAGATGCCGGTGGTGCACTGGTCGGCAAGCGCCTTGAGCACGCTGGGCGTGTTCTCCGGCCACGGACCGTCATCGAAGGTCAGCACGACCTCGTGATCCTTCAGGAAGTCGAGGTCCTTGAAGTGCTCGAAGCCGAATCCCGGACCTCCGGTCGTATCGATCTCGACGGTGCGGCCGACGCCGAGCGCATCGGGGTTCATGCAGGGCGCGCGCGGCGGCTGCGTCTGGGCGGCGACGGCGGGAACAGGGGCCGGTGCGGGAGCAGCAGCGGCCGGGGTCGGCGCCGCCGCCGTGCGCTGCGCCTGGGACCAGGCCGCGCCAGACGTCAACAGCGAAGCCGCCAAAGAGCTTGCGAACACCAATCCTGCTGCAATCCGCATCGTGTTTCCTCGGGGTTGTTGCAATGGGAGCGCCAGCGTCGAGAGTCGCTCCGTCATCCGGCCGGGATACTAGCCCAGCAGCCGGAGTGGCGCCAAAAGGAAACAAGGCAAAAACACGGGGAAGTTGCCAGCTTCCGCCGCATTCCTGCCGAGTGTTGCTCAGCCGTTCGCCAGCAACCGGGCAACTGCGGTCTTGACCCGCGTATCCGTCGGCTCAACCGAGGAGGCGAACACGTCGGCGATGTAGCCGTCACGACCGATCAGATATTTGTGAAAGTTCCAGCGCGGCGTCTCCTTGGGCCGCGCCTCGGCAGCCCAGCGGTAGAATGGGTGGGCGTTGGAACCGGTGACCACCGCTTTTGCGGTCATGGGGAAGGTCACGCCATAGTCTTTGTTGGCCTGCTCGGCGATGTCGCCGGCGATCCCAGGCTCCTGGTTGAAGTCGTTGGACGGCACGGCGATGATCGTCAGCCCGCGCTCATGGAACTCGCTCCACAGCTTCTGGAGCCCGGTGTATTGCGGGGTGTAGCCGCACTGGGAGGCCGTGTTGACGACCAGCACCGGTTTGCCCGCGAAATCGGCGAGCCGAATCGGCTCACCGGCCAGCGCCGGGAAGGAGAAGCGATAGGCGGTCATCTTGCTCGCCGCATTGTCGGCATGAGCAGCCTGCGACGTGAGCGTCGCACCCGACAACGAGGCGCCAATGCCGAGAACAACCATCCTGCGATCGATCATGTGAATCTCCCTGAGCAGAGCCAGCCCCGTCAGCATGAATGTGCCCGCGCGCGACCGGCCGCTGCTTCAACGGCCGCCACGTTGCGCTGGATCAGACTGCGTTCCGGCACGGGGATACCCCTGCCGTGGGGCGGAAAGAGGGACGTCGTCGGTCGTCAGCGCAGCGAAAGGATGAACTCCGTACCCTCGCCGGTTTCGCCCTGATTGATGCCCTGATCGGACACGATCAGCGAACTTCCGGTCGACAGGGCTTCGCCGAGCCACGCCATGACGTCGGCGGGAATGGTGATGCGATCGAGCGCCTCGGCCGCGCTGCTCAGCTGAACGACCTGTTTCGGCTCGGCATCGGCGCCCGCGGACTTCTTACCCCGCCGGACCGCCCTGGCAGTGCCATCGTTCGCCGCGGTGCTCCGCGCCGAGGAGGGCAGCGAGACGACGGACCAGCGCATCGTCGCCGGATCGGCCTTGTCAGCCGTCGCGGTGAACACGTGGGTGCCGAGCGGCTTGTCGCCCGGTGCGATGGTGACCGGGGTGTTGAACACCGGAGCGAAGTTCTGCCGCACGTACAGCTTCGAATCCTTGCGGCTGATGAAGATCGCGATCTGGCTGTTGCGCTTCAATTCGGGCTTGGGCGCAATCGGCTTGTCCGGTGCGGCAACACGCGACTGATCCTTGGCGAGATCGTTGGGATCGACCGGCTTCGCCGGTGCCTCTGCCGCCGGTGTGGGCGGCGACGCAGGCGGCTCCGCGATCGGAGCGTCGGCAGGCTTGGACTCTACCGACTTGGGATCAGCCGACCTGAGTTCGGTCGAGCCGGTGGCTTCGGCATTCACCGATGCCTCAGCCGGCTTCTCGACAGCCGGAGTGGCCACCTGCACAGCATTCGTGGGCTCGCTCGCCGGAGCGACGTCGCCGGGGGCAGACTTGGCCTCTGCGTCGGCGGTCGCGGGCTCAATCTTGATCTCGGCGACACTGGGCTTCAGATCGACAGTATCGCTTTGAACCTCCATCGGGAGCGAGCGCGATGGCTCGGCGCTTGGGGAAGCGTCCGAGACCATCGGAGGGAGTCCGTTGGCGTTGCTGGCATCGGCGGTCCGCACCTGGCGCGACGCGGCGGGCGATCCTTCGCCGGAGCGCGGGCTCTCGGCATGACCGATCGTGGCGCGCAGATCCGTCGTCGCGACTGTGATCGCGGTGGTGACGGCGGCGCCCTTGTCCGACTTGATCGCTGCCGGCGCAGTCGCGTCGGGTTGCACCGATGCGCTCGGCTGCGGTGCCTTCAGGGCAGCGAGCATCGGATGCGAGAAACTCGCAGGAGCCACTTCGCTCGGCGTGACCAGGACCCGGGATCCCATGCGCGTCCAGCCATAGAAGCGGGTTGCAAAGCTTGCCGGCATGCGGATGCAGCCATGCGAGGCTGGGTAGCCGGGCAGCACGCCCGCATGGAGCGCGACGCCCGACCAGGTGATGCGCTGCATGAACGGCATCGGGGCGCCGCTATAGATGTTGGAGCGATGGAATTTCTGCTTCTGAATGACGCTGAACACGCCCAACGGCGTGGAATGTCCCTTCATGCCGGTCGAGACCGGTGCTTCCGCGAACAGACCGTTTGCGTCGTAGACCTTGAGCTGCTGCTTGTTGATCGACACCGCGATCGTGACCGGTCCTTGCGGCTTGGCAGCCTCCTTCTCGGTCTTTGTCAGCTTGTCGAGGTGGCGCGCCTTGGGCTTGCGCGGCATGGCCGGGCGTATGGTCGGAGCAATGGTGACGGGCTGAGCGTCGTTCCAGTAGTAATATGACGCTGCGTCAGCCTGTGAGGTCGCTGCTATGGCAAGCGGAACTGAAACGATTGCTGCACAATAGAACCGCCCCCTGGCGGCTGCACGAACGCAGAGCATTCCGGCAAATCCTCAAGAACCATCTGGTCTTTAGTGTCGCAGACGGAGTCTGCGTTCACCAGCTTGGGGCTTCTGCCCTGCGTGATTTCGTTCCAATCGTAGCAGAAAAGCCTCACATCCCGTTAAACGGGTAGTGGAAGGTCACGGGCTGGAGCGCCTTCCTTGCAGGCATTTGTGTCCCTACATGGGCGGTATGCCGAGCATCGGCGGTATAACGGAGACCGACATGTCCTTCAGAGCCACCAAACGGTTTGATCTGTGGCTGAAAACCCTCGCTTGCCTGCTGCTTATCGGATTGTCCTCGCCTGTGATCTCAGCATACGCCGCGGACGAGCCGGATCTGATCTTCCGTCGGTCGACCGTGTTCAAATTGCTCAGCCCGAATGACAAGCTCGCGACCTATGGCGTTGATGATCCAGAGGTCGAGGGCGTTGCCTGCCACTTCACGGTGCCGCAGAAGGGCGGCTATGTCGGTTGGCTGGGCCTGGCCGAGGAGGTCTCCGACATCTCGCTCGCATGCCGGCAGATCGGCCCGATCAGGTTCAAGCGCAAGCTCGAACAGGCCGACGACATGTTCCGGCAGCGGCGGTCGCTGTTCTTCAAGAAGATGCAGATCGTTCGTGGCTGCGATG
Source organism: Bradyrhizobium sp. SZCCHNRI2009 (assembly GCF_032485115.1). Taxonomy (NCBI): domain Bacteria; kingdom Pseudomonadati; phylum Pseudomonadota; class Alphaproteobacteria; order Hyphomicrobiales; family Nitrobacteraceae; genus Bradyrhizobium; species Bradyrhizobium sp. SZCCHNRI2009. The sequence continues at coordinate 1,413,412 of NZ_JAUEUH010000001.1, forward strand.
CCAAGCGCAACGTGCTGGTCTACATGGTTTACTCGGACAGGCTGATCGAGGGCTCACCGAAGAACTCGACCTCCTCCGTCCCGATCATGCCTTGGGGCAAATCCGATGACGGCGCAGTCCAGAAGTGCGGTGATTTCATTCAATAAGGGACCTGCCAAGGGACGATCGGCTGCCGAAAGCCTCGCTGGGCAATTTGTGCTTGGCAGGATCGTGGCAGCCGATCAGCCGGACCAGGCTCTGTGGCGTCGAGCCGGCATAGCCCTCGGTTCGCTGCTGCGCCATCGGCGTAGCCGGCGAGCCGCGGCGAGATACCTTCGGTTTGGGTGTGTGCAAGCGCCTGCCCATGGTGACCCTGCGGAGCAACGTCGGCCCCCAAACGCGCCGCGCTGCTGGGTCGCCGTAGCGATCTGGGAGGTTCTCCCTGCCGGCCACGGTTAACGCCAGGTCGTTAAGAAGCTCTCCATCGACAGATTGACGGTCGCCCCGGATCGCGCTGGCTCGGCCAAAGCAGGTGGCGCTTTAGATCACTCTCGTTTTGATTGTATTTTGTGTCGTCGGGTGGGTTGCGATGAAACGGAGCGGCGGGCCCATGAAACCATTTTGTGCCCGTGCCGCAGGCCGCTTGAAACGTGAAGCGGGTATGAAAGCGCGGGCGGCATGCGAATCGTGTCGTCGCGGCCTGCGTGGATGACATGACGAAAAACAAACACCAGCGGTCCACCATGCGTTTTCGACTGGATGCTGCGGCGCTTGCCGTGCTGCCGTGCCTCTTCTGGTCCTTCGTCGAGGCGCGGACGACGACCCGATTGCCAGATCTGCGCGGCGAGTTCGTACGGCAATGTGCGCCTCATATGCTCGACCGGTGGACGCGTCCTGAAGCTGTCTGCTCCTGCCTGCATGACCATGCGGCCGCGATGGTGGAGGATGCCGACTTGCGTGAGGCGCTGCTGCGCGGGATCAGTGAGACCGGCGTGCCGACCATCGAGATCGATTGGGTGCCCGCACCGAAGCGAGCGGAGATCGGGCCCACGTTCACCAAGATCGCGAAGCCCGCGCTGCAGTGCATGTTCGATCCGGCCAACTGATCGGCTGTCTGAACCGATGTCGATCAGCATCCATCGTCCGCGGTGCTCGTCGTCAATCCAGGCCATATTGCGACATCAATGACTGCACGTCCGGCCGGCGCATGATGCGCGAGATCCGGGTACTGATGGCATCCTCGTCGCTGTGTCTCGACGATCTCGCAGTAGGCTTGGGCGCAGGGCGGGCCGCTGCCGCGCTTGCACGGGTTGGCTGATGTCCCGCAGGAGCGGGCTTTTCGGCGGACGACGAGGCGGCCGGTTGCGTCCCCGTGGTCTGGGTGGCCGCCGCGGCCGGCAGGCCGGACTGGGGCGGCGCGGCAACGGGAGCGGTCGCGGGGACGAGGGCCGGTGAAGCTGCGGCCGTGACGGGCGGCGTCGCGGCCGGTGCCATCGGGCGTGTTTCGGTGGTGGCGGCCACGGGCGGTGTCGCGAGCATTGGATTCGACGTCTTGGCAGCTTCAGCAACGGGGGCGGCGGCCGTGAGCGAGTTGGTACGCGTCTGCGACGAAGCTGCCTCAGGCGCCGGGACGGGCGCAGCCAGTGCGGTGAGCGCCGGGGCTGGCGGCGAGATCGGCGCCGGCGGTTCGATCACCGGAAGCGGGGCGGCGATGGCTGCATTGCCTGCGGAGGCGGCCTCGCTGGTGATCTTTTCGCTGCGGTCCAGCTCGGGCTTCCTGATATCGCTGGGGACATTGAGGGCTTGAGTTTGCGCGTGGGCCAGCATCTGCCGCGCGGTCATCGGCGTCTCCGCCGAAGCCGAGATCGGCAATAGGACGGCGGTCGCGAAGGCCAGCTGCAGGGTCCTCGTAGAAGATGTGAACTTGATCATGGCCGGCTCCTTGCGGTGTGAGATCTGCACTGGGTTCGTTCAGGCCGCCGCGCTGGCCGTCGCCCGGTCGTGGGCGACGACGACACGCTGGCCGCGCATCTTGGCGATCACCTCGTCGCGCGGGCCGAATGCCAGCGTCTTGCCGAAGGCCATCACCATGATGCGGTCAACATGCGCCAGAAGCTGCGGGCGGTGCGTGACGACGATCACGGTTCGGCCGGCGGCCTTCGCCTGGGCCATGGCCTGCGCCAGCGCCCGCTCGCCGTCCTCGTCGAGGTTCGAGTTCGGCTCGTCGAGGATCAGGAGCCGCGGATTGCCGTAGAGCGCGCGGGCGAGGCCGACGCGCTGTCGCATGCCGCCGGACAATGCCACGCCGCCTTCACCAATCGGCGTGTCGTAGCCGTTGGGCAGGCGCAGGATCACCTCATGCGCGCCGGCGGCCTTGGCGGCAGCGACAACGGCGGCCTCGTCGACCTTCGCAAGCCGGGCGATGTTGTCGGCGACGGTGCCCGAGAACAGTTCGATGTCCTGCGGTAGGTAGCCGATATGCTTGCCGAGCCGGTTTGGGTCCCATTGGCTGTAGGCGGCGCCGTCGATGCGGATCACGCCTTCGCGCAGCGGCCAGACGCCGGCCATGGCGCGCGCCATGCTCGACTTGCCGCTGGCGGAGGCGCCGACGATCGCGAGACTCTCGCCGGCCCTGAGCGAAAAGCTGACGCCCTTGACCGAGGGGCGGCCGGCCGCCGGCGGCCACACCACCGCGTTCTCGACGTCGATGTCGCCGCGCGGCGTCGGCAGCGCCGTCGGTGCAGCCGTGACCGGCAAGGCCTGGAACAGCTCCTCCAGCCTGCGGTAGGCCGAGCGGAATGCGATGATGCGCTTCCACTGCCCGACGACCTGCTCGACCGGGGCCAGCGCGCGGCCCATGATGATCGACGTCGCCATCATCGCGCCGGGCGAGATCTGCTGCTCGATCGCGAGCCAGGCGCCGATGCACAGCAGCGAGGTCTGCACCGCCATGCGCGCGAACTTGGTGACGGAATGCATCGCCGCGCCCCGCTCGACGAGGGTGCTGTGGGCATCGACCATCGCCGACTGCCGGCAGCTCCAGCGGTCCATGACAATGTCGCCCATGCCGAGGCCGCGCACGACCTCGCCATTGCGCAGCGCCGCCGCGACGAAGCGCGAGGCCTCGTTGGCCAGCGCGTTGGTGCGCTCGACGCTGGCGCGCGTGTAGAATTCGGTGAGCAGCGCCAGCGAGAACAGCACGATCGCGCCGAGCAGCGAGAGGATGCCGAGATAGGCATGCTGCAGAAAGCACAGCGCGACGAACACCGGCGTCCACGGCAGATCGCAGGCGATGGCGGCGGTGCCGCTGGAGATGCAGTCGCGGATGGTCTCGGCGTCACGGATGATCTGCTGGCCGAAGCGATGCCGCGGCGACAGCTCCGCCTTCATCATCGTCTCGAACAGCGGGTGGCGCAGCGTGCCTTCGAACTGCACGCCGGCCCGGGCCAAAACGCCGGAACGGGCGAATTCGAGGACGCCATACAGCACCAGGAAGACACCGACGATGAGCGTCAGCATGACCAGCGTGCCGAGATTGCGGCTGGTGAGGACGCGGTCGTAGACCTGCATGGAATAGAGCGGCGAGGCGAGCATGCTCGCATTGATGAAGAGGCTGAGCACGAAGGTCGCGGTGAGCGCGGGAAAGCAGGCGCGGAGCGCGGTTCCCAGCGGGCTTCGGGTGGTGCTCGTCATGTCGGATCCCCTTGCGATGGTGCTGGGGAGCTTCGCCTGGGGCACCCGTCGCCGACCGTGACTGACCTCACATAGCTCGAGGCTCATCTGCCGGCGCTTGAGTTGGCCGGTGGCAGCCGCTACCGGATGGTTCAGTCGTGCTCAGATTTCGCAGCTTGCCTGAATCACAGTGAGCTCATGCCTGCCGTAACGTCCCAGAACATCCGGCTCATGTCGGGCCTCGTCCTGTTTGCGTTCGCCGCGACGCATTTTCTCAACCATGCGGTGGGTCTGTTCAGCCTCGAGGCGATGGACGAGGTGCAGGAATGGCGACTGGTCGTCACCCGATCGTGGCCGGGAATGATCGTGCTGTCGGCGGCATTGCTCGCGCATGTCGTGCTGGCGTTCGCCAAGACGGTTCAGCGCGGCACGTGGCGGCTGTCCTCGTGGGAGTTTGTTCAGATCGCCACCGGATTTGCGATCCCGCTGCTGTTGCTGCCGCATGTCATCGAGACCCACATGGCTCATGCGATGTTCGGCGTTCAGGATGGCTACCTCTATGCGCTGGCGTTGCTGTGGCCCAAGGCGGCCTGGATTCAGGCCGCGCTGCTGCTGCTGGTCTGGATCCACGGCTGCGTCGGCCTGCATCATTGGCTGAAATTCCGGAGCTGGTACCGCCTCGTCCAGCCGCTGCTGGTTGTTCTCGCCGTCGCGGTGCCGATGGCGGCGCTGATGGGGTTCGTGGTGTCCGGACGCGCCGTCGCCACGTTGCTCGGCAATCCCGGTATGGCCGAGCAGATGCGCCAGGTCACCCATTGGCCGAGCGAACTCGACGGAAAGTGGATCGCCCTGCTGCAGGTTTCGGCGCAGATCGCGGTCGTCGCGCTGCTCGTTGCAGGCGTGACGATCATCGTGTTCCGTCACGTCGCGTCCCTCGCGGCGCCGAAGATCGCCATTGCTTTCACGGGTGGTGCGACGGTGCGGGCCGCGGTCGGTCCGACGCTGCTGGAGATCATCGGCAGCAACGATCTTTCGCAGCGATCCGACTGCGGCGGCCGTGCCCGCTGCGGTCTTTGTCGCGTCCGCGTTGATGAAGGTGCGGAGACGCTGGCACCGCCCGGCCACGCGGAGCGCGTCATGCTCGCCGACTTGGCGGCACCGGCGAATGTGCGCCTGGCCTGCCAGATCCGTCCGGCGGCGCCGCTGACGATCACGCGTCTCCTCGGCGGCGATCAAGCGGAGAGGGCGCCCCTCGTCGACCACCTTACCGCCGAGCGCCGTGCGGTATGCCTGGTCCACGTCCGCGTCCGTCCGCTTGCGGCCATTGCGCGCGACCGGCTGCCATCCGACCTCGGGTTCATGATGAACGAGATCTTTGGCGCCATTGGCAGGGCGATCGAAGCCCATTCCGGGCGCATCGATCGTTTCCTCGGCAATGGCGTGCTCGCCGTCTTCGGCGAGGAGCAGGGAGCAGAACAAGGCTGCCGCGATGCGCTGCAGGCGATCGGTGCCATGGACGTGGTCATGGACCGCGTCAACGAAAAGATCGCCGCGGAGATCGGTCGGCCCGTCGAGCTGGCGATTGGTGCTCACCTTGGCGACATCGTTGTCGGGCAACTGACCCTTGGACGCACGTCGCAGGTGGCTGTGCTCGGGCTCGGGACGGAGTGGCCGGCGCTTCTGGCTGAATTGGCGGACACCAGAGGTTGGCAGCTCGCGATGTCCGGTGGCGTGGCGGCAGCAGGCGGCCTTGCTGATCTGGATGGAGCGATACGTGAGAGGCTTGCCGATCCGGAACAGGGCAGCGAGCTGGACGCCATCGGCGTGCGGCGTGCCCGCGATCTTGCTGTCGTCGCGGGCGCGCCACCGGTGCCGTCGGCATAGGTGTCTCGGCTCATTTCTCACGGAACGTCTTGGCGAGCGTGTTGAGCAGCGGGCCGACCAGATATTCGAGCACGGTGCGCTCTCCCGTGGAGATGATGACGTCGGCCTGCATGCCCGGCAGGATCTTCTCGGCGATCTCGGGCGGGATGGTCGAATAGTCGATCACGACGCGCGCCGAATAGTAGCTCTGCTTGGTCGCCTCGTCCGACATCGCGTCCGCCGAGACGCTCGAGACCTTGCCGAAGATCGTCGGCGTCGTGCGCGAGGAGAAATTGGAGAAGCGCACCTCGGCCCTCTGGCCGATGGCGACGCTCTCGATGTCGCGCGGCGAGACGTGCGCCATCACGTCGACGCCTTCGCCGACCGGAACGATCTCGGCGAGCGTATCACCGGGCTTCACGACGGCGCCGACGGTGTGGACTTTCATGTTCATGACGATGCCGTCGCGCTCGGCGCGGATGTCGACCCGGCGCAGCACGTCCTCGGCGATGACCAGCTTCTCGCGCAGGTCCGACAGCTTGGCCCGGGTGCCGTCGAGCTGCTGGCCGACTTCGGTCAGATATTTCTGCAGCGTCTGATCGATCTGCAGGCGCGTCTGCGCGGCCGTCTGCGTCAGCCGCGCGACGTCGGCCTGCGCCTGGCCGAGATCGCCTTCGACGCGGGCGCGCTCGCGTTCCAGCTCGAGGAACTTGTTGCGCGGATAATAGCCTGCGGCGACCGCCGGGCGCACATTGTTCATCTGCGTCTCGAAGCTCGCGAGCTGCGCGGAGAGCGCGGCGCGCTGGCGGTCACGGCCGGCGAACTCCTGCTGCTGCTGGGCGATCTGCGAGTTGAGGATGTTGATCTGGCTGATCAGGCCATTGCGGCGCTCGACGAACAGCCGCTGCTGGTCGGCGATGGCAAGCGCCGCCTCCGGCACGTTCTGGCGGTTGAGCAACGTGTCGGGAAACGTGATCATCCGCGCATTTCCGCGCTCGGCGAGCAGGCGCGCCTCCTCGGCCAGCGACGCGTCCATCTGCTTGCGAAGGAGGTCGGTGTTGGCCTGGGCCTCGGTCGGCTGCAGCCGAAACAGCAGGTCGCCGCGATGCACGGCGTGAGTTTCCTTGGCCAGGATCTCCCTGATGATTCCGCCCTCACGGTGCTGAACCACCTTGTGATCGCCGGAGACGGACACGGTGCCCGGTGCGATCGCCGCGCGATCGAGCGGCGCATAGGCCGCCCACACGCCGAAGCCGCCGAACACCAGCGCGATCGACAGATAGCCGAGCAGGGCGTAACGGCTGAAATCGGCCTTGACCGGCTGCGGCCGGTCGGCCGCTTCGAAGAAGCCGTGATCCTGCACCGCTGACATCGACATGCTGCGTCCCCGCTTGTCCACGGGCAGGAGCATCGTCGATGCGCGGCTGTGGGACTGTGCGGAAGGTCACGCGCCGGAGGTCGGCGGCGAGAGCCGCATCGAACGAGGTCAGCTACTTCTTCTTCGGCCCGAAGCGCGGCACGCATTTCGTGGTGCGGACAATACCGGTTTCAGCCATCTTGGAGCCGGAGACCTCCTTCACCTGGCCGGCGGGGCAGGTGCCGTCATCGACCAGCACCCGCTGGCCGAGCCGGAGATCGGTGATGTCCTGCTCGCGCCCGACATATTGCGCCTGCGCGGGTGCGGCAACCAAAAGCAGGACACCGAGGACGCCGAGAGGGCGCGCTGCGACATTCGCGAACGAGGAGATTTGAGAACGCATCACTTTCCTTCGATCTTCAGTCCGTTTGGCCCGATATTGATCTGGACACCCTCCGGCTGCTTCTTGGCCTGATAGAAATTGTAGCCGAGCACGATGATCGCCGCGCTGAGAATGCCGAGGAGGAAATAAAGGATATTGCGGTGATCCGACATGTTAAATTCCAAAGTATGTTGCGGTCATTTTCGTATGCGCGAATGTACGGGCGGCCTTGCGATTCTGAAAGCAGCGGCGAATCCGGTGCAACTCTGCATGAGATTGTGATTTGCTGCAGTCATCGGCAATTGGAACCTCGACAGGCATGATCACCCAGGACATTACGCAGCGCATCGTCGACGCCGTCGATGCCGACTTCGACCGGCAGCTTGCGACCACGAGCGACTTCGTCGCCATCCCCTCGACCCGCGGCGCCGAAGGGCCGTGCCAGGACATGTTCAGCGATCTCCTGCGCGCGCGCGGTTACGAGGTCGACGACTGGCACATCGATCTCGACGATCTCAAGGAGATGCGCGGCTACGGCCCGATCGAGCACGACTTCTCGAGAGCACGCAGCGTGGTCGGAACCTACCGGCCGGCGACGTCGGCCGGGCGATCGCTGATCCTGCAGGGCCATTGCGACGTGGTGCCGGCCGGTCCGCTCGACATGTGGGAGACGCCGCCGTTCTCGCCGGTGATCCGCGACGGTCGGATGTATGGCCGCGGCGCCTGCGACATGAAGTCCGGTACCATCGGCGCGCTCTATGCGCTCGATGCCATCAAGGCTGCCGGCTTCAAGCCGACGGCGCGCATTCACATCCAATCCGTCATCGAGGAGGAGAGCACCGGCGTCGGCGCGCTGTCGACCCTGCAGCGCGGCTACCGCGCGGATGCCTGCTTCATCCCGGAGCCGACCAGCGGCAAGATGGTGCGTTCTCAGGTGGGCGTGATCTGGTTCCGCCTGAAGGTGCGCGGCTTCCCGGCGCATGTGTTCGAGGCCGGCGTCGGCGCCAATGCGATCCAGGCGAGCTATCATCTGATCCATGCGCTGGAGAAGCTCGAGGCGGACTGGAACGAGCGCGCCAAGAGCGATCGTCATTTCAGGACGCTCACGCATCCGATCAACTTCAATCCGGGCATCATCAAAGGCGGCGACTGGGCCTCGAGCGTGCCGGCCTGGTGCGACGTCGATTGCCGCATCGCCATCCTGCCGGGCTGGTCGGTCAAGGACTGCCAGAACGAGATCCTCGCCTGCGTCGCCGCGGCTTCGCGTGATCATCGTTTTCTCTCCAACAATCCGCCGGTCGTCGAGTGGTCGGGCTTCCTGTCCGAAGGCTACGAGTTGACCAATTCGGCCGAGCCGGAGGCGGCGTTCGGCAAGGCCTTCACCGCCGTCTACGGCGGCGAGGTCCAGGATCTCGTCTTCACGGCGCTCACGGATACCCGCTTCTACGGGCTCAACTACAACATCCCCAGCCTCTGCTTCGGCGCGACCGGCGCCGCCATGCACGGCTTCAACGAATATGTCGAGCTCGACTCGCTGCGCCAGGTGACCAAGACCATGGCGCTGTTCATCGCGGAGTGGTGCGGGATCGAGAAGGTCTGAGCGGCGGCACGATCGGACCGAAGCAATGACCTCTCAGGTCATTGCTTCGGGTTCGAAGCCCGGCGCATCCAGATGCGGCGCTGACCCGCGAAGACGGGTAGTCCGATCAACGGGGGAGGGAAGGCATGACGCCACTCGACAAGATCAATGCGATGAAGATACCGTTCGCGGAATTGAAGGGTGTGACCTTCACCGAGGCCAGCGCCGATCGCGTCGTGGCGCAAATGCAGGTGCGGCCGGATCTCTGCACTCTGCATCACACCATCCATGGCGGCGCCGTCATGGCGCTGGCGGATTCGGTCGGCGCGGCCGCAACCGTGATCAACCTGCCGCAGGACGCCAAGGGCACCACGACGATCGAGAGCAAGACCAACTTCATCGGCGGCGCCAAGGAGGGGACGGTGGTGACGGCAACCGCCACGCCCGTGCATCGCGGCCGCCGCACCCAGGTGTGGCAAACCCGGATCGAGACCGACGACGGCAGGCTGGTCGCACTCGTGACCCAGACTCAGCTCGTGCTGTGATGATTCGTACACAAACGAATCGTTAACTCACGCGATCCTTGCATGGCCTCATGTTCTCTCCGTAGAGCGCGGGGCTTGCAATGAATGTTGCGATGCACAATATAGCTCCTGTCTAGGGAAAGACGTCTGTGTGCGAGGGCTCTCGAGAGGAGTCTCAGGCAGTGTCACAGGTAGATACTTTTCGTCCCCGGCCGGGCTTCGGCTATGTGCGGACCCTCAGCCAGCACGAAGAACTGCCGTTGCTGCGCGATCATCTGTTGCGGCTCGATGCGGAAAGCCGGCACGATCGATTCAACGGCTTCCTCGATGACAGTTTCATCGAACGCTATGCGGCCCGCTGTGCGGCCGATGGCACGATCGTCGTCGCCTACATGGAAAATGGCATGGTGCGCGGCGCCGCCGAGCTGCATCCGCCGGAGCAGTCCGAGGACGGGCTTCCGGAGATTGCGTTCAGCGTGGAGGCTTGCGTGCGTCGCCGCGGGGTCGGCAGCCTGCTGTTCCAGCGCGTGATCTCGGAGGCGCGGTGGAAGGGCTATCGCAAGCTCCGCGTCACGACGGGATCGCAGAACCATGCGATGCGGGCGCTGGCGGCCAAGTTCGGTGCGCATCTGGCGTTCCGTCACGGCGAATCGACCGGCACGATCGATCTGACCGAGCAGCCCCAGGATGAGCTGGCGAAGCTCGTGATCGATGCGCCGATCGCGGCAGCGCGGGCGTTCTTCACCCTCAATCGCGCCTGCTGGAAGCTCGTGACCCGGATGTACGGCGACAAGCGCGCCGCCTGAGCCGAGCCGTTGCTGCGACGATAAAGGCGCGACAGCGATCACCGCTGCCGCGCCTTTTCGTTTGATTGCATTGCCGATGCGCCCCGGAGGGCGGCGTTCAGGTGCCGGTGCGCTTGTCGAAATTGAAGCGGCGCACGGTGCGGCGCTCGACCACGACGGCACGCTGCTGCGTGCCCTGGTCGGCCGTGATGACGCGCGTGTTGGTGCGCGCGGCAACGCGGACTGCCTTCTTCACCTCGGGGAGCACCTGCTCGAGCGGCAGACCCATCAGCGCCGACGCGATCTCGGCCTGAGCCTGCACGTCGTCGGTGATGCCTGACGCAGCGAAGATCGCTTCTTCCAGTGTCGGGGGATCACGCCTGACGCGACGCGGACCGTACTTGGTGTTCCAATCTTCGCTCATGGGGGCCTCGTGAATCGTCCGGGATACCTAGAAGCAGAATTGTTGCATTGCAATATATATTCCGCGGGGCAGCCCAGCTATGCGTTCACCATGTCGCGATTGGGCAACGCTGCCTGCGTCATGTGGATATCCTGGGGCCAGCGGCGCAAGGCCGCGAGCCCGGCTTTCGTGAGGACGTAGACGCCGCGCTCGGCGCGGTCGAACCAACCATAGACGTTACGCTGCAAGATCTTCGGCGCATCCGGAATGTCCGTTCGGAGGTCGCGGACGCGTTTCGGCCCGCCCGACAGCGCCGAGGCGCAGGCCAGCGCCTGCTGCCGATAGGCCGTCATGATGGGAGCACGGGTCGAGCCGCCAGCGACGGGGTCGCCCTTGCGCCGCTGATGCTCGATCACGAGACGCGAACGTTTCTTGGGGTTCTTGCGCGGCGCCGTAGTGGGCGGCTGCACCAGCACTTCGATGTCTCCGGCTGAGGTCACGGCCAGCATGCCGAAGCCGAGCCGGCGGCACAGATTGCGGTAGCGGGAGTCGCTTTCGCGGCCCTTGCCGCGTGCCGACAGGTTCGCCGCAACCCACACCTCGTCACAGGCACCGGCCCGATCGACTGCCTGCAGCAGCAGTTCCAGGTTGAAGACCTGCTTCAGCTCGCAGACGACGACCACCGGCGGGTCGTCGCCCTTGAGCGCCACCACGTCGCAACCGCCGATTTCCCCTTTGACCGAGAAGCCGAGGTTTTCGAGGAAGCGTTTGACGGGAAGGTAGAGCGCGGTTTCCAAGGGGCCGTCCGATGTGTGCGACTCAGAGCGCGCGCGAGTCTAGCCCGCCGAGTCCGGTGATGTCAGCGCCAAGTCGGGGTGAACGGCTGGCTTCGCTACACCCGGCCGACAACCGGTAGCAGCGCGCCGGTCACGCCGCTCGCGGCGTCGCTGGCTAGAAACAGAATGACCTCCGCGAGTTCCTGCGGCGTCACCCATTTGTCGAAATCGGCCTTGGGCATGCTGGCGCGGTTGGCCGGCGTATCGATCGTCGACGGCAGGACGGCGTTGACGGTGATCTTGCCCTTCCATTCGGCCGCGAGTGCTTCCGTCAGGCGATGCACTCCCGACTTGGACGCCGCATACGGGCCCATGCCGGCACTGGCCTGGAGCGCGCCCATGGCGCCGATGTTGACGATGCGGCCCGTGCTGGAGCGGACGAGATGCGGAATCGCCGCGCGCGATGCGTGCAGCGCGGTCATCAGGTTTCGCGCATGCATCGTCTCCCAGACGGAATCGTCGCCGTCGGCGGTCGTCTCGAACGCGAACGCGCCGGCGATGTTGATCAGCGCATCCAGAGTGCCGAAGTGGGCGGCGACGGAGTCGATCGCGACCTTTGCCTGCTCGGGGTCGGAGAGATCGACGCCTCCGAGCTCGATGCGGTCGTCACTCGCCGGGATTTCGGCCTGGGCATGATCGATCCCGGCCACATGCGCGCCCCGTGCGAGCGCGAGATCGGCCACGCTGCGTCCGAGCGCCCCTTGCGCACCCGTAATGACAATCACTGCTCCGTTCATTCCGTCCCTGGTCTCCGTTGACGCGCCCCACAGCGCCGCTCGTTATACTATGGCCCTGCCGATGAGTTGCAATGGCCGGGCGGCCGGGGCATGCAATTGCAATCAGAAAGCGTGGTTCGTCAGAGGTGACCATGACCGCGACAGGCTCTCTCGAATTTCCCGACGTTTCCACCGGTTTTCCTCGTCCGATCAGACGGTTCAGGCAGAGTCTGGATGCGCAGCGCAAGACCCGGATCGTGGCGCTTGGCTCATCTTCCACCGCCGGCACCAACGGAATTGTCGCTTTTCCGGCCCGGATCGAGCAGTCGCTGCGCAAGACCAATTTCGGCTGCCTGATCGACGTCCTCAATCGGGGTGTGGGCGGACAGGAATCCCCGGAGGAGCTCTCGCGTTTCGAATGCGACGTGATTGCGGAGCAGCCCTCGCTCGTCATCTGGCAGGTCGGCACCAACGCCGCCTACAGGCCCGAGGTCTACAGTCCCGATGACGTCGAGGCGGCGCTGCGCGTCGGCCTTCGATGGCTGGCGGGGCTGGCCATCGATGCCATCGTGATGGACCTGCAATATACGGCTGCCATCGTGACGGTGCCCAGCAGGCTGGCGCGTGCCGAGGACATTCAGCGTCGCATCGAGAAGGTCACGTCTGCGGCCGACGTCAATGTCTTCAGGCGCTGGAATCTGATGAAGAGCTGGCATGAGGCCGGCCAGATTCCGTTGTCGGCGCTCGACGACGGGCACGGCGACCGCTTGCATGTGAGCGAAGCTGCCACTGCGAAGATCAGCGACGTTTTGGCCAGCGCCATCATGGCGGCACCGGTCGCGCTGGCCTGATCGATAAAATTAGCCGGACTTTCGTAAGTGGATTGCCAGCGCGGCCCGCTAGCCTGTCGCTATGCCGCTTGAGGGGCGTTGGAGCTTTGACATGATGAGACATCTGCCGGACCATGGTTTGCCGCTGGTGCAACTGAAGGAGCAGCGGCGGGATCTGGTGGTCGCCTTGCAGAACCGTGCAGGTCCGGTGACCGGCTGGGAATTGATGCAGATCGCGGCGGTTCAACAGGCGATTTCCGCATTCGAGGAGGTGATTGCCGATCTCGACGCGATGGAAGCCGCCGAGACAGCCGATATCGAAGCGGCCTGATCGCTCAAGCGTATTCGGGCCGCCCAGGCTCACAGCGTGAGATAGCGCTCCTGTAGTGTCTTCCGTGCCGCGCCGTCGATGCCGAGACCGTCGCGCAGGTAGGTGTCGACGTCGCCGAAATCATCACGCATGGCGTCGAACGCAGCTGCCAGGAACGAGGCCTGGACTGTCCCGATCGTCTGGACGACATCAGCGGGAAGATCCGGGTGAGCTGCAGTCTCGCGACGATAGAGCTGGTTCGTGAGCAGGTAATCTTCCAAGATGGCGTCATCCGGAACCTCGAGCGCGTGCAAGACCAGCGCACAGGCCACACCGGTGCGATCCTTGCCGGCCGTGCAATGGATCACCGACGGGGCGTCCTCATTGAGAACATGCTGGAATAGCGCGCGGAAGCGCGGCGTGTAGCTGCGGATGTAGTTGCGGTAGGACTCGCGCATCAGCTCCAAGGCATGGTCGGTTGTGAGCTGTCCTCGTGTCGCCAGAGCCCGCAGCGCCGGCACCACGCTCGGCTCGATCGGCACGGAATGCACGGTGATCTCGGCGATGGTGCAGAGCCCGGCAGCGCGCTCGTTGCGACCGCGGAAATCGAACGCCGTCCGAACGCCAAGCTCCCGCAGGACCGCGACGTCGGGCTCGGTCAGCTGTCCGAGATGGTTCGATCGAAACAGCTGCCGCCATCGCACGTGCCGGCCGTCCCTGCTGGGATATCCGCCGAGATCTCTGAAATTGCTGGCACCGTGAAGGCCGAGATGGCGGAGCGGATGGGCAGACATCAACCCATTCTAGGGGATGCGGGCTTCGATGTGAAACGCCGTTTCATCGACGCGACGCGTATGCGTAGCCTTCGACAGGATAGGGAAGACCATGAGACGGGTCACGACGGCGGACTGTTTGACCCCGGCACGTCGAGCCCGCGGGCGGCCGTCAGCAGCAGCGAGAGACATGCAGACAGCGGCGCAAGAAAAAAGGGCCGGAACCTTGTCGGTCCGACCCTTCAGCAAAGGCGTGCTGGCGTCACGGTACAGTCTGACATCAGCGGTCCCACACCGGCTTGGCTTCCTGGATCGCCTCGTCATGATACCAGCTCGCGCTGTAGATCGTCGGCTGGATCGACGGCGCGATCGGCCGCTCAGGCGACGATCCGGACTGGCGAGGTGCAAGACCCGCTCGCCCTCCGCGCGGAAATTGGTAGATCGTTGCGGATCCCTCGTCCACATTGGTGCCCATTCCTCATTCTCCTTCCGTCGGCCACACATCAGGTTGCGCCCGACTCGTTCCGTTGTGGTTACCAGCGTCGATATCAGTGCTGCCCGGAGGGAATGCAACATGATCAAAACGAAATCACATGTTGCGCGTTTTGCAGGCATTTATGCATGTGCTCCCCCAGCAGCAATGTTCATCTGACCAACACTTGGGCTGGACCAAAGGTTGCGGACAGAGCTCCAACTCTTTTCGAAAATGTCCCGGAACTGCTGACGGCTTGTTCGGCCTCTCTTGCGCGTCGCCGCAAATGCCAAGGAATCAAGCGGGTTTTCGACAAGCTCTCCGCTCCGCCATGCGCTCCGTGCAATCCCGGTCGCGCTGCTTTGCCGCACCCCTGACGTGCAAAACCGGCCGGCAGCTCGGCCCCGATCGGTCTTCGTCCATGCGACGGGACGTCGCGGGACTTGGCACATTCCATGCTTAAGAGTGCGCTGGCCGATCGTGGCCGGGTAAGCGGGGAGCCTTCGATTGCTGGGCTCCCACCTTTCGATAAGACAGAGAGGCTCAATGACGAAATACAAGCTCGAGTACATCTGGCTCGACGGCTACAAGCCGGTGCCGAATTTGCGCGGCAAGACACAGATCAAGGAATTTTCCTCTTTTCCGACCCTGGAACAGCTGCCTCTTTGGGGCTTCGACGGCTCGTCGACGATGCAGGCCGAAGGCCATAGCTCCGACTGCGTGTTGAAGCCGGTCGCCGTGTATCCCGACGCCGCCCGCACCAACGGTGTGCTGGTGATGTGCGAAGTGATGATGCCGGACGGCAAGACCCCGCATCCGTCGAACGCCCGCGCCACCATCCTGGACGATCCAGACGCGTGGTTCGGCTTCGAGCAGGAGTACTTCTTCTACAAGGACGGCCGTCCGCTCGGCTTCCCGGAATACGGCTATCCGGCGCCGCAGGGCCCGTACTACACGGGCGTCGGCTTCAAGAACGTCGGCGACGTCGCCCGCAAGATCGTCGAAGAGCATCTCGACCTCTGCCTCGCGGCCGGCATCAACCACGAAGGCATCAACGCCGAGGTGGCGAAGGGCCAGTGGGAATTCCAGGTGTTCGGCAAGGGCTCGCGCACGGCTGCTGACCAGATGTGGATGGCCCGCTACCTGATGCTGCGCCTGACCGAAAAGTATGGCATCGACATCGAGTTCCACTGCAAGCCGCTCGGCGACACCGACTGGAACGGCTCGGGCATGCACTGCAACTTCTCGACCAAATACATGCGCGAAGTCGGCGGCAAGGAGTATTTCGAGAAGCTGATGGACGCCTTCAAGGAAGCTCGCGCCGACCACATCGCGGTGTACGGTCCGGACAACCACATGCGCCTGACCGGCAAGCACGAGACCGCTTCGATCGACACCTTCAGCTGGGGTGTGGCCGACCGTGGCGCCTCGATCCGCGTGCCGCATTCCTTCGTGAACAATGCCTACAAGGGCTATCTGGAGGACCGCCGTCCGAACTCCCAGGGCGACCCCTACCAGATCGCGTCTCAGGTCCTGAAGACGATCGCGATGGTTCCGACCGGCGCGAAAGCCGCAGCCTAAGACGCCGACCACAATACCCCGGGGCCAAGGGCTGATATGATGATCCGCCGGAGCAGCCGCTTCGGCGGATCATTCGTTTGGCGGGCTCGAACGATCGGAGGCGGACTTGGCCTTGATCAATCGCAAGTCCGGTTTCGATCGCAGCGGTATGTCTTCCCGTAGCGGTTTGTTTGGAAGCGGGGCATGGAATGAGCTATCGCAAGTGGGTTTCAGGTGTTCTGGTCGCCTGTTCGGCCATCTCCCTGGCTGCAGCGCAGTCGCAGTCCAATGCAGAACAATATCTGCCGCGGCTCGGCGATATCATGAATCTGATTCAGGTCAGACACGCGAAGCTCTGGTTCGCGGGACAGTCCAAGAATTGGGATCTCGCGTCCTATGAGCTCGCCCAGTTGAGGCAGAGCCTGACTGACGCCGCGGTCTTCTATTCGGGCCTGCCGGTGAACAATGTCACCACGCTCGGCCAGCCGATCCAGTCGATCTCGGACGCCATCGCTGCCAAGGATGGCAAGCGTTTCGCTTCCGCCGTGACCGAGCTGACGTCGGGATGCAACGCATGCCACGCGACCATGGATCGGGGCTACGTCGCGATCCGCATCCCGACCGACAAACCGTTCGGCAACCAGGATTTTCGGCCTCAGGGCCGCTGACCGGGACGGGGCGGACAGAGCGGCGGAGGGCGCCCAAATTGCGCCTTCCACCGGCGGCGCGCATCGACTAAGAGCGGCGGCAACCTGTCCATGTCCTGAGACCTCATGATCCGCCTCGATAACGTCAGCAAGCAAGTCGGCCACCAGATTCTCTTCATCGAAGCCTCCGCCGCCCTCCAGCGCGGCGAAAAGATCGGCTTGGTCGGCCCCAACGGGGCCGGCAAGACGACGCTGTTCCGGATGATCTCAGGCCGCGAGCAGCCCGACGAGGGGCAGGTCTCGATCGATCGCGGCGTCTCGATCGGTTATTTCAACCAGGATGTCGGTGAGATGTCCGGCCGCAGCGCGGTGGCGGAGGTGATGGACGGCGCCGGGCCGGTGTCGTCGGTCGCCGCCGAGCTCAAGGAGCTCGAGGCCGCCATGGCCGATCCGGACCGCGCCGACGAGATGGACGAGATCATCGCGCGCTATGGCGAGGTGCTGGCGCAGTTCGAGGAGCTCGACGGCTACGCGCTCGACAGCCGCGCCCGCGAGGCGCTGGCCGGCCTCGGCTTCTCCGAGGAGATGATGGACAAGGACGTCGGCCTGTTGTCCGGCGGCTGGAAGATGCGCGTCGCGCTGGCGCGCATCCTCCTGATGCGCCCCGACGTGATGCTGCTCGACGAGCCGTCCAACCATCTCGATCTCGAGAGCCTGATCTGGCTGGAGCATTTCCTCAAGGGCTACGAGGGCGCGCTGCTGATGACCTCGCACGACCGCGAATTCATCAACCGCATCATCAACAAGGTGATCGAGATCGACGCCGGCCAGCTCACGACCTATTCCGGCGACTACGATTTCTACGAGCAGCAGCGGGCGTTGAACGAGAAGCAGCAGCAGGCGCAATATGAGCGCCAGCAGGCGATGCTCGCCAAGGAGATCAAGTTCATCGAGCGTTTCAAGGCGCGGGCCTCGCACGCGGCGCAGGTGCAGAGCCGGGTCAAGAAGCTCGACAAGATCGAGCGGGTCGAGCCGCCGAAGCGGCGCCAGACCGTGGCGTTCGACTTTCTGCCCGCGCCGCGCTCGGGCGAGGATGTGGTAGCCCTGAAGAACGTGTCCAAGAGCTACGGCAGCCGCCGCATCTACGACGGGCTGGACTTCATGATCCGGCGCCGCGAGCGCTGGTGCGTGATGGGCGTCAATGGCGCTGGCAAGTCGACCCTGTTGAAGCTCGTCGCCGGTAGCGCGGAGCCCGATGACGGTTCGGTGACGATCGGCGGCAGCGTCAAGATGGGCTACTTCGCGCAGCATGCGATGGACCTGCTGGACGGCGACGAGACCGTGTTCGAGTCGCTCGAGCATTCGTTTCCGCAAGCCGGTCAAGGCTCGTTGCGGGCCCTGGCGGGTTGCTTCGGCTTCTCCGGCGACGACGTCGAGAAAAGATGTCGGGTGCTGTCGGGGGGCGAGAAGGCACGGCTCGTGATGGCCAAGATGCTCTACGATCCGCCCAACTTCCTGGTGCTGGACGAGCCGACCAACCATCTGGACATGGCGACCAAGGAGATGCTGATCGCGGCCCTGTCGAACTTCGAGGGCACCATGCTGTTCGTCTCGCACGATCGTCATTTCCTCGCCGCGCTCTCCAACCGCGTGCTCGAGCTGACCCCTGACGGCCTCCATCAGTATGGCGGCGGCTATACCGAGTATGTCGCCCGCAGCGGCCACGAAGCGCCGGGCCTGCGCAGCTGACGACGCGGCCATACTCGTCGCTCGTGCTCTGCTTGCGCCTTGTTCGCATCATCCCCGGCTAGCTCATCTGGACGTGGGTGAAGACGAACAGGAACAGCGCGCCGATCGCGATCAGGATAATGCCGACCCAGAGCGGCGCCGCGACGCCGCTCTTGTTTGTGGGATCGAGCACGGCCGTCTCGGGTTGTATCGGATCGTAGTAGACGGTGACGTCGGTGTTGACCGGATATTTGGCGGCGACGGCTTCAGCGATCGACCTGTCGGAATGCAGCGCGGTCCAGCCCCAATTCCAATGCGTGCTGTGGAAAGAGCGACCATCTACCGTGTAGCTGTATTCGATCGTGACCCGGAAACGCTCCTCTTCCGTTTCTCGTCCGCGATCGTCCTCACGTCGTGTGATCTCCATCGTCACGCCGGAGCGCGTGATGCGTCCCGGCGTAGTCGGCCAGGAGCGGCTCGCCAGGCGCTCCTGCCGCAGCTTCCAGTATGAGGCGAGTGCGACGGCTCCGAAGCCGAACAGGGCGAACGGCATCAGGAAGGCGAACAGCGGCACGCCAGCCTCGGTCGTGAGCACCTTGCCGGCGAGCGAATGCGCCACCAACACGGCGGTCACGGCCGACAGCACGACGAACAGCGCCACAAGCGCCGCCGTGCCGCTGGCATTGGTAGGCTCCAGCACCGATTGCGAGGGGCGTTTCGGATCGTAAAAAACGCGGACCTTCGCGCCTTGCGGATATTTGCCGGTGAGCTCGTCGGCTTGCAGGCGCGTGACGCGGCTCGGGCTGCCGAAACGGATGCGGCGACCTTCGTAGCTCTTGCCCGACACCTCGTAGCGGTAGCGGATGTCAGGCTTGGCATCGGTGTCATCTGCCGACCGATGCGTCGCCGCGACAGACACCGCCGAGGCCACGATCTCGCCCTCGACGACCGGCCAGGCGCGGCCGCCGCTGGTCTTCTTGCGCTGAAGCCAGAGTCCGTAGCCGGAATTGAGGGCGAGAAAGCCGAAGATGCCGGCGGCGACACGGGTCCAGAGCAGGGCGGATGCGGTGAGCATGTTGATCTCGCATGGGCCCGCCAGGGCGGGCGACATGCAGTGGTGTCCTGCGGGTTCCCCTCGGTTCAACAGTGTGCCGGTCCTCCTCAGCTCTCCACCACTCGCCCATCGAGTTCTTCGACGGTCCGCAGGGCCCGCTGAGCGATTACGTCCACGTTGAAGCCAATCCGGCCTACGCCCTGCATGCGGGCATCCTGAACGTGATCGGGCAGAAGGTCCGCGAGATGGTGCCGGCCGAGGGCTGGGTCGAGCTCTATGGCGGCGTGCTGCGCCCTGCTGACCAAGCCGTTCGACATCGAGGCGCTCGCCGCCCGCGTCGTAGCTTGCCGATACGCTTCGCGCTGATGGAGCCCGCAGGCATGGCTTTGCCCCGCCAAGCATCATGGCGGGGCGCCAGTGTCGTCGGCCGCCAGCGCGTCAGCCGCCGGCCTCGCACTTCTTCATGAAGCTGGTCTTGGCCGCGCCGGCGAGCTTCTTGCCGTCGGAGCCGACCGCCTTGGTCTCACACGTCTCGGCCATGCACTTCTTCATGAACGAGGTCTTGGCGGCGCCGGCGAGCGCCTTGCCGTCCTTGCCGACGGCCTTGGTCTCGCAGCTGTCTTGGGCGAAGGCAGATCCGGCGGCGAAGGTCGCGAGCGCGGCAATCAGGAAAAACTTCTTCATGAGTGTGTCTCCTTGGGACAAACAACGCGGCGGATGGGACCCGCAAATCTTGGCGCGATCAAGTTTCCTGTTCGGGCTTGTCACCCGAAATCCGGCCGCAGGGCAGAGTTGGTTCATTACCGTGTCAGCCCTATGAGGCCGAGATGCGCATCTGCGGTAACCGTGTGCTCATGCGGTGCTGTGCTGCAGAAACGCGAGCGTCGCCGGGTCGCGCGCACCGTCGCAATAGCGATCGAGCGCCTGCGCGAAGATCCCGTTCGGGCTGATCGAATCGAACAGCGTCATGCATGAGCGGAATTTGGCATCGTCCGGAACACCCAGAATGTCGCGCAGCGACTTGCCCTGCACTGCGAGCACCAGTCGGGTGCATTCGACGAGTCGCGGGCCGAGCAGGGGATGCGCCAGATAGGCCTCGGCCTCGGCGCGGGAGCGGATCGCGTAGCGCTGCGCCATGGCGGAGCTGCCGAGCCCCTCGACCTGGGGAAAGATGAACCACATCCAGTGGCTTTGCTTGGCGCCGGCCGCAAGTTCGGCGGTCACGCGCGAATAAATCGAATCCTGTGCGTCGGCAAATCGGCCGAGATCATCCCATTCGGCGTTCATACATTCCTCCAACCGGCTGATTCATCGATATAATCGGCTTTCTGGGACGGTCGCGGCGCAGCCCGTGCCAGGCTTGGGCGTCGGTTCACGCCGGATCACTCCGGGCTGGCGTTTGTCTAGATTATGCCGCACTCTTGCCATCCTATGTCATGACGGGTCGAATCGTACCCCTTGGGGTCGGTCACCTTTCCCGGGTGGTCCGAAAAGGGGGGTATATCGGGGACGTGATGGCTTCCAGTGAAGCAAGCGTAGACGTTCTGTTGTCGCAAGGCCGCTTCGGGCGCTCCGAAGCGATCGCACTCGTGCTTGCAGCACTTGCGGTCGCAGCGGGCGCGGCCGCATGGGTCGGAGCCAACAGCGATGAGACGTCGCTTGCGAGCGCGGCGATTCCGGCCGCCGCCGCGCCGTCCATGACCTTCGAAACACGTTTCGCGCCGGCCTCCGCCTCGGCCACGGCCTATTCGGAAAAAGACGCGGTTCGCGCGCTCGACCGTTTCGCCCTTCGCGGCGCGATCGACCGCCAATTGCTCGATGCCCGGGCCGCGCTGGTGAAGGGCATGGAAGCGCGTGATCCGGGCGCTCGCGACCCCAGCAACAGCGATTGGCGGCCGATGTTGACGGAGGGCAATACCGTCACGATGCCTGCACCGGGCGTGCCGCTGCCGCGCCCGCGCCCGTCCGTCGCCAACCTGCCGACCAGCCTGGTTTCGGCCAGTGCGCCTGAAGCGGTCGGACGCGTCGACGATCGCTCCATCCTGCAGAAGCTGTCCGACCTGTTGCCGAGCCCGACCAAGTTCGCCTCGCTCGGTCCGGATAGCGGCATCGTCCGATCCGGGATCGATCTCGGTGCGCTCGGCTATGACAAGACCGCCGTGTACGACATCAAGGCCAAGATGGTGTATCTGCCGTCCGGCATCGGGCTCGAGGCCCATTCCGGCATGGGCAGCCTGCGCGACGACCCCGAGCACGTCAATCAGCGCATGGTTGGCGCGACTCCGCCCGCCACCTATGACCTGAAGCCGCGCGAAAAGCCGTTTCACGGCGTTCGCGCCCTGCGCATGAACGTGGTGGAAGGATCGACCCTCGGCCGGAGCGGATTGCTGACCCACCCCTATATGCTGGGTCCGGAGGGTGATTCGAACGGCTGCGTCTCGATCAAGAATTACGATCGCTTCCTGAAGGCGTATGATGACGGCGAGTTCAACCGACTCGTTGTCGTCGTCGGGCTCGAGGCTGGCACCCCGACGCGGACCGCGCAAAAGACCGAGTGACGTTTTGTTGCTGGGCCTCGGCGCGACCTCGGCGGTGACGCCCGTCGCATCTTCCGGAAGGTCCCCATGATTGATCCCGCAAACTCGGAAACGCGTCTGCGTACTACCTTCAACATCAAGGTGAACGGCAAGCCGGTCGTGATTTCGACGGTCGGGCAGGCCCATCAGTTCCTCACCAGCCTCAACGCAGTCGAGTGGATGGAGTTCAAGTCGCTGCACGACCAGGCCATGGCCGCGCTGCAGGCCGCGGCCGACAACGCCATCATGACAGTGCAGGCCACCAACGCCGTGCGCACGCTGTTCGTGAGCGCGAAGCTGTTGTGAGATTGGATCATCCCCCAGGGCACCCGCGGCCTCTGGCTCGTGTTGATGCCTGCTTTACATTCGGTGTCATCGCCCGGCTTGCCGCCTCCGCTAAAGCTGCGGCGCGCCCTGGCGCTCGTTGCCGCGTCGAAGCCCATCGGGCGAAGACGGGACCGGGCGACCCAGTACGCCGCCGCAGTCGTCATTGATCGAGAGGCCGCGGCGTAGTGGATGTCCCGCCGGAGCCTGTCCTCGGGCTCGCCGAAGGCGAGACCCCGGGGGCGGGGCATGACGGCGGTGGGTGGCGCCACGGTCTCTCAACATCGTCATGCCGGGGCGCGCGCATGCGCGAGCCCGGCATCCATAACCACGAGCGGGCGTGTCGGGCAGGTGTGTCGCTCCAGCGTGCTCCATCAGTTCTGCTGCAGCGTATGGATTCCGGGCTCGCGCTCCGCGCGCCCCGGAATGACACCGAGCGATTTGAAGCACCGTCCTGCGAAGTCTCATTCACGCACGCCCTCGCGTTCTCGCCGCGCTGATGCGCCCGAGTGATCCATCCGTCTTGCCCTCCGCACAGCAGAGGGCGCGGGGAATGCCGGGATGCTGGCCGCAACCCATGGCCCGCCTGCAGAAAAAAAGCAGGCGGCAGTCACCACAGGTTCAGCCGGGCAACCGGCATTCCCCGCGCGATGATCTTAACGGCTGCTTCGCGCGCTCCCCGGTGCGCCGGGCGTTCTGGTCACCGTGCACGACAACGCGCTTTGGGCGCGCCACCGTGGGGGCATCAGCGTCGGGATGCCAGGACCACGCCACTTGACCGTACGCGACGTCAGCGTTCGTCGGCGCAAAGATGCGCTGCGCTGCCATCGCGTCCACCGCTCCTCCCGCTCCACGTCCGTGACGACGGCGAACCGCCCCTCCTGCGAGCGGGAGATGGCGCGACAAAAGCACTGAATTAGATTTAGGAAAAGCAGAATATTTTTGGCGGCGGGACTGGACAGGCCAAATCAGCTTGATGGGCCTGCGGAAAATCGTTTCCGCGCGCACCGCCGTTGCTGCCGATTCAGGCCCTGGAGGTGACGCCGCGAGATGGAAATGCGCCTTGATTTGCCCGACGGGCAGATGGTCGCTTCGTTCCGATGATCGTTGTTCGACCGAGAGCCGCGGGGCGAACATGTTTGTTAGTCGCCCGGCGCACGCTGATCGCGCGAGGAAGCGACGACAGGCCGAAGCACGCTCGATCCGCGCCACGCGAAACGACCGGGGATGGTCTTCGCCTGCATGCCGCGATGCACGCGCTGGGCCGTCCAACATCATTGCACGGGAATGGATCGGCGAGGCCCAGGCCGGGCTGCCGCTGGAGCTGTTCTACGAAGGCGGCGAGTGGCGCGGCCGCAGCGTCAGTCGGCCATCTCGGCGGCGTCGAGCGCGATCTCCTCGCGCTCGGCCTTCTCGGCCGTCGGAGCGTTGGCGGTCTCGGCCGTTTCGAAATCGTCCTCGGCGATCTCCTGGACAGGAGCCTCCTGGACCTCGGCCGTCTCGACCTGCTCGGCGGCGAGTTCGGCGGCCACGACGGCCTCCGGCCCGGCGTCGTCATTGGCCGGCGTCGCGAACAGGTTGGGGGCGGGAATGGTGGTGGGCACCACCGGCCGCTGCTTGGCCTTGTACCAGGACGAAAATTTCTGCGAGATGCCAGCTTCGAACTCGGCGAGCGGCATGCTGTTGCCGTCCTCGTCGGTGATGACGACCTGCCAGCCTTCCGCCTCCATCACCTGTGCGTTGGCGAGAACGATGAGGGCGCTTTCGCGCTGCTTGCGGATTGTCTGCTGCTCCCGCTCAGCCACCATCGTGTACGCCATGAACCTGACTCCCACACCTGAACTCGGGACACGTGATGGTCCGAAGCACCATCAGGACGCCGCCACTACGCCGTGAGAGTGTGAGCGCGGCTGGGCCGGATTGCGTTCGCCTAATGACAATTTGGCGGCGTCTCACGGGTTCCGGCAGCGCAAAAGGAGTCGAAGATGCAACAGGCCGCAAAATTGTGGTGCAGGAACGAGAGCGCTTGTTGAAGGCGCGCCGCGACGTGTCATCATTTGATTCTGCGGCGGCAACTGCTTCGCGACATCAGTGAAAGCAGCGGGTGAACCGGACAAACAGCGGGCGAATTGGGGACGGCGATGCGAACTCATCTGTTCAGGATGCGGAATTGGAATGTGGCAATGGCAGGGCTTGCGCTGGCGATGGTCGCCAGCCCGCGCGCGGGCCATGCCTTCACGGAGGACGACCAGCGGCGGCTGTGCACGGGCGACGTGTTCCGGCTGTGCTCGTCGGAGATTCCCGATCGCGACCGCATCATTGCCTGCATGATGAAGCAGCGCGCCAGCCTCAGCGACGGCTGCCGCAGCGTGTTCGGCCGGCCATCCGAGCGCTCCGCTTCGGCCACGGTGACGCGCTGAGCCTGCCTCGTCTCGTTTCTGCAACCACGCGCCGCCGGTCCATCGATCTGCGGCGTGACCATAATGACCTCCATGACATGACGGCGTGGTAGTCTGGCGCGGATCGTCCGGCCAGGAGTTGACCCGCCATGAGCTTCCGCATCCTCGTCCTCTACGGCTCCTATCGCTCCGACCGGATGGGCATCCGGCTCGCGCAATTCGTCGTGGACGGGTTGCGCGCCAAGGACCAGGACGTCGAGCTGATCGACGCCAAGGCGGTCGGCCTGCCGATGCTCGACCGCATGTACAAGGAATATCCGCCCGGCCAGGCGCCAGCGGCCATGGCCGAGCTTGCGGCCAAGATCCGTGCCGCCGACGGCTTCGTGTTCGTCACTGGCGAATATAACTGGGGCATGCAGCCGGGACTGAAGAACCTCACCGACCACTTTCTCGAGGAATGGTTCTGGCGTCCGGCGGCGATCGCGAGCTATTCCGCCGGCCGGCTCTCCGGGGCCCGGGCCGCCACGGCGTGGCACGGCACGTTGTCGGAGATGGGCATGGTGGTGGTGTCGAGCACGCTTGCCGTCGGCCCGATCGGTCAGGCGCTGTCCGCCGACGGCAGGCCGACCGGCGATTCCGGCCAGTCGCTGGAACGCGCGTTTCCGCGTTTTGCCGACGATCTCTTGTGGTGGGTCGAGGCGGGCAGGGAGCAGCGGGCGCGCCGGGCGCCACCTTACTGAGCGCGGGCATCAGTGCGGGCCGGAGCGCAAGCGCTCCGGCTCTTGCGCCAAGTCCGCGAACCAGGTCCGCTAACGTTGTTCGGCGCTGCCGGTCCCGTTGGTGACCGCGCGCTGACGCGCCGGGGCGCTTGCGCCCTGGCCCTGACAGGGCCGCTCCATCCAGGTTCCGTCGGGGGCCTGCTGGTAGGCGCGGCACGGCAGGGACGACGTGGTCTGATCATCCGGCTTGGGCGTCTGGGAGCTTTTCGCCAGTGCGGGGGCGGCCGTCGCGACGAGGGCTGCCAGCGAACCGACGTAGATCATTTGGCTGATCCGCATCTTGGGGGTTCTCCTGCTCGAAGCACTCCCGATTCAAAGTCGAATTGTGGAAACTTTTAGGCAAATGGCGCCTGCCATGGCGGGAGGCTTAAGGATCGTTTGCGACGTGGCCTGCCTCGTTAAGACGTCCGCGGAGGTCCCGGCCGCGCGCGTGGCTTTCTCTGGGCTGGCATTGCGCCAATGCTGACGCTAAGAGCGGCATGACGCGCGAAAGCGCCCTCGTGACCGCGATGCGGCGCTCCGCCCGGAACGCCTTGTGCGGACAACGGACGCCGCCATGGCAGCCGGCGCTCCGACATCAGCCGCGCGATCACGGATCGCGGCGGTTCCGCTTCAGGGCGGGAGGGAGATCGCGCAGGCTGAGAACTGTGCGAGCATGACGAGACCCCGATTGCCCTCCCTGATCGCGCTGCGTGCCTTCGAGGCCGTCGGCCGCAAGGGCAGCGTGCGCGCCGCCGGCGACGAGCTCGCGGTCAGCCACACCGTGGTCTCGCGCCATCTGCAAAATCTGCAGCGCAGCCTGGGCGTGGCGCTGGTGCGGGCGGAGGGGCGGGGCCTCGCGCTGACCGAGGCCGGACGTCAGTTTCATGCCGAGGTCAGCCAGGCCTTCGACATCATCGCCCGCGCGACAATCTCGGTGCGGCCCGTGGCGCGTCCGACCCTGAACATCTGGTGCATTCCGGGCCTCGCGAATCGCCGCCTGCTGGCGCGGCTGCCCGAGCTGAGCGGCCCGCCGCGCAACTGGGACATCAATCTGCAGCCGACGCTGGCGCACCCCGATTTGCAGCGCGGCGAAGCGGATGCGGAGATCGTCTATGCCGAAGCGGTCGACCGGAGCGGCGGCCTGGTCGCTGAGGAGCTGGTGCGCCCACGCGTATTCCCGGTCGCAAGCCCGGCCTATCTGGCAAGGTTTCCGGCGATCGCGACACTCCCGGGCCTCGCCAGGGCCTCGCTGATCCACGAGGAATCCACCGCGCAATGGGAACAATGGTTCGAGCTGGCGGGGTATCGGGAGCCGGTCACGTTGCGCGGTCAGCGGCTGTGGCACGCGCATCTCGCCATCGAGGCGGCCCGCTTCGGCCAGGGCGTCGCGCTCGCCAACGAGGTGTTGGTCGCCGATGATCTGCGCAGCGGTGCGCTGGTCGAGGTGATCCCCTCGGCACTCCACATGGGAGCCTATCAGCTCGTCGCGCTGCGGGAGCGCTGGGACGAGCCCGCGATCGTCGCGCTGCGGGCTTGGCTGAAGAATGTGCTCGCCGCGTAGCTGCGCGCTCGTCCCGCTGGGTCCGGTGCATTGCAGGCACCTGTCGTCGGGAACAAGCTGATTGATCGCGACGGCTCTCGGCGTAGCCTGCGGCTCGATTTTCCCACGAGGAGTTGAGCCATGGTTGCGAATTCGGCTGCGAACGAAGACCTGCTGGCGCGACGACACGAGGCCGTCGTCCGGGGCGTGAGCTATGCGACGCCGCTGTTTGCTGACCGCGCCCTCAACAGCGAGGTGTGGGACGTCGAGGGTAAGCGCTATGTCGACTTTGCCGGCGGCATCGCGGTGCTCAACACCGGCCACTGCCATCCGCATGTCGTTGCCGCGATCCGGGCGCAGCTCGACCGCTTCACCCACACCTGCTTCCAGGTGCTGCAATACGAGCCGTATGTGCGGCTGAGCGAACGGCTCAACGCGCTGGCGCCGATTTCGGGGCCGGCCAAGTCGATCCTGCTGACGACCGGCGCGGAGGCGACCGAGAACGCCATCAAGATCGCGCGCGCCGCCACGGGGCGCAGCGGCATCATTGCCTTCACCGGCGCGTTCCACGGCCGCACCGCGCTCGCCAATGCGATGACCGGCAAGGTGATGCCGTACAAGAAGCATTTCGGGCCGCCGCTGCCAGGCGTCTGGCATGCGCCGTTCCCGATCGCCGGCAGCAGCGTGACGGTCGAGGACACGCTGTCCTACATCAACTTCATCTTCAAGGCCGACATCGACGCCTCGCAGGTCGCGGCCATCATCATCGAGCCGGTGCAGGGCGAGGGCGGTTTCCACCAGGCGCCGCCGGAGCTGATGCGCGGCCTGCGCCGGATCTGCGACAGCAATGGCATCGTGCTGATCGCAGACGAGGTGCAGACCGGCTTCGGCCGAACCGGCAAGATGTTCGCAATGGAGCACTACGATGTGCAGCCGGACCTGATCTGCGTCGCCAAGAGTCTCGCCGGCGGCATGCCGCTGTCCGGCGTGATCGGACGTGCCGCGATCATGGACGCCGCGGAGCCGGGCGGCCTCGGCGGCACCTATGGCGGCAATCCGCTGGCCTGCGCGGCGGCGCTCGCCGTGCTCGACGTGTTCGAGCAGGAGAAGCTGCTCGACCGCGCCAATGCGATCGGCGAGCGGCTGCGCGCGGCGATCGAGCGCTTCTCGCGCGCCAACAACCTGGTTCCGGTTTCCGGGCCGCGCGGTCCTGGCGCGATGGTTGCTTTCGATATCCTGAAGCAGCGCGGCAGCGACGAGCCGGATTCCGAAATGACCAAGCGCGTGACCCGCGTGGCGCACGAGAATGGCCTGATCCTGTTGTCCTGCGGTGTCACCGCGAGCACCATTCGCATCCTGGTGCCGCTGACCGCCTCGGACGAGATCGTGGACGAAGGGCTCGCGATCCTGGAGAAGTGCCTGGCCGCCTGACGCGCGGCCGAGATGAACGGGAAGGCTGGAGGTTTGAAACGTGACTGACGCTGCGGCGGCTGTGCCGAATGACGTGATGGAGCGGCTCGCCGCCGCTGTCGATGCCAACTTCGCCAGGCAGGTCGCCTTCCTGCAGCAGCTCGTGCAGTTCCGCAGCCTGCGTGGCGAGGAGGCGCCGGCGCAGGACTGGCTGGCTCGCGAGTTCGCGACCCGCGGCTATCAGGTCGACCGCTTCAGCCTCGAGGATGTCGACCTGATGCGCCATCCCAAGGCGGCGCCGATGGACAGCATCGCGCTCGACGGCTCGCAGCAGGTGGTGGCGACGCTCGACGGCGCGGGCAAGGGCCGCAGCCTGATTCTGCAGGGCCACATCGACGTCGTGCCGGAAGGGCCGACCGATCTCTGGGACGATCCACCCTATGAGGGGATCGTGCGCGACGGCTGGATGATCGGCCGCGGCGCGCAGGACATGAAGGCCGGCGTCTCCGCGATGATCTTCGCGCTCGACGCGATCAAGGCCGCCGGCTTCGTGCCGGACGGACGCATTCACCTGGAGACCGTGACCGAGGAGGAGAGCACCGGCAACGGCGCGCTCTCGACCTTGATGCGCGGCTACACGGCGGATGCCTGCCTGATCCCGGAGCCGACCGGCCACACGCTGACCCGCGCGCAGGTCGGCGCCATCTGGTTCCGGCTGCGCGTCCGCGGCACGCCGGTCCACGTTGCCTATGCCGAGACCGGCACCAATGCGATCCTCTCGGCGATGCATCTGATCCGCGCCTTCCAGGAGCACACGAAAGAGATCAACGCGCGTGCCAAGTCGAACGCCTGGTTCGCTGCGGTCAAGGATCCGATCAAGTTCAACGTCGGCATCATCAAGGGCGGCGACTGGGCGAGCTCGACGCCGGCCTGGTGCGACCTCGATTGCCGGCTGGGCGTGCTGCCGGGCGAGACGCCGGCGCAGGCCATGGCCGGCATCGAGCAGTGTCTCGCGAAGGCGCAGGCCGCAGACAGCTTCCTGTCGGAGAATCCGGTCGAGCTGGTGTGGAGCGGCTTCCAGGCCGATCCTGCGGTGTGCGAGCCCGGCAGCGCCGCCGAGGCGGCGCTGGCCGAGGTACATGCACGGGTATTCGAGAAGCCGCTCGACGTGCGGCTCTCTACGGCGGTCAACGACACCCGCTACTATCAGGTCGACTATGGCATCCCGGCGCTGTGCTACGGGCCCTATGGCATCGGTCCGCACGCGTTCGACGAGCGTGTCGATCTCGACAGCGTGCGCAAGACCACGCTGTCGATCGCGATGTTCGTCGCGCAATGGTGCGGACTGCGGCCGGCATGATCACGGTCGCGCTCCTCAGCCGTCCCGGACTGATGGATCCGATGCAGGCGCTGCTCGCGCGCGAGCTGCCGGGCGTGACCGTCGCGTCATGGCCGGAGTCGGCGGCACGCGACGCCGACCTTGCCGTGTGCTGGAAGCCGGAGCCCGGCGCGCTGGCGGCGATGCCGAAGCTGAAGCTGATCCATTCGATCGCAGCGGGCGTCGACAACATCCTGTCCGATCCGACCGTGCCGGACGTGCCGCTGTGCCGGATCGTCGATCCCGATATCTCCGCGGCCATGACCGAGTTCGTGCTGTGGGGGACGCTGTATTTCCACCGCGATTTCGATCGCGTCGTCAGCAATGCGCGCAACGGCGTGTGGCGGCGTTACGAGCAGCGCGCCGCGAAGGACCGCCGGGTCGGCATTCTCGGTCTCGGCGAGCTCGGCTTTGCGGCGGCGATCCGTCTCGTCGAGCTGGGGTTCGCGGTGAGCGCGTGGTCGCGCTCGCCCAAGGCGCTCGCCGGTGTGCGGACCTATGGCGGCGCCGATGCGCTCGACGCCTTCCTCGGCGAGACGGAGATCCTGATCTGCTTGCTGCCGCTGACGGCCTCGACCGCGGGCCTGCTCGATGCCGGGCGCCTGGGCCGGCTGCCCAAGGGCGCCGCGCTGATCCTGTGCAGCCGCGGCGAGCACCTGGTGACGGAGGATCTGGTCGCGCTGCTTCGCAGCGGCCATCTGCGCGGCGCGGTGCTCGATGTCTTCGCGCATGAGCCGTTGCCCGCGGACCATGCGCTGTGGCGCGAGCCGGGCGTGCTGGTGACGCCGCACATGGCGGCGATCGCCTCCTGGGAGGTGATCGCGCAGCAGGTCGCGGAGAATGCGCGGCGGTTGCTGCGCGGAGAGACGTTGCGGAACGTCGTCGATCGCGCCCGCGGCTACTGATTTACCAGCGTGTCTACTCGAGTGTCTGCACCGGCGGCGCGACCGGGCCGCGCGGCGCCGGCGGAGCGACAGCGACGGTCCGTGCAGGCGGGGGTGCGCTGCGCGGCGCGGCCTGCGGCTGCTGCTGAGACTCGGTCATCGCAGCCTGGCTGTCCCTGACCGGACGCCGAACCTGCTGCGACCGGGCTGCACGCGAGCGGCGGAAGCCCCAGGAGCGCGCGATCGAAGGACCTGCGGTATAGCCGACGACGGCGCCGGCAACGGCCCCGACCGGTCCAAATACGACGGCGCCCGACAAGGCGCCCAGTGCGGCATCGCCGCCGCGGTGCTCGTCGGCCATCGCCGCCGATGCCGTCAATGTCAGCGCCAAGGCCGCGGCCGTCAGCAGTCTGGTCATGAGATGTCCCCTCCGTCGCAACAGCGCCGAAATGGCGGACAAATGTGGCGAGAAGAATGCGAGGAGCGGAACTTGTAAGGAAGCCGGTAACCCTAATGCGGACACAATGTCTCAGCGCCGGGGAGGGCGCAGTGCGCAGCTCCGTTCAATGCATCGGGCCGAGCACCGACGTGAATGGCATGGCGATGATTTCCTCGCCGAGATCGTCGGAAATGTGCAGCACCCAGTCGCGCCAATCCTCCTCGCTCTCGGACGAGATCAGCGACTGCATGACGCGCTCGGCGTGATCACAGGCCTCGGCGAGATCGATGACCGCGGTTCCACGCCGATCGACGAGGAACTCATCGGGATTGGAGCAGTGGAAGAAGACCTGCGTCATGTCCGTCTCCTCAATCGCCCTCCGGCGAATCTCAGTCAGAAGTAACAGCGTGGCGGCGCGCGCGAAATCGGATTGATCACGTAAGGTAAATTACGGGGCGCAGTCTGGGCCGGTGGAACCGGACGTGCAGTGATCCAGCTCACGGAACGCATCGGCGCAGAGGAAGTTGTCGCGAACCATTCGATCCGGCGACAGGAGCTCGACATGATGTCTGAAGTCCAGATCCACGCGATCGCCCGGCAGATGCTCGAGATGCACGGCGCCTCGGCCGTCGCGCAGGCTGCGCAGAAGGCGCAGCAATGCGAAGCCAGTGGCGAGGCCGAGGAGGCCCGCGAATGGCGCCACATCGCGGACGCCATGAGGATGATGCGCGGTCCGCATCAGAGCTGACATCGGATTCCATTTTACCGAATATCGCCGCGCGGTCCGTCGGATCCGCCGACTCTGCTCCGCACCAGCCGGCGGTGGATACGTTCCGTCAAGGGAACGTGTGCCGCATCTCATCCTGGTTTCCGACCCATTTTCCACGCAAGAATCGGGCAACATGATTCGGCAGTGGATTCGCCGCTGACCAACGTTGCCGGCGCGCCCGCCGTCCAGGGATTATTGCCATGGTCTTCTTCAAGCGTGAGCTGAGCCCCGTCGAGATCTTCGAGCGTGCGCTGAAGGACAAGCAGGCCGCGCGGCAGCGGCTGACGGACCGTCTCCGCGTGGCCGAGGCGGCGCTGGACGAGAAGCGCGTCGTCGCGGAGCGGCTTGCCAAGGCCGGCGCCAGCAACGGGCAGCTCGATCGTGCCGAATCCAAGATGCAGGCCGTCGAGCAGAAGGCCAAGGCGCTGCGCGCATCCGTCGCCGAGTGCGACGAGCAGATCATCCTGGCGGAGCGCGCCTTCGCCGACGCGGTGGCGCAGCGCGACCGCGACCGCGCCGCCAACGACATCGAGGCCGTCGCCACCGCCATCGAGCAGGCGGTTCCTCGCTTCGAAATCGGTGCGGCGGCGCTCGTCGATGCGGTCACGCGCGGCCGCGCGGCGCTGAGCGAGGCCAGCCGTTTCGCGTCCGATGTCGACGACATCCGCCGCGAGGTGCTCTCCGCCGCGGAGCTGATCTGCTGGGAGCTGCGCGCCGCCGCAAGCCGCACGCGGGCCGGCAACATCAACGTGGCCCTGCTGGCGCCGCCCGAGACGCGGCAACTGCCGGCGCCCGAGACCGACCGTCAGATGATCTATACGCTGAGCCCGCTGACCTGGCGCGAGGGCGAGGAGGTGAAGCGCGTCGCCGCGTTCACCATGACGGCGCTGCCCAAGGCCCTGCTGCCGCTGGCGCTGGCGCATCAGCACGTCGACTATCTCAACGCGCGCCGGGTCCAGACGCTGATGCACGTCCATGGCGGCGGACAGCAGCAGAGCGAGCCGATGCCCGACGATCCGGCGCTGGTCGATCTCGATGCGCTGGGTGCGCAGGCCGAGGAAAGCCCGCAGGCTGATGTCGCCTGAGCGCGTCCACGCGCGCAGGCGCGCCGGAGCGCGGCTGAAGCTCGTTGGATCGGCCGTGCTGCTGCTGATTGTCATCAGCGCTGCACGGGCGGAAAATCTCGATGCCGGCAAATCCGGTGCGCGGCTGTTTGCGGACAGCTGCGCCACCTGTCATCGCTCGGCACGTGGGCTCGCCAAGGGGCGCTTTCGCCTGACGCTCTATCTGTTCCTGCAGAAGCACTACACCAGCAGCGACGACGCCGCGTCGGCCTTGAGCACCTATCTGCAGTCGGTCGATGCGCCGGCAGCCGCACCGGCCCGCCGTCCCCCTTCGCGGCGCCCGGCCCATCGTGGTGAGACACGACCGCCGCGGCCGCCGCTGCCGGTGCGGGGACGTTAGCGAGCGCGCTGCACGTCGCGCTCCGCCTCTCTCGTCACGTGAGGTGAACGGGCCGCGGCGATCGAATTTGAGCTGCTCAGGTGCAGCCGCTCGGCCCGCAGTTTTCCGGTGTGTGCTCGTCCGGGTGTGGCCGATATCCTCGACCTGGGCTATGCTCGTCGGCCAAGGTGCTCGACGCCCCCGGGAGGCCGATCTCGCGCGTGTCCGTGCGAAGCTGGCCGTCCCGAGCCGGATCATCGTGACGTCTCAGTCGTGCCACGAGCCGCGTTATCGTGATTGTGTTTTCGGGCGTTATGTCTTTTGACGTTGTGTTTGGGCTGTCTGAGGCGGGGCAGCGGCGATGATGACCTTACCGGAGCTCGCGGCAGCGGCGTTGGAGCGTTTCCTCAGCTCCTATATGCGACGCCGTTTCGGATCGTCTCATACCCAGTTGACGGAGATGCTTCCGGCAGCTGCGCGCATTGCGCTGGAATGCATCGGCAACAGCGATGCGCTGTATCACAACGTCGAGCACACCTTGCTGGTGACGTTGGCCGGCCACGAGATCCTGCGCGGCCGTGCGCTGCACAGCCACATGACGGCGGACGACTACGTCCACGTCATCCTGGCCTGCCTGCTTCACGACATCGGCTATGTCCGCGGCTTGTTCAGGGAAGACGATGTCAATGGCTTCGTCGTCGATCGCGGCGGCCGCAAGATCTGCCTGCCGCGCGGCTCCTCCGATGCCAGCCTGATGCCGTATCACGTCGACCGCTCGAAGCTGTACGTGATCAACCGCATCGAAGGCATGGCGCCGCTGGACAAGGACCGCATCGCCCGCGCCATCGAGGGCACGCGCTTTCCGCCGCTCGCGGGCCAGCAGTTCGACGAGGAGCAGTCGATCGTGCGCGCCGCCGACCTGATCGGGCAGCTCGGCGACCCCAACTACATCCGCAAGGCCAACGCGCTGTATCACGAGTTCGAGGAGGTCGGCATCAACCGGCAGCTCGGCTATGAGTCACCGGCCGACATCGTCAATCGTTATCCGCAGTTTTATTGGAACAGCGTCGCCCCGCACATCCAGACCGAGATCCGCTATCTCAACATGACATCGACGGGGCGCCAGTGGATCGCCAACCTCTATGCCAACGTGTTCCGCGCCGAACGCGACATCTCGCTGTCGGGCCCGCAGAGCTGACTGGCTGGAGTCAACGCCGGCCCCCGACCTCGTCGATGTGGTCGAGCAGGTCGGCCGGGTCCTCGTAGACGCGGATGGCGCCGGACTGGCGCAATTCCTCCGAGCCATAGCCACCACTCAACAGGCCGACGCCGAGCGCCCGGCAGCGGGTTGCGGCAAGCATGTCCCAGATGCTGTCGCCGATCACGACCGCGCGCTCGATCGGCGCGTCGAGGCGGGCGGCGGCCGCGAGAAACAGGTCGGGATCAGGCTTGGCGTAGCGGACCTCGTCGCGGGTCACGACGGCGCTGGTCTTGGGATCGACGCCGAGCGCGGCGAGATTGACGGCCGCCGTTTCCATTCTGCCGCTGGTCGCGATCGCCCAGGGGATGCCGGCATCGGTCAGGAAACCCAGCAGCTCGCGGGCGCCGGGCAGGGGCCGGACCTGGCCTCCGAGCTTCTGATAGGCAGCCGCATGCGCTTTCCGCAGCCGCTCGATCCGCTTGGGCTCGATGGCAAAACCGGTCTCGCGCAGCAGCTGGTTGGTGAACAGGCCGCCGCTCATGCCGATCTTGCGGTGGATGCGCCAGACCGAGAGCTCGATGTTCTCGGCATCCAGCGCCGTCTTCCAGGCGAGCACGTGCTGATAGACGCTGTCGACCAGCGTGCCGTCAAGGTCGAACAGGAAGGCGGTTTCGATGCGCATGGCTCGCTCCGGGCTGGATGTCTGCTGCGTAGCAGCTCAAGGCCAAGCGGCAGCGGCCAT
Organism: Bradyrhizobium sp. SZCCHNRI2009; assembly: GCF_032485115.1. Taxonomy (NCBI): domain Bacteria; kingdom Pseudomonadati; phylum Pseudomonadota; class Alphaproteobacteria; order Hyphomicrobiales; family Nitrobacteraceae; genus Bradyrhizobium; species Bradyrhizobium sp. SZCCHNRI2009. The sequence continues at coordinate 1,448,748 of NZ_JAUEUH010000001.1, forward strand.
CCGGGTTCCTGCCCGCCGCCGGGCTGTGCCGTGCCCGCTATGGCTGTGCGCAGACCGACGAGCCGTGCGGTCTTTCCACTCCGTCGGTAGCCCCGAGGCCGCTCCGGGGTCAGCCCTTGGGACGGATGAAGCCGGCCAGCGTCTTCTTCTGCTCCTCGCACCAGTTCGTCATGCCGAGGCGGCGCTGATCCATGTCGATGGCCTGCGTGGCGACGGCCACCTCCGCCATCAGATCGTCGTCCTGCTTCTCGCCCATCTTGCCGCCGGTGTGCATGTAGGCGATCGCCTTGCGCACCTTCTCGGTCGTGCCGTCAGGCATCTTCATGTCCTGCGCCTTCTGGACCAGATCCTGATAGACGACATCGACGCCGGGACATTCGACCTTGGTGGCGAACGCCTCCAGTACCATGGTCGTATACATGTGGCGTGGCTCGGCGCTGCCCGGTGTCAGGGCCGCCAGCAATGCCGCGATGGTCAATGCCGCAAGGGTTGACGTGTAAAGCAGACCGTTTCGCATTCTCTGGCTACCTCCCGCTTGTTTTCGGCGAGGCTAGCCTGTGGGCGAAGCGCGGGCAACAACGAGCGCAGTGCAGCACGCGCGAATTGATCGAAGGGGTCGCCGGCTACTTGTTCAGCCGCCGCTCCTGCTCCTTGAGCAGAACGTCGAGCTCCTCGCTCTGCTGCGCGAGGCGGTCGGCGTTGCGCTCCTCGTCCGCGGCACCCGACTGCGAGGCGGCCTGCTCGGTGATCTGGCGGATGTTGTCGCGCAGGATCGCGATGCGGTCTGCGAGGTCGGAGGCGGACAGGACGGTCGGATCGGTCAGGCTCATGAACCCCTCGGGGATGCGCATTGTCAGGCGCAGTTCCTTAGCTCGGAAAGCCGCGTCGCCACAAGTGGATCGACGACATCGATCACCGCTGCGCCGATCGGCGCGGACCAGCGCGGGCGCCTGTGCGGATCCTTCAGCGCACCGGCATTGGCGGGCGCACCACGGGCTGATCCGGATCGACCGGCGCCGACGGCAGCGGCATCGGGGCGGGCGGCGGAGGGGCCATGCTGGTTGCGGCCGGCGGCGGCATGCGCGGCCGGTGCGGTGCTGCCGCACCAGGCTGTGCCGGGGTCACGGCCGCCGTTGCAGGGCGCGCGGCCGGGCGCGGCGGCCGGATCGTCTGCTCGATGGCGCGCGGATCGAACGACCGTGCTTCCGCGGTCCGCTCGCTCGGCCGCTCGGTGGGCCTGTCGCTGGACTTGGCCTCGGCGACCCGCGCCATGTCGCGGACCATCTGCTCCTGCCCGGCCTTCAACTGTGCGAGGCTCGTCTTCAGCTCGCCGATCTGCTGGCTCAAGGCAGCGAGGTCGTGGGCCATCGATTGCAGCAACTGCGCCTGCTCCTGCGAGGTCGCGCCAACCGCGCTCGTTGCGTGCTCCTGCGCCTCGGCCGGCGCTTCTGCGGCCGCCTGCTGGGGCGCGGTCGCGGCTGGCTGTGCCGCGGCATCCTTGTCGGCGTTCGAAGCCAGCGAGATCCGCGGCATCCAATGCGCGATCATCTCCTGGGCCTGGTCTCCATAGCTCTGCCAGGCGGCTGCGGCGACGGCGCTGCCGACCGCGAACAGCACCGCCAGAATGGTGCGCACGGCCCAGGTGGCGAACGTGCTGCGCTCTCCGGTGACCGCGAAGTCGCTGGTCGCCTGCGTCCTGTAGTCAGGGTCGATCTTCGGCGAGGGCACGTCCGGTGGCCGTTGCGAGCTGCGCCTGTCCGCTTCGGCGGCAGTGCGATCGGCGCGGGCCGCCAGCACGATCTCGGGATCGATCACGGCATGAGGCTGCTGATCGCCGTCCTTGGTCGTCGTTGCAAGCATTGACGCTCCGTCCTCCGTTGTCGTCCGCCTCGCAGGCGGCGCTCGGCTCTGTTCCGATGCGTCGTCCTACCAACGCCTCGTGCACCCACGCTTCGCGTACTCACGCTGCATCGTACTGACGCTTCGTGACACCAACGTCGGATGACGACTGCGCCACGAAACGCTCGGCCTCTCCGGCCGCATCAGCACAGAACCTGGATACCGGTTGTCCCTCGTGCCCACGCATCTGCATGTTCACGGTGATCCATCTTGGCCAGAGCCGCATACTCGGGAACGTCCCATCATCGTTCCGTCGCGCCGACGCTCTGCTGATTCCCATTCTCATCGACACTTGGTCATATCCGCCCCAACCAAGGCGAAGACATGGCGGTTGCGCGACCCATGCGACCTCCACCTCTGGCCGCAGGCGGAGCATACCCCGAATGCACCGCGAAGGCTATGCCGACGGCGTTTCGCCGTGCCGGCGAGATCCTGGCCATTGTTACCGACCGGTGCCGCGAAATGAAGCGTCGATCGGCCCGTCAACGCTTGAGAATGTCGCCCGTGGGCACTCGGATCTCGCAGCAGAGGCCGCTCGGCTCGAAGCGCCGGACAACGCGGGCACCGACCTCGTACGGCAGCATCTGTTCCAGCAGCACGGTTCCAAAACCCTGGCGCTGCGCACCCAGCGGACGGCCGGACATGCCGGTCTCGGTCCAGTCGATGACCAGCCAGTCGGCCGCGTCGCGCTCATCGAGCCGCCATTCGATCCTGATGAAGCCCCGCGGCACCGTCAGCGCGCCGTATTTCAGTGCATTGGTCGCGAGTTCGTGCATGGCAAGCCCGATGCTCTCGGCCGCCTTCGGCTTCAGTCGCACCTGGGGGCCCGACAGCGAGAATTGCCTGTCCTCGCGCGCGGCGCCGGCGCGCAGCTCATCGGCGATCAGTTCGGCCAGATCGAAACCGGCGAGGGGATCGCGCGTGACGACCGCCTGGATGCGCGACAGCGCAGTGATGCGGCCTTCGAGGTGACTGGCGAAATCCTCGACACTGTCGCTTGAGTCGCCCGTGCGGCGGATGATCGAGCGGATCACGGCGAGCATGTTGCGGACGCGGTGCTGCAGCTCGGCGAGCAGCAGCTTCTGGTGCTCCGAGGCCGAGACCAGCGCCGTGATGTCTTGGGTGATGCCGCCGATGCGCTGCACCCGTCCCAGCTCGTCGACCATGGGAAAACTACGGATGCGCAGCCAGCGCGTGACGTCGTCCGGCTGGCTGACGATACGGACATCCAGGCTGTCGCGCTGGCCACGCCGGGCGCGCTCGAGGCTCTCGATGGCGCGGGGCCGGTCCTCCGGCAGCATGAGCTCGGTCCACGATGCCAGATGGTCGCCGCGGAGCACAGCGCTGCGCGGGACGCCATAGATCGTCTCGAATGCGGGGCTGAGATATTCCCAGCGCAGGGTCTCGGCATCGCGGATCCACACGACGTCGGAGGATGCTTCGCCGAACTGGCGGAAGCGCGCCTCGCTGTCGCGCAGCGCGGCCTCGGTGCGCTTGCGGTCGTCGATGTTCATCGCGAGCCCGACCAGGGTGCCGTCGCCGAGGTCACGGCCGGCGAACATCATCCAGGCGCGTTCCCCGTCCTTGCGAAAATACTGCTTCTCATAGGGACCGATCCGGCCCGTCTGCCGCAGCAGCTCGATCTGGTCGCTCGATGTGCGCATCCATTCCGGGGGGGTCAGGCTCTTCCAGGTCAGCTCGCCGCTGTCGATGTCCTGGCGCGAATAGCCTGTCATCGCCAAGAAGGCCTCGTTGGCGTCGATCAGGGTGCCGGCTGCATGATCGAAGAACAGCACGCCGACCGAATCGATCTCGAGGAGGCGGCGCAGCCGATGATCGCCGGCATCGCCGCCGTTCGAATGCGGCTGCCGTGCGGACGGCCCTGCCTCCGGCAGCTCGCTGCACCCGAGGCAGACGGCAAGCTCGGGATCGGTCTGTGCGAGGGCAAGCACGTCCGAATCGATCGCAAGCAGGTGTACATCGGCCCAGAAATGGGCTGTGCGCAGATAGGCGAGGAAGGCCGCCAGCAGATCGAACCTGGTGTTGCCGAAGGCATGTCGGATTGCGCGCCGCGAGCGGTCGGAATCAGCACGCTGCATGAACAGCACCGACGCGGCCTCGAACAGGTCCGCCTCACCATCGCTGCCCGGCTCCGGGATGTCGAGCGGGGGCTGGACGAGTTCAAGCCGGTCGAGCGCCGCCGCGGCGCGCGCGGGATCCGCGAGCGGCCGCGCGAGCAGGTGACGCGCCCGATCGATCGTCTCCGGGCGAGACGTCGAGTCACCCGCGGGCTTGCCCAATCCGACCAGAAATCCGAAATGCCGGGTCAGACAATAAGGCGAGCGGTTGAGGCGCGACAGATGGACGGCGAGCCGCTCCTTGAAAAGGGCCGGAAGCGGGGTGTCGAGATAGGCGCATTTGGCGAACTGCCAGAGCTGTCGGGTCGCCTCAGGCGCCGACGGCGCCGACCTGAACAGGTTGGGCATCAGCCCGAGGCGCTGCACGATCTCCTGCTCGAAGGGTCCGTCCACCATGCGCTGTTCGACCATCGCCGTTTCCCCGGCAGAGTGCCGACACGGTCAGCATAGCGCAAGCGCCAGCGCTCCGAACCTCTCACTCATTCGCGTCGAGCTGACGGCCTTCGCGGTCCAAATGCAAGTAATTCGCGTTGAACAGGCCGGCGCTCATCAGGCGCTCGAGGTCCGGAAGTACCAGCATCTTGCCCTTGAGCACGATCAGGTTGCTGGCGCGCAGTTCCTGCAGCGTGCGGTTGACGTGGACCTTCGACAGGCCTGTCGCCTCGGCGAGATCTGCCTGGGTGAGAGGGAAGCTGCAACTGCTGTCGTCGGCCAGGCCCGCCAGCCGCAGCCGGAAGAACAGTTCGCACAACAGGTGAGCCATGCGTTCGGACGCGCTGCGTTGCCCGAGATTCATGGTCCATTCGCGCTGGATTGCGGCGTTGACCAGCGTCTCCCACCAGAACGCCGTCGCAATGCGCGGATAGCCGGCGCTGATCTCGTCGAAGAACTCGCGCGGCAGGTCGGCGATCGACACCGGCGTGATGGTGCCGATCGAATGGTCCATCTCGCGCAGGATGAAGATGTTGAGATCGCAGATATCGCCAGGCAGGAAGAACGAGACGATCTGGCGGCGGCCGTCCTCGAGCTGCTTGTAGCGGCAGGCCCAGCCGTTCAGGATCAGATGCACGTCCTTGGGCTTCTCGCCTTCGCGCGCGATGTCGGTGCGTGGCGCGAAGGTCCTTACCCGTTGAGCCGCCGCGCGGTTGAGCATCAGGCGGTCGGCCGCAGAGAGGCGGACGAAATTCTCGAGCTTGCGGACCAGATGACTCAAAGAGTGGTTCCCCCGAGTTGGTTTATTGGGGTTCCATTCGGTGCGACTTCAATAACTTATGTTAGCATGATACCGCGTTGACCGCTGATCTTTCTGCACCTGCGCGCGGAACCAAAGTGCGGCCCGCAGCCGGGGACTGCTGCGGCATCTTGGCGATGCTCCTGCCCTCAGCGATGCTCGGAGCTGGTCGACATCGCGCGAGTCCGACCAGTCCTTCGCGCCCCTGTCGTGGAACTCTCATGAAATCTGATGCGGCATCACCGTCGAAGCCCGTGAAATTACGGGACCCGATGCGTGATCGCGACGATCTGGCGCTCGGCGAAACCTGTGTAGTTAAGGCACCCTTAGTTCCGGCTTCTGGGTTGATCAAAACAAGCAACTGGAAATGCATCAATGCGAGTCGGTCAGCTCTTTGCGGCATCGATGCTCTCGGTCACGGCGCTTGCCTGTGTTCTCGGGGGCCGAGGTGATGGTATCTCACTATCGCGCCTACGCGAGCAGAACCGAAGCGATCAAGTCCGTCGACAAGGGCCGGGCAGCAGGCCGACGCCGCCTTCGCCAAAGCGAAAGCGGCCGTTGAGACGCTCTCCGACAGCCAAGCCATCTTCGACGGACTGAGCGCTGCCAAGGCAAAGCTCACCGACGTGCGCGCGATGGTCGACCGCGCCGCAAGGCCGGATCGAGGTCGATCGCGTACGGATCGAGTCGAGCATCGATCAACTCGGCAATCCTCCGTCCGCGCCGCCTGACGACGGGACTGCACGGCACAGCATCCGAACATCATGAGGGCCAGCTCGGACCGGCGCTCATATCGTTCGCTCGCTTGCCCTTGTCGAGGTTCTGCGCCATTTCGAGATGATGCTGCAGGGCCGGCAGGGTTTTGCCGGCCCATTCCTTCAGCGCCGGATTGTCGCCGCCCTCCGCATAACGCTCGAACAGCGACACCGCGTTCTTGTGGGCGCTGACCTGCATGTCGTCGAAATCCGAGCTGAAGTCCTTGCCGCTCGCTGCCTTCAGCTTGTCGAGCTTGCTCTGATGCGCGCTGTCGAGAACGGCGGGCAGCTGGACCTTGACCTTGCCGCTCTCGACCATGCTCTTCAGCCCGGTCGAAGTCTTGGTGTGATCCTTGACCATCTGCGCGGCGAAGCTCTTCTCCTGCGCGTTGCCCTTCTGCTCGCCGAGCTGGTTCGATTGCAGTTCGAACATGTCGCTGATGGCGACCTGCTTGACGAAGTCCTCGGTGATCGGCGCAATGCCGAGCGCCGAATTCACCCCGGTCTTTTCGCCGACTGATTGGGCGAGGGCAGGGCCCGCGGCCACCAGGCAGCCGAGCGTGATGAGTGTGCGTCGCGCGGATCGTTCCTCTCGTTGGTTGCAGACCTAAACCGAGAGATGTGCACGATGTTCCGACGAGCTGGCGCGCGCTGCGTGGCGTGCGCGGTGAGAAGACGCCGCGAGCAGCCGGCGTAGCCGCAGAGCATCGGCGGGTGCCGCGCTCTTCTGGTCGTTGTCGAAATAGACGTAGACGTCGATGCCGCGCGACGCCCAGGCGCGCATGCGCTTGGCCCAGGCCTCGAGTGTCGCGTCCGGATAGTTGTCCTTGTAGCGGCCGCCCGGACCATGGCCGCGCACATAGACGAAATCGGCCGTGCGCCTCCACGGCGCCGGCGCGTCGTGATGGTCCGACAGGCAGAGCGAGATGTTCGCGTCCCTCAGCAGGCGCATGATGGCCGGTGTGTACCAGCTCGGGTGACGGAATTCGAAGCTGTAGCGCCGGTGCGTCGGCAGCAGCGGCAGAAACGACTCGAGCCGTTCTGGATTCGCTTCGAATTGCGGCGGCAGCTGGAACAGCACGGGGCCGGCCTTGTCGCCGAGCAGCGACAGCCGGCTCTCCATCAGCGCGATGCTGTTGACCGAGCGCGCAGACAGGCGCTTCCAATGCGTGATGAACTTGGAGGCCTTCCAGGCGAAAACGAAATCGGGCCCGGTCTGATCGCGCCAGCCGCGGACGGCGGCTTCCGTCGGTGTCCTGTAGAACACGCCATTCAGCTCGGTGGTCTCGAACTGGCTGGCGTAGTAGGGCAGCCGATGTCTGATCAGCAGTCCCGGCGGAAAGAACGCGCCGCGCCAGGACTCGTAGTGCCATCCCGATGTGCCTATCACGACCCGGGCCATCATCGTCCTCTCGCCGAGACAAGACCTCGAAAGCAAAGCGTCGTGATGGCGTTCGGGTTCCTTTCAGAGCCGCAGCAGACGATACGGCGCGTGGTCTAGCGCTCCGCGGCGTGCAGCACCGGCGCGCTCAACAGCTCGTTGATATGCGCCGCCGTCTCCGCCTGCATCGCCTTCTTCAGCATGATGTCGCGTTCGGGGCCTGCGGGAAGACGTGCTGCCGCCTCGCGGGCAGCGACTGCAGCCTGCTGCAGCCGCTGGCGGAACGACACCGTCTGCTTGCGCCGGTTCCGGGTGACCTTCATGGCGAAACTCCTGTTGATCCTCCGAACATGAGTCTGCTGCCCTGCCGAGGGGCTGTCGCTAACACACGTTAGCGTGCACTTCACTATCCCTGGAGGTCTCGTCGGAACCCGCGATGAGTGTTGTGGTGCTGATTAGTTGTTCGAGCGATCGGGGTCATTGCCCGGAACGCTGAGATGCACCTCGTGGCCTTGCTTGATGGCCAGCGTCGCAGCTGATGCAGCGGATTCGAACGCAGCCTCTTTGGTCGCGTAGTCGCCATGGGCGTTGCCGTCATGCAGCACGCTCCAATGATCGCCGACCGCAACGATGGCGTATTGAGCCAATCCCATATCGTCCTCCATTCTTCGCGTCATTCGGCTGAAGGCCGTCAGCCGCCGGATGCCGTGACGCGCCAGACCGTATTGCCGACATCGTCGGCAATCAGCAGGGCGCCGGTCTTGTCCACGGCGAGACCGACCGGCCGGCCGCGCGCCTCGTTCCGATCATTGAGGAAGCCGGTCACGACGTCCTGGGCTTCGCCGTTCGGCTTGCCGCCATCGAAGGGGACGTAGACCACCTTGTAGCCGTTCAACGGCGTGCGGTTCCAGCTGCCGTGCTCGCCGACGAACGCGCCGCCGCGATAGGCCTGCGGCAGTGCGCTGGCGGTGTAGAACGTCATGCCGAGCGGCGCGACATGCGAGCTGAGCGCGTAGTCCGGGACGATGGCCTTTTCGACCAGGTCCGGCCGCTGCGGCTGCACGCGGGGATCGACATGCTGGCCGTAATAGCTGTATGGCCAGCCATAGAAGCCGCCGTCCTTCACCGAGGTCATGTAGTCGGGCACGAGGTCCGGACCGATCTCGTCACGCTCGTTCACGACCGTCCACAGCGCGCCGCTCTGCGGCTCGAAGCTCAATCCGTTCGGATTGCGCAGGCCGCTCGCGAATACCCGCCAGCGTCCCGTGGTGCGATCCACCTCGAGAATGGCGGCACGGTTCTTCTCGGCCTCGATGCCGTTCTCGGTGATGTTGCTGTTGGAGCCGACGCCCACATAGAGCAACCGGCCGTCGGGGCTCGCCACCAGGCTCTTGGTCCAGTGATGATCGATCGGGCCGCCCGGCAGCGCGGCAAGCGTCGTGCCCGCATCCTTCATCTGGGTTTCGCCCGGCGTGTAGGGATATCGAACGATGGCGTCGGTGTTGGCGATGTAGAGATCGTTGCCGACCAGAGCGATCCCGAACGGCGAATTGAGATGGTCGATGAACAGGCTCTGCTGCTCGGGAATGCCATCGCCATTGGCGTCGTGCAACAATGTGACGCGGTTGCTCGCTCCGGTGTTGCCGCCCGACGTGGCCCAGGATTCGACGAGGGCCATCACGAGATCCTTCGGCCGTTTCGCCGGCGGCGGGGGCGGCGCTTTCGATTCCACCACCAGGACGTCGCCGTCCGGCAGCGTGTAGAGCGAGCGCGGATGCTGCAGGCCGGTCGCGAGCGCCTCGATCTTCAGGCCCGGCGCGACTTTGGGAGTCTCGCCCTGTTTCCAGCCGACCACCGTGGCGACGTTCATCGGCGGCAACAGGTATTGCGTCAATGCGGGCAGCTTGACGTTGGCGCCGATCTCGGCGTTCGGATCGCCGCCTTCGTTGCACGCGGTGAGACCAAGCGCGGATATTCCGAGCAGGAGGGCTGTGAGCAGAGGCGCGAGGCGGGAGGAGCCGGACGGCGTCATCGTGCGACTCCCACCCTGTGACGATACACGAGCGACCAACCGAGCCAGCCGGTGACGGGCAGGATCAGCACCGTGACGAGCGACAGGATGAGGCCGGTCGGCACGACCGAGGTCCAGGCATCGCGTGAATGGACCAAGTTGTTGAAGAAGGCCAGCACCAGGGCGATGAGGTTGCCGGCCATGTGCGGCCAGGCCGGTGCCTGCGACCGGATCAGCCGATTGCCAAGGAAGTCGATGAGCCCGGCGATGCCGGCCAGCACGCCCATGATCAGTCCGACCAGCAGCAGCCAGGCGGAGATATCCGCCCACATGATTTCAGCGGTCCGCCAATAGGCGATGTCGGTGACGAACGCTCCGATGAAGCAGACGATAGGGAACGGCACCAGCATCGGATGGATCGGATGCCGTGCGATCTGCGCCGTTGGCTCCAGGGATGGTCGGGTGATTTCGGCGGTCGCCACGGCGGTCTCCTCGATTGGACCTGTTGCAGCGTGGAGAACCGTCGGCCTCAACAGGTGTTCCGATGACACCGACGGATTTGGCGTGGCGCTCACGCGACGGCCGCCGCCGCCCGGTCGCCCGTGCCGGCGTGTCGGTCAGCGGCTCCTGTTCAGCGGCCCGGTGCCGCGCGCGCTGTCGCCGGCCACGTCGTTGCGCGGCGCCGTCGGCGCGGGTGCGGGCGGCTGGCTCTGGCTGGGCGCCGTGCCGGTTGTCTGCCGGCTCGTCGTTTGGACCCCGGGGCGACCGTTCGCTTCCGATGCCGCCGAACCGCGGGGCCGCCTTGGGTCTACCCGGCCGGCCGATAGCCTGTTAAGCAACCGCGCAGGACGGGGCGGTCCCCGCGGATACGAGATTGAGAGGAAGCGGCAATGATTCAGACGGTCGGCATCATCGGAGCAGGCACCATGGGCAACGGCATCGCGCAGGTGTGCGCCGCCGCGGGCGTTCCGGTCGTCATGGTCGACATCTCGGAGCAGGCCGTGGCGCGCGGGCTGGCGACGGTGGGCTCCAGCCTCGATCGCCTGGTCAAGAAGGAGAAGATGACGACCGCCGACAAGGACAGGGCGTTGTCGCTCATCACCGGCACCGCCGACAAGGCGAAGCTGTCGAACTGCGACCTGGTCATCGAGGCCGCCACGGAGAACGAGGAGCTGAAGCTCAAGATCCTCAAGGACCTCTGTGCCGGTCTGAAACCCGAGGCGCTGATCGCGACCAACACCTCCTCGATCTCGATCACCAAGCTGGCCACCGCCACCGACCGGCCCGACCGCTTCATCGGCATGCACTTCTTCAATCCGGTGCCGATGATGGCGCTGCTCGAACTGATCCGCGGCCTGCAGACCTCGGATGCGACCCATGCGGCCGCCGCCGATTTCGCCAAGCGGATCGGCAAGGTCGCGATCACCGCGAAGAACAGCCCGGGCTTTGCCGTAAACCGCATCCTGTGCCCGATGATCAACGAGGCGATCTTCGCGTATTCGGAAGGCATTGCGACCGCGGCCGACATCGACGAGGGCATGAAGCTCGGCTGCAATCACCCCATCGGTCCGCTGGCGCTGGCCGATCTGATCGGTCTCGACACGATGCTGTCGGTGATGGAGGTGTTCTACAACGGCTTCAACGATCCGAAGTATCGGCCGGCGCCGTTGCTGAAGGAGATGGTGGCCGCAGGCCAGCTCGGCCGCAAGACCGGCAAGGGCTTCTACGACTACAGCAAGTAGCTGCGGCAGATTGCTTCGGCGGCGGGTGACGCCTGCACCCGCCGTGCATCAGGCGATGAAGGATTTCGTTCGGGGACATTGGTCGGGGACATTGGGAATGCGGCGATGCCGCGAGCGGGTATCTCGGCTGCCATTGGTCAACTGATCGCTGCACGCGATCGACTGATCACACGTTCCAATGTTCTCGTTGCGCAGGATCAACCCGAGTATCAGGCCTCGAGCCGCAGATAGCTACAAAGCTCGCGCTGAAGTGATCCAGATGGACGAAACAGCGCCGGGCGGGCAAGGGGCCATGCCTCGCTGATGCAGCCCACTAAGCCGCGACCCGGCGTGCCGTTCGTGATTTGCCGCTATGCGATGGTCCGAAGCGAGTCCCGTCGCACTCAGCGGATCTGGTACGGAGGTGGAGTCATAGAACCTCCCTGCAATCAGATGGGTTGTTGTCGTTCGGACATCGCGGCGTCGTCAGGAACGGCCACCGAGATTGGACGACGCGGTTATCGTCCTCCCGGCTGCCTGTGCTGTCAAGGCGCATCCTGACGCATTGATGAATTCGGCGTTACGGGGCGTGGATACTGCGAGTGCAGGAAAACTTTGATCACGCGCTGGTCTGATGACAAATCCGTGCAAATCACTACATGAGGGTGGCCGAGCCGTGTCGGTCGAAGAAGGTTCGCGATTGCCCGGTCGAGCGCGCGACGTCCGCAGCGGCGGAGACGATCAGCATGTTTTATGTAGGCGTAGTGCTTGGGGGCGACAAACGGGCTGTACGGCGCATTGATTGTGGCGCGTTAGACGGCCCAAAGTCGTCAGCGACGAAGCTGAAGGTTCCGGGAACCAAAGAATTCGTGGTGTTTTGTTTGCCGCGAGAAGCAAGGCAGGAGAACAGCGATGAGAGCAGTTGGCATTACTCTGGCGACGGTCGCCCTGTTTGCGGGGACTTGGCCCGCTCTGGCAGCGGAGCAAGACACGGCGGGCATGGTCACGGGGATCAACCGTCTCAACGGCACGATCGCGATCAAGCGCGTTCCCAACGGGACCGTCGGCGCCAACACGGCCGGAGCGGCCCAGGAGTTCAAGATCAAGGACAACGCCATGATCGAGAACATCCACGCGGGCGATCGCGTGACGTTCTCGACGTCCGACGCCGCCACACCGACGATCGTCAAGCTCGACCGGCAGAAATAGCCGACATAGCCGGATCGAGGGCGCGATGAGGCAGAGGCAGTGCGGTGCTCTCCGCGGTTGGGGCGTATGGCGTCTCGGGCTCTGGGCGATGATGGTCGTCGGGGCCTGCACTATTGCGAATGCGGCCCCGACCGACCTGTACCAGGCGCAGACGGTCGTGACCGGTCAGGGCGAGGACAATCGCCGGGCGGCATTTGCAGCATGTCTGGAAGACGTGCTGATCAAGGTGTCCGGTGCATTTCAGCTCAGGAACGACGCAAGGCTCGCGCCACTCGAGGCGCGGGCAGCGGAGTTCGTCATCGGCTTCGATTATCACGATCAGATGTCGGGCAAGCCGAAGCACGACGAGCAGGGCACGCGCGACCGTCCATATGACTTGACTGTGTCATTCGATCGCGCGCGGATCGATCAGTTGCTTGCGAGCTTGAACATCAAGCCGTGGCCGGCGCCGCGCCCGTCGATTGCCGTGATCGTGGCGATGACGTCGGGCGGTCGTACTTTCTTCGTTGCATCCGACGACCGGAGGACCGATCTGCAGCGCGACGCGCTGCGCGCAGCCGCCGTCAAGCGTGGACTCGAGATCGCTCTGCCAAGCGCCTCCGAGGTCTCGAAGGCCGCCATTGAGCGGACCAAGTTGAACGATGTCCAGCCCGCGGCGGTTGCGCCGTGGTTTCCCGGCGCTGATGTCATGCTCTTTGGCGATCTCACCTGGGACGATGCCGAACTGGGCTGGGTCACGCAATGGCGCCTCGATCGCGCTGGCAAGCAAGATCGGTGGCAATTCCGTGGCGTGACGTTCGACGAAGCATTTCGCCGTGCTCTCGGTGGAGCAGCGCAACTCCTCTCCGACAACGGAGCGCCGTGAGGTTGCCGCGATAGTCTGCAACCATCCCCGTGGACCGGATGCCTGAGCCGCGCATGCGGGGCGCGAGAGTCTCGCGCCCGAGCTCGCTCGGGCAAACAGACAGGAGGGCGCCCGTGGTGAAACTCAGACCGTGTCTTGTTGCTGCGCTGTTGATTGCCACGCCCGCCTCGCTGGCGGTGGCCGCGCCGGGCCTGGTGCGCACCGCGGCCACCATGCGCGCAGGACCCGGGCCCGGTTTTCCCGTCGTCGAGCGCATTCCAGTCGGCGCCAGGATCACCATCCATGGCTGCATTCAAGGCGGCGCGTGGTGCGATGTCAGCTTCGGAGGCGAACGCGGCTGGGTCGCGGCGCGGACGCTCGTCTATCTGTATCGTGAGCAGTACGTCTACCTGCCCGAATATGTCGAGTACGTGCCGACTGTCGGCTTCACGCTGACCACCTATTGGAGCAGCTTCTATTTCGGACGGCCTTGGTATCATCGGCACGCGTTCTGGAACCGCTACTGGCATCGCCATCCGCCGGTCATGGCGCAAAATCCGCCTCAGCCTGGCATGACCCCGGGGATGCCGGGTCGTGGTCCCGGCGGGATGATCCAGCCTGGCGCCGGAGCGGGCGCGGTCGCCGGCACGGGCCAACGATCCGGACCGCCTTCGGGCATGCAAGGTCGTGTGCCGCCTGCGACTGCCGCCGGCCCCGGCGCACCTCCGGTCGTGGCTGGTGCTCCCGCTCGAGCTGCAACGCCACCCATGGTGCAGCCATTGATGAGCCGAAGCAGCGGTGCGCCGCAGAGCGCCCGCGCGCAGATGGGCGGCATGCGCATGATCGGGACTTCGCCGCAAATCGGCTTGGCGCATATCGGGGGCGGCCCCGCCATGGGCGCTGCGCGTGTCGGCGTCAGCGGCCCTCGCGGCGGCGGCGGGCGTTCCGGCCCGGACGGTGGTTTCCGTCGGCACTGAGTCATCAGCGCTGCCCTGGTGTCCGGATTGTGAAGGTGGCGTGCCGGCCGGCGCTGGCGAGGGCGGGCGCGATGACTACATGGCTGTCATTCCTCGGTGCCTCCATTGTTCTCGCCCATCGTGAAAAAGCCCGTGCTCGCTTTCCTCCTGCTCATCTTCGTGCCCATCTCGCTGTCGGCCGCGAACTATCTGCGCGGCGATCGTCGCGGCAGCTGGCAGACTGCGGACCGTTCGAGCGCGGGCCTGCTGCCATCGCCGGCGCAGCATGCCGACGCGATGGTGCGCGTATTCGCTGCGCGCACGGTGCGTTGGCGCGGCATCTTCGCGGTCCACACCTGGATCGTCGTGAAGGAGAAGGGCGGCCCGCGCTACACCCGCTACGACTACACCGCGTGGGGTGAGCCGATCCGGGTCGATGGCTTCGCGCCCGACGGTCGCTGGTTCGGTGCATTGCCGGAGACAGTGCTGGCCGTTGACGGCGATGAAGCCGAGCGGGTGATCCCGAGGATCCGCAGCGTGATCGAGAACTACCGCTTCCGCGCCCATGGCGACTACAACGCCTGGCCGGGGCCGAATTCGAACACCTTCGTGCAGGCGGCGCTGAACGCGGTTCCTGAGCTGAACGCCGTGCTGCCGCCGACTGCAATCGGCAAGGACTTCCCCTTTGACGGCTGGTGGGGGCGCACGGCCTCCGGGACCGGTCTGTTCGTATCGCTCGGCGGCTATCTCGGTGTCACCGTCGGGTGGATCGAGGGCGTCGAGCTGAACTTCTTCGGGGGAGTTCTCGGCGTCGATCTGCGCCGGCCGGCGCTGAAATTTCCCGGGATCGGCCGCCTCGGCATGCCAGCGGCCTGAGGCCCGCGATCTGCCTGTCAGGCACTGGCTGGCATGCTGCTTGCTGCGACCCTTTTCAGCGCGCCTGTGATGTCGCGGATGCGCCAAGAACGCCGGGCGAGGCGAGAAGAGGCGGATGATGAGCACGCTGTTTGCGATCTGCGCGACCTATGAGGTGGACGATGGCGCGGCGCGGGGCTTCGTTCTCCAGCGCCGCGAGGCCGACGGCAGCGCCAAGCCTTGGCCGATCCTGGTCACGCGCAAGGGCAACAATTTCTATGGCTTCGAGAATGCCTGCCCGCATCAGGGCGCCCGCCTCGACAAGCATCCGGGCGAGTTCATGGACGAGGAAGGGAATTTCCTCGTTTGTGGCGAGCATGGTGCGCAGTTCGACCTCGATACCGGACAATGCTTCATCGGGCCCTGCCAGGGCCGGACGTTGTCCCCGGTCGAGCTCGTGATCGACGACGGTGACATCTGCCTCTCCGGGATCGATCTGGACGAGGAGGATGGCCTCGACATCGACGATCCCGAGGATGACGTGCCCGAGGTGCAGATCACGTCGGACTGAGGCCGAGGGCCGGCGGCCGCGGCCGGGTCAGCGCTTCTTCCGTTCGGCGCGGCTGTAGTTGCTGAGGTGCCCCTCGCGTGCTGCCTGGCTGCGCGCCGCCTTGATCAGGCCGGGGCTGCGCGCTGGCGGCGCCGGCAGCGAGGGCAGGCGGGTCAGCTTGCGACTGCCGCAGGTCGGACAGACCGGCCTTTCAGAAATCCCGATCAGCAACTCGACATCCTCTGCGCAGGCTGCGCAATGGAAGCTGTAGAACGGCATGACGTCATCCCTCATTGTCGCTGAGGGGCGTTGCACGAAGCGGGCCAGCGCCATTGCGCATCGAATTCGCCGATTCAGGGCGCGTTTGCACGCTGACGGCAGCGTTTTTTGCTGCGCATGTCCCGAATGCGACGCGACTGGGGTCGAACATTCGACAGCAGTGCAGAGCTCTTCCGCCTGGCCGGCCGGCCCCGGATATCCGGGCGCCAGCCGGACGGACAAGGCGGATCAGGCGTTGGTCTTCGGCACGTACTTGCCGGCGACACACTTGTAACTCTGCAGATGCCACTCGCGATAGGGACCCTTGGACATCCAGTCTGCGATTCCGATCTGCGCGCTGACGGCGCAGGATGTCATCGTGATGCCGGACATCTCGCTGTTGGTGACGACCTTCTCCATGCAGAGCTGGCCGTTGCATAGCATTGCGACGAGAGTGACGAGCACGTTGATTCTGCCTCCAAAGAGTGGGACCCGGTCAGGATCGGGAAAGCAGAGTTCATGCCAAGTTATGAATCCACGCCGTGCTGCGACGGAACGGATTGCTACGGGTGTCACTTCATGACCACAGAAGCGTGACGGATTCACTGCTTGGATCACGCAGCGTTGGGCAACCGGCCTGCGTTTGCTGCTCGATCAATTGGCGATTTGCCCGTGTTGTGCTGTTCGGCCTGAGTGCCGGGCCTGAGCCGGACCTGTTGCGTCAAATAACAGGCAGCGCCTGCGCAGTCCTGCGGCGCCCGCGGACATTGTTTTCGGTCTTCGGGCGGAATATCGCCGTTCATTGGGTGAATCAGAGTTCGATTCGCAAGGGTGTCTGCAGACGAACCGCCGATTCCCCGCATGATATTTGGCCGGATGCCAGACTTTCCGGTGGCGCTGATACCGACGCCCCGATGCCCGGTGCTGCGAGCCTCCGGTCCGTCAGGCCTCGTTCAATCCGGCACCTCGATCGGTCAGGATCTTCTGCCCCTTCGCCGTCAGCTCGTAGATGTCGCCGTCCTTGGCGACATAACCTTCGCGGATCAGTCCATCGAGTTCGTCCTGCCGGTCGGGCGAGAAGGCGATCGCCTGGCCGATATCCGAAAGCGTCGCGATCTGGTCGTCCGTCAGCATGGCCATCCTCCCGTTGTTGATCCGAACGCCATGGCGTCGCGAATGTTCCGGGAGCACTAGGCTCTACGCCTTGCGCACGAACTCCGACTTCAGGTTCATCTGGCCGATGCCGTCGATCTTGCAGGCGATGTTGTGGCCGTCGCTCGCCTCCTGCAGGCGGATGTTGCGCACCTTGGTGCCGCCCTTCACCACCGACGACGATCCCTTCACTTTCAGGTCCTTGATGACGATGACGCTGTCACCGTCGGCCAGAACGTTGCCGTTGGCGTCGCGGATGCTGGCGTCGTCGCCGGCCGATGCCGCAACGGCGGCGTCGCCGCTCCATTCATGGCCGCATTCGGGACAGACCCATAGCGCGCCGTCCTGATAGGCGTGCTCGGAGCGGCATTGCGGGCAGGTCATTGCGTCGGTCATCTCATCCTCGGGCGCGGGCAGAAGCGTAGCGCAGCGTTAGAGGCTCGGATGGAACCGGGCAAGGAAAATCCCGGGGGAGGGCAGCGCGCGGCGCAGATGGGCTGCGCGCCGCCATCGTCGGTCGGCAGCGTCACGCCGCCTTGCGCTCGGGGGTTTTGCTGGCCGGCCCGGTCTCGGCCGCTTCCATCGCCCGGAGATAGGTGTCGAGCAGCGTCTCGTGCTCGTCGCGCTCGTCCTGGTCCTGCTTCCTGAGCTTGATGATCTCCTTCAGGATCTTGACGTCGAAGCCTTCGCCCTTGGCCTCGGCGAACACTTCCTTCTTCTGCTCGTTCAGCTCCGCCAATTCGCCATCGAGGTGCTCGATCCGCTCGATGAAGGACCGGATGCGCGCGCCGGGAATGCCGATCTCTGACATGGTGACTCCTGTACTAATGGGACGGAGAAAATGCGCGGCAGTTCGTTGCCAATGTCTTAACGGGCGCGCTTTGCCCACATCGGTGAATCCGACGTGCTTAACGCGGAACCGGGCGGGCTGCGATGTTGCCGAGCGGGCGCCATGCGCTAGCTCTGCTCCGCCGTCGAGAGCTTCTGAAACTGCTTCTTCATCGCATTGACGCGGCTGAGATAACCGGCGACCGAATGGTCGCCGCAGCGCTCGCCATCCGCCGGCTTGAAGCCACGGCGCGCGAACCCGGCCGCCGGCCCGGCGCCGCACAGATGAATGACGGCCGCGAGATCCTGCCGCTGCTGCGCGCTCGGCTTGGCGCCAGGCTGCCGCGCGAGCACGGCAGCGACCTGGCGGTCGAGCGAGATCACCGTGAGCGCCACCGCATGCGCCGGCCATGCGCGGACGTACAGGCTCGGCGACCCACAGCCGTCGCTGACCACCTCGTGATCCCGGATGCAGAACCGTGCGGCGTCGGCAAAGGCGCCGTCGGTCATCTGGAACAAGCCGACGGCGCTGGACGCCGGCTGATACAGCGCGAACGGATTCCACGCGAAGCGCCAGCGCCAATAGGTGCGCGCCACCGGATTGCCCGAGCTCTCGGTCTGCGCCAGTGCGGCGAGCAGCTCCGGCGTGATCGATCGTGTCGAGCTCTCACGGAACAGCGCGCCATATTGGCGCCAAGTCTCCTCCGGCTCCTTGTCGAGCGAATGACCCGTCACCACGAACAGCTCGGTCGGCTTGCGCAGCACGTGATAGGCCAGATTGACCAGCGCGAAGGTCACGAGCAGCACCAAGGCGCCGCAGGCGATCTTGATCCACCGCGGCGCCGCGCCGGCCGTCCGGCCCAGCCACTGCGCACCGCGCCCCGCGATTCGCTTCGCATCGCGCCGCAGCGCGCGCCAGCGGCTGCCGCGTTGCGGCTTGCGCATTTTTTGTTGGCGTGGGGCAGGGGATTTCGGCAACTGATTACCTCGGCCGCCGGTGTGCCGGTCCATGGTTAAGGAAGAATTTGTGCAATCGCGTCATCCTGCCACTTTCTGGTGTGGGGCGGGGCGTGATGAAGAAATCGGTCAGTACTCTGCTGATGGTGCTGTTGTCGGTGCTGGCGGCGGGCATCCTGGTGTCCACGGCGATCCTGATGAGCGGCGCCGCGGGCCGCTATCGCGAGAGCGTCGCGACCGAGCAATTGACCGCGGCCGACAAGGCGATCTTCCAGAACGTCCTGGTCATGCGCGCCCACCGCGGCGACATCCAGAGCGTGCTGCTGAGCGAGGACGATCCGCGCGCCAAGCTCACCGAATATCAGGGCATCGAGGCCAAGGGCTATGACGGCATCGTCGCCGCGCTCGCCGGCGTCGACATGCCCGAGCGCGACGACCTCATGGCCGGGTTGAAATCGAGCTGGGACGCCACGGTTCCGCAGTTCAAGCTGCTGTTCGATGAAGCCGCGAAGCCGCGCTCCGAACGCGTGCTGGCGCGTACGCAGGCCTGGTACCAGGCAATGACCAAGACGCTGGACGTCGCCAACGCCGCCTCGCTCGCCGTCTCGAACCGCGCCTGGATGACCGATCCGGCGATCGCCAAGATGGTGCAGGCGCGGCGGCTGGCCTGGCAGGTCCGCGACCGCTACGGCCTGCAATGCTCGGCGCTGCGTCCCAACATCAACGCCTCCAAGCCGCTCGACGACGCCCAGAAGGGCGCGATCGCGCAATGGCGCGGCACCGTCGCGGCCGGCTGGTCCGGGCTCGACGACCTCCTGGCGGGGGGCCGCAGCACCGGGCTCGCCGGGGCCGTGAAGACCTCGCGCGCCGAGGTCGAGGCCGCGCATCAGCGCATGGACCAGCTCGCCAAGGGGTTTGACGGCAGCGGCAAGCCGGCGATGCCGGCGCCGGAATGGAACGCATTCTGCCAGGGCCCGTTCGCCGGCATCATCGCCATCGGCATGACCGCGCTCGACGGCTCGATCGCGCGCGCCGAGGAGATCAAGACCGCGGCGCTGAGCAGCCTGATCGTCCAGTCGCTCGCCTTCATCACCGCGCTCGTGGTGGCCGGCCTGGCGCTGCGCGCGGTGCGCGTCCGCCTGATGCGCCCGGTCGGCGTCCTGATGCAGGCGATCCAGCGCATCGGCCAGCGCGACTACCAGACGCCGGTGCCGCAGTTCGCTCATGCCGACGAGTTCGGCGCCATGGCTGCCGCCCTCGAGGGCCTGCGCGAGAGCGCCGCCACCGCCGAGCAGCTGTCGCGCGAGCGCGAGCTCGACCAGGGCCGCCGGCTGGAGCGCTCGCAGGCGATCGACAGCGCCTGCAAGAGCTTCGACGACACCGTGCAGGCGGTCATCGTCAGCATGGGCAACTCGACCGGCCAGCTCGATTCCAGCGCCGGCGAGGTCCGCAAGCTGGTCGATGAGTCCACCGAGCAGACGGCCGCGGTCGCCAGCGCCGCGGAGACCGCGACCACCAATCTCGAGACCATCGCCGCCGCCACCGAGGAGCTGACCGCGTCGGTCTCCGAGATCGCGGCCCAGGTGCAGGCCTCGGCGGCCGATGCGCGCCAGGCGGTGGAGAAGGCGGCGCAGACCAACGCCACCGTCGAGATGCTCGACCGCGCCGCCAACCGCATCGGCGAGGTGGTCAAGATGATCACCGCGATCGCCGCGCAGACCAACCTGCTGGCGCTCAACGCGACCATCGAGGCGGCGCGCGCCGGCGAAGCCGGCCGCGGCTTCGCCGTGGTCGCCGGCGAGGTCAAGAACCTCGCGGCGCAGACGGCGACCGCCACCGACGACATCACCCGCCAGATCGCCGAGATCCAGGCCGCCACCGGCGAGTCGGTCGAGGCGATCCGCGCCATCAGCCACAACATCTCCAGCATCGACGAGAAGATGACGGCGATCGCCGCGGCGGTCGAAGAGCAGCGCGCCGCCACCACCGAGATCTCGCGCAACTTCCAGCATGCCGCCCAGGGCACCCGCGCCGTGACCGACACGATCGGCTCGGTCGCAGCGCTCAACCGCCAGACCGGCAATGCCGGCGCGGCGATGGTCGACTCCGTCCGCCGCATGTCCACCGATGCCGATCGTTTCCGCGTGGCGGTGGAGGGCTTCCTCGGCACCGTGCGCAAGGCGTAGCATCGCCAAGCGGGCGCGATCCCGCGACGCAGACGGCGCCCGAGCCTTGCCGGTCGTCGGCCCTCCGAAGGGAGAGGGCGCGGGGAATGCCGGGCGCTGGCCGCACCCATGGCCCGCCTGCAGAAGATAAGCAGGCGGCAGTCACCACAGGTTCAGCCGAGGCATCCCGGCATTCCCCGCGCGATGGTTTTCACGCTTATGTCGCGATCTCCCCGGTGTCCGGCTTGTTAGCCACCGTCGCGCGGCGCGATCATCATCACCACCGCACTTGGCGCCAGCTTCGGGGCGCCAGGACCACGCGTCTTCACGTCCGCAAGCGTGCCGTTCGTCGGCGGGCCTCAAGCCCGCTGCGGCACACTCACAGCCACCGCATCTCCGGCCCACGTCTCGTGACGATCGCGATACGCCCCTCTCGGCGGGCCGGGATGGGCGTAGACAATCATTATTTTTGAAAAAGCGAAAGTGATTTATTTTTCACCGAAGGACTGGACAGGCCAGATCAGCTTGAGGCCGCTGATGAAAATGGCCTGTCGGCGCAGGCGGATTTTCGCGTCATTGCCAGCCGACGGGTCCGCGCCGAGGCGCAGCCCGTGGCAGGATCCGCGGCACTCCAGAATTCTCGTGCCGCCCTGGATTGCTTCATTCTCGTGCCGCCCTGGATTGCTTCGTCGCCTTCGGCTCCTCGCAATGACGAGAGTCCGTAGGGCGGGGTTTGGCGCAGCCGTAACCGCTGCCTGCGGAGGAAGGGCGGATCACGCTGCGCTGATCCGCCCGACGGCTAGGTACGCGGACGGAACAGTTCGGGCACCCCGCCGGTTGAGGCCGTTTCAGACCCATCATCAGCCACGAAGGAGACGCGTCATGCAGGACATCAGGGAACACATGGAAGTCATCGGCGCCGACGGCGTGCATGTCGGCACCGTCGACCGCGTCGACGGCAACCGCATCAAGCTGACCAGGAAGGACAGCGGCGAGGGCAGCCAAAAGGGGCATCATCACTTCATCGACAAGGGTCTCGTCGCCGACGTCGAAGGCGACAAGGTGCGGCTGTCGGCCATCGG
The DNA here is from genome assembly GCF_032485115.1 of Bradyrhizobium sp. SZCCHNRI2009. Taxonomy (NCBI): domain Bacteria; kingdom Pseudomonadati; phylum Pseudomonadota; class Alphaproteobacteria; order Hyphomicrobiales; family Nitrobacteraceae; genus Bradyrhizobium; species Bradyrhizobium sp. SZCCHNRI2009. Next base: position 1,470,740 of record NZ_JAUEUH010000001.1, read on the forward strand.
CGCCGTCGCGGTGACGATGGAGGAGGAGACCTAGCCTGGTCGCGATGCGGAGCGCGTCGGCTGCGCCGCGAGTTGCGTGTCATTCGTTGTTCGAGCCGGGATAGGTCAATCTGTCGCCGGCTCGCACCGCACCCTCAGATAACGTCGCCGCACGAACCTCGTCGTGGCCCATGAGATGATACACGGCGCGGCCGGCATCGATCAGGTAGTCGGTGACGATGCGACGATGACAGCGCCACCACACCGCCTCCGCGCACATGATGGCCGTGCGTTGCGCGGCCGACACGGTCAGCAGGCGATCGAAGCCGCGCCGGAAGTCATCGGACAGGGCGTAGTCAGCGTAATGATGGAAGCTCTTGTTGGTCCAGAAGCCGTTCGTGTCCGGTGAAATGCCGCTCGTCTTGCGCAGGCCGCCGAGCTCGGCAATGCGCAGATGGCCGATCTGATGGCGCGCGAGCTCGGCCGGCAGCACCTCCGAATTGTACTGCGGGTTGGTCCGCGAGCGCGGGATGCGCCTGATATCGACGACGAGCTGAACCTCGCCGGCCCGCAACAGCGTGACGAACTCGGCGATCGTCCGCGTGGAGTGCCCGATGGTGAAGACGGGAAGCGCGTCGCGCGCCCGTGTCATTGCGGTCTCGGCGGGGGAGTGCTCGGTCATCCCTGCGAACCGCGAGCCTCATCGCTGCTCACCCTGGTCAAGGCGCTCTCCTTGTGAGCGGCGATGTGGTCGCTCTTGTCGCTCTTGATCTCGTATTGCGGAGAGTCCTTGCTGGCGCGGTGACGATAGCCCTTGTAGTCGAAGTCGCGCACATGCACCGCGACGATGCGTCCGGTCACGCGGCCGGCCTCCGAGTTCCAGGAGACGTGGTCGCCCTTCGCAAACTTGGTCATCTGTCTGCTCTGTAAACAGCCGCGATCCGCACTTCACCCAGGAACGGCTCAGGCAAAGGCATGTTCCATCCATCGCTGGTCGATCCGCTCCGGCGAGCCGCGATTGCCTGGTCCCGCGGGATATCTGATCCAGATCAATCCGCAGCCGTCCGCGACCTTCAGAGTGCTCCTGTCGAGGTCGTGGCCGGATGGTCGATGTGACATGCAAAGGGAGAGCTGTTCCATGCGTACTTTTGCCTTCATGATCGTCTTGCTGGCGTCAGTCAGCCTCAATCCCTTGTTCGCTCAGGGGCAAGGAAAACCTTCCCCCAATCCCGCGGAGACCAAAGCGAGTTCAGGCGTGCCGGCAAGAGAGAAGGGGCAGTCGACCAGCGAACGTCAGAAGCAGCACACGCTGCATCGGATGGGACCCGGCATCGATTGGGACCACCGTAAGGCAGGTCGCGACTGGAAGATCTCTCCTCAGCGCGAGAAGAACGACGCTCATGGCAAACGAGACGGAGCGAGCTGAACGGCTCGTTCCCTGCGACATGACGCTGGCGCTTGGTGCTCGCCTGCGATCGCTATGCTGGCGTGGTGGCATCCAGCGATGACAACATCCGGCGTCTCCCGTCGGGCCGAAGACGGTCCCGCATCGTTCGACGAGCTAGCGTTCGCCGTCCGCCGTCCGCCGGGGGAGACGGACGCACGCACGATGCGCCGCCTCCGAGGCGCCGAGGGTCTTGAAATTGGCGCGTGCCTCGGTCAGCGACAGCGCTCCATTGGGACCACCACGGACGAGGTCGGCATCGTGGTCGTCCTGGCCGTCGTCCTCCCAATAGCAGACCGGGCAGATCTCGAACCCGCCGCGCTCACCCAAGGGTGAGGAAGCGGCAGCACGGGCAGCGATAGCGCACCTCCGACGGCGGCTCGGTGACATCGCGATACATCAGGGCGTGATGATGCGAGTCTGAAAGACCTGCGTCAACGGCGAGCCGTCGGCGGGCCAAGCAGCGCGCATCTTTGCGAAGGCGATGCATTTGTCATAACAACTATAGGTTGATATTTTGATCGAGATGGGGACAAATCATCCTCGCCGAATCCGCGAGGCAAGCCTCACGCAGCGTTTCGCGTGGCTTGAGAGACGTGGCGTTTGGCCATGGTTCAGCTCCCGACCGGCTGGATTTCAATCACCAAGGAGTTTTTCATGCGCATTGGCTTTGCATTGTCGACCCTCTCCGTCGTCGTGGGATCGTCCGTTCTCGGCTGGGGCCTGACCGCGCCGCACCCCGCGCAGGCGTTCCTGGAGGACATCTGTATCCCGCGCGTGAAGGACGGCTTGAGGAATTGTCTCGCGCCGGCCAGCGCGTGCCGTAATCCGGCGGAAGCGCTCAACCGGGGCTGCCTGCTCGAGGCGGTGCAGTTCGCCGTCATTCCGCCCGGCCGCAGCATGATCCACGCCGACTCGACCTATTTCATCGCCCAGGCGCTCGGCTATCGCGCCGACGTGGCCTATTGGATCGCCGCCTACAACGAGAATTCCGACTACGCACAATATGCGCCGATCGACCAGTGCGGCGGGCAGGCGACATCGACCAATTCCGGCGCCAGCTACATCACCGCCAAGTTCAACGGCTTCCAGCGCACCAACAACACCACCGACGGGCCGCTGTATCATTACCTGCTGAACTTCTCGCCGAACGGGCAGGGCACCGACGTGCACGGCGCCAGCGGCGTGCAGGCGGTGTATCCGTTCCACTATCCGCCCCCCGGCTATCCCGTGACCATCGACAGCGTCTATCAGGGCACGCTGTACGATCTCCGGCAATGGGCGATGAAGCCCGACGACGGCCCGGGCCTGCTGTGCACCGCCGGATACACGGTGCCGAACGGCTCCTCGAACTTCAGCGGCCCGCAATGCCTGGCGAACGTGCCGATCAGCGGCAACGTGCCGCTGCTGGAGAACTACGCCATCGGGCCGGCCATCAACATCACCTCGGGACCGAAGGTGCTCGACAACAGCAACGGCGTCGTCGACTACACCCAGCTCAAATCCTGGCTGGACGACAAGAGCAAGACGACCGGCGTGCTGTTCGACGACCCCAGGAAGCCGCCGGTGCCGGTGCAGATCGCCCGGATCGGGCTCTATCTGCACTCCCTGCAGGATGCCTCGTCGCACGGCACCTTCTGCGGCGACGACGCGCCGTCGCCGCCGGGCGGCTCGGATGTCGGCAGCTACATGGCCATGAGCTCCGGCAGCATCAAACTCAGCTTCGGCACCTATTGCGCGACGGGGCCGCATCTGGCGAGCCACGTCCAGGAGACCGGCACCGGCGACACCAGCCTGCCGCTGCGCGACTACGTGGCGCTGAACAACACCGTCGACGAGCTGATCCTGTTCGGCAACACCGTCGCCAAGCCGCGCGGCTGGATCGTCAACCCCAGCCTGCTGCCGCCTGATGTCGTCGGGGCCAAGAGTGCCGCCGGCGACAGCGCCGCCGACCTGAAGTCGCGCCTCGTCGGCCGCATCGTGCAGGGCCAGCAATGGTCGCGTGCGGAGGTCTACAACTCTGGCGTGGTCACCCTGCCGCTGCAGCGCACCGACGCCCAGGACCGCCTGAACACGATGAACGCTGCGCTGGGCGCCTATGCGAAGCGGCTGCTGGCCGCCAACCCCAAGCTGACCCCGCTGCGGCCGATGCCGGGCAATTCGTTCGACCCGAACGACAAGTCGGTGTGTTTCAAGTAGCGCCGCAGGGCGGGCAAAGCGCCGCCGCAAGGCGGCGCGTGCCCACCATTGCGAACCGCCCGCACCCTACGGGCTGTCCCGCTCGTCCGAGCCTCCTGATGTTTCGTGCGCCGCTTTTAGGGGGATTCCGTCGTCGAGAGCGTCTTCCAGAGCAGATATCCGCCCAGCACGATCAGGATCATCGGCATGAGCGGCAACGGCAAGGCAAGAAGATCCCACAGGCCGGCCGCAAGAATGATGACCCCGATGACCACGCCAAACCTGTCGACCTTTAGGCTCCGTTGCGTCCGCACCATCTGTGCGCCCAGGATGAGGATGCCGACGCCCACCAGGAACCAGCCCCAGGGAAGCCCTGCGAGCATGACCACGCCGAGCCAGATGAAGAAGACGGCCCAAGCGGCTGAATCGATTTGACGGTGCGGATCGGGCGCGTCGTGGGATGGGACGAGAGATGCTTGCGAGTCGGCCATGATACTGCCTCCGCTTCTCTGACGATGACAGCTTGATGCGGATTCACTTCGACGCTGTTGATGCAGGTCAACCAAAGCGCGCGGGAAGCGCGTGGCTGTGTCCACAGCGTGGCGCCCGCAAAGCGCACGCCCGCCAGCACGACCGCCTCGTTCTCCGGCAGATGCACGCCGAACCGCGCCGCCTCGGCGCGCGCCAGCTTCAGCTCTTCGGGAAGGGTGCGGTGATCAAATTCATGGTTGCCCATCACCATGACGATCGGCACGCCATGATGTGGAGGTTCATGGCGGGCAGGGAGGTGGAGCCCAGGGCTCGCCGCGTAGGGCGCGTTAGCGAAGCGTAACGCGCCGATCTGGTCGAGCGGCGGATTACGCTCCGCTCATCCGCCCTACGCTTGCTAACGCTCCTGGTCCGGCTGATCAGCACCATCCCTTCTTCCAGTGGCCCGGCGGACAGTGATGACCGCGCCAACCCACCTTTCGGCCGCGACTCCAGCCGAAGGCCCGGTGACCGCCGCCGCGGCCCCAGCCATGACCATGACCATGGCCATGACCGCCTCTCACCTCGATGAGATCAGATGCGCCGCGATCGACCTGAAGGGGAGCGCGAGGCAACGCGCTGGCGGGCACGATCAGCGCGGTTGAAATCGATGTTGCAAGGATGAAGATCGCTTTGCGCATGTGACTCCCTCGGATGTCTGGAAGATGAACTGAGAGGCTTCCGGCTTTTCTGTGTCTTCAAGCGAAAGGGGGGGCCGAGAAGCGGGATCGAATCCCGTTCGCGCGCCCACTACTTCCTATGCGTGCTGGAGCCGGTGGTCGTCATGCGCTGGCCGGGAGCGCTCTCGGAATGCCCCGGGCCGGCGGCGGTGTTGCTCTGATGACCGGGCGCGTACTCCGAAGCGCCGGGCGCCGTCGACGTCTTGCTACGCTGCATCTGCTGGCCGGGCGCCTTCTTCGACGCGCCGTGCGAACTTGCGCCGGTCTCTGCGGCGAACACCGGCGAAGCGGCGAACAGAGCCGCCGTCAAGACGATTGCCATCTTCATGAACGAACCTCCTTCGTTGTTGGGTTCGTAGTAAACTGCGGCGTGTCGGCGATCGTTCCGCTGCACCGGGAAATCCTGGGGATCGTGTAGCGGACGCGGTATGATGTTCGGGCGGCCTGAGAGTGCATCCGTCTCGGCAGCCGCGATCCCGGATGTCGCTCTCGCTCATCCGGGTTACGAACGCTCATTCATGACAGGACCATCACCATGCCCCGCCTGCACTGGATCGACCTGCCCATCGCCGGCCGCCTCGCCATCGCGGCGCGGCCGCGGGCGGAAGACTGGCTGGCAGACGACATCGCGGCCTGGGTGGGCGAGGGCATTGCCGTCGTCGTCAGCCTGCTGGAGCCGGCTGAGGTTCATGACCTCGGCCTTCAGCGCGAGGCCGCGCTGTGCCAGTCACACGGCATGGCCTTCGTGTCATTTCCGATCCCCGACCGCGGTCTTCCTGAGAGCCGCAGCGTAGCGTTGCGGCTCGCGCACGACCTCGCCGCGCGGCTGACGGACGGCCAGACGGTCCTGATCCATTGCCGCGCCGGCATCGGCCGCTCCGCCGTCATCGCGGCCTGCGTGATGATTCGGCTGGGCATTGATGGAGCTGAGGCCTTCGATCGGATCGCCGCCGCACGCGGCGTGCGCGTGCCGGATACGGAAGATCAGCGGGAGTGGGTGAGGACGTTCGAGCGCAAACAGATCGAGTAAAGTGCAGCGTCACTGTAACTCCCGCTGCGGCCGATGCCGGGGAATTCGTTCGCGGCGGGCGACAAGGCGGTGTGCTTCAAGTAGCGCCGGAGGCCGAGCCGGCAGAAGGGTGCGTGTTCTCTCCCCACGTCATTCCGGGGCGCGCGAAGCGCGAGCCCGGAATCCATACTCACAGGCCGCGGGGCTGGGCACACATCGCCGCGGCCTGCATCTCGCAACTCATAGCCGCTCGTGCTTATGGATTCCGGGCTCGCGCCTTCGCGCGCCCCGGAATGACGGAGGAGAGAGCCTGCCCAGCCACGCCGAGCAGGCGACTACACCTCGACCACCAGCTCCGGATCGAAATCCGGGTTCTCGCGGCCATAGCCGTGCGGGTTGCAGATCACGCGGGTGGTGCCGACGCGATAGTCCGAGGGCGTGTGGATGTGGCCGTGGATCCACAGTGCCGGCTGGGTGGCGAGGATCAGCGCGGAGAGATCGGAGGCGAAGGCGGCGGTGGTCAGGTCGTTGTGATAGCGCTCGGCGACCGAGCCCCAGCCGGGGCCGTGGTGGGTGACGACGACGGTCGGGCCGTCGAACGGCGTCTCCAAGAGGCCCGTGAGCCAGGTGCGCGATGTCAGGTGCAGGCCGAGCGCCTCCCGCGGCGTGAACCGCAGCCACGGCTCGTCCTGCCAGATGATGCAGCGGTGGTCGTGCATCGTGTCCCCGCAGGCGGCCATGGCCTCCGCCTCGCTGCCGGGGCCGAAGATCGCATAGTCGGTCCACAGCGTGGCGCCCGCAAAGCGTACGCCCGCGAGCACGACCGCCTCGCTCTCCAGGAGATGCACCCCGAACCGCGCTGCCTCGGCCCGCGCCAGCTTCAGCTCCTCCGGATAGGTGCGGTGATAATATTCATGGTTGCCCATCACCATGACGATCGGCACGTCGTCGGCGACGATCTCGCGCAGCCGCGCAAACCCGTTCACCGCCCCCTCGCCAACATCGCCGGCGACGACTGCGACATCGATCCCGGGCAGGGCCTCGATCGGCTTGATCTCGGCCATGTCGGCGTGGAGATCGGAGAAGATGTGGAGGTGCATGGGGGAGGGCGTGGGCCAGGGGATTGCAGCGTGGGGCGCGCACGCGCCGATCAGGTCAATCGGCGGATTGCGCTGCGCCAACTCGCGCTGTACTTGCTACCAACAAGCCAAAGGTTGCGTCGATCACCCCATCTGCTTTAAGCTGTGCACGGGCCGTGGCTGGGGGGGGGAGGATGTGCGCAACCTATTGTCAGCTGTAGGGTCGTATGCGTCTTTAGTTGGTCTGTACTATACGGTGCGTCCATCCGGAAGCTTCACGCTTTTGGAGCAAGTCCTTCTCCTGTTTTCCGTATCGCTTGCCGGTATTCATCTGTTCTTTGAGATCATGGCCATGCGGAATTCTATGCCGCAAACACTCCGAAGTGATCTGGATATAAAAAACTATATGGAGCGATTTACCCATACACACGGCCACTCAGGAGGTCGTACGTCCATACTTGCAAGAGATATGAGCTGGGTTGATCCGGAGATGGAGCAGTTGCTTACTGAGTTAGCTCAAAATCGAAATCTTACTTTGTTTATGGAATCGCCAAACTTTCTGTCAAATAAGCTCCGATCTCAAGGTGCAGATATAATCTACTACCATGAGGCGGGACTGGCGCCATCAACGCGTTTTGCAATTACGAACGAAGGACGTGCCGATGCCCAGGTATCAATTGGGCTCAAGAACAAGAAGGGGCATTTAGAGGTCCAAGAATATAGCCGGGAACATACCATTTTCTACCTATGCAGCGATATCGTGAAAGCGCTTCGGGCGTTCAAGCAAAGATAGATTGGATGATGATGTACTCATGCATTGGCTGACGTCGCAGCGTAGGGGCGCGAAAAGTGCCGTCCCCGTCAATGCGGTAGATTCCGCTCCGCTGATCTGCCCTACGTTTGCTAATCACCATTTTATCGTGCGCTTCTGATTGAAGTGATCAGCTATTTTGCGGGAGGCTTCCTTGCAGCCGCGAGCTTGAGATCGAGTAGCTGTCGTTGACGAAGTGCAGTGGCTGGTCTGGTGTAGTAGTGGTCAAACAAGGCATCGAGAATATCAAGGCAATACTCCGCTTCATGAGGCTCCACGTCAATAACTTGGAGTGTTGTTTTGTCTGTGATCTTGTGTGCGGCGAAATTACCGAAGTGACGTATGGCGTCAAGAATCGTGTGAACTGCTGTAGGCAGCGCTTTACGGGTGTCTGTTTCAGTGAGAACCGCTTCAATTTGTTCTGATAAGTTATAATGCGGGTAGCCGGCTTCTCGAAGTATAGTTTGAAGGCATCGGCGTGACAGAGCGGCAGAAGCCTTCGCGCTCTGATGTAGCACGAGCGCTGCTTCATTGTAGTCCGCCGCAATGTCTGCTGGCACATCCGGCGGAACGGGACCTCGGCTCGATCCCTGGGGGAATACCAACACCCAATCCAATGGTTCGATAAAATCTGATGCACTCCAAAAGCCTTCTCCTGTGCGGACAATCAATTTGGAGCACGACGGACAAACCATAACGGATGTTCGCCAATTAGTATGCTGGCCCTCTAGTCTGACTATATTTGATGACCAGTATTCATGAATCGTCACAGTACAATGGGGGCAATTCATCTGTGGCTCGGAGCTCTGTTCGTTGAGATGTCCGCCGTTCGTTGACGGAACTGGCTTTCAGCGCAGGACTGCAGATAAACGTGAGGCCTCTCAATTGATTCACTTTTTGTTCGATTTAGTAGCCTTCGGCGAAGCACAGCTCGCCGAAGGTATTGTCGTTGAGCTAGCTGCGAATGCAGCAGCGGAAAAGACGCGGTCTAGTCGATCAAGAACACCCCGTCGTACTTCCGCACGTATCGCACTTCATGCACGTCCCATTCCGCACCAGCGTGAAATTCCCGCACTCCGAGCACATCTCGCCTTCGTAGCCCTTGGCCTTGGCTTCGGCGCGGCGTTCGGCCTTGGAGGCGATTTGCGTGTTCGCCGTGCCGGCCTTGCTCCATTGCAGGGCCTCGAGCTTCTCGGTGGGCGAGAGGTCGTGCTGCGGCTCCTGCTTCAGGGCGACGGCGCCGTCGAGGGCGTCGCCGGTGCGGGCATGGGAGAGGGCGGTGAGATTCACCCCACCCCGATCGGAAGCGGAGCTTCCGATCGACCCTCCCCCTGCAGGGGAGGGTGACGAGGAGCCGCCGCGCATCACGACGAGGTTGTCGGTGCGCGAGCGGGTCAGGCCGCGCGAGACGTATTTCGCGGCCTGCTGGCTCGGGCCGTCCTCCGACGGCTTGCCTTCGTCGACACCGCGGCCGAGCGCGTCGAAATTGCTTTCGGACGGGTCGACATGGGCGAGGTCGAAGCGCGACATGTAGCTGACGGCGAGCTCGCGGAACACGTAGTCGAGGATCGACGTCGCATATTTGATCGAGTCGTTGCCCTGCACCGGGCCGGCCGGCTCGAAGCGGGTGAAGGTGAAGGCGTCGACATACTCCTCCAGCGGCACGCCGTACTGGAGACCCAGCGACACCGCGATGGCGAAGTTGTTGATGAAGGAGCGCAGCGCCGCGCCCTCCTTGTGCATGTCGATGAAGATCTCGCCGAGGCGGCCGTCATCATACTCGCCGGTGCGCAAGTACACCTTGTGGCCGCCGACGACCGCCTTCTGGGTGTAGCCCTTGCGGCGATCCGGCATCTTCTCGCGCTCGCGCATCACCACGATGCGCTCGACCAGCTTCTCGACGATCTTCTCCGAGACCTGCGTGGCGCGCGCCGCCATCGGCTTGTCGTAGAAGGACTCGACCGCATCGTCCTCGTCCTCATCGTCGGCGATGAGCTGCGAGTTGAGCGGCTGCGACAGCTTCGAGCCGTCGCGGTAGAGCGCGTTGGCCTTCAGCGCGAGCTTCCACGACAGCAGATACGCCGCCTTGCAGTCCTCGACCGTGGCGTCGTTCGGCATGTTGATGGTCTTGGAGATCGCGCCCGAGATGAACGGCTGCGCCGCTGCCATCATGCGGATGTGGCTCTCGACCGAGAGATAGCGCTTGCCGATCTTGCCGCAGGGATTGGCGCAGTCGAACACCGAATAGTGCTCCGCCTTCAGATGCGGCGCGCCCTCGACCGTCATCGCGCCGCAGATGTGCACGTTGGCGGCCTCGATCTCGCGCTTGGTGAAGCCGATCGCGGTGAGCAGGTCGAAGGTGGGGGCGGCGATCGCCTCAGCGGTGACGCCGAGCTGCTTGACGATGAAGTCCTCGCCGAGCGTCCACTTGTTGAACACGAACTTGATGTCGAACGCGGTCGGCAGCGCCTTCTCGACCTTGGCGATGGCCTCGTCGGTGAAGCCCTTGGCCTTCAGGGTGGTGGCGTTGACGCCGGGGGCGTTCGACAGCGAGCCGTGGCCGACCGCATAGGCCTCGATCTCGGCGATCTCGCTCTCGCGATAGCCGAGCACGCGCAGGGCCGCGGGCACGGCGCGGTTGATGATCTTGAAGTAGCCGCCGCCGGCCAGCTTCTTGAACTTCACCAGCGCGAAATCAGGCTCGATGCCGGTGGTGTCGCAATCCATCACCAGGCCGATGGTGCCGGTGGGGGCGACCACGGTGACCTGAGCGTTGCGGTAGCCGTTGGTCTCGCCGAGCGCGAGCGCGTCGTCCCAGGCCTGGATGGCGTGGCTGACCAGCGAGACCTGCGGGCAGTGGGCGTGGTCGAGCGGCACCGGGGCGACGGAGAGCGCCTCATAGCCGGTCGCCTCGCCGCGCGCGGCGCGGCGATGGTTGCGGATGACGCGCAGCATGTGCGCGGCGTTCTTCTTGTAGCCGGGGAAGGATCCGAGCTCGCCGGCCATCTCGGCGGAGGTCTTGTAGGCGATGCCGGTCATGATCGCCGAGAGCGCGCCGCACAGCGCGCGGCCTTCCTTGGAGTCGTAGGACAGGCCCATGGTCATCAACAGGCCGCCGATATTGGCATAGCCGAGGCCGAGCGTGCGGAACTCGTAGGACAGCTCGGCGATCGCCTTCGACGGGAACTGCGCCATCAGCACGGAGATCTCGAGCACGACCGTCCAGAGCCGGCAGAGATGCTCGTAGGCGCCGACGTCGAAGTGCTTCGTTTCGGTGTTGTAGAACGTCAGCAGATTGGCCGAGGCCAGGTTGCACGCGGTGTCGTCCAGGAACATGTATTCCGAGCACGGATTGGACGCGCGGATGTCGCCGGACGCCTTGCAGGTGTGCCAGTCGTTCATCGTGGTGTTGAAGTGCAGGCCGGGATCGGCCGAGGCCCAGGCGGCGTGGCCGATCTTCTCCCAGAGGTCCCTGGCCTTCAGCGTCTTGACGACCTTCTTGTTGGTGCGGCCGATCAGGCTCCAGTCGCCATCCGTTTCAACCGCGCGCAGGAAATCGTCCTTCAGCGACACCGAGTTGTTGGAGTTCTGGCCGGACACCGTGAGATAGGCTTCCGAATCCCAGTCCGTGTCGTAGATCGGGAAGTCGATGTCCTTGTAGCCCTGCTTGGCGAACTGGATCACCCGCTTGATGTAGTTGTCGGGCACCAGCGCGCGGCGCGCGAGCTTGATCTCGCGGCGCAGCGCCGGGTTCTTCTCGGGATCGAAGCAGTCGTCGCCGGAGCCCTCGCAATTGACGCAGGCCTTCATCACGGCCTTCAGGTGCTTCTGGTTGATCTTGGAGCCGGTGACCAGCGCCGCGACCTTCTGCTCCTCCTTCACCTTCCAGTCGATATAGGCCTCGATGTCCGGATGGTCGGCGTCGACCACCACCATCTTGGCGGCGCGGCGCGTCGTGCCGCCCGACTTGATCGCGCCGGCGGCGCGGTCGCCGATCTTGAGGAAGCTCATCAGGCCGGACGAGCGGCCGCCGCCCGACAGCCGCTCGCCTTCGCCGCGCAGCCGCGAGAAGTTGGAGCCGGTGCCGGAGCCGTATTTGAACAGGCGCGCCTCGCGCACCCACAGATCCATGATGCCGCCGTCATTGACGAGGTCGTCCTCGACGCCCTGGATGAAGCAGGCGTGCGGCTGCGGATGCTCGTAGGACGACTTCGACTTGGTCAGCTTGCCGGTCTTGTAGTCGACGTAATAGTGGCCCTGGCCGGGGCCGTCGATGCCGTAGGCCCAGTGCAGGCCGGTGTTGAACCATTGCGGCGAGTTCGGCGCGACCATCTGCTTGGCGAGCATGACGCGGAGCTCGTCATAGAACGCCTGCGCGTCCGCTTCCGAGGAGAAGTAGTTGCCCTTCCAGCCCCAATAGGTCCAGCAGCCGGCGAGACGGTCGAACACCTGCTTGGCCGAGCGCTCGCTGCCGTAGCGCTCGTTCTCAGGGAGAGCGGCCAGCGCCTCGGTGTCCGGCACCGAGCGCCACAGCCACGACGGCACGCTCTCTTCCTCGACCTTCTTCAGGCGCGCGGCGACGCCGGCTTTCCGGAAATACTTCTGCGCCAGCACGTCGGAGGCGACCTGCGACCAGAACTCGGGGACCTCGACATTCTCGAGCCGGAACACCACGGAGCCATCCGGATTCTTGATCTCGGACGTGGTCAGGCGGAAGTCGATCCCTGCATAGGGCGACTGTCCTTCGGTGGTGTTGCGCCGTTCAATCCGCATCGCGAGCCCCAATAGTTCTTGCCGGACCGCGCTTGGCGGCCGGGATCATTGCATCCAAGGGCGACGGCTGGAAGTCCCCGGACGCTGCCGGAAAATTCGTCTGCCGCCGCAGTTCAACCGGTTGCCCGGTCCGCATCTGTTCAGCCTCGAAGGCGAAGGCCTTGCGCCGTTGTCCGGCGTCTCGCCCCGTCTTCCTGCGCGGGGCGTGCAGCCCGTCCGCTGCCCGCACCGTCCGTTCTCAACGCGTCACTCCCGCCGTTCTGCTCCGTCGTCCCTGCAGGGGAGGCCCCACATCTAGTGGGTTCCCCGCCGGGACGCGTCGGCGCAGCGATGGTCCACAGGGCAGACGGCGACCCACGCCCGCTGCCGTGGCGACGGCGGCGTGGTCGTCTTCGAACCCTCTCGAGGGAAGCGGCCGGCCAGACCCGAAACATGACTGTGCGCCGAACCGGGCCGGAAGCTAGGACGACTCCGCTCCACCCGTCAAGGACTAGTACGGGTTCCTAAACCAAACACTAAATATGGGGGAAAGTACGGGATAACCAGGGCGCGTGCCGGTATCGTGATGGCCGTAACTATCGGCGAGTCCTCGCGGATTCGAAACCGAAAAAATTTGTGCCGCAGGCTGTCCACAGGGCTTCGTCCCGCTGTTCACAGGGGCAGATTTATTCGCGTGCGAATGACGTGTTTCGCTTGCATCGGCGGGACTCACGGGCGCCTACGGAGCGTTCGCGGGGCAGGCATGCCCCACAATCCCTGGTGTGGCCGGGAAAACGCCGGCAAGCTCATCCTCCCACGGACGGCGCCGGTGATTCCATGACAGACAAGCCAGTGGCCAGCGGGCGGATCACGCCCGCCGGGCTGATGTTCCTCGCCATCACCTCGCTCGGCTGGGGCTTCAACTGGCCGGTCACAAAGCATCTGGTTGGCGTGCTGCCGCCGCTCACTCTGCGCGGCACCACCGGGGTGGTGGGGGCGCTGCTGTTGGCGCTGCTGGCCTTCATCCGCAGCCAGAGCCTCGCCGTACCGCGGGAGGTCTGGCCGCGGCTGGTCCTGGCCGGGATGCTCAACGTCACCGCCTGGATGGTGCTGATGGGGCTGGCGCTGCTGTGGCTGCCGGCGAGCGAGGCGGCACTGATCGCCTACACCATGCCGGTGTGGGCCTCGCTCTTGGCCTGGCCGATCCTCGGCGAGCGGCCGACGCTGTTGCGCGTGCTCGCGCTGGTGCTGGCGTTCGCGGGGCTGGCTTCGATCATGGGCAGCAACGGGCTCACCGCCAGCCGCGACAAGCTGCCGGGCATCCTGATGGTGCTCGGCGGCGCGTTCGGCTTCGCGCTCGGCACGGTCATGGCCAAGAAGCTCCCGATCAGGCTGCCGCCGCTGTCGGCGGCGGCCTGGCAGATCGGCATCGGCTGCGTGCCGATCGTGCTCGTGGGCTTCGCGGTCGAGCATTCCGACTGGACGAAGCTGGATCAGCTCGACTGGGCGCTGATGTTCTATTCCACCGTGATCCAGTTCTGCGTCGCCTATGTCGCCTGGTTCGCGGCGCTGTCGCGGCTGCCGGCCTCGGTGGCGGCGATCGGCACCATGGCGGTGCCGGTGATCGGCGTCCTGGCCTCCGCGATCGCGCTGCGCGAGCCGCTCGGGGCAGGGCAGGTGGCCGCGCTGGCCTTCACGCTGGCCGCGGTGGCGATGGCGACCCGCGGCTAACGCCAGCCGGCCGCCGGCTTGCCGTCCAGCGCCCGCCGCACCATCTGCGCGAGCTCGGCGCGGCGATACGGCTTGGTCAGCAGCAGCGCGTCCGGCACGAGCTGCCGATTCTCGACCATCTCATCGCCGGTATAGCCGGAGGTGTAGAGCACTGGGAGCGCGGGGCGCGTGGTCATGATGGTTTCGGCGAGCTGCCGGCCGCTGATGCCGCCGGGCATGATGACGTCGGTGAACAGCAGGTCGAAGGGCTGGTTCCGCGCGGCGATCGCCAGCGCCTCCGAGGCCTGCGAGGCGACGAGGGTGGTGTAGCCGAGGCCCTGCAACTGGGCGAGCACGAAGTCGCGCACCAGCGGATCGTCCTCGACCACCAGGATCGTCTCGCGGCCATGCGGCAGCGCCTGCTCGTGCTCCGTCTCGATCTGCTGCGTCGCCTGCGCCGCCGGCAGATAGAGCCGGATCGTCGTGCCGCGGTTCTGCTCGCTCTGAAGCTTGACGTGGCCGCCGGACTGCCTGACGAAGCCATAGACCATGCTGAGGCCGAGGCCGGAGCCCTTGCCGGCATCCTTGGTGGTGAAGAACGGCTCGAAGGCGCGGTCCTTCACCTCCAGCGGCATGCCGCTGCCGGTGTCGCTGACCGCGACCATGACGTAGGAACCGGGCACGATGCCGGGATTGGCCGCTGCATGGGCCGCGTCGAGCGTGGTCTTCGCCGTCTCCAGCAGCAGCCTGCCGCCATCGGGCATCGCATCGCGCGCGTTGATCGCCATGTTGACCAGCGCGTTCGCGAGCTGCGCGGAATCGACATGGGCGATGAGATCCTCGTCGGCGAGAACGGTCCTGATCTCGACCTGCTCGCCGAGGGTCGGCCGCAGCAGCTTGGCGATGTCCTCCACCGTGGCGTTGACGTCGATGTCGCGCGGACGCAGCGGCTGCTTGCGGGCGAAGGCGAGCAGATGCCGGATCAGCTCGGTGCAGCGATCGGTGGCCCTGCCGATCAGGGCTGCGAACTCGGCCGCCGCCGGCCGGTCCTGCACCGCGTCGATCAGGACCTCGATCGACCCGGTGATGATCGTCAGCATGTTGTTGAAGTCGTGCGCGACGCCGCCGGTGAGCTTGCCGATGGCATCGAGCTTCTGCGCCTGCTGCAGTAGGCGCTCGGTCTCGTGCACGTCGGTGACGTCGTGATACACCAGCGCGGCGCCACTGATCGCGCCTGCGGAATTGCGCAGCGGCCGCCCGCTGACCATCAGGCGAAACTGCGGCCGGCCGTCGGTCGGCTTGACCACGACCTCGCGGCGGTCGAACGACAGCCCGCACAAGGCGCGCGCGATCGGGAGCTCCTCGTCGACGATGCGGGTGACGGCGTCGCTCTCGTAGAACTGGTTGGCAGCCTGCATCTCGGCGAAGGTCTTGCCCACATTCGTTCCCAGGAAACGTCCCATCGCCTGGTTCGACAGCATGATCGTGCCTTCGGGATCGACGACGAGGACGCCCTCGGCCATGCTGTTGAAGGTGTTCGTGAGAATGGCGGAGAAGCGGCGCAGCTCGTCATAGGCGGCGGCGAGATCGCTGCGCTGCTGCACGGCCTGGGCTTCCAGCGAGGTCGCGGTCTCCCGTGACCGGGTGAGGGACGAGCGCAGCGCCCGGTCGGAAAGATGAGCGCGCCGGACGAGATAGGCCGACATCAGGAGCAGCAGGCCGACGCCGGCGAGGTCGATCGCCAGTAGCCAGGATCCGGTTCGTCGCGAGATCGTGGCGCGGTCCGCCAGCAGCCGGCGCTCCTCATCGGTAAAGGCGTCGAGCGCCTGGTTGATCGTCGTCATCGCCGCCGGACCGGCCGCGCTCGCCGCCAGCGCCTCCGGGCCGTCGCGATCGTTCGCCGCGTGGCGACGGACCAGCTCGCCGGCAAGCTGAATGCGCCGCTGCACGATGCCATAAATCGATCGCAGCCGCTCGCTCTGCGAGGAATTGTCCCGGACGAGCTCTCGCAGGTCCGCCCAGGCCGCAGGAATAAGTCCACTCGTCGCCTGAAACTCTGCGATGAACCGGTCGGCTCCGGACAATGCGAAGCCGCGCGAGGCGGCTTCTGACTGTCGCAGCAGGGCGCGGAGCTCGGAGGATTTCTCCAGCACCTCCATCGTGTGCTCGACCAGGGCGGTATCGTTGCGCGCCTTGATGTCCAGTCCCGTCGACGCGGCGCCGATCGCGAGCAGGGTTCCAAGGCCGAGCCCGATCACCACCCGCCGGCGGATCATCGGTGGCCTCCAATGGCGCGGGATGCCGTCGCGTCCTGCCAATTGCATGGGGTAGGTTTCCATTGGAATTTGTGGCGCCCAGCTCCGTGACGATCGCAGTTCCGATCTGCGCGATGGTCAAGTCAGGAGAAGTGAGCGCGCGTCGGCGCGTCCTCGGAAAAGGCGTTCTCGGCCAAGGCATCATCGGCCAAGGCGTCATCCACGGGGCCTGCCAGCGCCAGCCGCACCATCTTGGCGAGCTCCGACTTGCGATAGGGCTTGGTGAGCAGGAGCGCAGCCTGGTCGAGGCGACCGTGCTCGACCATCGCATTGTCGGTATAGCCGGACGTGTACAGCACCTTGGTGCCGGGCCGCTGCCGCAGCGCCTCCTCGGCGAGCTCCTTGCCGTTGACGCCGCCGGGCATGATGACGTCGGTGAACAGGAGATCGAAGCTTTGGCCGGAGTCGATCTTGGCCAGCGCCTCGACCCCGGTCGATGCGGTGATGGTCTTGTAGCCGAGGCTCTGCAACTGTGAGACGACGAAGTCCTGCACCAGTGGATCGTCCTCGACGATGAAGATGGTCTCCTCGCCGCGCGGCGGCGGGGGCTCGGGCCGAGCAGGGCTCGCAGCCTGTCCCTTGGGCACAGGGATGTAGAGCCGGATCGTGGTGCCCCGTCCTTCCTCGCTGTAGATCTTGATGTGGCCGCCGGATTGCTTGACGAAGCCGTAGACCATGCTGAGGCCGAGGCCGGAGCCCTTGCCGGCTTCCTTCGTCGTGAAGAAGGGTTCGAAGGCGCGGTCGCGGACCTCCGGCAACATGCCAGTACCCGTGTCGCTGACGGCGACCATGACATAGGGGCCGGGCGTCACGCCGGCGTTGGCTGAGGCATAGGCCTCATCGAGCTCCACCCTGCGCGATTCCAGCAGCAGCTTGCCGCCATTGGGCATCGCGTCGCGGGCGTTGATCGCCATGTTGACCAGCGAGTTGGCGAGCTGCGCCGAATCGATGTGCGTGATCAGCGTCTCCTCTTCGAGGATCGAGTTGATCTCGATCTGCTCGCCGAGGGTCGGACGCAGCAGCTTTGCGATGTCGAGAATCGTGCTGTTGACGTCGCTGTCGCGCGGATGCAGCGGCTGCTTGCGGGCGAAGGCGAGCAGATGCCGGATCAGCTCGGTGCAGCGGTCTGCCGCCTGTCCGATCAGCGCCGCGGTCGCCGCGGCGGCGGGGCGGTCCTTCACCTCGTCGGCCAGCGTTTCGATGGTGCCGGTAATGATCGTCAGCATGTTGTTGAAGTCGTGTGCGACGCCGCCGGTGAGCTTGCCGATCGCATCCAGCTTCTGCGCCTGCTGCAGCAGCCGCTCGGTCTCGTGCGCCGTGGTGATGTCGTGATAGACCATCGCCGCGCCGGTAATGCCGCCCGCGGCGTCGCGCAGCGGGCGGCCGGAGATCATCAGCCGCAGCGTCTCGTCCCGGTCGGGCCGGTAGACGATCAGCTCGCGGCGGTCGAAGCTCTCGCCCCGCAACGCTCGCGGCGTCGGCAGGTCGTGTGCTGCGACAGGCGTCACGCCGTCGCTTTCGTAGACGCGGAGGCGCGCGCGGACGTCGGTCAGATTCTTTTCCGGGCTGTAGCCGAGCAGATGTTCGACCGCGGGGTTCGAGAATACCACGGTGTCGGTGGCATCGATGACGAGCACGCCCTCTGCCATGCTGTTGAACGTGTTCTGCAGGATCTCGGCGGAATGGCGCAGCTTCTCATGGGCGGCGATCAGGTCGAGATGCTGTTGCTCGGCCTTTTCCGCCAGCGAGTTGGCCTCGGCTTCGGAGCGGACTAGCGACGCGCGCAGCGCACGATCGTGGAGATAGGTCCGCCGGATGAGGTAGAAGGCGATGATCAGCAGCAGCGCGAGACCGCACAGGTCGATCGTGAGCAGCAGCGATCCGGTGGATTTCGACGTCATCGAACGCTGCGTCAGCAGCTTGCGCTGATCGGCAACGAAACGGTCGAGATGGGCCGTGATCTCGCTCATGGTCGCCGGCCCTTCGGCGCGGCTTCTGAGGGCTTCGAGCCCCGCACGATCCGAGGCGGCGTGCAACCGGATCAACTCCGCAGCGAGCTCGACCCTGCGGACAATCAGGGCTTCGGTCTCGGTCAGAAGCTTCAGCGGTTCGGGATTGTCGGCCACAGCGCGCCGCAGCTCGGCCATGGCGACCGGAATTCTCGTGCTGACATCGGCAAACTCCGTCCTGAATTGATCGTCACCGACGAGTGCGTAGCCGCGAGAGGTCGCTTCCGCTTCGCGTAGCAGCAGACGCAGATCGGAGGTCTTCTGCAGGATGTCGAGCGATGAATTCACCCAGGCCGCGTCGTGGCGCGACTTGATGTCGAGCGCCGTGGACGCGGCGCCGATCGCCAGCAGCGTTCCGAGACCGAGCCCCAATGCGAGACGCTGATAGGTCATCTGCGTTTCTCAATCATCGACACGTCCGCCAGCGGGGCCGGGGATCAGCGCGGCCAGCCATATGCATCCGAGTTTCGATGCAGCTGCGTCCAAGCAGTGAAGATATGTCGGCAAGGCGCGCCTCCTTGTTCGAAGTTCTTGGCGCGTTCGCGGGCGGCAGGCCCAAGCCACTCACCCGCGGCGTTTGCATTGCGCGAGTTCCGCGAAAATCCATGTGTCCATCAACTGATATCAACCAAGCCTGCGAAGCGGCCGAACGGGCAGAATCACATGCTCAAACGATATTGGACCGAAACGGGCCGATCATCTGCACGTCGCGAGGCACATTTTGAAATATGGGCGAAAATCAGCCTGCAACGTGGCGCATTAGACACAGAACAAACAACAATACGGCACGAAAAAGGCGGCGAGCATAGGCTCGCCGCCCTCTGTTGTCGCAGCTACTATGTCAGACTCTTACGGACATGGATGGCGAAAGCCATCATAGCCGAGATAGGTTCCCGAAGCCGGATCATACGAGCGGTACCTGCGTGCGCAGTAGCTCGGGTCGACGCCTTCGGTTCCAACGATGGCGACAGGCGCGGAGTCGTCATAGTACGAGTAGTCGGAGTAATAGTCGGGCCCGTAATAATACGGATCGTTGTAGTAGGCATAGCTGCTGCCCAATCCGATCCCGACGCCAACGCCGACACCCGGCCAGAAGCCGCCGCCGCGGTGATGCCAGCCGCCACGGTGACCGCCCTGCCAGCCGCCGCCACTCCAATTGCCGCCGCTCCAGTTGCCGCGGCCGCCACCCGTGTTGACGGCGACGTTGGCGCCGGCCGCCGGACCGCGACCCGCCAGCGCTGCGCCGCCAACGGCTGCGCGTCCGGCGAAGCTGCCGCCGCTCATCCCGGCGCCACCCGGGCCCGCCGCAAAGCCGCCGCGTCCGCCGCCGCCGATCGCTCCGCCGCCGCCACCACCGATGGCCGCGCCACCGCCCCCGCCGACGGCGGCACCACCACCGCCGCCCGGACCACGACCGCCGCCGCCGGGACCCTGGGCAAAGCTCGTCGTCGCTGCCGCCAGCGGCAGAATCAGCGCCACTGCCGCCGCAGTGCTCCATCTCTTCAGTCTGGTCATCGCTATCGCTCCATCAGGGGGGAAAGTGACCTAACCGCAGGCCGCGGATGTCGTTCCCCGCCGCGAACCGATACATCGTCGCGGGCGGAGGCGGTGCAACACTGGACAAGATGCGGGCGGGGTGGCATCAGAACCGGGACCTTCACAGAACCGGCCCCAAGCCCATGAAACAGTTCTTTCTAAAGCTCTTCACGTGGTGGAACGGCCAGACTTTCGGCACGCAATTGTGGACCTGGCGCTTCGGCGAGCTCGTGGGGCAGGATGCACAGGGCAACCGCTATTATCGGACTGCCGGCGGCAAGATCGACCCGGTGCTGCATTTCGAGCGGCGCTGGGTGATCTATAACGGCCTGGCCGAAGCCAGCCGTATTCCGCCCGAATGGCACGGCTGGATGCATCATATGGTCGACGTGCCGCCGACTCAGGAGGGCTACAAGCCGCGCGAGTGGGAAAAGCCGCATGAGCCGAACCTGACGGGGACTGCGCTGGCGTATCGCCCGGCCGGCTCGACCTTGGGCAGCGGTCGCAGGCCAAAGGCCACCGGTGATTATCAGCCCTGGACTCCTGGCGGCTGATTCGATTTCGCTCGAGATGACCCGATCGGAAAAGGCCGCCCCGAGCTCCGGGCGGCCTCTTTACTGTCGGGAGCCTGCCAAGCCTGCGCTACGCCGGGTTGGTCTTGAGGGCGGCCGCCGCATGCTCCGCCGCCTCGATCCGCCGCTTCCGGAACGGTGCGATCCGCTCCAGCATCCGTGACACCACCTCGGGCGGCGCCGTGTCGGGGGATCCAGCGGTGAAAGGGGGCGCCGGATTGTATTCGAGTCTGAGCTGGATTGCCTCCGCTGTCTGACGATCGACCAACTGCGCCACCAGGGTCAGCGCGAAGTCGATGCCGGCCGTGACGCCGCCGCCGGTGATCCGGTTGCGGTCGATGCAGACGCGCTCGGTGCTGACGGTGGCCCCGAACAGCGGCAGGCACTCGCGCGCGCTCCAATGGGTCGCTGCGCGATAGCCATCCAGCAGGCCGGCGGCGCCGAGCGCGAGCGAGCCCGTGCACACCGAGGTGACGTACCTGGCTCGTTCGGCTTGGCGGCGGATGAAGCCGATGACCTCGGCGTCATCGAGGATGGCGTCGACGCCGAAGCCGCCGGGAATGCAGATCACGTCCGCCTGCGGACAGTCAGCGAAGGTGGTGGTCGGCATCAGTGTGAGGACCGAGTCGGTCGGAATCGGCTCGATCCTCTTCCACGCCAGATGCAGTGTCGCCCCCGGCACGCTGGAGAACACCTGCACCGGACCGGTGAGATCGAGCTGGGTCAGATGTGGAAACAGGACGAGAGCGATCGAGAGCGGTTGGGCCATGGCGGTGCTCGCAGGTGTGGTGCTTGACGGCGGGCATTCTGCATGGTCCGCTGGATGGCGCATATGCCAAAGTTCCCTCGTTTCCGGACGGGCTTGGGATTTCGCACTTGGGCTCACGGACTTGGGCTCACGGAGTCATCCACCATGATCGGCGTGCTCATCTACCCCGATTTTCAGTTGCTCGACGCCGCCGGACCGATCTCGGTGTTCGAGATCGCTTCGCGTTATGCGCGCGCCGCGCCATCGATCAGGGTCGTCGCCGCCACGCCCGGACCCGTGCGGTCGTCGTCAGGGGCCGAAATGCTGGCGCGGAAATTCGGTCCGGTGTCGGCGCTGACCACGCTGCTGATCGCCGGCGGCGAGGGCGTGGAAGCTGCGAGCCGCAACGCATGCACGCTGAACTTCGTTCGTAAGGTCGCGCAGCGGGGCACCCGGCTTGCCAGCATCTGTTCCGGCGCCTTCGTGCTGGCCGAAGCGGGCCTGCTGGACGGGCGGCGCGCGACCACGCATTGGCAGCGCACGCGGCAGTTCCTGCGAGCCTACCCCCAAGTGAAGCTCGAGCCTGACAGCATCTATGTCCGCGACGGCAATGTCTGGAGCTCGGCTGGGATCACTGCCGGCATCGATCTCGCACTCGCCATGGTCGCCGACGATCACGGCGAGGAGATCGCGCAGAAGACCGCACGTCAGCTCGTGCTGTATCATCGCCGCAGCGGCGGGCAGTCGCAGTTCTCCTCGCTGCTGGAGCTGAAGGCGCCGAGCGGCCGCTTCGCCGAGCTCCTGACCTGGGCGCGGGAGCATCTCGATGCGCCGCTGACGGTCGACGACCTTGCCGAGCGTGCCGGCATGAGCACGCGGCATTTCACCCGCGCCTTCGTGGCCGAGACCGGCACGACGCCGTCGAAGGCGATCGAGCGTCTCAGGCTGGAGGTGGCGCGCGATCGCGTGCAGGCTTCGCATCAGCCGATCGAGCTGGTGGCCGAGGCGACCGGCTTTCGCGATCCTGAGCGGATGCGCCGCGCCTTCATTCGCGCCTTCGGCCAGCCGCCGCAGGCCCTGCGGCGCGCGGCACGCCTCACCGCCTGACCTGGATCAGTGGACGAGCAGCCGCGGGCGACGATCCTCGATGGCAGTTGAGACAATTTAAAGTTGTGTGACATGCGCGAAGCGCGCATAGTACGCGCATTGCCACTTTGTCCATGGAGGATACGATGCGCGTATTTCTGTCCCTGATTTTGTTTGCTGCTGCCGCGGTCGGCAGTGTCGACAGCGCTTTTGCGGCAAAAGCCGAAGTCACCGGAATGTGCGTCTGCAAGAAAGGCGGCAGCACGATCGAGACCTATAGCGAGACGATCTGCGTGAAGAACGATCATGCGGGCTGCACATCCGCGAAGGTCGCCTGCGTGAATGCCTATGCCGCCACCTGCAGCGGCAAGGGCGGCACGATTTCACAGTCGACCAACAAGTGCAAAGTCGGCGCCAAGTGCTGAGCGGCGAACTCAGCCGTTCGACCTGGACGTTCTGAACGTCTGAGGCGCAAGAAGTCCCGCGCGACGGACATCGGCGCATGTCCGTCCGCGTGTTGGCATCGGCAGGTGTGAGACCTATAGTCCGCCCCGCGAAACCGAGGGGTAGACGAGGCGCGATGCGTGTCACCATCATCACCGGCAGCGGGGCCGGCATCGGCGCTGCGGTGGCGCGCCGCGTGGCCGCACCGGGGCAGGCCTTGATGCTGCACGGGCAGGGGGCTGACGAAGCAGGTCTCGCGCGTCTGCGGGACGTCGCCGCGGCGTGCCGGGAGGCCGGCGCCGAAGCCGAGTTTCATTGCGGCGATCTGGCCAGGCAGGGCGTTGCCACCGAGCTGGCGGCTGCGGCACGAACGCGGTTCGGCCGGATCGACGCGGTGGTGCATGCTGCCGGCTTTGCCGACCGCCGCAGCTTTCGCGATCTGCCGCGCGACGGGCTCGACCGCTCACTCGCAGTGATGCCCGCGGCATTTCATGAGCTCGCCAGCGCCGCGCTCCCTGACCTCGTGCAGAGCACCCATGCGCGCGTGGTCGCGATCTCCAGCTTCGTCGCGCACCGCTTCGTGCCGGGCGGCACCTTCCCGGCCTCGGCCGCCGCCAAGGCGGCGCTGGAGGCGCTGGTGAAATGCCTCGCCATCGAGCTGGCTGCGTGCGGCGGCACCGCGAATGTCGTCGTGCCCGGCTATACGCGCAAGGATGCGGGACGGCTCGGCTCGCTCGATCCGGCCGCGTGGCAGACGGCGGCGGCGGCCAATCCGCAGCAGCGCCTCGCCGAGCCCGACGACATCGCCGCGGCCGTGACCTTCCTGCTGTCGAAAGACGCCGGCCACGTCACCGGCGCGGTGCTGCCGGTCGATGGCGGCCTGACCCTGATGTAAGCAGCAGATGGATCGAGAGACGATGGAGCGTATGCAGCAGACAGCCGACGTGGTCGTGCTGGGAGCGGGGATCGTCGGCGTCTCCTCCGCCTACGCCATCCGGGAGCGCGGGCTCTCGGTGGTGCTGGTCGACCGCAAGGCGCCGGGCGACGAGACATCGTACGGCAATGCCGGCATTCTCTCCTCCGGTTCGATCCTTCCGCTCAACAAGCCCTCGCTGTTCAAGGCCCTGCCGTCCTATCTCGGCAACAAGAGCGCGGCGCTGCGCTGGGATCCGGCATGGACGCTGCGCAATGTCGAATGGGTGCTGCGCTTTCTCGCCAATGCCGTGGAGTCCCGCGTCAAGCCGCGCGCCACCGCGCTGCATGGCCTGATCGGCGCGTCGCTGAAACTGCATCGCGACTGGATCGTTCGCGCCGGCGAGCCGCAGCGGATCCGCGAGACCGGCTGGCTCAAGGCGTGGCGCAGCGACGCTGTCGGAGCGGCCAAGGCGGAGCAGGCTCTCCTGGCCGAATACGGCATCAAGAGCGAGCTGCTCGACCGCCAGGGCATTTCCGCGCTCGAGCCTAATATGCTGCCGGTCTACAAAGTGGGACTGCTGCATAGCCAGACCGCGTCGGTCGACTCGCCCGGCAATGTGACGAAAGCCTATGCGCGGATGTTCGAGGGCGCGGGCGGCGTGCTGCGGCAGTCCGAGATCAGGGCGGTGCTGTCCGACGGGGACGGCTGGCGTGTCGTGCTCGGCGACGGCGAGATTCACGCCCGTCATGTCGTGGTTGCGCTCGGTCCCTGGTCGCCGGACATTCTCAGGTCGCTCGGCTACCGGGTGCCGATGGCGTTCGAGCGCGGCTATCACCAGGAGTTCACGCCCAATCCGGAGCGCATGCTGCACCGTCCGATCCACGACGCCGAGGGCAGCTTCCTGATGACGCCGATGGAGAACGGCGTGCGCGTCACCTCCGGCGTCGAGCTGACCGATCGCGATGCGCCGTCGAATTTCGCCCAGCTCGAGCAGGTGGTCCCGCTGGCGCGCGGCGTGGTCGAGTTCGGCGAGGCCGTGGCCCAGCCATGGCGCGGCGCGCGGCCGACCTTGCCGGATTCGCTGCCGATGATCGGGCCGGCGCCGCGCCATTCCGGCCTGTGGCTTGCATTCGGCAATCAGCATATCGGCTTCACCACGGGGCCGGCCACGGGCGCGGCGATTGCCGCGATGATCACGGGCGAGACGCCGTCGTTCGACGTCTCCGCCTTTGCTCCGAGCCGGTATCTGTGAGGGGCCGCGACCGCGTCACGCCGGAGCTGCGATGAACTATACCTGGGATTTCGCCATCCTCGCCAAGTACAGCCATCTGTTCTGGCTGGGGCTCGGCTGGACCATGGCGTACACGCTCGGCACCATCCTGCTCGGCTCGGTGATCGGGCTCGTCGTCGGCATCGTCAGGCTGCGCCGTCCGGTCGTGATCGACTGGCTGCTGATCGGCTATATCGAGCTGTTCCGCTGCACCCCGCTGCTGGTGCAGATCATCTGGTTCTACTACGCGTTCCCGGTGGTGATCGGCGTCAACATTCCGGCGCATGTCGCCGCGGTCACCGTGCTGTCGCTCTACGCGGGGGCGTTCTATGCCGAGATCGTGCGCGGCAGCATCGAGAGCGTACCGCGCGGGCAATGGGATGCGGCGCGCGCGCTCGGCCTGCGTCCGTGGCGGATGATGCGGCTCGTGATCCTGCCACAGGCCTTGAAGCCGATGCTGGCGCCCTACGTCAACCAGTCGGTGACGCAGTTGAAGAACACCTCGCTGGTGTCGGTGATCGCAGTGCCCGATCTCGTCTACAACGCGACGCTGATCAACGCCGACACCTATCGGCCGCTCGAGGTCTACACCATCATCGCGCTGATCTATTTCGCGATCCTGTTTCCGGCGACGCTCCTGGGCCGCCGCTTCGAGCGCGGCATGACGTACGACAAGGCGTGAGGCGATACATCATCGAATGCCTCCGTCATTGCGAGCGAAGCGAAGCAATCCAGGGCGGCACGAACGGTCCTGAATTGCTTCGTCGCTGCGCTCCTCGCAATGACGCTAGGAGAGAGCGTGGCTTCGCTTAGATGTTCACCTCGACCGGTACGTCCTCAGCCTTGACGCCGGCCAGCCCCAGGCCCTTGACGAACCATTCGCGCATCTGGCCGATGCCGCGGTTGTAGTCGATCCACACCGCGAGGAAGTCGCGCCAGCGCTTGTCGGCCTCGCGGCGCACGCCCATGCTGGAGGGGATCGCGACCGAGGGCGACTGCAGGATCTTGTAGGAGCCGAGATTGGGGTTCTTGGCGATTGCGGTGAGGCCCAGGATCAGTGCGTTGACGACGACGTCGACGCGGCCCGAGGCCATCTCCAGCATCACTTCGTCGCGCGACTTGAGCGACTTGATCGTGGCGTTGGGAGCAAAGCGCCGCGCCACCGCCTCGTTGGCCGAGCCGACGTCGACGGCGATCTTCACTTCCGGCTTGTTGATGTCGGCCCAGGTCTTCGCTTCCATGCCCTTCTTCAGCATGGCGCCGAACGGATGCGGGAACACCGTGCCGCAGAAGTCGATGACCAGCGCGCGCTGCGGCGTCGGGTTGAGGGCGAAGCCGAGATCGATCTTGCCGGCCTGCAGGTCGAGCACCGAATTGCCGTAGGTCGACTCGACATATTCGAGCTTCACGTCGAGCAGCTTGGCGATGTCGTTGGCCATCTCGATCGAGAAGCCCGACCAGGTGCCGGTGGCAAGATCCTTGTTGAAATAGGGCAGCTCGCCCGGCAGCACGGCGATGCGCAGCACCTTGTTGGCGCGGACGCGGTCGAGCGTGTTGTCGGCCGCTTGCGCCGAGGCGGGCGTCGTCGTCATGGCGGACGCAAGCGCGGCACCGGAGCCGATGGCGAGCGCGTAGCGCAGCGCATCGCGGCGGTCTTCGGAAATTTTCTGATCGTCTGACGTGGTCACATAATCCTCCTGCACCAACAGGCACGGAGCGTAGCGCCGGCCTTGCACGCCAGCAACAACCATGTCGGCCTTGATAGTAAGCGGCTCGCCGTCGTGTCATGCCGGAACGGCCGCATGCCGTTGCTGCTCTGCCTCATTCCGATGCAGGATTGATCAAGCCGTGATCGGTCCCGCCCGATGGAAGCGGCCTTGGACGCAGGCGCTCGGCGAGCGGGCGCAACAGTTGCGGCGCAAGGTGGATCGGGAACTGGCTCATCGCGAAATACAGCCAGGTGGTGCCGGGGATCGCGCCCTCGGTCGCCGCGAGCATCAGCCCCATGTTGCGTAGCGACACCATCATGCCGAGCGCCATCGCGCGTTCGCGCCCCGCGCCGCGAAACAGCAGCATCGTGGTACCAAGCAACAGGAAGAACACGGTGAAGGCGAGCAGCGCCAGTCCCAGCATGCGGAACGGGCTGGCGGCCAGGTCGGCCAGGAAATGGGCCATGATGGCGGACGCGAACACGAACAGGATGAGGACGTTGACGCCGTCGATCGGCGCGCGGTGGCGGCGGATCGTCGCGATGCCGAGGGCAAGGCGGATCGCGGCGGCCGCCGCCAGGGCGCCCGCAAGGATGGCGGCGAGCTTCAGCCCGAGCGCGGCCGGAGACAGTGACAATGTCTCACCCAAAAACACATAGGCGAACAGCGGCGCCGTCAGCGGCACCAGCGCGGTCGAGGTCACCAGCGTGATGAGAACCAGCGTCGCGTCGAGCCCCATCAGCGCGGCGAGTGCGGGCGAGGCCATCATCGGCGAGGCCGTCCCCTGCAGCATCAGCGCGAGATACAGGTCGGGCGCGGTGGCATCGACGCCGGCGATGCGTCCAATCGTGCCGACCAGCGTCGGCACGGCGATCGTGGTCCATGCGGTCGCGGCCACCACCAGCAGCGGGCGGCGCAGATGCGCTGTTAGCATCGCGACGTCGACGCGCATGAAGGAGATGCAGAGCAGCAGGAAGATCGCCTGTGTGACGTAGGGCCGCGCCAGCTCGCCCAGCGGCGGCACGGCGATTGCCGCCAGCAGAACCGCGACGATGGCGCGGGTGCCCTGATTGCCGAGCCAGCTCAGGGCCTGCAGAGGAAAAGCGAGAGGCCCGAAGGACGGCATCTTCATTCCGAACGATGGGAATCAATGAACGCGCGAACCATGCGTCGGCCGCGCGTTCATGCAAAGTCACATCTGGTTACGGACGATGTCGGCGCCTGCGCATCACTGCGCGCTGGAGCCGCCGACCACGATCTTCTCGTTGAGCTTGAAGTCGACCGTCTGCACCGTCTGCTCGATGTCGGGGTTGGGCATGCCGAGCTGCTGCGAGATCAGCTTCACCAGAAGGTCGACGCGTTCGATGAACGGCGCGCCCGCGGCGACGGCGCGCGCGGCCGACGACGGCTTGAGCAGGCTCTCGGCCGCCTTGGCGTATTTCTCGAACGGCACCTGGTCGCTCGGATCGGCGCCGAGCTTGCGGGCGATGGCATCGACATGCTCGTAGATCGATTTCGACTGGGCGAGATTGCTATGCACGGCATCGCGGATCGCCTGCGGT
This sequence comes from Bradyrhizobium sp. SZCCHNRI2009, assembly GCF_032485115.1. Taxonomy (NCBI): domain Bacteria; kingdom Pseudomonadati; phylum Pseudomonadota; class Alphaproteobacteria; order Hyphomicrobiales; family Nitrobacteraceae; genus Bradyrhizobium; species Bradyrhizobium sp. SZCCHNRI2009. The sequence goes on from NZ_JAUEUH010000001.1 coordinate 1,499,077, forward strand.
TCACCGCGGGTGATGCAGCGGTAGTTGCCGGTGAGCAGCATCGACCACTTCGCCAGCGGCACGAACAGCGAGTCGAACACCTTCAGCTTCACGGGCACGTCCTGGCCGTCGAGCCTGACCGCGTCGATGTCGCGCTCCAGCTCGCGGAGCAACGCGTTGTGCGTCTCGTCCTCGAACGCGGCGGCCTTGAAGTTGGTCGGCAGGCCGACATGCAGCACGTTGGCGGCTTCCTCCGGCGGACGGAAGGCCTGCGGATCCGGCGAGCACAGCGTGACCAGCCCGGGCGTGAAGCGTTCCCACACCGCGGGATTGGTGTAGGCCTCGTCGAGGTCGACGTTGGCGAGCGCCGGGATGCGCTTGAGATAGGGCAGCGGCGGCATGTTCATGATCGAGAGGCACGGCAGCTTGGCCTCGGCGATCTTCACCATCAGCACGCGAATGGTGTGGTTGGTGTACTGCGGCTCCTGCATTGCAAGACCGACCAGGTCGTAGCGCGACAGGTCGACGCTATCGGGCGTGGCCGCGTCGAGCTTGCCCGGCAGGTCGCGCGAGAAGATCGAGCGATGCGCCGGCTCGTCGCGCAGCTTGATGCGGACTTCCGTGCCGTCGCGGTTGATCAGCTCGGCCGTCTTCTTGCGGCAGACCAGCGTCACGTTGTGGCCAGCCATCAGCAGCTTGGTGCCGAGGAGGGAGCCGTAGGAGGCCCCGAGAATCAGAATGTTGCGTGCCATACCTTGGTCGTCCCCAGAGATCGGTTCGAGATTTTGCGTTCGCGTTTCTTGTTGGCGATCCAGCCGTACCGACGAGTCCGTCAGGCGTCCGGAAGAGCGGACGGATGCGGTAACCCATTGCCTCGGTTGCTGGCATACCAGAGCTTTCATCCCACGGAATGCGCCGTCTGGCAAGGTGCAGCGCACTCGTGCGGCATCCGGCGCGTGTCACGGTGGGGCTATCCGAGCGCAGATCGACCTTGCGCTTGGAGCTGGGCCGTTCAGCTCAGCGCCATATAGCGCCCCGGCTTGTGGTTGATCGCGATGATGACGTTGACGATCACGATGCCGAGGATCGACAGCGCCAGCCGGTTCACGGGGATGACGAAGAACGCGGCGATCATGATGAGGAAATCGACGGCGAGCTGGAAATAGCCGGCGCGGATCTTCCAGTGCTCCTGCAGATACAGCGCCAGAATGTTGATCCCGCCAAGCCCGGTGCGATGCCGGAACAGCATCAACAGGCCGGTCCCGGTCAGGCCGGCGCCGATTACGGTGGCATAGATCGGATCGATATGGCTGATGTCGATCCATGACGTCGTCAGCCGTGAGAACAGGGCGACGAGCCCGACCGCGACAAAGGTGCGGATCGTGAACGGCCAGCCCATGCGCCGGACGGCCAACGCATAGAACGGCAGATTGATCAGGAAGAAGCTGACGCCGAAACCATAGCCGCTGATGTAGCTCAACAGCAGCGACAGACCGGCGGTGCTGCCGACCAGCAGCACCGTCTTGCTGTAGATCAGCATGCCGAGCGACACGAACAGCGTGCCCAGCGTCAGCGCCATCGCGTCCTCGTAGAGCTTGTGCCGCTCCTGAGCGACGATCTCTGTCACGGCCTTGATCCTTGCAGGCGATGTTTCAAAGCGACTTGAACAGGCCGGCAACGCGCGCGACGTCGGCGAGCTTCAGGCCTGCAATGTTGATGCGGCCCGAGGTCGGCATGTACACGCCGTGCTTTTCGCGCAAAGTCATGACCTCGGCCGGCGTCACCGGCAGCAGCGAGAACATGCCTTCCTGGACGCCGATCGCGATCGTGTTGGACCAGCGCCCGCCGAGCGCCTCGGCAAAAGAGCGGCGCAGCGCGGCGAGGCGCTGGCGCATCGTCTCGAGCTCGCTGCTCCAGTCGGCATAGAGGTCCGGCGTGTCGAGAATCGTCTTGACGATCGCCGAGCCATGGTCGGGCGGCATCGAATAGCTGGTGCGGGCGATGGAGACGAGATTGGAGCGCGCGGTCTCGGCTGCGGCCTGTGCCGAGGCGACGGCGTAGAGCGCGCCGGTCCGCTCGCGGTAGAGTCCGAAGGACTTCGAGCAGGACACCGCCAGCAGCGCCTCGGGCACGGCCGCGACCATTGCCCGCAGGCCGGCGGCATCGCCCTCGAGACCGGCGCCAAAACCCTGATAAGCGGAGTCGATCAGCGGCACGAGGCCACGCGCGGCCATCACGGCGGTGATGCGCGCAAAGTCCTCGGTGCTGAGCGGGGCGCCGGTCGGGTTGTGGCAGGAGGCGTGGATCAGGACGGCGTCGCCGGGCGCGGCGCGCTGCAGCGCCTCCAGCATGCGGTCGAGCTGCAGCGTCTGCGACGGAACGTCGAAGTAGGGATAGGTCTCGACCTCGAGCCCCGCCGCGGCGAAGATGCCGGCGTGGTTGGGCCAGCTCGGCAGTCCGAGCCAGATCTTGCCGGTGCCGGCCTGGCGGATCAAATCGGCGGCGAGGCGGAGCGCACCCGAGCCGCCCGGGGTCTGCACGCCTGCGGCATGGACCGAGGGCGCGGGGCCGCCGACGAGCGACCACAACAGGTCGAGGAAGAGCTGGTCGCCTTCCGGCGCCACATAGCTCTTGCTGTCCTGGCTCTCCCAGATGATGCGCTCCGCAGCTTTCACAGCGCGGAAGATCGGCGAATGGCCGGCCTCGTCGCGATACACGCCGACGCCGAGATCGACCTTGTCGGCTCTCGGGTCAGCCTTGAAGATGCCGATCAGAGCGAGCAGGGGATCCTCGGGCTGGCGGGTCAAGCGGTCGAACATCGGGGCGATCCTATTGGATGAGGGGCCTGCCAGACGGCCATAAGCCGTCCTTGCGGGCGACGGGACACTATCTCGGTTGCAGCGCAAGAACAGCGGACATTTCGGCGATGCTCCGCTTCGTTCGCTGCATGGGCGGCCGTTGCGCCCTCAGAACTTGCCGTGGCCCGCCTGAGCGAACTGAGCGACAAGCGTCAGCGACTGCCTTCTGAGCCAGAACGGGGCTCGGGAGCCGGCTGTGGGGACTCGTTGCGGATCTTGCGCGCGCGCCTGGCGGCAAGCTGTGAGCGAACCCTGCCATCGACTTTGCGGCCTGTCGCACGTTCCCATTTCCGAAGCTCGGCCGCGGTCAGGATCACTTTCACGATCCGCTCGTCCGGGCGACTGCCGATCGTGTCGATGACCTCCTGAGCGCTGGCCAGCCATTCTTCATAAGTGTCGTGCAGATCCGGGCAGATCCGCCTGATGTCCTCCCACTCTTCGGGCTTGAACCAAGCCAGCGCAATCTCCAGAGTTGGCTCCATGTTTATCCTGCTCACCTGTCCGCTCTGAATGATATCTCAAGCTCGCCGAGGCCCGAAGGTCTGACGCCTTCCGGCGAGTCAGATGCGCGGCTTGGGCGCGGGCACCCGGTCGGAGTCGCCGGAGTTCGGTTCGCCCTTGGGTTCGATCAGGAGCACCTTGACCTCCTTGGCCGCGCGCGGCCGGTGGACGACCCCTTTGGGGACGACGAACAACTCGCCGGCCTTCACCGTCCGCGACGGCTGCCCCTGAATGTCCATCTCCATCTCGCCTTCCAGGACCAGGAAGAAGTCATCCGTCGTGTCATGCTTGTGGAACGGGAATTCTCCCATGAACTTCACGACCATCACGTCATTATCGTTGTAGTCCGCGACCACGTGCGGGTCCCAATGGCCTGAGAATTGGCTCAGCTTGTCGGCGAGGTTCACGGTCTTCATGTGGGAGTCTCCTGCTGCGAGGAATGAAATGTGAGCTGTCCAGTCGTCCCGGCCGGCTTGCGCGGGATGTAGCTGCTGCTCGAGCGCGAGCAAGCCGATCTCACACGCGACGACTTCGGCCGCATGTGAGCACGACCCGCGAACTCGCGGGTCGGTGCGTTCTGAGCTCAGCGCGGTAACGCTCAGATGCCGCCGGGCCGGTCGAGCTGCTTCAGCCAGGCGCCGATGTCGCGTGCGGCGACATTGGCCTGGTCGAGCAGCTTGCCCATCGTGAAGAAGCCGTGGAATTGGCCGGGATGGTTGCGATGCGTCACCGGCACGCCGGCCTCGCGCAAGCGGCGCGCGTAGTCGTCGCCCTCGTCGCGCAGCGGATCGGCGCCGGCCGTGAGCACATAGGCGGGCGGTAGCCCGGCTAGGGTTTCCGCCTTCGCCGGGGAGGCCCGCCAATCGTGGATGTCGGCGGCACTGTTGAGATAATGGTCGCGAAACCAGCGGATCACCGAATGCGTCAGCAGCACGCTGGTCTCGGGCTCGCTGTGCGAGGGATGGCTCATCGAAAAGTCGGTGGCCGGATAGATCAGCACCTGGCCTGAGAGCTTCGGGCCCTTGCCGTCACGCGCCAAGAGCGCGACGACGGCGGCGAGATTGCCGCCGGCGGAATCGCCGCCGACGCTGAGCCTGGCGGCATCGATGCCGAGCGCGGCAGCATTGTCGGCGATCCATCGTATGGCCGCGGCGGCGTCGTCGACCGCGGCCGGAAACTTGTGCTCGGGCGCGAGGCGGTAGTCGACCGAGATCACGATCAGTTCGCCTTCGTGCGCCAGCGCGCGGCAGACCACGTCATGCGACTCCAGATTGCCGATCACCCAGCCGCCGCCGTGATAGAACACCAATCCTGGTGCAAGACCGTTGGTCTGCCGCACCGTCCTTGGTCGATAGAGCCGTGCCGGGATTGTGCCATGCGGGGCAGGGATGGCGAGGTCCTTGACGTCCGCAAGCTCGGGCGGCTCGGGATTGCTCACGACGCGCGCGGCCAGGTAGTAGTCCCGCGCCTCCTGTGGTGTCAGCGTCTCATAGGCCGGCCGACCGGCCTCCTGAAATGCTTTGTAGACGGCAGCGGCATCGGCATCGAGTTGCACGGGCATTGCAAAAACCTGTCGGGTTGAAAGACGGTCAAGTTGAAGGGACGTCAGGCGGCGGTGCGGCCGCCATCGACGGTGTAGGCCGCGCCGGAGACGTAGCTGGCATCGTCGGAGGCGAGGAAGGCGACGATCGAGGCGACCTCCGCGCCCTGGCCGAGCCGGCGCGCGGGGACGCGATCGACCACCTTGTCGGCCGGAACCGCGGCGCCGCTGCGCCCTTCGATGATCGCGCTCAGCATGCGGCTCTCGATCAGCCCGGGGCAGATGCAGTTCACACGGACATTGGTGCCGGTGCACTCCCAGGACGCGCTCTTGGTCAGGCCGATGACCGCGTGCTTGCTGGCGCTGTAGACGGCGATCTGCGGCGAGCCGATCAGGCCTGCGATCGAGGCGGTGTTGATGATCGAGCCGCGGTTCTGCTTCAGCATCACCGGCAGCACGTGCTTGAGGCCGAGGAAGACGCCGACGACGTTGACGTCGAGCACGCGACGGAACGCCTCCAGCGGATATGCGGTGATCGGCTTGATCTCGCCTTCGATGCCGGCATTGTTGAAGAACACGTCGATGGTGCCGAACCGATCGCACGCTTGTCGCACATAAGCCGCGACCTGGTCCTCGTCGGTGACGTCGGCGGCCACGGCGAGCGCCTCGGCGCTCGCCGGCAGGGCGGCCGTCGCGGCGGCGAGATCGGCCTCGCGCCGGTCCACGGCGACGATGCGGGCCCCGCGCGCGGCCAGCAGCCGCATGGTCGCGGCGCCGATGACGCCGGCCGCGCCGGTAACGACGGCCACTCGGCCGTCGAGACGGATCGAATCAGACATCGATTTCCTTCCCTTTGGCGCCGGTTCCGATCCGGCTCTTGATCACGACTATCTCATTGGAAGAACCGGCTGACCAGCACGCGGAGTGCTGGCAGCTCGCCCTTCCCCCGCCGTATTCGACATGTTAACGGGAGGGCTGATCGAGAGCGGCGGATGGGTCATGACGCGATTTGATTGTCCCGAACCCCGATTCGCCTGATAAAGCCGCGCGAGATGCACCGAACAATCGTCCTGACCGGTATCGCGGCATTGCTGGCCGCCACATCCCTCACGCTGTCCGTGCCGGCGCGCGCGCAGATCGGTACCATTTTCTCCGATCCCGTTCCGCGCCCGCCGGGCAACATTCCGCGCCGTGGCGAGCCGATTCCGCCTCCCGAGGAAGAGGAGGAGATCCCGGAGCTGCCGCAGGGCCGGGTGCTGCCGGCGCCAACCCGTCCGCCGCCAGGGCAGGGCGCCGCCCTGCCGGGTCCGGTCCAATCCCAGCCGCTGGCGCCGCCGCCGGGAACGACGATCCTGCCACAGAACAATCCTCCGGTTGCGGCCGTGCCGCCACCCGGCCAGCCGGGGGCTGCGCCTGGTCAGCGGCAGGCACCGCCACGCGGCGCACCCCAGAATGCAGCGATCCCGCCGAACGGCGCGGTACCGCAGACCCCGGCCACCATCCAGCCGGGCGACGAGGTCGTGACCGAACCGCCGGCGCAGAAGATCGTCAACAAGAAGGCGAGCTTCTCCGGGCTCGACAAGATCACCGGCCGCATCATCAATTTCGACGAGGATATCGGCGAGACCGTGCAGTTCGGGGCGCTCCGGGTAAAAACCGATGCCTGCTACACGAGGCCAGCCACCGAGGCCGCCAACACCGACGCGTTCGTGCAGGTCGACGAGATCACCTTGCAGGGCGAGGTGAAGCGCATCTTCTCGGGCTGGATGTTCGCGGCCAGCCCCGGTCTGCACGGCGTCGAGCACCCGATCTACGACATCTGGCTGGTTGACTGCAAAGAGCCGCAGACCACGGTCGTCAGCGCCGCCGCGCCGGATCAGAAGCCGGCCGCGGCGCCGCAGCCTGCGCAAAAGCGTCCGCCGCAGCAGCGGCAGGCGGCGCCCAGGCCGCCATCGCCGCCGCAGCAGAATCAGACCCAGCAGGTGCCGCCACCACCGCCGCCGCCCCAGGCGGGTGGACCGTTCGGCGGAGTGTTCAGATAACCTCGCTCAGCCGCGCGCTGCGATGATCGCGAGTGCCTCGGTGCCCGAGATCGGCCGATCAACCGCCAGCCTGGCGAAATTGGCGGCCGGCCCCCTCAGGGCCTTTTCGAGCAGCACGGTGTAGCGCCGGCGCGGGATCTCGACGGCGCCGAAGGTCTTGAGGTGCTCGGTGACGTATTGGGTGTCGAGCAGCTCGAAGCCCCCGGCGATCAGCCGCGCGACGAGATGCACGAGCGCGACCTTCGAGGCGTCGCGGGTGCGGTGAAACATGCTCTCGCCGAAGAAGGCGCGGCCCAGGCTGACGCCGTAGAGGCCGCCCACCAGCTCGCCATCCTGCCAGCATTCGACGCTGTGGCAATGGCCAAGCGCGTGGAGGCCGGTGTAGAGCTCGCGGATACGCTTGTTGATCCAGGTGTCCTCGCGGCCAGGCTGCGGCTCGGCGCAGCCATCCATCACCGCCTTGAACGCCTGGTTCACGGTCACGGCGAAGGCGTCCGACCGGACCGTGCGCGCAAGGCGCGAGGCGACGCGAAAGCCGTCGAGCGGAATGACGCCGCGCAGCTCCGGCTCGACCCAGAACAAGGTCGGGTCGTCGGCACTTTCGGCCATCGGGAAGATGCCGCAGGCATAGGCACGCAGCAGGACCTCGGGCGTAATCTCGGACGCTGCAGAGTCGCGCGTATTCATGGGATCAGCATAGCAGGCCGATGCCGGGCGCGCGATGGTTGCGTGCCGGCTGCGTCGGCTCAGCCGACCGCGGCAGCCGCGGGCTTGGGAGCATCTTTTTCGAGGCGGAAGCGGACCACGATCCTGGTGCCGGCATGGCTCGGATCGGGGCCGACGGTGGCGTCGAGCTTGGTCGCCATGGCGCTGACGATGCGCTGGCCCATTCCGGTCGAGCGCGGATCGCTGGTTGCGTTGAGGCCGACGCCGTTGTCGGCGATCGACAGCACGATGTCCTCACCTGCAAGCTTCAGCTCGACATGGATCGGGCCCGGCCCATCGGGGTAGGCGTATTTGACCGCGTTCATGACCAGCTCGTTGACGACGATACCGATCGCGACCGCGCGATCCGGGTCGATCTCGACCGGCTCCGCCTTCAGGGTCAGCCGCGACATCCGGTTGCCCTCGGCCGAGCGGCGCAGGTCGTCGAGCAGCGAATCCAGATACTGGTTGAGCAGCACGCTCTTGAGATCCTGAGACGTGTAGAGGCGGCGGTGCACCTGCGCCACGGCGGCGACGCGGCCCATTGCATTGGTGAGCGCGGCCTTGACGTCGTCCTGGGTGCTGGAGTTGGCCTGAAGATGCAGCAGCGAAGCGATGATCTGCAGCGAATTGCCGACGCGATGATTGACCTCGCGCAGCAGGACCTCGCGCTCGGCCGCCAGCGCCGCGTAGCGGTCGCGTGACGCCCGCACTTCCGCCTCCGCCTCGTCGCGGGCCTTCTGCAGCCGGGCCTGGCGCACCGCGCCTTCGGCCGCGACCTGCAGCAGGGGAATGAACTCCCCCTGCACGTCCTTGACCAGGTAGTCCGCCGCGCCGGCCTTCAGGGCCGTGACCGCGATCTTGGAATCCTGTGAGGCGGTGACGAACACCACCGGCGGCGGTTCGGGCAGCGCCATGATGCGCTCCAGCGTCTCGAGCCCGTCGAAGCCTGGCATGTACTGGTCGAGCGCCACGACGTCGATGCCGCCGCGCTCCAGCCGCTGCAAGCCCGCGCTGCCGTCGGCGGCGTGTTCCACCGTGAAGCCCAATCGCTTGAGCCCGCGCTCGACCAGCCGCGCCAGCGCTGCGTCGTCGTCGATATAGAGCAGCGTGGGGGCGGCGGAGCTCATGCGGCGGGCGGAACCTGGATGACGGAGAAGAACAGGCCGAGTTGGCGAATAGCGTTGGCGAAGCTTTCGTAGTTGACCGGCTTGGTGATGTAGACGTTGCAGCCGAGTTCGTAGCAGCGCTTGATCTCCTGCGAGTCGTCGGTCGTGGTGAGGATGACCACGGGCGCGCTCTTCAGGAAACTGTTCTGCTTGACCATCTTGAGGATGTCGATGCCGGTCATGTCCGGCAGGTTCAGGTCGAGCAGGATCAGCAATGCGTGCCCCTTGTGATCGAGGCCGGTGCCGTCAGCACCCAGCAGATACTTCACGGCATCTGTACCATTGGTGAACGGCTTGATCTCGTTGTTGACGCCGGACCGGCGGATGTTGCGCTCGATCAGGCGGGCGTGGCCTTCGTCGTCCTCGATCATGATGATCGTCACGGGCATGGTCATCGGTCTGAGTTCCGGTTTGAGGCGTTCCAGTTGATCGGGAGCGTGATGGTGAACGTGCTGCCCTGGTCGAGTTCCGACGCAACCGACATGGTTCCGCCGAGCCGGCGCACCAGCGCGCGGACATGCGCCAATCCAATCCCCTGACCCGGACGGTCCTGGGTCCCGGCGCGGCGGAACAGATCAAAGATACGTTGATGATCCCTGGGATCAATCCCCCGGCCGTTGTCCGTAACCTCGAAGATGGCAAAACCGAGCTTGGTACGGGCGCGAATGGCGATGTCGCCGGGAACGCCCGGCTTGAGATATTTGATGGCGTTGTCGATCAGGTTGGAGAAGATCTGCTCCAGCGCCAGGCGGTCGCTGACGATGGCCGGCAACGGTTCCACGCGGATGGTGGTGTCGGTTTCCGCAGCCTGATGCGCAAGCGTCGAGACGATGCCCTCGATCAGCTCGCGGGTATCGATCCGCACCGGCACGAACTCGCGGCGGCCCTCGCGGGTCAGGTTGAGGATGGCCGTGATCAGCCGGTCCATCTTGGCGATCGAGGATTTGATGAAGCCGAGCGCCTCGCTGAAATCCTCCGACAGCTGCTGGTCGGCGCCTTCGAGCTCGGGCTCGGCGCCTTCCGCCGGCGGCGGCGCGTCGGAGGCCGCCCGCGCCAGCGTCGCGATCCGCCGGAAGATGTCATTGCGCAGCTCGTCGAGCTCGCTGGTGAAGCCCATGATGTTGACGAGCGGCGAGCGCAGGTCGTGGCTCACGATATAGGCGAAGCGCTGGATCTCCTCATTGGCCTCGCGCAGGTCCGCGGTGCGCTCGTCGACGGTGGCTTCGAGGTTGAGGTTGCTCTCGCGCAGCCTGGCCTCGGCCTCGTCGCGCGCGCTGGTCGAGCGGCGCACAAGGAGCACCGAGATGATCGCGAGCAGGACGACCAGGGCCGAGCCAGTCACCGTCACGACGGTCGCCAGCTGCTGGCTGCGGTCGGCATTGGCGGTGCGCAGCACGAACAGCCGCTCTTCCTCTAGCCGCATGCGATTGGCGAGATCGCGGATGTTGATGCTGGTGTTGCCGGAAGCGGCGCTCCGCACGAGCGCGGCGGCGGCGGCGAGGTCACCCTGCGCGGCCAGGTCCTTCTCGCGCCTGAACTGGCCGAGGCGGGTGTCGATTTCGGCGCGGACCTGGCGGAGCAGCTCGACCTGGGCAGGATTGTCGGCCACGAGTGTTCCGAGCTTGTCGAGCACCGGCGCGATCGCGGTGACGGCGGCGTCGTGATCGGTCAGAAACGTATTGTCCTGGGTCAGCAGGTAGGCGCGGGCGCCGCTCTCGGCCCGGCGGACCTCGAGCAGCAGCGCGTTGATCTGGTTCTCCGCCTCGATGGTGTGCACCACCCAGGCGTTGTCTTTGCGGGCCTTGTTGACGAGCAGCACCGAGGCCGTGCTGACGACGACCAGCACCAGGAATCCCGCCGACAGCAGCAGGATTTGTCCCAGCGTGCGCCTTTGTCCAATCTCAGGCGCCACCGCTTACTCGCATGCCAATTGAAATACCTGCCCCCTCAGCGGAACCGCCGAAAGAGCAGAACGCAGTGCGGGCTGAAGGGTTCCGGCGCGTCAGTGGAATTTTGCGGTTGGCCGCTCACTCCGCCTTCTGGCCAGCGAGGTACTGTTCGAGCCAGTGGATGTGATAGTCGCCATCGATGATGGCCGGCTCGCGGACAAGGGCCCTGAACAGCGGCAGGGTGGTCTCGATGCCGTCGACGACCATCTCGTCCAGCGCGCGCCGCAGCCGCATCAGGCACTCGACCCGAGTCTTGCCGTGGACGATCAGCTTGCCGACCAGCGAGTCGTAATAGGGCGGAATCACGTAGCCCTGATACACGGCGGAATCGATGCGGACGCCGAGGCCGCCAGGCGGGTGGTACTGCAGGATCTTGCCCGGCGAGGGCCGGAAGGTGACAGGGTTTTCCGCATTGACGCGGCACTCGATGGAGTGGCCGTTGATGACAACCTGGTCCTGGGTCATCGGCAGGTCGCCGCCGGCGGCGATGCGGATCTGCTCCAGCACGAGGTCGATGCCGGTGATCATCTCCGTGACGGGATGCTCGACCTGGATGCGGGTATTCATCTCGATGAAATAGAATTCGCCGTCCTCGTAGAGGAATTCGATGGTGCCGACGCCGATATATTTCAGCTCCTGCATCGCCTTGGCGACGGTGTTGCCGATCTTGGCCCGGGCCGCTGCGTCAAGCACCGGGGAGGGGCCTTCCTCCCAGACCTTCTGATGGCGCCGCTGCAACGAGCAGTCGCGCTCGCCGAGATGGATGGCGCCGCCGCGGCCGTCGCCGAGCACCTGGATCTCGATGTGGCGCGGCTTCTGCAGATACTTCTCCAGATAGACCGAGGCGTCGCCGAACGCCGATCTCGCCTCGTTGGCCGCTGTGGTCAGCGCCAGCTGCAGGTCGGCCTCGGTGTGGGCGACCTTCATGCCGCGGCCGCCGCCGCCGGCGGCTGCCTTGACCAGCACCGGGAAGCCGATCTCCTTGGCGATCGCCATCGCGTCGTGGTCCGGAGTGACAGCGCCATCCGAGCCTGGAACGACGGGAATGCCCAGCCGCTTGGCCGTCTTCTTGGCCTCGATCTTGTCGCCCATCAGGCGGATGTGCTCCGCCTTCGGCCCGATGAAATGCAGATTGTGGTCCGCGAGAATCTCGGCGAAGCGCGCGTTCTCCGACAGGAAGCCGTAGCCGGGATGCACGGCGTCCGCGCCGGTGATCTCGCAGGCGGCGAGCAGGGCGGGAATGTTGAGATAGCTGTCCTTCGACGGCGGCGGCCCGATGCAGACGCTTTCGTCGGCGAGGCGGACATGCATCGCATCGGCGTCGGCGGTGGAATGCACCGCGACGGTGGAGATACCGAGCTCCTTGCAGGCCCTGAGGATGCGAAGGGCGATTTCGCCGCGATTGGCGATGAGGATCTTGTCGAACATGGTGCCTCGGGCGCGAGTGGCGAGTAGTGAGCGGCGAACATGGAATGGTGGACCATTCGCTTTCGCCGTCCGCTAGTCGCGCTTATTCGATGATGACGAGCGGCTCGCCGTACTCCACGGGCTGGCCGTCCTCGACCAGGATCTGCGTCACCGTCCCGGCGCGCGGTGACGGAATCTGGTTCATCGTCTTCATCGCCTCGATGATCATCAGGGTCTGACCGACGGACACCTTGGAGCCGACCTCGACGAACGGCTTGGCGCCGGGCTCGGGCGCCCAGTAGGCGGTACCGACCATGGGAGAGGGCACCACGCCGGGATGTTTTGACAAGTCCGCGCCGGCGGCTGCCGCGGTGGCGGCTGCGACCACGGGAACGCCAGCGGCGGCTGTTCCGATGGCCGAATGGACGGCCGCCGCAACGGTCACGTTGCGGGCAACGCGGATGCGAAGGCCGGCACGCTCCAGCTCGATCTCGGTCAGGCTGGTCTCATCCAGCAGCGCTGCGAGCTCGCGAATGAGCTGGCTGTCTTCGGATTTCGCGATGGTCTTGTCGTCGGGCTGGGGCGCCATGATCTGATCCGGAACGTTGGGTGCGTGAGGACTGTGACGTCAGGCTTGCGCTAGATGTCGGTCTGCGTGACGGCTTTGGCGCCGATCTTGGCGGCGAGGCCGGTGATCGCCAGCCGGTAGCCGTCGATGCCGAAGCCGCAGATCGAGGCAAACGCGGCCTTCGCGGTGAAAGAATGGTGCCGGAAGCTCTCGCGGGCGTGAATGTTGCTGATGTGCACTTCGACGGTGGGGATCTTCACCCCCATCAGCGCGTCGTGCAAGGCAATGGAGGTATGAGAGTAGGCGCCGGCATTGAGGATGATTCCGACCGCACCGCGGCTGCGGGCCTCATGGATGCAATCCACGAGCACACCCTCATGGTTCGACTGCCGGCACTCCGCCGTCAGGCCGAAGCGCGCGGCCGTCTCGACGCAGAGCCGTTCGACGTCTGCCAGGGTGGCATGGCCATAGGTCTCCGGCTCGCGGGTGCCCAGCAGGTTGAGGTTGGGTCCGTTGAGGACATAGATCGTGTTGTGCGCGGCGTCGGCCATTCCCATCCCGGCGGTGTGGCGGCAGTGGGCGGCGTTATAGGTAACAAAGCCGCCAAGGGGAAGCCTTTCGGCAGCCGGGCCGGCTGCCCGAGGCTTGGTCCGTCAGACGAAAAAACCGTCTTAAGTGTACGAAATTGCTGGTTAACCAGGTTTGTCCACGGGGCTGCACGGGCTGCGTGTGATCGCCCTTACGTGCTCTTTGCGCAATAGAATGGGGCGGGCATTGCTGCCCGCCCCATGTCCTCATCGCCTGCCTGGTCGGGATCAGGCGTCGAGAACTGCGACGATCTCGTAGGTGCGGGGATCGATCACGATGATCTGCTCACGCACCAAGATGAAGTCGTATCCGCGCCATTCCGGATAGATCGTCACGACTTCCGCAGGGAGCCGGTGGAAGTGAACGTCGCGCGGCACCCGGGTGCCGACCGAGATGTTGAAGTTCACGTTGGTCACCGGCTCGACGCGCTGGCTGCGGATCACGCTGGTGATCTTGGTGCGCTGCTCGGTCGAGAGCTTGGCGCCGGCGCCGGCCTGTCCGGTGGTGGTCTGCGACCGGTCGCTGCCGGTCTTGGTTTCGGCGTTCGTGCTGGTGCCGCTCTTGCTGTCGCGACCCTCGGCCTTCATGTTCTTGGAGCCGGCCTTGTCGGTCTCGGAGGTCGCGCCCTTGGCATTCGGACCCTTCATGCCTTCCTCGGCGCGCTGGCCCTTGGTCGCACCGGGCTTCTGCTCGGACTGACTGGAGCGCATGTCGGACGCAGGCGAGCCGCTGTCGCGATGCATCGCGCCGCCGGGCGCGTTCATGCCACCGCTCGATGCTCCGCCGGCAGCACCACCGGTCGCACCGCCCTGCATGGCTGCGCCGCCGGACTGTCCAGCTGCGCCGCCCGCACCGCCGGTACCTTGCGCATGAGCAAAACCTGCACCCGCCAGGAGCGCGATTGCAGCAACTGATACCATCAAGCGATTGGTCATCCTCTATCCTCCTCGTATTTGCACTGCCCGCGCCGACAACGGCAGGAGGTAGGAGTCGTTCCGTGCGTCGCCGATCGTTCCGGAAAAATGTCGCAGATCGCAACTTTATGAACGGATGCTCAGGGTCATGAATGCTGCATGACGACAACAGTGATCCGTTGCGTGTCGCCGGCGACTTCGCATGAGCTACGCGCCGTGACGTTCGCGCGCGTAGCGGACGAGCGCCAAGAATCGATAGAGGCCGTGCACGAACTTGCCGTAGGGCATCGTGATGAAGAGCGCGAACACCGCACCGAGATGGAGCGCGAGCAGCAGGCCCATCGTGCTGGTCTCGCGTAGCAAGAGGAGGGCGAGCCCGGTTGCGCCGGTAAGGACGAGCATCGCCAGGAACGCGACATCCATGGCGCGACTGCCCGCATCCATCATCGCAGGCTCACGCCTGCGCTTGGCGGTGTAGAGTCCGAGCGGACCGACCACGATGCCCAATCCGCCCAGCGTGCCGAGCACGACCGGCAGGTCCCACAACGGATAGGGCGCCTCACGGTGCAGAAGATAGTGATAGAGCGTCGCGACGCTGGTCGATGCGACGCAGAGCATGAAGCCCCATAACGTCAGATGGTGATAGAACCGCCGGGTGTCGCGTGGCCGCTCATCCTCATTGTAGCAGCCGACGCCGCCGCCATCGAGATAGCGCAGGCTGGCTGCGTCGCGAACGGCGCGCAGCAGTGGACGTGGGCGCGTCAAGGTCGAGCTCGGCTCGCCGATATCATTCCAGAACGCCCGAGCGCCCATGATGAAGGCGATGATGGCCCACAGGAAGGCGGCGCCGAACAACAGCGCCATCGCGTTGTGGGGCATGAGCGCGTAGAACGAGCCGGGGCCGTGCCGGCTTGCAAACACCGCGGCGGGATCGTTGAAGGCCACGATGCCGACGATGAACGCGGCCATGCTGACCACCACGATGAGCGACACCGCGAGACCATTGCGCCTGAACAGCGGCGCCAGCGCGCGCGGCCAGGCATAGTCGGCATAGCTCTCGTGCCGCACCCGGGCCAGAACGGAGGGGACGCGAACGTCGAACTCGTGCGGGGGGGAGAACTGGCAGTCGACGTAGCAGGCCCCGCAGGCATGGCAGAGATTGGCGAGATAGTTGAGGTCGCCGCCGGTGAAGGCGCGGCGCATCTCCATTGCCGGAAACACGGCGCAGAGTCCCTCGCAATAGCGGCAGGAATTGCAGATCGTCATCAGCCGATCCGCCTCGGTCAACGCCTCACTGCGCTGCATGTGTCGCTGCTCCCTGGCCGGCGATACGCCCGAACACGCTGCCGATCGTCATGCCGATTCCTGCGGCATAGCCGCGGCCGAGCACGTTGCCGGCCATGATCTCGCCTGCGGCGTACATGTTGTCGGCGGGACCGCCGGACTTCATCATCATCTTTGCGGCGTGATCGACCCGCACGCCGAGATAGGTGAAGGTAATGCCGGGCCGAACCGGATAGGCGTAGTAGGGGCCGCTATCGATGCGGCGCGCCCAATGCGATTTCGGCGGCGTCAGGTTCTCGGTGCGGCAATCGTCGAGGATGTCGGGATTGAATTGTCCGTCGCGCACCGATGCGTTGAAATGCGCGACGGTGGCGGTCAGCTTGTCCGGATCGAGGCCGAGCCTGCCGGCGAGCTCGGTGATGCTGGCCGCCTCGATCGCGGGGTAGAGCGACGGCATGAACAGGTTCGCCGATTTCGCGTCGAAGATGATGTAGGCGATCTGGTCCGGCTGAGCGGCAACCAAGCGTCCCCAGATCGCGTAGCGCTTCGGCCAGACGTCCTCGCCTTCGTCGTAGAATCGCTCAGCGTTGTTGTTGACGACGATGCCGAACACGACGCAGTCGAGCCGCGTGATGATGCCGCCGTCATATTTTGGTGCGCGCGCATCGATCGCCACCGCGTGGCACTGGGTCGGATCGCCGATGCTGTCGACGCCGGCGCCGAGCAGCATGTCGAGCACCGTGCCGCGATTGTTGGGCGTGCCGCGGATCAGGAAGTTGCGCGCGATCTCGCCCCAGCCCTCGACCAGCCTGTCGATGTTGGCTTCGAAGCCGCCCGCTGCCGCAACCAGCGCCTTGCCGCAGATCCGCGTCCTGGCGTCACGCTGCCGGATGATCGCAGCGTCGAAACGGGTCTCATCGATGTCGAGCCCGACGACCTCCGCCTCATACAGCACGTCGACGCCGAGCCGCTCGGCGGTGAGATACAACGCGTTGAGCATGGCCCGGCCGCCGCCCAGGAAGAACGAGTTGGTCCGCCCTAAGCTCAGCGTCCCGCCGAGCGACGGCTGGAAACGCACGCCCTGTGCGACGATCCAGTCGAGCATGTCCTTGGACTCGCGGATCATCAGACGCGCCAGTTGTTCGTTGGTCTGGCCTTCGGTGACGCGCAGGAGATCGTCCCAGAACTCGTCCTCGGTGTAGGGGCCGCTCAACGTCGCGGTCGCCGCGTCATGGGCGCAGCGCATGTTGCGGGTGTGGCGCGTATTGCCACCGCGATAGAACTTGGAGGCGGCCTCCAGCAAGATGACCGAGGCCCCGGCGCGCCGTGCCGCAATGGCGGCGCAGAGGGCTGCGTTGCCGCCGCCGACCACGACGACGTCGTAGGTCAGGGGATGGTCGGCGAGATCGCTCTGATCAGTCATTGCAGGCCCTCGCGGACGCAAGGCGGCGGGGCCTGGATCGGCTTTGGTCCGCACAGCAACGCCATCGGCATGTCAGCCGTCGGCCAAGCGATGATGGATGGTACGGAAGTAAAGGCTACAGTGGGCATAGAATTAGTATGCTATTGTATACAAAAACATGCAAGATAGGCTGTTGTTCGCAACGAGATTGTGAAATGGTGACCCCATGTCCTCGGAAGCGCCATCGCTCACCATCGATCGTGACAACGTCTCTCTCGGCGAAGCGGTATTTCGTGCGCTGTGCCATGCGCTGGAGAACGGCTTCTATCGCTCCGGCGATCGGCTGCGTGAGGACGAGGTCGCCCAGAAGCTGAACGTCAGCCGGACGCCGGTCCGTGAGGCCTTCGGCAAGCTGGTGGCCAAGGGGTGGGTGCAGCCGGCTGGTGGACGCGGCCTGATCGTGCGCAGTCTCGACGAGAATGAAGTCCTCGAGCTGTACGCGATGCGGGAAATTCTCGAAGGCGCCGCCGCCCGGCTCGCCGCGCAGTATGCCGTGTCGGCCGAGATCGCGGCGCTCCGCGACATTCATGCACGCTTTGTCAGCGGGGGGGACGACGCCGCCGAGCTAGCGCGGCTGAACCGGCTGATGCACGGTGCGATCCAGCGCGCGGCGCGCAACCGCTACCTCGATGCCGCCCTCGAGGACATGCATGTCGCGACAGCGCTGCTGGGAACCACGACGTTTGCGGCCGAAGGACGTGCGGCAACTGCCGCGGCCGAGCATGGTGAGCTGATCGAAGCGATCGCGATCCGCGATCCCGATCGGGCCGAGGCGATTGCACGCGGGCACATCCGCGAGGCACTTCGAACCCGGCTCGGCATGAAGCTGAAGGGATAGGCGAGGGCGCTGCCGCCACCCGGCTGCCGCTTCGCCACCGGCTCACGGCAAAAGCAGAAGGCCGGCTGGGACAGCCGGCCTTCGATTGATCCCGTGATGGCGAGACGCTTTGGCAGAGATGCTCAGCAGCTCGCCTTGCCGCAGCGGGCCGCGCTGATCTTCTCGCGCAGGCCCTCGACGCCGACGGCGCCGATCACGACCTGCTTGCCGATCACGTAGCTCGGCGTCCCGTTCATGCCCATCTCCTCGGCGAGCTTGAAGTTTTCCTCGATCGTCGCCTTGGCCTCGGGGCTCGCCATGTCCTTCTCGACGCGCGCCATGTCGAGCCCGAGATCCTTGGCGACCGCGAGCGCATGGGCCTTGTCGGCCTGGCCGCGGCCGCCGAGCAGCTTCTGGTGGAAGTCGAGATATTTCTGCGGGGCCTGCATGCGAACGGCAACGGCGACCTGCGCGGCCTCGACGGAGCCCTGGCTCAGCACGGGAAATTCCTTGAGCACGACCTTCAGCTTCGGGTCGCTCTTCATCAGCTCCATCATGTCGGCCATCGCGCGCTTGCAGTAGCCGCAATTGTAGTCGAAGAACTCGACGAAGGTGACGTCGCCATCCTTGTTGCCGAGCACGACGCCGCGCGGCGAGTTGAAGATGGTCTCGGCGTTCTTGCTGACGCTGGCCTCGTGCTTGGCCGCCTCGGCTGCCGTCTGGCGCTTCTGCAGCTCGGCCATCGCCTCTTCGAGCACCTCGGGATGCGCGATCAGGTAGTTTCGGACGATGGTCTCGATCTCGCCCCGCTGGCTGTCGGAGAAGCTCTCCGCCGACGCGAGCTGAGGCACGCCGCAGAGCGAAAGCGCGAGCAACATCGCGGGAATGAGCGTGCGGACTGACGGCATGAAGGAGGTCCTCTGGGTCAAATGATCGGGTCCTTGTCGATGGTCGTGACGGTATTTTGATATTCTGGATCGGATGATAGCAGTAGTTCAAAACTTCAGCGGGCGCCAACTCCGCTGTCCGACACCTACTGGCCGGAAAGCGGCTTTGCCATGACGATGTCGTCGGCCCTGACCCAGCCCGGCGAGCCGACCGCGAAGCGGGTTTTTGCACGCGAGGCAAGCTCGCGCGCCGTCTTGTTGTCGCCACGCAGGAAGGCGGCCTGCGCCGAGGCGAGATCCGCCTCCGCATAATCGCCCTTGCGACCGTAGGCCATCGCGAGCTGGGAATAGCCGAGCGGCGCCTCGGATTCGCGCGCGACCGCCGCGCGCAAGATCGAGATCGCCTCGTCAGTGTAGGCCTTGTTCTCGGATGCCACCAAGGCCTGACCAAGTAACATCTCGATGAGCGGGGCGTTATTGGACAGGTGCACCGCCTTGCGCAGCGGGGCGATCGCCTCAGTGGGGCGGCCGCCCTCCAGCAGGGCCTGGCCGCGGACCTCGTAGAAATAGGCGTTGTTGGGTTGCACCTGGATCAGGGCATCGATCTGGCTCAGGGCGCTGCGCAGGTCGCCATGCAGGTAGGTGGAGATTGCCCTGGCGTAGCGGGCGGGCAGGCCGGTGTCCGACAATGGATAGCGCCGCGCCACCGTGTCCGGCCGTTCCATGAAGGCCGAGATCTTGGCACGGACCATGTCGTGGCGGAGCTGCAATGCGGGGTCGTCCTTCTTGTCCCAATAGGGGCTTTGACGCGCGAGGCCCTCGAGCGCCTCGACGCGATCGGCCGGCATCGGATGTGATTGCAGATAGGGGTCGGCGCCGCGCGCGGCGAACAGGCTCTCATTGGTGAAGCGCTTGAACGTCTCGTACATGCCCTTCGGCGATTGCGCTGTCGCAGTGAGGAATTTCACCCCCGCGCGGTCGGCGTTCTCCTCCTGCTGACGCTGATACGACAACAGCGATCGGCGGATGACCTCGCCCGGGGCCGACAGCGTCGCGGCGCCGGCATTGGCAAGGCCGCTGCCGCCGCCGCGCGCGCCGACCGCGAGGGCGCCGGCGCCGAGAATGGTGGCGATGATCATCTGGGTCTGGGCGGTGGCGAGCTGCTGGCGCAGCTTGGCGAGATGGCCGCCGGCGAGATGGCCGGTCTCGTGCGCGAGAACGCCGATCAGCTGGTTCGGATTTTCCGACTGCAGGATGGCGCCGTAATTGACGAAGATGCGGCGGCCGTCGGCAACGAACGCGTTGAAGGACGCATCGTTGATGATGACCATCTGGATGTTCTGCTTTTCGAGCCCGGCGACGCGCAGGATCGGCCGGGTATATTCACGCAGCAGCACCTCGGTCTCGGTGTCGCGCAGGATCGGCGGTCCCTTGCCTTGCTGCGCCGACGCAGGCGCGAGCGGCGCCAGCGTCACGGCCGCCGCGACGACCGCGGCAAGCCCGCCGGACAGTTTCTTGCGAAGCACGATACGGAGCGACATCAGGCGATCTTTGCAATTGGCGCGAGGCGCGAGACGGGCTATTGCCCACCAAACGGCGGAATGCGGCTCATCTGCGGCGAACGAGGCCCATGGGCTGACCCCGACCGGTTCACGGAGCGGGTCCGAACAGCCGCGGTCAATAGCAGATATCGATGGTGGATGCGACAGTGATACCGACATTGGAACAGCGGATCGCCGACCTGACGGCACCGTCCGCGCGCAGCAATGTTCCGCCGTTCATGGTGATGGACGTGATGGCTGCGGCCGAGCGGATCGAGGCGGGCGGTGGACATGTCATCCACATGGAGGTCGGCCAACCGGCGGCGCCTGCGCCACGAGCGGCCATTGCGGCCGCGCATGCCGCGCTCGATCAGGCCCGCATCGACTACACCTCGGCGCTCGGTCTGCTGTCGCTGCGACAGCGAATCGCGCGGCACTATCGCGAGACGCACGCTTGCGAGGTCGATCCGGCGCGGATCGTGATCACGACGGGATCCTCGGCCGGATTCATCCTGGCGTTCCTGGCCATGTTCGAGCCCGGCGACCGCGTGGCCGTGACCGTGCCGGGCTATCCGCCCTATCGCCATATCCTGACGGCGCTGGGCTGCGAGCCGGTGCTGATCGAGACCACGGCGGAGAACCGTCACGCCCTGACCGGCGAAGCGCTGCTCGCCGCGCACCGCAAGACGCCGCTGAAGGGTGTGCTGGTGGCAAGTCCCGCCAATCCGACCGGCACCATGATGTCGCGTGAGGCGCTGGGCGGTGTCATCGCAGCCGCACGCGACGCCGGCATCCGCTTCATCTCCGACGAGATCTATCATGGTCTGGACTACGCGTTTCCGGCGGTGACGGCGGCGGAGCTGTCGCGCGAGGCCCTGATCATCAACTCGTTCTCGAAGTACTTCTGCATGACGGGCTGGCGCATCGGCTGGATGGTGGTGCCAGATGCGCTGGTGCGGCCGATCGAGCGTCTGCAACAGAACCTCGCGATCTCGGTTCCGACCCTGTCGCAGATCGCGGCGGAAGCGGCGTTCGACGGCCGGACCGAAATGGAGGCCATCAAGCACGGTTACCAGGAGAACCGGCACATCCTGATCGAGGGTTTCCCGAAGGCCGGCCTGACCCGGTTCCTGCCGGCCGACGGCGCCTTCTACCTCTATGCCGACGTGTCCGACTTCACCTCCGACAGTTTCGACTTCGCCAAGCGGATGCTGGAGGAGACCCATGTGGCGGCCACGCCGGGCGTCGACTTCGATCCGATCCACGGCCGCAGCTTCGTGCGCTTTTCCTATGCGCGTTCGGCCGAGGACATGCGTGAGGCGGTGGCCCGGATCGCGCGCTGGTTAGGCTAGGGCGCGCGAGCCGCGTGCACTGACCAACATCATCGGCAACGGCATCGCCGCCGTGTTCGTCTCGTGGCGCGAAGACGAACTCGACCATGATCTCCTGCAGCGACGGCTCAATCAGCAGATCGATCCGTCGGATGTCGAGCCGGCCGTGACGACCGGCTGAGCGGCCTCCGGTCGGTCGTCACGGTCAAGAACGATCGCCATACGAAGAACGCCATATGAAAAACGCCCGGCCAATCTGGCCGGGCGTTTTGCATCGAAGCGTCGGAGAGCGGGGGCTTACTGCCCGCCACCGAAACGGCGGGACCACCAGCCGGCCCGGCGCGGGGCCGCAGGGGACGAGGAATCGGTGGCCGCCGGTTCGGAGGCAACCGGTCCGGACGCCGCGACGTCGACAGCCGGAGTGGGTGCGCTGCTCTCGGCGACGTTGACGGCTGAAACCGCGCCCTCCGGCCTCGGCTCGGTGAGGAAGCTGACCTTCTCGCGAACCGTTGAACGGCGTGGGGTCTTCTCGGATTCCGTCTTCGGAGCCTCGGTCTGCTGCACTTCGGGCTGTCCCGGAGCAGCCTGTGGCATGGGCACGGAGGCGCCAGCGACGGACTCATCGGCCTCGGTTGCGGCCGACGCATGGACTGGCGCCGCAGGTTCTGCCGGCTCTTCCTCGTCGTGGTGGGAAGCGCCATCGCCGTCGAAATCGGCCACGGCGGCTTCTGCCTCCGATGCCGAAGCCGGCGCGAGCTCGTCGCCGATCGACGCGGCGAGACCTTCTTCCGCGCCACCGCGCCGACGGCGACCGCCGCGGCGTCCACGCCGGCGCGGACGCCGCTCGCCGCCAGGCTGATCCGTCTGCTCGCCTTGTGCGAACGCAGGCTGTTCCTCCGACTCGTCGTCTTCGCCGTCGGTGTCCTCGGCTGACTGCTCGGCGGCAGAGCCCGGCTCGGCGGACTGCAGTCCGGCCGTGCCTTCTGGGAGCGCGCCCTCGCGGGCCTCGCTGCCGCGGCCACGCCGGCGCCGTCGCCGCTTGCGGCGCGCGCCGTCCCGCTCGCCTTCGGCTGCGCTGCCGTCGGCTGCGTCCTCGGACAGGCCTTCGGTCTCCTCGGTCTCGACCTCGGATTCCGTCTCGATGTCGAACGGTTCTTCCTCGTCGTAGATTTCCTCGGCCGCCAGCGGCGGGGCAGAGGCCTGCGCGGCGAGCAGCGCCTTGGCGGCCTCGAGCGTGTGCACCTGCTCGCCCCGATCGATGATGAAGGATTGCTGGCCGCTCACGCTCGGATCGGCGATGACGGCGAGCGAGACCTTGAAGCTGTTCTCGAGGTCACGCAGATGGCCGCGCTTGTGATTGAGCACGTAGAGCGCCACCTCGGTGCGGGTGCGGACCACGAGATTGTGGGTGGCGCCCTTCATCAGCGTCTCTTCGAGGCTGCGCAGCAGTTGCAGCGCCACCGAGGACACCGAGCGCACGTGACCGGTGCCGCCGCAATGCGCGCACGGCTCGGTCGAGCTTTCGAGCACGCTGGCCCGGATGCGCTGCCGCGACATCTCCAGAAGGCCGAAATGTGAGATCCGGCCGACCTGGATGCGCGCGCGATCCTGCCGCAGACAGTCCGACAGCTTGCGTTCCACGGAGCGATTGTTGCGCTTCTCGTCCATGTCGATGAAGTCGATGACGATCAGCCCGGCCAGGTCGCGCAAACGGAGCTGCCGCGCCACTTCCTCGGCCGCCTCCATATTGGTCTTGAGCGCCGTGTCCTCGATGTGATGCTCGCGCGTGGCGCGGCCGGAGTTCACGTCAATCGAGACCAGCGCCTCGGTCTGGTTGAGCACGATATAGCCGCCCGAGCGCAGCTGAACGGTCGGCGAGAACATCGCGTCGAGCTGGCTCTCGACGCCCATCCGCGAGAACAGTGGCTGGCCGTCGCGATACTGCTTCACCGCCCGGACATTGGTCGGCATCAGCATCTTCATGAAATCGTGCGCCTCGCGGTAGCCGTCTTCGCCGGCCACGAGGATCTCGTCGATTTCCTTGTTGTAGAGGTCGCGCAGCGAGCGCTTGATCAGCGAGCCTTCCTCATACACGAGGGTCGGGGCCTGCGACTTCAGGGTCATGTCGCGGACCGTTTCCCAGAGACGCAGCAGATATTCGAAGTCGCGCTTGATCTCGGGCTTGGTGCGGTTGGCGCCGGCGGTGCGCAGGATCACGCCCATGCCCTCGGGCACGTCGAGGTCCTGCACCACTTCCTTCAGGCGCGAGCGGTCCTGCGCCGAGGTGATCTTGCGGCTGATGCCGCCACCGCGCGCCGTGTTGGGCATCAGCACGGCATAGCGGCCGGCCAGCGACAGATAGGTCGTCAGCGCCGCGCCCTTGTTGCCGCGCTCCTCCTTCACGACCTGCACCAGCATCACCTGGCGGCGCTTGATGACTTCCTGGATCTTGTACTGCCGGCGCGGACGGAAGGTGCGCTCCGGCACTTCCTCCAGCACGTCATCGCCGCCGACGGATTCGACGAGCTCTTCCTCGATCTCCTCGCCGTCGTCCTCGTCGTCCTCATGGTCGCCGGACGCGGTGTCGGAGCCGTTCTCGTCGCCGGGCACGATGGTGACGCCGTGATCAGCATGTTCGCCCACGGCAGCGACGTCATCGTCGTCGTGCTCATCGTGATCATGCTCATGATGGTGGTATTCGTGATGTTCGTGCTCATCATGTTCGTGCTCGCCGTCATGATGCTCGTCGTGACCGTGGTGCTCATGGTCATGCTCGTCTGCCGCGACAGCCGGGCTGGCCGCCTCGGCAGCGTGCGAGCCGCCGGTCTGCGCGCTCGCGGCCTCCGCAGCTTCGCCGGAGGGCTGCTCGGCAGCAGCGTCATGGTCCTGCGCGGCGACGGCATCAGGCTGGCGGTCGGCATGCTCGCGCGATTCATCGGCTGCGCCCTGCCGAGCTTCGCCCGAGGCGTCCCGACCTTGAGCCTCGACCGGGCCTTCGGAGAAGCCCTGCGCCTCGCTGGGAGCGGTCGCGTCGGCGTGCGGCTGATCGTCCTGCGCATAGGCGTGGTGGTCTTGCGCCTCGTGGTCGGCCTCGTGCCCTTCGGTCGGGGCAGGGAGGCCCGCCTCGGCGGCCTCGACGATCTCGCTCTGGACCCGTTCGCCGCTGCCGCGGCGCCGTGAACTGCGGTGCCGGTTGCGGCGGCGGTTGGAGCGGTTCTCGCTTTCCTCTTCGGCTTCGCGGTGCGCGCGCTCCTCGGCCTCGATCAGAGCCTGCCGGTCGGCGACCGGGATCTGATAGTAGTCCGGATGGATTTCGCTGAAGGCCAGGAAGCCGTGGCGGTTGCCGCCATACTCGACGAAGGCGGCCTGCAGCGAGGGCTCGACCCGCGTAACCTTGGCCAGGTAGATGTTGCCGCGGAGCTGCTTGCGTTGGGCCGTTTCGAAATCAAATTCCTCGACGCGGTTGCCGCGGACGACAACGACCCGGGTCTCTTCCGGGTGGGTAGCATCGATCAACATCTTGTTGGGCATATTGGAACTCTTGGAGGCGACGGGCGCGATTGGCCGCGAGCGCGTGGCGCGCTGTCGGATGACGCGACGGTCCACCTGATTCGGGGGTGAGGGGAAGGCCTAAACGCAGCTGGTCGCGCCGCGCCAACCCTGATGCCGGCGGGGCGATTGGCCGGACGGGGGTCTGGCCCCGCATCGGCGCGGATCGTCCGCTGGTCATGGTTGGCAACTCAGTCTGGCGCATCAAGCGTCGGCCCGTCTGGAATATGTGGGCGGCAGCGGGTGCCGCCTTCTCTGTTGCCGAAGGCCAGATTGCGCCGAAACGCTTGCCTGGATCGAATACCCACCCTGTCACGGGTGCGGTATCAGGCTATACCGTGTCTGACCTGGTGCCCGGGCGGTCTCTGCGAGGAGGCGCCCTGACAGGCGCCACTCGGCTCGTGACCGGCTCTCCGTTGCGGCCGCGCGGGATCGCGCAGGCTTTGGTGGAGCGTCGGAAAGGCGCTGGACTCTTCGCAACGACCGAGGACCCGATATCGAGCACCCCGATCACGAAGCTTCCGGCGTTTCACCGGAGGTTGAACGCGACACAACCGGCAGTAAGGATTAGCCTTCAGCCCTTCGTACATACGAGGAATGGTCAGGTCGCGCAAGCGAAGCGTCGCGGAACCGCAACAATCGGTGGCCTTTAACGAAAATGACAAAATTTGGCGGTTAACCCCTGGGATTGGTTGCGGTAAGACGATCCCGCGGAGGCATCGATTTGGCAATTGGCCGGGCGAATTACCTTTCCTTGCTGGGATGCGCGTCGCTGTGCGTCACGCAAATGTTATGTGCGGCGGTCATTCCGGCCCGCGCCCAGAGCGGGCCGGTCGGCCAGGTGTCGCCTGCCGTGGTCGGGCCCGGGTTCCCCATCGCCACCGACGCACGGGTCGCCGGCGATTCCCGACAGACCCGATTCGTGCTCGATCTCGACCGGACGGTGCCGTTTCGAACCTTCCTGCTCAGCGAACCCTATCGCGTCGTCGTCGACCTGCCCCAGGTCAGCTTTCATCTGCCCACTGGAGCCGGGACCAGCGGCCGTGGTTTGGTGAAGGCGTTCCGCTATGGGATGGTGATGCCCGGTGGGTCCCGCATCGTCTTCGATCTCACCGGCCCGGCTCGAATCGCCAACTCCACGGTGCTGGATGCCGCCAACGGTCAGCCGCCGCGGCTGGTGCTCGAACTGGAGGAGGTCGACGAGGCGACCTTCGCCCGCGCCATCGGCAGCGACAGCCGTCTTGCGCCCAGGCCTGCCGATTCGGGGTCCGCGACGGCGTCGGTCGCGGTCGCAGGAAACCCTGCGCCGGCAGTTCGGCCGCCGCCGACGACGGTCGCCATCGCTCCCCCTCCGACGGATGGTCCGCCGGACACCCGGCCCGTGGTCGTGATCGACCCCGGTCATGGTGGTATCGACTACGGCACCCAGGGCGGCGAGGTGCCGGAGAAGAATCTGGTGCTCGCCTTCGGCCAGGCGCTGCGCGACCGGCTGGAACGGTCGGGCAAGTTCCGCGTGATCATGACTCGCGACGACGACACCTTCATCCCGCTTGGAGACCGGGTCCGCATCGCCCAGAAGCAGTCGGCGGCTCTGTTCGTCTCCATCCACGCCGATGCGCTGCCGCGAGGTGAGGGCACTGCGCAGGGCGCGACCATCTATACGCTGTCGGACAAGGCGTCTGACGTCGAGGCGGAACGGCTGGCCGAGGCCGAGAACCGGGCCGACCAGATCGGCGGGGTCAATCTGACCGAGGAGCCGGCCGACGTCGCCGACATCCTGATCGATCTGGCCCGCCGGGAAACCCGCACGTTTTCCAACAGGTTCGCCCGTGTGCTGATGAACGACATGAAGACGGCGGTGCATATGCATAAGCGCCCGCTGAAATCGGCCGGTTTCCGCGTGCTCAAGGCGCCCGACGTGCCATCCGTGCTGGTCGAACTCGGCTATGTCTCCAATAAGGGCGATATGGGGAACCTGGTCTCCGACGCATGGCGGTCGCGCACGGCGGACGCAATGGCGCGGGCGATCGATGCCTTTCTGGCCAAGCGCATCGCCAACGCGGGCCCCGAGAGGCCGGACAAGCCGGCGGCGGTACGCGCAAAGCCCTAGTTTGGCCACAGCAACATCCGTATAAACGTGCTGCGAGGCACCCGGAATCAGTGAGGATTCCTTCTCGGCAGACTTGTGATAGGCTTGACCGCTGATAGGCTTGACCATGCGTTTCTCTGGCATGGGTCACGCGGCATTGCAGCCGACCGTGTGATTTTTGGCGGTAGCGCCTGTGGGTGCGCCGCGTCCGAGCCGAGAGACGAAACAAGAGTTGGAACGGATATTCGCCGATGCGCTTTCTGGTGCGGTTTTTGGGCTTCCTGTTCGCGGCCGGTACCGTCTTGTTCCTGGTCGGTGTGGCAGCAGCGGCCGGCCTGATCTGGCATTTTTCCAAGGACCTGCCTGACTACTCCCAGTTGCAGGATTATGAGCCGCCGGTGATGACGCGCGTGCACGCGGTCGACGGCTCGCTGGTCGGTGAATATGCCCGGGAGCGCCGGCTGTACCTGCCGATCCAGGCGGTTCCCAAGCTCGTGATCAATGCCTTCCTCGCCGCCGAGGACAAGAACTTCTACGAGCATGGCGGCATCGATTTCACCGGCATGGCGCGCGCCGCCGTGGTCTACGCCCAGAACTTCGGCTCCAATCGCCGTCCGCAGGGCGCCTCCACCATCACCCAGCAGGTCGCCAAGAACTTCCTGTTGACCAACGAGGTGTCGTTCGCCCGCAAGATCAAGGAAGCGCTGCTGGCGATGCGCATCGAGCGCACCTACTCGAAGGACAAGATTCTCGAGCTCTATCTCAACGAGATCTATCTCGGCTCCGGCGCCTACGGCATCGCCGCGGCGTCGCTGGTCTATTTCGACAAGTCGGTGAACGAGCTCACCGTGGCGGAGGCGTCCTATCTCGCCGCGCTGCCGAAGATGCCGGGCAGCCTGCATCCGATCCGCAATCGCGACCGCGCCATCGAGCGCCGCAACTACGTCGTCGATCGTCTGCTCGAGAACGGCTGGATCAAGCAGGCCGACGCCGACAAGGCGCGCAAGGATCCGCTGACGATCGCGAGCCGCAACACCGGCGCCCACATCTTTGCGGGTGAATATTTCGCCGAGGAAGTTCGCCGCGACATCTTCGAACGTTATGGCGAGAAGAAACTCTACGAAGGCGGCCTGTCCGTCCGGACGACGCTCGATCCGAAGATTCAGGTCATGGCGCGCAAGGCCATGGTCGCCGGACTCGTGAGGTACGACCAGGAGCAGGGCTATCGCGGGCCTGTCTCCAAGCTCGATACTTCGGGCGATTGGGGGGTGAAGCTCGCCGACATCAAATCGCTCTCGGACATCTCACCGTGGCGGATGGCCGTGGTGCTCGAGACCAGTGACCAGTCCGCCCGCATCGGCTTCCAGCCGCCGCGCGAACTCGGCGGCGCCGTCAGCAAGGAACGCCAGACTGGCCTGATCACGCTTGACGGCGTGAAATGGGCGCGGGCTGCGACGGCCAACGGCCGTGGCAAGGTGCCGACGTCGGTCGCCCAGGTGCTGCAGCCGGGCGACGTGATCTATGCCGATCCGCTGTACAAGGAAGGCAATCCGGTCGAAGGCCAGTATCGCCTCGAGCAACTGCCCGAAGTGTCCGGCGCGATGGTTGCCATGGACCCGAACACCGGCCGTGTGCTCGCGATGGTCGGCGGCTTCTCCTTCGACCAGAGCCAGTTCAACCGCGCAACGCAGGCCTACCGGCAGCCCGGATCGTCATTCAAGCCGATCGTCTATTCTTCGGCGCTCGACAACGGCTATACGCCGTCGACCCAGGTCGTCGACGCACCAATCGAGATCGACCAGGGGCAGGGCGGGCAGGTCTGGCGCCCCGACAACTTCTCCAACGGCAAATATCTCGGGCCCACGACCTTGCGCAACGCGCTGCGTCTGTCGCTGAACACGGTGACCGTGCGTCTCGCGCAGGACGTCGGCATGCCGCTGATTTCCGAATACGCCAAGCGATTCGGAGTCTATGACGAGCTGCCGAATTACCTCTCCTACGCCCTCGGCGCCGGCGAAACCACGGCCATGCGCATGGTCACGGCCTATTCGATGATCGCCAATGGCGGCCGTCGGGTGAAGCCGACCTTGATCGACCGCATCCAGGACCGCTACGGCCACACCATCTTCAAGCATGATGCCCGCGAGTGCCGCGGCTGCGACGCACCGGACGGCTGGAAGAACCAGAGCGAGCCGCAGCTGGTCGACCGCCGGGAGCAGGTTCTGGATACGATGACGGCCTACCAGATCACCTCGATGCTCGAGGGCGTGGTGCAGGCGGGCACGGCGACCGTGCTGAAGGAGGTCGGCAAGCCGATCGCCGGCAAGACCGGCACCACCAACGAGGCCAAGGACGCCTGGTTCGTCGGCTTCTCGCCGGACATCGCCGTCGCCATCTACATGGGTTACGACAAGCCCCGGCCGCTCGGTAGGGGTAATGCTGCGACCGGCGGTCATCTGGCCGCGCCGATCGCAAAAGACTTCATGAAGCTCGCGCTGGCCGACAAGCCGGCCACGCCCTTCAAGATCCCGGCCGGCATCAAGCTGGTCCGTGTCGATGCCAAGACTGGCATGCGCGCGAGCCCCGGCGACGGCGGCCGCACGATCATGGAAGCGTTCAAACCTGGTACGGCGCCGCCGGACAACTACTCGGTCATCGGTGTCGCCGACGCCGATGGACGCGTGATGCCGTCGCAGAGCGGCGGCCAACCTGATGCTGGCAGCTTCATCATCCGTCCAGGCACGGGAAGCCTCTATTAGGCATTGGGCCGGCTGAAACTGATGCCGGTGCGGTGCAGAGCGATTGCGCTTTGCGCCGAGCGCCGTTACATCCCCTGTGGGAGACGATGCTGCGGCGCTTCGAGCCGTGGCCTGAAGAGAGCGACATGCGCGCGGAAATCGAGAAAATCGTAGAAGAGATCAAGCAGTCGGTCGGGCTGCTGAGGAGGCATCTTTGACGTCGAGACATCGACGGCAAGGCTGGCCGAGCTGAACAAGCTCGCCGAAGACCCCAATCTCTGGAACGACCCCCAAAAAGCTCAGCGGCTGATGCAGGAGCGGACCTCGCTGGAGGATTCGCTCACCGGCATTGGCAAGGTCGAACGTGAGCTCAGCGACAATATCGAGATGATCGAGCTTGGCGAGGCCGAGAACGATCCCGGTGTCGTCACTGAAGCCGAGAATGCGCTGAAGGAGCTGAAGAAGGAGGTCGCGCGGCGCGAGCTCGAGGCGCTCCTGTCCGGCGAGGCTGACAAGTTCGACACCTATCTCGAGGTCCACGCCGGTGCCGGCGGCACCGAGAGCCAGGACTGGGCGCAGATGCTGCTGCGCATGTACGCCCGATGGGCCGAGAAGCACGGTTTCAAGATCGAGTATCTCGAAGAATCGTTGGGCGAAGAGGCCGGCATCAAGTCGGCGACCATCCAGATCTCCGGGCATAATGCCTATGGTTGGCTGAAGACTGAAGCCGGCGTGCATCGCTTGGTCCGAATCTCTCCGTTCGATTCGAATGCACGCCGCCACACCTCGTTCTCTTCGGTGCAGATCTTCCCGGTCATCGACGACAGCATCAAGATCGACATCAAGGAGTCCGATGTCCGCGTCGACACCATGCGGTCCGGTGGCGCCGGCGGCCAGCACGTCAACAAGACCGAATCGGCGGTCCGGCTGACGCACATCCCAACCGGCGTTGCCGTGGTCTGTCAGGCTGGCCGGTCACAGCACAAGAATCGCGCCCAGGCCTGGGACATGCTGCGCGCACGCCTCTATGAGATCGAGCTGAAGAAGCGCGAGGAGAAAGCTGCGGCCGACCAGGCGGCCAAGACCGAGATCGGTTGGGGCCACCAGATCCGCTCCTACGTGCTGCAGCCGTATCAGATGGTGAAGGATCTGCGCACGGGCGTGCAGACGTCCGACACCGCCGGCGTGCTCGACGGCGATCTCGACGAGTTCATGGCGGCGACGCTGGCGCAGCGCGCGTTCGGCACGACGCCAGGCGCTGCGATCGAGGACGTCGATTGAGCGTGGCGCGCGTTGCCTTCATCGGGCTCGGGCGCATGGGCCATGGTATGGCCGGTCGTTATCTCGACGCAGGCTATTCCGTGGCGGTCTGGAATCGCAGCCGGGCGAAGGCGGAGGATCTGATCGCGCGCGGCGCGCGCTGGTCGACCTCGCCAGCTGATGCGGCAATCGATGCCGATGCGGTCGTTACGATGGTGGCTGATGACGACGCCTCGCGCGCGGTTTGGCTCGGGCCGGATGGCGCCGCGGCCACCATGCGGGTCGGCACGATCGCGATCGAATGCTCGACCGTATCGCGCGACCATGCGCTGCGTCTGTCGCGCGAGCTGGATGCGCGCGGCGTGACCTATCTCGACTGCCCGGTGACCGGGCTGCCCGACGCGGCCGCGAGCGGCAAGCTGACCTTGCTGGTCGGTGCCGACGCTGCCGATCTCGACCGCGCGCGGCCGTATCTGGCGCCGATCGGCTCGACCATTCGCCATTTCGGGCCCGTGGGCGCCGGGACAGTCTACAAGCTGATCAACAACCTGCTTGGCGCGATGCAGATCGCAGGTCTTGCGGAGGGGCTCGCAATCGCCGAGCAGGCCGGCCTCGACATGAAGCTCGTGCTGGAGGCAATCCAGAGCGGCGTCGCGGCGAGCCCCCAGGTTCTGCGCCACGCGCCGCGCATGATCGCGCGCAACTTCGCCGATGCAAGCTTCACCGCGGCGCTCCGTCACAAGGATGCAGCCTATGCGCTGCAGCTCGCCGAGCAGCTGCTTGGAGAGCGTCCCATCATGGCCCAGGCGGCCGTCGATGCTTATGCGCGGGCGAAGGCGGCGATGCCGGATGAGGACGAAGGCCGCATGATCGAGCTGGTGTCGCGGCCGAGATCCATGCCGTAGGCACACCACCGGAAAGCGGGTGGACGGCGCGAGGCTTCACCTGCAAGGCTCGCGCAGATGAAACAGCGGTTTGCGGCGATGACATCCCAGAACGAGAGCATGGACGCGCGGGACTGGTCGTTGCTCGGCCTGCTCTCGCTGCTGTGGAGCGGATCGTTCATCTTCAACGGCCTCGCCTTGGAGGAACTGCCCCCGCTGACGCTGGTGCTGCTGCGCATCGTGCTGGCGGCGGCGATTCTGCTGCCGGTGGCGCGACTGCGCGGGCTCGGCTTTCCCCAGGGGGTTGTCGGCTGGCTGCCGTTCCTTGCCGTGGCGCTGTTCAACAATGTCGTGCCATTCTGCCTGATCGTGATCGGCCAGACGTTCATCACCTCCGGCCTTGCTGCTGTCCTCAATGCGACGACGCCGCTGTTCACAATCGTGGTGATGGCCGCCGCGGGAGAGGAAAGGCTGTCGGCCCGGCGGGCAGCGGGTCTGGTCGTCGGCCTCGTCGGGGTCGTGATCCTGCGGGGCGGACCGGGGCTCGACGGCTCGGCAGGCGGGTACGGCATTCTGTTCGGTCTTGGCGCGTCGCTCAGCTACGGCATCGCCGCGCTGCTGGTGCGCCGCCATCTCGCCCATTCGCCGCCGCTTGCAACCGCCACCTTCCAGCTCTCGGCTTCCAGCGTGATGATGCTGGCCATCGCCGCTGTCGTCGACCAGCCCTGGCGTCTCCCGCTTCCCGGACTGCAGACCTGGGTCGCGGTCATAAGCCTTGCGGCGCTGTCGACGGCGTTCGCCTATATCGTGTTCTTCCAAATCCTGCGCCGCTCCGGGGCGACCAACGTGATGCTGGTGACGTTGTTGATCCCGTTGACGACGATCCTGCTCGGGTCGCTGGTGCTCGGCGAAAGCATCTCGTTGGGGGAGATCAGCGGCGCGCTGGTGATCGGGAGTGCGCTGCTGGTGATCGACGGTCGCATCTTCAGCGTCATTCGCCCTTCACCGCGACCGTCCTGCTGAACTGCACGCGCACGATCACTTCGTGCCGAACATCCGATCGCCGGCATCGCCCAGACCGGGCACGATGTAGGCGTGGTCATTCAGCTTCTCGTCGATCGCCGCGGTCCAGATCGGGATGTCCGGATGCTCCTTCTCGAACTTGGCGATGCCTTCCGGTGCCGCCAGCAGGCAGACGAAACGGATGTCGCGGGCGCCGCGCGTCTTGAGCAGCTCGGCAGCCGCGCAGGCGGAGTTGCCGGTCGCGAGCATCGGGTCCATCAGGATCACCGTGCGGTCGCTCAGGTCCTGCGGCGCCTTGAAGTAATACTCGATGGCCTGCAGCGTGTTGGGATCGCGGTAGAGTCCGATATGGGCGATGCGCGCGGACGGCATCAGCGCCAGCATGCCGTCGAGGAAGCCGACGCCGGCGCGCAGGATTGGCGCAAGCGTCAGCTTCTTGCCGGCGATCTTCGGCGCCTTCATCGGCGCGATCGGCGTTTCGATGTCGACCAGCTCGAGCGGCAGGTCGCGCGTGACCTCGTAGGCCAGCAGCATGCCGATCTCGTTCAACAGCTCACGGAAGCCCTTGGTCGAGCGGTCACGCTCGCGCATCAAGGAGAGCTTGTGCTGGACCAGCGGGTGATCGACGACGTGAACGCTCGTGTTTGCCATGATTCAAGTCCAGCAGGATCGCAGGTTCTGTGGGAGATGGATGCGTGCCAGGCTCATGGCAGCACCTCGCGGCGGTCGGCGAGCAACGTCTCCGCCTGGCTGCGGCGCTCGGAGAGGAGCCCGGCGCTGACGTCCTGGATCAGGTTGAGCAGCACCTGCGCATCGCTGAGCCGCGGCACGGTCACGTAGTCGGCGCCGGCAGCGTAGAGGTCGTTGACGTCGGCGAGCAGGTCGGCGGTCGCGATGATCTTGGCCGATGCATTGATGCTGCGGACATGGCGCACCAGCTTTTCGTTGTTGGCACCCTTGAGCAGCGAATCCGGGATGCTCAGGATGATCAGCTCGGCCTGGCCCACCCCCGCATGAATCAGCGTGTCGACGTTGCTGATGTCGCCATAGGTCACCTGGATGCCGCGATCGGACAAGGTTCGGAAGACGACGGGGTTGAAATCGACCACGCCGATCTGCTCCAGCAGCGCCGGCTCGTTGCGCTCGATCTCGCTGAGCAGGGCGCTGGCGGTGCGGAAGAATCCGAGGAGAACGATCGGCCGTCCGGCGCCGTGTCCGCCCTCATGTCCGGCCTCGCCATCCTTGCTTGCATCGAGGTCGCGCAGACCGATCCGCTTGAGCAGCGGGATACTTCGCCGCGCGATCGGATCGGAGCGTACGATGACGAAGGTCGAGAGCACGGCGAGCAGCACGAAAGCAAAGGACGCTGCGCTCGACGTGCCGTTCTTGAGGTGCCCGGCGGCGGCGCCGGTCTGCATCACCACCAGCGAGAATTCGCTGATCTGGGCGAGGTTGAGCGCCGGCAGCAGGCTGGCACGCAGGCCCTGCCGCATCATGTAGAGCGGTGTGAACGTCGTGAGCAGCCGGCTCGCCACCGTGAACAGCGCGATCACGAGCGCCAGCCCCACCACGGACATCGTCGGGATCGGGATCGTCATGCCGAGCGCGACGAAGAACAGCGTGATGAAGAAATCGCGCAACGTCGTGACCTTGGCGGTGACGTCGAGCGCGTAGGGGAAGGTCGACAGCGAGACGCCCGCGACCAGCGAGCCCATCTCGCGCGACAGGTGCAGCCTCTCTGCGATCTCGCCGATCAGGAAGCACCAGGCCAGCGCGCCGAGCAGGATCAGCTCCGGGGTACGCGCGATGCGATGGAACACCGGCGGCAAGACGTAGCGGCTGAGGAGCAGGGCGATCGCGACCAGTGTGCCGGCGCGGGCGAACGACAGCAGGATCACGCTGACATGGAGGTCGTCGAGGCTCGGCTGCACCGCCAGGAACAGGATCGCGAACACGTCCTGCAGCACGAGCACGCCGAGCGTGATGCGGCCGGGCAGGGTGTCGAGCTCGCGCTTCTCGTACAGCACCTTGACGATGATGACGGTCGAGGACAGCGCGCAGGCGACGCAGAGATAGAGTGCGTCGTAGCTCTCGGCGCCCATCCGCATGCCGATCGCGACGAAGAACAGGATGCCGAGCGCGGCACCCCCGAGCAGTTGGACCCCACCGGCGATCAGAATCACCGGGCCGGCACGGATGATCTTCTTGAGGTCGATCTCGAGCCCGATCATGAACAGCATGAAGATCAGGCCGAGCTCGGAGATCACCGAAATCGACTCCTGGGACTTGACCCAGCCGGTGCCGAAGGGGCCAATGGCGAAGCCCGCGACCAGATAAGCGAGAATCGAGGGCTGGCGCCATCTGTGCGCCGCCAGTCCAAGCACCCACGCAAACAGGATGCAGAGCGTGATGTCGCCGATCAGTTCATGCATGAAGCAACCCCCGGGGCGGCAACTTATGTCGTGCCGCCGCGCAAGGAAACCCGCAATCTGTCACATCCGGACCGGCGCATTCGCGCTGCTGCTCATCGCGGCTGTTGCGGCCGGCGCGGCGCGGGCCGCCGACGACGTGACCACCGCTTTCGCGAGCTCGCTGACGCCCGTTCCGGCGGAGCCCGTCACGGTCACGGGCGCCGTCTATGTCCCCGTCTATTCCAGCGTCGCGATGACCCCGGGCCGGGTCCAGGCCGATTTCTCGGTGACGCTGAGCATCCACAACGCCTCCGAGCAGCGGCCGCTGATCGTCCGGCGCATCAACTACTACGATACGGCCGGCACGCTGGTGGAGGCGCATCTGCGCGAGCCCGTCGCCTTGAGGCCGTTCGCGACCGTCGAGATCTTCGTGCCCATCAAGGACACCCGCGGCGGCACCGGCGCCAACTTCGTCATCGACTGGGCCGCGACCGGTGAGATCGCCGAGCCCGTCGTCGAGGCGCTGATGGTCGGCGGCATCGGCGCCGGCCATTACGCCTTCATCAGTCAGGGCCGCCCGATCCGGCTGACCGGGCGGTGAGCGCGGGGCGGCTCAGGCCGCCCGCACGTTGCCGAGGAATCGGTCGACCTCCTGCCGCAGCCGGTCGCTCTCCCGCGACAGCGACTGCGCCGCCGACAGCACGTTGCCCGAAGCAGAGCCGGTCTGCGAGGCGCCGCGCTGGACGTCGACGATGTTGGTGTTGACCTCGGTGGTGCCGCGCGACGCCTCCTGGATGTTGCGCGAGATCTCCTGCGTCGCCGCGCCCTGCTGCTCGACGGCGGCGGCGATGGTCGAGGAGATTTCCGACAGCCGCTCGATCGTCGTGCTGATCTCGCGGATCGCCGACACCGATTCCTGTGTCGCTGCCTGGATGCCCGAGATCTGCTGGGCGATCTCACCGGTGGCCTTCGAGGTCTGCTCGGCGAGCGCCTTGACCTCGGACGCGACCACGGCGAAGCCGCGGCCGGCATCGCCGGCGCGCGCCGCCTCGATGGTGGCGTTCAGCGCCAGCAGGTTGGTCTGGCCGGCGATGGTGTTGATCAGCTCGACCACGTCGCCGATCCTCGCGGCTGCCTTCGAGAGCTCGTTGACGCGGTCGTTGGTGGTGCGCGCCTGATCGACGGCGCCGTTGGCGATGCGCGCCGATTCCTGCACCTGGCGGCTGATCTCGGTCACCGATGAGGTCAGTTCCTCGGTGGCCGAGGCGACCGACTGCACGTTCGTCGCGGCCTGCTCGGACGCGGCGGCCACGGTGGTGGCGAGCTCCTGCGAGCGCGTCGCGGTCGAGGTCAGCGTGCCGGCGGACGTCTCGAGCTGCGACGAGGCCGAGGACACCGTCTGCACGATGCCGCCGATCGCGCTTTCGAATTCGCTGGCGAGCTTGTTCATTCCGGCCTTGCGCTTGACCTCGGCCGAGTGCTGCACGGCCTTCACTTCCTCGCTGTTGAAACGGACGATCGCCTGCACGGTCTGCAGGTTGCGCAGCGCCTCGCCGAGCTCGTCGTCGCGCTCCACCGGAATGCGGTTGTCGAGCTTGCCGGCGGTGATGTTCTGCATCGCGTCGTTGAGCACCTTGAGCGGCCGCAGCACAGCGCGGATGCTCTGCAGGCTGAACGTAGCGCCGATTCCGATACCGGCCAGGATCATCACAGAAATGATCGCGAGCACCACCAGATATTGTCTCTCGGCCTCCTCGTAGAGCGCCTTGCCTTCCTTCACCTGGATCTGAACGAGCTTGTCGAGCTCGTGCTTGGCGGCCTCGAACAGATCATGCCCCTTGGTGGCGATATGCTGGCTCGCCTCGTCGAACTTGCCCTGCTCGAGCAGGGCCAATCCCGGCCTGATGCCTTCCTCCAGATAGGCCTTGCGCCTGATCGCGAAGGCATCGGCGACGATCTTCTCCTCCGGCGTCAGGTAGCTCGCCATGTAGTCGGCCCAGACCTTGGTGATTCTGGCGCTGTTTCCGTCCACCAGCGCCCTGATGCCGTCGATCGGTTTTCCGGCCTTGCCGTTCGCCGCCGCAGACTGTTGCGACGACATGTTCTGCAGGGTGCGATCGTTGATCTCGAGCAATTGCGCCAGCGGGATCGTGCGATCCTCGTACAGCGACTTCATGGCGACGTTGGTGGAGCGGGTCGACAGCAGGCCGGCCGCGCCGATGATCAGCATGAACACGCCCAGCACCGCGGCCAAGGTCGTCAGGCGCGCCCTGAGCGTACCCGTGAAGAGCGACAGGCGGTCGAACACCGAGCGGCGGCGGATGACGCCCGCGCTGATCGCGTAGCCCTGCGCCTTGTTCTGATTCAGCAGCCCGTAGACCTTCTCGGCCTCGGCGCGCTGCTCGGCCGGCAGCTTGGTGCGGATGGAGGTGTAGCCCGTGATCCGGCCGTTCTCGCGGATGGGGGATGCGCTCGCCAGTACCCAGTAGAAGTCACCGTTCTTGCGGCGGTTCTTGACGGCGCCGGCCCACGGCTTGCCTTGCTTCAGCGTGTCCCAGAGATTGGCGAATGCGGCCTCCGGCATATCGGGGTGGCGGATGATGTTGTGCGGCTGGCCCATCAGCTCGTCGGGGGTGAAGCCGGCGGCATCGACGAACTGGTCGTTGAAGTAGGTCAGCTTGCCCTTCAGATCGGTGCGCGAGACGATCAGCGTCTCGTCGGTGATCGGGTATTCGTTGTGGGTGACAGGCAGATTTTTGCGCACGGTATGACTCCAAATTGTCCCACCTGCATGCGGACACTGGATGCAGAGTTTCAGATCACCGCCTAGAAGGCGCCGACTCCTTAAAAGTTGCGTAAAACCTAGGCACCGTACGACTACGCACTGCTCATAAAGGTTGCAATTTGTATGGAATGCTCGCTCTCGCGCGCAAGTATGTGATTCAGCGTGCAGAAAGAGCTCCCGCGGCGCGGTGCACCCGGGGTTTTCGGCAGCGCCCCCTCGACGCGAGGGTGCAGGGAATGCCGGGTGAAGGCCTCACCCATGGCCCGCCTGCGAGAAGAATGCAGGCGGCAGGTACCACAGGCAAAGCCGTAACCGGCATTCCCTGCGCGATGGTTTTAACAACTTATACGCGATCTCCCCGGGGACCGGCTTTCTTGCCCCCGTCATCCGCGCCAGCGCATCTGCACCGGCACGAACTTGGCGCCAGCATCGGGGCGCCAGGACCACGCGACTTCATCGTCCGCGACCGCCATGCCCGTCGTGCATCGCAGCCCGCGTCCACCGCATCCCGCCCCAACGTCCGTGACGACGCGTACGCCCCTCGCAGAGAGGGCAGGATGGGGGGATCATACATGATTTCTGGAAAAAAGAAATAACAAAATCGCGTGGGAGAATTCGGATGAGGGAGTTGCTGCCGGGCGTGGTCCTCCCCTTCAGCCGAATGATGGGCACCCGCCCGCGGTGGGGCCGGCCACGTCTTCGTGCTCCCGGCCAAGCGATGATCAGCCGCGTGGACCGTTTCGGCGGTCCGCTTGGCCCGTTCTTCACCGGTTCACGCGCCGGCCGGCTCTTCCGTTCGAAAGCCCGCCGCGGCGATGCCGGCGATCGCGCAGGCTTCGTCATTGTCGCCGAGATCGCCGGAGATACCGACGGCGCCGAGCACCTGCGTGTCCGGTCCGAGCACCAGGACGCCGCCGGGCGAGGCGACGAGGCGGCCGCCGGTCGTGGCTGACAGCATCGTGAAGAATGTCGGCATGTTGCCGGCGCGACGGCTCAGCTCGCGTGATCCGAAGCCCATGCCGAGCGAGCCGAAGGCCTTGCCGAAGGCGATGTCGAAGCGGACGATGCCGGCGCCGTCCTCGCGCTGATAGGCGATCAGGTGTCCGCCTGGATCGAGCACGGCGACCGCGAGCGGCGCGAGGTTCTTCGCACGCGCTTCGCGCAGCGCGGCGTCGATGATGATCACTGCGTCGGCGAGCATCAGCATGATGTGCGGTTCCTCATTCAATCTGCGATAGTGCCTCAGACGAACATCGCGAGGATGCCGAGAGGGTTCTCGGGCCGCGGAACGCGGAAACTGATCGTCTTCCAGTCCGCAGCGGCCGGCCGTTCCAGGCAGCGATCGAGCCAGCGGTCGACATGGGGCCATGGTGACATGTCGAGCGTGCCGAGCCGGGCCAGCGTCATGACGGCGGCGACATTCAGGTCGGCCACGGTGAAGCGGCCGCTGACGAGATAGGGCCTCTCGGTGAGATGCCGATCGAGGACCGCCAGCGGACGGCCGAGCTTGGTGAGCGCGATCCCGAGCTCGTCGGCATCGCGCTTGTCGGCATCGAACAGGACGCGATTGGCTGCGGCGAGAAGCAGCGGCTTCTCGATCTCGGTCACGACCCAGAAGCTCAACTGGGTGACGAGCGCGTCTTCTTCCAGGGTGGCCGGAGAAAGGTCGCTGCGGTAGCGGCGCGCCAAATGAAGGTTGATCGCGAGCGACTCGAACAGGCGGATCTCGTCGGAGACGAACGCGGGCACGCGTCCGTTGGGATTGATCTTCAGGAAGTCCGGCGTGTGGGTGCTGCCGTCGGTGAAGCCGGTCGGAACGTGCTCGAAGTCGAGCGCGAGCTCCTTCAGCATCCAGGCGCAGCGATGCGCGCGCGAGTGCATCGAGCCGTACAGACGTATCATGGTGTTTCCCCGGTTGTGACAGGCCTGCTGCGAGGCTCTTTGTCATTGGAGTGTTTGTCGTTCAGCGCGAGGCGCTGGCGGATCCGCGGCTGGCGCCTCCGGTGGCCGGATGCGTTAAAGGACGTCGGCGTTCACCCAGATGCCGTGGAAACCCTCGTGCACCCGGCACGGGAAGCGGATTGTCGCAATGGGGCCGGCCGACAGATTGCGTGCGTCGAGGATGACGAGATCGGTGCGGTTCTCCGCCCGCCGTCCGACGATGCTGAGCAGCCAGCCGTCGCCCTCGGCTGCGTGCGCGCTGCGGGGAACGAAGCATGGCTCCTCGGGCGAGCTCTCGGGGCCGGCGTAGTAGAAGTCGAGCTTGCCTGTCTCCTCGTCGAAATGTCCGAGGCAGGTGAAGGGCGGTCCCTTGGGGCCGAAGGGCAGCATCGGGCCGAGCTTGGGATTGTTGGTGCCGAACCAGAAGTGCCGGACGCGGGCCATCGCGAAGCGCTGGTCGATGACCGGCATCTCGCCGATGTGTCCGATGAAGCGCGAGATGTCGATGGCGCCAGATGCACTCGACAGATCGATCGTCCAACGTTCGCCGAAGGGCGGCAGCTCCTTGGCCTCGGGATCGCGGATGTCCGGGAACTGGCTGAGCCAGCCGGACTCCGTGACGAACTGGTCGAGCACCAGGCGGCTGCCGTGCTCCCAGGCGTTGAAGGTGTGGGTCTGCATCGCGAGCTTCGGCGCGGTGAACCAGCGGATGCCGGCCACGCCCTGCCGGCGCGGGATCACGGCGACGTGGGTTTGCCTGTGGCTGTCCCAATGCCAATAGGGCTCGCCCTTCCTGACGCGATCCCAGTCGCAGACCATCGGGCAGATCACGAAGGCGATGTAGTTGCGTGATACCAGGAAGTCGTGGACCATCGAGCAGTAGGGCGCGGTAAAGCGCTCGGTGCGGGTGAACTCGCCGTCCGGCGCGATGGTGTAGAGCTCGATGTCATTGCTGGCCGTGCCCTCGCAATTATAGGCGAACGCGATGCACTCGCCGGTGAGCGGGTCCATCTTGGGATGGGCGGTGAAGGTGCGGCTCCGGAGCTGGCCGCCGAAATCGGTCTCGCCACGAGTCTCCAGCGTGACCGGATCGAGCTCGTAGGGGCGGCCGGATTCCTTCAGGGCATAGAGCTTGCCATGGTGCCACATCACCGAGGTGTTGGCGGTGTTGGCATCCTCGCCCGCCACCTCGGGTGAATCGGTGAACGGATTGCGATAGGCGCCGAACAGCGCCTTGCGCGCCTGCCGCTCGATCAGGAACTTGCGGGTGCGGACGTAGCGCATCGCCAGATCGGCATGACCGTTCTGGATGCGGACCATGTGCACCATGCCGTCGCCGTTGAGGAAGATGTCCTTGCCCAGCAGGGGCGGGTAGGTGTGGTCGGCGCTGTTGCGGTAGTAGACGCCTTCCAGCCCCGCCGGAATGCGGCCGATCACCTCGAGGTCGTGCACCTCGCCCTCGATCCGTACCGGAGCGGCATAGCCGGAGAACACGATATCCTGCGGAAACTCCAGGCCGTTGTGCTGCGTGACGTGCTTGTTCATGGGACTCTCCTTGGGGGCAGGGGGCTCAGGCGGAGCGCAGCATTGCCGGTGATGCGGCGGTGCGTGCCTTGAAGGTCAGCATCAGGACGACGGCGAGCGTGGATATCGTTCCGGCCACGTAGCTCAGGCCGCCGTAGCCCAGGCTCTCCACGATCGCGCCGGCGACGGCGGGTCCCGCGGCCGATCCAATCATCATCATCGCCGGTGTCGCCGCGACTGCGCGCCGGCTCGGGTCGATCTGCGACAGCAGTCCGAACAGGAACGTGTGGGTGAAGATCACGATCGAGACGTAGGGGATCGCAAAGGCCGCGTACGTCGAGAAGCCCTGGGCATTGACGATCACGAAAGCCAGCATGGCCTGCAGCAGCGGGCCGGCAATGCCGATCGCGATCGGCGACAGGCGTCGTTGCAGGGCCGCCGCCAGCGCGCCGGGAAGCAGGTTGATGAAGCCGACGGCGATCAGCACCTTGGTGACGTCGTCCTGCGACAGCCCCTTGTGACGGCCGATGCGCTCCAGGAAGGAGAAAACGAGCGACTGGTTGAAGGCGAGGCAGATCACGACGGCGATGATCAGCCAGGCTCGGCCGGGCATCGCGTGCAGCATCTCACCGCCGGTCTCGGCGGCGGCGACGGAGCGCGGGAAGCCGAGAGAGGCCAGGAGCGCCGCGACCGCCATGCTGGCTGCGAACACCGCGAACAGCAGGCGCGGGCTGATCGCATGGATCAGGGCCGGCACGGTGGCGAAGAAGGCGACGCTGAAGACGGCGAGCGCGACATTGGCGAGGCCGAACAGGCGGTGCGGATTGTCGGTACGGCCCATCGTGCCGTGCGTCATCGACAAGGCGGCACCGGCTGCGAGGCCCGCGATGGCGTGGATGATCGGCAGAACCCAGAATGGCACCAGCTCTGGCGGCCTGCCGGCGAGATAGCCGAACGCCGCAGCGGCCACGATGAAGCCGCCGACCACGATGCTGCGCGCGTCGAGCCGCGTGAACGATCGCGCGGTCACCAGGCTCGCGAGCACGATGCCCGCCAGGAAGCTGGTGACGGTCGCACCCGCCTGCGCCGGCGACAGACCGTAGAATTCGATGAGCGTTCCGACCCAGACCGGCAGCGCCACCAGGTCCAGCATGCCGGCCACGTGGCACGTGGCGAGCACGACTCCACCCGAGCTCGATCGGCTCATGTTTCCCTCCCCGTGAACGGACCAGTCGCGGGGGCCCCTTGGCCCGGGCTTTCGCGCCCTCTGCCGACGCTGGTCCGAGCACACGCTAGGTCGAACCCGTGATCCGGCAAAATCGATTGAATTGCGCATCGTCATCGATACGATCGATACCAAGTGACAAGTCCAGGGGAAGGGAGCGCGCTGCGATGCGGCTGGACAGGTTCGATCTCAATCTGCTGGTGGCGCTCGACGCGCTGCTCGACGAGCGCAACGTCACGCGGGCTGCGGATCGCCTCCGGCTCGGTCAATCCGCGACCAGCGCCGCGCTGGCGCGTCTGCGCGAGTTCTTCGAGGACGAGCTGTTGACCCAGGTCGGACGGCAGTTCGAGCTGACGCCGCTCGCCCAGGCGCTGGTCGAGCCGGTCAAGGACACGCTCGTTCGTGCGCGCGCCGCGATCAGCACGAGACCGGACTTCGATCCCTCGACGATCAGCCGCACGTTCCGGATCTGTGCATCCGACTACGCGACCTATGTGCTGGTGTCGCGAGTGGCGATCGCGCTCGCGCAGCGCGCGAGCGGATTCCAGCTCGAGATCGCGCATCTGCCCAAGCATGTCGAGCAGGTGTTCGGGCTCGGCGACATCGACCTGCTGATATTGCCCGAGCAGTATGCGTCACGGATAGCGCATCCGCAGACGCATCTGCTGTCGGACGATCATGTCTGCATGATGTGCCGGGAGCGGCCGTTGCGGCGTGGCAAGCTGTCCGAGGACGATTATTTCGCGGCCGATCACGTCAACGTCCGCCTCGGCGAAGCCGGCTCCTTCTCGTTCGAGGAATTGTTCTTCCCGCGCGCCGGCCGGCCGCGAAAGATTGCCTGTACGGTCGATTCCTACTGCCTGCTGCCCAGGATGCTGTGCGGGACGGACCGGATCGCGACACTGCATCGGCTGCTCGCGCAGGATCTGGCGCTGCATTATCCCGTGAAGTTCGTCGGCTTCCCGTTCGAGATTCCGCGCCTGAACGAGTCCATGATCTGGCCCTCGTTCAGGGATCAGGACCCCAGCCACAAATTCCTGCGCCAGGTGTTCGCCGAATGCGCGGCGCAGATTGCGTCCGAAGGCCGGAGCAGGGCACGCGCGTCGCGCAAATGACCGGATGTTGTCTCGTGCCCGTCGGTCGGCGGCCATTCCGACCTGCTGCTCGGCGCGATCACGGTGAAGGATCTGGCCTTGCGCAAGGCGCTCAAGGATGTGCTGGTGCGGCAGCATCGGCCTCGAGGAGCCGGGCGAGTTGGGGAAAGATTTGTCGCGCTTTGTCGATGCGCTCGGCGCGGCGTGAGCCGGCCGGGTCCGGGCGCGGCCGGGCCAGCCATGGGCGGCCTCGGCGGCCGGTATCCCGGAATTGTCCGGTGTCGTGCCCGCCCGGCTGCAATTGGTGTTTCGCCGGACCGGATGGTATGGCTCGACACACGCGCGATCGACGCGACCAGCAACGGACCGAGGCATGATCATGAGCGGCAAGCCGGTGATCCGGATCATTCTTGGGGTCGCGGCCCTCGTTGTCCCGGCGGCAGCGCTGGTCGTCGTGTTCGATCCCACGCTGATCCGTGACGTCC
This sequence comes from Bradyrhizobium sp. SZCCHNRI2009, assembly GCF_032485115.1. Taxonomy (NCBI): domain Bacteria; kingdom Pseudomonadati; phylum Pseudomonadota; class Alphaproteobacteria; order Hyphomicrobiales; family Nitrobacteraceae; genus Bradyrhizobium; species Bradyrhizobium sp. SZCCHNRI2009. The sequence goes on from NZ_JAUEUH010000001.1 coordinate 1,543,627, forward strand.
CGATTATCGGGCGGGACAAAACGGCCGCGAGCGGAGCGGCAATCCCGGCGGCCGAAGCGCCGGGGCAGTCCGCATCGGTTCCGACCGCCGAGCAAGCGCCGTCCGCCGCGGACCATGGTCGCGGCGCAAGCCCGCTTGCGACGATGCAGCAGCAGGCGAGTGGTCTTGCCGCCGCGCTGGGTCCGCTGGTTCCACAGTCGGGCGCCGAAAGCGATGGTCCGGCGTTCGATGTCGTCAACGTCGCTCCTTCGGGTGACGCCGTCGTCGCCGGGCGCGCGGCGCCCGGCGCCACCGTGGAACTGCTGCGCAACGGCGAGGTTCATGACCGCGTCGTTGCCGACCGGGCCGGACAGTTCGCCATGGTGCCGCCCCGTCTCCCTGCCGGAACCTACGATCTGACCCTGCGATCGAAGCTCGCCGACGGACACGAGGTGACGTCGAAGCAGAGCGTGGCGGTGAACGTCGAGGCCGGGCGGCAGCAGGCCACGGTGGCTCTGCTGTCGCCGGATGAGCCGACGCGCGTTCTGTCGAAGCCGGCCGGCGCGATCCCGCAGGCGCTGGCGGTGGACGCGGTGGATCACGAGACGAATGGCGTCCTGCGCGTCAACGGCCGGGCGCGTCCGGGCGCGACGGTGAGGCTTTATTTGAACGATCGCCTGATCTCATCGACGGTGGCGGGTGCCGACGGACGTCTCAGCATCGCGATCGGCAAGGACGTCAGCCGGGCGGGCAAAGACCGGATCAGGCTCGACGAGGTCGATCCGGCATCCGGCTCCGTCCAGGCGCGCGCCGAGGTCCCGTTGAGCCTGCCCGACGACGCGACGACTGCATCGCTGTCCTCGGTTGTTGCGGGGGCCGAGACGGCCAAGGCACGCGCGGCCGCTCAGTCCACGCTGGTCGCGGCTGCAGGCAACCCGCGTGAGGCGATCGTGCCCTCTGCCAGAGGCGAGCCGAAGATGACGACGGTCACGGTCGCCCGCGGCGATAGCTTGTGGCACATCAGCCGCCGCCTGCTCGGGGGCGGCACGCGCTACGCGGTCATCTACAAGGCAAACCGGGAGCAGATCCGAAGTCCCGATCTGATCTATCCGGGCCAGGTCTTCATGCTCCCGGCCAGGCGATAGGCCCGGCTCCGGAGCGCCCGCGCGGGACGCTGCACCGCACCAACTTGATGTGAGCTGATTGACCTAGCCCGCGCTCAGCCGGACGCCGGCGCGCAGGAATTTCTGCGGGTCGACGGCTTCGCCGTCGATGCGGGTCTCGTAGTGCAGATGCGGGCCGGTCGAGCGGCCGGTCGAGCCGACCTCGCCGATGATGTCGCCGATCTTCACATGCTGGCCGATCTTGACGTTGATCTCGGAGAGATGGCCGTAGCGGGTGGAGAGGCCGTTGCCGTGATCAACCTCGACCATGCGGCCGTAGCCGCCGGCCCAGCCGGCGTTGACCACCTTGCCGTTGGCGGTGACGCGGACCGGATCGCCGGTGGCGGCGCGGAAGTCGAGGCCGGTGTGCATGGCTGGGCGGCCGAGGAACGGATCGGAGCGCACGCCGAAGCCGGAGGTGAACTCGACCTCGCCGATCACCGGCTTGCGATAAGGCACCAGCGACAGCGTGCGGTTCATCTTCTCGACCTGGGCGCGGGTGATGCTGATGCGGTAGAGCTGGCGCTCGAACGGACCGGATTCGGCGCCGAGCTTGACCGGCACGAACGGGCCGCCCATGCCGCCCTTCGGCGCCGCCGCTTCGAGCTGACCCATGTCGAGGCCGAGATCGGTGATGACGCCGCGCATCCGGCGCAGCTTCGATTCCAGCGTCTCCTCGGCCGAGGACAGCATCGCGATCTGCCGCGCCTCGACCTGGTCGAGCGAGCGCGTCAGCCGCGTCAGCACGTTGTCGACGCCGGCGAGCTTGGTCGATGGGTTCGGCTGCGCGTTGGCCATCACAGGGCTGCGCGATTCGAGCCGGGCCTCGCGGTCCGGCGGCGCCGTGAAGATCACGGTGTCGCTGATCGGCGACGGCTTGGGCGTGGCTGGCGCCGACGGCGGCTCGATCGCGACAGGCGCGCGCGCCGGGGCGCGGATCGAGCCGGTGATGTCGGGCATGCTGCCGAGCGCGGTGGCGCGGCCTTCAAGCGCGCTCTGGCGCTTCAGGATCTGGTCGAGCTTCTGGTCGAACTGCTCCTGGTCGAGCAATTGCCGGCTGGTGGCGCGATCGACCTTGGCGCGTAGCTCGGCGATGCGGTCCTCATAGGCATATTGCATCTCGGCCTGGCGCGCGATCAGCCGCGTCAGCACGTCGTCGCGAAACGCGAAATAGGTCGCGGTCGCCGCCGACCACAGCCCGAGCAGGCTGACGGTGCCGACCACGATCCAGAATACCACCGGGCCGATGCGCACCTGCTTGCCGGCATGCACCAGCGTGTAGTCGCTCTGCGACGCGGCCGCGACCTGCGCCGGATGGCTGACGGGGGCGCGCCGATGGTGATGGGCGTGCCCACGGTCATGAGAATGGTGCTGGGGATATTCGGCGTGATGGCCGGAACGATACGACATCGGCACTCCCGCGCCGGCCGGAGATCGTCGTTCCGGCGGCGTCATTTACGGGAGCGATTTGACCCCTGCATGGTTAATTTTCCGCCAACGCCGTCAGGCGCATTCTCAGAGCGCGCGCGCCGCCGCGAGCACCGCGTCGGCATGGCCGTCGACCTTGACGTTGCGCCACACTTTGGCGACGCGGCCGTCGGCGCCGATCAAGACGGTGCTTCGGATGATGCCGAGAAACTTGCGGCCATAGAGCGACTTCTCGCCCCAGGCGCCGTAGGCCTCCAGCATCTCATGTGTCTCGTCCGAGATCAGAGGCATGGCGAGATCGTGCTTGTCGCGGAAATTGTCCTGCGCCTTGATCGAATCGGCGGAGACGCCGAGCACTTTGACGCCGGCGGCGGCGAAGTCCTTCGACAGGCGGGTGAAGTCGATCGCCTCCTTGGTGCAGCCGGGCGTATTGGCCTTGGGATAGAAGAACAGCACGAGCTTCTGGCCGCTGTAGTCGGCCAGCGAAACGGTTCCGCCGCCATCGCGCGGCAGCTTGAACGCGGGTGCCTTGACGCCCTCGGCGAGGCCCGTTCCAGTGGTGGCTAGCGTCCTGGGCCCGGCCTTCGCAGCTCCCGTTTTGGTGGTCGCGGCTTTGGACGTCGCGGTCTTTGCGGAGGTCGTCTTTGCGGAGGTCGTCTTGGTGGCTTTCGTCACTGCCGGTTTGGCCGTCTTCTTGGTGGCCTTCTTGGCCGCGGTGGCGAGCCGGTTCCCGTCAATCGCCCCGTAGGACGCCGGGTTGGAGGATTTCTTTTGTGATTCCTTTGACATACGCCTTCCTTTCGTCGCTTTCGGCGGCTCAAAAATGAAAGTATCTCGGTTCTTGTCCGGTGTCCCGGGATCGATCTGGAATCCGTGCTTCGCGGCGCGCAGGGGATCGTGTCTCTTGCGATGAAGCGAAGATCACGGCTACCAGCAGGCGTGAGCACCAGCGCAGTTGAGCACAGTGCAATGACGACTCTCGTACCGTCTCCGGATCAGACGTCCCCGCCACAGAATTCGTCCGGCGGTGGAGAGGCGCCGGTCCGCTGGCGCGAGCAGGTGGGCAAACCTGACGGCGGCGGGGTATAGTGACGAGGATGTCGCGCGTCGTCCGCGCCGCCGGCGAAGCGCCAGCGGCGTGTTGACAGCACCCGCCGAAGCGTGACGGGATCATTTGGGGCATCGAGTCCTGCCGGCAGTGAGCACGCGCGCTGCGTGAACGGGCGGGGCCACACCGGCGACCAACCTGGCCGAGGCCAGGTTGGCACGAATGTTTCGGACACGAGGGGCCGGCACCGAGAGGCAATGGCAAGACAGACATCACCCCACCGGCCCCATCTGCAAGCGGACACCCAGGGCCAGCAGTGGGATGAGGCCGACTGGGATGTGGCCGACCAGTATGAGGCTGCCGCCGAGCACGACGAGACGGTCGGGCAGCGCGCCCGGCGCCTGTTGTCGCGGCCCGATTCGGGCGGGAGCACCGGTCGATTCGGCTGGGCGCGTCCGCGTCTGCCGGGCGGCCGCGTGGCCAAGCGGGTCGTCATCACGCTGGCATCGCTCATGCTGCTCGTCGGGCTCGGCTTCGCCGGCCTGTGGCTGCGGCTCGGTGCGGGCCCGATCAGCCTCGATCTGGCGACGCCGTGGCTCGCGGCGGCGATCGAGGACAATATCGGCCACGGCAACACCGTCGAGGTCGGCGGCACCCAGATCGAGCGTGCCGGCCGGATCAGGATCGCGGTCCGGATCCGCGACATCATCGTGCGCGATCAGGATCACGCCATCGTCGCCAGCGCGCCCAAGGCCGAGGTGCGGCTGTCCGGCGCCGCGCTGCTGATGGGCCAGCTGCGTGCCGAGAGCCTCAAGCTGGTCGACGCCGAGCTCGCGATTCGCATCACCCCGGACGGCACCGTCACGGTGTCGACGGGGGAGACCACCAAGCCGCTGGCAACGGGCGTCGCCTCCAAGCGCGATGCCGGCCTGCCGCCGACATTCCCGCGACCGGGACAGGCCGCGCCACCGCCCAACGCACCGGGACCGCAGGCCGGCTCGCAGCCAGCACCGCCGGCCATGTCGACTGTGCCCGCGACCGCTGCGCCGAACGGCCTGCTCGCCGGCCTGGACTGGCTCGACAGCCTCAGCCTCACCGGGCTCGATGGCCAGAACCTGAACGAGATCGGGTTGAAGAACGGCGTGCTGATCGTCGACGACCAGCAGCGCGGCAACAAATGGACGTTCGAGAACATCAGCCTCAGCCTGCGCCGGCCGTCCGGCGGCGGGGTGGCGCTGAGCCTCGGCGAAGAGGGCGCCAAGCCGTGGCAGCTGCGCATCCTGGTCGGGCCCCAGGCCAACGGCGTGCGCACGGTGGACATCAAGGCCGACAAGGTCTCCACCAGCAACATCCTGCTGGCGATGCGGCTCAAGGATCTCACCTACATGGCGGACCTGCCCATGACCGGCGAGATCAAGGGCGAGCTCGCGCGCGACGGGCTGCCGACCTATCTGCGCGGCAAGATCAACATCGGCGCCGGCAAGATCATCGACACCGATACGCCCGACTATCCGATGGCGATCGACTCCGCCGAGATCAGCATGGAATGGGACGCCGGGCGCCGCGTGCTGATCGCGCCGTTGAAGGTGATCTCGGGCGCCAACCGCATCACGCTCAACGCCAATCTCGAGCCTCCGAACGACACCGCAAACGACTGGCGGCTGGGTCTCAACGGCGGCACCATTCTGCTCGGCGCCATCGAAAACGAGCCACCGCTGATCTTCAACCGCATCTCGATCAACTTCCGCTTCGACACCGAGGGCAAGCGCGTGCTGCTGACGCAGGCGGAGGTCTCCAATGGCGAGATCGGCGTCGCCGGCACCGGCAGCGTCGAGTATGCCGGCGAGCCGCGGCTGAAGCTCGGCTTCGCGGCGACGCCGATGCCCGCGCTGGCGATGAAACGGATCTGGCCGGCGCTGATCGTGCCGGAGGTGCGGGCCTGGATCATCGAGCGCATCGAGCGCGGCTCGGTGCAGCGGATCGACGTCGCCGTCAATTCGCCGACGCGCAACCTGCCGCGCAAGGGGCCGCCGATCCCCGACGATGGTCTCGACGTCAACATCGTCGCCACCAATGTCACCGTGCATCCGGTCGACGGCCTGCCGTCGGTGCGCGATGCCGACGTGAAGGCGCATGTCACCGGCCGCACCGCGACGGTGACGATCGGGCAGGGCGTCGCGGATACGCCGGCCGGGCGCAAGCTCAACTTCTCCGACGTCGTGTTCGAAGTACCGGACATGGCGCCGAAGCCGTCGCCGTCGCGGGTACGCATGCGCGTCGAAGGGCAGGTCGCCGCTGCCGCCGAGATCCTCGCCTCCGACCGGCTCAACGATCTGTCGTCGATGCCGATCGATCCCAACCAGACCAAGGGAACGTTCCAGGCCAGCGTCAATCTCGCGATGCCGGTCAAGGGCGAGCTGACCAAGGCCGACACCAGCTACGCGGTCACGGCCGATCTCAACGGCTTTGCCGCCGACAAGCTGGTGATGAACCAGAAGCTCGAGGCCAACACGCTCAAGATCGTGGCCAACACCGCCGGCTATCAGGTGAAGGGCGACGTCAAGATCAACGGCCAGCCGGCGACGCTCGACTATCGCAAGCCGACCGAGGGCGACGCCGACATCAAGATGCAGGCGATCCTCGACGATGCCAGCCGGGCCCGGCTGGGCATGGATCTGGGCACCGCGATCACCGGCAACGTGCCGCTCAAGCTCAATGGCAAGATCGCGGGCTCTGCCGATCGCGACAGCCGCATCGGCGTCGAGGCCGATCTGACCCAGCTCAAGCTCGACAACCTGCTGCCGGGCTGGGTGAAGAACCCGGGCAAATCCGGCAAGGCCACCTTCAACGTCGTCGCCAAGCAGCAATCGACGCGCTTCGAGGACATCAACATCGAAGGCGGCGGCGTCTCCATCAAGGGCTCGCTGGAAGTCGACCAGAACGGCGACCTGATGAACGCCAACTTCCCGACCTATTCGCCGTCGGAAGGCGACAAGACGCAGCTCAAGGCAGAGCGCGGCCAGGACGGCGTGCTGAAGCTGTCGATGCGCGGCGACGTGTTCGACGGCCGCGGCTTCCTGAAGTCGGCGATCTCGGGCACCAACAAGGACGCCGACAAGAACAAGGCACGCTCCAACCTCGACTTCGACGCCGAGGTCAAGTTGGGCGCCGTCGCCGGCTTCAACGGCGAGGCGCTGCGCAGCGTCGACCTCAAGTTCTCCAGGCGCGGCGGCGCCTTCAAGAGCTTCAATTTGACCGGCAAGGTCGGCCGCGACACGCCCGTCACCGCCGACATCCGCGTCGGCCGCGAGGCGCCGAGCGCTGATCCTCGCGCGCGTCGCCAGGGCCGCGAGGTGATCTATCTGGTAACCAACGATGCCGGCGCGCTGCTGCGCTTCGCCGACACCTATTCCAAGATGGCTGGCGGCGAGCTGGAACTGGCGATGGAGCCGCCGACGGCCGACTCCAGCCCCAAGGAAGGCCTGGCGATCGTTCGCAACTTCACCGTCAGGGGTGAGCAGGCGCTGGATCGCGCCGCCTCCGGCGCAGCACAGGGCGCCTCGCAAGGCATCGCATTCACCATGCTGCGCGCGGAGTTCACGCGGCAGAACGGGCTGCTCTCGATCCGCGACGGCGTCGTCAAGGGACCGACGCTCGGCCTGACCATCGAGGGCAGCATCGACTACAACGTCAACCAGGTCCGGGCTTCGGGCACGATCGTGCCGCTGTACGGGCTGAACAACATGTTCAACCAGATCCCGATCGTCGGGCTGTTCCTCGGCGGCAGCAATGAAGGTCTGTTCGGCGTGACCTATGAGGTTGTGGGCACGCCAAGCCAGCCTGTGGTGCGCATCAACCCGATCTCGGCCATGCTGCCGGGCGTGACGCGCAAGATCATGGACTTCAACACCGGCAAGCAGCCATACCCGCCGGCGGAGCTGCCGCCGAACAATTGACGCTGCCGGCCGCCGGCGTTCGGCGACGTCAACAGACCCGATCGATGCGGTTCAGGCCGCTCTGAGGCCAGCAAGGAAGGTGTCGACCTCGCGGGAGAGCTGCTCGGCCTGCTTGGAGAGGTTGCCGCCCGCGATCAGCACGTGGCCGGCACTCCCGGTCTCATTGGCCGCCGTCGAGACGCCGCCGATGTTGGCGGTGACCTCGCGGGTGGCCTGCGCGGTCTGGGTGACGTTGCGCGCGATCTCCGCGGTGGCCGTTCCCTGTTCCTCGATCGCCGATCCGATCGTGGCCGCGATCGCGGACACCTCCTCGATGGTCAGGGTGATGGCGTCGAGCGCGCCGACCGCTTCCCGCGTCGCGTTCTGGATCCGGGCGATGCGGTCGCCGATCTCCTGCGTGGCCTGTGCCGGTCTGGCTGGCCAGACTCTTCACCTCCGCCGCGACCACGGCAAAGCCGCGCCCGGCTTCGCCGGCGTGCGCGGCCTCGATCGTGGCGTTGAGCGCCAGCAGGTTGGTCTGGCCCGCGATGCTCGAGATCAGCTCGGCGACGTGCTCGATCTGCTTGGCGCCATCGGCCAGGGCGCGGACGATCCCGTCGGTATGGCGCGCGCTTTCGACGGCGCGTCCTTGCCGAAACAACTATCATCAAGCTGCTTACTAATCATGAACGCGTGGTTGTTGTGCGCCGTCCACTATGTGGACGGGCGGCTATCGGAGCGCGCAAGCACATCGTACTTGGACCGCGGGCCGACTAGGTGCGAAGGGCCGGAACGACCAGGAACGGGATCATGCCGATGACGACGCTCACGAGCGCGAGCAGAATGACGGCATCATAGCCGTGGGTGAGATCGTGGATGACGCCGCCGCTCCATGATCCCAGTGCCGATCCGAGCCCGCTGCCGATCGTGATCGTGCCGTAGATGGTGCCAAGCCGCCTACCGCGGAAGATCTTCATCGCGGTCGCCGACAGGAGCGGCCCGCGCGAGCCGATCATGCTGCCAAAGCAGACGACGAAGCCGGTGAGCAGGAAGATGTTCGGCGAGAATTGCAGCGCCCACAGCATCAGGATTCCTGCGATCGATACGGCGTAGGAGAACAGCACCGACGGCCGCCGGCCGATCAGCCCGTCGAGGGCCGAGACGCCGAGCATGCCGAACAGCAGCACCACGCCCGAGAAGCCCCAGGCGGTGGCGGCCTGCAGCGGCGCAAAGCCGGCATCGATCAGATAGGCGACGACCTGCGGCGCGATCGCATACATGCCAACGGCGGTGAAGAAGAAGGTCGAGAACAACGCCCAGAAGGCGTGATGGCGCAGCGCTCGCGACAAGGTCCAGGCATCGCCGGCGAGCTCGTCGGCGACAGGCCTGGTGATGTGGGGCGCGCCGGCGGCAAACAGCCGCCAGGGCAGCAGCGCCAGCGGCACCAGCAGGATGAAGGCGGCGGCGCCGAACGCCTGATATGTGCTGCGCCACCCGATCGCGTCGATCAGCAGTTGCGAGCCCGGTAGCAGGATCAGCACGCCGGCGCCGGTGGCGGAATAGATCACCGCCATCGCGGTCGGCAGCTTCTTGCCGAACCAGCGGCCCAGCAGGATCGAGTTGGGGACGTTGCCGATTAGCGCGATGCCGATGCCGACGCACAGGCCGATGCTGATCTGGAACTGCCACAGCGCCTGCGCGTGCGCCGCGGCCGTGAAGGCGGAACCAAGCAGCAGGAGGCCGAGCGCATACACGGTGCGTGGTCCGGAGTGGTCGAACAGCCGCCCGATCAGCGGTGCGGCGAGGCCGCCGGCGAGGGCCGTCAGCGAATAGATCGAGACGACCTCGGAACGGTCCCAGCCGAAGCTGTCGGAGATCGGCTTGAGAAAGACGGTGAAGCTTTCTCCCAGTCCGCGGCCGATCACCGACAGCGCAAAGCAGAGACCCAGCACCACGAACGCCATGCGCGCGCGTGGTGGAGCTGTCGGGGTTTCCTCGGCTTGCGCAGGCTCTCGCGGCGCGCTGATCGTCATGCCCTGAGGGAGCGCCTTTCGGCCTTCCCTGACAAGCAGGCAAAAGCGAATGCGGCTATGCAGGCCTGACCAGCACGTGGCGCTTCTTGCCCAGCGACAGCTTGATCACGCCCTCGCTGGTCAGTGCAGCCGGCGTCAGCGCCATCTTCTCGTCGGTGACCGCAACGTCGTTGACGCGCAGGCCGCCGCCCTTGATCTGCCGCCGCGCCTCGCCGTTGGAGCCGACGAGGCCGGCCTTGACGAAGGCGTTGAGCACGCCAAGGCCAGCGTCGAGCTCGGCCTGCGGCACCTCGACCGTCGGCAGGTTCTCGGCGATGGCGCCTTCCTCGAAGGTGCGGCGGGCGGTCTCGGCAGCGGTGCGTGCCGCCTCTTCGCCATGCAGCAAGGTGGTGGCCGCGTCGGCCAGTGCCTTCTTGGCCTCGTTGATCTCGGCACCCTCAAGTGCACCGAGCTTCTCGATCTCGGACAGCGGCAGCGTGGTGAACAACTTGAGGAACTTGACGACGTCGGCGTCCTCGGTGTTGCGCCAGTACTGCCAGAAATCATACGGGCTGCACTGGTCGGCATTGAGCCAGATCGCGCCCTGCGCGGTCTTGCCCATCTTGGCGCCGGATGCGGTGGTCAAGAGCGGCGTGGTCAGCGCGAAGAGCTGCTCGGTGCCCATGCGGCGGCCGAGCTCGACGCCGTTGACGATGTTGCCCCACTGGTCGGAGCCGCCCATCTGCAGCCGGCAGCCGGTGCGCCGCGCCAGCTCGACGAAGTCGTAGGCCTGGCAGACCATGTAGTTGAACTCGATGAAGCTCATCTCCTGCTCGCGCTCGAGCCGCAGCTTGACCGAGTCCATGGTCAGCATGCGGTTGACCGAGAAATGCCGGCCAATGTCGCGCAGCATCTCGATCCAGTTCAGCTTCGTCAGCCATTCGGCATTGTCGAGCATGATGGCATCGGTGGCGCCATTGCCGTAGCGCAGCACCTTGGCGAACACGCCGCGGATCGACGCCTTGTTGGCCTCGATCTCCTCGACCGTGCGCATCGCCCGCGTCTCGTCCTTGCCGGAGGGATCGCCGACCATGGTGGTGCCGCCGCCCATCAGCGTGATCGGCTTGTTCCCGGTCTGCTGCAGCCAATACAGCATCATCATGGTCAGGAAGTTGCCGATGTGCAGCGAGCGTGCGGTGCAGTCGTAGCCGACATAGGCGGTCGCCTGGCCCTTGGCGGCGAGGGCATCCAGCCCCTCGAAATCCGAGCACTGATGAATGAACCCGCGGCTCTGCAGCACGTTCAGGAAATCAGACTTGAAGCCAGTCATTGTCGGCGACTCTGAGCATTTGTTTACGGTATTGACCGCTTGTCGCGGGGACGTGCGGGAGGCACATGCCACGGATACGGGCGTTGTGGCATTATAAGATGCGCCGGGCTTGTACAAGCATGTGCACGGCCTGGGCGGGACCTCAAATCGGCCGTACTTGGCAAGCAGGGCAGGGTTTTCAGGTTCGACTGCAATGATTCTGACCGCACTTGGCCTCATGAGTGGCACCTCGCTCGACGGGGTGGACGTGGCCCTGATCGAGACCGATGGGCGGCAGATCAAGAGCCTCGGTCCCTCGGGCTACCGGGCCTATAGCGCCGCGGAGCGCAGCCTGCTGCGCGAGGCGCTCGCCGATGCGGTGCAGATCGAGCGGCGCGATGCGCGTCCCGGACGGGTGCGCGACGCCGAGCGCGTCGTGACGGTGGCGCATGCCGAGGCGGTCGCCGCGTTCCTGGCGCAGCACCGGCTCAAGCCCGAGGACATCGACATCATCGGCTTCCACGGCCAGACCGTGCTGCACCGCCCCGAGCGCCGCCTGACCGTGCAGATCGGCGACGCGGCCGTGCTCGCCAAGTCCGTCCACATCCCGGTGATGCACGATTTCCGCGCCGCCGACGTCGATTTCGGCGGGCAGGGCGCGCCGTTCGTACCCGTCTATCACCGCGCCCTGGCGCAGTCGCTGTCGCGCGCGGGGCCGATCGCCGTGGTCAATATCGGCGGCGTCTCCAACATCACCTATATCGACGGCGACGACGTGCTGATCGCCTGTGACACCGGTCCCGGTAATGCGCTGCTCGACGATTTCATGCACCGGACCACGGGACAGCCATTCGATCAGGACGGCCGCGTGGCGGAGCAGGGCAACCCGGACGAGGCCTGGATCACCAGCGCGCTGGAAATGCCCTTCTTCGCGCTGCCGCCGCCGAAATCTCTCGACCGCAATGATTTTGCCGCGCTGAAGCTGGGCGATGTGAAACCGGCGGACGGGGCCGCGACCCTGACGGCGTTCACGGTCGCAGCGATTGCCCGCATCGTCCCGCTGCTGCCGAAGCCGCCGGCGAGCTGGATCGTCTGCGGCGGCGGCGCCCGCAACCATACCATGATGCGGATGCTACGGGAGCGTGTCGCGCCGGCGAGCGTCGAATCGGCCGATGCGCTGGGCTGGTCGGCGGACGCCATCGAGGCCCAGGCGTTCGGCTTCCTGGCGGTCCGCGGCATGAAGGGCCTGCCGCTGAGCTATCCCACCACCACCGGCGTGCCGTTTCCGATGACCGGCGGAGTGATCGCGCGGCCATGATCCATGCATGTGCGTGGACCTTGACAGTTTGATGCAGATGCATCTAGTTTTGATGCATCTGCATCAAACTGCCGAGGATGTCATGGCGCCTGCCCTGAAGCTGATCAGCCACAAGCTCTGCCCCTATGTGCAGCGCGCCGTCATCGCGCTCACCGAGAAGGGCGTCGCATTCGAGCGGATCGACATCGATCTCGCCAACAAGCCCGACTGGTTCCTGAAGATATCGCCGCTCGGCAAGGTGCCGGTGCTGGTCGTGCCGACGGCGCAAGGCGAGGTGGCGCTGTTCGAGAGCAACGTGATCTGCGAGTACATCGAGGACACGCAAGCCGGCGCGAGGCTGCATCCCGAGGACGCGCTCGCGCGTGCGCAGCATCGCGCCTGGATGGAGTTCGGTTCAGCGATCCTCGGCGATCTCTGGGGCCTGGAGACGACGCAGGATGCCGCGGTGTTCGCGGCCAAGCGCGAGGCGCTGACGGTGAAGTTCGTCCGCGTCGAGGCCGCGCTGGGCGAGGGGCCGTATTTCGATGGCGTCCGCTTCAGCCTGGTCGACGCCGTGTTCGCACCGATCTTCCGGTATTTCGATGTGTTCGATGGCTACGGCGATCTCGGCATCTTTGCGTCGACGCCGAAGGTTCGGGCGTGGCGCGATCGGCTCGCGCAGCGGCCGAGCGTGAGGACGGCGGTCAGCGCCGACTATCCGCAGCTGCTGCGCGCGTTCCTCGCGCGGCACGATGCGTATTTGTTGAAGCAGGCGGCCTAGGAACGTTGTTGTCGTGCCGGGCGTTTACGCCACTCACAGTGCCATCGCCCGACTTGAACGGGCGATCCAGTATTCCGAGACCCTGATGATCAGCCGAGAACCGCGGCGTACTGGATCGCCCGCTTTCGCGGGTGATGACAGCAGTGCGTCAAGGGGCGTCCGTTCGAACATCCGGCAACGCGCGCGACCTCACCTCACATTGGCGAGGCGCATGTCGAGATAGGCGGTGATGGTTTCCATCAGCGGCTCGAGCTTGCCGTCGAAGAAGTGGTTGGCGCCGGGGATGACCTGCTGGTCGATCACGATGCCCTTCTGCGTCTTCAGCTTCTCGACCAGCGTGTTGACGTCCTTGGGCGGCACCACCGCATCGCGCTCGCCGTGCACGATCAGGCCCGAGGACGGGCAGGGCGCCAGGAACGAGAAGTCGTAGAGGTTGGCGGGCGGCGCGATCGAGATGAAGCCCTCGACCTCCGGGCGGCGCATCAGGAGCTGCATGCCGATCCAGGCGCCAAACGAGAAGCCGGCGACCCAGCAGGCGCGAGCTTCGGGGTTGATGGTCTGCGCCCAATCGAGCGCGGAGGCCGCATCGGACAGCTCGCCGGTGCCGTGATCGAACGAACCCTGGCTGCGGCCGACGCCGCGGAAATTGAAGCGCAGCACCGAAAAGCCGCGATGCGCGAAGGCATAGTAGCACTGGTACACGATCTGATGGTTCATCGTGCCGTGGAACTGCGGATGCGGATGCAGGATCATCGCGATCGGCGCGTTCTTCTGCTTCGCCGGATGGTAACGGCCTTCGAGGCGGCCGGCCGGACCGTTGAAGATGACTTCAGGCATCAGAGAATCCTTGGCAGAGCGTCGACCGACTTCGTCCATGCTTCATCTGGCGCCTCGCCGACGAGTTCAGCAGGAAAAGTGGTGATCGAGCGCCATCCGTTCGCTTGGACGGAGCAGCGCTGGCGTGACTGGAAGTTGGCCTTCTAGCATGGAGCGCGGGGCAAAAAGCAAGGATTTTCAACGCCCGGCAAGGCGGCTGCGGCAGGGATGCAGACCGGGCTGCCGATACAGCGGCGGGGCGAAGCGGTCGCGGAACGTGATCCGAATGCGCCTGCAATTCGATGAAAATACTGGCGTTTTCGTCTGAGGCCCGGCCGTTCAGCGCAGCGACGCCGTGTGCTCCAGTTGCGCAACGGCGCTGCGATAGCGGCGGCTGCCCTGCGCGGATTGTCCGTTGTCGAAGGTCAGGCCGAAATCGCCCGTTGGCAGGACCGAAAGCGCGGCGACCCGGGCCATGTTGACCAGCCGGCCGCGGTGGATGCGGACGAGCGCGAAGCGGGCGAGCTCGACCTCGGCGGCCGACAAGGTGCCGCGGATCAGATGTCGCCTGCCGTCGGCCATGGCATATTCGACGTAGTTGCCGGCCGCGGCGACCCACAGGATGTCGGCCGGCGAGATGCGGATGCGGCTCGCGCCGTCGCGCAGCCAGAGCGTGGCAGGGGCAGGCGGCTCGGATCGCCGTGCCGGCTCTCGGACAGCGCTCGCGCGATAGCCGTCGTACAGCCAGAGCGTGGCACCGATGAGGAGCGCCGTCATGACGTCCTTGCGGAACTCGTACACGATGGTGGCCAGCGAGAGCTGGAAGTCGTACGCGCCGCCCGCGGTCCACATCAGCAGCTTGCGCAGCGTCACCATGCCGATCATGTGAAGCGCAGAGAAGGCGACCACGGCGGCAATTGCGAGCGCGATGTGACGTGCCATGGCAGCCGGGCCCAGCCGGATGGAACGAACCGTAGCGACCAGCAGCGGCGCCAGCAGGATGAGGACGACAATGCTCGTCATCTCCCACAGCAACTGCTTTTCCAGATCATAGGCCGCGCCCCGCCTGACGGCATCGTGGGCGGCGGAAAGGGCGTTGACGACGCCGATGCCGAGCGAGAACCCGGCCATGATCGCGTAGAAGGTCCGATCATTCGGACGCAGCATCGAGCCGACAAGCTTGTTCATGGCACCGGACCCGCTATCTCAATCTTGCGCCCGACGATATCACGCTGGCCGTCGCGCATCATCATGGCGCGGGCGAGCGATGGTCGTTCGTGGCCCGAGTTGATAAGAACGAGCCATGGCCGACAGGATCTATCTCGACTGGAATGCGACGACCCCGCTGCGACCGCAAGCGCGCGCGGCGATTCTCGCCGCCATGGATCTGGTCGGCAATCCCTCGTCGGTTCACGCCGAAGGCCGCAAGGCGCGGCGGCTGACCGAGGAGGCCCGCGAGGTGATCGCCCGGGGGCTCGGTACCGTCGCGCGCCGTGTGGTGTTCACCTCCGGCGGAACCGAGGCCAATGTGCTCGCCTTGAGCCCAGGCCTGCGCGCGCCGGCCGGCCCGGTCGAGCGGCTGCTGGTGTCGGCGGTCGAGCATGCCTCGGTGCTGGCCGGCGGCCGGTTCGCGCCATCAGCGGTGCAGACGATCCCGGTCGACTCCTCCGGCGTGGTCGATCTCGGCCGCCTGGAAGCCCTGCTGGCCGGAGGGCCGCCGGCGCTGGTATCCGTCATGGCCGCCAACAACGAGACCGGGGTGCTTCAACCGGCTTCGAAAGTTGCTGAGATCGTGCACCTGGCGGGCGGCCTGCTGCAGGTCGACGCGGTCCAGGCATTTGGAAAAATACCCTTCGATATCAAAGAGATGGGCGCAGACCTTGTAACCATCTCTGCGCACAAGATCGGCGGACCCAAGGGCGTGGGCGCGCTGGTTCTGGGCGCTGGTGTGGAGGAGCCGATTCCGGTTCTCCGCGGTGGCGGCCAGGAGCGCGGTCGCCGGGCTGGAACCGAAAACGTGGCAGGAATTGCCGGATTTGGCGCCGCGGCCGGTGCTGCCCTGGCTGAGCTCGAGGTCGACCTGCCCCGGATCACGGCGCTGCGCGACCGGCTGGAAACGGGCCTTCGTCAAACCGCTGGCGTGACGGTATTTTCCTCCGAGGCGGCGCGGCTTCCGAACACGACGCTGTTCACGGCGCCGGGGCTGAAGGCCGAGACGGCCGTGATCGGGTTCGATCTCGAAGGAATCGCGGTGTCTTCCGGCTCGGCCTGCTCGTCCGGCAAGGTCCAGCCCTCCCATGTCCTGGAAGCGATGGGCGCCAGTTCCGCAGCGGCCCAGGGAGCGGTGCGCCTCAGTCTGGGCTGGTCCACGACGGAGGCGGACGTCGATCGCGGCCTGCAGGCTTGGCGAAAGCTGTCATTGACCCTACTTAAAGGTGGCGACGAAACCGTGCTTGAGCGATTCTAAGGGCGTGATTTCGTCGAGGAAACGTCGTAAGACGGTTCCAGAACGTGTCCACCGCGGTCCTTGAAACCGCGAGCGGAGGATTGAATGCCAGCCGTACAAGAGACGGTCGACCGCGTCAGGCGGATCGACGTCGACCAATATCGCTATGGGTTCGAGACCGTCATCGAATCCGAGAAGGCTCCGAAGGGGCTTTCCGAAGACACCGTCCGCTTCATCTCGGGCAAGAAGAACGAGCCCGCCTGGATGCTCGAATGGCGCCTCGAGGCCTATCGCCGGTGGCTGACCATGACCGAGCCGACCTGGGCGCGCGTCGACTATCCGAAGATCGATTTCCAGGATCTCTACTACTACTCGGCGCCGAAGCCGAAGAAGCAGCTCTCCTCGATCGACGAGATCGATCCGGAGATCCTGAAGACCTATGAGAAGCTCGGCATTCCCTTGCGCGAGGTTGCGATCCTCGAAGGCGTCGAGCCCGTGCCCGGCGCCGGCAGCCCCGAGACGCGCAAGATCGCGGTCGACGCCGTGTTCGATTCGGTGTCGGTGGCGACCACGTTCAAGGAGGAGCTGAGGAAGGCCGGCGTGATCTTCATGCCGATCTCGGAGGCGATCCGCGAGCATCCTGAGCTCGTACAGAAATATCTCGGCAGCGTGGTGCCGACCTCGGATAATTTCTATGCGACGCTGAATTCGGCGGTGTTCTCCGACGGCTCGTTCGTCTACGTGCCGCCGGGCGTGCGCTGCCCGATGGAGCTGTCGACCTATTTCCGCATCAACGAGCGCAACACCGGCCAGTTCGAGCGCACGCTGATCATCGCCGACAAGGGCGCCTACGTAAGCTACCTCGAAGGCTGCACGGCGCCGCAGCGCGACGAGAACCAGCTGCATGCCGCCGTGGTCGAGCTGATCGCGCATGACGACGCCGAGATCAAGTACTCGACGGTGCAGAACTGGTATCCGGGCAATTCGGAAGGCAAGGGCGGCATCTATAATTTCGTCACCAAGCGTGGCGACTGCCGCGGCGACAATTCCAAGATCTCCTGGACCCAGGTCGAGACGGGATCGGCGATCACCTGGAAGTATCCGAGCTGCATCCTGCGCGGCGACAATTCGCGCGGTGAGTTCTATTCGATCGCGATCTCGAACGGCTATCAGCAGGTCGATAGCGGCACCAAGATGATCCATCTCGGCAAGAACACGACCAGCCGGATCATCTCCAAGGGCATCGCGGCAGGCCGCTCGCAGAACACCTATCGCGGTCTCGTCACGGCGCATCGCAAAGCCACCGGCGCGCGCAACTTCACCGCCTGCGATTCGCTCCTGATCGGCGACAAATGCGGCGCGCATACCGTGCCGTATATCGAGGCCAAGAATTCCTCGGCCACCTTCGAGCACGAGGCGACCACGTCCAAGATCTCCGAGGACGTGCTGTTCTACTGCATCCAGCGCGGTCTTTCGCAAGAGGAGGCGGTCGGGCTCGTCGTCAACGGCTTCGTCAAGGACGTGCTGCAGCAGCTCCCGATGGAGTTCGCGGTCGAGGCGCAGAAGCTGATCTCGATCAGCCTCGAAGGTTCGGTCGGCTGAGGCCACATTGCAGCGGGGCCGCGGCGCGGCCCGCTCGTGCTGACATCGATATCATTCGCCCTCGGACCCGATGGAATCGGTGGCGCCAGGGCAAGCGTTGAGCGGAAACAGATCATGGCACTACTCGAAATCAACAACCTGCAGGTTCGCGTCGAGGAGCGCGAGATTCTCCACGGCCTGACGCTGTCGATCGACGCCGGCAAGGTGCACGCGATCATGGGGCCGAACGGCTCCGGCAAGTCGACGCTGTCCCACGTCATCGCCGGCAAGCCGGGCTATGAGGTGACCGGCGGCGAGATCCTGTTCAAGGGCGAGGATCTGCTCGCCATGGCACCGGACGAGCGTGCCGCCAAGGGCGTGTTCCTGGCGTTCCAGTATCCGGTCGAGATCCCCGGCGTCGCCACCATGACCTTCCTGCGCACCGCGCTGAATGCGCAGCGCAAGGCGCGCGGCGAGGAGGAGTATTCGACGCCGGACTTCCTCAGGAAGGTGCGCGAGATCTCGAAATCGCTCAGCATTCCGCAGGACATGCTCAAGCGCGGCGTCAATGTCGGCTTTTCCGGCGGCGAGAAGAAGCGCAACGAGGTGCTGCAGATGGCCCTGTTTCAGCCGTCGCTCTGCATCCTCGACGAGATGGATTCCGGCCTCGACATCGACGCGCTGCGCATCGCGGCCGACGGCGTCAACGCGCTGCGCTCGCCGGAGCGCTCGATGATCGTGATCACCCACTATCAGCGGCTGCTGAACTACATCGTCCCCGACGTCGTTCACGTGATGTCGAAGGGCCGCGTCGTGAAGAGCGGCGGCAAGGAGCTCGCGCTCGAGCTGGAGGCGTCCGGTTACGCCCAGTTCGAAGACGCGGCCTGAGCCTCGCGTGAATGGATCTGTGATGAACGTAGCTTTGGTCAAGAACGACAGCGGTCCGGCGGCGAGCAGCTTGCTCTCTGCCGCTTTGGGCCGTCTGCCCGGCACCGGCAAGGTGGCCGATATCCGGCGCGAAGCCTTCTCGGCTTTCGAGCGCACCGGCCTGCCGCACCGTCGTATCGAGGAATGGAAGTACACCGATCTGCGTGCGCTGATGCGCGAGGTGCTGCCGCTGGCCGACGCGCCGGACGCGGCGGCGCTGGCGCGGGCAAAAGCCGTGCTAGCTTCTGTTGCCGTCGACGGTGCTCGGAAGCTGGTGCTGGTCGACGGCGTGTTCGTGGCGGAGCTCTCGGATATTTCGGCCTCCGAGGATGGTGTCGAGGTTCACACGCTTCGCGAGGCGCCGCAGAGCGCCGGCAGCGAGCGGCTGCTGGAGACGACCGTCAACGATGCGATGGTCCTGTTGAACGGGGCGCTTGCGACCGACGGAGTCCTGATCTCCGTGGCGGACGGTGCAATGCTCTCGCATCCGCTGCAGATCATTCACATCGCGACAGCATCGCAAGCATCGCGTGCCAGTCGCTCACATCTTTCGGTAGGGAACGGCGCGCAGGCCACCTTGATCGAAAGCGCGATCGCCGCCGATGGTGCCTCAGGCTATCAGGCCAATGACGCCGTGGTCGTCTCCCTCGGTGATGACGCTGCGCTGTCCACCATTCGCCTGATGCGCGATGCCAGGGACGCCGTTAACATCACTTCAGCCAAGTACGAGGTCGGTGCGCGGTCGAAACTCAATCTCTTCAACATGACGACAGGCGGCGCCGTCAGTCGTCTGCAGGGCTTCATTACTCTCAAGGGCGAAGGCAGCGAGCTGATCATCAACGGCGTCAACCTGCTGCGTGACAAGCAGCATGGCGACCTGACGCTCGTCGTCGACCACGCGGTGCCGGGCTGCACCAGCCGCGAAAACTTCCGCGCGGTGCTCGACGATCGCGCTCATTCCGTGTTCCAGGGCCGCATCATCGTCCGCCCCCACGCGCAGAAGACCGACGGCAAGATGATGACCCGTGCGCTGCTGCTGTCCGACGAGGCCGAGGCCGACTCGAAACCGGAACTCGAGATCTTCGCCGACGACGTCTCCTGCGGCCACGGCGCCACCGCTGGCGCGCTCGACGACAGCCTGTTGTTCTATTTGCAGGCCCGCGGCCTGCCGGAGAAGCAGGCCCAGGCGCTGCTGATCCAGGCCTTCGTCGGCGAGGCGATCGAAGCGATCGAGGACGATTCCTTGCGCGAGCGCGTCATTGCTGCTGCCCAGGACTGGATGGAGGCGCGCGCATGAGCACGCATCCCGCCGTCTCCAACGGATCCTACGACGTCGCCCGCATCCGCGAGGATTTTCCTGCGTTGGCGCTGCAGGTCTACGGCAAGAAGCTCGTCTATCTCGACAACGCGGCGTCTGCGCAGAAGCCGCGCGCGGTGCTCGATCGCATGACGCAGGCCTACACCAGCGAATACGCCAACGTGCATCGTGGCCTGCACTATCTCGCCAACGCCGCGACCGAGGCCTATGAGGGCGGCCGCGAGCGGGTCACGCGCTTTCTCAATGCACGGCGCAGCGAGGAGATCATCTTCACCCGCAACGCGACCGAGGCGATCAATCTCGTGGCGTCGTCGTGGGGCGGACCGAACATCGGCGAGGGCGACGAGATCGTGCTCTCGATCATGGAGCACCATTCCAACATCGTGCCCTGGCACTTCTTGCGCGAGCGCCAGGGCGCGGTGATCAAGTGGGCTCCGGTCGACGACGACGGCAATTTCCTGATCGACGAGTTCGAGAAGCTGCTCACGCCGAAAACCAAGCTGGTCGCTATCACCCAGATGTCGAACATGCTCGGCACGCTGGTCCCGGTGAAGGAGGTCGTGCGCATTGCGCATGCGCGCGGCATTCCGGTGCTGGTCGATGGCAGCCAGGCCGCCGTGCACCTCGCCATCGACGTCCAGGACATCGACTGCGACTTCTACGTCTTCACCGGCCACAAGCTGTACGGGCCGACCGGCATCGGCGTGCTCTACGCCAAGTACGACCACCTCGTTGCCATGCGCCCCTACAATGGCGGCGGCGAGATGATCCGCGAGGTTGCGCGCGACTGGGTCACTTATGGCGATCCGCCGCACAAGTTCGAGGCTGGCACCCCGATGATCGTCGAGGCGGTTGGGCTCGGCGCCGCGATCGATTACGTCAACTCGGTCGGCAAGGAGCGCATCGCCGCGCACGAGCACGACCTGCTCACCTATGCCCAGGATCGGCTGCGCGAGATCAACTCGCTGCGGCTGATCGGCACCGCCAAGGGCAAGGGCCCTGTGATCTCGTTCGAGATGAAGGGGGCGCATGCCCATGACATCGCGACCGTGATCGATCGGCAGGGCGTCGCGGTGCGTGCGGGCACGCACTGCGTGATGCCGCTTTTGGAGAGATTCAACGTCACGGCGACCTGCCGGGCCTCGTTTGGCATGTACAATACGAGGGAAGAGGTCGATCAGCTTGCACAGGCATTGATCAAGGCGCGGGAATTGTTTGCATGACCGACACGGCCGACGTCAAAACTCAGTCCGTCGAAACGCATTCGGCGCTGCCGCCGGAGGAGACCGAGCGGCTCTCCAGCGAGATCATCGCGGCGCTGAAGACGGTGTTCGATCCGGAGATCCCGGCCGACATCTACGAGCTCGGCCTGATCTACAAGGTCGACATCAAGGACGACCGCAGCGTCGACGTGATGATGACGCTGACGACGCCGAACTGTCCGGCGGCGGGCGAGCTGCCGACCATGGTGGAGAACGCGATCGCGAGCGTCCCGGGTGTCGGCGTCGTCAACGTCAGCATCGTCTGGGAGCCGCAATGGACGCCGGACCGGATGAGCGACGAGGCCCGGCTCGTCCTGAACATGTGGTGAGACGAGCGGGCACGAAGTTTGAATAGTAAGGGCGGATCACATACCCCGCCGGGATGACGCCATGACCAGCACGACGAATTCGACAGCGCCTGTTGCCAAGCCCAAGCCGCGGCCCCGCCCGCAGGTGATGCGGCTCACCGATGCGGCGGCCAAGCGCATCCGTGAGCTCACCGATCGCGCCGAGTCCGAGATCATCGGATTGCGTGTCGGCGTCAAGAATGGCGGCTGCGCCGGTCAGTCCTACACGGTCGAGTATGCCCATGATATCCGGCCGACCGACGAGGTCGTCGAGGACAAGGGCGTCAAGATCCTGGTCGATCCCAAGGCCGTGCTGTTTCTGCTCGGCACCGAGATGGACTATCAGGCTGACAAGATGCAGGCCCAGTTCGTCTTCAACAATCCGAACCAGATCAGTGCCTGCGGCTGCGGCGAGTCGGTGCAGCTCAAGCCGGCCGAGGTCTGATCGTCCGCTTCCAGCCAGTGCGGCTCCGGAGCTGTCGCGTTCCGGACATTGACACGCGCCACCTTCCCGACCGAAAACTCCAGGCGAGCAAGTGGGGTGTTGGCGGGAGCTGGCGCGATGGACCGCGAATTCCTGATCGATCTGTTCGCCGGCTTCGGTCCGGTCACGATCCGGCGGATGTTCTCCGGCTTCGGCATCTCCGCCGACGGCATCAACTTCGCGCTCGCGCTGCGCAGCGGCCTTTATCTCCGTGCTGACGAAACCAGCTTTGCCAGATTCGAGGAGGCCGGATCCAAGCCGTTTTCCTACGAGACCCGCGCGCGGACCATGACGGTGCGGTCGTATTGGCAGGTGCCGGCACATCTGTTCGATGACACCGACGAGTTCGCGGTCTGGGCGAGAGATGCATTCGCAGCGGCCCAGAGGGCGGCCTTGAGCAAGCGGACCAGCAAGAAGCGGGCGGCGCGGGGCAACGGACTGGTCCCGACCCGGGGTGGGGCGAAGCCTGGACCAACCAAGCCGGCAGTGAAAAAGACCAAGCCGGCCAAGACGGGAAAGGTGGCCAAGAGCGTTGACAAGAGCGCAGACAAGCGTCCCGCCGGTCGCAAAACACGCAGCGCGACAGTGGCGCGGGGCCGGCAGACGTCGCGCGCAGCATCATCGCGAACACGCTGATGCTCCATATGCGTCGCTGGCGACCTTGCCGTCAGGCGACCTGACCTCGCGTCGTCGTCGCGTATTCGGGATCGTTCTCGCATACCACCTTGTTGCGGCCGTTGCGCTTGGCGGCATAGAGGCAGGCGTCCGCGCGCTCGATCAGGGCGTCGGTGTCATCGCCGGCCCGCAGCACGGATACGCCGACCGAGATGGTCACACGTCCGAGAATCTCTCCCGTCGATTTCTTCTTGAGCTCCTTTGCCGTGACGGCGCGGCGGATGTGATCGGCCACCGTCAGCGCGTGCTGTAGCGAGGTGTTGGGCAGCACGACGGCGAACTCCTCGCCGCCGTAGCGCGCTGCGATATCCTGGCCCTTGATGGCGTGCTTCAGGGTCATCCCGACCAGGCGCAGTACCTGGTCTCCGGTGAGATGTCCGTAGGAATCGTTGAAGGACTTGAAGTGGTCGATGTCGAACATCAACAGCGACAGCGGCTGCTCGGTCGCGAGCCCGGACTGCACCGTCGTCTCGATCATCCGGTCGAAATATTTGCGATTGCCGAGGCCGGTGAGGGGATCGGTCAGGCTCTCGGCCCGAATCACCTCCAGGCTGTGCTGCAGCCCGCTGATCTCGTCCTTGGACAGCGTCAGCCGCTCTTCGAGGATCCGGTTGGTTTCGCGCATCTGCTTGGTCGAATGGGCCAGCGCCTCGATGATGTCGACCAGTTGCTCGCGGCTGGTGGCCGACGCGAGTCGTTGATCGGCGCCCGCGAGGCTCGCATCGTAGCTCGCCGTCCTGCCGAGAGCATCGGTGAGCATGTTCACCAGGTCGTCGATCTCGCCGACGACGCGCGCGCCGACCTTGTCGATGCGATCCGACGTCTTGAGCTGCGCGAGGTAGGAGTCGTAGAGCTGATCGAGATCGGACTGCGACAGCTTGCCGTTGCGCGAAAGCGTCTCGTTGATGATCTCGTTCAGCGGTGCGTTGTAGCCCGTCGCGTAGACGTACCAGACCTCGTAATTGCGCGGATTGGCCGAATGGCGGAGCGTTCTGATCTGGCTGAGCGCGACTTCGGCGAAGCCTATCGTGCGTTCGTGTTCGTCAAGCGCATTGACCACCACAGGTTCCCCCCAATCGCCCGCGTCGCCGTCGTCGTCACAGCAATGAAATAAACAATGCCGGCCAAGCTAAAGGACGTTTGTGAACCAGGGGTAAATACGGCCGTAGAGTCCCGGATGCGCCGCGCCGTGGATACGGGAACGGCAGCTCATATGTTCAATGAGCTACATAGGATGCTGCCGGAAACTGCTGACGCGAGCTGGAACTGTTCGCTCGACGCACGCCTCGCCGAGAGCTCAGCGCTGTCGACTTAAGTCAGGTCTACGAATGCAGCGGCTGATGTTCCGGGCGACCGCATGGGGGGCAGCCCGGAATCTTGTGCCCGCGCTCAGGGAAGCGGTGCCCGCACCGGGCGAAGCAGGAAGGCGGGCAGATGTGAGTGATCGGCGGGCTCGTTGTCGTGGTCGCGCCGCGGCCGCCGCGCTTCATTGCGAGGCTGTTCGTTGCGAGGCTGTTCCTTGCGAGCGCTCGGCGCAGGCCGCGGAGAATTTGCCTGTGCGGCGCGCGGAGCTGCCGCGCGCGGCTCGCGCTCCCGCGGGGCTGGATCACGCTCGCGCGGGGCCGCATCGCGCTCCCGGGCCTTGCCGCGGCTGCCGCGACGCGCGGCGTCACGCGGACGTCGCTCACGCGTATCCTCGTCGCCCGAGGACTCCTGCACTTCGTAGTCACCCTCGATCGTCGGAATGCCCTGTCCGATCAGCTTCTCGATGGCGACCATCGACTTCTGGTCGGCCGGGGCCACGATCGAGATTGCCGTGCCGGTCCGTCCGGCGCGGCCGGTACGGCCAATGCGGTGAACGTAGTCGTCGGAATGATGCGGCACGTCGAAATTGAAGACGTGGCTGACTTCGGGAATGTCGAGGCCGCGTGCGGCGACGTCGGAGGCGACGAGCAAGGGCAGTTCGCCCTTGCGGAATTGATCGAGCGCAGCGGTGCGGGCCGACTGGTCCATGTCGCCGTGCAGGGCGCCAACACTGAAGCCGTGCTTCTGCAGCGACTTGTGAACGATGGCGACGTCGCGCTTGCGGTTGCAGAAGATGATCGCGTTGTTGAGATCCTTGGCGTTCCGCAACAGCCTGCGCAGCACCTCGCGCTTCTGATGCGCCTCGCGTCCGGATGGGACCTGCAACTGGGTCACG
This sequence comes from Bradyrhizobium sp. SZCCHNRI2009, assembly GCF_032485115.1. NCBI lineage: Bacteria > Pseudomonadati > Pseudomonadota > Alphaproteobacteria > Hyphomicrobiales > Nitrobacteraceae > Bradyrhizobium > Bradyrhizobium sp. SZCCHNRI2009. Next base: position 1,568,635 of record NZ_JAUEUH010000001.1, read on the forward strand.
GTAACGGCGGTCGTGGCCGGCTTGGAGACCTCGACCTTCTGCGGGTTGTGCAGGAAGGTTTCGGTGATGCGCCGGATTTCCGGCGGCATGGTCGCGGTGAAGAACAGGGTCTGGCGGGTGAAGGGGACGAGCTTGCAGATGCGCTCGATGTCGGGGATGAAACCCATGTCGAGCATGCGGTCGGCTTCGTCGATGACCAGGAGTTCCACGCCCGTGAGCAGCAATCCGCCGCGTTCCGTATGATCGAGCAGTCGGCCTGGCGTGGCGATCAGCACGTCGACCCCGCGAGTCAGCTTGGCGTCCTGGTCGCCGAAGGAGACGCCACCGATCAACAGGGCGACGTTGAGCTTCTGTCCGGCGCCGTAGCGATCGAAGTTCTCTTTGACCTGGGCGGCCAGCTCACGGGTCGGCTCCAGGATCAGGGTGCGCGGCATTCGGGCGCGGGCGCGGCCCTTCTCGAGGATCGTGAGCATCGGCAGGACGAAAGCGGCGGTCTTGCCGGTGCCGGTCTGGGCGATGCCGAGCACGTCGCGGCGCGCCAGCACATGAGGAATCGCCTGTTCCTGAATGGGGGTCGGGGTGGTGTAACCAGTGGCCGCAACTGCAGCCAACACCTTGTCGGACAAGCCGAGATTGGAAAAAGACATCGAGCCTCTATGTCACGCGCCGATAGGCGACGGGGCCTCTATTCGACGCCGCCGTTAGGAATCGAGGGTAAAAGGCTGTGGTCGCGCTCAACCCCGAAACGGCATGCTCTAACGAAGCTGGGGGTTTTCTGACTAACGCCGACCCGCGGTCAATCTCTCAGGAATCGGATGCGATCCGGCCGCGCTGCTCCGGAAGATAGGGGCGAATTCTGCAAAGTCAATGGAAGAGGGGAGCGAAGTACCGAAAAAGCTTAATGTTTTTGCATTATTTGCAGGCAACCTGTCGTCGAGCTGTCGTATTCGGGTGCTCCGAAGCTTCCTACGGCCGGTCGCGGAAAGCGCTCTGGTCGAATTGTCGACGGAATTGCGGCGTGTGTTCGGCAGGGGAGCAGCCGCGTGTGCCGCCGGGCATGAACCGGTGGCGCGGTGCCGTCGACTATCCGAGGGCGGCAGCCCACGCGATGAGGGCGGGGACGAACGATGAGATCGATGCGGACGTGGCTGGCGTGCGGGCTGGCGATGCTGGCAGTGGTTCTGGCGCCGGCCGCCGCGCGTGCCGAGAAGCGCGTTGCGCTCGTGATCGGCAACAACGACTACCGCTTCGTGCCGAAGCTGCAGAAGGCCGTCAACGACGCGCGGACGATGGGCGACACGCTGAAGCAGCTCGGCTTCAATGTCATGGTCGCGGAGAATCTCAATCGCCAGCAGTTCAGCCAGACACTGCTGGCGTTCGACAACGCCGTCGAGCCGGGCGACACTGCGTTCTTCTTCTATGCCGGTCACGGCTTCGAAATCGCCGGTCAGAACTTCCTGTTGCCGACCGACGTGCCCGCGGCCACCGAAGGCCAGGAAGAGCTGGTACGCGACGCCTCGATCCTCGCGGACCGCGTCATCGAGCGGCTGCAGAACAAGAAGGCGCGCACCTCGATCCTGGTGTTCGACGCCTGCCGCAACAATCCGTTCGAGCGCTCGGGCACGCGCGCGGTGGCGGGCGGGGGTGGCCTGGCGCCGATGACGCAGTTGCCGGAAGGCGTATTCTCAGTGTTCTCGGCCGGTCCGCGCCAGACCGCGCTCGACCGGCTCTCCAACGATGACGTCAATCCAAACTCGGTGTTCACGCGCACCTTCGCCAAGGAGCTGACGCAGCCCGGCGTCAATCTGGTGCAGGTGGCGCAACGCACCCGCCGGCTGGTCAGCGAGCTCGCCGAGACCGTGCGGCACAAGCAGATTCCGGTCTATTTCGACCAGATGGTCGACGATGTCTTTCTCAACGGCATGGCGAAGGGGCCGGCTGCAACCGACAAGCCGGCCGAGCCGCAGCAGAAGCTCGCGGCGCTGCCTCCTGTCTCGGCGCCGCGCATTCCGCCGGCGAACGAGAGCCTGAACGCACCGATTGCGATGTTCTCGCGCCACAATGGCGGCTGGACCGTCACCTTCTCGATCGCCGATCCGACGCTCGGCATTTCCTGGCGCATGGGTGAGGCAGGAGAGTTTCGCGAGACCGGCTTCATGGACGTGCTCGATCCGCGCACGCGCAAGCGCATGCCCAATCCCTCGATCCAGCTGCCGTCGGATGCGCCCGCGGGCACCATCCAGGTCCGCTATGTCGATGCATCGGGCGAGATGCAGGGACCGTTCCCGATCCGCTTCGAGCCGGAGGCCGCGCTGGTGCATGACCAGCGCAAGATCCTCGACATGACCGCGACGAGCTGGCTGTCGTTCCGCGAGTTCAACGGTCTCCTGGTCTACTACACGCACCTGATGTCGTATCGCTGCGCCATCCGCGAGGTCCGCATCGGCATCGACACGGCGGTGCCGGACAAGGTCCTCAACATGCCCGGCTGCGACATGCGCGATCCCATTGCGATTCCCTCCAACGCCACGCCCTATTTGAAGCTGCCGCCAGCGACGAAGTTCGTCTCGGTGGAGTTGACCTATCGCGACGGCAGCGTCTCCGAGATCAAGAGCTTTCGACGCTGAGGCCTCGGCTAGGCCATGATCGAATAGCCACCATCGACGGGAATGGCTGTGCCGGTGACGAAGTCCGAGGCCGGCGAGCTCAGGAACGTCGCGATGCCGGCGAAGTCGTCGATGTCGCCCCACCGTGCCGCGGGCGTGCGCGCCAGCACGCGGTCGTGCAGGCCGTCGATCTGGCTGCGCGCCGCGCGCGTCAGGTCGGTGTCGATCCAGCCTGGCAAGATCGCGTTGACCTGGATGTTGTCGGGCGCCCAGGCGCAGGCACAGGCGCGCGTGTACTGCACGATGCCGCCCTTGCTGGCCGCATAGGCCGGCGCGAAGCTGGCGCCGAAGATCGACAGCATCGAGCCGATGTTGATGATCTTGCCGCCGCCGTTCGCCTTGAGGGCCGGGTAGGCGGCCTTCGAGCACAGGAACGCGCTGGTGAGATTGGTGTCGATCACCTGCTGCCACTCCTCCAGCTCGAGCACGTGCGGCGGCTTGCGGATGCTCATGCCGGCATTGTTGATAAGGATGTCGATGCGACCGAGCTCGCTGGTCACGCGCGCGACCATGGCGGCGACGTCGTCCTTGTCGCTGACGTCGGCTGTGACGGCGATGGCACGGCCGCCGCGACTGGCGAGATGAGCCACCGCCGCCCGTGACTTGGTTTCGTTGCGGCCGACCACGGCAATGTCGGCGCCGGCATCGGCAAGCCCGCGCGCCATCCCCAGGCCGATTCCGCCGTTGCCGCCGGTCACGATCGCAACCTTGCCCCTCAGGTCGAAACGGCCCGCCATGTCGTGTCTCCATGTTGTTGTCAGACGTCAGCAGGTGCCCTGCCAGATCATCACCAGGCCGAGTGCACCCATGCCGACGCCATAGCCGGCCCATTGCAGCTGGTTGATCATGAAGCTCGTCCGCGGCCATGCCACCACCCCGGTGCCCTGACCGACCCAGAGCAGGCCGATGGCGAGCAGAAGCAGGCCGCCGATCATCAGGAATTTCCGCATGACCATGTCCTCCCTCGTCGACCGCGTCACAGCATCGGAAACGCTGCTGCCGTCTTTTTTGTGAAGTTTTGTGACGAGGAGGCTAGCGGCCGGCGCGGCAGATGACCAGCGGCTCCAGCCGCCAATATCCGAGCCAAAAACAAAAAGCCCCGGATCAACCGGGGCTTTTCGCAGAATTATTGAAAGACCGAGTGCGTTCGGCTCAGTACTTGACGACCGGGCCGGTCCAGTTGAAGCGGTAGACCAGCGAGGTGCTGATGGTCTGCACCCACGGCTTGAAGCTGACCGAGTCGGTCGTCACGAGGTTGCCGACATCGGTGCGGACCGCGATGTCCTTGCGGTCGTAATAGGCAGCACGATATTCGGTCTTCATGAACCAGCCCGGCGCGGAGATGCCGAAGATGTTCAGGTTGTTCTCGACGCCGCCGCCGACGAACCAGCCGTTGCGGTTGAACGAGTCGGTGTGGAAGCCGGACGCCGCGCCCGTGAGGGTGGTCAGGCCGGTGCCCGACCAGTGCGAACCGGAGTAGCCCGCGTTGACGTAGGACAGCACGTTCGGCGCAACCAAGTAACCGACGCGGGCGCCAGCGGCCCAGGCGGTTTCCATCTTGATGCGGCCGGTCAGGGCAGCGAACTGATCCTGCAAGGTGCCACGCAGGCTGCCGAACTGGCCATCAGCGAACACGCCGAAGACCCAGGTCGGATTGACCTGCCAGTCATAGCCTGCACCGACCGTGCCGAGGAAGCCGTCGCCGCCGACGCGCTGATCGATCGTCACCGGCACGCCGTTGAAGTTGGTGTGCGAGTCGGCATCCCAGATACCGCCGCCGGCGCCACCGAAGATGTAGAAGCCGGTCCAGCTCGGCGCCACCGGCATCATCGGAGCCTTCACGTAGGGGCGAGCCGCCAGATCAGCAGCTGAGGCGGCACCCGTGATCGCAACCAGCGCAGTGGCAGCAAGCAAAAACTTCTTCATATCCAATTCCCCAAGATCGTCGTGTCGCAGGTGCCGGGTTGCGGCGGCGATTCCCTCGCCAGATGTGCCCGAACTATAGCCGATTGGTGCCCAAAAGCTGTTGCAGGTTGAGCACACCGGAGGGGAAAGTGCGCTGCGGGATGCTCGGGATTCTCGTAACCCTCTGATTGGAAAGGTCGATTGCAGGCTCACGCGAGCTAATGGAACCTGCAATCGAGGCGTGAAATCGGGTCAAAAGCTAGACGTCGAGCAGCTCGTCGCTGGCGAATTCGGCCTTTTCCGAAATGAAGGCGAAGCGGGCCTCTGCCTTGGTCCCCATCAGCCGCTCGACCGAGTCGGCGGTGCCGTCGCGATCCTCGGCCAGCAGAACCACGCGCAGCAGGGTGCGCTTGGCCGGATCCATGGTGGTTTCCTTGAGCTGGGCCGGCATCATCTCGCCGAGACCTTTGAAGCGGCCGATCTCGACCTTGGCGTTGGCATTGAACTCGCGCTTCAGGAGCTCGTCCCGATGGGCATCGTCGCGCGCGTAGAACGTCTTGCTGCCATGGGTGAGCCGGTAGAGCGGCGGCACGGCGAGGTAGAGATGCCCCTCGTCGATCAGCGGCCGCATCTGCCGGTAGAAGAAGGTAATCAGCAGCGAGGCGATGTGGGCGCCGTCGACGTCGGCATCGGTCATGATGATGATGCGCTGGTAGCGCAGATCCTCCTCGCGATACGACGTGCCGGTGCCGGCGCCGATCGCCATCACGAGATCGGCGAGCTGGGCGTTGGCGGTCAGCTTGTCCTTGCCGGCGGAGGCGACGTTGAGGATCTTGCCGCGCAGCGGCAGCACCGCCTGCTTCTTGCGGTCGCGCGCCTGCTTGGCGCTGCCGCCGGCCGAATCGCCCTCGACGATGAACAGCTCGGAGCCTTCGGTGCCGGCGTCGGTGCAGTCGGCTAGCTTGCCGGGCAGGCGCAGCTTCTTGGTCGCGGTCTTGCGCGCCGTCTCCTTCTCCTGCCGGCGGCGGATGCGTTCCTCGGCGCGCTCGATGACGAAATCGAGCAGCCGGTTGGCCTGCACCGGATTGCCGGACAGCCAGTGGTCGAACGGGTCCTTGACGGCCTGCTCGACGATGCGCTGGGCCTCTGCCGTGGCGAGGCGGTCCTTGGTCTGGCCCTGGAATTCCGGCTCGCGCACGAACACCGAGAGCATGATGGCGGCGCCCGCCATGATGTCCTCGGAGGTGATGTTGGCCGATCGCTTGCCCTGGCCGACGCGCTCGGCGTGGTCCTTCAGGCCGCGCAGAAGCGCGCTGCGGATGCCGGATTCGTGCGTGCCGCCGTCCGGCGTCGGAATCGTGTTGCAGTAGGAGGACAGGAAGCCGTCGGCATCGGCGGTCCAGGCGACCGCCCATTCGCAGCCGCCATGGCCACCGGTGCGGCCCGACTTGCCGGCGAAGATATCCGGATGGACCAGCGTGTCGGCATGGATCGCTGCGGCCAGGTAGTCCTTCAGACCGCCGGGGAAATGGAACGTCGCCTCGGCCTGGACGTCCTCGATGCCCTTCAGCAGCGACGGATCGCACTTCCAGCGGATCTCGACGCCGCCGAACAGATAGGCTTTCGAGCGCGCCATCTTGAACAGGCGCTGCGGCTTGAACGTCGCCTTGGCGCCGAAGATGGTCGGGTCGGGTTGGAAACGCACCCGTGTGCCGCGCCGGTTGGCGACCTTGCCGACCTCCTCGAGCTTGCCCTTGGGATGTCCGCGTTCGAACACCATGCGGTAGAGCTTCTGGTTGCGAGCGACCTCGACCTCGAGCCGGGTCGACAGCGCGTTCACCACGGAGATGCCGACGCCGTGCAGGCCGCCCGAGGTCTCGTAGACCTTGGAGTCGAACTTGCCGCCCGCGTGCAGCGTGCACATGATGATTTCGAGCGCCGACTTCTTCGGAAACTTGGGATGGGGATCGATAGGAATGCCGCGGCCGTTGTCGGTCACGGTGAGGAAGCCTTCGGCGTCGAGCTCGACCTCGATGAAGGTGGCGTGGCCGGCCAGCGCCTCGTCCATCGAGTTGTCGATGACCTCGGCAAACAGGTGGTGCAGCGCCTTTTCGTCGGTGCCGCCGATATACATGCCGGGGCGGCGCCGCACCGGCTCCAGGCCCTCGAGGACCTCGATGTCACGGGCAGTGTAATCGCCCTCGGCACTCGCCGAGCGGGCGGCTGGCTTGGCCGGAGCCTTGCCCTTGGCGGCGAACGCCGCCAACGGGTCCGTGACGCCCTTGGCCTTGGCTTTTGCAGCTGATTTCAACGGCTTACCCATGGAATCTGATGTTGCGTGTGCGCAAGATGGAACGAATCGTTGGGCCTGACTATGCCATGGACCGGCATAAAACAATGACCCCGGGAAACAACGACGTTCACCGGCCCGCCACGTCTTGACCGGTTCCGAACGCCGGATCGCCGCTGTTCACGCGGTTCAGCCGGTTGTTGTGACTTGAAGTGGGCGGGTTCGGTGGCGTACCAGTCTGCGCCATGGAACCGCGAAGGCCTTCAAGCACTTAAGCGCCGCGGAGCAGAAAGGCGTCGAGCAGATGGAAGATTTTGGCCGCGCGGTTGCCGACTTCGTGCGCGACCATCAGGCCTGGGCTGCTCCGATCGTCCTGCTGCTTGCCTTTGGCGAGTCCCTGGCCTTCGTCTCGCTCCTGATTCCCGCCTGGGGCGCCCTGGTCGCGATCGGCGCCCTGATCGGCGCCACCGGGATCAGCTTCTGGCCGATATGGCTGGCCGGGGGCATCGGCGCCGCGCTCGGCGACTGGGTCTCCTACTGGTTCGGCTACCGCTACAAGGACCGCGTCGCCCAGATGTGGCCGCTGTCGCGCTACCCGGAGCTGCTGCCGCGCGGCGAGGCCTTCGTGCGCGATTGGGGCGTGCCGAGCATCTTCATCGGCCGGTTCTTTGGCCCGTTGCGCGCATCGGTGCCGCTGGCGGCGGGCATTTTCGAGATGCCCTACATGGTGTTCCAGATCGCCAACTTCGTGTCGGCGCTGGTGTGGTCGGCGGTGCTGCTGCTGTTCGGCGACATCATCGGGCGCATCATGGAATGGCTGTGGCATGCGGTCTGACGCCAGCCCTGAACGCGCCGGGCCGACTTGCGAGCTTGACGCAGGAACCCGGCAGCCTTATAGGCCTGCCCCCATGATCAACGCAGCGACCCACATGATCGCCGAAATGCGCCGTCGTACCTCCGCGGTACGGGCGATGATCTGCGTCTAGATCACAGCCCCTGCCGCCGGATCCGATCCCGCGGCAGACTTTCTCCTTGCAGCGCGATTGATCAGGCGGCTCCTTCGTCCAGCAGGAGTTTCCGATGTACACGCCACCGCCCTTCAAGCCCGATCGCGCCGCGAGCCTCGGCTTCGCTGACGCGCGCGGCTTCGGCATGGTCTGCGCGTGGGACGGCACAAAGCCGATCGCGTCACCGGTGCCGTTTCACCTGGGCGCCTTGAACGATGGCACGCCGCAGGCGTTCTTCCATGTCGCGCGCGGCAATCCGCTGGCAAGGATCGCCGACGGTACGACGCCCTGGCTGTTGGCCGTCAGCGGCGCCGATGCTTACGTCTCCGCCGATTGGTATGTGTCGCCCGACCAGGTGCCGACCTGGCTCTATCAGGCCGTGCATCTGACCGGTACGGCGCGGATCTTGTCGGAGGCCGAGCTCGCGCGGCAGACGGATGAGGTCAGTGCGAAGTTCGAGCAGCGGCTGCTGCCGAAGAAGCCCTGGACCTCGGACAAGATGACGGCGGGACGCCTCGAGGCGATGCGCAAGGCGATTGTGGGCATCGTCATGACGATCGATCAGGTCGAAGGCAGCTTCAAGCTCAACCAGCACAAGTCCGAGGCCGACTACGCGACGATCGCGACGAGGCTCGGCGAGCAGCCCGACATTGGCTCGCAACAGATTTCCTCTCTCATGCGGCAGGCGCGGCCCCAGGCCTTTGCCGGCGAAACCCAGACCTAAGGAGCGTGTCATGACCGTGATCGACAGCAACGTGCCGAAAGCTCACGCCGCCTCCGGGACTGCGACACGCGCCGTGTTCGTCGACGGCGGCTCGGGAACGACCGGCCTGGGAATCGCCGAGCGTCTCCGGCACCAGCCGGACATCGTCGTGAAGACGATCGCCGAGGACAAGCGCAAGGATCCGGCGGCCAAGCGGGCGCTGATGGCCGAGGTCGATCTCGTCATCCTTTGCCTGCCGGACGATGCGGCCAAGGAGACGGTGGCGCTGATCGACGGCATGGGCAGCTCTGCGCCGAAGGTGCTGGACGCGTCGACCGCATACCGGGTCGCGCCGGACTGGGCCTATGGCTTTCCCGAGCTCGCCGCCGACCAGGCCGACAAGATCCGGAATGCGCGCAAGGTCTCCAATCCCGGCTGTTATCCCACCGGCGGCATCGCGCTGCTGCGGCCGCTGGTCGATGCCCGACTGATGCCGCAGGACTATCCGGTCACGGTGAACGCGGTGAGCGGCTATTCCGGCGGCGGCAAGACGATGATCGCGGCCTTTGAGAATGGCACCGCGCCGAACTTCGAGCTGTACGGTCTCGGCCTCGAGCACAAGCATCTGCCTGAGCTGCAGCTCTATTCGCGGCTGACCCGGCGGCCGATCTTCATTCCCTCCGTCGGCAACTACCGGCAGGGCATGCTGGTCTCCGTGCCGCTGCAACTCGACACACTGCCGGGCAAGCCGTCAGGCTCGGACCTGCAGGCGGCCCTGACGAAGCATTATGCCGGCAGCAAATACGTCTCGGTGATGCCGCTCGATGGCGCGGCGGCCAAGAGCGGCCGGCTCGAGCCGGAGGCGCTGAACGAGACGAACAAGCTCGAGCTCTACGTCTTCGCCAGCGACCAGCATCACCAGGCGGTGCTGGTGGCGCGGCTCGACAATCTCGGCAAGGGCGCCTCGGGCGCGGCCGTGCAGAACATGCGGCTGATGCTCGGACTGCCCGATCTCGGGAGCTGAGACCGATCTGGATCGTCCGGCCGCAGACGCGCCGGCACGATCGGCAACATCATGCGAGGTCGGCGCGCCGCCGGCATCGCGTGCAATGACGCACGCTGAGGGATGGGCAGACCCATGACCGCCACTGATCTGAACGCGCTGCCCGTCACCGCCAACGATGTGCGGGCCGCCGCCGAGACCATCGGTGGCGCCGTGCTCGCGACGGCCTGCAACCAGAGCCGGACGCTCGGCGAAATCTGCGGCTGCAACGTCTGGCTGAAATTCGAGAACCTGCAGTTCACGTCGTCGTTCAAGGAGCGCGGCGCGCTGAACCGGCTGAATGCGCTGTCCGCCGAGCAGCGCGAACGCGGCGTGATCGCGATGTCGGCCGGCAACCACGCGCAGGGCGTCGCGTATAACGCGCGGCGTCTCGGCATTCCCGCGACCATCGTGATGCCGGTGGGCACGCCGATGGTGAAGGTGGAGAACACCAAGCGGCACGGCGCCGAGGTCGTGATTTCCGGCGCCACCTTGGAGGAGGCGGGCGCGTTCGCCAGGGAGCACGGCGCGGCGCACGGCATGACCATGATCCATCCTTACGACGATCCACTGATCATCGCAGGGCAGGGCACGGTGGCGCTGGAGATGCTCGCGGTGGTCCCCGAGCTCGATACGCTCGTGGTGCCGATCGGCGGCGGCGGGCTGATCTCCGGCATGGCGGTCGCGGCGCGCGCGATCAAGCCGGGCTTGCGCATCGTCGGCGTTCAGGCCGAACTCTATCCGTCGATGTACAACGCCATACGCAGCAGTCAGCTGCCGATGCGCGGCGACACGCTCGCCGAGGGCATCGCGGTGAAATCGCCGGGCCGGATCACGACCGAGATCATCCGCCATCTCGTCGACGATATCCTGCTGGTCAACGAGGCGCAGATCGAGCGTGCGCTCGCCACGCTGATCTCGATCGAGAAGACAGTGGTCGAAGGCGCCGGCGCCGTCGGTCTCGCCGCAGTGCTCGCGCATCCCGCGCAGTTTGCCGGCCGCAATGTCGGCCTGGTGCTGAGCGGCGGCAACATCGACACCCGACTGATCGCCTCGGTGCTCACCCGCGAGCTCGCTCGCGAGGGGCGGCTGACGCAGCTGTCGATCGACATCGTCGATCGTCCCGGACAACTCGCTGCCGTGTCGACGCTGCTCGCCGATGCCGGCGCCAACATCATCGAGGTGTCGCATCAGCGAACGTTCTCGGACCTGCCGGCCAAGGCGACCCTGCTCGAGCTGGTGATCGAGACGCGCGACCAGGCGCATCTCAACGACGTGATGGCGAAGCTTGTCGCCGCAAATTTCAAGGCGCGCTGCACCTGAGCGTCAGGCGATCTCCAGCATATCCTTCGCGGTGCGGCAGACGCCCGCTCCGCCTTTTCCAGGCGAAAGGCGCGTGCGGCTGCCCGCCGAGTCTTGCTCAGCCCAATTAGCAATCTCTCTGTCTACTCGTGAAGCTGTTCGCAAATGCGAACACGTTTGAGGTTTGCTCTGTCAGAATTTCAGTTGCGCACCTCAAAAAATGAGGACAGGATTACCGCAACAAAGAAGACGGTTGGGAGGATTGTGATGAGACTGCTCGCGAAGCTGGGACTCGCCGCTGCCGCATGCCTGCTCTGGGCCACCGTCGCGAGCGCCGATACCACCGTGAAATGGCTGCATATCGAGGTCAATCCAGCCCAGGTGAAGATCTGGGAGGAGGTGGCCCGCGCCTATGAGGCGTCGCATCCGGGCGTCAAGATCGAGATGCAGTTCCTCGAGAACGAGGCCTACAAGGCCAAGCTGCCGACCATCCTGCAGTCCAAGGACCGGCCGAACATCATCTACAGCTGGGCGGGCGGTGTCCTGAAGGCGCAGATCGAGGCTGGCGTGCTCGAGGACATCACCGAGCAGGTGAAAGGCTACAGCGACAGCGTGACTCCGGCGGCGCTCGCGGCATTCACCGATGGCGGCCACGTCTACGGCCTTCCGATCTCGCTGTCGCAGGTCGGCTTCGTCTGCAACAAGGAGCTGATGGCCAAGGCCAAGGTCGATCCCACGGCGATCAAGAGCTGGGACGATCTGCTGAGCGCCGTGAAGACGTTGAAGGCGGCCGGCGTGACCCCGATCGTGGTCGGCGGCGCCGACAAATGGCCGCTGCATTTCTACTGGACGCATCTTGCGGTGCGGATCGGCGGCAAGCCGGCATTCGACGCGGCGCTGCGCGGCGAGAATGGCGGCTTTGCCGGCGACACCTTCGTCAAATCAGGCGAGCTGTTCAAGCAGCTCGTCGATCTCCAGCCATTCCAGAATGGCTTTCTTGGCTTCAAGAACCCGCAGGCCGTCGGATATTTCGGCGATGGCAAGGCGGCGATGACGCTCGCGATCAGCTCCGTCTACAATCTGCAGCGGGCGCTCGCCGCCGACAAGGTCGGCTTGAGCGAAGACAAGATCTGCTGGTTCGATTTTCCGGTCGTGCAAGGCGGCAAGGGCGCGCCGACGGATACGCTCGGCGGCATCACCGGCTGGTTGGTCACCAAGGGCTCGCCCAAGGAAGCCGTCGATTTCCTGAAGTACTTCATCTCCAAGGACGTCCAGACACGGTTGGCGGCGGGAAATTTCATCATCCCGGTGGTGCAGGGCGCGGACGCCGGCCTCAACAATTCCTTCATGAAGCTGATCGCGTCCAATCTGGCCAAATCGAACTATCACCAGAACTTCTATGACCAGAGCCTCGGCCCCTCCGTCGGTCACGTCGTCAACGATGTCTCCGCGGAGATCGCCGGCGGCAGCATGAGTCCGCAGGAGGCGGCCAAGGCGATCGAGGCAGCGCGGAAGCAGGGCAACTGACGTGGCACGTCCGATCGCGAGTTCGCCGGCGATGGGTGTATCGCCGGCATCGCTCTCCACGCGCGCGGTGGGCGGCCCGAGCTGGGACGGCCGCTTCACCGTCCTGATCCTGTTCCTGCCGCCGGCGCTGCTGCTGTTCACGCTCTTCGTGGTGCTGCCGATCGGCGAGGCCGCCTGGTACTCGGGCTTCAACTGGAATGGGTTCGGCAGGCCGACCCATTGGATCGGCTTTGACAACTATCGTTTCGTGCTGGAGACGCGCGCGTTCTGGCTCGCGCTGCGCAACAACGGCCTGATCATTGCGGTCTCGCTGTGTGTCCAGTTGCCGCTGGCTCTGACGCTGGCCCTGATGCTCGCGGAGCGGTTCCGCGGCGCGGTGGCACTGCGCATGCTGTTCTTCATGCCCTATATCCTCGCCGAGATCGCGACCGGGCTGATCTTCAGCTTCGTCTATGACGGCGATTACGGCCTGGTCGCGTCGATCTGGCGCAGCTTCGGCGCCGAGCCGCCGCATCTGCTGGCCTCGACCGACACGGCGATGCTGGCGGTGCTGATCGTGATCGTCTGGAAGTATTTCGGCTTCCACATGATGCTGTTCATCGCCGCGCTGCAGAGCATCGACAAGAGCCTGATCGAGGCCGCCCGGATCGACGGTGCGACGCGGTCGCAGAGCCTGCGCCACATCGTCATTCCCTTGCTCTACCCGACGATTCGGCTCTCGGTGTTCTTCGCCATCGTCGGCTCGCTGCAGCTGTTCGACCTGGTGATGCCGCTGACGCGCGGAGGGCCCGCCGACTCCTCGAATACAATGGTGAGCTTTCTCTACAACAACGGCATCTCCCGGATGCGGGTCGGCTATGGCAGCGCCATCGGCGTCATCCTGTTCGTGATCTGCGTGACCTTTGCCTTCACCTACAAGCGATGGTTCATGCGCGATGAATAAGGTGGAGACGTTCCGGGCACCATTCGATCCCGCCGTGCTGTTCAAGACGGTGTTCCTCGCGATCGTCGCCATCTTCGTGCTGGTGCCGCTGCTTGCGACGCTGCTCGGTGGCTTCAAGTCGCTCGGGGAATTGCGCGTGAATCCGTTCGGCCTGCCGCAGCACTGGGCGTGGCAGAACTATGCCGATATCCTGTTCTCCGGGCGCTACTGGCAGCTCCTGCGCAATTCGCTGATCATCTCCACGCTGACGGTCGTTCTGACTCTCATCGTCGCGTCGATGGCGGCCTTCACCTTTGCCCATGTCCGATTCTACGGCAGCTCGATGCTGCTGAGCTATTTGACGCTCGGCCTGCTGTTTCCGGCGGCGACCGCGGTGTTGCCGCTGTTCATCAAGGTGCGCGATCTCGGGCTGCTCGACACCTATTTCGGCGTCGCGCTGCCGCAGGTCGCCTTCAGCCTCGCCATGAGCGTGCTGCTGCTGCGCCGCTTCTTCAAGGACATCCCCTACGAGCTGCTCGAGGCCGCGCTGGTCGACGGCTGCAGCTATATCAAATTCTTCCGCTACGTGACGTTGCCATTGTCGCGCCCGATCCTGGCGACGGTCGGCACCATTACCTTCGTCAACAGCTGGAACGCCTATCTGCTGCCGCTGGTGATGCTCAACACCGATGCGCTGTATCCATGGCCGCTCGGCATCATGGTCTATCAGGGCGAGTATTCGTCCGAGTGGCACCTGATCCTCGCCTTCATCACCCTGACCATCCTGCCAACGATCATCCTCTTCCTCCTGGCGCAGAAGCACATCGTTGCCGGCCTGACGTCGGGCGCGGTCAAGGGATGAACGGGACCTCACGGAGACCCCAATGAGAAAAGTCGGCATCGGCATCATCGGCTGCGGCAACATCAGCACCGCCTATCTGAAGGCGGCCCAGCGCTTCCCCGTTCTGGACATCAAGGCGCTCGCCGACATGCGCAGCGACGCAGCCGAGCGACAGGGCGCAGCCTTCGGCCTGCCGGCGATGCGGGTCGATCAATTGCTGAAGCGCGATGACGTCGAGATCGTCATCAATCTCACCGTGCCGCTCGCCCATACCGACGTCAGTCTCGCCGTGCTAAATGCCGGCAAGCACGTTCATTCCGAGAAGCCGCTCGGAATCGACGTCGCGGAAGCCCGCAAGGTGATCGAGCTTGCCGCGCAGAAGAACCTGCGGGCCGGCTGCGCGCCCGACACGTTCCTCGGCGGCGGCCACCAGACCGCGCGCAAGCTGATCGACGACGGCGCGATCGGCACGCCTGTCGCGGGCAGCGCGTTCTTCGGCTGTCCCGGCCATGAGCGCTGGCATCCGGCGCCGGGCTTCTATTACCTGCGCGGCGGCGGCCCGATGCTCGACATGGGCCCGTACTACATCACCGATCTGGTGCAGTTGCTTGGCCCGGTCGCGAGCGTGATGGGCTCGACCGCGCGCCCAAGATCCGAACGCCTGGTCACCAGCCAGCCGATGAACGGCACGCTGATCCCGGTCGAGGTCGCGACCCACGTCGCGGGCACGCTCGAGTTCGAGAGCGGGGCGGTGGTCTCGGTCACCATGAGTTTCGACGTTCCGAAGCACCGGCACGCGCCCATCGAGATCTATGGCGCCGAGGGCAGCATGCTGGTGCCGGACCCGAACCGCTTCGGCGGCGAGGTCCAGATCGCCAAGACCGGCGGGGACTGGCAGACGATGCCGTTGACGCATGGTCACGTCGACGGCGAGTTCCGCTCCATCGGCGTGGCCGATATGGCGACCGCGATCCTGAACGACCGGCCGCATCGGGCCAGCGGTGCGCTCGCCTTCCACGTGCTGGAGGTCATGGAGGCGTTCCAGACCTCCGCAAGCGAAGGGCGGCGGGTCAAGATCGAGAGCCGCGTGGAGCGGCCGGCGATGTTGCCTGTTGGACGCGACACCGGACAGATCGACTGAGGACAGAGACATGCGCAAGGCAATGATTGTATGGGGCGGCTGGCCAGGACATGACCCCGATCTCTGTGCCTCGATGATCCGCGGCTGGCTCAAGGCGGAAGGCTTCGAGGTGCGGATCGAGACCACGACGGCCGCGTTCGCAGATCCTGCGATCCACGATCTGTCGCTGATCATCCCGATCTACACGATGTCCAAGATCGAGAAGGCGGAAGCGCTCAACCTCTGCGCGGCGGTGCGCAGCGGCGTCGGGCTCGCCGGCCATCATGGCGGCATGTGCGATGCCTTCCGCGATTCGGTCGACTACCAGTTCCTGTGCGGCGGGCAATGGGTCGCCCATCCCGGCAACATCATCGACTATCGGGTCGACTTGACCAGGCCGGACGATCCCATCATGAAGGGCCTGACAAGTTTCGAGCACCGTTCAGAGCAGTATTACATGCACGTCGATCCGGCCAACGAGGTGTTGGCGACCACGACCTTCACCGGAGAGCACGCCCCGTGGATCGAGGGGGTGGTGATGCCGGTGGTCTGGAAGAAGCGTTACGGCGCGGGCAGGGTGTTCTATTCCTCCCTCGGCCACCGTGCCTACGAGCTCGACGTGCCGGAGATCCGGACGTTGATGACCCGCGGCATGCTATGGGCGGCGCGCGAGTGACGGCTGACGCGAACCCGTTACCGGTCCGGGCCACGCTGGAGGACGTCGCGCGGACGGCGGGCGTGTCGCTCGCCACCGTCGACCGCGTCATCAACCGGCGCGAGGGCGTGCGTGCCAAGACCGTTGCCCGGGTGGAGGCCGCTGTTGCCAAGCTGGGTTATCGCGCCGACGTCGCAGCGGCACGGCTCGCGCGCGGCCAGAGCTTCCGCTTTGCCTTCGTGCTGCCGACCGGTGGCAACAGCTTCATGACCATCCTGACCGAGCAGGTCCAGCGCACGGCAGAGTGGCTGGCCGGCCAGCGCGGCTTCATCGATATCCTCCACGTCGACGTGTTCGATCCTGACGTGCTGGCCGGTGCGCTGGAGAACCTGTCGCCGGCCTATCAGGGCGTTGCGGTCATCGCGCTGGATCACCCCAGAGTGCGCGCCGCGATCGACGAACTCACCGCGCGCGGCGTCGCGGTGGTGACCCTGGTCTCGGACGCCCCGAGCTCGCGCCGCCTGCACTACGTCGGCATCGACAACCCTGCCGCGGGGCGGACGGCGGCCACGCTGATGGGGCGCTATCTCGGCGGTCGCGAGGGGACGGTTGCCGTGATCGCGGGATCATTGTCGCTGCGCGATCACGCCGAGCGGCAATTCGGCTTTCACCAGATCCTGTCCAGCGAGTACCCGAACCTGCTCGCGCTTCCGGCAATCGAAGGCCGCGATGAGAGCGAGCGCACGCGGGAGCTGACCGCCGCGCTGCTCGCGCGCCATCCGGATCTGCGCGGCATCTACTGTTGTGGCGCCGGCAACCGTGGCATCGCCGATGCCCTCGAGGCATCCGGCCGCGCCCGGGAGGTGGTCTGGATCACCCATGAGCTGACCCAGCACACCAGGCGGTTCCTGGTCCGCGGCACGTGCGACGCCATCATCAACCAGGATCCCGGCCACGAGGCGCGCTCGGCTGCGCGGGTCCTGCTCGCGCATTGCTCGGGCGAGCCGATCAGCCCCGATCAGGAGCGCATCCGCATCGACATCTTCCTGCGGGACAATCTTCCCTAGCCGACAGGCCTAGAGCCAGCCGAAGATCGCGAGCGCCAGGACGGCCTGGGCGATGAAGCCGACGACGAACGCAAGGGTGCGAAATACGGGCAGGCCGATCGCGTAGACGATGACGTGGGCGACGCGCGACCAGAAATAGACGGCGCAGGCGAGCACGGTCCATTTGGTCGAATAGTCGATCGCGTTGAGGATCAGCACCAGCGGCGCGAAGATCACGAGGTTCTCGACCGCGTTGTCGTGCGCGAACATCAGCCGGGTCGCCCACGGCGCGTGCGGCTTGTCGTTGCGGGAAGGGTTGGCCATCGCGCCCGTCAGGCCGCGGACCTGGCAGCGGTTCAGGATGTAGGGAACCCACAGCAGGCCGGTCAGAATGACCGTGAGCGTCAGCCAGAACAGTTCGCGCGTCATCGAGATCCCCTCAACTGATTCCCGTCCCGTCCCGGCGGGACGGAGCGTTTATAGTCAATCGCGGCGGATCGCGCTATGCGCGGACGCGGACATAGGAGCCCGGCGCATCCTCGAGCGGTGGATAGGCCTCGCTGCCGACGCCGCGCGCGGGCACCTCTTCCGGATCGAGCTGGCTCAGCCATTCGCGCCAGTCCGGCCACCACGAGCCCTTGTGCTCCTGTGCGCCCTTCATCCAGTCCTTCAGCGAGATGTCGTGGATCTGGTCATTGGTCCAGTACTGATACTTGCCGGAGGAGGGGGGATTGACGACGCCGGCGATGTGGCCCGAGCCCGAAAGCACGTACTTCACCGGACCGCCGAAAAATTGCGATCCGTACAGCACGGAGTCGGCCGGCGCGATGTGGTCCTCGCGGGTGGCGAGGTTGTAGACCGGCACCTTCACCTTGGAGAGATCCAGCAGCGTGTTGTCCAGCACCATCGTGCCCTGCGTCAGCCGGTTCTCCAGATAGCAGTTGCGCAGGTAGTAGGAATGGTTCGCCGCCGACATCCGCGTGGCGTCCGAGTTCCAGTGCAGCAGGTCGAATGCCTGCGGCGGCTGGCCCTTCAGGTAGTTGTTGACGACATAGGACCAGATCAGGTCGTTCGAGCGCAGCATGTTGAAGGCCATCGCCATCTTGCTGCCCTCGAGCACGCCCGAGGCCTGCATGTCGCGCTCCAGCGCCGAGATCTGGGTCTCGTCGACGAACACCAGGAGATCACCGGCATGGGTGAAGTCGACCTGTGCGGCGAGGAAGGTCGCCGAGGTCACGCGCTGGCGGCGCTTGTCGGCCAGCCAGGCGAGCGTCGTCGCCAGCATGGTGCCGCCGACGCAATAGCCGAGCGTGTGCACCTTCATCTCGCCCGTCACCTTCTCGATGACGTCCATCGCGGTGAGCGGGCCTTCCTTCATGTAGTCCTCCCAGGTCTTGGTCCCGAGCGACTTGTCGGGATTGACCCAGGAGATCACGAACACCGTCAGGCCCTGATCGACGCACCATTTGATGAAGGATTTCTCCGGGCGCAGATCGAGGATGTAGAACTTGTTGATCCAGGGCGGCACGATCAGGAGCGGCGTCCGCAGCACGCTCTCCGTCGACGGCGCGTACTGGATCAGCTGCATCATCTCGTTCTGGAAGATCACCTTGCCCGGCGTCGTCGCCATGTTGACGCCGACCTCGAGATTGGCCGGGTCGGACTGGCGGATCTTCAGCGAGCCCTTGCCGGCCTCGATGTCCTCCGCGAGCATCTGCATGCCACGCACAAGATTATCGCCGCTCGACGCTACCGTCTGCCGCAGCACCTCCGGATTGGTCAGGACGAAATTCGAGGGCGCCAGCGCATTGGTGATCTGGTTGACGTAGAACTCGGCCTTCTTGCGCGTGTGCGGATCGAGGCCCTCGGCATTGTGGACAAGGTCCTGCGCCCACTGCGTCGTCAGCAGATAGGCCTGCATCACGAAATCGAAGAACTGGTTCGACTTCCATTCCGGATCGGCGAAGCGCTTGTCGCGCGGGGAGGGCGAAATGGCCGGGGGTACGTCTTCGCCGGCGAGACGGCGCGCGGCCGAGCCCCACAAATCGAGATAGCCCTTGGCGATCTTGGTCTGGATGTCGCTGGCGCGATCCTTGTCCGACAGCCAGTAGTCGGCGACGGCGGTGAAGGATTTGACGACTTCGGTCAATTCGGTTGGTGGCCGGTCCTGAACTTCGCCCGTCTCGCGCGGCTTCAGGTAGGCCGAGAGCGCCTTGCCGCTGCTTTCCATGGCTTTCGCGATGTTCATCGCGAACGCTTCCGCATCGAATGTTTTTTCTGGATTGCTGCTGTTCTGAACGTCGGTCATGGCTGGATCACACTATCGCGTCGGGACCGTTTCGTCACCGAGCGAGATCAATAATCCGCGAGTTTGCGGCAAATTCGATTTCTGATTGTTGCGCTGCGAAAAAATCTCTCGCTTCCGACATCATGATCACGTAGCTGGATGAAATTCCTGTTCAAGCCGGTCACGTTTCGAGTGACAATTGGTTGTGCTGCGGCAAAATGCGCCGCGTTGCGGTTTGGCCGGGGACCGTCGACTGGAAGTTGGGGGCTGAGGGACGTGCGCGTGGGGACGCAGGGGCGAGGCTGGAGTTCGGGACGGCGCGCCCTTGTTGCGGGGCTCGTTGTGTTCGGCGCGCTCGCGCTTGCCGGGTGCTCCAGTCCAATAGCGGACATGCCTTCGCTCGACGCGGATGCGATCGCCCGGCCCAAGGAGCCGGGCGGGTATCTGCCCGTCAACGACGTGCCGCGCGACCGCGATGCGCCGATCATCTCGCCGCAGGAGCGCGACAAGATCGAAAAGGAGCTGCTCGCGGCGCGCGACCGCCAAGCCTCGGCGGGCACCAGCACCAGGCCCAAATGATCGGCCAGGGACAAGGGCTGGGCGATCGGCCGCCCGGAGCGGCGTAATTGTCTGGCGCGGCGCGGCGGCCATGATAAAACAACCGGAATCAACACCTCCGCGTGTCGTTGCCAGCCAAGCCGCGAGCCCGTGCTAAGCTCCTGATCCAGCACCGGTTTCAAGGCATGGCGTGCGCCGCCGCAGCGCCAGCTCTGCTGGCGAATCCGCCCCCGGTTGCCGGAGCCGAGAGACCCATGGAAGATTTCTATCGCATCCGCCGTCTGCCGCCTTACGTGTTCGAGCAGGTCAACCGGGCCAAGGCGGCCGCGCGGAACGCCGGGGCCGACATCATCGATCTCGGCATGGGCAATCCGGATCTGCCGGCGCCGCCGCACGTGCTGGAGAAGCTCAGGGAGACCCTGGGCAAGCCGCGGACCGACCGCTATTCGGCCTCGCGCGGCATCGTCGGACTGCGCCGGGCGCAGGCCGCCTATTACGATCGCCGTTTCGGGGTGAAGCTCAATCCCGACACCCAGATCGTGGCGACGCTCGGCTCCAAGGAAGGCTTTGCCAACGTCGCGCAGGCGATTACCGCGCCGGGCGACGTCATTCTCTGCCCGAATCCGAGCTATCCGATCCACGCCTTCGGCTTCCTGATGGCGGGCGGCGTGATCCGGTCGGTGCCTTCCGAGCCGACGCCGCAGTTCTTCGAGGCGGCCGAGCGCGCGATCATTCATTCCATCCCGAAGCCGCTTGCGCTGATCGTCTGCTATCCGAGCAACCCGACCGCCTATGTCGCGAGCCTCGACTTCTATCGCGACCTCGTCGCATTCGCGAAGAAGCACGAGATCCTGATCCTGTCGGACCTCGCTTATGCCGAGGTGTATTTCGACGACAAGAACCCGCCGCCGTCGGTGTTGCAGGTGCCTGGCGCGATGGATGTCGCGGTCGAGTTCACCTCGATGTCGAAGACCTATTCGATGGCCGGTTGGCGCATGGGCTTTGCCGTCGGCAACGAGCGCATCATCGCGGCGCTGGCGCGCGTGAAATCCTATCTCGATTACGGCGCGTTCACGCCGGTGCAGGTCGCGGCCACGGCTGCCCTGAACGGTCCCGACGACTGCATTCGCGAGATGCGCGACGTCTACCGCAAGCGCCGCGACACACTGGTCGAGGCGTTCGGCCGGGCCGGCTGGGAGATCCCGTCGCCGGAGGCGTCGATGTTCGCCTGGGCGCCTTTGCCAGAGAAGTTCAAGAGCCTCGGCAGCATGCAGTTCGCGACGCTCATGGTCGAGAAGTCCGGGGTCGCGGTGTCGCCGGGCGTCGGCTTCGGCGAGCATGGCGAAGGCTATGTCCGCATCGCGATGGTTGAGAACGAGCAGCGCATCCGGCAGGCCGCGCGCGGCGTCCGCCGCTTCCTTGAAAGCGGGATCGAAACGTTGCACAACGTCGTTCCCATCGCCAACCGGCGCTGAGCCCTCCCGTACTTTCCTTTCGACAGGTTCTTTGATTCCATGGTCGCACCCCTGAGAGTGGGCATCGCGGGCCTCGGCACCGTGGGTGTCGAGGTCGTTCGTCTCATCGAGCGTGAGGGACGCGTGCTCACCGAACGCACGGGGCGCCCGGTGAAGGTCGTCGCCGTGACGGCGCGGTCGAAGGCCAAGAAGCGCGGCATCGATCTGTCCGGGATCAAATGGGCCAAGGATCCGATCGCGCTGGCGAGCGATCCCGAAATCGACTGCCTGGTCGAGCTGATGGGCGGTGCCGGCGATCCCGCGCTGTCGGCGATCGACACCGCTCTCAAGGCCGGCAAGTCGGTGGTGACGGCCAACAAGGCGCTGATCGCCAAGCACGGCCTGAAGCTCGCCAAGGCGGCCGAGAAGCATGGTGGTGCGCTGAACTTCGAAGCCGCCGTCGGCGCGGCCATTCCGGTGGTCAAGACCCTGCGCGAAGGGCTCACCGGCACCGGCATCAGCCGCGTCTATGGCATCCTCAACGGCACCTGCAACTACATCCTGACTCGGATGGAGCAGGAGGGGCTGTCGTTCGACGAATGTCTGAAGGACGCCCAGCGTCTCGGCTATGCCGAGGCCGATCCGTCGTTCGACATCCATGGCCACGACACCGCGCAGAAGCTCGCGATCCTGGCGAGCCTCGCCTTCGGCACCCAGGTGGCGCAGAACTCGGTCTATGTCGAAGGCATCTCCTCGATCGCGCCGGAGGACCTGCGCGCGGCGGCGGAGCTCGGCTACCGCGTCAAGCTGCTTGGCGTTGCCGTGCGCACCGCCAAGGGCATCGAGCAGCGGGTGCACCCGACGATGGTGCCGAAATCCTCCTCGATCGCCCAGGTGATGGGCGTCACCAACGCGGTCACGATCGACGGCGACGGTATCCCGCCGATCACGCTGGTCGGTCCGGGAGCAGGGGGCGCCGCGACGGCGTCCGCCGTCGTTGCCGACATTGCCGACGTCGCGCGCGGCATCCGCGCCGCGCCGTTCGGGCGTCCGGTCGACAGGCTGCAGGCGACCGAGAAGGCGCCCATGGAGCGGCACGAGGGTGGCTATTACATCCGCCTGATGGCGCGTGACCACGCCGGCACGGCCGCGACCATCGCCACCCGGCTCGCCGAGCAGAAGATCTCGATCGAATCGATCGTGCAGCGCCATCCCAATGGCAGCGAGCCGGCGAAGACGGCCGGCAAGTCTGCGCCGGTGCCGGTCATCCTGATCACCTATGCGACACACGAGGACGCCGTGCATCGCGCGCTCCAGGCGGTGCAGCGCGACAAGGTCATCAGCGGCAAGCCGCAGGTGATCCGGATCGAGAAGAACTAGCGCATGATGCCCAGGGAACCACTTGTCCCTGCTCAAACAAACGCGTGGCGTTTGGTATAGGTTCATGCTCAAACCGGGAGAATAGACAGGCGGGGAGCGGCCGTTCGTGCCGACCGCCTGACCCGGATGCCGCCCAGGGGGGCGGCGTGCGAGCGGTAGATTTTGATGGCGGATGTCCGCCTTGACGTCTTGAGGAGTTGATCGATGTCGACGCAGATTTCTGTCCCGCAACAATTGCTGCTCGAGCGCATCCTGACGCTGGAGCTGGTGCGCGTGACCGAACGGGCGGCGGTGTCGGCGGCGCGGTTGCGCGGCCACGGCCAGGAAAAGCCGGCCGACCAGGCGGCCGTGGATGCGATGCGCCGCGAGCTCAACAAGCTGCCGATCGAGGGCACGGTCGTGATCGGCGAGGGCGAGCGTGACGAGGCGCCCATGCTCTATATCGGCGAGAAGGTCGGCCTCAATGCCGGGCCCAAGGTCGACATCGCGGTCGACCCGCTCGAGGGGACGACCTTGTGCGCCAAGAACATGCCGGGCGCGATCGCAACCATGGCGATGGCCGATGGCGGCACGCTGCTGCATGCCCCCGACGTCTACATGCAGAAGATCGCGGTCGGCCCCGGCTACGCCAAGGGCGTCGTCGACATCGACGCGACGCCGGCCGACAACGTGCGACGGCTCGCCAAGGCCAAGGGCGTCGAGCCCGGCGCGATCACGGTGCTGGTGCTCGACCGTCCGCGCCACGCCGACATCATTCAGGGCGTCCGCTCGACCGGCGCTGCGGTACGCCTGATCACTGACGGCGACGTCGCCGGCGTGATCCACTGCGCCGATCCCGACAACACCGGCGTTGACATGTATCTCGGCACCGGCGGCGCGCCGGAAGGCGTGCTGGCCGCGGTGGCGCTGCGCTGCATTGGCGGCCAGATGCAGTGCCGCCTGATCCTCGACACCGAGGAGAAGCGCGAGCGCGCCCACAAGATGGGCGTCGGTGATCCCAAGATGATCTACGGCATCGAGGACATGGCCCGCGGCGACTGTCTGTTCGCGGCCACCGGCGTCACTACCGGCTCGCTGCTCTCCGGCGTCAAGTTCCGCAAGGACGGCGTGATCGAGACCGAGACCGTCGTGATGCGCTCGGTCACCGGCACGGTGCGCTACATCCGCGCGGAGCATCGCCAGTTGGCGAAGTTCCACCTCGACTGATCCAGCACAGTCGTTCCGGGGCACGCGGAGCGTGACCCCGGAATCTCGAGATCGTGGCGCGAGATCCCGGGTCTGCGCGCTGTGCGCGGATCCCGGAATGACGAAATTGGAGAGCGGCTCAGCATGTCCGACCTGTCCATGGTCAAGGCGCTGGTGTTCGATGTGTTCGGCACCGTCGTCGACTGGCGCATCAGCCTGATCAACGACTTCACCGCGTGGTCGAAGACCCGCGGCATCCAGGGCGACTGGACCGCGCTGGTCGATGGCTGGCGCGGGCTCTATGTCGGCTCGATGGACGAGGTCCGCAGGCATCCGGAGCGCGGCTACGTCATCCTCGACGTGCTGCACCGGCGCTCGCTGGAGACGCTCGTCGCCCAGCTCGGCATCACCGGCTTGACCGAAGCCGATCTCGATCATCTCACCCGTGGCTGGCACCGGCTGCATCCGTGGGCCGACAGCGTCGCCGGGCTGACCCGGCTGAAGTCCAAATACATCATCGCGCCGCTCTCCAACGGCAACGTCGCACTGCTCACCAACATGGCGAAGTTCGCGGGTCTGCCCTGGGACCTCGTGCTCTCCGCCGAGCTGTTCGCGCACTACAAGCCCGACCCCGAAACCTATCTCGGCGCCGCGCGTCTGCTCGGTCTTGCGCCCGGTGAGGTGATGATGGTCGCCGCGCACAACAATGATCTCGAGGCGGCGCAACGCTACGGACTGAAGACCGCCTTCGTCGCCCGCCCCACCGAATACGGCCCGCTGCAGAGCCGCGACTTCGAAGCCACCGGCGCCTGGGACATCGTCGCCGATGATTTCAACGGCATCGCCGACCGGCTCGGCTGCTGATCGCCCTGCCTCACGCGCCCGACACGATCACGCCATACCAGCCGAGCCCCTTGTAGGTCTCGTAACCGGGCGTGGCGTGGAACGCGACCATGCGCCCGGAGATGTCCTGATAGAAGCCGCTGCGTTTGCCATCGAGCTTCAGCGACACCCGCTCGCTGAGAATGCCCTGGCCGTCCGAGGATGCGATCACGCGCAGATTCGAATCCACCAGCAGCACGCGGGCCTTGTCGCTTTCGCTGACGCGCACGCCCTGGACGATCGCGCGCGCCTGCGCTTCCCAATCGAAATGGATCGCGAGCACGCCAAGCGGCTTGCCATGCGCCTTGCCGTCCTCGCGCACCGAGGCGCAATAGGTCGCGACCTGGGCGTTGCCGAGCAGCGGCTGGCACTCGACGTCGCCGGCGACGTAGTCGTCGCCCGAGCGCAAGCCCCGCGCCTCGCGAAACCATTTGGTGTCGGCGACGCTCTGGCCGACGACGTTGAAGCGGTCGGCGCGGCCGTTGGCGATCACCTTGCCGCTCGGATCGCACAGCCACAGATCGAGATAGACGGTGTAGGCGGAGAGAATCACCGCGAGCCGTTCGGAGACGTGCGTGACGCGGGCGGCATCGGGCGCGGCGGCGCAATCGACCACGGCGGAGTCGGTCGCCCACCAGCGGACGTCGCAGGTCCGCTCATACAGATTGCGGTCGATCAGTTCGATCGCGTTCAGCGCCAGATCGACCATGCGCTCGCCGCGGGCGCGTTCGGTCATGCGCTCGATCGAGCTCTTCAGATTGCCGGTGCGCGTCGTGAGCTGGCCCTCCAGCTCGCGCGCGATGGTCTCGACGAGTTGGCCGACGGCGCGCACCTCCTGGGCCACCACGGCGAAGCCTGCGCCTTGCGCGCCCACCCGCGAGCTCTCGATCAGCGCGTTCAGCGCCAGCATCTTCATCTGGTTGGTGATCTGCTGGATCGATTTGGTCTTCTCGCAGGCGATCTGATTGACCTCGCCGGTGAGCCGCGCGATCAGCGCCGAGACGTCGGTCTCGTCATCCTTGGGAGTCGTTTGTGCCGGAGCGGCGGAGGGCTGCGTCTTCAACTCGGGCGCGGTCAGCATCGGCAATGAACTCCATGTTGCCGCGCCTCCTGGTCGGCACGAAGAGGGCGGACAAATCGGACGTAATAATTGATTGAAATGTTACGGAGTTCGCCTAATGGCTGTTTAATGCACTCCATCGAACGCAGCTCTAATTTTAGGCAACCAGCCGTATATGGCGGCATTTCCCTGATTTCCTGTGAGTTCCGCCAAGTTCTGGGACGATTCTGGTGGGTTTCATGGATGGAACCTGCTGAGGCAGGGCAGTTGCTGTAGATTCGACTGCGTCCGTTTCGAATCGCTGCGCTGCAAGCGAGGCCCCGCGCATCATGGCACCATCCGCCCTTGCACTGCCCCTGAGCGCCCCGCAGGCGTTCCTGGGCGTGCGGCTGTCGCTGACCAACAAATTGTGGCGCGACCGGCTGGATGCGCGCGGCGCGGCGCGCGCGCTTGCGATGGTGCAGCGCTATCAGTTGCCCGAGATGCTGGCGCGCGTGCTCGCCGGGCGTGACGTCGAGATCGACGCGGTCAACGACTTCCTCGATCCGACCATCCGCAAGCTGATGCCGGATCCGTTCACGGTGACGCAGATGGAGGCGGCGGCGCAGCGCATTGCCGACGCCGCGGTCAAGGGCGAGACGGTCGCGATCTTCGGCGACTACGATGTCGACGGCGCGACCTCGGCGGCGCTGCTCGCCTGGCATCTGCGCCATTGCGGGCTCGATCCGCTGATCCACATTCCCGACCGCATCTTCGAAGGCTACGGCCCGAACGTCGACGCCATCCGGGCGCTCGCCGGCAAGGGCGCGACGCTGCTCGTGACGGTCGACTGCGGCACCACCAGCCTCGAGCCGCTGGCGGAGGCGCGGCGGCTCGGCATGTCCGTGGTGGTGATCGATCACCACCAATGCGGCGAGGAGCTGCCGGAGGTCGAGGCGCTGGTCAATCCGAACCGGCCGGATGATCTTTCCGGCCTCGGCTATCTCGCCGCGGTCGGGCTGACGCTGGTCACGCTGGTTGCGGTCAATCGCGAGCTGCGCGGCCGCGGCTTCTGGAGCAGCACGCGCCCGGAGCCGGATCTGCTCAGCATGCTGCATCACGTCGCGCTCGGCACCGTCGCCGACGTCGCGCCGCTGATCGCGCTCAACCGCGCCTTCGTCGCCAAGGGCCTGATCGCGATGCGCCGGCGCGACCATGTCGGGCACACCGCGCTGATGGATGTCGCCCGGCTCAACGGTCCGCCCGAAGCCTGGCATCTCGGCTTCATGCTGGGACCGCGCATCAATGCCGGCGGGCGCATCGGCCGCGCCGATCTCGGCGTGCGCCTGCTCCTGGAAAGCGATATCTCCGAAGCCGCGCGCATCGCCGCCGAGCTCGATCGGCTCAACAGCGAGCGCCGGATCATCGAGCAGCAGGCCGAAGCGCAGGCCGAAGCGGAGGCGCTGGCCTCGCTCGGGCTGGAGGACAAGGGCGCCGTCATCGTGACCGCATCCGAAGGCTGGCATCCCGGCGTGGTCGGGCTGGTCGCATCCAGGCTCAAGGAAAAGTTTGCCCGGCCGGCGTTTGCGATCGCGCTCGAGCCGGGCGGCATCGGCACCGGGTCGGGCCGCTCGATTCCGGGCGTCGATCTTGGCAAGGCCGTCCGCCACGCCGTGGAGCAGGGCATCCTGATGAAGGGCGGCGGGCACGCGATGGCCGCCGGCGTCACCTTGCGCAAGGAGCGGTTGGCCGAGTTTCGCGCCTTTCTCGAAAGCGCGCTCGCCGCCGACGTCGCCGACGCACGTCACGTCAACGAGATCCTGATCGACGGCGCCATCAGCGCGCGCGCCGCGACACCCGAGCTGGTCGCGACGCTCAATCGCGCCGGTCCCTTCGGCAGCGGCAATCCCGAGCCCATCGTGGCGCTGCCGTCGCATCAGCTGGTTTACGCCGACGAGGTCGGGCAGGCGCATCTCAAGCTGCGCTTCAAATCCGGCGACGGCGCCGCCGTGAATGCGATCGCATTCCGCAGCGTGGGCCAGAAGCTCGGCAACGCCCTGGTTCAGCATCGCGGCCAGATCCTGCACGTCGCCGGCACCCTCACCGTCGACCGCTACCAGGGTGTCGAGCGCGTGCAACTGCGCGTGCTCGATGTCGCCGTGCCGGACCATGGGCCGGCGATGATCAGGTAGAGCAACATCGACGAGTCGTCCCGGACAAGCTGCGTGCGTCGTCGAAGCGCCGATCCTGACCCATATGCCGCAGCCGTTGTTGTGAGAACGAGATGCCCACCTCGATCGTGCCTCGAACTGCTCCCGGTAGGTATGGGTCCCGGCGCGGAGGCCGGGACGACATCGGAGTATGACGGCCGTCGCGCTTCCCATAATGCGCGCATGATTTCACATCCCGCCGCGCCATCGCGCCCGAGTGATGCATCGTCAAGGACCCTCCCGATGAAAGAGGGCGCAGGGAATGCCGGGTGAAGGCCTCACCCATGGCCCGCCTGCAAACAAAAAGCAGGCGGCAGTCACCACAGGCAAAGCCGTTTCAACCGGCATTCCCTGCGCGGAGGTCTTAACGCTTATACGCGATCTCCCCGGTGTCCGGCTTGTTAGCCACCGTCGCCCCGGGATCATCATCTCCCAAGAGCTTGGCGCCAGCATCGGGGCGCCAGGACCACGCGATTTCACGTCCGCAACCTGCCGTTCGTCCGCGTACATCGAGCACGCTGCAACACGATCGCGGCCACCGCATCCCGCCCTCCACGTTCATGACGATCGCGAAACGTCCCTCTCATGAGGACGGGATGCGGATGTTATTTCCGATTTTCGGAACAAAAGCAAGCGGAAAGTTTGAGGGCGGGGCTGGCTGCGGCGGCCATCTGGCTGATGCTGCGGGTGAAAATAAAAAAATTGCAACGGGGCATGTTGCGTCATCGAGCGGTGGAGATCCGCGGCCATGCAGACAGAGACATCGATGGCCGGTGACCTCTGTACCGTCCGTCGGTCTTGCTCTAGCATTCTCGACATCGGTTTTGTCGAGACGGGAATGAACGTGCCAATGCGACGTCCGCTTGCCGTGCTGGCAATCCTTGCGATGGGTTGGTCCTGGGCTCAGGCCGAGCCGGGACTGCATTGGCGGACGGCAAGCCCGGACGAGACGCCCTGGTCTGCACCGATCGCACGCGAGGTGCAGGAGTTTGCGGTCGAACAGAAGCCGACAGCGATCATGGTCGTGAGGGACGACGACATTGTTGCCTCGTTCGGCGATCTCGGTGCGAAGGTCAATGTCCGGTCCGTGCGCAAGAGTCTGCTCAGCGCGTTGTATGGCATCGCCGTCGAAGCCGGCCGGATCAACCTCGACAGCACGCTTGCCGCGCTCGAGATCGACGACGTTCCGCCGGGGCTTTCGCCGGCCGAGCAGACCGCGACGGTGCGTCAGCTACTGATGGCGCGCTCCGGGGTCTATCATCTCGCGTCCTATGAGACGGGGCAGATGAAGCAGAGGCGGCCGGCGCGCGAGAGCCATCCGCCGGGCAGTTTCTGGTACTACAACAACTGGGATTTCAACGCGCTCGGCACGATCTATCGGCAGTCCGTCGACGACGTGTTCGCAAGCTTCGACAGACGGATCGGCCGGCCGATCGGGATGGAGGATTTCTCCGCCGCAGACGGCGTGTACGTGAAGGAAGCCTCCTCGTCGCATCCGGCCTATGTGTTTCGGATGAGCGCGCGAGACCTGGCGAGGTTTGGCCTGCTGTTCCTGAACGGCGGACTCTGGAATGGGGCTCAACTGATCCCGCCGACATGGGTGACGGAATCGACCAGCCGTCTCTCGGACACCGAGCAGCCCGGACGGGGTTACGGCTATCTCTGGTGGACCTTCAGCAGCGTCCGATCCGGCATCAGCGGCTATTTTGCCTCCGGCTACGGCGGACAGCAGATCGTGGTCGTTCCCTCGAAGCACCTGGTGGTCGTCGAGCTGGTCGATCTGGCCGTGAATCGGACAGGCGTCCGAACGCAGCGCTTCCTCGATCTCGTCGGCAAGATCAGCGCGTCGGTTCCTTGAGCAGGACGTCGATGGCCCTGGCGATCAACCTCCGATGCGATTGATTGCGTCGTGTTTCCGCCGGTGCGGATCGTGGCCGAACGCAAGCTGCCGCTGGCGACCGCGTAGGCGTTCGGTTCCCAGGGGAAAGGATGACGTCAATCGCGTCGGATGCTAGCGCCAGGACGGCTTCGGCAGATGATCGGGACTGAATTTTGCCGTCGGCCGGGGCGCGGGCGGAGATGGGGCGTCGTCGGACGCCGAGAACAGCAGCAACGCCTCGAACGGCACGTCGGGTGCTTCCGCGGCATAACCGGTGCACGTGACGGGCGTGCCTCTGCAGCATCCTTCGAGGCTGAGCGTCAGCTCGTCCGGGCCGAACAACGACGGCTGTCCCGGGGCATGGCGCTTCGTCTTGATGATGGCGGTGAAACGATCGCCATGGGCCTCGTAGCTTCCGGCATAGCTCAGCACGGTGTCGCCGCCGCACACCTTGCCGCCCACCAGCTCGACGATCCCGGTTCCCTGGCCTTTGGGGGTCCTGAACCAGGCCGAATAAGTGCCTTCCTTGATCATCTGCCGCAGATCCCATCGTTGGGTGGGCGCATCGTTGTGCGACCCAAATTAAGGGAAGGTGAAAACGATCGCCAGAACAGGCCGGGAACCCGGAATTTGTTCGTATACGAATGGTGGGGGGCGCAGCAGCGCATATCTCTGTGGCCTCTGCACGCCGCGCCTCGCGTGGCCGCGCCCTGTCGCGCATCGCGAGTCTCGTCATTCGCCTCAAGAAAATCATTCGAATGGACGTCGGCCCGCGTATAAGGAATGAGACCAAGGCCTACTCAAGGACCATCTGATGCCGTCCGAACCCCGCTCGCCGCGTCTGGCCGTCCTGATCGACGCCGACAATGCCTCCGCCAAGATCGTCGACGGGCTGTTCGAGGAGATCGCCAAGATCGGCGAGGCGAGCGTGCGCCGGATCTATGGCGACTTCTCCAGCCCGCGCTCGAGGCCGTGGGCCGATACGCTGGCGCGCCACGCGATCGTGCCGCAGCAGCAGTTCGCCTACACGACCGGCAAGAACGCCTCCGACATCACGCTGGTGATCGATGCGATGGACCTGTTGCATAGCGGACGCTTCGACGGCTTCTGCCTGGTGTCGTCCGACAGCGACTTCACCCGGCTGGCGGCGCGCATCCGCGAGCAGGGCATCGACGTGTTCGGCTTCGGCGAGCAGAAGACGCCGGAGAGCTTTCGGCAGGCCTGCCGCAGGTTCATCTACACGGAGAATTTGCGCAGCGACGCGGCGAGCAGCAAGGACGCGGACAGCGCTGCGGCGCCGAAGTCGCTGCTGCCGATCAGCGCGGCGACGCCGATGATCAAGAAGGTCATCACGCAGATGGAGAGCGAGGACGGCTGGGTCGCGCTCGGCGAGGTCGGCAAGCAGCTCTCCAACCTGGTCTCCGACTTCGATCCACGCACCTATGGCTGCCGCAAGCTCAGCGACCTCGTGCGCAAGACGGGCGGCTTCGAGATCGAGGAACAGTCCAAGGGCGGCGGCTCGGTGCGCATCCGCGTGAAGGCGGCGAGCGCGTCGCAGCCCAAGGCGCGGGCGTCGAGGTCCGGCCACCGCGAGGCGACGGCCAAATCGTGATCCAGTCGGTGGCAGCGTGTCGTGGTCGGAGAGAACTTGCGAGCGGCCACGAACTCAAGAGTACATTCGGCGGTGCACGGCCGCGAACATCACTCCTGTGCGCGTATCGCCAGGTCGGAACATGAATCCGACGACAACGATAAGCAGCAACATTGAGCCTACAACGATCAGGGCGACGCCATAAGACTCCGCGCCGGATTCGGCCTGATGTTTGGAATTTGACGCTGCGGGTATGGAGGCGGGGAGGCTCTGGGGTAGAGACACTGGACCAACTTGCGCGACATCGATCCACCGCGCTGACCAGTTGGATCTGGTCATCGTCGTCTCGGGCGGGTCGTCTGATTCAGTGCTCGGCTCAAACGGCCGGGCGGCGGCCAACATTTCCGATCGCGCGTCGCGCCAATGCGGCGGCTGCTCCTTCTGCAGCTTGCGCTCGGCAGTTTGGCGTTCAACTCTCGCTATGTGGCGGCGCCTCGTCATTGGTGTGGCGTCCCAACAGTGGTTTGAGCCATGCCAGTAAATATGCACCGAACCGAAGTGATGACGCGCCTCGCTCTTGTTCATACACGAAGGAGACGCTTGCGATGGAGACGTCATGGTTGCCATGACGATGAGGATCAACGCGACACGCATGGCGTCGCTCCGTTGTTAGTTGATGTACACACGCATACTGATAAACATGCCGTCAGATGCTCGAAATCAGATCAAAAGAATGGGTAAATTGTGTCCAGTTGGACAATACGACTGTCCTATGAAGTTTGAGTTCCCATGGTGTAGTTCACGGAACCTGCAAACAATCCCCGCAATTCGTATTCGCCGCCCAGAGCTAGGGCACCGAAGTCTAGCCGGCGTGTGGGCGGCCAAGGTGTGACCGTGGCCGCAATCGAGGAGGCCCTCAGCCCTCCGTCATCGCGAACAATGACCAGTGGTCGTCGTACTCCGCGCCGTCGCTACGGCCGGGCCTCCGTCGTGAGCTTGTCGCGCATGTCGCGATGGACCTCTTGCTTCGCCTCGGGCGGACAGAACGAGATGAAGGGAAGATTGGCGTCTCCCGCCGGTGCGCCGTCCACGGCATCGGCCAGGTGATGCTCGTGCTTCTCCAGATGGACGCAGGTCCGGTAAAGGCCCAGATACAAGGCCTGGAACGAATCCACGCCGGAGATGGCCATTTCGAACGGGTTGCCCAAGCCGCGAATTTCAATGTCACAGTACCAGGATCTCGGTCCGGCCCGTCTGGGCGCGGACAGTCTGGCGACGACGGCGGTGTCCGTCGTCACATCGCGCAGCACACGCTCGGCGACGACCTCGGTCAATTTCGTCTCGGGTACATTTTCCGGCGGCACCGACGGGATCGGACCAGGCAGGGCGTCGAGCAGCTCGCGGTCGCGCTCGGTGATGAAGCGCAAAGCCTCGGTCCGCGTTTGCGGAAAGCAGCAGTCTGCGATCAGCGGGACATCGACGTCACCGGGGTCTCCATTGAGGAAGGCGAGGCTCCCCTCGTCCTCCGTAAGCAGCCTGCAGAGGAGTTTCAGCCCCAGACACAGCGACTGAAACGAGTCGACACCGCTGATCCACTTGTCGACGGGGCTCTCCAACCCCTCGATGGCAATCCTGCAGCGCCACTCGAAGTCGTCGACCCGTTCGGGCGCGAACACCCGCGCGGCGACATCGTTGCCTGTCGCCACATTCCGGTAGGTGCGCTCGGCCACGATCATCGTCATTGCTCACTCCGGTCGATAGGTTCCTGATCCCGATGAATTCGTGCGGCGAGCGGTAAGCACGTATGCGCGATCCGACCCGCGCGGACGGCCGTCAGCCGCCTTGCCGCAGCTTCGCCAGCACCTTGAGCCCGCCATAGCCGTCGGCCGGCTGGAGGCCGGCCTTGGCCTGGAAGTCGCGGATCGCTTTCATGGTGTCGTTGCCGACGCGGCCGTCGGTGCCGCCGGTGTCGAAGCCGGCTGCGGTCAGGCGCTTCTGCATCTCCTGCACCTCGGCCAAGGTCAGCGCGCGCTCGGAGCCGGGGAAGGGCTGCAGGAACGGCGGTGCCCCCAGGATGCGGTCGCCGAGATGGCAGATCGCGAGCGCGTAGCTCATGGCCGGATTGTAGGATTTCACCGAGTAGAAGTTCGGGCCGAGCAGGAAGGCGGGGCCGCCTGCGACCGGGATCCAGAGCTGCGCTGACGCATTGGGCTGCGGGAACGGCTGGCCGTCGGCGCGGGTGACGCCGGCCGCCTGCCACGCCGCATAGCTGCGACTGCCAGACATGTTGCCGGGCGCGCGCACCTCGTAGCCCCAGTGCTCGCCGCGGTGATATTTGCCGCGGTTGACGAGATAGCGCGCGGTCGAGCCGAGCGCGTCGTCGGGCCGGCCGAACGGGTTGATCTTGCCGTCGCCATCATAGTCGAAGCCGACATTGAGCCAGACCTCGGGCATCCATTGCGTGTGACCCATGGCGCCGGCCCAGGAGCCGCGCATCTCCTCCGGCGTGCTCCAGCCGCGGTCGACGATCTTCAGCGCATTGGTGAGCTCGGTCTCCCAATACGCCTTGCGCCGCGGCTCGTTCCAGGCGAGCGCGGCGAGCGCCGGAAACACCGGGCGCATGTGGTTCTGCTGCACCAGGGGATCGCCGAACGCGGACTCGACGCCCCACAGCGCGAGAAGCGTGCCGCGCTCGACGCCGAAATCCTTCTCGATGCGCGCGAACAGCGCCTCGTTCTTCTGCAGCGCGATCTTGCCGTTGATGACGCGCCAGTCGGAGACGCGACGGTTGATGTATTGCCAGAGCTGCTCCTTGAACTCCGGCTGGTTGCGCATCTCCTTGAACACGGTCATGTCGGGCTCGAGCCGTGCCATGACGCGGGTCCAGGTGGCGTGCGAGATGCCCTTGGCAAGCGCGCGGGCGCGAAAGCCGTCGCGCCAGGTCTCGAATTCGGCTGGGGCAGCCGCTACCGGCAGCGCGGGGACGAGCAGCGCGGCAGCGCCAAAGCCGGAGCGGAGCAAGGCGCGGCGGGTCATGGAATCGGGCTGGGTCATGGCGCCAGTCTACCCGGTCAGGGCGGGGCGCGGCAAAGCCTTGGGAGCGGCGGGAACCCGCTAGGCGCCGTGGAGGTCGGCGGCGACGTGCGCCAGCCAGCGGCGGATGGTCGCGAGCTCGCTCCGTTTCAAGCCGCGGGCAAGCCTGCGCTCGATGATGGTGGCCTGCCGGCGCGCCTTGGCCAACAGCGCCAGCCCGCGGCGCGTCAGGCTCCATCGCAGCATCCGACCATGGACGGGATGCGGCGTGCGCTCGATGGCGCCGTCGCGTTCGAGATTGCCGATGATCACGTTGACGGTCTGCGGCGTCAGCAGCGCGACGCGGGCGAGGTCGGCGCCGGACAGCCCGGGATAGGCCTTCAGCATCGTCAGCACCACGAATTGCGGATGGGTCAGCCCGGTTGGGATGAGCGCGCGGTCGAGCGACAGCCGCGCCGCGGCCTGCGCCTGGCGCAGCAGATAGGCGAGGTAGCCATCCTCGCCGCGCTTGCCCTCGCCGGGCGATGGCGGGCGGGCCGCCGTCCTGGGTCGAGTCCGGGTTTGACTCCTGGGCCGACGCGCGGGGCCGGCCTTTCGCGGCGCTCGCGCGGTCGTCAATTCCGGTGCCTTGCGCATATCATCAGAGCCCTGATAAGTTGTCAGACATCTGATAACACGAGAGACAGGCCCATGTCACATGCGCGAAGCGAGTACACCGCGTTCCGGAGCCAGGCGCCGGAGCTTTACGATGCCATCCTTGCGGTGAGTCAGCAGGCGGCGAAGGCCGGCCTCGACAAGCAGTTGCTCGAACTCGTCAAGATCAGGGCGTCGCAGATCAACGGCTGCGCATTCTGCGTGCAGCATCATGTGCTGCTGGCCGAGAAGCTCGGCGTGTCCGCCGACAAGATCAATCTCGTCGTGGTGTGGCGCGAGGCGCCGCAATTCTCGGCCCGCGAGCGCGCGGCGCTGGCGTTCACCGAGGCGCTGACCACGCTGCAGGGCGGCGTCAGCGACGAGGTCTATGCTCAGGCCCGGGCCGAATTCTCGGAAACGGAGCTGGTGTTCCTGACGTCGGCGGTCGGCGTGATCAATCTCTGGAATCGCTATGGCGTCGCCTTCCGCTGGACGCCGGCGGAGCGGCCGGTGCGGGCGGCTTCGTGAGTTGTCTGGAACCGCAGCACGGCCCGGCGGGTTATACGCGGGAGGCAGAGGAGGCGCGCATGACCGGGACGGACGAACCGCTCAAGCCGGAGGATTTTCCGCTGGAAGCCGACAAGGAGCGCGTGCAGCGCCAGGACGGCAAGCCGATCGCAACGACGAAGAACGAGGCGATGGCGCAAGAGATTGCGGATCGTCTCAACGCCGAGGAGCACCGCCGCGAAGAGGACAAGTGGTCGGCATGACTTCTTGCTCCTTGGCCGTCTCCTTGGAGTTGCAAGAGACACATGCCGCTTGCAGTCAGCTCGAACTGATCAGCAAGGGGGCTGCGCTCAAAACGGATTCGCCGGCTGCGCCCGCTGGGGACCTTCCGGCTTCGGCTCGACCGCGAGGCTGGGGTCGGTCGGCATCACGCGCGCGCCGGCGGCGCGGGCGACCTGGCCGGTCATCGAATGCCGTGCCGCCTCGGCGGACTTGATTTCCGGCGGATGCCAGCGGTCGCGCACCAGCATCGTCAGCGCGCCCACGCAGAGCAGCGCAATCGCGGTTGAAACGAGCGCGGGTCCGGCTCTGCGATGCGGGTTGGCTGTCATCATCTGCGATCCTCCTGACCAGACAACCCGGAGCGGTGGGTCCCGGTTCCGGGCTCGCCGGCGATCAGTTCCGGTCGCGCGCCGCGGCGGCGTCGGCCGCTGGTCCGAGCGGTGACGATCCGAGTGCGCCGGTCGTCGACGGCGGCGACGCGGCGATCTCCTCCAGCCCGACCTCGCGGCCGCGGCCGCCGATCAGGCGCTCATAGGCTGTGATCAGCGTCACGTAGGGATTGACCCAGATCCAGCCGTCGCGCGTGAACAACTGGACGTCGAAATGCAGATGGCGCGTGGTGCCGTTGGGATGGTCGAGATAGTTCGAGACCACGCCGATCGGCTCGCCCTCGCGAAGGCTGCGGCCGTTGAGCAGGCCGTCGGCATCCATCGCCGCGGGATTCATGTGCATGTAGCGGAAGCGGATGTGCTCGGTGCCGCTGTTGACCTGCACCGTCACGGCCTGCTGCCGGGTCGAGCGGATCACGACGCCGTCGCGCACGGCGAGCACGCGCTGCCGCCACGGGTTGCAGCCGTCGGCGCCGTCGCGGCGCACCGGGCAGGCGCCCGGCCTGAGATCCTGGCCCTGATGGCCGAAGCCGCTGGCGCACTGGCCGACGTTGAAGCTGCGCGCCTCGCAGAAATTGTCGCGCCAGGGATACTGGCTCCATGGCTGGTCGAATTTGTCGCTCGCGCGCCGGCGGCCGAACGACTGCGAATGCACATAGGCCGGCGCATCCAGCGGATAGCGGATCTGCGAATAGACGGTGCGGTCGGCCCGCCCGCTCCGGCCGCGTCCGCCGCTGTTGGCGACGATGTCGCCAACGGGCCGATAGGTGAAATCGGTATCCAGCGTGAGCGGGCGCTCGGCGGCGAGCGGCGCGATCTCCGGCGGGATTCGCGACGGCCTCCCGCCGGCGATGCGCAGCGCCTTGAGGAAACGCTCGGCGATGGGATAGGCCTCGCGGCAGGCGAGCCGGCGCGGCCGCGGCGCGCTGTCCAGGCACTGGATCGAGACCACATAGGGCACACCGAAACGCGTGAAGGCGTAGCGGACATAGCCCTCGCGGATGAAGCGGCGCAGATCGGGATATTGCGCTGACAGCGCCTTGACGCCTTCGCCCTTGCCGCCGGCGGGATCGGCGACATCGTAGGTGAGGAGCGAGCCGGTGATCTGGATCTCGACCGGCTTTGCGAAGACGCGCGGCGGCAGGCCGGAGGTCATCTCCGGCGGCAGCGAGAACACGGCGTCGTAGCCCGACGGGCCGGCATCGAACAGGTCGGTCTGGAAGTCGGCCTGATAGCGCGGCAGATCGCGCGCCGCGATGGCGGCGCTGCGGCGCGCAGCAAGATAGGATGTGGCGTCGAACGGCAGCAAAACGGGGACCGGACTGCGTCCGATCCCCGTGAAGATGGTCGAGGTCACGCCGTTGAGCTGGACCAGCGCTGGCCTGCGCCGCGCATCGCCGGCCGAAACGCTGCTCCGGTGCGCGGACAGAGCGAAGTCGGCAGCGACCTCGGGCGCCGCGTTGAGTTCGGAGCGGAGCTGGTCCAACGCGGCGCGCCAGTCGGCGCGGTTGATGGTGAGGGCGGGCGGAGCAAAGTCATCGGCCGCGCGCATCGTGGACGGCGCGGCCAGCGTGATGATCGCCGCCAGGGCGGCGATGAGTATGATGATCCGTGCCCCCAAATCCCCCCGCGCCCCCCGGCGTCAGATCCTCGAGGTGCCTCAGTCCTTGGCGCGCTCGCAGTAGGAGCCGTCCTCGGTCATGACGACGATGCGGGTGCCAACCGTGATGTGCGCCGGCACGCCGGTGCGAACGCCGTTGGAGAGCACCGCCGGCTTGTAGGACGACGACGCGGTCTGGCCCTTGGTGACCGGCTCGGTCTCGACGACCTCGAGCGTGACGCGCTGCGGCAGCGTGATCGCCACCGGGACCACGTCGTGCATCGACAGCTTGACCGTCATGTTCTCCTGGAGATAGGCGGCCTGGTTGCCGACCACGTCCTTCGGCACCTGGACCTGGTCGTAGGTCTCCGGGTTCATGAAGTGGAAGCCGTCGGCATCCTCGTAGAGGTACGTGAAGTTGCGCTCCTCGATCGTCGCCTTCTCGACCTGGTCGGTGGTCTTGAAGCGCTCGGAGATCTTCACGCCGTCGCTGATTCGGCGCATTTCGATCTGGCTGACCGGGGTGCCCTTGCCGGGATGGATGTTCTCGGCGGTCACGACGACATAGAGCTTTCCATCTTGCTCAATGACGTTACCCTTGCGAATAGAGCTGGCGATGACTTTCAAAGCTGTTTTCCTGACACTGAAAAGGGGGCGCCGGACCAAGCCGGGGCGCCACGCGACGCGGAATGCGGTTTCGGGCGGCAACATACTGATTTTGTCCGGGGTTGCCAGTCTTTTGCGGCCCGAACGGACGACCTCCTGATGTCCCGGGAGCCCGCGCCTTCGCCGTGGTGGTCGCCGCAGCGGCACGCCGATGTCAGGCCGTTCCTGCTCGCCCGGGCCGCCATCACCAGGGCGTTGCGGGCCTGGTTCGACGAGCAGGGGTTTACCGAGGTCGAGACCGGCATCCTGCAGGTGTCGCCGGGCAACGAGACCCATCTGCACGCACCGCGCACCGACCTGACGGCGCCGGACGGGACCCGGCACCGGCGGTATTTTCGAACCTCGCCGGAATTCGCCTGCAAGAAGCTGCTGGCGGCCGGGGAGCGGCGGATCTTCGAGTTCGCCCGCGTGTTCCGCGACCGCGAGCGCGGCGACCTGCACCTGCCGGAATTCACCATGCTGGAATGGTATCGGGCGGAGGTGCCCTACGACGCGATCATGGCCGACACGGTCGTGGTGATCGCCCATGCGGCTCAGGCGACCGGAATCCGGCGGTTCGCCTTCCGTGGCCGCGCCGCTGATCCCTTCGCCGAGCCAGAGCTGCTGACGGTTGCCGGTGCGTTCGCGCGCCATGCCGGGATCGACCTGCTCGCGACCATCCGCGACGGTGCGGGCGACCGTGGGGCGCTGGCCCAGGCCGCCGCCGGCAAGATCCGGATCAGCGACGACGACACCTGGTCGGACCTGTTCAGCAAGGTGCTGGTCGAGCATGTCGAGCCGCATCTCGGGCAGGGTCGGCTCACCGTGCTCCATGAATATCCGGCGCCGGAGGCCGCGCTGGCGCGGGTGGCGGCCGACCCCCGCGTCGCCGAGCGGTTCGAGGTCTATGCCTGCGGCGTCGAGCTCGCCAACGGCTTCGGCGAGCTCACCGACGCCGCCGAGCAGCGCCGCCGCTTCGAGCAGGAGATGGCCGAGAAGGAGCGCCGCTATGGCGAGCGCTATCCGCTCGACGAGGACTTCCTCGCCGCCGTGGCCGCGATGCCGCAGGCGAGCGGCGTGGCGCTCGGCTTCGACCGCCTGGTGATGCTGGCGGCCGGCGCCACCAGGATCGATCAGGTGGTGTGGACGCCGCCGGCAGGTGAGCGATGAACAGGATCGAACGTCCGACCACGTTGCGCAGCGCCGAGGATCTCGTCGCGCAGGGCTTGGCTGACGCGGCGGACCAGCCGGCGCTGGCGCGCGTGGCGCAGCGCTATGCCGTGGCGGTGACGACGCATCTCGCCGACCTGATCGACGTCGACGATCCGAATGATCCGATCGCGCGCCAGTTCGTGCCCAGCACGGATGAGCTGAAGGCCGCGCCTGGCGAGCGCGGCGATCCGATCGGCGACGATTCGCATGCGCCGGTGCCGGGCATCGTGCACCGCTATCCCGATCGGGTGCTGCTCAAGCTGGTGCATGTCTGCGCGGTCTATTGCCGCTTCTGCTTCCGTCGCGAGATGGTCGGGCCCGGCAAGGACAATGCGCTGTCGGAGGAGGCCTATCGCGCGGCGCTCGACTACATCCGCGCACATGACGAGATCTGGGAGGTGATCCTCACCGGCGGCGATCCGCTGATGCTGTCGCCGCGGCGGCTGAAGGAGATCATGGCCGATCTCGCCGGCATCGATCACGTCCGGATCGTCCGTATCCACACCCGTTTGCCGGTCGCCGATCCCCAGCGCATCACGCCGGCGCTGGTTGACGCGCTGAAGGCGCCGGGCGCAACGACCTGGATCGCGCTGCATGCCAATCATCCGCGCGAATTGAGTCCGCCGGTGCGCGCGGCCTGCGCGCGGCTGATCGAGGCCGGCATTCCCATGGTCAGCCAGTCGGTGCTGCTGCGCGGCGTCAATGATGACGCGGCGACCCTGGAGGCGCTGATGCGCGGCTTCGTCGAGACCCGCATCAAGCCGTATTACCTGCACCATGGCGACCTCGCGCCGGGCACGGCGCATCTGCGCACCACGCTGGCGCAAGGGCAGGCGCTGATTCGAACGCTACGCGGCCGGGTGTCCGGCCTGTGCCAGCCCGACTACGTGCTCGACATCCCCGGCGGCTACGGCAAGGCGCCGGTGGGGCCGCAATACCTCACTGCGGATGAAACTGTTGAGCAGGATCATGCGGCAGCTGCGCAAACGCGCTATCGTGTGATTGACTATTGCGGTGAGGCGCACCTCTATCCGCCCGCCGCGGGATGAAGTGTCCTGCCGATTCCGCTGACACGGAGGAGCAACATGAAGAAATTTGCGATCGCGATGGGGCTCCTGATGGCCGTCACCGATGGCATCGCGCTGGCGCAGAGCGGCAGCGGCTCCTCCGCCGGCACCGGATCGAAGAGCGGCATGCCGCCGCAGGCGCCGGTCGGCCATCGTCAGGTGCGCCCCAGCGACCTGCCGAAGGCCGAGCAGGCCGAGGACAATTCGATGAGCGGCACGACCAAGGAAGACCGCGAGCTCGATCGCAAGATCAAGGGCATCTGCCGCGGCTGCTGAGCGCGATCTGCGGCGCGCCCGACGCGCGCCGCTTGATCGGTCGTGAGTGTTACGCCGAGCGCTCACGCGGGGAGTTGCGAAGCGCCGCACGCCGGGCGGCGACGGCTTCGGCGAGCTGCTCCAGCACCTCCACCGTCGTGTCCCAGCCGATACAGCCGTCGGTGATGCTCTGGCCGTAGGTCAGTGCCACGCCCGGCTTGACGTCCTGGCGTCCCGCGATGAGGTGACTCTCGATCATCACGCCCATGATGCGCTGCTCGCCTGCGGCGAGCTGGCGGCCGACGTCGGCGGCGACCAGCGGCTGGTTCTCCGGCTTCTTGCTCGAATTAGCATGGCTGGTGTCGACCATCAGCCGCGCCGGCAGTCCGGACTTGATCAGCTCGGCCGCGGCCTGCTCGACATGGGCGGCGTCGTAATTGGGGCCGCTGCCGCCGCGCAGGATGATGTGGCAGTCCTCGTTGCCGGTTGTGGCCGCAATCCCCGAACGGCCGCCCTTGGTCACCGCCATGAAATGGTGCGGGTGGGCCGCGGATTTGACCGCATCAGCGGCGATGCGGATGTTGCCGTCGGTGCCGTTCTTGAAGCCGACCGGGCACGACAGGCCGGAGGCCAGCTCGCGGTGGATCTGGCTCTCGGTGGTGCGCGCGCCGATCGCGGCCCAGGCGACGAGGTCGGCGATGTACTGCGGCGTCGTCATGTCGAGGAATTCGCATCCCGCCGGCAGGCCGAGATTGTTGACGGCGGACAGCACGCTGCGCGCGAGCCGCAGGCCCTTGTTGATGTCGAAGGAATTGTCGAGGCCGGGATCGTTGATCAGGCCTTTCCAGCCGACGGTCGTGCGCGGCTTCTCGAAATAGACC
This sequence comes from Bradyrhizobium sp. SZCCHNRI2009, assembly GCF_032485115.1. Taxonomy (NCBI): domain Bacteria; kingdom Pseudomonadati; phylum Pseudomonadota; class Alphaproteobacteria; order Hyphomicrobiales; family Nitrobacteraceae; genus Bradyrhizobium; species Bradyrhizobium sp. SZCCHNRI2009. Next base: position 1,610,630 of record NZ_JAUEUH010000001.1, read on the forward strand.
CGCATCACGATTTCGAGGCGGTCGGCGAGGCGCTCGCGCAAGGCGGCGAGGCGGCCGGCGTAGTCGACCGCCGCGTCGGGATCGTGGATGGAGCAGGGGCCGACGATGACCAGCAGGCGGTCGTCGCTGCCGGTCAGGATGGCATGGATCGCATTGCGGGCGGCCATCACCACACGGGTGGCGGTGAGGGTGCGGGGGATTTCACCCATCACCTCCGCCGGCAGGCTCAATTCCTTGATTTCCTTGATACGAAGATCGTCTGTGGTGCTCAGCACGGCGGGCTCCTGGGTCTCTTGGGTGGGCACCTGCCGGCAATAAAAAAGCCGCCAGGTCTGGCGGCTCGTTCGGATATCTTGCTGCAATGTGTCAGATTGAGCGCGATCCTCCCGCCGCCAGCGAGCTGTCGTAGCTAAAGTACCAATAAAAGCTGGTGGCGGCGTTGATCATGCCCATCCTATAGCGGCCGCGCGGCCGCTTGTCATCCCGAAAATCGAGCCGGCGTCAACCGTTGCGCGCGGCGAGCGCCATGCCGATCATCGACAGCCCGCCGAACAGCAGGTTGATGCCGACCAGCAGACCGATCGCCCACAACGCCGTGCCGGGCAGACCGGAAATGATGATGCCGGCGATCGCGATGTCGACCACGCCCGAGATTGCCAGCCACGACCAGCGCCCGGACAGCTCGCGGCGGTGCTCCAGCGCATACATGATGGTGGCGACGCCTTCTGCGAGAAAATAGACGCCGATCACGATCGTTAGCGTCACCGTCCCCTGGACCGGCTGCGCCACCAGGATGACTCCGGCGACGATGGCGAGCACTGCCGACAACAGCGACCACCAGAAGCCGGGCATGCCGCGGGCCCAGAAGGTGAGCGCGAGTCCCGCGATGCCCGAGATCAGGAACATCCAGCCGAGGAAGATCGTGACCGCGAGGCTTGCCAGCGGGGTGAGGATCATCGCGAGCAGGCCGAGAACGGCGAGCAGGATGCCCTCGATCAGGAAGGCCTTCCAATGCGCGCGCACGGCTGCGCCCATCTGCGACTTCATGCGCTCGAGCTCGGGCGGAATCGTATCCTGGGGAAGGGTCATGATCGTCACTCCGGGCAAGCTCACGCGCTTAACGCCGCGGCCGCCTGCCCACGCACATGGTGAGGACCTGCGGCCCGGACAAGCGCGCAATGCGCATTTGGTTGCTCTGCCGGCCCCGCGATGCCGGGATTATGCCGTCGTCCGAATCCGGTTGCGACCGAAAACATAGATCGTCGTTGTGACAATCAGAAGGGCCATCCCGACGATGATCGCGGTGAGACCGAGGGGAACCAGAACCGCGGCGACATTGCGGTCAGGGTTGAGCAGCCAATGCCGGATGGAGGTCAGCACGAATCCGAGCCCGACGAAGCCGGCGGCGCCGCCGAGCAGGAGCAGCGCCCACATCCTGCGCAGCTGGCTCAGCCTTGCCCGCGCCACCTCGGTGCGCGGCGTGTGGTGATGGGCGACGCGGCGCACCAGCCGCACGGCAAGGGCGATCGACGAGAACCCGATCAGCACGCTGATGCCGCCGAGCCAGAGGCGCGCGGCGGTGTCGAGGGTCGATGCCCGCTGCAGCAACAGCAATGGATAGTCGAAGGCCGCATGCAGCATCACGGGTGCGGCCAGCACCAGCGCCCAGCTCGACAGCCGCGCCCCTTCGCGATTGTGGCGGTTGGCGCCAAGCGCCGTACTGGTGCGGGCGATCGCGAGATAGGCACCGGCAATGATGCCGAGCGCGCCATGAAACGGCACGGTGAGCACGCTGCGCAGCACCGCCAGCGAGCGCCACATCTCGGCATGCTGGACGAGATAAGCCAAGTTCTCGTAAGCCGCGAAGCCGAGCCCGACGGCGGCACCGTAGAATACCGTGTCCATGGCATTGCCGACCTGCCGGCGCCGCGACCACAGCGCGGCGATCACCGCGACCTTGGCGAGCTCTTCCGGCAAGGCGACGCCAAAAAGGGCCCGGACCGCCTGGGCGATCCAGGGATTCTCCAATGTCAGCCCGACATGCTGGAACGGCGTCCTGATAATGCCGAGCAGGAGCACGCTGGCTGCCCCGAGCAGGAAGGCGGTCCAGATCTTGAGCGGAGGGCCTGAATTGTCACCGGCGGCGACCACCAGCCAGAGGATCAGCAGCGCGGGCGCGATCGCGGCGGTGCCGATCACGGTCGCGAGGGCTTCGAGAAGGTTCATTTGCGATGGCAAGTAAGCCATGGTCTCCGATCATCCAATGCGGCGGGGCCGAACCGACCCTCCACCACCCGCGCGGAGAATGGATTTGACATCGGTCCGTGGCCGCACGGCAAGATCTACATGTCGGCAGAATGAGCCGCCCTTCAAGGGAAAGAACCCCGTCCGGGGGCTCGATTGGGGGAGGGACCGCTGCAGGGCCGAGTGCAGCCGCCGTCGGCTGCCGCCCGGCTGGTCTCAACGGGGCCGGGAGGCTCTCGGCGCCGTCGCATCGCCGCCGCGCACCGGGGCCTCCTGGCGCGGTTCGACCGGGGTCCAGGCGTCGGTGCGGGAGGTGGTTGGCGCCTGGGCGGTCGTCGGCGTTTCCACGCAGCTCAATCGTGGTGTCGGGTCGGCCACACGCCGGCATTCCAGACCTTCAGCGAAAGCGGCCTGACTGATCGCGCACGCAACCAGAACAATCGAAAGAACTCTCATGGTGCCCCTCGGAGCAGGCTTGGGTCGCCCGTGATGCAGGCTCGACTCGGTCGTGCCATTCGATGATGCCCAGCTTGGCCGCAAAAGCGTGCAAATATTTGACCATTCTCGCCGTCATTCAAAAATTCTTCCGAAATTCGCGCGTGCATTCCATGAGTTGCAAGCGATGCGAGCGTTTTTCGCTGGCGCAAACGCGAAGCCCTTTCGCTCCGTTGCGGTGCCAAGGCGCGGCAGCCGGCGCCGAACTGCCATTTGCCCCCAGCTTGCTCGGCATGGGCGGCCGGGCGGGCTTGATGCGGCGAAGGGATCATGGTCGGTTGCCGCGATGAATTCGCCGTCTTGGTCAGCTTCCGACAGAGCCTGTGGTCCACGCTATCGCCGTGGCTGGGTCGACGACGCCGTGGCGGCCATCGAGGCCGACCAGTGCCGGACCGCCGACACGCACTTGATCCGGCTGATCGTGCCCGCGCTCGCCGGCATCGATATCTACCTGAAGGACGAATCGACCCACCCGACCGGGAGCCTCAAGCATCGGCTGGCCCGATCGCTGTTTCTCTATGCGCTTTGCAACGGCCACATCCGGGAAGGCACGCCCGTGGTCGAGGCCTCCTCCGGGTCGACAGCGGTATCGGAAGCCTATTTCGCGCAGATGATCGGGGTGCCGTTCTACGCGGTGATGCCGCGCACCACCTCGGAAGAGAAGATCGCCGCGATCACGCATTACGGCGGCAATTGCCACCTCATCGATGACGGCCGGTTTCTCTATGCCGAGGCGGCCGCGCTCGCGAGCCGGCTCGGCGGCCATTACATGGACCAGTTTACCTTCGCCGAGCGCGCTACCGACTGGCGCGGCAACAACAACATCGCCGAGTCGATCTTCAACCAGTTGCAGGGCGAGCGCCGTCCGCTGCCGGAATGGATCGTGATGGGCGCGGGCACCGGCGGCACGTCGGCGACGATCGGCCGCTATCTGCGCTACCGCCGGCACCCGACGCGGCTGTGCGTCGCCGATGTCGAGCATTCGGCCTTCTTCGACGCCTTCTGCAACGGCGACAGCGCCCGGACGTGCGAACGGCCGTCGCTGATCGAGGGCGTCGGCCGTCCGCGCTGCGAGCCATCCTTCGTGTCGGGGGTCGTGGATCGCATGATGAAGGTGCCAGATGCCGCCTCGGTCGCGGCGATGAACGTCCTGACGCGGCGGCTGCGCCGGCCGGTCGGCGGCTCGACCGGGACCAACTTCCTGGCGCTGTGCCGGCTGGCGGCCGAGATGCGGCAGGATGGACAGAGCGGCTCACTGGTCACGCTGATCTGCGATTCCGGGGAGCGCTATCGCCAAACCTATTACGAGCCGCAATGGCTCTCCGCGCGCGGTCTCGACCCCGCGCCGTACGAGGCAGCTCTGTCTGCCTTCCTCGACACCGGTGCGCCGCTGCGGCTCGAGGTTGCCGATGCGGAGAACCCGCTGCGCGCCTGAACGCCTCCGGGGGGCGTCGCGGACCGCGGCGAGCGGCATCCGGATGCCCGGCATCGTGCGCGATCCCTGATCTGGATCAACGAAGGACGCGACGGATTGCGCTTTGGTCCGACCCCGAACAGGCCTCCAAGGGCGCGCCGGAACGCAGGCTCGGGACGCGGGCAGGGGAAGGACGGATCAGGTGATGAACTACGACAGCTATTTCGACCGTGCCCTCGACCAGTTGCACCAGGAACGGCGCTATCGCGTCTTCGCCGATCTGGAGCGCCTCGCCGGCCGCTTCCCCCGCGCGATCTGGCATTCGCCGGAGGGGCCGAAGGATGTCGTGATCTGGTGCTCCAATGACTATCTTGGCATGGGCCAGCATCCGAAGGTGATCGGCGCCATGGTCGACGTTGCCGCGCGCATGGGCACCGGCGCCGGCGGCACCCGCAACATCGCCGGCACCAACCATCCGCTGATCGAGCTCGAGCGCGAGCTTGCCGATCTCCACGGCAAGGAAGCGGCTCTGGTGTTCACCTCGGGCTACGTCTCCAACGAGACCGGCATCTCGACCATCGCGAAACTGCTGCCGAACTGCCTGCTGCTGTCGGACGCGCTCAACCACAATTCGATGATCGAGGGCGTCCGCAAGGCCGGGAGCGAGAAGCAGGTCTGGCGGCACAACGACCTCGCCCATCTCGAAGAGCTGCTGCGGGCGGCCGATCCCGACCGTCCCAAGCTGATCGTCTGCGAGAGCCTGTATTCGATGGATGGGGATGTCGCGCCCTTGCACCGGATCTGCGATCTCGCCGAGCGCTATGGCGCGCTCACATACGTCGACGAGGTCCATGCGGTCGGCATGTACGGCCCGCGCGGCGGCGGCATCGCCGAGCGCGACGGCGCGATGGCCCGCATCGACATCCTCGAGGGCACGCTCGCCAAGGCCTTCGGCTGCCTCGGCGGCTACATTGCCGCCAATGCCAATCTGATCGACGCCGTCCGCTCCTATGCGCCGGGCTTCATCTTCACCACAGCCTTGCCGCCGCCGGTTTGCGCCGCCGCGACCGCCGCGATCCGCCATCTCAAGACCTCGCAGTGGGAGCGTGATCGGCACCAGGACCGGGCGGCGCGGCTCAAGGCCGTGCTGAACGCCTCGGGCCTGCCGGTCATGCCGTCCGACACCCACATCGTGCCGGTGCATGTCGGCGATCCCGAGAAGTGCAAGACGGCGTCCGACCTGCTGTTGTCCGAGCACGGCATCTACATCCAGCCGATCAACTATCCGACCGTGCCGCGCGGCCTGGAGCGGCTGCGCATCACGCCATCGCCTTACCATGATGACGGCCTGATCGACGCCCTGGCCGAGGCGCTGGTCGACGTCTGGGACCGGCTCGGCCTTGCGCGGGCGCCGCAGGCGCTGGCCGCGGAGTGAGCCGTTTCCGCTGACCTGTCACATCGGTCTGTCAGTTTGATCTGCCGCAATGCCGCCCGCGCTCGCGCGGGCGTAGTCTGTTGCGTTCAGGGAAAATGCCGGTTCGGCAAGGCCCAGCCGGCGCACAGGCGAGGGCGGCCATGGCAAGGATCATCGAAGCGCTGCTGCAGGAGCACGAGAATCTCGAGAAGCTTCTCTCGGTGCTCGAGCACGAATTGGAGCTGTTCGATCACAATCGGCGGCCGGACTACGACATCCTGCAGAGCATCATCGCCTATTTCGAGGACTATCCGCAGCGCTGTCATCATCCCAAGGAGGAGATGATCTTCGGCAAGCTGCGCGAACGCGACCCTGCCGCGGCCGCAGCCTATGGCGACGTCGACGACGAGCACGAGACCGAGGCGCAGCGGCTGCGCGGCTTTGCCGACGCCGTGAACGCGGTGCTGTCGGACCAGGAGATCCTGCGCGAGAGCTTCCACGCCGCCGTGCATGAGTTCATCGACAGCCAGCGCGAGCATCTGCGCAAGGAGGAGACCCTGCTGTTTCCGGCGGCGCTGCGCGCCCTTCAGGCGGAGGATTGGGCCGATATCGACGCCCGCATGTCGGACCGCAAGGACCCGCTGTTCGACGGCGACGTCGCCGAGAAATTCCACAATCTCGAGCGGACCATCCTGCGCTGGGAACAGGAGGCGGAGCAGGCGCGCGCCACCGCCGGCTGATGGCGTTTTGCCCAATTGCGCCCCGCGACCGGTGGACTATAGTTCCAGTGGGGGCAGGCACTCTTTCGCGGAGCTGGCTATGGCCGCTTTGAACACTGGGCTCGATCCGGTCCGAGGTTCGTCGAATGCAGGGGCAGGGGCAGATGCGGCCCGAACCCCTGCGCAGGTCCCGATGGCGCAGCAGAGTGCCTTTGGCAGCCATGGCTATGACATGTATCCCCAGGAACTCGTCCGGCTGTCGGGCTGCCAGGAGCAGGCGCTGCGCCGTGAGACGAAGCGCGCCTTGCAGCTGAGCTGACGGCCTTGTCCGATCTCGCCGCTCGATGGTCCCCGCGCTGGTTCATGGCCGGAACGCAAACCCGGGATCATGGTTGTAGTTCATGATCGTGGTTATTCCGGTATACGTGCGTTAACCTATCATTAACCAGATCGCGCGACCCTGTTCGCATACCCCAGGAATGCGACGGAACCGGACGGCCGGAGCCGGCAGTCGCGACAAGAGGCCGGCGGCGTAACGCCCGCCGGCCTTTTTGCGTGGGCGGGTCGGCTGGAATTGACCACCGCACCCTTGCGTCAGTTGCGCCGCGCCAGCGAGCGCAGGAAGCCCTGATATTCCTCGTTCAACTCCATATCGACGGCAGGCGCGAGCTTCAGCAGGACATTGGCGATGAACGCCTGGTCGTTGCGCGGCTCCTCCAGCACCTCGCGCAGCACCGGGACGTTGTCCTCGATGTGATGCAGAAAGGCGACGCCTTTCTCCGCCGTCTCGGTCCAGCGCGCCCGCGTCCATTTCGCCAGCGGATACATGATCTCGTGGACGAAGTTCGACTTGCGCGCCTTCTCGAAGAAGCGCAGTCCGGCGCTCCAATATTCCTTGGCGCGCAGCGGCGGTGGCGGCAGATCGCCTGTCAGCATCTTCTTGCCGGCCTGGCCGACGAAATCGTCGAGCGTGGTCGGCGCATCGATCGTGGCGCGGAAGTGCCACAGCGCGAACGAGCCGGGAAAATCCTTGCCTATGCCGTCGAGCAAGGCGGTCTCGACCTTGTCGACCGCGGCCTTGTCGCCCTTCAGCGACGCCGTCATCGCGAAGGCGAACAGCGCGTCGTTGCCGACCTCGTGGACGCCGCCGTTCTGCAATTGCGCCGCCGACAATGCGGGTGTCTTGCCGTCGGCAGGCACCGCGGCCTCGCCGACGCGCTGCGCCTTGATGAAGGTGGTGATCTCGAGCCAAGCCATGAGGTTGGCGATGAAGGCGTCGGGATCGACATGCACGATGGCGAGATTGAGCGGCTCCTTGCGTGTTCTCAGCTCGGTCATGTCGGTCATGTCGCACTCCGCCGCAACTCGCCGCCGAGCGGTCTGTCGCCTTTGCGACACGATGGCTCGTTCGACGAGAGATGCCGGGAAGGGCAGCAAGAAGGGTGCCACGGTCTTGTCGGGCTTGGTCTTGTCGGGCTCGCGGGCACAGCGCGGTCCGCGGAACGAGTTTTGCTCGTGGTCCTTCGATTGCGATGGTCGCAATGGAGCATGAGGCCAGCGAATGTTCACCCGCGTCTGCAAGGCCGACACCATCGACGAAGGCGGCATGCGCCTCGTCATCGCCGACGCCCAGCTCGTCATCCTTGCCTGGCCCGACAATGGCGAGCTCAAAGCGTTCCAGGGCGTCTGCCCGCACACGGCGGCGCCGATGGAGGAGGCCGGCTTCGACGGCCGCGTGCTCAGTTGCCCTGTGCACAATTGGACGTGGGATGCTTTCACCGGTACGCCGCTCCACCCGCCGGAGAGCGCGCTGGCGCAATATCCGGTCAAGGTCGAGGACGGCGTGGTCTACATCGACACGGACGGTATCGCTCCGCTGTTTGCGGCCCGTTGAGCACGCGGGAAGAGACCGGAAACACCGCCACGGGGTGGCTTGCCCGGCCGGCGAAACGCCTCTATACGTTCGGCGCGCGGCACGGAATCACCGTCGGTGGTTCAGCCGACCTCGCAGATCATCGCCTCAAGCTGCTGATTTGCTGAAGGTTTTACCGAAACGTGCAAGCGGCGATGGCACCGGGGCCTCGTGCCCTCTGGCATCGTGCGTATTGCTCCCTTCGTCTATCGGTCAGGACGCCACCCTTTCACGGTGGAGAGAGCGGTTCGATTCCGCTAGGGAGCGCCACTCCGCGCCGGCATTCCTTCCATCTTCGATCTTGAAACGGACGGTTTGCGCCGAGACGCGGTCGGCGCGAGGTTCTGCAGCGATGAATCGCACGCGCAGTCGGGGTCCGGTCAACCGTCCATTAGGGTCCTTGCCGTACTGCAACGGGCGAGCAGGAGCAGGATGATGGCGCCCAAGAAGCGGGAAGCCCGCAAATCGATGAAGCAGCCGGCGTGGATCACGCTGGATGGCGGGTTCGCCGTGCGCCATTGCCTGGTTCAGGACATTTCCAGCGCCGGCGCCAAGCTGACCCTGCAGGACGCGGCGGCGCTGCCGGCGACCATCCGGCTCGCCTTCGCGCGCGACGCAAGAACGGGCCGCCAGTGCCAGGTGGTGTGGCGCCGCGGCGCCTCGGTCGGCGTCAAGTTCATCGGCAAATAGACGGCCGGTGTCGCTTCGCCGCGGCAGACGCGCTAACAAGCGGAATGTGTCGATCTCTCATCCTGGGCGCCCTCGCGGTGCTCGCCGCCGTGACCGTGGCAGCCGCCGGCTCGCCGGGGTCGTTGCTTCTTGCGCCATCGCTTCCCGGGCCAAAGGCGGCTGGACCGAATAAGGCCGCATCCCGTTCAGGGGCCGCTACCAGCAATCCCTGCGCGTCCTACGGCGCCAACTTCGTACGCGTCGAGGGAACCGATACCTGCGTGAAGGTCGGCGGCGCCCTGCGCGTCGAGATGGGCACCTCGACCAGCCGCTGAGGTGCTCATGACAGCGGCGGCGCGATGTGGCGGATGAAGGCCGGGCGTTGCGCGATCTGTCCGTACCAGCGCGCGAGGCTCGGCAGCTCCGGCTTGACGACACCTTCGACTCCGAACCAGCGCCGGGCATAGGCGCCAAGCGCAATGTCGGCGAGCGTGAAATGCTCGGCCTCGACGTGGCTGCGCGTGGTCAGATGCGCGTCGAGGATGCGCCACATCGCCGCGGCGTCGTCGGCCGCCTTCTGCAAGGCGGCCATGTCGCGCTGCTCCGGCGGCGTTCGCACCAAGCCCCAGAACAGCGGACGCTCGATCGGCTGCACCGTCGACAGCGTCCAGTCCAGCCAGCGCTCCACCGCGGCGCGGTGCTGTGGCGTCGTTGGATAAAGCGGCGTGCCGTCGCCATAAGCGAGGCAGAGATAGCGCATGATCGCGTTGCTCTCCCACAGCACGAAATCGCCATCGACCAGCGTCGGGATGCGGCCGTTCGGATTCATTGCGAGATAGTCCGCCTCGTTGTTGCGGCCGTACTGCATGCCCGCGTCGATACGGTCATAAGCGACATCGAGCTCGGCGAGACACCACAGCACCTTCTGCACGTTCACCGAATTGGGGCGGCCCCAGATCGTCAGTCTGTCGTCGGCGGACACGTTCGGCTCCTCTCTGGGCGAGCGTCATCATTAGCGCATGTTACGCAAAAAGCCCCGCTCGAAGCGGGGCTTTTCCGACGAACGCATCGTTCGCGGCGATCAGTGGCCGAAGAACAGCCAGAGCAGAATGATCACCGGAATCGGCACGCCCAACAACCACAATAGAAGTCCTCGACCCATCTCGGCCTCCTCGTATCCTCTCCATCAATCGGAGCGACAACGCGAGGGTGGCCACGATGTTCCGGCTGGATCATGAAGGCGAATGACTCACCAATGTCCGGTGTTCGGCATCGACAGCCAGGGCTCGGCCGGCGCCTTCGGCTCGCCCTTCTGCAACAGCTCGATCGAGTGCAGGTCGGGCGAGCGGATGAAAGCCATGTTGCCGTCGCGCGGCGGTCGGTTGATGGTGATGCCGAGCTTCATCAGCCGGTCGCAGGTGGCGTAGATGTCGTCGACCTCATAGGCGAGATGGCCGAAGAAGCGGTCCTCGCCATAGCTCTCCTCGTCCCAATTGTAGGTGAGCTCGACCAGCGGGGCGCCACGCGTCGGCGGCAGGCTCTTCAGCAGGTATTCATCTTCGGGTGCGCAGAGAAACACCAGTGTGAAGCGACCCTTGTCGTCGTCGATCCGGCGCACCTCCTTGAGGCCGAGCGCATCGGAATAGAATTTGAGCGCGGCGCCGAGATTGCGCACGCGCAGCATGGTGTGGAGATAACGCATCGTGTCTTCTCTCCCTGAACTCGAAGCGGATGGTCAACGGCCGCCTGCGGACGCCGATCCATAGCAGCAATTCGCCCGCCCGTGTATCGAGCCTGATGCTGCGGCGGTGCCGGCTCGCTCGGATGTGCGGTGCGCGCGACGACGCATTCGACGGGGCTGCGCGGTGTTGCGAGAGCCCCTCCGTATGCCAGCGAATCGCTGTTTTGGCAGTGATTCGCGGCATGGATGAACGAGCGCGATGCGACCGCATGCAGGGATTTCAGCATGTTTCCCCTGCAATGTGCGGCCAAAATCACGCAGGACCGTCGAAAATGCCTGGAAATATAGGGGAAAATGAATCGCTTGCTCCGTTCGATCGCCATCGCAGCTTGACTTCTGCGCGCTCCGTTGGAATTTTGGCGCCGCTGTGGGTGCTTCGGGGCCCCTTGAAATGCAGGAGAATCCCGAAAATCGCGGGGTGATACGCCACTAGACGACTGAAGTCCCGGCTGTGCAATGCAGCCAGAAAGCCCCGACCAGTCTGCGCAGCAATGCGCTGATAGCCGCGCAGTCGTCACGTCATTCACCGGTATCAATCACAAGGAGATACGATGGCTACCCAACTTTCCAAGTCGCAACTGATCGAGAAGATTGCGACCTCGACCGAGCTGTCCAAGCGCGACGTCAAGAACGTCATGGAGACGCTCACCGACGTCGGCCACAAGGAGCTGAAGAAGAACGGCGTGTTCCTGGTGCCGGGCTTCGCCAAGTTCGTCGTCGTCAAGAAGCCCGCCGTGAAGGCGCGCAAGGGCACCAACCCCTTCACCGGCGAAGAGATGATGTTCAAGGCCAAGCCGGCCCGCAAGATCGTGCGCGCCCGCCCGGTCAAGGCCGCCAAGGACGCGGTTGCCTGATCTGAACCGTCAGTCACGGTCGTGATCACGTCAAAGGCCTCCTGAAAAGGAGGCCTTTTTCGTTGCGGGCTGTGTGGTTGCAGCGCGGCTGAGTGTTGCGGTCGCCGAAGCGCCGGCGTCCCCGGACCGCGAAGGTTGGCACCGCGGGGGCCCGAAAAACGACAGCAGCGCCAGCGCGACGGAATATCTTCGTCGCGTGGCGCCACCCTCGAAACTGGGCCCTGAAATCCCCAGTACTGATGTGTCTCGGGGAGGGGCAGGAAGGTTCAAAGGTCTTTGCGGGAAGATTGACCGGCCCGTACGCCCTCCGGCCTGCGCGGGAGCGCCGTCGCGCGCGCTGGGGAGAAGCCGGTGGATACGGCGCAGCAAGCCGTTGATCCGCGATCCGAAGAGCCCAGCCGAGGAGCTGTGGATAAGCGTTGGATCCGCTGTGGATGAAGGCCCGGCGCTCGCCCGCAAAGCTCGGCTTCAGCGGCGCTCGCCGGTCAGATCCGCTCCGTCGTCCGCAGCTATTTCAGGCGCCGCACCGGCCGCCTCGGTCCTGGGATGACAGGACGCAAGCACGACGAATCCGCCATAGCCGATGATGTTGAACAGAAGTTCCAGCCAGGATGCCATCGGGGATTTCCCTCATGGCGGTGAACGTGTGGCGACGGTCACGGTTCCAACGCGCGCGGCGGTGAGCCGGGCTGCAACCAACTCCCCCGCATCTGCGTTGTTTGGACGCATGGGAATTGGAGGACATTCGATCATGAGAAAGACATTGGCTGTTCTGGCGACCGCGGGCGCCGTCGCCATCACCGCGCTGGCGGCACCCGCGCCGGCACAGGCGCGCGGCATCGGCCCGGGTCTCGCATTCGGCCTCGCGGCGGGAGCGTTGACTGCCGGCGCGATCGCGGCCTCGCACCCGTATTACTATGGTCCGGGCTACGGCTACGATTACTACGACTACGGCCCGCGTTACGTCTACGCGCCCGGGCCGTATGCCTATTACGGCGGACCGTACTATCATCGCTACCACCACTGGCGTCATCACTGGTAAGCGCCAGTCGTGACAAGGAGAGCCCGGATGGCGAAAGCCTCCGGGCTCTTCTTTCATCCCTGCTATTCCGCGGCCTCGCCGCGCTGCGCCTTCTTCCACGCCAAGCGGGCATATTCCTCGCGTTCGCGCGCGAACTTCTCCTGGGTCGACTTGAACCGTGCAATCCTTGCGGTGATGTCGGCGCGCTCCTTCGCGCGGCGGTCGTCCTGCGTCTCGTTCTGCCTCACGGATCCTCTCTGCTCCGGTCGCTATCCGGCGAGCCTCGCCCTGAGACGCGTGACAAACTTCCTGGCGAATCGCTGGCGCGATGTGGATGTCCGATTGGGGCGTGATTGCGGACGGTCGGCCCCGGCTGCAGGCGGCTCGCGCGTTTTGCTGGGGACGGAAGGCGAGCAACGCCAACGTCTTCCGGTAGACACGAAACAATCTGACTCGCTTTGCTTGCAGTTGCGTCGTTCACGACCGGTTCCGGTGGATGCGGAGTGGCGCAACGACGCCCAGAGGCGGGGGCCAGCTTGCCGTGCTATGAAGGGAGGACAATGATGATGCGAGGTTTCATGCTTCGGGGCCGCCGCTGATGATTGCATCCGATCTGCACGACGGGGTGAACCGCCTGGGAGACATGATCGCTGCGGCGCGGGTGATCGTCCCCTTCACCGGTGCTGGAATATCGACCGAGACGGGCATTCCGGATTTCCGTTCTCCCGGCGGTCTATGGACGCGCAACCGGCCGATCCATTTCGACGAATTCGTCGCCAGCCAGGAGGCGCGGGACGAGGCTTGGCGGCGGCGCTTCGCGATGCAGGAGACGTTTGCCGCGGCGCGGCCCGGCCGCGGCCACCTGGCGCTTTCGTCGCTCTACCGTGCGGGGAAAATTCCGGCCGTCATCACTCAGAACATCGACAACCTGCACCAGGACTCCGGTTTCGCCCCGGATCACGTCATCGAGCTGCACGGCAACACCACCTACGCGCGATGCATCGGATGCGGGCAGCGCTATGAGCTCAACTGGGTGCGCGAGCGCTTCGAGGCCGACGGTGCCGCGCCGGATTGCCCCGAATGCGCGGAGCCGGTGAAGACCGCGACGGTATCCTTTGGTCAGTCGATGCCCGAGCATGAAATGCAGCGTGCCAGCGAACTCGCGCAGCACTGCGATCTGTTCGTCGCGATCGGCTCATCGCTGGTTGTGTGGCCGGCCGCGGGCTTTCCATTGATGGCAAAGCGGGCTGGCGCGCAACTCGTGATCATCAACCGGGAACCGACCGATCAGGACGACGTTGCAGACCTCGTTATCCACCACGACATCGGCGAAGTACTCGGATCGTTCGTCCGTAATTGAACGGAAATTGATGCATTTTTGTCGGCATCTCTGTTCATATGCCTCACTGAAACCGATTTTTATCTATGCGCGGCACGAGGGAATGTTATCTTTGATTCGAGAGATTCGCGTGACTCATCGTGGGTATAGGTGGTGAGCACGTGTATGAGGGCGCCGTTGCAGGGGTGGCGGCTCACAATTCATATGTGAGGTCCGGGGTTATGGGGTCGGACGGATTTGAGTCCAAGAAGCTTGGGGTGCCGGTCGTTGGTGTATCGACACCAACCCGGCTCGGGGCGGAATATCAAACCGGCGTCGCGCGCGACTCGGCAATCGATGCGATGACCGGTCTTGGCGAGAACCTCGTCGAAATCAGCGGTGTCATCAAATGGTTCGACGCCTCCAAGGGATACGGTTTCATCGTTCCCGACAATGGCTGGCCGGACGTGCTGCTGCACGTCACGGTGCTCAGGCGCGACGGCTACCAGACCGCCTATGAAGGTGCTCGCCTGGTGGTGGAGTGCGTGCAGCGCTCCAAGGGCTACCAGGCCTTCCGCATCGTCTCAATGGACGAGTCGACGGCGATCCATCCGGCGCAGATGCTGCCGCCGCGCACCCATGTGACGGTCACGCCGACCAGCGGGCTGGAGCGAGCCCAGGTCAAGTGGTTCAACCGGCTGCGCGGCTTCGGCTTCGTGACCTGCGGGGAAGGGAGCCCGGACATCTTCGTCCACATGGAGACCCTGCGCCGCTACGGCATGACCGAGCTGCGCCCCGGCCAATGGGTGCTGGTCCGCTACGGGCCCGGCTCCAAGGGCATGATGGCGGCCGAGATCCACCCCGAGACGGGCTCGCCGGCATTGTCCTCGCACTGAGCGAATGCTTGCTGCGACCACCGCATTTGACGGCCCCGGAACGGCGTTTCCTGGGGCCGTTTTTCATGCCGGCTCCATCTTCACGGACGGGCTGCAGTCTTGCTGCGGAGGCCGCGACCGTGTAGTGACGGGTCCTCGAGGACAATCGTCCTTCGAGACCATCGGGGTATAGCGCAGCCTGGTAGCGCGGCAGTTTTGGGTACTGCAGGTCGTTGGTTCGAATCCAGCTGCCCCGACCATCTCCGCAGCGGCGCGGCTTCCCGGGTGAGGCCAATTGCTGGTGCGAACTCCGGCTCGACGCTCACGATAGCGAGAAGGATTTCGGCTAGGCCGCCAGCCGTCAATCGGCACGAGCGAGCGCGGCTGGGCCGATAAAAAATTCGGATGCTCCCGCAGCGGCAAAACCCGGGAGCATCCGAAGTGTGCGGGTGAATCCGGGGAAGGAACATCCGCTGGTCGTCAGCATCCTCTGAATCGAAATCTCGCGTCTTTGCGCTAAATCAAATCAGGCGCAGGAGGCGGTTCGCGCGTCCACCGTGCCGAGGTCGCGGCGGGCGGATCAGCGCGCCAACTCGTCCGGCGCCAGCCGGCCGTCGATGATGTGCACGCGCCGTTGCATCTGAGCGGCGAGGTTGAGGTCGTGCGTGACCGCGACGACAGTCTTGCCGCGCAGCGTGACCAGATCGCGCAGGATGCCGAACACCTGCGCGGTCGCGGCGGTGTCGAGGCTGCCGGTCGGCTCGTCGGCGAGGATCACCGGCGGATCGTTGGCGAGCGCGCGCGCCACCGCCACGCGCTGGCGCTGGCCGCCCGACAATTTGTCCGGCGTCTTGCGCAGATGCTCGGCCAGCCCAAGCGACTCCAGCAGCTCCTCGGCACGCTGGGTGATGGCGCGCGGCGACAGCCGTGCCAGCGCGCGCATCGGCAGCGCGACGTTCTCGGTGATCGAGAATTCCGGCAGCAGGAAATGAAACTGGAAGACGAAGCCGAGCCGCGACAGTCGCACCTCGGCGCGCTCATCCTCGCTCATGCCGGTCGTCGAGCGGCCGTCGATCAGCACGTCGCCCTGGCTCGGCAGGTCGAGCAGGCCAAGCAGGTAGAGCAGGGAGGATTTGCCCGAGCCCGACGGTCCGGTGATGGCGATGAGCTCGCGCGGATGGATTACGAGATCGATGTTGGCGACCAGCGTCACCGGCACCTCGCCAGGCAGCACCTTCGTCACTTGCCGCGCCTCGATCAGGGGCGGGCTCACGTCGCCCCCCGGATGATGTCGACCGGATGCAACCGCGCCGCGGCGCGGGCCGGAAAGTAGCCGGCGACCGCGCTGGAGATCAGCGCGACCGCGCCGGCCAGCAGATAGTGCTTCAGCGAATACAGCACGGGCAGATGATTGTAGTCGGAGAACGGCGTCTTGAACTCGAGCGAGGCCAGCCCGCGGGTAAGCAGGTAGCCGAGCGCCCAGCCTAGGGCGGCACCGGTCAGGCCGATGAACAGCGCCTCGACGATGAAGATGGTGCGGACCGTGCGGTCGCGGAAGCCGAGCGACTTGAGGATGGCGATGTCGCGGGTCTTCTCGTGGGTGATGGTCGAGATGATGTTGTAGGTGCCGAAGCTCGCGACCAGCAGGATGGCGCCGACGATGGTGTACATCAGCACGTTGCGCAGCGTGATCGCCGCCAGCAGGTCCTCCTGCGCCTCCTGCCAAGAGACCGCCTTGTAGCCGGTCTGCTCGCCGATGCGCTCGCTGATCAGGCGCGCCTGCATCGGATCGTTGGTGCGGACGCGGATCTCGTTGATGATCCCGGTCTGGCGCTCCAGGATCTGCGCGGTGCGCAGCAGCACGTAGCCGGTGGTCTCGTCGGTGCCGCGGAAGCCGGAATGGAAGATGCCGACGACGGTCGCGTTCATGCTGATGCCCTGGGCCGAGGCGAGCGTGATGTTGGAGTTCACCCGCGCGCCGATCTTGGCCGCGAGCCGGTCGCCGAGCAGGATCGCGTGCGAGGACCGGTACAGCGAATTGAGATTGCCCTGCCGCATGTGGCTCGCCAGCGTCGAGACTTGGCCTTCAGTGCGCGGATCGATGCCGATGATTGCGACCGTCAGGTTGCGGCCGGCGAAGCGCAGCACGGCCTTGGACTGCACCGACGCCGTCAGCGCGCCCGGCACCCAGCCCTGCAGCGAGGCGATGGTGGCCATCGGGTTCTTGATGCCGGGGCGGCGGACATTCGGGGTCAATCGATGATATTCGGCCGCCGCATAGACCTGGTCGGCCGGCTGGCGGGTCGGCTGGCGCAGCTCGTCGGTGATCGAAATGTGCGGCAGCGCGTCGACCAGCGTGCGGATGAAGTCGTCCTGGGAGCCCTCCATCATTGCCGCCATCATCACCGAAAACGCCACGCCGGTCATCACGCCGGCGATCGCGACCAGCGTCTGGCGGGCGCGATGGCGCACATGGGTCCAGGCGATGGTCAGGACGAGGCTCATGGCACGGACGTCTCGGGCTCGATCACGCGAATCCGCTCGCCGTCCTTGATGTCGGCCGTCGCCGGCGCCGCGACCAGCTCGCCCTCGCGGGCGCCGTCGAGGATCTCGACCGCCGCGGAGCCGCGGATGCCGATCCGCACCGCGCGCCGGTGCACACGGCCGCCATCGATCACCATGAGGCTGTTGTTGACGACGGCATTGGCCGGCGCGAGCAGCGTGTCGCCCGTCTCGCGGCTGACGATGTTGGCCTCGACGCTCATGCCGACGCGCAGCGGCGTGTTGTCGGGCAAGCCGATCCGCACTCGGAACGTCTTGGCCACGGGATCACCCGCCGGCGTGATCTGCTTCACCGTCCCGGGCAGGGCCTGGTTGCCGAACGCATCGGCGCGTAGCAGCGCCTTCTGCCCGACCTGGACACGGGGGATGTCCTCCTCGTTGACGTCGGCGACGACCCAGAGCGGCTTCTCCAGGCCGACGCGGTAGAGGATGGTGCCGGGATCGACCATGTCGCCGACCTCGCCGTCCTCCTTGAGGACGACGCCGTCCATCGGCGCCACCAGCTTGAAGTAGTCGAGGCGCTGGGTCTGGGCCGCGATCTGGGCGCGGATGCGGGCGAGATCGCTTTCGGAGCGCTGGTACGCTTGCGAGGTGGCCGCGCCGCGTGCCAGTAGCTGCGTCTGCCGCTCGAATTCGAGGCGCTGGAATTCCTCCTGTGCGCGCAGATCGTTCAAGGTGGCCAGCGCCTCCTTGTCGTCGAGCCGCGCCAGCACGTCGCCGGCCTTGACCAGCTTGCCTTCGCAGCGGCAGCGCTCGACGATGCGGCCGCGGACCAGGGGCGTGCTCCGCGACCACGTCTCCGGCTCCACCGCGCCGGTCGCATACACGATCTCGGCCGCCGTGCCGCGGGTGATGCGGGCGGTCGCGATCAGCGGTCCACGCAGCCACCATGCGGCAAGCCCAGCCAGCGCGCCGAACAGCAGGATGATCGAGAGCAGGCCGCGCCACGGAAAACGACGCCGGCCGCGATCGACGGCCGGCGGGGCAGCAATGGCGTTGGATCGGTCCGGCGTCAGCATGTCCATGATCGAACGGACCCTGCGACGGGAGAAAGGCTATACTTAGCCGGCAGTGCCCGTCGCCACGCGGGGCGGAGCCATCTTGAAGTGCTGTTTGGCATAGGCGACGATCTGGCGATCGGTCGGGTGATCGGCAGCTTCGACGCCGACGATGCGCTTTCCGACCGCAGGATGCTTCTCGTGCAGGTACTTGGCAAGCTCGGTCTTGGCGCCGGCCGGGCCGATGATCAGGATCTCGCCGGCGTCATCGAGCGCGTGCGCGACCTCCTCGAGGAAATTCTTGTCGGGCGCCGCGTGGCCGCTGCCGATCTCGTTGGCCTTGTGGTGCAGGTGCTTGGTCTGCAGGTGTGGATGCAGCGTCAGCTCGTCGGCACCGGTCAGTCCGATATGGAACACCTTGGCCTCGCTGTGATCGAGCCACACGACGGCATGGAAATGGGTCGGCATATTCTGGTCCTTGTCAGCAAATCGCCGCGTGGCGGCCTTGCGCGTTCGCCATGGAACGCGCGCCGCGGAAGGCGGCACCCGTTGTGAAGCAAACCTTAGCGAGCCCGATCGTGGCCGGCTTGATGCAGGTCAACGGACGCGGGACCGCCCCCGCGCCCATGATGTGCGGGGTTTACTTCGGCGCAGGCGGCTTCGGCAGCGGCTTGTCCTGCCGCTTCGACCAGGAGATGTAGTAGGCCACGGTGGTCATGATCGCGATGCCCGCCGCGCTGACGAGGATCTGCGCCAGCAGCGAACCTGAGCTCAGCATCAGGGTGAAGTGGCCGATGAAGGACAGGAACACGCCGACGCAGAACACCGCCAGCGACTGTTGGCCGCAGACGATGAGGGGATCGAACGCCTTCCACTCCAGGCCCGGCCATTCCTTCGGCACGAACCGGATGACCAAAATGACGATCACCACGAAATGCAGGAAGCGGTACGGCGCGAGATTGGTCTTGTCGTTGGGATTGAAGGCCGAATACAGCCAGTTCGGAAACATCGATCCGAGCTCGGGGAAGCGGCCGGCCATCGTCATGACCAAGGCGAGCACCATATAGGCGATGCAGAAATACAGCGTGGCCGGCGCCATGATGATGCCCATCGAGCGGCGGGCGCCGCCGAGCGCGCACCAGGAGCCGAACACGAACAGCACCTGCCAGCAATACGGATTGAAGTACCAGGTGCCCGCCGGATAGGCCGCGAAATTCCAGCCCATCTGTCGCGCCACGAGCCAGAGCACGATCGAGGCGATCATGGTCAGGTCGGGCTGGCGCAGCATCATCCACAGCACCGGCGGGAAGAAGCCCATCAGCACGATGTAGAGCGGCAGCACGTCGAGATTGACCGGCTTGAATTTCAGGATCAGTCCCTGGGCCAGCGTATCGCTGGCGTGGTCGACGAGGCCTGCGACGTTGAACTCGTCGATGATCTCGGAGACGCCGAACCGCGTCGCCAGATAGCTGATGGCCACGATATAAATCACGAACAGCACGATGTGGGCGACGTAGAGCTGCCACACCCGCTTGAACAGCCGGGTGGCGCCGACGATGAAGCCGCGGTCGATCATCATGCGCGCATAGACGAACGAGGCGGTATAGCCGGAGATGAACACGAACAGGTCGGCGGCGTCGCTGAAGCCGTAATTCCGCGTGGTGATCCAGTTCACCACGTTGTCCGGGATGTGATCGAGAAAGATCGCCCAGTTGGCGATTCCGCGGAACAGGTCGAGCCGCAGGTCGCGCCCGCGCTCGGGCAGCGTGGCATTGATTTTCATGGCCGCTTCAACGCACTGTTTTGAATGGAAAGCGTTCGGGGAGCAGAGGCGCCGTGGCAGTCGACCGAGATTGTCACGGGACGGCAGAATGACTATACGGGGCACGATAGACGGTCATGTCCAGGATGGGAATCACCGTTCCGTGCCGACGCTTGCCTGTACCCCATCCCGGCCGTTTCCGCCAAACGCATGACGACGCAGCTTCCAGGGGCTCTTCCAGCCATGACCGCACGCATTTTCAAGCCCGCCAAGAACGCGATGCAATCGGGCAAGGCCAAGACCCGGGACTGGCAGTTGGATTATGAGCCGGAGCAGCCGCGTTCGGTCGAGCCGCTGATGGGCTGGACGTCCTCCTCGGACATGAAGCAGCAGGTCACCTTGCGCTTCGACACCAAGGACGAGGCGATCGCCTATTGCGAGCGCAAGGGCATTCCCTATCAGGTGATCGAGCCGAAGGAGCCGGTGAAGCGGCAGATCGCCTATGCCGACAATTTCTCGTTCCGCCGTGGCGAGCCTTGGACGCATTGAGGGGCCGGCCCGGCCGTCATCCGTTCAACCCGTTTGAGGCGGCCCGCCGGGGATGGGCAGTGGAGCGTCCTTGGACAGGCCGAGCACCGGGAAGCTCCTGATGGCCCGGACGCCGGGCAGGGCGGCGAACTGGCGGAGCTGGCGGCTCATGCCTTCGACCCCGGTCGACACGCATTTCAGCAGAAAATCCGCATCTCCCGACAGCCGCCAGCATTGCTGGACCCAGGGCAACGTCACGATCGCGGCCTCGAACGATTCCAGCGCCGTCTGGTGCTGGCTGTCGAGCTGAATCGACACGAACGCGACCACCTCATAGCCCAGCGACCGTTCATCGATGCTGGCGCGGATGGACTTGATCACGCCGCTGCTGCGCAGCGTCCGCACCCGGCGCAGGCAGTTCGGATGCGAGATCCCCACCCGGTCGGCGAGCTCGTTGATGCGGATCCGGCCATCGGCCTGGAGCTCCGCCAGGATCCTGCGATCGATCGCGTCAAGCTCCGGGCTGCCAGCCATCGGCGCGGCCCGTTCAGCCGGTCGGGTGATCAGGCCGGCCACCGCCGGCCTGATCAGGCCCGGCGGTGCGGGGCATGACGCCCGAGAGCACGAGTTTCTCGTGGGCCGCGATGATCGCCTCCCTGGTGAGCCGGCCGCCAGGACGGTACCAGCTGCACAGCCCGGTCAGGAGCGCGATGATGGCAAAGGTCGCGACCTGGATGTCGTCGACGTCGAACACGCCTTGCGCCACACCGTCGCCGAGGATGTCGGCCAGCCGGCGCTCATAGGCGCCGCGCAGCGCCACCACCGCCTCATAGTTGCGGGGATCGAGGCTGCGCAGCTCCGAATTGGCGATGAAGACCTCGCGCTTCCGGGTCATGTGATAGCTGACGTGGAAGGCGACGAACGCCCGCAGGCGTTCGACGGGGCCATGGGTGTCGCGCAGCGCTTGGTCGAGCTCGCGCAGGAGATTGTTGATGTGGTCCTGGATCAGCACCGCCAGCAGCTCCTGCTTGGTGCTGATGTGATTGTAGAGCGAGCCTGGCTGGATGCCGACCTCGGCGGCGAGCTGGCGGAGGCTCATGGCCTCATAGCCGTGCTGGAAGATCAGCCGCAGGCCGGCCTTGCGGATCGCCTCCATCGTCGTCGGACCATGTGACCCGATCGTGCGCGCCATCTCGTCCTCGCTGGACCATCCCGGTGCCGATCGCGGCGGATCCGCCACGGTAGGGGGTCCCGTAGTGAAGTCTGAAAATTCCGTGGTCTCAAGCAAATGCTGCTCGCCCCGGACCCTACAACAATCCGCTTGAGAATAGGATTTAAAAACGTATGATCGTTTAATTCGACAAGGACGGATGGCCGCAGACCGGGCCGCCGACGGGCAGGGAGGACAGCATGCGGGCAAAGATGGTACACCCGGGCTCTCAGCGGCCTGAACGGCCGCGACCGCTCTGACGCGTGCTCCCACGGCTTCCCCCTCCAGCCTCGCAACGAAGACGCCGGTCATGACGCTTCACTCCACGATCGATCCATCGTCCTCCGATTTCGCCCGCAATGCCGACGCCATGCGCGCGCTGGTCGCCGACCTCAGGACGAAGCTGGGGCAGGTCGCCGAGGGCGGCGGCGAGGCCTCGCGCAAGCGGCACCTGTCGCGCGGCAAGATGCTGGCGCGTCAGCGTGTGGACCTGCTGCTCGACCCTGGAACGGCGTTCCTGGAGCTGTCGCCATTGGCCGCGCACGGGCTCTATGGCGGCGACGTCCATTCGGCGAGCATCGTCACCGGCATCGGCCGCATTGCCGGCCGCGAATGCGTCGTCGTCGCCAACGACGCCACCATCAAGGGCGGCACCTACTACCCGATGACGGTGAAGAAGCACCTGCGCGCCCAGGACATCGCGCGGCAGAACAACCTTCCCTGCGTCTACATGGTCGATTCCGGGGGCGCGTTCCTGCCGCTGCAGGACGAGATCTTCCCGGACGAGCGGCATTTCGGCCGCATCTTCTACAATCAGGCGCAGATGTCGGCGCAAGGCATCCCGCAGATCGCGATCGTGATGGGCTCGTGCACCGCCGGCGGCGCCTATGTGCCGGCGATGTCGGACGAGAGCATCATCGTGCGCAATCAGGGCACGATTTTTCTTGGCGGCCCGCCGCTGGTAAAGGCGGCGACCGGCGAGGTCGTCACCGCCGAGGAGCTGGGCGGCGCCGACGTGCATTCACGCCAGTCGGGCGTCACCGATCACTACGCACAGAACGACGCCCATGCGATCGGCATCGCGCGTCGCATCGTCGGCACCTTGAAGCCGCCGGGCGCGCGCAGCGCGCTGAACATGCGCGAGGTGCGCGAGCCGCGCTATGCGGCGGAAGAGATCTACGGCGTCGTGCCGGTCGACGGCCGCAAGCCGTTCGACGTGCGCGACATCATCGCGCGGGTGGTCGACGGCTCGGAGTTCGACGAGTTCAAGAAGCTCTACGGCCAGACGCTGGTGTGCGGCTTCGCCCACATCTGGGGCCATCCGGTCGGCATCATCGCCAACAACGGCATCCTGTTCAGCGAGAGCTCGCTGAAGGGGGCGCATTTCATCGAACTGTGCTGCCAGCGCAACATTCCGCTGGTGTTCCTGCAGAACATCACCGGCTTCATGGTCGGCAAGAAATACGAGGCCGGCGGCATCGCCCGCGACGGCGCCAAGCTGGTGACTGCGGTCGCGACCGCGTCGGTTCCCAAGTTCACCGTGGTGATCGGCGGCTCTTACGGCGCCGGCAATTACGGCATGTGCGGCCGCGCCTATGCGCCGCGTTTCCTCTGGATGTGGCCGAACGCGCGCATCTCGGTGATGGGCGGCGAGCAGGCCGCGATGGTGCTAAGCCAGGTCCGCCGCGACGGCATCGAGGCCAAGGGCGAGAGCTGGCCTGCGGAAGAGGAAGAGAAATTCCGCAGCCCCATCCGTGCGCAATACGAGGCCCAGGGCAATCCCTACTATGCGACGGCGCGGCTGTGGGACGACGGCGTGATCGATCCCGCCGATACCCGCCTCGTGCTCGGGCTCGGATTGTCTGCCGCCGCCAATGCCCCGGTCGAGCCGACCAAATTCGGCCTGTTCAGGATGTGATCATGGCTCGTCCCGGATTGTATCGTCGTTTCCGCAAGCTCCTGATCGCCAACCGCGGCGAGATCGCCGTGCGCGTCATCCGCACGGCACGCGCGATGGGATTGAAGACCGTCGCGGTCTACTCCGAGGCGGATCGAAACGCGCTGCATGTCGCGCTCGCCGACGAGGCGGTGCTGCTCGGCCCCGCACGCGCCCGCGATTCCTATCTCAACATCGAGCGCTTGATCGAGGCTGCGAGGCAGACAGGCGCCGAGGCGATTCATCCCGGCTATGGCTTCCTGTCCGAGAGCGCCGAATTCGCGCAGACCTGTCTCGACGCGGGCCTGGTGTTCGTCGGGCCGACGGCCGCGATGATCACCGCGATGGGTTCCAAGTCCGGCTCCAAATTCCTGATGGAGCAGGCCGGCGTGCCGCTGGTGCCCGGCTATCACGGCGAGGCGCAGGACGAGGCGACGCTCGCCAATGAAGCCGCGCGGATCGGCTTTCCCGTTCTGATCAAGGCCTCCGCCGGTGGCGGCGGCCGCGGCATGCGCGTGGTCAATGCAGCCGGCGATCTCGCTGATGCCGTCACCAGCGCCAAGCGCGAGGCCAAGGCGGCGTTTGGCGACGACCGTGTGCTGATCGAG
Organism: Bradyrhizobium sp. SZCCHNRI2009; assembly: GCF_032485115.1. Taxonomy (NCBI): domain Bacteria; kingdom Pseudomonadati; phylum Pseudomonadota; class Alphaproteobacteria; order Hyphomicrobiales; family Nitrobacteraceae; genus Bradyrhizobium; species Bradyrhizobium sp. SZCCHNRI2009. The sequence continues at coordinate 1,634,910 of NZ_JAUEUH010000001.1, forward strand.
AAATTCGTCCAGAACCCGCGCCACATCGAGGTGCAGATCATCGGCGACAGCCACGGCAATCTGGTGTCGCTGTTCGAGCGCGAATGCACCTTGCAGCGTCGGCACCAGAAGGTGATCGAGGAGGCGCCGTCGCCGACGCTGACGCCGGAGCAGCGGGAGACGGTCTGCGCCGCGGCGCGTCGCGCGGCCGGCGCGGTCAACTATGTCGGGGCGGGCACCATCGAGTTCGTCTCCGACGGCCGCGACGTGTTCTTCATAGAGATGAACACGCGCCTGCAGGTCGAGCATCCCGTCACCGAGTTGATCACCGGCGTCGATCTCGTCGAATGGCAGTTGCGCGTCGCCTTCGGCGACGCGCTGCCGCTGACGCAGGACCAGATCCGCTTGCATGGCCATGCCATCGAGGCACGCGTCTACGCGGAGAATCCCGCCAAGAATTTCATGCCCTCGGTCGGCACGATCAAGACCTGGCGGTTTCCCGCTGAAACCGGCGGCCTGCGCATCGATGCCGGCTATCGCGAGAGGGATGTGGTCTCGCCCTATTACGACGCGATGCTCGCCAAGATGATCGCCTGGGCGCCGACCCGCGAGGTCGCGATCGAGCGGCTCAACCGCGGCCTTGAGGACACCGACGTCCGAGGCATCGTCAGCAACATCCCGTTCCTGTCGTCGCTGCTAACGCATCCCGACGTCGTGGCCAACGCGATCGACACCGGTTTCATCGAGCGCCATCTGACACATCTGACCCCGTCGGGGGCGGTGGCCGGCGACCTCGAGCTCAGTGCCGCCGTCGCGGCCATTCTCATCGGCGAGCAGACCGCGGCCAAGGAGCAAGGCTCGCCGTGGCGCGCATCCGGTTGGATGCCGGTGGGGCTGCGGCAGCGCGTGTTCTCGTTCCGCCAAAGCGCGGCGAATGAACCGCGGACCGCCACGCTGGCCTATGGTCCCAGCGTGCAGCGCCTGTCGATCGAGGGTCGTGAGACCTCGTTCTCGGCACTTCCGACTGATGACGGCGGCTTCGACCTTGTGTGCGACGGCGTCAAATCCCATGTGGTGGCCGTCATCGAGGGCCATGAGCTGTACCTGCGGACCCGCAACGGCCGTTTCGATCTGCATTGGATCGATCCGTTCGGCGGTGACGACGAGGAGCAGGCCGGCGAGGACAAGATCGTGGCACCGTTGCCAGGGACCGTCGTGGCGCTGCTTGCGCAGGAAGGCGCCGTCCTGGAGAAGGGTGCGGCGATCCTGACGCTCGAAGTCATGAAGATGGAGCAGACCCTGCGGGCGCCGTTCGCAGGCCGGCTCAAGGCGATCAAGTGCAAGGTCGGCGACATCGTGCAGGAAGGCGTCGAACTGGCGGACCTCGAACCGTCCGCCTGATCCTCGAACCGAAGAGGTCGGCATGAGCGAGAGCGTGCGCATCATCGAAATGGGCCCGCGGGACGGCCTGCAGAACGAGAAGATGTCGATCAGCGTCGCCGATCGCATCGCCTTCGTCCGCGCGCTGGTCGCGGCGGGCCTGACCACGGTCGAGGTCGGCGCCTTCGTCTCGCCCAAGGCGATCCCGCAGATGGTGGGCTCGGACGAGGTCATGCGCAGCGTGGCTGCGCTGCCCGGCGAATTCCATGTGCTGGTGCCCAACGTGAAGGGCTATGAGGCCGCGCGCGCCGCCGGCGCCAGGGTGATTTCCGTGTTCACTGCGGCCTCCGAGAGCTTCTCCCGCGCCAACATCAACTGTTCGATCGCGGAGTCGCTGGAGCGCTTCAAGCCGGTGATCGCCCACGCCAGGACCGACGGCATCAGGGTGCGGGGCTACGTCTCCTGCGCGCTGGGCTGCCCGTATGAGGGCGAGATCAAGCCGCAGGCCGTAGCCGGCGTGGCCAAGGCGCTGTGGGATCTGGGCTGCTACGAGGTCTCGCTGGGTGACACGATCGGTGTCGGGACGCCGCTCAAGGCAAAGCAGATGCTGCGCGCCGTCTGCGACGACGTGCCGGTGACGCATCTGGCGATGCATTTCCACGACACCTACGGCCAGGCGCTGGCCAATCTCTATGCGGGCATGGAGGAGGGCGTCCGCGTCATCGATGCCGCGGCCGGCGGCCTCGGCGGCTGCCCGTTCGCGCCGGGCGCGACTGGCAACGTCGCGACCGAGGACGTCGTCTACATGCTCGAAGGCATGGGCATCCGCACCGGCGTCGACATGACGAAACTGCTGGCCGCCACCAACGACATGAGCCGGCTGCTCGGTCGGCCACCCGTCAGCCGTGTTGCAGCGGCGCTGAACGCGAAGATCAGGCGAATAGCGAGTAGCGAATAGGGGGCCCACTCGCTAGATCCCTATTCGCTACTCCCTATTCGCCATTCACGGGCCGCGTCAGCGGCTCAGATCCGGCCCCATCACGAGATCCGGCAGCGCCGTCGAGATCTGCGGCACGAAGCAGAGCAGCAGCACGGCGGCCATCATCAGCAGGACGAACGGCAGCGTGCCCCAGATCACCTCGCGCAGCGGGATGTCCGGCGCGACGTTCCTGATGACGAAGATGTTCAGACCCACCGGCGGGTGAATCAGGCCCATCTCCATCACGATCGTCATCACCACGCCGAACCAGATGATGTCGAAGTTTGCTGCCCGCAGAGGCGGCAGGATGATCGGGGCAGTCATCAGGATGATCGATACCGGCGGCAGGAAGAAGCCGAGCACGACCACCATCAGCAGGATCGCGAACAACAGTTCCCAGCGCGGCAGGTGCATCGCCACGATGGACTCCGCCACCGACTGCGAGATGTGCAGGTAGCTCATCACGTAGGAGTACAGCAGCGACATGCCGATGATCAGCATCAGCATGGTCGATTCGCGCAGCGTCGCCTTCATGATGGGCGCGAGATCGGCCGGGCTCCAGACGCGGTAGATGATCGCGATCAGCACGAGCGCGAGGATGCCACCGAGACCGGCTGTTTCCGATGGCGTGGCGAGGCCGCCATAGAGCGCGACCATGACGCCGGTCAGCAGCAGCACGAACGGAATCACGCGTGGCAGCACGGAGAAGCGCTGCGCCATCGTAAAATCGTCCTTGGTCAGGATGTCCGACCACGCGCCCGATTTCTCATAGACGGCTTTCGCGCGCGCATATTCCTGCCGGAAGCGCACCACCGAATAGACGCCGAACAGGGTCACCAGCAGCAGCCCGGGGCCGATACCGGCCAGGAACAGCCGTCCCAGCGATTTCTCCGCTGCGATCGCGAACAGGATCATCGTAATCGAGGGCGGCAGCAGAATGCCGAGCGTGCCGCCGGCCGCGATGATGCCGGCGGCGAAGCCGCCGGAATAGCCGCGCTTGCGCATCTCGGGAATTCCGGCCGAGCCGATCGCCGAGCAGGTCGCGGGGGATGACCCCGCCATCGCCGCGAACAGCGCGCAGGCGAACACGTTGGCGACGCCCAATCCGCCGGGCACGCGATGCAGCCACGCATGCAGCGCCGAGTAGAGGTCCTGGCCTGCGCGGGAGCGGCCGATCGCCGCGCCCTTGAGGATGAACAGCGGGATCGACAGCAGCGTGATCGACGCCATTTCCTCGTAGACGTTCTGCGTGACCGTATCGAGCGACGCGGCAGGCATGTAGATGGCCATGAACACGACGGCCACGGCGCCGAGCGCGAACGCGATCGGCATGCCCGCGAACATCGCAAACAGGGTCGAGAGTCCGTAGGCAACCCCAATTCCGAACACGCTCATCGACGCGCTCCGGTCAGCGGAGCCACGATCTGCAGCAGCATCTGCAGGCACAGCAGGGTCATCCCGGCGGCCATCAGGCCGTAAGGAATCGCCAGCGGCGGCGACCACATCGAATTCGAGACCTGACCATCGACCCAGGCCTCATGTGTCAGGGTCCAGGATTTCCAAGTAAAGAAGGCACAAAACAAAAAGCTCGCGACGTCGACCAGCCAGAGCCTGATCTTGTTGGCGAGCGGCGACATCAGCCCAACGAAGGCTTCGATGCTGACGTGGCCGCGATGCTCCTGCACATAGGCCGCAGTCATGAAGGTGGCGCCGACGAGCAAGAACACGGCGGCTTCGTCCTGCCAGTAGTTGGCGGCCTTGAACAGTGCACGGCCCGCCACGCTGTAGCTCAGGATGAGGCAGGCCGCGACCAGTGCGAACGCGGCCAGAACCACGATGATGCGATTGAGCAGCGAGACAACACGCTGGAGCGGCGCCAGCGGACCGCTGGCGCCGATGGCTGTCGTGGCCTCGGTATCGATAACGGGCGCGTGCATCAATCAGGCCGCGACGTCGGAAGCGAGCTTGAGGAGCTTGGCGCAGTTCGCAGACTTGCCGCCATAGTCCTTCCAGGCCGTGTCACGGGCAATGTCGCGCCATTTGTTGACGGTCTCGACATCGAGCTCCACAACCTTCGCGCCCGCCTTTTCGTAGACCTTGGCAACTTCGATGTCGTCGTCCTGCGCGCCCTTGCGCCCGAACGCCTCCATCTCCGCGCCGACCGCGAGGAGGATGTCCTGCTGGTTCTTCGGCAGCTTGTCGAACGAGGCCTTGGACATCATCAGCGGCTCGAGCATGAACCAGTACGACGCCTTGGCGCCGGAGGTCAGGGCCTTCGACACTTCCTCCAGGCGGAACGAGATCAGGCTGGTCGACGAGGTGATGCCGGCATCGCAGGCGCCGGTCTGCATCGCGGTGTAGATTTCGTTCGATGGCACCGACAGCACCGAGGCGCCGGCGGTCTGCAGCACCATGTCCATCTCGCGCGAGCCGCCGCGCACCTTCATGCCCTTGGCGTCCTCCGGCGTCACCAGCGGCCGCGATCGGCTTGCAACGCCGCCCGCCTGCCAGACCCAGGTCAGCAGGATGATGCCCTTGTCGGCCAGAAAATCGCTCAGCGTCTTGCCGACCGGCTCATTCTTCCAGCGCATGCCCTGGTCGTAGGTCGTGACCAGACCCGGCATCAGCGCGATGTTGGTCTCAGGCACTTCGCCGCCGGCGTAAGGCATCGGATAGAGGCTGATGTCGAGCGCGCCCTTCCGCATGGCCGAGAACTGCGCGACGGTCTTGATGAGCGAGGAGTTGGGATAGATCTCGGTCGCGATCTCGCCGCCGGAGCGCTTCGCAACCTCCTCGGAGAACACCCGGCAGAGCCGGTCGCGGAAATCGCCCTTGTCAATGGTGCCGCCGGGAAACTGGTGAGAGATCTTCAGCGTCGTTGCTGCGTGGGCCGTACCGGTTCCAAAACGCAGCATGGCCGGCGCAGCGAGCGCGGATGCGATGACATGACGGCGTGTGAGCATGAGATTTCCCCTGAACAACTTCTGGTTGGGTTCCCGACCCGGTTCGTTGGCGTGACTTATACCAGCCAATCTGTCGAGCTTACCTCTAGCCGAACTAGACAGTTCGTTCGAGGCCAAATGCATGGGAAGCGACATATTGCTGCGGCGCACGTACCGGCCTGTGAATCCCTTGCGCGGTTGTACTAACATGATCTTGCCGGGCAAAATTGTGTCCTCGATTCCGGAACGGGACGCATTCGAGTCAAATTTGATCGAACAAAATTCTCGCCCGCGCTCGTAACAATCGCCTTCATCGGAACGTCGATATCCAAGAACGGCGCGTCCGTCGCCGTCGAACCCCGTCATACGAAGGAGCGATCATCATGACCAATCGTAGCCGCCTCATCCTCAGTATCTCCGCTGCCGCCCTCGCGTTCAACGTGGCCGTCGCGCCGGCGGCCTTCGCGGAAGACAAGATGAGCAAGGACGATGGGATGAAAAAGGGCGCGATGTCCCACGACGGCATGAAGAAGGACTCGATGGCGAAAGACGCCATGAAGAAGGACGATGCCATGTCCAAGGACGGGATGAAGAAGGACGACGGCATGATGAAGAAGAACTAGCTCGTCTCGCACGGCATCGTGCGATGGGACGACCGTATCAGTCCCATCGCCGATGAATTGAGGAGTCGCGCGATGCCGGACGCGACGACGCGCAGGTCTGGTGGCGGCGACGTCGCCGCTTACTTCTTCTTTCCACGGGCCTTGCGCGCGGCGTAGCGCGCATCACGCTTCGCCTTCTGCTCGGCTTCCATCTCGGCCAAGCGGGCGGCTTCTTCTTCCGCCTCGCGCGCAAGCCGGGCACTCTCGGCGGCCTTGGCCTCTTCCTCGAGACGCTGCTGCTCAGCCTTGGCGGCCTCGCGCTCCAATCGCTGCTGCTCGCGGCGGGCGGCGGCGGCCTCGCGCTCCTGCCGTCGCTTCACGACTTCGGGATCGTCCGGTCCCGGCTGCGATTTGAACTTCTGCACGATGCTCTGGCGGGCCTGCTGCGCGGCCTTCTGCCGATCGGCAAATCCAGGTTCCTTGAATCCTCTCATGGAGACGTCGTCACTTCGCTATTTGGGTGTTCGATCAGGGTGTGGTCGGTCAGGGGCTGCACGCGCCGCCAGGCAATTCTTCCACGAGATCGTGAACACGAGCGGAGGCCGACGCGAGCCCGTGTGTATAGGATCGCATGCGTCGATGACAAATGCTTTATCGCCGCTCCTCCACATCCGTCCTGCCTGGCGCTTGCATGGCGCTCGCCGGAGGCTATGTAACCATCCCCGTCGCTGACGCAGGTCGGCCGGCCGTGAGTCGCTTCACGCCTCGCGGGCACCAGCGCACCGCCCGGGTGCGACATCCAACGGAGTTGACCGGCATGACCTCTGTTCGCCGCGGGCGCATGGCGCTCGGCCTCGCGCTCGTCGCTCTCGTGGTCAGCGCATGCGTGATGACGGCGGTCCTCGCCCGCCCGAGGCCCGTTTCGGCCGGTGTGCTGGGTTCCGAATGGGAATGCGGGCAGCTGTTCTGGGTGACGAGCTGTACCCGGATCGAATCGATCTCGCCGGCATCGCGCCAGCAGCAGCAACCGCACGGTGAGGCCGCTGGCCTGCGTGCCGCCTAGGCGCACCGGCGATGAGTACGCAGGGGCCGGATAGACGTGGCGCCGTGGCGGCACTCGTGTTCGCGGCGCTCGTCGTGGCCTTCGGCTTGTGGCTGGCCCGCAGCCTGACCTCCGCAAGCCGGATGCAGGATTGCCTGATGTCGGGACGAACCAACTGCAATGTGATCGTGCCCGACCGGTGACCGCCGATCTGCCCGTACCGGATCGGCAAGGCCGCGCCAGCGAGTTTGCATGATCGGAGCGGCGAATCAGCCGGCGTCTCGGTTAACCTGACGGCAGCAGGTTGACGGCAGCAGGTTGACTTGGCCGCAAAATCGTCGGGATTTTACCCGTTTGTCGCGCAAACTATGGTGTGTCCGGACCATACACGCCGAAGCCGGCGATCCGGGATCATCAATCCGCATCACACCCCGCGTGCGCGGCAACCAGCGCAGACGGCGGGCGATCAAGGGTAGGGGAGAATGACGTTGTCCAACCAGAGCACACGGTGGCTGCCCGCGATCGCAATCCTGACCGCGGTCGTGATCCCCGCCCAAGCCTGGGCGCAAACCCAGGACCAGGCTGGTCCTGGCCCCGGGCATTCGCCCCAGGCCCGCCCGCCGGGTGTCATTCGCCAAGCGCCGACCCAGGGTGGGCAACCGGCCGGCCAGCCCCATGTCCAGATCCCGCGGCAAGCCGGCCCCATGGCCGGCCAGCCGCAGGGAGCACAGCCGGGCGCACCGCCGCGGGCTGCCGTTGTCCCTCAGGGACGTCAGCCTGCGCCGGTGGCGCAGCAGGGACGTCCGCCGGGAGCCGGTCAGGGCTACGCAGCGGGCCCTGGTCCGGCGATGGCCGGGCGGGGACCGGATGCGCGTTATGCACAAGGCCGGGTCGCGGTGCGCGACTATGGCGGGCAGTCTTATCGCGGCCGGGTCGGCTGGGAGGGTGGCCGATGGCGGCACGAGGTTCACAACGGCCGCCCGGGCTGGTGGTGGGACGTCGGTGGCGTCTGGTACTATTATCCCGAGCCCATGGAAGGGCCGCCGACCTACGTGTCGGAGGACTATGCTGACGATGTGGTCTATGCGCCGTCGGCGGCCTACGAGGCGCCCCCGCCGGTTGCCTACGAGCCGGCGCCGCCTCCGGCCGAAGTCGATCCGGGCGCCAGCGCGCTCGGGGGCGCGATCATCGGCGGGGTGCTCGGCGGTATCCTCACCGGCAAGGCGGGCGGTGCCGCGGCGGGCGCCGTGCTTGGTGGTGCCACCGGCGCGATCGCCGGCGCTACGGCTGCGGCGCGACCAGGCTATTATCTGTCGCAGGGCAATTGCTACTATCGATATCCGTCGGGAGAGTATGTCGCGGTCGATCCGCGCTCCTGCTACTGAGCGCTGCCGACGGTCGGAGCGCTGCGGTGAGCTTGGTTGGCCGCTGCGGTTCTGGCCGAATCTCCGCAAAGCTCCGGAGCGGGAGTTGGAGCGAATCTTGATAGACTCCACTTCATTGTTCTTCGTTGTTCGAGAGGTGAGAGCTCCGGGGCCATGACCAAGGCGTCCAAGCTGGTTGCCGCCAAGGGCGGAAGGGTTCTCCTGGTCCGGCGCCGGGCCGACGGGCGCTGGATGTTTCCGGGTGGCCGCAAACGCGCGCAGGAGACGGCGAAGGACTGCCTGAAGCGCGAAATCAAGGAGGAGCTTCCCAAGCTCAAGCTCGGCCGGCTGCGGCTATGGAAGGAAGTCACCGCCAAGAACAAGCGCTCGGGTCGCAAGATGAGCGACGCTATCTTCATCGCCAAGCATGCCAAAGGGCGCCTGGAGATCGGGGACAAGAAGGAGATCGACCGCGCGGTGTGGCAAAAGCCCTACGGACTCAGCCTGACGCCGACGTCGCGTTACATCCGCGACCAGCTGTTTCCACGAAAGCCGGACTGAACCGTCGCGTGCTGGGAACATTCCGGCTGCCTGGGCGTTATCTGTCCATGCCTTACGATAACACAGACAGACAGCCTCGCGTCCTCACGCCGGAAGAGCGTCGGGCGCGTGACGCCACCCGCAGGGCTGATGCCGAACAAGCCATGCGCGAGCACGAGGCGGCCCAGCGGGCCTTTTACGCCAACCGCGAGCGGCTCCGGGCCGAGCGTCTGGCGCGGGAGGCCGCCACCAAGTCGGGCTGACGGGGAGTTCCTGTCAGCTCGCCTTGCGGCTCCGGAACGCGTTCGCCATCCGCAGGAACGCTTGATCCAGCAACGCATACATGTCGCCGGTGATGTCGCAATCGAACATCGCGCGGCGCATGCATGTCATCCACTCGTCGCGCTCGGCGTCGCCGATCGGATACGGACGGTGCGCGGACATGATGCAGCGATGTTCGGCCCGCTCGAAATAAAGCGCTGGCCCGCCCAACCATCCACTGAGAAATTCGAACAGCAACTGCTTGATCGGACCGAGATCGGCGTCGTGCATCGCACGGATGCGGCTGGCGCCGGGCTCCTGGTCCATGATGGTGTAAAAGCGCTCCGCCAGACGGCGCACGCCGGCTTCGCCGCCGACGAGCTCATAGGGCGTCGCCTCGTTCACAACTGCTTCTGCTTCGTTGGCCGAATTCGCTGCCGTCATCGCATCTCATTTCCGCTCGCCCCTCTGCAGCCAACAAGCGGCAGAGGTATGGCGCCTTGATCTGGATCAAGCGGGAAAACGAGCGTGCGTTCGGGCTAGCGGATGCTGGCTTTGACGAGGCGCTGCCGGTCGGTGTCGGCGGCGATCTGGCGCAGCGTCTGTCGGAGCAAAGCGAGGTCGACCGGCTTGGAGAACGGCGGATAGACATTCAGGCCGAGGATCTTGCCGGCGCGGACCGTGACGTCGCGGGTCTGATCGTCGGAGCCGCTGATGATCAGCACCGGGGTGCGGGATTTGATGTCCGCCAACAGCTGCAACACCTCGGTGCCGGAGCGCTCGCCGAGATTCAGGTCGAGCGTGATGCATTCGAAATTTCGCCGGCGCAGCACGCTCATCGCGCCGTCGACCGAGTTCACGCCGGTCGTCGCAAAGCCTGCCTGCACGGCGATCTTGCGCAGGATCGACAGATGAACGTCGGCATCTTCGATCACGAGAAGTTCGTTCAGCATGGTCCCCGCGCGGCTGGTGTGTCGGCTACAGATGGACCCGCGGAACTTAAGAGGGGGTTTCTGATTTCCTCGTAAACATTCGGTCCCGTAGAACAACGGAAAATCTGCACGCTATCCGCCATTGCCGCGGCGTCGCGCGGCTCAGAACGGCCGCCGGCTCGACATCGCGTTGGAGGAGCCTGGCAGATTGGTCGTCGGCGTCGAAGCGGGCGGTGGCAAGCGGCCGCGCGATTGGCGCCAGTGCTGGACGTGCAGGAGAATGCCGGCCACCAGCAGCGGCGCGACGGCGGCCACCGCCAGCAGCGGCGACAGCGGCTTGGGGGTGACCATCTCCATCGTCATCTCGCAGACCATCCAGATGGCTGCGGACGCCAGCACGAAGTCGCGGGAGGGGATGCGGAGCCAATACAGGAAGCCGGTGATGATCGCGGCCGGCGCAATGATCGGGCCGATCATGTAGAAGTTCAGCTCGGGCGGCGTCACGGCGTCCAGAACCATCGATGCCAGCAGCCACAGGCTGAGGAACATCACAACGCCGTCGACGTATCTCATGGCCAACCTCCGCCGCGACATTTTGGCGCAATCTTTGTCCGGTTTATGGCTGTTCCGTCAAGGGCCATGGCGTCCCGGGCCGATTTGCAGCCCGATCCGGTGGATTATCGCCCACGGCCAGGGATACCGACCAGTTCCTGGTTCCACGACCATCCCCTGCTCAATCCGCCGAAAACCCGAACGGAACCGACGACGTCCGGAAATCGTCCGGCAGGATCTCGCGCCCGATCGGCGGCGCCGAGCGCGCCGCGCATTTCGGCCGGTGGCAGACCCGGCAGGCGACGCCGATCGGGGTCGGCGCGTCGGCATCAGGCCCGTGGCCGTCGCGGGTATAGATCAGCTGCCCCGCATGCTCGGCGGCGCAGCCGACGGCAATCGCCCGCTCGACGCGCACCGCGCCATAGGAGCCGCCGCCGGCGGTCACCGTGCGGGCGATCGAGAAGAACCGGCGGCCGTCGGGCAGCTCCAGCCATTGCGTCACGATCTGGCGCGGCGTCTTGAAGATGCCGTGCACCGACCACAGCGGGCAGGCGCCGCCATGGCGGGCGAACGGGAAGCCGGCGCCGTCGAGCAGCTTTGACACGTTGCCGGCGGGATCGACGCGGATCAGGAAGAACGGGATCCGCTCCGCGCCCGGCTTCTGCAGGGTGGTGACGCGATGCGCCGTCTGCTCGAAGCTGGTGCCGAACTGCCGCGCCAGCGCCTCGAGATCGTAGGCCCTGGCATCGACGGCTTTGGCGAAGATCGAATAGGGCATGATGATCGCAGCCGCCGCGTAGGCCGCGAGCGCGCGGCGCGCCAGCAGCTCGGCGGTCTTGCTGGCGAACTTGCCATCCTCGAGTGCCGCGCCGATTTCGGTGTCGAGCTCGAGATAAGCGAGCTGCCGGGCGAGCTCGAATTTCAGGCTCGCGCTGTCCAGCGAGTCCTCGATCAGCAACTGACGGCGGTGCAGGTCGAGCCGCCTGAGCGAGCCGAGCATCACGTTCGGCGGCATGTAGCGGACCTGGAGATTATGCCGGGCGCGAAAGCGCTCGATGAAGCCGGCCGGCCCGGCGGAGACCTGCGGAGCCCCCGTCGGCGCCCCCTGGAAGATGGCCTGCGCCAGCCGCTCGGCGGCATCGTCGAGCTGGGCAAAGTTGTTGCGGCGGGCGGCGAGGAAGCGGCGGACATCGGCGACGGGATCGTTGGCGTCGAAGCCGTCATTGCCAACGCGCGGCGCGCTGCCGGCCGGCACCGGAGCGCGCTGCTCGGCCAGCGCGAGCTGCTCCTCGCGATACGCCGTGTAGAGGCGCAGGAACGCCTCGGTCATGCCGGGATAGCTGACGGCGAGATCGCTGATCTCCAGCGCGGGGATGTCGATGTCGGAGAACATCGGGTCCTTGAGGACCGACTGCATCCGCGCGGTGTGGTCGGCCCCGCCGTCGCCGGCGAGATCGGCGAGGTCGATCTTGTAGGTCCGCGCCAGCCGCAGCAGCATGTCGGCCGTCACCGGCCTCTGGTTCCGCTCCAAGAGCGCCACGTAAGGCGCTGAGATTTCGAGGTCCGCGGCCATGTCGGCCTGGGTCAGGCCGAGCTCGCGCCGGAGCCGGCGCAGGCGCGGGCCCATGAAGATCGATCGTGCCGTGGCGGTGGTCATGGCCAAATTCCGGTCTTGTAATCTCCTTACAGCTATACACGAGAAGTTTGTAAAGTGTGACAAGTTTTCCGCGCAATGTCTGGTCCGCCGGCGCCGGGTGCTTACAACAGGTCCCAGGTTGTCCTTAACCAAGGGATCACGGACATGAACTTTCAACCGCGTGGACTGAACGACCAGGCTCTCCAGGGCCCCTCGTCCTACCAGGCCGAGGTCGAGGCGGCGCGTGCGCTGCTCGAGACCAACCCGACCTGGAACGGCGTCACCGCCGAAGCCGTGGCGCGCATGCGCCTGCAGAACCGCTTCAGGACCGGTCTCGACGTCGCCCGCTACACCGCGGCCGTGATGCGCGCCGACATGGCCGCCTATGACAATGATAGCACCAAGTACACCCAGTCGCTGGGCTGCTGGCATGGCTTCATCGCGCAGCAGAAGCTGATCTCGATCAAGAAGCATTTCGGCAAGACCGACCGCCGCTACCTCTATCTCTCCGGCTGGATGATCGCCGCGCTGCGCTCCGAGTTCGGCCCGCTGCCGGACCAGTCGATGCACGAGAAGACCTCGGTGCCCGCGCTGATCGAGGAGCTCTACACCTTCCTGCGCCAGGCCGACTCGCGCGAGCTCAATGACCTGTTCCGCAGCCTCGACGCGGCCCGCAAGGCCGGCGACAAGGCGAAGGAGACCGAGATCATCGCCAAGATCGACGGCTTCCAGACCCACGTCGTCCCTGTGATCGCCGACATCGATGCCGGCTTCGGCAATGCCGAGGCGACCTATCTGCTCGCCAAGAAGATGATCGAGGCGGGCGCCTGCGCGCTGCAGATCGAGAACCAGGTCTCGGACGAGAAGCAGTGCGGCCATCAGGACGGCAAGGTCACCGTGCCGCATGACGTCTTCCTGGCCAAGATCCGCGCCTGCCGCCACGCCTTCCTGGAGCTCGGCGTCGAGGACGGCATCATCGTCACCCGCACCGACTCGCTCGGCGCCGGCCTGACGCAGCAGATCGCCTTCTCGAGCCAGCCCGGCGATCTCGGCGACCAGTACAACAGCTTCCTCGACTGCGAGGAGGTCACGCCCGAGAACGCCCGCAACGGTGACGTCATCATCAACCGCGATGGCAAGATGCTGCGTCCGAAGCGGCTGCCCTCCAACCTCTACCAGTTCCGTCCCGGCACCGGTGAGGACCGTTGCGTGCTCGACTGCATCACCTCGCTGCAGAACGGCGCCGACCTGTTGTGGATCGAGACCGAGAAGCCGCATATCGAGCAGATCGCCAAGATGGTCGACCGCATCCGCAAGGTGATCCCGAACGCCAAGCTCGCCTACAACAACTCGCCGTCGTTCAACTGGACCCTCAACTTCCGTTGGCAGGTCTATGACGCGATGAAGGAGGCGGGCCAGGACGTCAGCAAGTACAACCGCGCCGAGCTGATGAAGGCGGAGTACGACGACACCCCGCTGGCGAAGGAAGCCGACGAGCGCATCCGCACCTTCCAGGCGGATTCGGCCAAGCGCGCCGGCATCTTCCACCACCTGATCACGCTGCCGACCTACCACACGGCCGCGCTCTCGACCGACAACCTCGCCCGCGAGTACTTTGGCGAGCAGGGCATGCTGGGCTACGTCAAGAACGTCCAGCGCGCCGAGATCCGCCAGGGCATCGCCTGCGTCAAGCACCAGAACATGGCCGGCTCCGACATCGGCGACGACCACAAGGAGTACTTTGCTGGCGAGAAGGCCCTGAAGGCCGGCGGCGCGCACAACACGATGAACCAGTTCGGCTGATACAGTCCTGCTGAATTGTTGAACTAACACGACCCGTCTGGAGCGGCACCGCTCCGGGCGGGTTTTGTTTTTGCGCAGGCTTTCCAAGGCGCAACTCGATACTCCCATCATAAGCGCGCTACTCGTGGTCAACGTGCAGCGGCGGCCTCGGACCCCACCCCTCATGGTGAGGAGCGCCGCCCTTGCGGCGCGTCTCGAACCATGAGGTCACAGCGCGGGCCTCGCCCTTCGAGACGCGCGCCTGCGGCGGGCTCCTCAGGGTGAGGAGCGAAGGTCGTATTCCCGTCGCCATGAGCCGTCAGCCCCCCCCTGATGGCCGCCCTCACCGCTCGCTCAGCGCCAGCCGGGCGCCAAGCAAAGCAAAGCCGCCGGCGAAGGCGCGGCGCAGCCACGCCATCACCTGGGGCCGGCTGACGACGCGATCGCGCACGGCCGCCGCGAACAGCCCGTAGACCACGAACACCGCAAACGTCATCGCCATGAACGCGGCCGACAGTTCCAGCATGGCGGCGAGCGGATGCACTTCGTCCGCGGCGATGAACTGCGGCAGGAAGGCGAGGAAGAAGATCGACAGCTTGGGATTGAGGATGTTGATCAAAAAGCCGGTCAGCACCACGCGCCCGGCAGAGCGCGCCGCGTCCTTCGCGTCATCCTTGGCCTCGACCGAGAGCGCGCCACGCTCACCGAGCGTCTGCCAGGCCATGTACAAGAGATACGCAACGCCACACCATTTCAGCGCGGCGAAGGCCAGCGCGCTGGTGTGCAGCACGGCGGCAAGCCCGACGATCGCGGCGAGCATCGCCGGGATGATGCCGAGCGTGCAGCCGAACGCCGCGGCGACGCTCATCCGCGACCCCTTCGTCAGCGCCACCGCGAGCGTGTAGAGCACGCCGGTGCCGGGCGAGGCCACCACGATCAGCGAGGTCAAGAGGAAGGCGGTGGACATCGGGGAAGCTCCTTGGGCGAGACGAGGCGCATCAGCCCGCAAGGCGCGGCAGCAGCCTCAGCGCGTCGCCGCGCTCGATCTCGTCGGGCTGCCGATCGCTGACCACGGGTGACGGCCACGATGTCAGGGCGCCCTCGCCATTTCAACCGGCTCGGGCGCCCGATGCGGCCGCTGCATCGCCTCGAGGCGAGGGCCGGCGGCGTCGGCCTCGCCGCAGCCGGCGAGCATGACCCCGCCGATCGTGAGCCGTGGGCTCGTGCCGCAATGCGACGGCCAGGCGATGATGGCGGCGATGTTGCCGAGGAGGAGAACGGCGAGCAGGACGAGCATGGCCCGCCGTCCTGTTGGCGTGGGTGACGACATCGGGACTTCCTCACGATACGGTTGACGCGATCGCGGCTGCACCGCGACGATCGCCATCGGTTCGATCGCGTGCGGCCACAGATGCGAACACACGCCGCGGACGCGGCGCTTTTGCGCAGGTCGGATGTCGCCATGTAAGATCTTGTTGCTGTTCGTGCGCGCACTCCCGGCAGCCGGTGATTGCAAGCCGCGTGCGTCTGCACCGCGGGGACGCAACGGGCGACGGCGGCTAGGCCCGCCGCATGACGACCGATCGGCCTGATCATCTGAACCTCATCACGTTGCGGGGGGGCGGGGCAGGGGACGTGTTCGACCGTCATCGCGACGCCTTGCGCGCCCGAGCTGTGCCGGTCGTCTCGCCCCCATGAAACAGAGGGCGCAGGGAATGCCGGGTGAGGGCCTCACCCATGGCCCGCCTGCAGAAGAAAAAGCAGGCGGCAGTCACCACAGGTTCAGCCGGATCAACCCGGCATTCCCCGCGCGATGGTCTTCACGCTTATACGCGATCTCCCCGGTGTCCGGCTTGTTAGCCACCGTCGCCCGTGGGGGTCATCATCCCCCAGGACTTGGCGCCAGCTTCGGGGCGCCAGGACCACGCGATTTCGCGTCCGCACGGAGTCGTTCGTCCGCGCGCCTCAAGCACGCTGCGACCCGCCTGCGGCCACCGCATCCCGCGCCCAACGTCCGTGACGATCGCGATCCGCCCCTCTCGAGGAGCACGGGATGGGGACAGTCAATCATGGAATTCGGAAAAAGTGAAGTCGAATATTTTGGGCGGGGGGACTGGACAGGGGTGATCGCCTTGAGAGACCTGATGAAATGAGTTTTTCCGCGCATCCTCACGGCAACTCTGCTGTAAAGCGCAGCGCCGTCGCGCCATGATCCGGCGTCTGTCCCAAGAAGCTGCCATGAAGGCCCAACGACCACTGCAACTGATGCGAGCATTGCGTGCCGGGACGACAGCGAATGTGGCCGCCCCGCAACGAAGCCGGCTTTTTGTTAGTTGTTTCTATTCCCCCTGAGGTTGCGGCTATTGTTCCCCAGATCGGCCCCTGCTACCGCTAGTCAACAACAGTAGGGGTGCTGTGGGGGCTCAAATGGACTATTTGCGTTGGATGGCCACCTGGCTGGCCATCCTTGGAGGGGCGTGTCTTGGCGGGTGTGCTGCGCCGCTTGCGGTCAACAATGTGACCGACATCAGGTCCAGCACGGGCAGCCGAGGAATCGACGTCTACGAGCCGAAGCGCCGAACCGACGCAAGCGTGCCCGAGTTCGCGGGTGACCAGCTCGTGGAAGTGCGGACGTTTCACAATCCCGGCGGAGGAGGCGAGGTCGAGATGGCCGGGGCCTCCTGCTCACTGGAAGCCTCCGGTTTTAGCGCAACCATGACGAGCCCCGCGAAGGTGCGCGTGCCGCTCTATCGCGGACAGTCGAGCACGCTTGCCGTGACCTGCCAAAAGCCCGGCTATCAAAAGCGGATGATCACGGTCGCACCCTTCGATGCGACGCGCCAGGCGCGTCTGGCCAGCGGCGTCAACGGCGGGATCCTCGGTGCGGTCATCGTGGCAGGCATCGATGCCGCCGCCGACAACACGAAGAACGACTGGCGTTATCCCGTGGCGAAGGTCGTGCTGGAGGCCGATGCCCCCGGCGGGTAAGGGACGGATCTTTCGTCATTGGCGGTTACGGTTGCGGTGACAGTGCATGAAACTGCCGCGCCAAGTAGCGAGGTCAATTTAGCGCACGGGAATTCTCGCTCAAGGCCGCCCGACCGGAGGCAGTCCCCGGGCCTGCCGCAAGCACTCGGTCTCGGACTGTCCGCGCCACCGGCAGTCGTCATACTTGATACTTGGTCGACAGGAGCGCGACCATCAGGACAGCGATCAGCACCATGCACGCCAATGCCTGACGATTGTCTGCCTTCATGGATGGCTCACGCCAGTCTAACCTGTCCCGGCGCGTCACGCTGGAAAACCTTGCGCCGTCGCGCCATGATCCGGCCGTGGCCGCATTTCATGCTGGCCGGCCGCTGCAACCTCGGCAGGCGCCACGCGTGGCGACGGCGCGTCGCCGGACACTGAACCCTGGAGTGGACGACCATGAGAGCCCTCGCGCTGATCCCCCTGATCGCATGCCTCGCCGGCTGCGGGATGGTCGACGCCGTTCAAAACGGACTTGCCTACAGCCGGGCTGTCGAAGCCGACCTCCTCGCCGAAACCGGTGTGCGTCCCGCAGTCGGCTTCAACTGGAACAACGGCACGCTGACGTCGGTGATGGTGACCTTCCCCAAGCTCTACACCGCCAAGCCGCTGCCGGAGCTGTCGGAGAAGGTCCGGGCCGCGGTGATCAAGGAATTCAAGCAGAGTCCGAAGCAGCTGGTGCTTGGGTTTGCGGTGAGCGGGTGAGGGGCTAAGGCAGTGCGGCCGCGTTACCTGACGTCGATGGAAGTTTAGTGCACTGTCACCGTACCCCCTCAAGTTTAGTGCACTGTCACCGTCCCCAAGACACAATCGCGGTAACCGCGCCTTGATCTCCCGCTGAACTGTCGGAGCTACGGCGCGCAGCCGGGCTCACAGGCTAATATTCAATGCCTGGCAACTCGCACGGCGGGCCTTGACGCGGCTGATGCAGCCGACACAGCCCATACTGGCGAACAGCCCGCCTCTTCAGAACAATCACGCGGCCGCACAGTTTGGTCCGGCACTCGCGGCGTTTCCGCTCCCGCCCCAGGGGTGCCAAACGCTGCATTTGGGCATGGGGAACCATTGAACGAATTGCTATTGACCTAGTGACTCAGCCAATATCGTTATGTGGTGACTTCAGATTCGTCAGTTCCTGGAAATTCAGATGCAGAACACTTCGCATGCGGTGATGGCCCAACGCAGCGAAGCTGCTGACAGCCCAGACGATTTTCCGACTCCGCCGTGGGCAACGCGAGCCCTCTGCGAGTATCTGCTAGCCGACGTTGACCTTACCGCACAGACTTGCCTGGAGCCAGCCTGCGGGCGGGGGCACATGGTGCGGCCCCTGAGGGAGTACTTTGGTCAGGTTGATGCAGCAGACGCTTATCACTACGGCTTCGCACCGGTACGCGACTTCCTGACCCATCCCTACGAAACAGGGTCTCACGACTGGGTCGTCACGAACCCGCCGTTTCGCTTGGCCGAGGAGTTTGTACTTAGAGGTCTGACGGTCGCAAAGAGCGGCGTCGCTATTCTCGCCCGTACCGTGTTCTTGGAGAGCTTGGGGCGTTATGAAGGCATCTTCTCGCGGACCCCGCCAGCCATCTTTGCGCAGTTCGTCGAGCGCGTTCCCATGGTCAAGGGGAGGCTGGACCGCAAAGCGTCAACAGCAACCGGATATGCGTGGTTGATCTGGAACAAGCGGCATGTGGGACACCCACAGCTAAAGTGGGTGCCTCCCTGCAGAAAGTCGCTTGAACGAGACGATGACTATTCGAACTTGTTGTAGCGATCGACTCCGGCCTGTAACTCCTTCAGCGCCGCAACGCTGTCTCCCGCTTCTAACGCCTTTATCGCCTTCTCGACGAACGCAAGAAGCCTTCGCCCCTTGATTCCAGGGGGGCCTTTTGGCGGCAGCGCAGAAGTGGGGGCTGCTTCGGTGGTGCCGTACTTGCCCTGCGAGGCCTCGACTATGCGAGCCTGATTCTCGCCGAACCAAGCTGCAACGTCGTGCTGATTATCACCCCTTGCCAACATGCCAATCGCGATCTTCGCGTCATTGACCGTCATCGCCATAACGGCGCTCTCCCAAAATCAAGAAAAAACCGTCTAATTGGTGCAGCCAATCACGCTGCTCGCAGAGATTGACCTGTAATTGCGGTTAGTTCAAGTGCAAGCGCGCTTGTCGCTTTTAGCTCTTCCCTTGCGTCGCCTTGGTCTCAACGCGAATGACAGGTATCGTGAATACAGTCATGCCTGCTGGAGTGCTGATGCCGAAGCCGCCGCTTGATCCAGATGTCGCCGACCTGGCACCGTGACAGTGCACTAATTAACTCGGTGAAAGCGACGGCTAATATTGTGCACTGTCACCGTAATTCTCAGACTCTGGATCTTGACTTCCACGCGGATTCCAAAATTGCGGGCTCACAACCGTTTTTCTGATTCAGCCAAAAACAAGATGGTTGAAGCGGTCAGGTGAAGGACGTAGCCGACCAGTTCATCAGGAGGCTCAGGTCTTGCTTGTGTGCCGGAGCCGTGACCAGCTTGGCGATTCCGCGCCGTCGGAATGCCGGACTGAAGAACGCTTCGAAGGCCCGCAAAATGGCCTTGCCAAAATGATGGGACTAAACCTTGAGAAAGGCAAATATTGACCAGATCGGATGCGCTTGCCTTGTTCTGATCGTAAGCCCAGCCTCGCTTGTCGCAAATTGCTTTCATCGTACTCTCAAACGACTTACAGGCGTCTACTAGCGCTTCTTCCTTTTTTCCGTGTCGATAGTGCTCAAACGCACTCAGGAATTCTTCCTGGGCACCGGCGAAGTGTTTTCCATGTAGAATGGAAAGTGCCGGGATAACGATTTCACTGTGTACAAGCTGCGAGTCTACTCTCAGGAGTTTGCCTTCTACAAAGTGATAGCCCACTCCATGTTCTTTGAATCGGGTGTTTAGCTCTTCAACAACACCATCGACAATTTTTCGGTTTTTTCTGCCGTAAAGATAGTGTTCTTTTCCGCAATAGACGTCTATTATTTGGAACGTCAGTTCGATTGCATCAAGGACTCTCTCATTGTCTTCTTCTTTCAGGAACCAAACTACAAGGTCGGTCCGGGCTTCTCTCCTGTCTTCCGGATGGCGAGAATTGGACAATTGAAACACTCCGTATTCTCGACGGAGGATTTGGGCGATTTGGAGATAGGTGTCTTGAATTTTCTCTGTATCATATCTGCCGTATTCGACACCGATGGCTTCGTCCCACATGTGAACGACCTGCGTTCGAAGAGCGCTCGGAATGCTGTCGTACGTGAAAACGTCGGCTGATTGACCCAGTTCTTTCTTTCGTCGTTTCGAATAGAGTTCCCATACCGCCATTTTGCTGCTCTGCCGATCTGAGGCTTCACAGGGATAGTTTCCTGCGAATCACGAGTGATTGGGTGACACAATGCTGATACGGTGACAGTGCACTTAATAATTCCGATGGAGTGGGTTACGGGAGACTCATGAAGCCGCTCCTGATCAACTTGACGACCCGATGATTCCCTTGCGCTGCAAGTCGTCAAAAATGGCCGCGACGGAACTTGACGCGTTTGCGCCATCGCCGACGAACAGAAGGCCGCCGGCGTTAACCTGACCATTTCCAACCCAGAGGTTTCGTCCGGTGCTTGCCTCAAGAAGCCGCGCCGTGAACGTGGTTTGACGCTTGTAGCGGTAGGTCGGCGTCGCGGTGGCAACCACCGTGCCTGATGACGTGCCATTCATGGATATGGTCGACGTGTTGCCGAGGGTGTTGACGGTACCGATCGAGCTCGATGTTCCGGTGTATTGGCCCGACAAGATCGTCCCGGCGTATTGTTGCTGCACACCGCTATCGCCCACGCTGATGACGAGGACGCCTTCGATCGCGTCACGCGCGAGCCCCTGTTGAACCTCGGCATTGGTGTAGGTCCGTGTCGGCGGGAACAGCATCAGCGCGTCGTCAGCGACGACGCCGCGTTTCCGCGCCTCCTCGGCGATGTTCGTTTGAATGCTCGTGACGAGCGGACCGGGTCCAGAGACGTAAGCGACCATGCGGCCGATCGGCTTCGCCGGCAATTGTCGGTCGGCATATCCCTGCATCGATGTCGTGATGCAGCCCGACAAGGAAATGGCAGCCAATGGAATCGCGACGACCGTTCCTACCCAATTCATCGAAACGCCCCGGCAATAAATCAAAGACTGCAACGCTCGATTGTGCCTTGGATTGGCCGAACAAGCCAGTCGGCATGTGGACAACCTTACGCCGTCGTCATCCCAAAAAACCGCTTCACGGTGGCGGTGCACAAAAATGGAGCTATGCGGCGCCACGTCCGACGCACAGCCCCTGACGCCGATGGTGGCTTGATGATCAGGCCTTGCCCTGTGGGAAGCGCGAGAATAGCGACGCCATGCTGAGAGGCCCAAGCGTCGAACGCACGCTTCTGGGCCTCGTAGCGGACGAAACCATAATCGTCGAGCAGAACCGGGGCGCCGGGCTGCAGCTTGCTCCAGAAGTGGTCGATGGCCGCGATCTCGGGCGTGACGTTGTTCATGTCGATCGACAGATAAGCGACGGCATTGATGTCGACGGTCGACAGGCTGGATGGGACACTGCCACGAATGATTTCGACGTTGTTGTATTCGGAGAAGTTGCGAACGGCATCCTCATAGATGTCGGTCTTGTACATCTCTCTGAAGTAGCCGAGGTTGCCGCTTGCGGCCTCCTCATCGGTGACGAGGCGCTCGTCGACCCCGGTAAACGTATCAAACAGAAAAAATCGACGTTGGAGGTTGTTCCAGTCGAGATAGTGCATGATCGAAGAGCTGAGCATGCCGCGACAGACGCCGCATTCGACGAAATCGCCGCCAAGGCTGACGCCGATGCTGGCGCACCAGAGCGCAACATGCGTCCGCCAGAAATAGCGAGGCTCATAGCCCTCGGCGGCGGCGCCACGTTCGTAGGCGGCGACAAAGCGGGGATCCCGCATGAAGTCATGGTTGTGCACGATCGCGGGATCGGTTCGCAATCCCGCGTAGTCGTATACGGGCGTGTAGAGCCGGGGGCCGGCAACGTCCGGAGTCGAGGGCTCGCTCGTGTTGGTACCGTCGTTCGCTCCGGCCAGCTGCAGCTTGAGCTTAATGAGCTCGGTCGACATCTCACGAAGCGCCAAACTCTCGCGCTGCAGGTTCTGGAGATAGCTGGCCGATACCGTCTCCGTCGGTTCGCTGGCTTGCGAATCCGTTGGGACCTGATCCTCACCTTCGTTGCCCGATCGCGCGGGATCGAGTTCGACGACGTCGTTCGGTCCTGCCTCGTTGTCCTGCTCGCTGGCATTGCGGGCCGACGAGACCAGCTGATGGAGCGTCGATTGGCGAATAAGTTGGAAGCCGACGCCGTTGAGCAGCCGGTTGATCACGGCGCCATAGCTTGCAGACATGCTGGCTCCACTGGCGCGAACGCCTAGCCAAAAAGGCCTTACTGGAATTCGATGAAAATGACTTGCGATACCTTTGGTTGTCGACCTTAGCACCCTGGTTGCGCAGACTGCAATTCCGGCAGACGTGGAGGTGCCGACATGATCGAGCTGACGCGCGGTGATCGGGCAGCTTCTTCGTGACATCGCCTTGGTGGAAGAGATCATGGAGACGTCCCGCCAGCTTCGCACGAGCATCGTAGCCAAGGGAATGACTGAGGATCCAAAGCCGCGTGAGGATCGAGGGCGTTCGACTCATCGAGTATGAAATCGAGTTCCGATCGAGACGCATTCAGGCTGCCGCTTACGGGCGATCCAGGCCACGCATCGTCTTACCGATGTGCCGACGTGGCCAAGGGAGGCGTCTACCAGGCTGACTATTCGATCGTTCGGGATCTTGGTGAGCGCGCCGGGACTCGAACCCGGGACCCCATGATTAAAAGTCACGTGCTCTACCGGCTGAGCTACGCGCTCGCTTCCAAGAAGCGGTGCGACGGCAGGGCCGTCACGGTCCGGATCGTCGGCAGGTCCCCATCGGAACGCTTTAGGCGTGGCCGTGGTTCACTGCGGCATGAGATCGGGGCGGCAAAAAAACCCGACCTTGGGCCGCATGCTGTCGTGGGCGCTGTGTAGGGGGTGGGTCCGTTCCGGTCAATAGGGCGGGCGGGGGAAACCACGGGAGATCGACGATCGTTTCGGGCGCGGCGATGACGGTGCCGTAGCCCGCCATGAGCCGCCATCATGAGCCGCCGTCGGCGCTCGAGAGCGCGGCAGCGGAGGCGACCTGCGGGGGCTCACGGGCCGTCGCAATGACCCCGGGTGTCGCTGCCGCCTGCGCCCCCTCGGGCCCAGGCGTCCGCTCATTCGGGCTACGCGGCGCAGGCTTCCGCAGGCCTCGCTCGGCGCTACGCCTTCTCCGCCGCCTTCGTTGCCGCCGCGCTCAGCGGCGCCGGTTGCATTCCGGGCCCGGCCAGCTCGGGCACCCAGACCGGGCGCAGGCCGATCAGCTCGGCGGTGCGGACGGTGGCGTGGCGCCAGAACTCGAAGGAGTTGATGCGGGACATCTCCAGCAGCGCGATGGCGACCGCTGAGAGGAATGGCAGGCTCTCCAGGATCAGGACGGCGGCGAAGATGTAGAGCTCGGTGATGGCAAGCGTGTTGGTCACGATCAGAATCGTGGCGCCGATCAGGAGCAGGGCGCCGATCACGGCCTCCCAGAACGCCTGGAACTCGATCGACATCCGCGACAGGCCGCCCTTGGACGTGCGGGCGAACGCCAGGTGCTCGGTGATCAGGCCCTGCGCCACGGCGCGGCTGACCGTCCACTGCACGCTCATCGCCGCAACCATCGCGCCCAGCATCTGCCACGGCTTCACCGCCACCCGCAGCCGGTAGAGAATCAGGAAGTGGGCGAGCGAGACCACGAAGGCGGCGAGGATCGGGATGGTCAGGATCTTGTCGGGAATGGCGATGCCGGCGAAGGCAACGATCGGCGTCCAGATCAGGTTGAGGATCGCCACCACGACGCCGAGGCTCTCGGCGCCGAGCCAGTTGAGCCAGCCGAGCGAGAACTCGCGCTTCTGGTCCGAGGTCAGCCGGCTGTGGCCGGGCAGGAAGCGGCGCCAGTGCTTCTTGACGATCTGGAAGCCGCCATAGGCCCAGCGATGGCGCTGCTTCTTGAACGCCTCGTAGGTGTCGGGCAGCAGCCCCGAGCCGTAGCGGGTGGCGGTGTAATGGGTCTGCCATCCCAGCTCCTGGATCGCGAGGCCGAGATCGGTGTCCTCGCAGATCGTGTCGCTCGACCAGCCGCCGGCCATGTCCATCGCCGCGCGCCGGATCAGGCACATCGTGCCGTGCACGATGATCGCGTTCTCCTCGTTGCGCTGGACCATGCCGATGTCGAAGAACCCGGCGTACTCGCCGTTCATGATGTAGTGCATCAGCGACAGATGCTCGTCGCGATGCTCCTGCGGCGCCTGCACCAGGCCCACGGCGGGGTCGGCGAAGGCGGGCACGAGGTCGGAGAGCCAGTCCGGCGTCACGACATAGTCGGCGTCGATGATGCCGATGATCTCGGCGTCAACAGCGGTGCGCTCCATCGCGATGCGCAGCGCGCCGGCCTTGAAGCCCTTGACCTTCTCGGCGTTGATGAACTTGAAGCGCTCGCCGAGCATGCGGCAGTGATCCTGGATCGGCTGCCAGAACGCCGGGTCGGGCGTGTTGTTGATGATGCACACGACCTCGTAGTTCGGGTAGTCGAGCCGGGCCAGCGCATCGAGCGTCTGCTTCATCATGTCGACCGGCTCGAAATAGGCCGGCACGTGGATCGACACCTTCGGGCAATAGCCCTCCGGCATCGCGGCGCGCTCTTGCGCGACCTTGTCGCGGGTCAAGAGGCGCTGCGGCTCGCGGCCGAAGGCGATCGCGGCGATCTCCTCGATGCGGGCCATCGCGATGAGGATCAGGGGAACCAGGAGGATCAGGCCCAGCGTCAGCGCGAAGGTCGAGCCCCAGACGAAATAGTGCACGTTCCAATAGGCGAAGACGTTGGAGACCCAGGCGCCGACGCCGTGTGCCGTGATGGCGAGCATCATGGCCTGCAGCACGGTCGGCTGGCGCAGCCGCACGATCGGCAGCGACAAGAGCACGCCGACCAGGAGCGCGATGGTCGCGAGCTGCCAATAGTCGGGATTCACGATCGGGCCGGTCCAGGCGAATTTCGCCTCGCGCGCGGCATTGAGGACGCCCCAGTACGGGCCGACGCCGCCTTCGAAATATTTCCAGGGCTGATCGATCGCCTCGACGATGTTGTATTCCATGCCGATCGAGGCGGCCTGGGCCAGAAAATTGCGCAGCACCTTCGCCTGCCGGAGCGGGCCGGGCACGGCGGGACCGCGGTTGTCGCCGCTGCGGCTGTAGCCCTGACTCGGCCAGCCGAACTCGGCGATCATGATGCGCTTGCCGGGGAACTGCTTCTTCAGGAGCTGATAGCGATCCACCGCCTGATCGACGGCCTGGTCGTCGGTGAAGAATTCCCAATAGGGCAGGACGTGCGCGGCGATGAAGTCGACATTGGCCGCGAGCTCGGGGTTGTCGCGCCAGGTGTTCCAGACGTCGCCGGTGGTGACGGGCACGTTGACCGACTTCTTCACGCGCTTGATCTTCTCGATCAGCTCATCGACCTTCTGGGTCGCCGTGAGGATGGTCTCGTTGCCGACCACGATGCCGATGACGTTGCTGTTGCGGCGGGCGAGGGTGATGGCCGACTGGATCTCGCGCTCGTTGCGGTCCGGATCCTTGTCGATCCAAGCGCCGAGCATCACCTTCAGCCCCGCCTCCGCCGCCAGCGGCGGCACTATCTCGAGGCCGCCGGTAGACGAGTAGAGCCGGATGGCCCGCGTCATCGTGGCGAGCTTCTTCATGTCGGCGCGGATGCGTTCCGGCGAGGCCACGGTGTTGGCGCCGGGAGCCCCGGTTCCTTCATGCGGATCGTAGGAGACGCTCTGCAGCAGGCCGGTAAAACTGGGGGCCTCCTGTTTGTCCTGCAGCAGTCCCCAGAGGGCGGCGTGCACAGCGGTGACGAGGAGCAGGACGGCGACAACGGCACGCATTGGAGGGGCAACCATTCCTAGGATCAAGTCAGCGGTGAAGCGGAGCGGTCGATCGCCGTTCCATCTCGGGTATCCGATGCTACCGGGATCACGTTCGCGGGCGACGTCCGACGACGAGCGGCGAAGGCGATCATTCTCACGCCGTCACAGCCGAAGGCCGCGACATCATATGTCATCCCAACAGAGCCCAATCCTGCTGAACGGTGCCTGAACCGGGGCGAGGCTCAGGCGCGCGTCGACGACCTCGATCGTATCTCGGCCGTATCCTGCCACGTGATCGGAGCGCTGTCATGCCGCAGCCGCGCATGGCGCCTGGTCGTCGGGATCGTGCGTCCCGCCTGCCTTCAGGCGCCGGTCACTTCGCCGGAGGCTGCGCGGGCGAGGGCGATGCCTGGGGAGCGGGCTGCTGCGTCGGCGCTGGCGAAGCCTGCGCGGCCGGGGTCGAGGCCGGGCCCGGCGCAGGCGCCGCAGCCACCTGCGGCTTGGCGTCCGGATTGATCCAGCAGCCGTGGACGTGGTTGTTCAGCGAGTTCGGCATCTTCGGATCGATCTGCGGGATGAAGCGCGTCAGGCAGCGGAAGGCGGCCTGAACGTGGCCGCCGGGGCAGCCGAACCGGTCATAGAGATCAAGGTGGCGGAAGGCGGTATCGAGGTCGTCGTTGTACATCAACTGGACGACGCGGCGGCCGAGCCAGACGCATTCGGGATTGCCGGCCGGGCCGCCACTGAGCGCCTGGGACGCTTCGGTGAATTCGTCGGCCTTGCGCTGGTTCTCCTTCGACACGTCGGCCGGATTGGCCGCCTGCGGCTTTTGGTCCTGGGGATGGTCGCTGCCGCTCTGGGCGAGCGCGCCGGGCGCGCCGATGAGGAGCACGAGGCCCAGAGCCGCCGACAGGCGCGAAACCGAAAACTTGGAGTGGAGCACGCGTCGACCCATAAATTCCCCGATTGTTGCCTTCGTGCCGTCCCCTGACGGACGCAGTGTTGATGCCGATCAAATCAGCCCCGATTGCGGCGGGAGATTGATTCCGACTGTCGCAGAGCGTTCCTAACGGGCGCTTGCGCAGGGGCCCAATCTGGGTTGCGACGTTGCGACGGCCGGGGCCAACCGGGATTCCCAATGACCGGAATCTCGGATTTTGTCCAGCAACGTACCAACTTTCTCGCGTCATCGTAAAAGGGCGATGTGGAGCGGGTACGCCGGGAGCGCCGGAGGGCCCGATCGCCTACTTGGCAGATCGCCGCCGACCGGGTAATCGACACCACCCTGCCTGGAGACACGGAACTGAAATCCCTTCCTACGCCGCTGGCGCTTCTGCTCATATCCTTGGGTGTCATCGCCGCCGCGTGGTGGTGGCTGGCCCAGCCGATCATGCTCGCGCGCGCGCCGATCGAGCCAGCTTCGAAGCTGCAGTGCGTGTCCTATGCGCCGTTCCGCGGCCAGCAGAGCCCGCTGGATCCGACCACCCATATCGACGCCGAGCAGATCGAGCAGGACCTGGTGCAGCTCGCCAAGATCTCCGAATGCGTGCGCACCTATTCGATCGAGAACGGTCTCGACCAGGTGCCGGGAATCGCCGCCCGCGTCGGCATCAAGGTGATCCAGGGCATCTGGCTCGGCTCCAACAAGCTGAAGAACCAGCAGCAGATCGGCATCGCGGTCGACCTGATCAAGCGCTATCCGAAGGTGATCACGGCCGTCGTGGTCGGCAACGAGGTGCTGCTGCGCGGCGAGATGACATCAGCCGATCTGGCCGCGACCATCCGCGGCGTCAAGGCGCAGGTCACGATTCCCGTCACCTATGCCGACGTCTGGGAGTTCTGGCTGCGCAACCGCGAGCTCTACGACATCGTCGACTTCGTCACGGTTCATATCCTGCCGTACTGGGAGGACATCCCGGTGCGCGCGAAATTCGCCGCCTCCCATGTCGACGCCATCCGCCAGCAGGTCGGCGTCGCCTTTCCGGGGAAGGAGATCCTGATCGGCGAGACCGGCTGGCCGAGCGAGGGGCGCATGCGCGAGGGCGCGCTGCCGTCGCGGGCCAACCAGGCCCGCGTGGTGTCGGAGATCCTCAGCCTCGCCAAGCGCGAGAACTTCCGCGTCAACCTGATCGAGGCCTATGACCAGCCGTGGAAGCGCAAGCTCGAAGGCACGGTCGGCGGCTATTGGGGCCTGATCAGCGACGATACGCGGGCGCTGAAATATCCGCCGGGCGAGCCGGTCAGCAATTATCCGCTCTGGAAGCTGCAGATGGGCGGCGGCATGATCCTGTCTTTCGTGGTGTTCCTGGCCGGCTGGCTGACGGTGCGGCGCCGGCCCTGGCCGCCGCACCTCTCGGCCTGGGTCGGGGTCGGGATCTCCGCGACGACGGCGGGCGTGCTGTTCGGCATGGCCGCGGACAAGATGTTCTATGAGAGTCTCGGTGCCGGCGGCTGGCTGCATTGGGGGGCGCTGCTCGCGGCCGGCGTCCTGGCGCCGATCCTCAGCGCCAATGCGACGATGGCCGGGCGGCCGTTGCCGACCTTCCTCGACCTGCTCGGACCGAATGACGGCCGCAAGCAGTTGAAGATCACCTACCTGCTGGGCCTGGTCCTCGTCGTGACGGTGCTGATTGCGGCCGAGACGGCGCTCGGCTTCGTGTTCGACCCGCGCTACCGCGATTTCCCGTTCGCCAGCCTGACCATGGCGGTGGTGCCGTTCGCGATGCTGCTCGGCAATCGTCCGGCGCAGGGTCCCCGGCCGATCGCCGAGGCCAGCTTCGCCGGCCTGCTCGCGATCTCCTCGGTCTACGTGATCTACAACGAGGGCCGCGACAACTGGCAGGCGATGTGGACCTGCGCGATGTATCTGCTGCTGGCGTTCACGCTGTGGCGGGCGCGGGCCGCGCAAAGCCGAGGATGAGCAGGCCGATCGCCAGCCCCGACAGCACGATGTTGTAGAGCACGATGCCGAGGCCGGCGGCGATCAGCCCGCCGGTCAGCAGCACGATCGACGGCCGCATCACGTGCAGCACTGCGATCACCAGCGCCGTGGCGCCGAACACCGAATTCTTGAACAGCGTGGTCGCAACCGCCCGGCTCTTGCAGGCCAGCGTCTGCAGGCCGGCGTCGCAGGCGAGCGCGACGCTCGACAGCTCGATCGCCAGATAGCGCAGATAGAGGGCATAGCCGACGGTGACGAAGCCTATGATCAGGAGCCATTGCACCTGATAGGGCGAGAGGCGGAACGGGGTCTTTTTCATGCGCGGGACTATGCTGCGGAAAGGACGTGCGGACAAGCCGCAAAGCCGGTTCGCGGACTGCTTTCACAATCCGTCCCAACCGGCTTTGGCCGCACGTCGATTCGAGCCTCAGGAGCGGCGGAAGAACGACGACAGCGCCGACGGCTGTTCGGGCTTGGGCGCCTCTGCCGGCGGCGGTGCCGGCGCGGCCGCGGCCGGCGGCTCCTCGCGCTTGCCGTGACGCTGCTGCTGGGCCTGTGGCTGATACGTGCGCCGGCGCTGCACCGGCTTCTGGGCGGCAGCCGCGGGCGCGGCCGGCTTGGCCGCCTCCGGCTCCTCGCGGACCGCGAGGCGTTGGCCGTCATAGACGGTGGTCTCGCAAGCGCGCTGGCTCTCGGCGAGGACCGCGCAGATCTTCGCCGCCGTCGCCGCGTCGCCCAATGGGCCGGCGCCGAGCCGCAGTTGCATACCTGGACCGCCCCGGCCTTCCTTCAGGATGATGATCGGCCTGAGCAGGGCGAGGTCGGCATGGGTCTTCACGAGATCCCGCCACAGCGCCCGCAGGCCGCCGAGCGAGTTGGCTCCGCCGAGATCGACGGCGAATTCGGTCTTCTGGACCGCCGTGACCGCGGCGTCGGTGCTGTCACTGCCCTTGGCGCCGGCGGCCTCTGCGGGTTCGGCTCTTGCGAGCTTGTCGGTCTCGGCCGGCTTGCCGGCCGGGTCCGAGGCACCACCAGTCGGCTTGGAACCGGTCGCAGCCGGCGATGCGGACGAGGCTGACGGTGTCGGCGAAGGGGCGGAAGAGACGGGCGGTGACGAAGCCCCCGATAGCCCGGCCGACATCGGCTTGGCCTGCTCCTGTTTCGTCTTGTCGGCGCTCGCGGCAGCCGGCGGGGTACTCGGCTGAGCCGGACTGGTTCCGGCCGCCCCGTTGGGAACCGGCATGAACGGCGACGCGTTCGCATATGCGGGCAAGGGGCCGGGTGGCGGGGAACCCGACGGGGCCGCCACCGGGGCCTGGGACTCGACGGCAGCGATCTGTGGCGCGGGGGGCGCCTTGCTGCCGGGGGCGGGATTCGCGGTCGCCTGGGCGCTCTGCTTGGCCAGCGCGCCGGTCACCGAGTCCAATCCCTGCTCGAGCACCGTCACGCGCGCGTACAGCCGGTCGCGATCGGTGTTGAGCGTCTCGATGGCCGCGCCGAGCTGGCGCGCCTCGCCCTGGGTCTCACGGGCCAGCGACTGCAGCAGTTGCGCCTGGCGCGACAGATCGGCCGCGGAAACACGGTCCTGCCGCCATCCCTGTGCAGCCTGATTGGTGAAAACGGCCAGGCCGACGGCGCCGACGGCGCCAGCCCCCCACCAGCCGAGCCGCCACAGCGCGCGGCGATCGAACTCGTTCTCGTCGGCAAACAGTCCAGACAAAGTGGTGCCCGTCTTCTCAGCTGCATTTGCGCCGGCGGATTTGCGGGAGTCCTTAGCCATGAACCTGCCTTAATCGAATCACGAAGCGAACATTAACAGGAAAACCACCAGGGGCTTTAGCCGGTGCGGTTTGCCCCGCGCAGAAAACGCATTATGACAGCGCGACCTATGCGCTCCCTTCATCCCAGGTGTTTCATGACCGCTCGATCCAGTCTGACCATCGTGCTTGCGGCAGGCGAGGGCACCCGGATGCGCACGAGCGTGCCCAAGGTGTTGCATCCCATCGCCGGCGAATCACTGCTCGCGCACGTCCTGGCGGCGGCGCCGCACGGGGATGGCGCCAGCATCGCGGTGGTGGTGGGGCCGGGGCACGACGCGGTCGAGAAGGAAGCCAGGCGCCTGCGCCCGGATGCGGATATCTTCGTCCAGCACGACCGGCTGGGGACGGCGCATGCGGTGCTGGCGGCGCGGCAGGCGATCGCGCGCGGCGCAGACGATCTGCTGGTCGCATTCGGCGACACGCCGCTGATCACGGCCGAGACGTTCGCGCGGCTGCGGGCGGCGCTGGCGCAGGGCGCAGCGCTCGCCGTGCTCGGCTTTCGCGCCGCCGATCCGACCGGCTACGGTCGCCTGCTGCTCGACGGATCGAAGCTGGTCGCGATCCGCGAACAGGCCGATGCGAGCGAAGCGGAGCGGGCGATCACGCTGTGCAATGCCGGGGTGATGGCGATGGACGGCCGTTGCGCGCTCGCGATCCTCGACCGGATCGGCAACGCCAACAGCAAGGGCGAGTATTATCTCGTTGACGCGGTTGCGATCGCGCGCGAGCAGGGGCTCGACGCGGTCGTGATCGAGACGTCTGAAGACGAAGTGCGCGGCATCAACACCAAGGCGCAGCTCGCCGAGGCCGAGGCCGTGATGCAGACCCGGTTGCGCCGCGCGGCCATGGATGCGGGCGTGACGCTGATCGCGCCGGAGACCGTCTATCTCGCCGCGGATACGACGTTCGGCAAGGACGTGACCATCGAGCCGTTCGTCGTGATCGGCCCCGGCGTGTCGATCGGCGACGGCGCGGTGGTGCATTCGTTCTCGCACATCGTGCAATCCAAGCTCGGCCGCAACAGCCTGCTCGGGCCGTTCGCGCGGCTGCGGCCCGGTACGTCGCTCGGCGAAGGCGCCAAGATCGGCAATTTCGTCGAGGCCAAGGCCGCAGTGCTGGAGGCGGGCGTGAAGGTCAATCACCTGTCCTATATCGGCGACGCCCATGTCGGCGCCAATTCCAACATCGGTGCCGGCACCATCACCTGCAACTATGACGGCTTCAACAAGCACAAGACGAACATCGGCGAGGGCGCCTTCATCGGCACCAACACCTCGCTGGTGGCGCCGATCAACATCGGCGCCCGCGCCTATATCGGCTCAGGCTCGGTGATCACGCGCGACGTGCCCGACGATGCGCTGGCGCTGGAGCGCAGTCCTCAGACGACGCGCGAAGGCGCCGCGGCGCGCTTTCGGAATGCCAAGCAACGCCACAAGAAGTGAGCTGAGACATCAGCTTTCGTCGTCTTGGAACTCGGCGAACATCGCACGCGTCAGGCGCCAGCCGCGGCGGGTGGCGTGCTTGACCGGCTCGTTCGTACGGTGCTTGATAGGCATCGGCTTGAGCTCGTTGCTCAAGGTCGGCGGCGGCCAGTGCGCCAGATGGCTCCCGGACGTCGGATGCGACAGGCTCAGCGGGCTGGTGCCCTTGGGATCAGTTGGGCGGCGGCTATAGGTCATGGCGTCCTCTCCGACGCGACAGTCTCTGCGCAAAAGCGTTGACCTGGCGTTAAGTGCGCTCCGAACTGGACCTCCGCATCGAACCGGAGTTGCCTGCAGGCCCTCGGTTAGGGCTCTCACTTAACCCTGTCGCAATCCGCAATAATTATTGAATCCTGAAAGCGCGCCGTTTTCGTTAAGACAATGCCACGCTTTTGAATCTCTCTCGACGATTTGGGGACTGGCGCTGATGTGCGGAATCATCGGGATCCTGGGACGCGGGCCGGTTGCCGAGCATCTCGTCGATTCCCTGAAACGTCTCGAATATCGCGGCTACGATTCCGCGGGCGTCGCCACGCTCGAGGGCGATCATCTGGACCGGCGGCGCGCCGAGGGCAAGCTGAAGAACCTCGAGAAGCGGCTCGAGCAGCAGCCGCTGAAGGGACACGCCGGCATCGGTCACACCCGCTGGGCCACCCACGGCAAACCGACCGAGAGCAACGCGCATCCGCATGCGACTGACAACGTTGCCGTGGTGCATAACGGCATCATCGAGAATTTTCGCGAACTACGGGCCGAGCTCGAAAAGCAGGGCGCCAAATTCGCATCCGAGACCGACACCGAGACCGTCGTCCATCTGGTCAATTCCTATCTGCTGAAGGGCCACACCCCGCAACAGGCCGTGGCTGCGTCGCTGCCGCAGTTGAAGGGCGCGTTCGCGCTGGCGTTCCTGTTCAAGGGCCACGGCAATCTCCTGATCGGCGCCCGCAAGGGCTCGCCGCTGGCGATGGGCTATGGCGACGGCGAGATGTTCCTGGGCTCGGACGCGATCGCGCTGGCGCCGTTCACCGATACGATCAGCTATCTCGATGACGGCGACTGGGTCGAGATCACCCGCGACGCCGGCATCATCCACGATGCAACGGGCGCGGTGGTGAAGCGCGAGGTGCTGAAATCCGGCGCGTCGTCGTTCCTGGTCGACAAGGCCAACTATCGCCATTTCATGGCCAAGGAAATCCACGAGCAGCCGGAGGTCGTCGGCCACACCTTGGCACGCTACGTCGACATGGGCACCGAGCGCGTGATGCTGCCGGCGCGGCTGCCGTTCGACTTCAAAGATATCCAGCGCATCTCGATCACCGCCTGCGGCACCGCAAGCTACGCCGGCTTCGTCGCCAAATACTGGTTCGAGCGCTTCGCGCGGGTGCCGGTCGAGCTCGACGTCGCCTCGGAGTTCCGCTACCGCGAGGCGCCGCTGCGCCAGGGCGATCTCGCCATCTTCATCTCGCAATCCGGCGAGACCGCCGACACCCTGGCGGCGCTGCGCTACGCGAAGTCGCAGGGCGTCCATACGCTCTCCGTCGTCAACGTCCCGACCTCGACGATCGCGCGCGAGAGCGAGATCGTGATGCCGACGCTTGCCGGCCCCGAGATCGGCGTCGCCTCGACCAAGGCCTTCACCTGCCAGTTGATGGTGCTGGCGGCGCTGGCGATTGCCGCCGGCCGCGGCCGCGGCGAGCTCTCTGAGGCCGACGAGGCCAAGCTGGTGCACGGCCTCGTCGAGGTGCCGCGGCTGATTGCGGCGGCGCTGACGGTCGAGCCGCAGATCGAGAAGCTCGCGCGCGAGATCGCCAAGTCGAAGGACGTGCTGTATCTCGGCCGCGGCACCTCCTATCCGCTGGCGCTGGAAGGCGCGCTGAAGCTGAAGGAGATCTCCTACATCCATGCCGAGGGCTATGCCGCCGGTGAGCTCAAGCATGGCCCGATCGCGCTGATCGACGAGACCATGCCGGTCGTCGTCATTGCGCCCTATGATCGCGTGTTCGAGAAGACGGTGTCGAACATGCAGGAGGTCGCCGCGCGCGGCGGCAAGATCATCCTGATGACCGATGCCAAGGGCGCCGAGGAGGCGACCGTGGACTCGCTGGTCACGATCATCATGCCGGACATGGCCGCGACGTTCACGCCGATCGTCTACGCCATCCCGGTCCAGCTCCTGGCCTATCACACCGCCGTGGTGATGGGGACGGACGTCGACCAGCCGCGCAATCTCGCCAAGTCGGTCACGGTGGAGTAGCAGCGGGTTTCTCTTGGCTGATGCTCTCGCATCGCCTTGAGAACCAGTTCGGCGTAAGTTGCGACGCGGCATCTTCACATTCGCTGTCATCCCGGCGAACGCCGGGATCCATAGCCACAGTGCTTAATGGTTCGCAGCGCCGGCGGCTCCAGCCTGTCTCAAACGACCTCTCGGGATTATGGGTCCCGGATCTGCGCCCGCCAACGCTATCGCGTTGCCGGGCTTGTCCGGGACGACACCGTTTTTTTCGCGCCCACACCTCACGGGGGGCACGAGCGTGCAAACTCGGCCGTGCTTGCCATCTGATCCGCAATCCGACATCAGTTTCAGGCGATGTCCCCGACGGAGCTCGGCGGTCCGCTCCATCACGGGGATCACGATGGCTTTCGACACTTGGCTGCTGTTCCTGCTCATGAGCATCGGTATCTCGCTCACGCCCGGCCCGAGCGGCCTGCTGGCTCTCACCCATGGGGCGCTGCATGGCGGGCGCAGGACGCTGTTCACGATCGCCGGCGGCCTGATCGGCTTCGTCCTCATCATCGCGCTCTGCATGTTCGGCATCGGCGCGCTGGTGCAATCCTCCATCACCTGGCTGGTCGTCCTGAAGTGGGTGGGCGGGCTGTATCTCGCCTGGCTCGGCATCAAGCTGTGGCGATCGCCGCCGGTGGCGGTCGATGCCGGCAGTGAGCCCGCCGTTGCGAGCGGGCAGGTGCTGTTTCGCCAGGGTTTCCTGACCGCGGCCACCAATCCCAAATGCCTGCTGTTCTTCAGCGCCCTGTTGCCGCAGTTCATCGACCCCGAGCGCAGCCTTGCGGTACAGTTCGGCATCGTAGCCGTCACCTATACGGCGACCGAGTTCCTGACCGAGGTCGCCATCGCCAGCGCGGCGGCCCAGGTTCGTCCATGGCTCGCCCGGGTCGGGCGCCGCTTCAACCAGGTCGGCGGCGGCATCTTCGTGGCGGTCGGCCTGGCCCTGCCGCTGCGTAGCGCCTAGGGCAGCGCGTTTGCCCTTTTGAGTGGCTCCTCGCCGCAGTAGGGATTGAAATCGACGCCTTGCGCGTTGACTTGGTGCCCGGCTGCCGGGCCACAGGTCAGCGGCAAAGCGCGCATGTGTCGGAAAGAGGGCCTTCGCCCTTCAAAAATCTGCTAAGACCCCTAGGTGAGATTTGATCCGACCCGGAAGTTCGCATGAGTTCCCGCGACGACCTGCCGCCTGAGACCGATCCCTTGGCCGATGCTCCGGCCGAGACGCCCCATCATGGGCTGATGTTCCGGTTTCGCAACTATTTCCTGACCGGCCTCGTCGTCGCCGGTCCCGTCGCCATCACGCTCTACATCACCTGGTGGTTCGTGACCTGGGTGGACGGGCTGGTCCGGCCGTTCGTGCCGCTGGTCTATCGTCCGGAGACCTATCTGCCGTTCGGCGTGCCCGGCTCCGGCCTGATCGTGGCCGTGATCGGACTGACGCTGCTCGGCTTCCTGACGGCCAACCTGATCGGCCGCACCCTGGTCGACCTCGGCGAGCGGCTGCTCGGCCGCATCCCGGCGGTGCGCGCGATCTATCGCGGCCTCAAGCAGGTGTTCGAAACGCTGTTCTCGGGCAAGGGCTCGAGCCTGCGCCGTGTCGGGCTGGTCGAGTTTCCCTCGCCCGGCATGTGGTCGATCGTCCTGATCTCGCAGCCGCCGAGCGCGGAGATTTCGAGCCGGCTGCCCGGTGACGACGAGCAGATCTCGGTGTTCTTGCCGTGCGCACCGAACCCCACCACCGGCTTTTTCTTCTATCTGCCGCGGAGCAAGATCATCGAGGTCGACATGAGCGCCGAGGACGCGGCGACGCTGATCATGTCCTGCGGCGTGGTGCAGCCGGGATCGGACCAGCAGAAAAAAGTCGCGGCGCTGGCCAACATGGCCAACGCCGCGCGCCTCGCCAACGCACCCGCGCAGCCATCGCCGCACCGTGAGCCCGAGCCGGCCAAGGCGGACTAGGCTGAAAGGCCGACTGGCGCGAAAGGCCAGCCACTGCGGAAGAGCTAGGCCGCATCCTGCGGAACGAACACGCGCAGGCGATGCCCGTCCGGATCGAGCGCGACGAACGTGGTTCCGAAATCCATCCGTGTCGGCGCCTGCGCGATCGAAAGTCCGCGCGCCTTCCAGTCGTCGTGCAGCCGCTGGACCTCGCCGGCATCGCCGACCGCGAACGCGACCTCGCCGAAGCCTGCGGCGCCCGTCGCTGGCGGCTCGACCGTGTGCCGCGACCACAAGCCCAGCATGACGCCCTCGCGCAGCGGCAGCATGGCGAACGTCGGCGATTGTTCGATCACGGGCCGGCCGAGCAGATCCGCATAGAAGGCCGCGCTCCTCGGCGGGTTGTCGACATAGAGGATCAGGAAATTGAAGTCGGGCATCGTCGTCTCTCCGGTGGCGGCGCCGGCTGCGGCGCTTCAGCCACACGACTAGCCGAGCCCTCTGCCAGATTCTGTCAGCAGCCTTCGTGAGCATGGTCGGTGGCGGTCCGGTCCGCCCAGCGGGCGAACGTGCGCATCGCGGCGCTTTGCACTGCATGATGATGCGGGGAAAGCACAGCCACGGATGTCATCGTTCCTACAACCAATGGGCGGTGGTGTTTCGAATGGTCACCATGGAAACATCGGGCAAACAAAAGTAGGGCGTTGGGGAGGCGCGTAGGATGCCTGTGAGTAGGACGACATCGTTGTGTGCGGTCGCGCTGTCCGCGGCGTCCCTGCAACTGACCGCGCCGGCGGCGGCCCAGACCACCTATACGCGCATTCAGGCTTTTGGCGACAGCTACGCCGACACGGGCAATCTCTGGACCTTCACCGGCGGCGCCGGCAAGCTGCCGCTCTATCCCACCGGTCGCTTCAGCGGCGGCACGAATTTCGTCGACACGACCTCGGCGCTGCTCGGCATTCCCCAGCTCAACTACGCGATCGGCGGCGCCATGGCGGGCGATACCAACGTGGTGGCGCCGGGCATTCCCGGCTTCTTCCAGGAATGGAGCGGACTGACGGGCTTCTCCGGCAGGATCTCGTCGACCGACCTGGTCGAGATCTCGGTCGGCGGCAACGATGCGCGGGCCTATTACCGCGCCGGCGGCTCGCTCGCTGACGCGCCGACGGCCGCGGCCGTCACGGCCCAGCAGGCCATGGCCGGCATCAACGCGCTGGTCGGCGACGGCGCGCGCAGTATCGTGTTCACGGCCGGCGATGTCAGCACCTTGCCGGAGGCCGTTGGCAACGCCAATGCTCCGGCCGGCAAGGCCTACAGCACGACCTATAACAGCCTGATGCAGCAGTCGCTCGCTGGCGTCGCGCGTTCGGGCGTGCGTGTCGAGTACGTCGACACCGGACTGATCGGCACGCTGATCCAGGCCAATCCGTCGCGCTATGGCTTCACCAATGTCGGCGCCTGTCCGATCGCCTGCATCGGCAATCCTGCGCTGCAGAACCAGTATCTGTTCTACGTCGATGGCGTGCACCTGACGTCACACGGCTTCGAGGTGCTGGGGCAGTACATCGTCAACCGCCTCAACGCGCCGCTGACCTTCGCGCCGCAAGGCGAGGTGGGGTCGATCACCGCGATGGGCTTCGCCTCGACCCTGTTCGGCAAGCTCGACATGTTCCGCGAGACCGCGGGCTTTGCTCCGTCGACGATGAACGCCTATGGGGCAATGGGCCGCCCGCCCTACACCAAGGCGCCGCCGCTCGCGCCGGTCAGTCCATGGTCGTTCTACATGCAGGGCAATGGTGGCGTCAGCGACCGCCAGGGCAGCGCCGCGTCGAACGGCTTCAATCTCGACAGCATCGGCGGCACCATCGGCGTCGAGTACCGGCTGTCGGCGAACACCATGATCGGTACCGCCTTCGACTATTCCAATCCAAAGGCGAGGCTGTTCAACAGCGCCGGCACCACGGATGCCAACTCCTATCAGTTCGGCCTCTACGGGGCCTGGGCCAGCAGCAGCCTGTTTGCCGAGGGCCTGGCGACGATCGGCCATCAGGACTATCGCAACACGCGGCCGGGCGTGGTCGACACCATCACCTCCAATCCCGGCGGCACCACCTTCGTCGCGGCCGGCAAAGCCGGTTACCTGTTCGATGCAGGCGGGGCGAAGCTCGGCCCGATCGGCGGGCTGACCTATGCCCGCGCCCGCGTCGACGGCTTCACTGAGACCGGCGATCCTGCGCTCACGCTCGCGGTCGGCTCGCAGACCGCCGAGACCCTGATCGGCAGCGTCGGCGTGCAGCTGCGCACCCCGTTCCAGGTGCAGGGCAACGTCATCAATCCGTACCTGAACCTGACGCTCGATGACGACATCATCGGCAACGGCCGCCTGATTCAGTACAACGCGACCTCGGCGCCCGTCATCGTCAATAACTGGACGGTTCCGAACGGCACCTCGCACAACGTCTACGGCCGGGTGAGCGCCGGCGTCGTGGCGCCGTTCTGGAGCAATGTGGCGCTGACGGTGAACGTGTCGCGCACGATCGGACGCACGGGTGGCGACGATTTCTTCGGCAGCGGAGGCTTGAAGATTGCGTTCTGAGGTCTGCCGCGGCGGTCAGCGTTCTCGGGGGCTCTGAGGGGAGCGTTGACGTTGCGGCCAAGGCGAGGGCAGCCCGGAAGGGCTGCCCTTCGTTTTCGTGCCTTCAATTTTGTCATGGGGTGCGCATAGTCTTCGAGACAATCGTTGGAATCGGAGCGTCATCATGCCTCCCAGCATTGCCGTCATCGCGCCCGGCGCCATGGGCAGCACCATCGCCGCCCGTCTCGTGGAGCACGGCTGCAAGGTCCTGACGTCGCTCGAGGAGCGCAGCGCGGCGACGCGGACGAGAGCGGCCGCATCCGGCATGATCGGCGCCAGCGATGCCGAGATCGCCAATGCGGACATCATCCTGTCGATCGTGCCGCCAGGCGAGGCCGTGGCGCTGGCGGAGCAACTCGCGACGGTCATCAACCGGAATTCGAAGAAGCCCATCATCGTCGACTGCAATGCCGTCAACGTCGAGACCATCCGGACCATCGAGGACATCGTGCTGTCGTCGGGTGCGCGCCTGGTCGACGCCGCCATCATCGGTCTGCCGCCGAAGCCCGGCACGAAGGGACCGGCCTTCTATGTGAGCGGCGAGGCGGCAGCCGATGTCGCCGCGTTGGGCGAACTCGGGCTCGATCTGCGCCGGATCGAAGGGCCGATCGGCGCGGCTTCGGCGCTGAAGATGGCCTATGCCGGCATCAACAAGGGACTGACAGGGCTCGGCGCCGCGATGGTGCTGGCCTCCACCCGCGCCGGCGCCGCCGACGCGCTGCGCGACGAGCTGGCGCTGAGCCTGCCGCACGTCCAGGCCCGTCTCGCCAACGCACTGCCGGACATGCTGCCGAAGGCCTATCGCTGGGTCGCCGAAATGCGCGAGATCGCGGGGTTCCTCGGCGAGGATCATCCGGCTGCTCTGATCTACGAGGGCTTTGCGCGGTTGTTCGAGCACATTGCGGCGGACGTGCAGGGCGAGGGCACCGACGCGGCGCAGCTGGTGGCGTTCGCCGAGAGTTGCAAAACGAAGTAGACGATTTCAGCTCGTCGTCCCGTGCGAGCCACGACGCGCGATAGCCCATCGTGGCGCAGACCCGGACCCATACTCCGCGGCGGTTGTGAGGTGCGAAAAAGCCAATCGCCACCCTGCCTCAAACTGCTCCCTGGGGTTATGGGTCCAGGCTCAAGGCCGGGACGACAGGTGAGTTTGTTGATGCACCTTCTGCTGATCAACCCGCCGTCAGCAGCGGGATCGCCTCGTCGCGCTCGTAGAGATACAGCAGGCAGCGCAGCGCATCGCTGCGCGGGCCCTTCAGCTTCGGGTCTTCCTTGAGTATCCGCAGCGCCTCGTCGCGGGCCTGGGTGATCAGTTGGGCATGCACCTCGGGCCGCGCGATGCGGTAGCCGGGCAGGCCGCTCTGGCGGATGCCGAGCACGTCGCCTTCGCCACGCAGCTTGAGATCCTCCTCGGCGATACGGAAGCCGTCGGTAGTCTCTCGGATCACGGCGAGGCGGGCCTTCGACATCGGCCCGAGCGGCTCGTGATAGAGCAGGATGCAGGTCGAGGCTTCCGAGCCGCGGCCGATCCTGCCGCGCAGCTGGTGCAACTGCGCCAGGCCGAAGCGCTCGGCGTTCTCGATCACCATGATGCTGGCCGCCGGCACGTCGACGCCGACCTCGACCACGGTGGTCGCAACCAGCAGGCGCAGCTCATGGGCCGCGAACCGCCCCATGACCTCGTCCTTCTCGCTGCCCTTCATCTTGCCGTGGACGAGGCCGACCTTGTCGCCGAAGCGCTCGCGCAGGCTCTCGAAGCGATCCGTCGCGTTGGTGAGATGATCGATGCCCTCGGCCTCGGATTCCTCGACCAGCGGGCAGATCCAGTACACCAGCTTGCCGGCATCGAGCGCGCGGCCGACGGCGTCGACGACCTCGCCGAGCCTGGTGTCGGCCACCGCGCGGGTGTCGATCGGCTGCCGACCGGCCGGCTTCTCGCGCAGCTCGGAAATGTCCATGTCGCCGAAATAGGTCAGCACCAGGGTGCGGGGGATCGGCGTCGCCGACAGCACCAGCACGTCGACGGCCTCGCCCTTCGAGGTCAGCGCCAGCCGCTCGCGCACACCGAAGCGATGCTGCTCGTCGACGATGGCGAGCGCCAGCGACTTGAAGACCACGTCGTCCTGGATCAGCGCGTGGGTGCCGATGAGGATGTCGATCTCACCGGCTTCGAGCCGGGCGAGGATGTCGCGGCGTTCCTTGCCCTTCTCGCGTCCGGTCAGGATGACCACGTTCATGCCGGCGCGCGCGGCGAGCGGCGCGATGGTCTTGGCGTGCTGGCGCGCCAGAATCTCGGTCGGCGCCATCAGCGCGGCCTGCTTGCCGGCCTCGGCCACGGCGGCCGCCGCCAGCAACGCCACCACCGTCTTGCCGGAGCCGACGTCGCCCTGCAGCAGCCGCAGCATCCGCACCGGCTTTTCGAGATCGGCGGCAATCGCGGCCATCGCCTCGGCTTGCGAGTTCGTCAGCGCATAGGGCAGGGCGTCGATGATCTTGCGGCGCAGCCGGCCGTCGCCGGCGTGGCGGTTGCCCGCAGGCCGGCGCAGCTGCGCCCGCACCAGCGCCAGTGCCAATTGGCCGGCGAGCAGCTCATCGAAGGCCAGGCGGGACCAGAACGGGTTCTCAGGCAGGATGTCGGTCAGCTCCTGCGGGACGTGCACCCGCGTCAGCGCCTCCTTCAGCGAGGGGAAGTTGCAGCGTCGGAGCACCTCCGGACTGATCCATTCCGGCAGCTCAGGCAGCTTGGTCAGCGCCACAGCGATCGCCCGCCGCAGCGAGCCGAGCGCCAAGCCTTCGGTCAGCGGATAGACCGGATCGATGCCCGAGAGCTTTGCGAAGCCGGCCTCGTCCAGGATGCGGTCGGGATGCACGATCTGCGGCACGCCGTCATACATCTGTACGGTGCCGGAGACGTAGCGCTTGGCGCCGACCGGAAGCATCTTCTCGATGTAGTCGCCCTTGGGCCGGAAGAACGTCAGCACGACGTCGCCGGTCTCGTCGCTGGCGTAAACGAGGTATGGCGCGCGCGCGTTGCGCGAGGGACGGTGGCGGTCGACCGTGACTTCGAGCGTCACCACGGTTCCGGCCTCGACGTCGCGGACCTTCGGCCGGTTGCGGCGGTCGATCACGCTGGCCGGCAGATGCAGCAGCAG
Source organism: Bradyrhizobium sp. SZCCHNRI2009 (assembly GCF_032485115.1). Taxonomy (NCBI): domain Bacteria; kingdom Pseudomonadati; phylum Pseudomonadota; class Alphaproteobacteria; order Hyphomicrobiales; family Nitrobacteraceae; genus Bradyrhizobium; species Bradyrhizobium sp. SZCCHNRI2009. The sequence continues at coordinate 1,677,243 of NZ_JAUEUH010000001.1, forward strand.
GTCGACCAGCCGCGGCGTCTCGGTGCAGCCGAGCAGATAGCGCAGCAGCTTGTCCTGCTTCGGTCCGACCCCCGACAGGGTCGTGACCGGCGCAAACAGAGGATTGAGGATGCTGGGGCGCATGGAGCGAACACTTAAAGCCGTTTGGGAGCCGGAATAGCCGCGAATGCCGAGACATCCACGTCTTTTTCTCAGGTTCGAGGTGCCGGGCATGCCGGTTCTGCAGCCCGAGAGGGGCTGACAGGGGCGCTGTGCACCGCTATATCAACCGCGCCCGGCACCGTCCGGGCTTTTGGCGTTGAACTGCAGGATGTCGCGATGACCGGAACGACCCGATCGAGCCAAGGCCTTGACGACCGCCGCAAGCGGCTCCTGTTCCGCTGCTGGCATCGCGGCACCCGCGAGATGGATCTGATCCTCGGCCGCTTTGCCGACGCCGAGATCGGCGCCCTCAGCGAAGGCGAGCTGGCCGAGCTTGAGCAACTGCTCGAAGTCCCCGACCCGGACTTCTATGCCGCGGTCACCGGCGCCCGGCCGCTGCCGCCGGAGCAGACTCCGGCGCTGTTCGAGCGCATCAAGGCGTTCCGCGCGGTGGGCGCCGATTGATGAAGAGCCCGGTCAAGTCGCCCGCCGAGCACCTCGCGCCGGGGCGCGCGCTCACGCTCGCCAACGTCGCGGAAGGCGCCGAAGGCCTCGTCGTCTCCGACCTCGCGCGCGCCACCGCGGCCAAGCCGAAGCCGCCGGCGGTGAGCCTCGCCGTGGTCTGCCGCGACGGCAACCGGATGCAGCAGCTGGCGCGAGCGCTCGACTTCTTCGCGCCGGATCTGCCGGTGATGCAGTTCCCGGCCTGGGACTGCCAGCCCTATGACCGCGTCTCGCCACATGGCGGCATCCTCGCCCAGCGCGTGACCACGCTCGCACGGCTGTCGCGCCTCGCCGGCAGCGACAAGCCGCTGATCGTGCTGACCACCGTCAACGCCATCGTGCAGCGCGTCCCCTCGCGCGACACCATGGCGGGGCAGGCGCTGTCGGTCGCTCCGGGCCATGTCGTGCCGATGGATTCGGTGATCGCCTGGCTTGAGCACAATGGCTACCACCGCTCGTCGACCGTCCGCGAAAGCGGCGAATATGCCGTGCGTGGCGGCATCCTCGACCTGTTCCCGGCCGGCCTCGACCAGCCCGTGCGCTTCGACTTTTTCGGCGATAGCCTGGAATCGATCCGCACCTTCGACGCCGAGACCCAGCGCACCCTGCTCGACATGCGCTCGCTCGACCTCGTGCCCGTTTCCGAATTCCAGCTCGTCACCGACACCATCCGCCGCTTCCGCATGGGCTATGTCGCCGAGTTCGGCGCGCCGGAGCGCGACGATGCGCTGTACGAGGCCGTCAGCGAAGGCCGCCGCTATCCGGGCATGGAGCACTGGCTGCCGCTGTTCCACGACAAGATGGAGACCTTGTTCGACTATCTGCCGAACACACCCATCGTGATCGAGCCGCAGGGCGAGGATGCCGCGCGCGAGCGCTTCAAGCAGATCATCGATTATTACGACGCGCGCCGCGAGGCGATGGAGCATCCCGGCGGCGGGGCGATCTACAAGCCGCTGACGGTCGACCGCCTCTATCTGACGTCCTCCGAATGGGCCGAGCGGCTCGCCGCCGTCCCGCTGGCGCGTGTCACTCCGTTCGCGGTGCCGGAGAGCGCCAACGTCGTCGACATCGGCGCGCGACAGGGCCGCAACTTCGCGCCCGAGCGCAACGATTCCGCCGTCAACGTATTCGAGGCCGTGGTGGCGCACGTGCAAGCGCTGCAATCGGTGCGCAAGAAGGTCGTGATCGCGCTGTGGAGCGAAGGCTCGCGCGACCGCATGGCGAGCATGCTGAAGGATCACAAGCTGATCCATGTCACCAGCGTCAACACCTGGCGCGTGGTGCAGGCGACGCCGCGCAACGAGACCATGCTCGCGGTGCTCGGTCTCGAGACCGGCTTCGAGACCGATCAGATCGCGGTCATCTCCGAGCAGGACATTCTCGGCGACCGCCTGGTGCGGCCGCGCCGGGCGAGCCGCAAGCTCGACAATTTCATCTCGGAGGTGACGAGCCTCGCGATCGGCGACATCGTCGTTCATGTCGATCACGGCATCGGCCGCTTCGTCGGGCTGCAGACGCTCGAGGTCGCCGGCGCGCCGCATGACTGTCTCGAGCTGCGCTACGCCGGCGAAACGAAGCTGTATCTGCCGGTCGAGAACATCGAGCTGTTGTCGCGCTACGGTTCCGACCAGACCAATGTCGAGCTCGACAAGCTCGGCGGCTCCGGCTGGCAAACACGCAAGGCCAAGCTCAAGAACCGAATCCGCGAGATGGCCGGCGAGCTGATCAAGATCGCCGCCGAACGCATGCTGCACGAGGCGCCGAAGCTGCCGGTGCAGGCCGGCCTCTATGACGAGTTCTGCGCGCGCTTCCCCTATGACGAGACCGAGGATCAGCTCGCTGCGATCCAGGCGACGCTCGCCGATCTCGAAGCGGGACGTCCGATGGACCGGCTGGTCTGCGGCGACGTCGGTTTCGGCAAGACCGAGGTGGCGTTGCGGGCCGCGTTCGCGGTCGCGCTCGACGGCAAGCAGGTCGCCGTCGTCGTGCCGACCACGCTGCTCGCGCGCCAGCATGCAAAGACTTTCGCTGAGCGCTTCAAGGGCTTTCCGGTCAACGTCGCACAGGCGTCGCGGCTGGTCAGCACCAAGGAGCTCAATCAGGTCAAGAAGGGCCTCGCCGACGGCTCGGTCGACATCGTCGTCGGCACCCATGCGCTGCTCGGCAAGGCGATCAAGTTCCGCGATCTCGGCCTCGTCATCGTCGACGAGGAGCAGCATTTCGGCGTCAGCCACAAGGAGCGGCTCAAGCAGCTGCGCGCCGAGGTGCATGTGCTGACCCTGTCGGCAACGCCGATCCCGCGCACCTTGCAGCTCGCTCTCACCGGTGTGCGCGAGTTGTCGATCATCGCCTCGCCGCCAGTCGATCGTCTCGCCGTTCGCACCTTCGTCGCGCCGCATGATCCCGTGATGATCCGCGAGGCGCTCTTACGCGAGCGCTATCGCGGTGGCCAGGCGTTCTACGTGGTGCCGCGCATCGACGATCTCGCCGAGGTCAAGGAGTTCCTCGACAAGACCGTGCCGGAGATGAAGGTCGCGGTCGCGCACGGCCAGATGGCGCCGACCGTGATCGAGGACATCATCGGCGCATTCTACGACGGCAAGTTCGACATCCTGCTGTCGACCACGATCGTCGAATCCGGCCTCGACATTCCCCGCGCCAACACGCTGATCGTGCACCGTGCCGACATGTTCGGCCTCGCCCAGCTCTATCAGCTGCGCGGCCGCGTCGGCCGCTCCAAGCTGCGCGCTTATGCGCTGTTCACCCTGCCGTCGACGCACAAGATCAGCCCACTGGCCGAAAAGCGCCTGGGCGTGCTGCAGTCGCTGGAGACGCTGGGGGCCGGCTTCCAGCTCGCCAGCCACGACCTCGACATCCGCGGCGCCGGCAATCTGCTGGGCGACGAACAGTCCGGCCACATCAGGGAGGTCGGCTTCGAGCTCTATCAGTCGATGCTGGAGGAGGCGATCGAGAACCTCAAGGCCGGCATCACCGAGCCGACGGTCGACCGCTGGTCGCCGCAGATCACGATCGGCATGCCCGTGCTGATCCCCGAGGACTACGTCTCCGACCTCTCCGTGCGGCTGTCGCTGTACCGCCGGCTCGCCGATCTCGAGACCGACGACGAGATCGAGAACTTCGCCGCCGAATTGCGCGATCGCTTCGGCAAGCTGCCGGACGAGACGCGCTATCTGTTCAAGGTCGCCGCGATCAAGAACTACTGCCGCCGCGCCAATGTCGAGAAGGTCGATGCCGGCCCGAAGGGCGCCGTCATCGCCTTCCGCGACAACAGTTTTGCCTATCCGGACCGCCTCGTCGCCTTCATCAAGCGTCACGGCCAGGCCGCCAAGGTCCGCCCGGACATGAAGGTCGTGTTCCTGCAGGTCTGGGAGACGCCGGAAGAGCGGCTGGCCGGGACCACGGATATTCTGAAGGACCTGGCGGAGCTCGCGGAGAAGAAGAAGGCGGCGTAGCGCAATGGAGCGTTAGCGAAGCATCCAGCCGAAATGCAACGCAAGGCTGGCGATCGTGAAGACTGAGACGATCGCGATCACGCTGATCCAGTCGGTCTCATCGCGAGATTGTCGGTTTTGCATCGCGCCATCCTTCGCTTCGTCAGACGCCCCCGAACTAAGGGTGATAGCATCAGACGAGTGGGGCAAATGCGCGATCTGAAGATGCCAGTGTTCGGTTGAGATCGTGGCCAAGCCGATGAGATCTGACGACCGAAGTCAGGATATGCGAGCCACGCGCACACGCCGTGTCTTGGACTTGCTGGAAGCGATCCCTTACAATTTATGGTACGCTCGGCTAATTTCTTGGGATGGCGGGCACGGCGCCGTCTTGCGCTCACATATGGCGAGATCGTGCATGCGCGTGTACCCACCTTACGGACGTTGATGCGCCTGCTTGGGAGATGTCGATGACGCAACGTAACATCGCACTTCGCATCAGTGCAGACGATCCGAACGTGGCGTATCTGATGTTGCCTGAGCATCCCGGGTCAGGAACAAAGGGGTGCTCTGCCAGGCAAGTACCATTGTCTGACCTTCTTTCATACGTTGGCGCCGACATAATCCTGGATCTCGATGCGGATGGGCGGCTCATCGGAATTGAAGTGCTTGCCTGAGGCAGGCTTACTAGTGGGCTTCACGACGCCGCGCGCTGCGGCTCGCCATAGACCCGGGCCAGCAGCGTGCGTGCGGTGTCGCCCTGCTACAGCGCGGCGACGGTCACCGCCGTCTCCATGCGCGCGTTGCGCTTGCCATGCGAGGTATGGCGCATCACGGCTCGACAGCCGCCGCACGATCGCATGGCCGAACGCAGATCGGTCTCGGCGAACACGACCACGACCGAGCCGTTGTCCTCGTGGGTCCCGAAATCCATCCGGCGCATCAGCCGGCTGATGATGCGCGCGCCGTCATATTGGGCGCGGGGGTTGACGTGATCGAAGGCGAAGCGCGCGACGGCAAGGCCGCCGCCATTCTTCAGCCGCCAACCTCCCCGCAACGGGCGAACGGCTGCGCAACCCCGACCAGCTCCGCCAATCGCCCGTTGCTGCACCCGCGCCACTCGGCGTCAAACTGATCTGAGGCCGGAAAACTGGACCATTTTTGGCTAGAGTCTTGCGCTTGCCGAATCCCCTCGGCTGGGAGGAGCGG